>NZ_JBQEOP010000003.1:62500-1039860 GCF_052045305.1 Chitinophaga sp. 22308 | reverse complement strand
CAGGCTTACATCTGCCAGGCCGCCCGGAGCTGCCATGGTCAGGCGGATGCTGTCGCCTGCGGCTCCCGGGTTCGGGAAGATGAGCTGTTGGAACACAGAGCCGCCGAGTAAACCTACCGGCATACTCAGGGTAGTGAAGTTTGTTTTAGAGCTGTCGATGTCATTGGTCGGATTCTGCACAGAGCAGAGGATACAACCAAGGGTGGTGCCGGAAACCTGGCTGGTTGGCACATTACAATCCGGAGAAGGAATAACCGGACCGGTCACTACTACGTCTACACGTACCCGTGCAGAAGAGCAGGCGCCTGGAACGCTTACGGCAGCGAAATAGCTGTAAGTGCCCGGATTATTAAACGGACCCACCACGAAGCTGGTACCAGTACCGGCGATGGTGGTAGTCGTAGAATCAGCGTACCAGTTAATTACCGCGCCCGGAACAGGTGAAGCGGTGAGCGTTGCCTGTTGGCCGGTTGCCACTACGACAGTGCCGGTCACCACTGGTGAAGCCGGAGCATTCACGATGCTTACCACAGCAGGTTTCAGTGCGCCTGCAGCGTTTTCACAACGGTTGGAGCCGGTAACGGCTACATAATAAGTATAGTTGCCAAGGGCCAGGCCGGTGACGGTGAGGTTACCAACGCTGTCTAATGCGTAGTGTACCGCGCCTTCTGTCAGGCCGTTGGTGATGGCGGTGGTTTTATTCGCGTCTTTATACCAGGTGAATACCGGGTTGGTAACCGTGGTAGAAGTAGGTTTCAGCACCGCAGTATTGCTAACGCAACCAAGGGTGGTATCTGCCAGGTTAATGTCTGCCGCGGTACCCAGTGTATTCACTGTAACTACAACGGGTATACGATCAGGGTTAGCGCAATTGTTGGTGCCTACCACCTGTGCCCAGTAAGTTATGGTACCAGGGGTATTGAGTACCGGCGTAGTAAACGGATTGCTGGTGCTCAGTACTGTAGTGGTAGTAGAATCCGCGAACCACTGGATGCTGGTGCCCGGTGCCACGGTAGCGGAAAGGGTGGCAGTGGAACCAAGGCAGGCTTTTACATTTCGTACCAGTGCGGTTGGGTTAGGGCTGATGATGCGTGCACCATATATATTGACGGTATTCAGCAGGTTCAGCGTGCCGGTCATTTTCACTTCCACGCGGTCGAAGGCGCCGACGGCAGGAATAGTCACATATCCCCTGGTAGAGGAAAGCAGTGAAATATGCAGCAGGCTGCCCAATGTGTCTCTTGTCACCACATTGGTGCCATTTGCTACCGTCAGCACTACGCCGCCCAGCAGGGAGACATTGGCCAGACCATCCGGGAATTCCAGATCAAACCGCACACTGTCTGTCGCTGCGCCTGGTTGCGGGAAGATGAGCTGTTCGAAAGCAGACCCACCCAGCAGACCGACCGGAACGCTCAGTTGTGAGAAGTTGGTCGGATCACTGTCCACCGCGTTGTTCGGATTGTTCACCGCACAAAGCACACAACCGAGGGTAGTGCCCCATGCGCTGGTGGTAGGCGCGTTACAGGAAACCGGAGCGCCGCCTGTTGTAACGGTGACATCTACACGAATTCTGGCGGAGGAGCAACCACCCGGCAGCCGTACGCCTACAAAGTAGGTATGTACTCCTGCTGTGGGGAATGATCCAATATTGTAAGACGGGCCGGTAGCAACCGGGGCCAGTGTAGTATCAGTGTACCATTCAATAGTGCCGGCAGGAGCGGAAGCAGTCAGCGTGATGGGTTGATTGACAACTGCAGAAACGCCGGTAGCCGTTACCGGAGGAACAGGGCTGGTACCGACAGTAACAGTAGCGGCAGCGAGTGCGCCGGCCTGGTTTTCACAATGGGTGCTGTCGGTGATACTAACATAGAAAGTAGTAGACGGAGCGGTAAGTCCGGTGATGGTGAGTTTGCCCGCAGCGTCTATGGCGTAGCTGATGGCCCCTTCTACCAGACCATTGGTGATCTGGGTGGTTTTATTAATGTCTTTGTACCATTTGAAGGTAGGTGTACCGGAAGGATTGGTAGCAGTAGGTGTAATGGTGGCGACATTTGCACAGACCGCCGTCGTAGGCGGTACAGTAATGTCGGCAGCAGCAGCGTATTTATTGACCTGGACTGTCACCAGTGCTTTCGCTGATTCAGAAGCGGAGCATGTTTTCAGCATGGCAGATACATAATACCGGAAAGAGCCGGCAGTAGCTCCCGAAGCGGTAAAGCTGGAACCAGTTCCCACAATGTTGGTTTGGGTAGAATCGTACCAGGTATAGTTATAATTGACATTATCAGGATTGCTTACATTCAGTACTACATCCGTACCGAGACAGGTGGTCTTAAGAACGCCGCCTGCAGAAACCGGGGCAGGGGACAAGCGTTGTATCTCATGTATATTTAATGCAGCAAGCGCACTGACAATTGCCCCGAATCTCACCTGAATATGGTCAAATGGTCCGCTTGAAGCAAACGAAAGCGTTTGTATGCTACCGGACCCTTGCAACAGATCCAGGCGAAGCAGATTGCTGTTGCCTGGAATACTATCAACGACGGTACCGCCATTATAGGTTAGAATGGTTATCGAATTTAATAGCTGAAGTGTCAGTAAAGTGCCTGGATTCGAGACGACGACCCTGACCGAGTCTCCGGTCTTGGACAATCCGGGGTAGATGGCAGTAATTTGCGCCTGTCCGGCAGCTGCCAGTGCAGTCTGCATGGTAGCATATGTAGAGATGTTGTTGTCTATTGCATTTTGCGCATTGGTAACTCCGCCTAATGAAGCGAGGCCCAGATCGGCTGTAGCACCGGTGAGCACATCAATAGGTGTGTTACAGGCTATAGTGCCGGTAGCAGGTTTATTATAATATGCAGCGTATACTTTCAGGCTTAACGCAGCAGAGAGCAACCCTGCGTCAATTGTTACGCGTACCCTATCGTATGCTGCTCCCGGTGCAGGAACGAACACTTCTGCCTGATTGCCGCTTATGAGGAGGTTCAGCAACGTCCCGGCAACATTGGCCGGAGTACCTACCGGTGTAGCACCGTTATACGCCTGTACCTTAATTGCACTTGCCAGGCCAAGAGACAGCAGTGTCCCGCCGGTACCGATTTTCACGATGGCGGGGTCAGTCGCTGAAGGAGTCTGGCCGGCGGGGAAGATCACTTCCTGGTAGATAGTTGCCAAAGCGGCGACGCCGGCATTGATCACCGATCCGGTTTGCAGAAAGTTGCCGGTGACGTCCCTGGCACTGTCAGGGTTAGCCACACTACAAATAAGGCAAAGGCCTGTGGCTGCATGCGCTTCGCTGTTCGCATATACACGTTGCGTCTGTGTTTGCGCCATGGCCGGCTGTGCTATCATCCCGAAGGTCATCAACAGTAACAGCAGGTTTCCCAATAATCGGGTATGCCTTTTGAAGAATAGTGACACGGGTGTGTTCAAGGCACTTTTTGCCCAGGATTGGGTGATAGGGGCAGCAATAAAAGGGCAATTAGGAGTAGTGTTTGAATGCATAGCACCAGATATTAAAATAAAACGATATTCATTTTTCAATGAATTACAAATTACTCTGGCGGCAGGATAGGTTACGACGTGGCTACATGACAATGATGGAAAAGTGAGGTGATAGATGTATCCCACTTTCAATCATATGTTAAAGGTTTGCAAAAGCGTTACGAATGTATAGTGAAGAAGGGGATAAAAGGTGGTTCATTTTAGTTCATTTTGAATGGTAGCGACCCTTTCATTCATTATCAAATTCAATCGTTCAGTTTGTTCATTTTGATGACGACGGTCACCTTTTTTATACCATGACATTTATTTCCGGCAGGCAGCAACCGGGCTGACGGGTAATTTTTTTTTATTTTTCTTCTGCTTGCCTTAGACACTCACCAAGAAAGGCCACCGGGGTTGACTTTCCATCTATCTAATTAATTTATACCTATATTATACATATCATAATAAATAATAAATAACACAAAAGTATCTTTATTATAAATTCTCATATATATAATCATTTTTAAAATTTCCTGTTCATTTTGTTCATTTTGCTTTTCATAAATCTAAACCGCTGACTCAGACGTACTTAATGAAGTATCGAAAATTCCTAATCCATTTATTGTCCCCTATGATTGATCTATCCTATGACTTCATCATGACACTGCAGAAAGAAGTATTGCGCAGATACGGTGTTGAAGTCATGTCATCGGCAGATTGCAAAAATCTGGCTCAGTCCATATTGGATAACACCACCAAACTGGTGAGTGAGACAACGCTCAAAAGGGTATTCGGATTTGCTGTTACACAACACAGCTTTTCGCGCTACACATTGAACACGCTCTCACAATATTGCCGGTTCAAGGACTGGGAAGATTTTCAGCAACATCATTATCAATTGCTCAACAGCGCCAGTCGCAGCAACCAGCAACTGGACACACGGAGATGGGATGAACTGAAAACCAAAGCGGATGCAGTATCCCACTACACTATCCTGACGCTTAAAAACCGTTCGGGAATAGCATTCCCGTTTACTGTTCCCCGGACGTTCTGTAATGCGCACATTGAGCGGTTCCTCGAAAGCGACTACGCTGCCACCGCCCTGATAGCCCCTTCAGGATGGGGCAAATCCGTGGCCCTGGTACACCTCGCCGAACACTTCTGGTTCTGCAGGGATGCCCGGTTTAAACACGACGTATGCTGGTTCATCCATGCACACGCCGCCGGCAGCCTGCTGCTTAAAGGCTTCTCCCTCGCCAATTGGCTGGACAACCAGATGGACCTCGGCAAAGGAGAAAACTTCCGCGAATACTTCTCCAGTCACTTTAATAATAAAGGTGGCCGGCTGATACTCATCATCGATGGCTTCGATGAAATCGCCGTTTCAGGAGATAAACTCAAACTATTATATACCAAGCTGGAAGACTTCGTTTATTCGAATGACCGCTACCCCTGGGTGAAAGTGATCCTTTCCATCCGCAGCAGCACCTGGTCAGAGATATTCCAGCATTCCCACCAATATCCGGCCTTCCGCCGGTACTGGTACCTGGGACCGGAAATGGACGAGGAAACAAACATCAACCTGCCTGCCCTCACGGAACAGGAAGTGAAGTCTGTGCTCTATAACCACCACTTTGACCCCTCCACCATCCGGATGTTCTCAGAGAGCTTCCTGCAGAAATTACGGAACCCGTATTACCTCCAGCTTTTCTGTCAGCTCAATACCGGACCAGACCAGAACTTTGTAGATGAACACCTCAGCCTGTTCGAGATCGTATCGCGGTTTGTACAGAACCGCGTCTTCAACTCACAAAGCAATGCCTTTAAAATAAAGATCATAGAAAAGCTGCTGGCACAACTCGACTATGGCCGCAGCGGCATCTATATCGACAAGAGCAAACTGCTTAATCAAAACGCCGATCTATTCCCTGCCTATAAGGAACTGCTGGCAGATAACATCCTTGCGGAAGAAAATCTCAGCCAGGAAATCATGTTCCACGTAAAAGTGCGCTTCGCCCATACGTTCCTGCTGGAATACTTCGTAGCGATGCGCTACCTCCAGCAAAGCAACCAGGAAATCAACGAAAACCTGCTGCGGAACATACTGGACCATCTGCCACAATCTCCTTACCGCATCGGGGTGTTCCGCTGGCTGCTCCGCTATGCGATCACCACCCGGCAAACGGAAGGCATCATCAAAATGTTCCATCTCCCGCTGGCAAACATCGAAAAATCACATCTGCTCGAATATCTCGTGCTTCATTATCAGCATGAAGGCAACAACCAGGTGGAACTGAAATCGATCTTCCCCGCAGGATTCTTCAAAAAGAACCCGCTCAACCAGATCATCAATGATGAATTCATGCACTTCCGCAAACGAAAAGTGCTGAATGCCCTGCTGGGACTGGCCGAAGCCCGGGAAGACAAACTCAAGATCCGCAACATGCTTTTCAGCATGGCATTGCTTCAGCTGGACGCAGAACAGTGCGAGCTGGAACTCAACAGCATCAAAAAGCTGTACAACGCAGATGAATTTGACGGAGAACTGTGGGTGACCCCTTACGAAATACTCCTCTTTATATATGAGTATCTCAAATTCGGTTTTGTGAACGAAGGCATCCGCGCCAAAATATACCAGTACCAACAGTATTGGGGCCATGCTTCCCGGCAGCAGATGTCTGTGGCACAGGAAATCGTATTCCGTAACATGGGCACCGCCTTCCTGCTGATGGAAGATTATGAGCACCTGCTCAACTTCACCCAGCGATTGTTCCAGGCATACCCGTCACTGCCTTACCGCAAAGCGGACTCCTTCCGCCTGATGCTGCTGCTATGGCAGGCGCAGGGACATCTGGGAATGGGCAATATCAAATCTGCGGAAAGGATCTGCCGGCACGCCGACCAGGTCATCAAAAAATACTCCTCCGACTATTTCAGCGGAAAACACCTGGAATCATTCCAGAAACTGCTGCATGCCACGGTATATTATAATGAACACGAGTTCCATAAAGCGATCCGTGTGGCCGAAATAGCCATTGAACATGCACAGAAACTGGACCTGAAAGTACTGGCGCTGATGAACTTCGCCCTGCTGAAGAACATTTACCGCGACCTGAACATGGACAAACAGATCACAGACACGCAACAACAAATAGAATTAATTCGCAACAGCACCTCCTTTAAACAGGCCATACCAAATTTTGCGAAGTGATTATGGCATAATTTTGCTTTATTGCATAGCATAATGGCCATTGATGAAAGTAAATATTCAGCGTCTACGCAATTGTTGCTCAATATACTGAGCCTGCTGACGTTGGCACCACTCGCACCTTTTATAAACCGGTTCCTCCCGCCCATTGTAGCGGGAGGCTTCCATATAGACCTGGCTGTGTCTTTCCTGATCAGCCTTCTGATAGTATTTGCCCTGAGATGGGTTTTCCGGCCTTTGATTATCCCCGCTTTCCTGGTGGTGTGCAGCGTGCTGCTGATCAACAAATATCGTGATGACTATACTTTCACGAATGTATTAAACGACTACAAAGGCATGGTGCAAGGCAACTGGGGCACCAAAGACAGCAAACAGCTGGACATCCTCAGCTTGTATCCTCGTCGTGTAGAAAGCTACCGCGACAAAACCGTGCGGGGCATCAGGGAAAAAGTCAACTACCAGGATTCCGTGGTCCGCAACTTCTCCGTGAAGCACTCACTGGACTTTTACGACGAGTATTTTTATAAATACGGGAAGATCACCCGTTTCCTGTCTCTCTTCCGCTATATCAACGGCAATTTTAAATATGTCCTGGATTCCCGTCGTGACGAATATTTCGCCACGCCGCAGGAAACGATCCAGAATGGCCTTGGTGGCGACTGTGACGATCACTCCATCCTGATGACCTCCTGTCTTCAATCCATTGGGGCCCGCTGCCGTATCGTACTGATCAAAGGGCACGCCTATCCTGAGCTGTACTGCGGCGACAAAGAAGATTTTGAGATCATGAAGCAGGCCATTATCACCCTGTTTCCCAAACCCGTGATCAAAGAACTCTATTACCACGAATTGAAAGGGGAGTACTGGATCAACCTGGATTATACCGCCAGACATCCAGGTGGACCTTACATGAATGATAAAGTTTATGGGTTGATTGAGCTCTGATCTTTAAATTTGCGCCATGAGTAAATATAGCCGTATCCGGAAGCACCATGGTTTTTTCAGGTTTAAACGGGATTTTGAACAATACAGCCTCCGCAAAGCCAAAAGCTATGAGCTGCTTCTACACTGGCTTCACAGCAAACTGAACCGTAGTCAGTTCCTGCTGCTGTCTGGTATTCTCGTGGGCTGCTCTGCCGGCCTGGCCGGAGTAGTGCTAAAAATGCTGGTACACTATATCCACTACATTATTACCTACAAGGTACACTTCAGTACCCAGGTGATCTTTTATGTTGTCTTTCCCTTTCTGGGGATTGTACTGACCACCCTGATCGTTATTTTCTTTTTCAAGGGCCAGTCCCGCAAAGGGATTCCGGCCATTCTGCACGAAATTGCGCAAAACTCCAGCCTTATCCCTCCGGTGAAAATGTATTCGCAGATACTGCAAAGCGCCGTCACCGTTGGCCTGGGCGGCTCTGCCGGGCTGGAAAGCCCTATTGCCGTTACCGGCGCGGCACTGGGCTCGAACTATGCCCGAACGTATTCCCTGGGGTACAAAGAGAGAACGTTGCTGCTTGCTGCTGGCGCTACAGCGGGTATTGCCTCTGCCTTTAACGCCCCCATCGCCGGGATGATGTTTGCCTTTGAAATTTTACTGACAGGCGTTGTGTTTTCCGATTTCATGCCATTGGTGGTGGCCGCCGTCTGCGGCAGCCTGTTATCGAAGATCATTCTCCAGGAAGAAGTGCTCTTTCATTTTGAATCACGCACCCCTTTCAACTATCATAACGTACCTTTTTATATTGTCCTCGGCCTGCTGTGCGGTTTTTACGCCCGTTACTTTGTGGTGTTATCGAAGAAAGTAGAACATTTCTTTAAGCACCTGCAATGGAGCGCGTTGCGTAAAGCCATGCTGGGTGGCGTATTGGTGTCCATCCTTTGCGTGGCGATGCCGCCGTTGTTCGGCGAGGGCTACACTGTCGTAAAATCATTGGCCGGAGGCCATGGCGAAACCATTCTGCAAAACAGTTTCTTCGGGTACTTCCCGCCACAAAGCTGGATGCTGCTGGTATTCACCGGTTGTGTATGCCTGCTGAAAGCGTTTGCTACTTCCATCACCATCCAGAGCGGCGGCAATGGGGGCAATTTTGCGCCCTCCCTTTTTGCCGGCGGGTTCCTGGGATTCTTTTTTGCGATGCTCTGTTCTCAGATAGGTTTCACTGATGTACCGGTCACCAATCTCGTAATTGTAGGCATGGCGGGCGTGATGGCGGGTGTGATGTATGCCCCCCTGACTGCCATTTTCCTGATTGCAGAATCCAGCTCCGGGTATGATTTGTTTATCCCCCTGATGATTGTTTCCACCACTTCGTACCTGATGGCCAAATGGTTTTCTCCTATCTCACCAGAACTTACCGAGCTGGCGAAAGAAGGTAAAGTCTTTACCAAAGCGCACGACAACAACATCCTGCTGATGCTGAAGATGCAGGACCTCGTGGAACAGGACATCCAGCGGGTGGATATCAGCAGCAGCCTGCGGGAGCTGATAGAACTCGTGAAAGACGGGCACCGTAATATCATTGCCGTTGTAAGCCAGCAGGACAAACTGGAAGGCATCATCACACTCGATGACATTCGTCCCATCATGTTCAGTCCGGACCTATATGATACCATCACGGTTAAGAAATTAATGAAAGCTCCGCCAGCAGTAGTATCTTTAAAAGACAACATTACACTGGTGCTCAAAAAATTTGATGAGGCACATGTTTGGAACTTGCCGGTAGTGCAGGACAAAAGGCTGATGGGGTTTGTTTCCAAATCACGTATACTGAATAAGTACCGGTTATTGTTACAGGAATATTCCGAAGGATAGACACATCAAAATATGGCGCGGGTATTAATCAATTTTGCACATCCTGCACTGGAAAAATCCAGGGTACATAAGCAGCTGCTGGCCACCATCAGGGGTATCAAGGGTATTACCATCAACGATTTGTATGAATGGTACCCGGACCTTGACATTGACGTGGCCAGGGAGCAGCAGTTGCTCGAAAAGCATGATATCATTCTCTTACAGCATCCTTTTTATTGGTATAGCGCTCCGGCCATTATCAAGCAGTGGCTGGACCTGGTGCTGGAGCACGGCTGGGCATACGGACATACCGGCAAAGCTCTGCAGGGAAAGTATTTCGGCAATGTGATTTCTACCGGAAGCTCAGAAAGAAACTATCAGCCTGAAGGCATCCATCAGTATCCGGTACATCAGTTTCTGCTGCCGTATTCACAGACCGCTGCATTGTGCAACATGCAATATGCCGCTCCTTATGTGATTTACGGCGTACACCGCATGGACATAGAAGATATACGTACGGCTGCGGAGCAATACCGTCATATGCTGGAGTTGCTGCGCGACGACAAGATAGATCCGGCAGCCCTGCCACGGCTGACTTACATGAACGAGGCATTACAACTTCCATCCCAAACCCGCTCCATATGAACCAACATTCGCTGCTATTTCAGTCAATGGTATACCTCGCCGCCGCCATTGTGTTTGTGCCGCTCGCCAAGAAAATGGGGCTGGGCGCCGTATTGGGCTACCTGATAGCCGGCGTGATCATTGGTCCGTCTGTCATGGGCTTCATTGGCAAAGAGGGAGAAGACATTATGCATTTCGCCGAGTTTGGCGTGGTGATGATGTTGTTTCTTATCGGGATGGAGCTGGAACCGACATTGTTATGGCGGTTACGGACATCCATTCTGGGGCTGGGAGGGCTCCAGGTACTGGGCAGCGCCGCTGCCATCGCCGGTCTGGCTTACCTGCTGGGACAGCCATTCAACGCTTCACTGGCGTTGGGTATGATCCTGTCATTGTCATCAACCGCTATTGTGTTGCAAACGCTCAATGAAAAAGGGTGGATGGGCACTGCCGCGGGGCAGAGCGCCTTTTCCGTGTTGTTGTTCCAGGACATCGCGGTTATCCCGATGCTGGCCATTTTCCCGCTGCTGGCCAGTGGCGCCGCTAATACTGCCGATCTGCATGAATCGTCGTTGCGTGACAATCTTCCGGCATGGGGACAAACACTTGTTGTACTGGGGGCTGTAGCATCTATTATTATTGCCGGCCGTTATCTTGTCAATCCGCTGATGCGTATCATTGCCCGCACGCGTGTAAGGGAGCTGTTTACCGCCATGGCCCTGTTAATGGTGGTGGCTATTGCCGTGCTAATGAACCTGGTAGGCTTAAGTTCCGCGCTGGGTGCTTTTCTGGGCGGTGTAGTGCTCGCCAACAGTGAATACCGTCATGAGCTGGAAAGTGACATAGAGCCATTCAAAGGTTTGTTGCTGGGACTATTTTTCATTGCTGTAGGCGCTTCCATTGATTTTACCCTTATCATGGAAGAACCGTTGTTGATATTTGGGCTTGTGCTGGGCCTGATGTTGATCAAAGCGGCGGTGTTGATGATATTGGGGAAAGTATTCAAACTAAGTACAGACCAGAACCTGCTGTTTGCTTTTGCGTTGGCCGACATTGGTGAATTTGCCTTTGTGCTGCTGGCTTTCAGCAACCAGGTGAGATTGATCGATGCCAGGCTTTCCGCGATGCTGACCGCTATTGTGGCCATCAGTATGGCGTTGACGCCGCTGATTATGTTATTGTATGAGAAAGTGGTACAGCCGCGGTTTACCCGTCAGATACCGAAGCAGGATGAGCGGTCTTCCGATGAAATACATGAAAAGAACCCGGTGATTATTGCAGGCTTTGGGCGCTTCGGTAGTATGACCGGGCGTTTCCTGCGGGCTAACGGCATCAAATGTACCATCCTTGATATGGATTCCGACAGGGTGGACGCCCTACATAACCTGGGCATTAAAGTATATTATGGCGATGCCTCCCGGTACGACCTGCTGGCGGCAGCCGGCGCTGCCGACGCCAAACTGCTGATTGTGGCTACTGATCAATATGAGCAGACACGCCAGATCGTGGAACTGGCCCAGAAATATTTTCCGCATTTGCAGCTGCTGGTGAGAGCGCAGCAGGTGGAAGACAGTTTTGAGCTGATGGACCTGGGCGTGTTGCATATTTACCGCGAAACGGTGGACACCTCACTGCGCATGGGCGCTGATGCCCTCCGAATGCTCGGTGCACGTGCCTATCACAGCGAAAGGGCGGCGCGGACCTTCTTCCGGCAGGATGAACGGACGCTGAAAGGCTTATCGGCTACGCGCGACGATAAAAAACAATACCTCATCAGTATGCGGGAGCGTATCGAAGAGATGGAGAAACTCATTGCCTCTGACCGTATCAAGACCTGGCTGGACGAAGGGCAGGGCTGGGACCCGGAATCTGTCCGGGATGAAGTTCGCGGTGAAGCAGAAAGCTGATTATTGGATGTGGTGGATGATCAGTTCCGCCACATGGTGCAACAATTCGACGTCTACCGGGCGGCTATGGTCGTGCATGGGCTTATCGGAAATGGCCCGCACGTAACCTTCTTCATCGGGCTCAAAACTAATTTCGTGTTCAGCGATGACGACTTTATATATGGTTTTGTAAGTCTGGTGTACGGTGTTCACTTCCAGAATATGAGGGTGGCCCTTATATTCAAATTTAAGCGTGAAGGTATCTGCTGCCATTGGTTACTGCCGTTGTAGGGCTCAGGCTTCTTTTTCGCTGTGCTGCTGATGATAATAACGTTTGATCCTGTTTTTTTCATCGCGGGAAAGCTGATGAATGAACCACAGGGAAAAATAAGCCAGTCCGCTAATGATAAATATGTATCCTATGAATCCCAGCGTGTGGAAAATCCGAAACCACATCCAGTCATTCGTGTAGGCGTACTGTGCTAAGATAGCTAAAATCACACCTGCCAGCATCAGAACAATTGCTATTTTTTTCATCGGGGGTAAAATTTGGGATAAAGAATACGATCTGCGGAATCACGCGACAAACAAAATGCCATTACCATATCTACGGTACAACAACGACATACGGATGTTGTTCATGCAGATATTTTTCTACATAACGTATACGCTATAACGAAGGAGTGGGGAATATTGTTACAGTTGCAGGCGGATATGTAACTTATTCAGTCCTTTTACCACAAATAACATGGCTACTGCGAAACACATACACCATATAATGCCAGGCAGGCCCTGCTCTAAAACAGCCGGTAGCCTTAGTCCCAATGCTATCATTCCGAAATACACAATATCCGGCAGAATATAGGTGAGCAGCGGATTAGACCCCGCAGGCCTAAAGAAGGAAGTCCATCTGCTGAAATGTTTTACATCTATCAAAAAATACAAAAGTGAAAAAACGGCCACACAAATAGCCGCACAGTACAGGCTCCAGCTGGGTGTAGCCTGGATCTTGGACAATTTATAGGCTGGCCTCAACCAGGCACCGGCGATCAACAACACCGCACAAAATCCTGTAACCCTTGATATCAGGCGGCTGCCGGTCAGCCCCAGGTCTTCATCAAAATAAAACAAAGTCAACAGCATACCGCACAACACAATGGCCGTATGTGCTGCATTACCGCCCTGCGATGCCAGCCAGCTCCATTCGCTTTTTTGGGCAAAAGGTTGTCTGCATACAATATAATAGCCGATACACACCGCGATCATCAGGAAGATAGCACTGTGGTTTCCTTTAAAGAGCTGATAAATGATGCAGGCATAGAGGTATGCCCAACCGATCAATCCCAGTATGCCCCACCACTGCGGCGTGAGATAATGCGTTCCATCATCGCCGCCTCGGAAAATCACTGCCAGTACGATCAGGACAACGGCACCGATGCCTTTCATCATCCAGCTGATCCATTTTTGTTTAAAAGTGTACACATTCCACACCAGTATCACACTGCCGTAAAACAACAGCGCCCACAACGCCCTGCTGATACCTGTTGCCGAAGGGTTGAGATCACCGGTGTTTACCATAAATACCCCCAGCACCAATAGTCCCAGCGTGCGCCACAGGATATGTTTCTGCAACTGCCAGAAGCTGTCGCCTTTATTCAGCCGGCTATTGATAGCGAAAGGGATGGACATGCCCACGATAAAGAGGAAGGCGGGGAACACCACGTCCACAAAGGTCATCCTGTCTTCATCAGCGTGTGCGTGCTGCATCCAGGAAGGGATACCGTCAACACCGGCAACGCTGTTGACAAAAATCATTACCAAAATAGTGATTCCGCGGAAAGCATCGATAGACAGAATACGGCCGGTGGAGAGTTTATTGATCATAGGGGAAAAGTGGTTGACTATCTTCCAAAGTACAATATAAAACTGACAGTATTAAGCCTATTTTAATCGGCCGCTGGTCAAAAAAATTTATCTTTCCGGCCATAAACCAATTCACACTTATGAGGAAATACCTGCTCACAGGCGTCAGCATCGCTGGCATCGCATGCATCGCCGCCTGCAACCAGGGTCAGTCGACGGCCGATAAACAACAGGCCACTCCCGACATCCTGGCTGCCAACATAGACAGCACCGTCAACCCCGGACAAGATTACTTTGATTATGTCAACGGCGGGTGGATCAAACGTAACCCTATCCCTGCGGAATACAGCTCCTGGGGCATTGGTAACCTGGTACAGGAAGAGCTGTACAAACGTCTTCGTCTCATCAATGAACAGGCTGTGGAAAAACCGGGCGATGATATTTCCCGTAAAATCGCGGCCTTCTGGAAAAGCGGAATGGACTCCGTTGCCATCAACGCAGCAGGTATTAAACCTATCGAGGCCGACCTCAAAGCCATCGATGCCGTTAGCAACACACAGGAGCTGGTAGCCCTGGCCGCACAGCAGAACATCTTCACCAACGCCATGTGCAGCCCGTACATCGCGCAGGATGCCAAGAACAGTGAAGCCATGGCGCTGCAGTTTTACCAGGGCGGTCTTGGTTTACCTAACCGTGATTATTACTTCAACACCGACGAACGCACCACAAAAATAAGGCAGGCTTACCCTGCGCATATCGCGAAGATGCTGCAGTTCACCGGCATGGACAGTACCGCTGCCAAAGCTGCTGCTGCCAGCGTAGTACAGCTGGAAACCATACTGGCCAAGTCGAGCCGCAAACTGGCCGACCTCCGCGATCCCGAAGCCAACTATCATAAAATGGCCGTTTCCCAGCTGAATAAAATAGCCGGCAACATTGACTGGGCGGCCTTTATCAAACAACAAGGCATTAACAGTCACGCAGATACGATTATTGTTGGTCAGCCGGAATTCTATACCGCCCTTAGCAACGCCATCAAATCGCAGCCGCTGGACGCATGGAAGAACTATCTCAAATGGCACCTGATCAATAGCACCGCTTCTGCTCTCAGCGATAACATTGCCTCCACTGACTTCGCTTTCTACGGCACGTTGTTAAAAGGACAGGAGAAACAGAAGCCACGCTGGAAACGTGTGCTCGACGCTGAAGAGGGTGCTATGGGCGAAGCACTTGGCCAGCTGTTCGTAAAAGAATTCTTCAACGCTACCGCGAAAAAAAGATATGAGACCCTCGTGGAAGATATTCGCGGCGCACTTAAAACACGTATCGAAAACCTTACCTGGATGAGCGACAGCACAAAGCAGAAAGCGCTGTACAAACTGTCTAAAATCACCAAGAAAGTAGGTTACCCGGATAAATGGAAAGACTTCTCCGCCATGGCCATCAAGGACCAATCATACGCTGAGAATGCAAGAGCAGCGCAGCAATGGTGGCACAACTACCAGGTCAGCAAGCTGGGCAAACCGGTAGACCGTACCGAATGGGACATGACACCGCAGACATATAACGCCTACTACAATCCCAGCAACAACGAAATTGTACTGCCAGCAGGCATCTTCACCGTTCCCGGCAAACGTGACGAAGAGCTCGACGATGCACTCGTATATGGTTATGCCGGCGCTTCCACCATTGGCCACGAAATTACCCATGGCTTTGATGACGAAGGCCGCCAGTTTGACGCAGAAGGCAACCTGAAAAGCTGGTGGACCAAAGAAGACGAAGCGAAATTCAATCAGCGTGCAGCCGTGATGGTGAAACAGTTCAACTCCTACCTGGTGGTGGACACCCTGCACATTAACGGTAAAGCCACGCTCGGCGAAAATATCGCAGACCTTGGCGGTATCCTGCTGGGATGGGACGCATTCCAGAAAACAGCACAGTTTAAAAAGAATGAACCTATCTCTGGTTATTCTCCCGCACAACGCTACTTCATGGGTTATTCCCTCGGTTGGCTGAGCCATACCAAAAAAGAAGAACTGGCCAGGAGAGTGCTCGTTGATGTGCATTCACCTGCCAAATTCAGGGTGAACGGACCTTTCAGCGATGTAGACGCTTTCTATAAAGTGTACAACCTGAAAGAAGGTGATGGCATGTGGAGAGCGGACAGTTCACGGGTACGCATCTGGTAATATCATTTTATACATTTCAAAAACCTGATTGGGATTCCTTTCCAGTCAGGTTTTTTATTTGTCTGAAAGCCGTCACCCTACATATTGCGCGAACTATTGCCTATCTTGGGAGCATATTTTTGAATTGGATTGCTAAATTAACTTTGGAGCTATAGAGAAATGGGACGTTCATTTAATCATGAGCGACGGAAACCGGTCGCGCACTTTTTTACCATTGCTATTATTGGGGTATTTGCTACTTGTGCCAGTATCAAAAACATATCGGCGCAAACTTTTTCAGAAGCCTTCAAACCATTTACCGGCACGCCCCGCCACTATGTATGTTATCATACATCCGACAGTGTGGCCATTGATGGCCGGTTGTCGGAAAAAGCGTGGAGCCAGGTGCCCTGGACAGACGATTTCACCGATATTGAAGGAGATGCCAAACCCGCGCCACCGCTTCGCACCCGCGTAAAAATGATGTGGGACCAGCACTACCTTTACATTGCGGCGGTGATGCAGGAACCGCACATATGGGCCACTCTTAAAGAGCATGATGCAATCATATTTCAGGACAATGATTTTGAAGTGTTTATTGATCCCGATGGTGACACACATCAGTATTTTGAGCTGGAAATCAACGCTTACAATACTGTTATGGACCTGTTTATGAACAAACCATACCGACATGGTGGCAACGCATTGCTCAACTGGGATACTAAAGGACTTAAGACCGCCGTTCATATTAACGGCACCCTCAATCAACCCAACGACAAAGACCAGGAATGGACCGTGGAAATGGCCATACCGTTTAATGCGTTGCGTTTCTTCAACGATGTGCAACGCCCTTCCGATGGCAGCACCTGGCGTATCAATTTTTCCCGGGTGGAATGGGACACCAATATAAAAGACGGCCGGTATGTGAAGCTGAAAAAGCCGGAAAACAACTGGGTATGGTCTCCGCAGGAAATCATCAACATGCATGCCCCTGAAAGGTGGGGATACCTGCAGTTCAGCACACAACCCACCAGCGAAGCAACCGCTCCATTCCGGATGCCGGTCGCCGAACCGGCCAAACGCCTGCTGTGGCATGTCTTCCATGAGCAGATGCGTTACCAGAAGCAGCACGGCAAATTTGCCGCCAACCTTGAAGAGCTGAAAGTGCCTGCCAGTCAAACTGCCGCCGATGGCGTTACTTACACACTGCTGCTGGAAGGCATTAGCTCCCAGTTTACCGCCTCCGTCAAAGGCGGCAAATTAGACGGTACGATTTATATTAATCAGGAAGGTCGTACCTATACTAACAGAAAATAACGGTTATGAATAAACGTAAATTCATCAAAGCAATGGGACTGGGCAGTCTGGCGCTGGCAAAACCGGCACTGCCCGTGATGGCGGCCGGTGCAACAGGGCAGCCGCAGTCCATGGAAAAAATAGGGATACAGCACCGGGTATGGATCAATCCAGATCCGAAGGAGAAAGCAGCCGATCTGCAAAAACGTTATGCCACTTACCGCAAAGCGGGCATCACGGACCTTTTCTTTGAGGCAGACAGCGAAGTACACTTTAAAGCGGCCAAAGACGCCGGCATTAAAGCGCACCGCTGGATGTGGACGATGAACCGCGGCGAGAAAGAGCTGCTGGCGAGTCATCCCGAATGGTATGCTGTAAACCGCAAAGGGGAATCCTGCTCCAATCATCCGCCGTATGTGGATTACTACCGCTGGTTATGCCCCAGCAAACCCGAAGTGGTCAACTATCTGAAGTCGCAGGTAGAACAGGCGCTGTCCAAAAACTATGTAGATGGTATCCACCTGGATTATGTTCGTTTCTGCGACGTGATACTGCCGGTAAACCTCTGGAGCAAATACGGCATCGACCAGTCGAAGGAGTTACCGGAGTACGATTTCTGCTATTGCCAGGATTGCCGCAGCGCCTACAAATCCGCTTATGGCAAAGATCCGCTGGAGATAGAGCATCCTGATCAAAGCCCTTCCTGGCGTAAATTCCGCTATGACCGTATCACCAACGTGGTAAAGAATCTGGCGCAGGTAGCCCGGCAACATAAAAAGCCTATTTCCGCCGCTGTGTTTCCGACGCCTGAAATTGCCAAACGTATTGTACGGCAGGACTGGACCAACTGGCCGTTGAATGCTGTTATGCCGATGATCTACCATGGTTTCTACCGGGAAAACATCACCTGGATAGGGGACGCGGTGGCCGAGGGGGTAAAAACCCTGCATGGTGCCTTCCCGTTGTATGCCGGGTTGTTCCTCCCTGATTTCAATAATAACTACGGTGATCTGCGCGAAGCCGTGAAACTGGCCATAGACAATGGAGCAGCAGGAGTATCCATTTTCGGCAGCATGACGCCGGAAGTATTACAGGTATTAGGAGAAAGCGTATAAAATAAATGCATAAAAAAACGGGCTGTTTAATTTCTTAAACAGCCCGCTTCTTTTTTGCAGTATGCTTACAGATTGTTGGCAGGTCTGTCTGCAACCGCTTTACCAAAATTGACATTAGGTTTGTTACCCATGGTCACCACCATCGTACCACCTTTTACAAGGTCCTGGTGTGTGATGAAGCTCTTCGTATATGGCTTCCCGTTAAGCGTAACGCTCTGTATATAAATATTCTCTTTGCTATTGTTGATGGTTTGTACGGTAAACGTTTTACCGCCCTGCAGTTTCACCGTTGCTTTGTCAAACAGCGGACTCCCCATCACGTACACGCCATTGGCGGGATTTACCGGGTAGAAGCCTAGGGAAGAAAACACATACCAGGAAGACATTGCGCCACAGTCTTCATTACCGGCAAGGCCTTCCGGCTGGTCGAAGTAGAAATCCTTCATCACCTGTCTTACTTTCTCTGCTGTTTTCCACTGGTTGCCGGCGAAAGCGTACATGTACGTTACGTGATGGCTGGGCTCATTACCATGAGCATACATGCCGATCAGGCCGGAGATATCGTTGGATGCCTCTGCGCCCATATCTCCCTTCGCTGTGAAGAGGCTGTCCAGTTTGCGGGTAAAAGCTTCGTCGCCTCCCATCAGGCTGATCAGTCCTTCCACGTCCTGTGGCACCAGCCAGGTGTATTGCCAGCCGTTACCTTCGGTGAAGTCGCCTTTCTCGTGGATAGAGTTGAACGGATCATATGGTGTTTTAAAGCTGCCGTCGCTCATACGCGGACGTACAAACTTAATGGTACTGTCGAAGTAGTTTTTATAGTAGGCGGCGCGTTTTTTATAGTATTCGTAGTCTTCCGTTTTGCCCATTTTTTTAGCCATAGCAGCGATGCACCAGTCATCGATAGCATATTCCAGGGCTTTGGACACTGATTCATATTCTTTATCAGCCGGGATATAACCTCTTTCTTTTACGTATTTAACACCGAGGTCATCGCGCATGGAAGTAGCTTTCATGGCTGCAAAAGCATCTTCTGCATTAAAGCCGGTGAATCCTTTAAGATAGGCGTCAACGATAGGAGGCACTGCATGATAGCCTACCATACAGTTGGTTTCGCTACCCATGAGCGGCCACACCGGCAGTTTGCCCTGTTGTTTGTGTATAGTGATCATGGAGTTCACGAAGCTGTTCACTTTCTCCGGGTGCAGGATAGTGCTCAACGGAGTGGCAGAGCGGTAGATATCCCACAGGGAGAATACGGAATAGTTATCGAAGCCCGGGTTAGGGTATACTTTTTTGTCTGTACCGCGGTAGCTGCCATCATGATCGTTGAAGAGGGCAGGGTCTATCATGGTATGATAGAGTGCGGTGTAGAATACGCGGCGGGCCGCTTCATCTTTTGTTTGAATATCTACCTTAGACAGTTCTTTGTCCCATTTGGCGTTGGCGCTGTTCACCACTTTGGCGAAGTCCCAGCCCTGCATTTCCGCGTTGATGTTGGCCAATGCATTAGCGCTGCTGACAGGGGAGATGCCTACTTTCAGCATTACCTGTCCCGGTGATTTTTCAAAGGAGATGACTCCTTTTACAGCTTTCCCTTTCAGGGAAACGCCTGTTTGCTTGTTATCGCCCTCGAAGACCTGGAATTGTTTTACCGGCACATTGGATTTAATGGTGAACCATACGCGCTGGTCTTCCGCCCATCCTTTGGAGTAGCGGTATCCTTCGAGGGTATAGTCATCTACTTTACGGATGAATGTTTCCACTGGGGCGTCCCAGCCGATACCTTCCTTCAGGTCGATGATGATATTGGCCGGTTCGTTTTTCGGGAAAGTATATTTATGCAGCGCTACCCTTTCGGAGGCTGTCAGTTCCACATCGATGTTATAGTCGTCGAGTTTTACCGCGTAATATCCCGGGCGGGCTTTTTCGCGGGCATGTGAATAATGGGAGCCGTAGCCGGAAGCAGGATTTTCCTGGGTGCCGCGGTTAGTGCGGATTTTCCCTGTGTAGGGCATGATCAGCACATCGCCAAGGTCGCCGATGCCGGTGCCGCTCAGGTGCATCTGAGAGAAGCCGATGACAACACTATCAGAGTAGTGATAGCCGGAGCACCAGTCCCATCCTTTAACAATATTGGTGGGGCCTGCCTGTACCGCGCCATAGGGCACGCTGGCACCTACAAATACGTGGCCATGGCCACCAGAGCCGATGTAAGGGTCTACCGCCGCTACCGATCTGCTTTCGATGAAGCCTTTGGCGGGCTTTGCCTGTTTTGCCTGCGCCGATGCCTGCGTGCCGTTGAGCATCAGGGCTGACAAGGTCAGCGCCCCACCGATCCTAAATCCCATATTCATAACTAAATCCTTTTAGCAAGCTAATATACGCGGTCAGGACAACTTTTCAAGCACTTTTTTTGTGAACGGGAGGTTATTGACGGCGATGCCTCAAAATCAGGAAGGCCGGCAATCATACCGGCCTTCCACTGTTATAAAAGCGTTGTTGTTAAAGTTGACCTGCAGGCGCCAGTACCGGCGCCGCTTCGGGCTTGGCCGGCTTCTTCAGGAACTGTTTGGTAAAAATCTCCCAGGCGATCATCAGCCAAAGAACCAGACAGGGTAGGGCTTTCAAAGCATAAGGCACAGCCAGGTTTTTACGCACCCAGGGCGTCACCACATCGGAGTGGGAGAAGCTCACAAGCAGGATAGCGAAAAACAGGAATATATTATTCGCACGCGTAGCGGGCTGCATTACATACCAGATACAGATAGCCGGTATAGCGATAATGTAAGTCGGTGATTCCGAGCTGCTGCTGAATAACACTGGGAACATCAGCACAGAACACAGTATATACAACCGGTACCGGGAATTGTAGCGGTAGGGCAGTCGTAGGTATTGTGACAGGAAAATCAAAACCGCCGGCACCAGGATGTACATATTATCCAACGCCGGCAGATGAAGCACCCGCTGAATAAACCCTCCGGCGGAAATATTCTGGAAAGTGGTGGTGACAGCCTCATTCAGCGCATTTTTATGCACCAGGGCACCATACCATTCAAAGTAACTGTTGACAACATATTGCGGGCTGGAAAGCAGCATTGGTGCTGCGAACAGTATAGCACCCCACAGGAACAGCCCTCCAATCAGCCGCCTGGGGTTACCGCTGAAAAAGAAGAATGCCAGTCCTACGATACCGTAAATCTTCGTTAAAGTGCCCAGTACTATCAGAAAGGCTGCCAGCATATCCTTGCCTTTCACAATACTGGCGAAGGTGAGAATAATAAAAGCCCCAATGAACTGGTTCATCTGAAACCAGCCACTGGCCCCCATCAGCTCCTGCGTACATAACAGCAGAATGATATTTTGTTGTAATCTGTTCAGCGGCAGCTGGCGGATGGCATAATACAATACGCCGGCGCCGGTCATGGCCCACAACAGCGCGCCTACCTTCGTTTCCAGTCCGGCAAAAGGAGCAATGACCAGGCTGAACACAGGTCCATACAGGTTTACATCGTAGTATTCCTGCGGATACTCGATGTACAGGGGTTGCTGGTGTATCAGGTGAAAGAATACATTCTTGAAAATGAGGAAGTTATTGATATTACCGCGGGATATTTCCGTAATAGCACCAATAAAAGCCAGTCCAAACCAAAGGAACATGATCAACCATTCCTTTTCGCCCAAATAAGTCAGCAGGTTTCGTTTGCTTTGTACAGCTGTGTGATTCATCGTAGGTCTAAATGCTCTATGTGCTGATATGACGCAGCAAAAAGCCGCATCCCCCTATTGGGAGACGGCAATTCTGAAAGTAAGGAAGTAATTAATCTTCAAAAGAAGCCCACTTAGCGGACTGCTGATTAATGGCGGTTACCGCGCCGGCGGTCACCAAAACGGCCGCGGCCACAACAAGAACAAAAAATATTACCATATAGAACCTGGATTTTGCATTCTCCGCAGCAAATATAGGGAATTGGTCACCGGTTTCGCATGGCATTTTTCCGTAAATTAATACCATGAATAAGTATGGCACCACTCATAAGAAACGTACAAGGGCAGCAGAAGATAAAATGACTTTTCGCGAAAGACTGGCCGCCCTCAGCAATATACCTGCATTTTTCCGGATGGTATGGCAGACCAACCGGAGCCTGACGATTGGCAACGGGGTCCTTCGCATTGCGCAATCCGCCATGCCGCTTTCCCTCCTGTATGTTGGTAAACTCATCATCGACGAAGTAGTACTGATCAGTAAAGACCCCGCCCATCATAATACGCACCTGTTATGGCAGCTGGTAGCCCTGGAATTTGGGCTGGCCATCCTTTCAGATGCCCTCAGCCGGGCCATCACCCTTATTGACAGCCTGTTAGGCGACCTGGTAGCCAATCATACCTCTGTGAAGATCATGGAACATGCCGCATCACTGGACCTGGACCAGTTTGAAGATTCCGAGTTTTATGACAAGCTGGAACGTGCCCGTCAACAGACCATTGGCCGTACCATCCTGTTGTCGCAGGTATTCAGCCAGGTGCAGGACCTTATCACCATGGGCTTTCTGGCCGCCGGCCTGATCGTATTTAATCCGTGGCTGATATTGCTCCTGCTTGTCGCTGTCATCCCTGCTTTCCTGAATGAGTCCCACTTTAACCATCTTCATTACCGGCTCACCTGGGGCCAGACATCCGATCGCCGTGAGCTGGACTATATCCGCTACCTTGGCGCCAGCGATGAAACCGCCAAAGAAGTGAAAGTCTTCGACCTGTCTGATTTTTTGATACAGCGCTTTCGTGTGATCTCCGATAAGTTCTACAACGATAAAAAGAACCTCGAATCACGCCATGCCGTCTGGGGCACGCTGTTCGCCCTGCTGGGCAGCGCCGGCTACTATGCCGCCTATGTGATCATCATCCTGCAGACGGTCATCGGCGTCCTGAGCATCGGCAGTCTCGCTTTCCTCGCCGGTTCCTTTCGTCAGCTGCGCACCACCTTCCAGGGCATCCTGATCCGCTTCTCCAGCGTAACACAAGGCGCCATGTACCTGAAAGACCTCTTCGATTTCTTCGAGATACAACCGCAGATGCGCTCACCGCAGCATCCGCGGCCATTTCCACATCCTATCCAACAGGGTTTCACCTTTGAAGACGTAGGCTTCAAATACCATAACTCCGATAAATGGGCTATCCGTCACCTGAACTTTACCCTCCATGCCGGAGAAAAACTGGCCCTGGTAGGAGAAAACGGTGCTGGAAAAACGACGCTGGTCAAGCTGCTGGCACGCCTCTATGACCCCGTAGAAGGCCGTATCCTCCTCGATGGCGTAGACCTGCGGGAATACGATCTCTCCGAACTGCGTACACAGGTAGGCGTTATCTTCCAGGATTATCAACGGTACCAGATGACCGTCTCCCAGAATATCGCCGTCGGCAATATTACCCACAGCCACGACCAGGACCTCATCCAGGACGCCGCGCGGCAAAGTCTTGCTGAACCCCTCATCGCGAAAATGCCGCTTGGCTATGAGCAGATGCTCGGCCGTCGTTTCAATCAGGGCATAGACCTCTCCGGTGGTGAATGGCAGAAAATAGCCCTCGCCCGCGCCTATATGAAAGACGCACAGCTGCTCATACTCGACGAGCCCACCTCCGCCCTGGATGCCCGCGCAGAATACAACGTGTTCCTCCGCTTCGCAGACCTGACCCGTGACAAGACCGCCGTGCTGATATCACACCGGTTCTCTACCGTGCGCATGGCCAACCGTATACTGGTGCTGGAGAAAGGACAACTCGCGGAAATAGGAAGCCATGAAGAACTGCTGGAGAGGAGGGGGAAATATGCTGAGTTGTTTGAATTACAGGCGGCGGGGTATAAGTAGTTATACGTATTTTTTGTTTGGCACCCTAACCTTAAATCAGTCGCGCCACTTCATTTTCAGCTACAGAATTGGTTTTCCACGAAATCAGGATCATTATTTTAATACAAAAAAGCGGTATATTCACTGAGTATTCCATAGGATAATTCTACAGAAAGTTGATTACCAATTTTTGGTATCAGCCAGGATGCTGTACGTAAACAATTAAAAGTTTCACAGCCCGGTGCCATGCTGCTGGAGATGTACCTGGGTATTATTCCCTGGAATACTTTCCGTGACCCTGAGTACCTGGATAAACTACTACTCCCAGGGTATGGCAAGCCACAAAATGCAACATTTAAATAGCAGGCAAATAACTATTCAGCTATGATAGACAAGGAAGTTCTGATAAAGGAAGTTGTAACCGAACAACTTGAAAACATTGACGGTATTTTAAGTACCCTCGAAAAGAAAGGTAAAAGAGAAGGAAGTGAATTGCTTTTACTGTTCTACTTTTTTTCCCCCGAAGAAAATAAGTTAAAAATGCTGGAAAGCCGGCTGCTTAACCTTGGTTTCACAGAAGAAGACCTGTATGAAGACGAAGGCGAATTCTCACTGGATATTGAATATGAGACAAAGTTCAAAAAAAAAGCCATCATAGATATCATTACCACCGTCAGCACGTTGTGTGTGGAGCTTGATGTAGAATTTGACGGTTGGGAAGCGGAGGTATAGATATTATAGAATAAGAGGTGCTTAAAAACACCTCTTATTCATTAGGACACCTACTGTATCTTATACCACGGCAATCCCTGTACTCCTTTCGGATGATGTACCGACGTTTTCACCGCGCTCCCATTGATTTCAAACCAAGGGAAAGAACTGCGTCCGCTAGGGTGGTACACCGTCGGATAAACCTTATCATTGGAGATTTCAAACCAGGGTTGCGTATGCGTTCCGCTGGCATGATGAACAGTAGTGAAGATCTGGTTGTCCCGGATTTCAAATTCGGCCAGACCTTTCCATCCTTCCGGATGATGGAGTGTTCTGTAGATGTACATTGGTGTTACTTTTTGGGTTAAAAACGTGATATAAATTTAAGGGAAAATCGGGAATCAATAGGCAAGAAGAAACAATGGATTTCACATTAATTAAATTAACATACAATTAATGTTATTACTGTTAAAGTATAATAATCAAACTCATTCGAATTAATAAATTTTAAACGTCATTAAATTTATTCCAAGCTCTGATTGACAAATATGAAAACGGATGACACTGTACACTCCGTGTCCGTAATATTCAATTCCACAAGTACTATTAAAACTTCTTTGGCAGTTTAAAAGACCCTCATCTAAAAGCGTTTCAATTCCATCCGGTACGATTAGAGGAACCAATAACAAGATGTCCTGTCACTCAATTAGGCGTGAGTTCAGTGTCCATTTTATTGATCCACGATCTATCATTTCATCTAATACACTCTATATTAAAATAACGTTTATACTATGACGTTATATAATATAAAATTTCTCAAATTACATGAAACGTAGTACCACAAAGTATTACAAATGACAAAACAATCAAACTTCTTATCAGGATTAAAAAAATATTTTGGAGATATTAAAATATTTTCTCCATCTTTGCATCGTTAAAAAAATCATAAACATGCATCCAAAGTATACACATACACAAAAGTTCATCGCGTTAGGCTATATAGGCCGTACGGATTGCGGGGCATGTTATGCTACAGAATAGTTGAATCAACGAATTCGATATAACACAAGCCCTGCAAGAGATTGCAGGGCTTTTTTAATTTATAAAATCATGAAGCAGTCAACACTATATCATATTCATTTTAGTATACAGCCAATAGGCCGTAAGCAGTATTATGCCCCAAAACGACAACGACTTCGGTAAACCCCTGCACGTATCATCGTGCAAAAGTAATCTGAAACCGGTCGTTGCAAAATGACCGGTTTTTTTGTTGCCCCAAAAGTCCGGCCTGTAGCTCAACGGTGAGAGCGGCTGCCTTATACGCAGTGTGGTACTGGTTCAAATCCAGTCTGGCCTACAAGAAAAAACGGGTAAGGTAGTTCAACGGCAGAACATCCGATTGTGGATCGGAGGATCAGGGTTCGATTCCCGCCTTTACCCCTTATGTGAGTGCTGCGATGACGGCGTATCGCAATGGTCTGTAAAACCATCGCCTTCCGGCTTAGCAGGTTCGAATCCTGCCACTCGCACCAGGGCTGTCAGCCTTAAATTCTTCTTTGACAAAGAAGCAAGGACAGTTGTATACGCAAACCAGGCGTGGGTTTCACATAGCCCCGCAGTGCAACGGTAGTAACTGGTTGTATGCTGTTGCGGCATCATTTGTTTCCTGTGTTTTAATCTATGGGTAAGAGGTTCGATTCCTCTCTGATCTGAAAAATCAGTAGCTCATCTGGTAGAGCAATAGAAAACAACGGGTTCGATTCCCACCTCGAAAGAGGTAAGCCGATGGTCAGGCAAAGGACTTGGGATCCTTCAGAAGCGCACATCTTCATTAAAAAGTGCACCATCAAAAAGTCAGGGCTATTTGCCCACGCCATCGCGTCAAAAGGGCGCAACGGCACATCCGGTGGACACCAGCAAACGGCTGTATATATCCGTGTCATTCGTATCACTTTGTTACTTTCCTTCCGCCATAACAGATACGAACACACGAAGTGAAAGCCGTTTCCGTGAAAACGGGAAGGTCACATTTCTCTGGCTTATTATTTCATCCGCCCCAAAAACAAAAAGAAATGAAAAGGGTACTCATCAATGCGTATGAAATTGGTCTCGTCTTCAAAAGAGGCGTATACCAACGCATGCTGAAAGCCGGCAGCTACTGGCTGTTTGGCGAAGATGTGAAAGTGTATGACATCAATACTGCTTTCACCGCACCGGTAGAACTCAACATTCTCCTGCAGGATGCAGCACTCGCCGAGGCGCTGCACGTCATCGACGT
The DNA here is from genome assembly GCF_052045305.1 of Chitinophaga sp. 22308. Lineage (NCBI taxonomy): Bacteria > Pseudomonadati > Bacteroidota > Chitinophagia > Chitinophagales > Chitinophagaceae > Chitinophaga > Chitinophaga sp. 22308. The sequence goes on along the minus strand of NZ_JBQEOP010000003.1, from coordinate 1,012,582 downwards.
AAAAGAAACGGAGATCGTATTGCTGTACGAGAACGGTTTACTGAAAAAAGTGCTTACTACCGGAAGGTACACTTTCTGGAAAAACCTGATCGAATACAAATTCGTAAGGGCCGACATCAGCAAAGTGAACATTACGGAGAATATAGACCGAGCCACGCTGAACCATAAACTGGTAGCGCCTTTCGTAAGGTCCACCGTGGTGGAGAACTACGAAAAGGCAGTGCTGCTGATCGATGGGAAATACGAAATCACCCTCTCTCACGGTACCTACTACTGGTGGAAGAATGATATCCCTGTCCTGGTCAGCAAGGTGGACATGAGACAGCGCCAGCTGGAGATCAACGGACAGGAAATCCTGACCAAAGACAAGGCTGCACTGCGGACCAACGCCTGGGCACAGTACCGGGTAGACAACATCGAAAAAGCGATGCTGCTCAACAAGGACCATGAAAAACAGTTGTATGTCCTTTTCCAGCTGGCACTGCGGGAATACATCGCGGGCCTTGGCTTCGATGAGCTGATGGAGAAAAAAGACGCGCTGTCCACCTTCGTACTGGAGGCTGTCAGCAAAAATGCGGAGGCATTGGGCGTCACCATCACCAGCTTCGGCATCCGGGACATCATCCTGCCGGGCGACGTGAAAGACATCATGAACCAGGTACTGGTAGCGGAGAAAAAAGCGCAGGCCAATATCATCATGAGAAGGGAAGAAACCGCCAGCACCCGCAGCCTGCTCAATACCGCCAAACTGATGGAGGACAATCCCATGCTGTTCAAGCTGAAAGAAATGGAATATGTGGAGAAAATCGCGGAGAAAATCAACAACATCAGCGTTTCCGGCAACGGTGTACTGATAGATCAGCTCCGGCAGCTCTTCATCAGCAAATAAAATCAGAAAAGAGTTAACTTTGCAGTTGACCCTTTTCTAATTTTTTCAACTATGCACGGACGTAACCGAAACGATATTTACCCAGGCCTGGAAGTAGCGATCATCCTTAAAAAAGATCAGCGTACCGGCAAACGCACCTACGGCATCGTTCAGGACATACTCACTTCCGCGCCCTTCCATTCCCGCGGTATTAAAGTCCGCCTGGAAGACGGCCAGGTTGGCCGCGTGGCCGAAATCAATGTCACGGAAGAAGACTGACATTTCCACTACATATATATACCAATTATCAGGTGACAGGGCATTCCCCATCACGCAGAAAAGTCGTACTTTGACGACGTTTCCAGAGTGCGAAATTTACATGCGAAATATAACCACCCTCAATGATGTTCACCAGCAGTTTGCCGAGTACTTCGAAGTGCCGGTACTGAAGCCGTATGCTTACCTGTTGTCTAAAAAGCTCAGTGAGGGACATATCTGCCTCGATCTCGACACCATCAGCGAAGAACAGGAAAATCTGCCAGGATTCTACCAACTCCAGGAAAACGGGGCCGCCACGCTGGCCACCATCCCGCTGGTCGGAAAAAATGGCAACGATTCACAGCCGTTCGTATTGTTTCAAAACAGACTGTACCTGCAACGGTACTACCGCTACGAAACCAGCTTCCTGCAGCATATCAACGACTTCCTCGCGGCCGAGAAAACACTGCTGCCCGAAAGAACAGCGCTGCTGGAGCAACAACAGGAACTGGTCCGGCTACTGTTTCCTGCCGGTAGTAACCTGCGCGACGGCGATGATCCGGCCGACTGGCAGCTGGCAGCAGCCATCACCGGTGTGTTGAATAACTTCACCATCATCACCGGCGGCCCCGGTACAGGTAAAACCACCACCGTGGCCAAACTGCTGGCCATCCTGTACGCTACCGACCCTGCCCTTAAAGTGGCGCTGGCCGCACCTACCGGAAAAGCCGCAGCCAGGATGGCGGAAAGCTTACGGAACACCAATATCCCGGTAGATGCGGCTATTGCGGAGAAATTCCAGGAACTGAGCCCGTCGACTATCCACCGGTTGCTCAAGTCCATCAAAAACAGTCCGTATTTCCGGTATAACAAAAAAAATCCACTCACCTATGATGTTGTCATCATCGATGAGTGCTCTATGATAGATGTGGCCCTCTTCGCTAAACTGCTGGACGCGATCCATCCGCAGACACGCCTCATCCTGCTGGGCGATAAGGACCAGCTGGCCTCCGTAGAGGCAGGCAGCCTGTTCGGAGATCTGTGCCAGGCGCAGGAGAAACTGAACATGTTCTCTCATGAGCGGCTACAGCTGATTAACCGGTTCATCTTCGATGACCAACGTAAAATACCAGCGACACAGGCACAAACAAATTCACGGCACCCGCTGTTTGAACACCTGGTGGAACTGCGCCGCAGTCACCGCTTTACCGGTCACACCGGTATTGGCAAGTTCAGTAAGGCGCTGATCAGGAACGATCAACCGGCTATCCGCAGCTTCTTTGCCGCCGGCGCCGACGATCAGGTGATCATCGACCAATCCTGCGATGTGACTTTGTTCCATAAATTCATCTCGGGATATGAATCGTTCATCAACGAACCAGATACCCGCAACGCCCTCCGTAAGCTCAACGATCAGCGTGTGCTCGTGGCGGTAAGGGAAGGGGCACAAGGCCTCTACGCCATCAACCGCGACATAGAACGATATCTCCATGACCACGGCAAAATCAGGATCACCGCGGAGTTCTACGAAAACCGCCCGATTATTCTTACCCGCAACTATTATGAACACGGGTTGTTTAATGGTGATACCGGCATCATCCGTCCTGATGAGAATGGCGTGCTGATGGCCTGGTTTGAAGACAGCAACGGAGAACTGAAGGGCGTACTGCCCGGTTATCTCACCCTGGCGGAAACAGCTTTTGCGATGACCATTCACAAAAGCCAGGGTTCAGAATTCGGTCAGGTACTGGTAGTGCTCCCGGATGCGGCCGATGTACCCATCCTGACAAGGGAACTGTTATATACCGCGGTCAGTCGCGCACGGAACAAAGTATACGTGCAGGGCTCCGCGGATGTCATCCTCGCCGCTGCAGAACGTTTTGTGGCCAGGGCCTCCGGCATTGCCGCCCGCTTCCTGGCGCAGGCAGCCGATGTCAAAACAGGAAATTAAACATGGCTATATATCTCAAGGTTTCGAATTCGCTCAATAGTCTGGCCAGCGGCCTTTCAGACGACCTGAAGGCCGCCGGCAACGGCGTGTTCCAGCCACATTATATCATCACCCAGACGGAAGGGATGAACAACTGGCTGAAGCTGCAGCTGGCCTATAAAATGGGCATCGCAGCCAACTGCCGGTTCATGAAACCCAATGACCTGCTTTTTCACCTGTACCTGCTGCTGGGCGGCCCCTTCACACAGGTGCTCTCCCCGCAGAACCTGAGCTGGCTGCTGTTTAAACTAATGGGGGAACCTGAGTTTGCAGGGAAGTATCCCGAAGTAGCCACCTATTTCAACGAAGGAGAAGGAGAGAGCGAACTGAAACGCATGGGCCTGGCCGAAAAAGTGGCCGACTTATTCGACCAGTACCAGGTATACCGCCCGGAGATGATCAAAGAGTGGAGCCAGGCCAACCCCGATCTACTAAAAGACGATGAATGGCAAGCCTGGCTCTGGGCCAAGGTGAAAGCCGTTTCCGGCAACGCCCTGCCGGACAAAACACTGGTAGGCAACTATATCCTCGAAACCCTTTTCTATAAAGGGCCGCACGCAGGCCTGTCCACCAAAATGCCGGCAGTGCACCTTTTCGGCCTGTCGATTATCACGGCCTACCACATCAAGATCCTCCATGAGCTGTCATCTTATATAGATATTCACTTTCATATCATCAATCCTGCACCAGTGGTGTATTGGTTTGATGATAAAAGCGAAAAACAACTGGCCCGCTGGCGACAGAAAGGACTGGAAGAACAGAAATCCAGCGATCCGCGTAACGTAGGCAACGCGCTGCTCACCGGCTGGGGCCGCGTGATACAAAACACTTTCGGCCTGTTTTTCCAATACGATGCATTCATTAACGCCTTTGAGGAAATAGGCATCGAAGAACCGATACCAGACTCGCTGCTGCATAAAGTACAACACGATATCTTCAGTGCTGCCACAGATCACCGCCATCTGCTTAGCCTCGAAGATGTACAGGACGGCTCCATTACCATCAATTCCTGCTATACCATTGCCCGGGAAGTGGAGGTGCTTTACAACTACCTCGTTCACCTTGTGGACCAGCGCCAGGAATATCTTTCTCCCCGTGATATTGTAGTCATGGTGAGTGACATTGATGCGTACGCTCCCTACATCAAGGCAGTGTTCAATAACGCACCGTATAAGTTTCGCTACACTATTGCGGATGAAAGTTATACCGACAACGACAACCTCTTCAACGCCCTTTACGCACTGCTGACCATCAATGAAGACAACTTCACCGCAGAGGCGGTGATGCAGCTGCTGGACTTTTCCTATATCCGTAACCGTTTCGGGCTGAATGATCCGGTGCATCTCAGAAGCATCGTAGAAGCAGCCAATATCCGCTTCGGTATCGAAGGAAAAAAATCAGAAGAGACCCATTTTGTCAGTTGGCGTTACGGTATACAACGTATCATGTACGGCATCTGTATGAGCGGGGAAGAAGAATACGGCTACGGCGACGACAGCTTTTTCCCGCTGGACGTGCAGGAAGGCAGCGACGCTCATGAAACCATCCGCTTCTGCCATTTTGCGGAAGTACTAATGGCTGCTATCGAAGAGAGAAAGAAACTCCGCAGTATCGCCGACTGGGTGAAATATACCGAACAGGTAGTCCACAGCCTAGTGTTTGAACAGCAGGAAGAAGTAGATGAAGATTATAACGCGCTGATCAAACAACTGACCGACTACCATTCCCTGAATGACTACATGCAGGAACCGGTAGCCTTTGAAGTGTTCAGCCACAGCCTGCTGCAGGCGTTGACCGGCTCCACCCGCGCCGGCCTGTTCGTCAACGGCGGCATTACCTTCTGTTCGTTGATCCCTATGCGTAGTATTCCTTTTAAAGTAGTAGCGCTCATGGGACTGAACTTCGACAAGTTCCCCCGCCGGGAAATCAAGTCGAGCTTCAACCTGATGGAAAAACAATGGCAGCGCGGAGACCGTAACGTAAAAGAAAACGATAAACACCTTTTCCTCGAAACAGTGTTGTCTGCTCAGCAATATCTCTACATCAGCTATGTAGGCCGCAACGCCAAAGACAATACGCCACTGCCACCTTCCGCACTGGTGGATGAGCTGGTAGACTACATTATCTCCGGCGTAAAAGACGGCGCAGAGAAAGTGCGGGACATGCTGATCACACAACAGCCACTACAGGGTTTCAGCCGCAAATACAGCATGGGCAACGATCGCCTGTACAGTTACCTGAACAGTCACCAGGACACAGGAAAGGCGGTCATCAACCAACAAAAAAAAATCGATCCGATCATTTTCGGGGAAATAAACCTCGACGAGCTGGTCAGCTTCTTCAAGAACCCATTCAAAGCCTATTACAACAAGGTATTGGGCATCTACTATAACGACGAACAAATCCTGCTGAGCGACACGGAGCTGTTCAGCCTCGATAACCTCCAGCAATGGAGCATTAAAAATCAGCTGCTGCCGGTAACGGAAGCGGATAAACGTATTTTACAAAAAAGACTGGTTAAAAAAGGACAGCTGCCACTTAACAATATGGCGTTTGTGGCCATCCAGCAAGTAGAAGAGCGGGTACATCCCGTGCGTACCCTGTATGAAAATGCCACCCAGGGAGCCATTGAGCAGAAAGCCTCTTTTGAAACAACTATCGATGGCACCCTGCTCAAAGGCACCATCAATAACATTTACAATGACCAGCTCATACAAATATCCTGGTCAAAGAACGAGACCAAGTACATGGTAGAAGCCTATGTGCGCTACCTCGCCGGTATTGCCACCGGCACCGTGCAGGGGATGCAGTATATCTCCGGCGCTAAAAAAGAAGCTATTTTTCAGGCAACAAAGATCTCAAAAGAAATGGCGTATAGCCGTTTAAGCGAGTTGATGAAAATATATAAATCAGGATTTGAAAAAATCGTTCCTTTTTACCCTGATTTCGGCACCCAGCCTAAAGATCTTCCGGATCTTGACAGCAAAGCATTTGATGAGCTGGTGGAGAAAAAACTGAATAATTATCAGTTCCCTTGTAACGATAATTATATCCTCCAGGAATATGAAAAAGGATTTTTCAGCGATGAGACAGTACTGGCTGATTACAAAAGATTATGTGAACAGCTTATTGTGCCGCTGGCTGAAATTTTTCCTGAATATTATGAGTAAACGATGACGGAGAACAGATATCAACATTTCGTAGCGACTGAAGTACCACTGGAAGGGAGTAACCTGATAGAAGCCAGTGCCGGCACGGGGAAGACATATTCCATCGCGGTGCTGGTGCTGCGTCTTATCCTGGAAAAACAACTATCGGTGAAAGATATCCTGATGGTGACGTTTACCAAAGCGGCAGTAGCCGAGCTGGAAGACCGTATCCGGCTCTTCATCCGCAAGGCTTATACCGTGAGCTTCGGCAATCCCGTAGATGACGACACTATCGTTCACCTGGTATTGCAGGCTGTTGACCAATGGGGCGCCATTGAAGTCAACCACCGGCTGCGGGATGCCGTGCTGCTGCTAGACGAAACTTCGGTACTCACCATCCATAGCTTCTGCCAGCAAACGCTCAATGAGTTTGCATTTGAGACAGACCAGCTTTTCGGCGCAGAAATGGTTCCCGACACCACACCTATCATCGAAAACGAGCTGAATAAATTCTGGCGCACACATGTCACCACGCTGCACCCTGTCATCCTACAGATGCTGTGGCGCGAAAGCATGCGTACCGATATACAAAAAGTATTACAGGAGCATCTCAGCGGAAAAAAATACCTGGGATACCAACCACGGGAGCGCTATTACATCACCGCTGCCCAACAGCAAAGCTGGCTGGAAGAGCTGGACAATATCCGTCAGCAACAAACTGCTGCAGAAACAGCGCTGCATGATTACATTCTGCAAAACAGGGAAGCGCTGATTGCCGCCTGTAACACCAAGGCCAATGCTAAAAAAGATATCCTGCCGAAGATTGACAATCCTGTTGAATTCGCCGGGATCATCCAAAAAAGAAGGTCTTCCGGTTATATCAAAGAACTTTTTCCGGAGATACTGGAGCTGATAGACGCACAGGATGCTTTCGGGGAGATGATCAGCGAACATATTGATGCCCTTCGCCGTCAACTGAACTGTCTGGCAATCCAGGAAGTCGCCGAAGGCGTAAAAGCCTACAAACAGCATAGCAACATGCTGAACTACGACGACCTGATCAGTCACCTGAACCAGGCTTTAGTTCAAAAAGACAATCCCGGCCTGATAGCCTCGCTGCAAAACAAATATAAAGCCGTGTTTGTGGATGAATTCCAGGACACCGACCGCCAGCAGTATGAAATCTTCAACCGGGCCTTCGGCGAAAACACCATCCTGTTCTACATCGGCGACCCCAAACAAAGTATTTACGCCTGGCGGAAAGCCGACATCTTCACCTACTTCGATGCCCGCAACAGCGTACAGCATCTCTACGATATGAACCATAACTATCGTTCATCGGAGAACCTGATTGCGGCCATGAATGCTTTCTTCAAGCCCACGCCCGGTTTTGATACATTTGAATTTGCCGGTGAGAAAGACAGTATTCAATACATCGATGTGATGGCCCCCGAAGAAAGCAGCAAAGGCTTTCTGTATTACAACGATAGAAAAGAGGTGCCCATCACCATTTTCAATTGTAAAAACAAGGACACCATCGCCGGCGCAGTGGCCGCGCAGGTAGCGCAACTGCTGCTGGACCCGGCATATAAAATCGTTAAAGACAAAACACAGGAAATCACCCCGTCAGATATTGGTATCCTGGTACGTACCGGCAAAGAAGGCCGGGACATCAAACAAAAGCTGGCACAGCTGGGTATTCCGGCAGTGACCATCGACGATACGAAAGTGCTGAATACCGCCGAAGCGCTTGATGTATTGTACCTGCTAGAGGCCATGGAAACGCCTGAGCGTTCCACCATTAACCGGGCACTGTTGTCGCCCTTTACCGGCTTCAGCGTACAGGACATCCTGAACCTCGACGACGAAATAGCGCTTACCCGTTTTGGACACTACCATGCCCTGTGGCAGGAAAACGGCGCCTATACTGCGCTGATGACGTTCATTGCCGACTTTGGCGTACGCGGCGTACTGCTGGGCGACCACTCCAAAAACGGCGAACGCGCCATCACCAATCTCTATCAGCTGGCAGAGCTGGTACACCAGGTACAGAACCGCAAGAACCTCTCTATGCGGGACCTGATTTCCTGGCTGAAACGCGGCATCGACGGTATGCCGGTAGAAGGGGATGAGTACACGCAACGTGTAGAAAGTGATGAAGAAGCCGTGAATATCGTTACCATTCACAAAAGCAAAGGCCTCGATTACCGGATAGTACTGGCACCTTACCTGGATTTCAGGAATGCTGACAGTGATTACCTCAGCTTCCGCGACCCTGACACCGGAGATTATATCAATGCTGAGGCTAAAAGGGTTTCTCCCGAACAAAAAGCGGCGCAGCAACGGCAGCAGGAACAGGAAGACCGCCGGTTGATCTATGTTGCCATCACCCGCGCGGTGTATAAATGTTACCTGTTTAATAACACCAGTAATAACAAGTCTTCGTTCACCAAATTCATGGACGCCTTCCGGCATTACCCGCCGGACCCGTTGCTCATAGAAACAAAAGATACCCTGCCGCAGGAACCGGAACAACGGTACCGCAAAAGCAAGCTGGCGCCCAATCGTAATGCAGGCAATGCGCCGGTGTCTTTCTTTCTCCGGGAGGAGAACTGGCGCAAGATGAGTTACACCATGCTGGCCGCCAAACCGGAGCAGAAGCCCCGTATCCGCAGCGCTCAACAGGAAAACGAATATGATAACTTTATATTCAACACCCTGCGCAAAGGCGCTAAAACGGGGAATCTGCTGCACTTCCTCTTTGAGAACATTAATTTCTCCGATGACAGTCAATGGGAATACTGGGTCAATGAAGCTATCGCCCGTTTTGTACCGGGGCAGGAAGAGCTTTACCTGCCTATGTTACAGGAACTGCTACAGCACGTGATGCACACCCAGATCAAGGTAGGTAAAACGAGTTTCCAACTGGCCTCTGTGGGCAGGAACAAACGCCTCGCCGAACTGGAATTTGACTTCCCGGTGCCGCTGTTCCGCGCCAATATGCTGAATACGCTCTCCGACAACGATCTAACAATAACGGTTAAACGTTTTTCGGAAGACAGGAACCAGGAGCTGGAAGGTATTATGAACGGTAAGATCGACCTGTTTTTCGAACATCATCACCGGTATTACATCCTCGACTGGAAGTCCAACTACCTGGGAGGCCATGTGGAAGACTATGCCCCAGCAGCGCTGGCAGCCGCCATGAACGACAACAACTACCACTTGCAATACCTGATCTATACCGTGGCCGTGAAGAAATACCTGGAAAGCAGACTGCCTGATTTCGACTACCAGAAGCACTTTGGCGGCGTGATCTACTGTTTTGTCCGCGGTATCCGCAACAATGGCAACTATGGCATCTTTACCGCCCGGCCCGACCTTGACACGATCACTTTCATAGAAGACATGCTGACGGCCAAAAGCCACCGGTACTAAAGCAGCTTCAGGTCTTTGGTGATCCTGTCAATTTCTGTATTCAGGTTAGGACCGATAGCGCAGCAGGTTTTGGTAGGCACCCCGCCAAATTCCGTCAGCCCAGAGTCGGTGATCAGGGTGGCATTCAGCCCGTCTTCCACCGCCTGCTGATACACGCGGAGCAATTCTTCTTCCGAATCCACCGACAGACAGATCTTGGTAAACCCTTTGGTGAACCATTCCTGCACTTCTTCCGGATTGCGGAGATGGGTCTGCAAAGTATTTCCTTCTATACTCGCTTCGCGGGTCAAAAAAGCAATAGAGGCGTGGGCTCCCTGCGCAATCATTTTTCCCTTCCGCATGTTCAGGTCTTTGCGCATGACAATAACTTGTTTGACAATTCTCGATGCCATGAAATTTTTTTTTATAATATTACTGTAAATGTAACCCTTATGCGTATACGGACCCTATTACTGCTATTGTTAATACTGCCTTCCACAGTGGCAGCCCAGTCCGGCCCCTCCTCATTACAAAAGGCCTGGGTAGGGCCTGAACTGGCATATGTGGCGTTTGACTCCTCCCATTGTGTATTTGATTTTTTGGGCAGATACCACATAAACATGGTTTACAACATAAAGGGAGATACTTTACACCTACAACCCACCGGGTCTAATATCGGCTATAGAAATACCGGTAACCCTCAGTTTCGGATCAAGCGGCTGACATCAGACAGCCTGGTGCTGGTACCTGTTGATTCCAGCGCTATCAGAATGGTAAAGGGTCAGCCAGTGTTGTATTATAAAAGCCAAACACTCACTGCTACCGATACCATTCGTTTTGACAGCCTGTATTTTAAATCGACTAATTGTTATGGCAAATGTCCGGCGATGGAGTTTCTGGTATATAAAAACAAGCAGATGAAATTTATAGGAGGATATTACGCAGTTAAGACGGGACATTATACGAGTAAGCTATCAGATAGCGCATATAAGCAGCTACAGTATTTACTGAGCATCTCGGCGCTGGACAAGCTAAAAACATGGGAGCAGCGGATATACGATGTTCCAAGATATACCGTGGTGGTATGGTATAATAATAAACGACAGTTTATTAATAACTATGAACTTCCTCTGGTAATGGACCAATTACTGAAGTATTTAATGGACCTGCCGGCCAAGGTTCCTTTACAGAAGAGCGGGCACCCATTCACGTTAGTAAATCCCTGACAGGAAGATAGAGCGGAAGACGGGACTCGAACCCGCTACCTACAGCTTGGGAAGCTGTCGCTCTACCAGGTGAGCTACTTCCGCAGGTATTTACTAAAGTTAAAAAAAATCCGGACTGAACCAAAAGCAAAAAAATTTTTTACGCCGATTTACAAAAAATCCTGTCACATTCGCCATACTTCAGGTGTCTTCTTGTTAAACCAATAACATTATGGCACTACGTATTCCAAAAGCAGCGCTCCCTGCCGATCTCAGGGAAAATATGATTTTACAGGTTGGTGCTGTGCCCGAGCCGGTGGAGGTAGCATGGCACAACCCTCCAGTAGCAGAAGCCAGCCTCGAATTCGGGCATAAAGCAGGTCAGTGGAAAACAGTTGACGAACGCCTCAAAACATTTGCCCATATGGCTGTTGCCGCACAGATTGGCTGCAGCTGGTGCCTTGACATCAATTATTTCATGGCGCAAAACCAGCAGCTGGACCCGGTGAAGGCCAGCCAGGTGCCCTGCTGGCGGGAATCGGACGTATTCGACCCGCTGGAACGGGAAGTACTGGAATACGCCGAAGCCATGACCAATACGCCAACGACCGTGACCGACGAGCTGGCAGCGAGCCTGCTGCGGCAGCTTGGCCCGGCAGCGCTGGTGGAACTCACCGCCCTTATTGGCTTTGCCAATTTCGCTTCCAGGATTAATACCGCCCATGGCATCAAGTCGCAGGGATATGCCGACTCCTGCGAGATCCCACTGGCTAACCGTGTCGGGAAAACCGGCCTAATATCCAAATTATGACCAAAGACCCGTTCATCATACATCGCAGCCTGATATTCACTGTGGCTTATGAGATGTTAGGTTCCGCCGCAGATGCAGAAGATGTGGTACAGGAAGCCTGGCTGCGATGGTCTAATGCCGATCAAACGCAGGTACATGATCCGCGGGCCTACCTGGTCAGGACCGTCACCCGGGTGGCGCTTAATCACATGCGCACCTTGTCACGCCGCCGCGAGGAATATGTGGGCGAGTGGCTCCCGGAACCGTTGCTGACAAGCGCTGATATGGGCGGGGACTTTGAACTGAAGCAAAACATCTCTATGGCGATGCTGATCGTACTCGAAACACTGGGACCAACGGAGCGGGCGGTCTTCATACTTCACGATGTCTTCGGTATGCCGCATGGCGAAATTGCCGAAGCCATCGGGAAGTCTGTTGCCGCTGTCAGGCAGATTGCCAGCAGGGCGCGGCAACATGTGGCGGCCAGGCAATCGCGGAAACAGGTCAGTCAAACAGAGCAACGGGCCGTTGTAGAACGTTTTCTTTCCGCCCTGCAAACCGGGCAGCTGCAGCAACTGATGGAAGTATTAGCCCCGGATGTAGTCCTGACAGCCGATGGTGGCGGGCTGGTACCTGCTGCCAAAGCGCCGGTACATGGCGCTGCGCGCATAGCCGGATTGCTGGTGCAGCCCAACCGGCAGGTATCAGCAACCTGCGTGTGGCTTAACGGCGAACCTGGTGCCCGTATTGACATCGATGGCGCCACCGCCGCAGTGAGCTTTGAAGTGAAAGACGGGCTGATAACCCGGATCTATGCAGTTGCCAACCCCAGGAAACTGACGCGGCTGGACAGGTTGGTGGAGCTTTCCCGATAATGCATTTACGCCAGCAGCAATGGTTCTGTGGAGAAATTGCGATATACCCTGCCCCGGCCATAGCCATCAGGGTTTACACATACAGGTTTCCTGCGGTTGCGGAAAAACACCTGTCTCCCGAGGTAAATGGCACGCTGAAGCAGGAAATTATTCAGCAGGACAGGGGAGGTGACGCGGTAAAAGAGGCGGTTATCTGCCGTCAGCAACGTATCCTTATCCTGAAGGGTCAGTTGCAGGTAAGCCCTTCCGTTCTCCTTATACAACCGGATATCGTTTTCCCGGATTTGATAAGTGCCTGCATACCGCCTTTTAGGATGGATGTCGTCCTGTGTACTTTCGTAGTGCAACAGGTCACGGTCAACAAAGAACCGTTCAAAGGTAAAATCATTTTGCAGGCAGATCACTTCCGATGTTTGTTCACAATAATGCCCTACCAGCAGATCTCTGATCTTCGATGTGGTGAACCCGGAGGCGATGCGCAGCGTATCATCGTGCCGGATGGCCTGCAGATAGGCAGGGTCGCGGATAATCACTTTTTTCCTTCCCAGTGCCAACAGCCGGCTTTTGAAGTCCTGGTCTTCATAACCATAGTCCATTACCCGCTCATCATAGCCGTGCAGCCGGCGGAAGTCTTCTTTTTTCAGGCAAATACGTCCTTGTACATCCCACCATTTTTTTCCCGGGCCGATGCCGGCAGGGGAGAGGAAGGCCGCCGGTTCTTCATTGAAAGAACGGTTCACATATGCTGCAAAGCCTTTGCCGGCGTAGTTATCTGCGTCTATACTACAGAGGATATCGCCTGATGCCAGGCGGAAGGCCATGTTTTTGGCGTGGCTCATGTGGAAGTATGCCGGTTCCGGATTATGGTAATACACGAGCAGACCAGATTCGATGTATGTCCCGAGCGTTTGTAGTACCCATTCATGGAGATCATCAGCAGAACCATAATTAAGCAACACAAATTCCAGCGGGCGGTATCCTGCATTATCCTGTATGTTCCGCAGCAGGGTTTCTTTCAGGTGCATAGTACGGTTCATACACACCGTACAGCAGGATATTTTATGTTCCAACATGTTCTTTAATGGATGAGGTGTACGAGATCATAACATTCCCGCAGGCTGATTGTTTGAGGGGCTTGCAAAAATGTGAAGTTATCATTAACTTCCTGAGAGGTTCCACGATATACCTCCGTGCTGCTTTAGTTTTGCAGCCTTTATATGATTTCTTTTCAACCATTTAATTAACATCCTATGAAGCTTCACGCTTATCATTTTCCGCTGGCGTTGTCCCTCTGTCTGGCTGCCTGCAGCAAAAACATGACAGACCAGGCCGCACCCGGCGACAAAGCCTCACAACAGCAGACCGCCAATGCAGCCACGCTTGCCGCCAGTACGGTCACCTTCACCGACGAGAGCAGCTTCGTTAACAGCCTGTCGTCTTATGGATTTAAAACACCCGATCAGCTGGACCTTAACAGGGTAGCGTCTACCAGCGGTTACAACACCGTGTATGGTTTCAATATCCCGGCAGCCAACCAGGTAACCGGTTTCAAATGGAACAGCGGTGACGAACAAACGCAGGAATGGCGCCCACAAGGCATTACCGGCTTTTCCCGGGGAGGCAGGAAATTTCTGCTCGTAACATGGTACGGTGTAGATCCCGGTACCATCGCTGGTATTAACAATCAGCATAAAGGTGTCCGCATTTCCCTGGTAGACATCACCAATATGGCCAACATTACCTACCGTCATATTCTGCTGGTGCAAAACGCCGCCAATATGTCCAACTCCGCGCTGTATAAGGCTTCCAATCCCTATACGCAGCTGGACGCTTTTTGTCCGGTTACCATTCATGCAGGTGGGGTGGCCTACTACGCCGGCAAGATATATGTTGCCGATACCAATCTGGGCATCCGGGTTTTTGACCTCGATACTTTTGTACCTGCCGCCGGCGACGCCACCGAAACACGTATCGGCAAAGAATCCAACGGTGATCTCAAAGCATTTAACTACGCCTATATATTGCCACAGACAGGCTACTATAAAATCACGAACGCCAAGCCGTTTTCCTGTATAGAGCTGGGCGAAGGCGCTACTCCCGCAGATAAATACCTGTGGACATCCCAATATATCACCTCTTCAGAAACCGCCACACCACAGGCTTTCGGCTTCCCGATCAATGCAGCCGGGCAGGTGAGCACTACCACGCAGCCGACAGTTATTGTTCCCAAAGACAATGATAGCGGCAATGTTTACGGCATACAAGGCGTTTTCCGGGCAGGCAACAAAACGTTCATGACCATTACCGGCACCAGCTCTTACCTGGGATCTACCGCCCGCCTGGTACGCTACAATGACGGCACCGCCGCCGGTACCCGCTACCGCTGGCCTCACGGCGCAGAAGATCTCTTCCGCGATAGCGCTACCGGTTACCTGTGGAACCTCACAGAATATGAAACAGCCAAATACGGTCAGGATAACAGGGTAGTATTTGCCGTGAGACTGTCTGATTATGATTGATGGATTAAATTCTCCCATAGATAATAAAAAGCATATCGTTCTACCGATATGCTTTTTTGTTTATTATCCCATATTTTTATCATCTGATATTCGTACAGCCGGGAACGTAGTATCATGCAAAGTTTATAACAGAAACTGATTTTGTTTCTTCAGACATACTTTCGTATATTAGATTACTGTACTTAACTGCGCCAACAACCCAACAAACTCAAATAACCTGGTTTCACGTGTTAACCATGCCACTCATTTTTTCCTAACCACTCAAAATCCAAAAACATGAAAAAGAAAAAACCTGTACTGAACCCGAAACTGTTCCTCAACAAACTCACTATTACCGAATTATCTGTTGAACAGCAAGCCAAAGTAGCTGGCGGTGCCACGCTGGCAGCCGGTTGCGGTACCCTGGACACCCGCCGTCCGACGGATTGCAGCGCTACTCCCAACCACGCCTGCTGCTAACACACGGTAGCCTGTAGTTTAAGGTATATCCCGGCTCCGGGAGGTGGCTTGATTTGTCTTAACTCATCCATCTTCCGGACAGGGATATTTATGTCCGGTACTTTGTATTTTATGTATCTTCACGTATGTAGAAACGGAATTACCATGGACTTCAGGCTTATCCATCCTATTCAGCCACTGCAAAAATATATCCGTTATTTCTGGATGCTGGAACAGCATTCTTCGTCCACTGTAGAGAAGGACTTCAAAATCATGACTGACGGCATCCCCGGGATGATCTTCCAGCAGCATCCGGCAGCCTTCCGCGACCATTACCAGCAGCAATTGCCTCCGCTGTTTCTCTATGGTCCCAAGACACAGTATGCCAATATGCAGGTGAAAGGAACGTTCCTCAATGTAGGCGTCAGTTTCCATCCAGGCATACTGACAAGCCTCTTTCCCCTGACAGCCTACGATCTGACCAATCAGTATATCGATTTAGATGACCTGGTCCGCACATCTCTCAGCGAACAACTTTCTCATGCTACCACCTTCGAACAAAAGGTACAGGTATTGGAAAATTTTTTTCTGCGACAGCTAAATAAAAACGATACGACAGACGGAAAAACCGGATGGGCCATTCATTTATTGCAACAGGGGAAAACACTGCCACAGGTACAGTCGGCCCTCAATATCTCAGAACGCACGCTGGAACGGTATTTTAAACATCATATCGGTGTAACGCCGAAAATGTACGCCCGCATCTGCCGCTTTCAGTCGGCCCTGGAACTTATCAGGCAGTCCAACTTCGGATCGCTCACAGCCGTCGCCCATCTGCAACAATACTTTGACCAGGCGCATTTTATCAGGGAATTCCAGCTGTTTGCCGGCGCTTCGCCCAAACACTTCCTTCATAAGGCAAAGGAGCAACTGCCTAATTTTCCCGAATGGATGAAGTAGCTGTCGGTTTTTTACAATTCCGCTCGTTCACATCGTTCTAATTTTACATCATCTATCATCTCAAAAAAGATATAAGATGAAAAACGTCGTGAATTGGTTTGAAATCTATACTACAGACTTTAACAGGGCCAAAAAATTTTATACAGAAGTGTTTCAGACTGAACTAACTGTAACGCCTATACAAAGTGACCGGCATGCACATATGGACTATGCGCTTTTCCCCGGTAAAGAGGAGGGAAGCGGCAGCATGGGTGCACTGGTGAAACTGGATAAAGTAAGTCCCGGCCCCGGCGGAATACTGGTATATTTTGACACCAAAGATATCAACAGTGAACTGGGCCGCGTAACAGGCGCCGGAGGCAAAGTCCTTCAACCTAAGGTCAATATCGGCGAAGCCGGTTTTATCGCACTGATAGAAGACACAGAAGGAAATATTATTGGTTTACGTTCAAAAGCATAATGATGCAACAACCCAATTCCACTGCCGTACGGACAGCCCTCTGGAGAGCACTGCATGTACAACTAGATGCGCCGCCGCACATACTGGAAGATACTACCGGTCTTCAGCTGATAGCTCCCGGAGAAGATTGGCAACAACGTCCTGATATGGACCCCGTCTTCTCCAGAAGGGTACGGGCCGCCATGGCTGCCAGGGCCCGTTTTATAGAGGACCTGATTCTCCACGAAGCAGAGAAAGGCATCACGCAGTACGTCATCCTCGGCGCCGGTCTGGACACTTTCGCACAGCGCAATCCAGCCGTAGCTTCCCGCCTGCAAATATATGAGATCGACGGTCCCGATACGTTGGAATGGAAACGTCAACGGCTCATTGAAACAGGTCATCCTATTCCATCATCACTGCATTTCGTAGGTGTCGACTTTGAAAAGGGACAGTCCTGGTGGGACACGTTATTACAGGCAGGATTTAATCCAAACATCCCTGCCGTGATAGCCTGCACTGGTGTTACCCTCTATCTTTCCCGGGAAGCCATCAGCCAGATGCTACGGCAGGTGGCCGCCATGGCGCTCGGCACCAAAGCAGCCATCACTTTCCTGCTTCCGCAGGAACTGCTGGAAGAAGAAGACCTTGTCCTGCAAAAAGCATCCACCCAGGGCGCCAAAGCCTCCGGCAACCCTTTTATCAGCTTCTTTACCCCGGAACAGGTACTGGAACTGGCCAGGGAAAATGGTTTACAAAATGTGTCCATTGTATCACCGGCGGCACTGAAAGCACGCTATTTTTCCGGCAGGACGGATGGGTTGGCGCCGGCCAGCGGGGAGATGTTTTTAACGGCGGCGATAGGGGAGTATTAATGGGAATTATCAGGACACCTGGGAGCATCAACGTTCTAAATATCTCCGTGCTGTCCTGATACATCCATTTGCCAGCTCTTTTTCCAGAAACCCCGGCACTGCCTCTTTTGGGAAAGTAAAACTTTCTTCGTTGACGCTGAACGTTTTCAGCTCCGTTCAGTGATGCGTATAGAATTCCTTTATTAAATAAAAACAAAAAAACGTTTATTTGCTGATTTGTATGCAAGCACAATACATAACTCAGCTAACGCAACACTACCAACAATATTTTGGTGTGGAAGGGACAAAGACAATACTTGACAAAGGTCCCAGGGAAAAGCTTCACCCCGATTTCTATGTACTTGAAATACCTCCCAATAAGCGCCACGGCGTTTTTATCTATTGTACGGTTGGCATGTCTGCCGACAGAACAGACGACAACCTGATCGAGCTGTTTGTATTCTCCCCAAAGTCCGACCCTAAATTAGTGGAGCTGTTAACCTACTGCGCTTCTTATCATAGAACCAGCCGTCCCCTGAATATCCACCATACTGTCAATGTAGGCCAACCGTGGCTGGATAGCTCCATCTGTGATCATGCCTTTATATCATTGCCTTATCTCGACGGGAATAGTCTGGAACTTTTTAATTTTGGAGGAGATGAAATTCATTGCTACTGGCTTATTCCCATAACAAAAGCAGAAAGGGATTATAAGGTTGAAAATGGTTGTGAAGCGTTGGAACGGTTGTTTGAGGAGGGGGAGTTGGATTATATAAATCCGGAGCGGGGGTGTTTGGTTACTGGTAAAGGTCGTATTATTAGAAGTTCGTCTCTGTGATTACGTTTTAATCGTTGTTAAATACAATCAATAGTTGTGCTTGTGCCTAATTCCAGTGGCAAACCAGTTAATGTCATTTGACATGTTTATCTTCAGATGCTACATTCATTAATTCAGTTAAACTTATTGAAAATGGCAATTTAGATCTAGGGCTGTACTTTTTCAATTTACCAATCTGCCAGTTTTTTCCATCAAGTTCTTTCTCTAATTTATTATCAATTGCAAACACTAAATAGAAGGCTTGAGTTGGATTAGTTGGATATCTCTTGCGTTGAAGATCCTTTTTTGTAAAAATTCTGGGGCCCGTTTTTTTCAGCTTATAAAGCTTGGCGCTTTCTTTTGAACTACTTGTATAAAGTAACAAATACTTCGCGCCCACCTCTTCATGACGAAGAGGCAAAGAACCTTCTGAGTTGGTAATCCTTGTATTATATAATTTATTTTCCTCGATCCAATTTAAGTGTTCCTGATTCTTATAATAACCGACCAAGACAAAGGTTTCATCAGGCACAAGCATCCTATTGATATCTGATAACTCAGGTAGAGGTTTATCTACAACGTTAATTTTAGTTTCCTTGTATATCTCATATACTTTGGATGCAATTTTTTCTCTTTGAGACGCTCTATTAATAAAGTGGTCAACAAGTCTGTATAAGAATCCCTTCAATTCACTTATACCATTTCCCCTATCTGAAGGGGCTATCGGAAATGCCCCAATCCCGGGCAAGATCTCATGGTATCCATTGATTTCTCTCGACTCTAAGCCCGGATAAAGGATATAAGCTCCGGCAGTTCTCCTTATCGCATCTCTATATGCATGCATCTTCAAGAGATCCTCCTTCTTGAAGGAGCCCTTATACGTTGTTTCACCAATTGATGAATCAATATCCATTTTAAAGAGCTCCAGCACATTGTCCACCTTATACTTCGCATCAAAATGTATGTGTGTTATCAGTTCCTGCTGCTCAGCAATCTTCTCACTTATACCATGTGGCCAAATACTCAGCGTATAGTCTGGCCTTAAATCAAAACTCCAACTCCCCCCTTCAGGATAGGGGCTTCGTCCCTTGAATGTTTTATTATAACTAAATTGGATATTTAGTTTTCTAATTTCATTTTCAAATACTCCAGATATAGTTAAAGAGGACCCTTTTTTTAACTTTAATCCCAACCCATCCTTAGTTTCCTCAATCAACTCATTAATATCAGGACTATTCAACTTAAAAACGTCAATTATTGTTTCCCTTAATTTAAAAAACACCCAATACTCATACAAGGTAGCTACATCCTTCTTTTCTCCCGAGTAAACATCTTCACCGCCATTCCAAAATAGCTTTGCTGCCAAATCAAACATAAGCCAAGCCCGCAACACCTCTCGATATCCTGACCTACGTTGCAAAACAGGGCTATTTAGTGGAATTGTTTTTAAATTCGCTACTTGTTTAAAAAGGGCATTGTTTAGATGGCTCTCGAGTTTACCAATTAGCTGTAATACCTCAACATATTGCTTATCACCTTTATTTAGTCGATCTCTATATTCAATACAAAAGAATAGAAACTGAGTTAAAGCATGTTTTACAAATCTATTTTCTGGGCTATCAACAGTTTCACTCTTATGATTAACTGTAATTACCGCAGGAGCGAAATATGGCCTTAACACATGAGAATCATCTCTTTGCGAATTTCCTTTTGCGAATTTTTCCGCTATCTGCTTTATAGATTTATTATTAATTCTCCTAATGCCGCAAATATCTTTTTGCACTTCAGCTTCAGTCCAGTTAGTAACCGGCGACAACTCAATTTTACTAATGGCACTATCAAATTCTTCCGATCCTATTATCGCTTTAATGAAAATAAACCGCTGATATAATGTTCTTGCATCTGAAGAAAAATTCGTCGTAAAATGTTGAGAAATGGGAGTATTTCGCTGCATTACAAGCTCGGTACATTTCTCCGCTATCTCTTCCAACATTATTCGATAGTCTTGTCTATAGCTAGTTTTTACTGATCTTACTTCCAAGTGTAGCTCAGCGCACTTCGTATTCTCTGCCACAGAAAAGATATCAATACAAAGCTTTCCAACGTAGTTATTAGGAGTAATTCTTCCTCCTGACTTTTCAGACCTAAATGTATGTACTACCCTGCTTATTTTTTCTAAATAATATCCATGAGTAATACTATACTCATAAGAACATCCTTCTAATATTTGCACTGTAGCCTCACCGAATTCTGTGGCCTCAAGCTGGTCTAATTCCCACAGGCACGGCTTTCCGTCCATCTCTGCTAATATCTTAACTGTAATATCGTGAACATCAGCAGTTATACGTATGATTATTTCTTTGTGCATATTTTTATGCTTCTGCAAAACTAGTAAAGCTGTTATCCATTAATCCTTGAAGCATTCTTTGTATTTTTCTATGGCTCAAGGGGTATTTCACTTTATTGTCTTCACTTATACATAGTTGAGTTAACATTTTCAATACAGGTTCAAGTTTTCTTCTGTTCCCATGCAACTTCGGTAGTAATTTTTGTATTACAGCGGCGTCAATTATTTGGTTTACATCCCACGAAGGTTCAATTTTGGCTACTATTCCAGCAAACCTTAAGATCTCAGATGCAGTTCTATAACCGAATTCTGCATGAACGTCTTCCAGTTTTTCAAAAAAAGAAATTAGCACTTTTATTAGCGCCTCTTTATTCTTAGGTTCTTCTATTTTCTCAGTAGCAAATCTAACGAAACTTTGAGCCATTAAGGCTCCTTTACTCTTTAATTGTTCTATTTCTAACCTACCTCCATTATTTTCCAAGTATTCTCTCATTTCATCTAGTGATACCTTAAACTCAATAACATTAGCTCTATCCAACACCTTTGGGCTAAACATATAAGTTGTCTCATCAATATTTACTGTACCAATTACAAAAAGGTTTTTCGGAAGCTTTATTTTTGCAGGGACCACGGCGGATTCGGCCCCAATACCCTTTTCTAAGCTATGTAAGTGAATATATTCACCAGATTCCATCGCACTCAGAAAATCAGCGAAATATCTTTCAACATGGCTCAAATTCATTTCATCCAGTATCAGAAAATAGGGATTTCCAGGGTCATCATTTGCATTTAATATTATGTTCAAAGCATTATTATCGGGGAGGATATAACTATTCTTCTCTAACGCATTAGGGTATCCCAGCAACGGATCGCGGTTTGTCCAGTCTGCCCCAACGGGTATCACACAAACCTGACGTTCACTATTGCTTATCCACTTACAAAAGGCCAGAGCAAGCCGAGTTTTCCCGGAACCGGACAAGCCAGTTAAAATAACAAATGGTTTGGTACAAAGAGAGCAAATAAATCTTAATATCTGTTCTTTGGAAAAGCTCAAGTGTGCTGCACTTAGACTTGCAATAAGTTCTTTGTAATCAAACGGCAACGCCTCCATGACGATTTTATTTTTCACCTTATTAGTCGAGGTAAGACCTTTATATTCATTAATCAGTTGCTCAAAATTTTTCCTTACTTGGTTTAAATCCAAACCGAAATTTTTCTTATTTTTATCTATATTATAATGGCTAAAAATCAACGAGGATCCATATCTTGGCGGTTTTTCACCATAGGTCTTATAAAAGAAATTTTGAATGGTCTCTGCACTACTCATCCATCTATCGACAGGATCATTAGTTTCACTAATCCCATAAGCTAAGATAAGAAGCTGTTGTCGCCTATAATAAAGGAAAACGGGATATATTCCTTTTGTAACCTCTTGGTCCTCTCTTAAAAAAGCAATCCAGGGAACCCTTGCAACATTACCAGCGCCAAAGCTAACTTCTAACTTCAGTCCATCATAAGATTTATCATAGAAATGCGTTTTAAGATCTACAATTGGTGCACTTGCCTGTGTCAAAAACATAAGTAATGTTCGCAAAAAACTATCATTCTTTTCTTGAATAACAAACCCATTCTTCCTAAGGAGTTCGAAACAGGGTGTCCCTTCTCCTCCTGCAAAACTATTCCTATCAAGCACCTGTCCATTAGCAAAATAATTCGCATATGAAACGATAAGTTTAGGAGGATATGCCTTATCACGGAACACAACATCATAATGCGTTGAAGCGCCATGATCAGGAATACCTTCTTTATCAATTCTGTCGATGGCCTTTAATAAATGGGTTTTTTCAATATTTTTTGGGAAAGGCATTTAATGGAATTTTAACTATTACTACATGAAAGATAATAATATTTTCACATTGCAATTCCCAAAATCAAATTGAGCATCATTTTTAAGCCAATCATGGAAGGGGTACAGATATTTTAGAAGAAATGCGCGTCTAACAAAAAAAGACCTTTATAAGCGCCTTTCTTAATTTGAGAACCTAACATACCTTATATCAAATACTTGCGAACATTTCAATATGATCCATGTTTGGCGCCAGGCTCTTCTGCGTGAATTAATATACCATACTGTTTGGGCTGGAATCATCCAACAACAACCCCTTCATCTTTCCAAATGCGCAAGAGATTCTTTATGAGATAATCAAAGTATTTGTTTGAGCCCAGGTTGGTGGAAACATTAGACTGCCCGATCCAAAAAGGCTCCTGCAGATTTGATTTGTCCAGCAGGTAAAACGTTTCCAGTTGATTGGTGAACTCTTTCCGGCCATAGCGATTGGGGGCGAGGAGCGGGCCTAAAAGTACCAGGGAGGCTGCTCTTGGCAATGGCTTATTCGGGTTCTTCGTCACCGCATGGTCTTCCACTTCTTTTGGCGCCACCACCAGCACAGCATCATGTGGATACATGGCCGAAGCCTTGGCGATATTCTCATCAGTGCAGTATTCTATCGTACCGAGATGCACGACCGAAGTCTGAAATGATTTGTTGCGGAATTGCTTATCCAACGCATATTTCATATCCTGACCAATCTTGCGGGTGGACATAGGCCCGGCTGTGATGATCAGCAGACTGCCGATCTTACGGGCGGCGGCGTTCTCCCTGATTTCATTCAGGACAAAATCATGGCCCTGGGCCAGAGTAGGAATTACAGGGACTAATAGCCAAAGTAACAGTAACAGGCGCTTCATAAGTTATAGGAAAATAGAGGGAAGATACATTTTTTTGTATTGTTCCAGCATCCTGCCATAGTAAGTTTCCTGTTCCCTGCAAGTATTTAGACTACTCCCGCGAACGCCCGCTATCGAAAAGCATAGCAGCACTGCAGCCGGTTTGCACTATCGGTAAGATTGACTATAAAAACGAAAGTAAGCGTAAATTTATGCGTATAAATTTCGTACGACCGTTCTATTTATGAAGGAAAAAATCACTTAAATTTTGTACCTTCAGTACTGTTTAATTTTCCAGCAAAGAAACCCTATTAACCCAGCTAATACTAAAACCCTCATCTTTCAATCCATACTACCATTACATTTTCTTAACCCAAATTTGTACGCTCATGAAACCATTAGCCTATTACTTCACCTCTTTATTAATGATCCTATTGTTAGCCTGCCAGAAAAAAGACAACAGCCCTTCTCCACGGAATGTCTCAGATAACATCATTTCAAAACTACAGGCAGCGGGCTTCCATACCAGCGAAGGCTTGCAGAAATATAAAGACGGCTACCTCGTGGAATATGATATCTTTCTTACAGAAAAACAGATCGATGAACTGGCCGCCAATCCTGTAAACTCCAAGGTAAAAGTGGAGCATTACAGGAGTACCAATACCGTTCCCGGGCCACTCCGGACAATTTATGTGTATATAGATCCTGCCTTCGACGCCTATATGCAGGACGCACTGGACAAAGCTCTGGAGAGATACAATGCGCTCAACATCAGCATAAGGATGATCCGCACGCCAGACACCAGGGCTGAAATAAACATACTGGCATTCCATGAGGTAAGCAACGTACTCGGCTATAGCGCCGGGTTCCCCTCAGGCGGAAACCCCGCAAGCCCCATTAAACTAAACACCTATTACTACAACGGCACCTCCCAACGTGCAGATGCCATCACCACCATAGCGCATGAGATAGGGCATGCCATAGGTTTCCGCCATACCGATTACATGAACCGGGCCTTTAGCTGTGGCACTGGCGGCAATGAAGGTACAGCCGGCGTTGGCGCAGAATACATCCCCGGCACGCCAAGCGCCCCTTCCGCTAATTCCTGGATGCTGGCCTGTTCCAACAATACGGACCGTCCTTTTACTGCTGAAGACAAAGTAGCGCTGACAACAGTATATCCCGGCCCCCCGGCATGGGTACGACTCAAAAACAGATGGACCAACGCCTACCTCTACGACGACAACGGCATAGTACGATACAGCAGCACCGCTCCGGACGACCGCTACAAATGGAACCTGGAGAAAATAAACGGATATACACGCATCAGGAATGTATCGTCCGGGAAATACATAAACATTGAACACGGCTATAGCTATGTGGAATGTATACTACTGCCGATCTCTTACGGAAGTGCCTATTGGGCGTTTGAATACACCGACGGCTATATCCGGCTGAGAAACCAGTGGAAAGGCGGTTACCTTAACCTGGAGAGCCAAAACGGTACCGCGCAAAACACAGATGTACCGGCCTATTTTGTAAGTAGCCAGTGGATAGTGGCGCAATAGTGCCAAACCATTAAATGGTGGATGAAAAGATGACGTTGTTGTAAATCGCTTTCTGCTTAGTTGGCAGAAGGCGTTTTATTTTTACGTCTATACGTAGCCAGAACAAAAATAAAAAAGGCAACCATTGCTGATTGCCTTTTTCTTTTTCGCTCCCCCTGCTGGACTTGAACCAGCGACCCTCTGATTAACAGTCAGATGCTCTAACCAACTGAGCTAAGGAGGAGTGTTTCCCGTATCGTTTGTGCGATTTGGGATTGCAAAAATAGGTAAAATTTCATTTTTGCAAAATCTTATGACCACTTTTTTTAAAAATTTTTCTAAAAAGTTTTAAACCCAGCTACCATAAAGGGTTTCAGGGAGACACTTTTTTAACCCTGACCAGCATTTTTTCTCCGAGGGCACTGGCACGCGTAGCTTTCCGCACAAAAGGCATGTCCAGTTTGCTGATATAAAAATGAGGAAAGCGGTGAAGCAACGTGTAGTCATATCCTTGCTCGCGCAGACTCGCTAACCCTTCGGGCGTGGTGAAGACAACGCCTTCAACAGCGGTGTCGGTGCGGGGAACCGGTGCGTTCAGGTAGTATTCGAAAGAATAGGAGTTGTGCTGATACAGCGTCACAGGCACGCCGGGAATAGTGGCATTGGCATAACGCGCCGCCTCGCTGCCGCTCTGGTACTGCATCATATCGGGATATAGGATAGTATTGATATAAAGGTTCAACAGGATGCTCATGGCGACAGTCCGGTAAAACACGGCCTCTTTGGTGCTTTTGTCGAGCCAGTAATGCAGCAGCATATATAAAACGACGAGCGCTGCGATGGGTACCAGCCACGCATATCCCATGGCCGGCTTATACAACAGGTCCAATACTACGCCGGCTATCGCCAGCAGGATGATGATGGTATACTGCGTGGTACGGAAAAAACGAAGCCCATTGGCGGTATGCAGCGACAGGATATAGTGTGCGGTAAGGATGGCAAAAAAAGGAAAAATGATATTGAGATAATGGGGCAACTGGAAACGCGATAGCGAAAACAGTATAAAAGTAGCGAGTGCGCCGCAGATACAATAGTATTCCGGCTGCTGCTTCCATTTGCGGAAAAACATGATCACGGCGGCATACAGCATCACCGGCCAGGGCAGAAAAGCCCATAGCAGCGTGTGAAAGAAGAAGAATGGGTCTCCTGCGCCTTTGATAGGCCCGGTATTCATAAAACGCCCAAACTGGCTGTCCCAGAAAAAGAAACGCAGTCCGGACACCCCGGTATGACCGAAGACGATCTTCTCCGGATGCAGGTCAAACTGCTGGTAGAGAGCGTATAATTCCGGCATGATGAACAATGCGATGAAGGCCAGCGCTACCAGCCATTGCCAGCTGAACACCAGTTTCCACTGGCGGGTAAACAGTAAATGTCCGCCGATGGCGGCACCTATCGGCACCAGCGCGAAAATGCCTTTGGTCATGATAGCACAGGCGGTGAACAGCGCGCCCAGCAACAGATGATACCGCCATGGCCGCAGCACGCTCTGATAAAAATGATATACTGCGGCGATGATAAGGCCCGTCAGATAAGGCTCTGCCCGCACGTCATTGTTGGAGATAACAAGATGTTCTGCGGTAAGCAGGATACACACGGCCCAGCGGGCACTGTTGTCGCCGTAAAGGGAAAGCGCAAAACGGTAGGTATACCAGGCGCCCATCAATAGAAAAAGGATGGCCGGTAGTTTATACGACCACGTATGAAAGCCGAACAACTGAAAACTCAATGCGGCCATCCAGAAAGGGAAATGAGGCTTGTCCAGCCACTCATGGCCATCGGCGTAGAGGTTCAGGTAGTCATGTTTCAGCACCATGGTTTTGGCGATGCCGGCATAGAGTGCGCCATCGGGCTCCAGAATGGGTACCTGAAGGGCGCTGAACTGTAATAAAGCCAGCAGGAAAACGATAAACACCCAGATCTGCTTCTCTGAAAAGGCAAACGGGCGAACAGTTGCAGGTAACGGTAACATGAGCAAAAGTTACGTTCATCCGTTGACGGATAAAAACCTGCGGGGGGTAATTAACAAAAAGATAAACCGGCTGTCACCACAGCCAGCCACCGCTCTTTTCCATTCCTACGTAAGGGCCGTCCTCCCGCTGTTCTATGGGATAGGTTTTAAGATAATATCCTTCGCCGCTGCAGTTATGGCCATTTTTCATGCTGAACTTATAGCGGTGTATCGGGCACACCACATTACCGGCTGCATCGATGAACCCATCGGCCATGATGCCGCCGGCATGCGGGCATTTATGAGCAAAAGCGTACAGTTGGCCCTGGTGCAGGGCAACACTGATCATCTTTCCGTTCACTTCCTGTGCACGGATCGCATTGTCGGCAAGTGGCAAATATCCTTCGTCCAGTTTATGCCAGGTGTACTTTTTGGCCATTAATAGAAAAATTCTGTTTTGTAGGGATAACGTTCTCTGTACAGTTGGGCTACCTTGTCCATAATGGTTTTGCGTAGCTCTTCCACATTACGTCTTTCCAGGGCGGCGATGAAAACGGTGTTGCCGTTGGTCTTGGTGTCCCAGTTCTGTTTGAGCGACTGCAGGATATCTTTTTTGATATCTTCTTCCAGCCATTTATCAAAAGTGTTGGCTTCGTACAGGTCCATCTTGTTAAAGACCATGATGGTAGGCTTGTCAAAGGCCTTCAGCTCCTGCAGTGTGCGGTTCACCACTTCTATCTGCTCTTCATATTGCGGATGGGAGATATCTACCACATGCAAAAGGATGTCACTCTCGCGGACCTCGTCCAGTGTGGATTTGAAGCTCTCTACCAGGTGATGGGGCAGCTTGCGGATAAATCCTACCGTATCGCTAAGCAGAAAAGGCGTTTGCTCAAACACTACTTTACGGGTAGTGGTATCAAGCGTGGCAAACAGCTTGTTTTCCGCAAACACCTCGCTTTTGCTGAGCATGTTCATGATGGTGCTTTTGCCCACATTGGTATAACCTACCAGCGCTACACGGATAAATTCGCCACGTTCCTTACGCTGGGTAAGGGACTGCTTGTCTATTTCAGCCAGTCGCTTACGCAACAGGGCGATCTTATCTTTTACGATACGACGGTCCGTTTCGATCTCCGTTTCACCAGGGCCTCTGCTCCCAATACCACCGCCCTGACGTTCAAGGTGGCTCCACATACCGCGCAAACGGGGCAGGATATACTGGTACTGCGCCAGCTCCACCTGCACTTTGGCCTGTGCTGTACGGGCGCGGCGGGCAAAGATATCAAGGATAAGGTCGCTGCGGTCAATTGTTTTTACCTTCAGTACCTTTTCGATATTGGCGATCTGCGAACCTGTCAGCTCATCATCGAAGATGACCAGTGACACGTCCCTGCTGGCGATATATTGGTGAATCTCTTCCAGTTTACCTTTACCCACAAAAGTAGCCCTGTCCGGATGGGACAGTTTCTGGGTAAAGCGTTTTAACGTGGTGGCACCGGCCGTTTCCGCCAGAAACACCAGCTCGTCCAGGAACTCCTGTACCTGCCGGTCCGTCTGGTCTTTAGTGATGACCCCTACAATGACGGCTTTCTCTTCTTTTTGGACGACTTGTTTTTTTTCTATCAAAGTGCTTAAAAATTTGCTGCAAAAATACTTGTTTTTACGCAGTTGATGCCGTCCATAAATTGTTTTTTCTATTATATGAAGATGACTGCCATCACTCCGTTCATCAGAAAAATACCTCAAACCAGCAGAATCAGCAGGTAGTTTCCTACATTTAGGTGATCCAAAACATCTTGCAGATCATGTACAAACCATTTTTACTGACAGGACTATTAATTTCAACTATGGCGACAGCCCAGGACAAAATGACGCCCGAATTGCTGTGGCAGCTCGGCAGAGTCAGCGGAGAGGCCATCAGCGCCGACGGGAAGACCGTTATCTTCAGCGTGTCACAACCCAGCCTGGCCGACAACAAGAGTGAAAGAAACCTCTATGCCGTTCCGCTGACAGGCGGCGCACCCAGACAACTGACCCAAACGCCCGGCGGAGAAGGCGATGTGGCCGTGCTCCCCGGTGGCAAAATTGGCTACTCCCTCAAAGGCCAATGGTGGGAAATGAATGCTGACGGCTCCAGCGCCGTACAGAAAACTAACGGGACCGGTGAAATGCAAAACATCAAAATTTCTCCCGATGGCAAACACATCATGTTTACCAAAGAGGTGAAAGTGAAAAAAATTTCCGGTGTAGACCACTACGCCGACCTCCCGAAATCCAACGTTCAGATCTACGATAACCTGAACTACCGCCACTGGGACACCTGGGAAGACGGCAACTTCTCCCACGTATTTTATGCTACCTATAACAATGGGGAGATAGGTACGCCGGTAGATATTATGGCCGACGAACCACACGACTGCCCGCAGATGCCGCATGGCGGAGCCGAAGACCTGATATGGAGCCCCGATGGCCAAAACATCCTGTATGTGTGCAAGAAAAAATATGGTAAAGACTACGCCATCAGCACCAATACAGACATCTACGAGTACAACATCGCTACAAAAGCCACCCGCAACCTCTCCGAAGGCATGATGGGTTATGATATGGCCCCCGCCTTCAGCCAGGACGGTAAATACCTCACCTGGCTCAGCATGGCCCACGACGGGTTTGAGGCAGATAAAAATGATGTCATTCTCCTGGACCGCGCTACGGGCGCCAAAACCAACCTCACCCAAAACTGGGACGGCACCGCTTCCGCTGTACGCTTCAGTAACGATGGCAAAAAAGTCTACTTCCTCGCCGTCCTGAAAGGCACAGAACAACTGCTGGAAATAGCCCTGCAGAAAGATCCGTCCAAAACAACGGACAAGCATATACGCCAGATCACCTCCGGTGATTTTGATATCAACGGCATGGTGGCACAGTCAGGCAACACCATGGTGGTGACCCGCACAGACATGAACCACGCGGCGGAACTGTTTACCGTAGACCTCCAGAAAGGCGGCCTGCAACAGCTGACCAACGTCAACAAAGGCACCTACGATAAAATAGGTTCCTGCAAAGTGGAAAAACGCTGGGTGAAAACTACCGACGGCAAAGAGATGCTCGTATGGGTGATCTTACCGCCGGACTTCGATCCCGCTAAAAAATATCCAACCCTGCTGTATTGCCAGGGTGGCCCTCAATCAGCCCTTTCCCAGTTCTATTCCTTCCGCTGGAATTTCCAGCTGATCGCGTCACAGGGTTACATCGTGGTAGCGCCCAACAGAAGAGGCATGCCCGGCCACGGCGTGGAATGGAATGCCTCCATCAGCAAAGACTGGGGCGGCCAGCCTATCCGCGACTACCTGAGCGCCATCGATGACGTAAGCAAAGAAAGCTATGTGGACAAAAACCGCCTCGGTGCCATCGGTGCCAGCTACGGCGGATACTCCGTATACATGCTGGCTGGCGTACACGAAAACCGCTTCAAAACCTTCATCGCCCACGATGGCCTGTTTGACCTGAAAAGCTGGTACGGCACCACCGAAGAACTGTGGTTCGCCAACTGGGACATCGGCGCTTACTGGGACCCTGCCAATGCAAAAGCATATAAGGACTTCAATCCCAGCGAACACGCCAACAAATGGAACACGCCCATCCTGATCATCCAGGGCGGTATCGATTTCCGCGTGCCCATAGAGCAGGGCCTGCAAGCCTTCCAGCTCGCGCAGCTGAAAGGCATCAAAAGCAAACTGCTCTATTTCCCTGAAGAAAACCACTGGGTGTTAAAACCACAGAACGCCATCGTATGGCAACGGGAATTCTTCAACTGGCTGAAAGAAACACTTTAAACAATTACGAATTAGGAATTACGAATTACGAATTAAAGGCTTATTTTTAAAACGGTTATTTAGTGACCTTTCTATAATTAAACCCTTCATTCGTAATTCGTAATTCCTAATTCGTAATTATTATGACCTCCCTGTTATTGGAAACCGCCAATGGCGTGGCCACCATCACGCTCAACCGCCCGGAAGTTTACAACGCATTCAATGATCCGCTCAGTTATGAACTACAGGACGCCCTCAAACAGGCAGAGAGAGACCCCGCGGTAAGGGTAGTGGTGCTGACAGGAGCAGGCAAAGCCTTTAGCAGCGGACAAGACCTCAAAGCGTCTATGGAAGCGGGGAAACGCAACCTGAGCGAATCGTTGCACAAACGCTACAATCCTATTATCCGCGCTATCCGTAACATGCCAAAGCCGGTTATTTGCAAACTCAATGGCGTGGCCGCCGGCGCAGGGTGCTCCCTCGCACTGGCCTGCGATATGATCATCGCCAGCGAAGCTGCCACCATGATCGAGATCTTTGTGAACATCGCGCTGGTACTGGATTCCGGCTCCTCTTATTTCCTGCCGCGCACCGTAGGCTACCACCGCGCTTTTGAACTGGCCACCAAAGCCTCTAAAGTCACTGCTGCGGAAGCCCTGCAAATGGGACTGGTCAACAAAGTAGTACCGGCGGATGCACTCGATGCCGCCGTGGATGCCGAAGCCGCTTACTACGCCGCAGCCCCCACCAAAGCCATCGCGCTGATGAAAAAAATGCTCACCAAAGGCATGACAGAATCACTGGACGCTACGCTCGAATACGAAGCCTACTGCCAGGAAATTGCCGGTAACTCCACCGACAACCGGGAAGGCATCAACGCTTTCCTTGAAAAAAGAAAACCGGCATTCACCGGCAACTGATACCAAAACAATAAGCAATAAAAAACGGCCATGGTTTGATACAACCATGGCCGTTATATTTTTAACCCTGTGGACGATTACAGTCCGCTCAGGCAGATACCGATCTGATAAGGTCTGATATCCAGATCGCTGTTGTCTTTCAGCATCGGGTTCAGGGAATAGGCGCCAAACAGGGCGAAGTTGCCATAACCTACACGGGCAGTGGCAGAGAAACGCCATGGATTGAAAAAGCCTTTGTTGATGTCTTTATCCCAGTTTTTAGAACCGTTAGCACCGGTGTTGCGGCCTTTGGTATGTGCATTTACCAGGGTACCCACTTTTACGCCCAACGCTGCTTTAAAACCTTTGTTGGCATTGTCCGGCACACTGCGGTACCGCAGCTCAATAGGAATTTCCAGGTAAGTAGTGGCTACCTTGTATTTTTTATATGCATTGCTGGCAGGGAAAGAAGCCTTGTCCGGGCTCACTTTTCCGGAAATGTCAAAAGTATGGTCTTTCAGATATACCCCGCTGGTGCTGATACCCAAACCAGCCGCCACGCTCAGGGGAGACTTCTTGAACGGGAAATCGTACATCAACGCGATATTAAAGCCCCTGTTGAAACCTGTCTTGATACTATCAGGCGCACCAGCCCAACCATCATAGGACATCTGAATCATCAGAAAATCCCGGGAATGGGTGGCCCTGCTAACTGCCTTGTTCATGGGAGAACCGCCTTCCTGTGCAAATACACCCACAGCTACAGCTATCAGGCCAAGGGTAAAAATTATTTTTTTCATAAAATATTTTAATACTTAGGAAAAAGAATATTAGGCAAATATATTGGAATGATTGTAAAAGAATTGGTTAAAATATTCCCAACCACCTCCTTTTCGGCGCGAAAGTTACATAAAAAGTCATATTGATAACTCATATTCTTTACATGTGCCACTCCCAACAAATGAACAAGATGAACACCAATAATGCTTTTTTTTAGCTAAATTTCCAGAATGAATCCTCCAATGGGGGAACTACCCCGGCCAAAACAGCAAACTAGTCTGTGAAACCAAAAGCCAGATGAGAAATATAACCCTCACCGTCATAACCCTCGTGATAGCCGTACTCATGGTACTTAGCGGCTTCATATTTTACGCCGTGACGGTACGGAAAAGGACCAACGCTGCTGCCGACTGGATACGAACCAGTCAGATAACCACCAATCAGGCCAGGGCCATCTCCATATTAGATTACAGAAGCACCGCCGGTATTAAAGACTTCCTGCTGAGCAACGGCCGCCTCATACTTCCGGAAGCACGGCTGCAGGACAGCCTCCAGCAAGCACTCCAGCGCCTCTCCGGCAATACCCACAACACCACCACCCAACAAGAACACCTCCAGGCCATACAACAACTGCTGCTGCAACGCCGCCATACTAAACAACAGATCATCGCCACCGCCGATACCAACCCGGACCAAGCAGAGGAAATGATCCTCGGCACCGCCTTCTCCGCCCAGACAGCCAGCCTCCGGAACCTGATCAATACCTACATCGATACGGAACAACAGGAACTGCTTCAACGCATCCATAAAGATTCCTCCTATACCTCCTGGTCTTTATGGGTGACGCTCGGCCTTAGCGCCTTCATGATCATCCTCCTGATCGGGGAAGTCCGCTTTATCTTCAAACTGTCTGTAAAAATAAAAGACTGGGGCAACCAGCTGCTCAAAAGCGAACAAACCTTCAAACGCCTGGTGGAAGAAGCCGAACCGATCATCTACCAATCCACTAAACACGGCTTCTTTACCTACGTCAGCCCCCGCGCGGAAGAACTGACAGGCTATCCCAATACCACGCTGGTAGGTAAACATTACTCCCTGCTCCTGGATGACAAGGAATTTGAACGGCTGAAAACCTTCTATCTGCAACAGCTGGAAAACGGAGACGAATACTCGTCGCTTCGTTTTGAAATCACTACCCGCACCGGAGAGAAAAAATGGGTGGAACAACTGGCCTATCTCATCACCGGCGAAAACGGCAGCAAGGAATTTGAATGTATCGTGCGGGACATTGACCGCGAATACCGCAAGGAACAACATGTCCAATACCTGCAGAAAAGACTGGAAGCCATTCTGGACAACATGCCGTCCATGATGTTCGTAAAAGATATGCCCGGCAACTATCTGCTGGTCAATAACCGGTTTATGGAAGTAATGGGCGTCTCCAAAGATGATATTGTAGGAAAAACCGACGCGGACCTCCGCTATCCCTGGGTAGAACGGTATGCCGGCATGAGCCGCAAAGTAATGGAAACCGGTACCAGGGAAAAAACAGAAGAAACGCTGACCATAGATGGCAAAACATACCATTTCCTGCTCACCATGTTTCCCCTCCGCAACGCCAGCCATGAAATGATCGGTATCTGCTGCATCGGCACCGATCTTACGGAGAAAACACTTTACCTGGAACAGGAGAAGGAAGCCCGCGAAAAAGCAGTAGAGGCGCAGAAAAGCCAGGAAACTTTTCTGGCTAACATGAGCCACGAAATACGTACGCCCATGAACGGTATCGTGGGAATGACACAACTCCTGCTACAGGAAAAAGGCCTTTCTCCCATCCAACAGGAATATGTGACCGCCATCCGGCGGTCTGCCGAAAACCTGCTGGTCATCATCAATGAAATACTCGATTTCTCTAAAATAAAAGCAGGCAAACTGGAGGTGGTCAGCGAACCGTTCAACCTCCGGGAAGTTGTCAGCAGCACCACTTTCCCGCTGCAGCTGCAAGCCAGGGAAAAGGGACTGGTCTTCAATGTCCGTACGGCGGAAAACATGCCGGTTGAACTCCTGGGCGATGCCGTACGGCTCCGTCAGATCCTCACCAACCTGATCGAAAATGCAATTAAATTCACACCCAAAGGCTATGTAACAGTCACGGTTACACTGGTATCGGCCGATAAAAATAATTCAGGCCTCCGGATAGGCTTCGAAGTAAAAGATACCGGCATCGGCATTCCCGCCGATAAACTGGACATGATCTTCGAAAGCTTCTCCCAGAGCCACAAAGGCAATAGCCGCGACTTTGGTGGCACCGGCCTTGGACTTACAATCTGCAAACACCTGATAGACTTGCAAAACGGCACGCTCAAAGTAGAAAGCAGTCCCGACACAGGCTCTGTATTTTACTTTGAACTGCCTTTTACAAAAAATCCTTTTCCACGGCCACAGCTGCCGGGCCAGCCGCAGACGCAGCCACCGGCTCAACCGCTGAAAGGACTGTCTGTCCTCATCGTGGAAGATAACCGCATCAATCAGCAGGTAGCCTACTACACACTGAAGAAAGGCGGATGCTCCCGCATAGACGTTGCTGACAGTGGCATGGCCGCTCTCGAAATATTAAGTACCAAATCCTATAATTGTATCATTATGGACCTACAAATGCCGGGCATGGATGGTTATGAAACCACCCGTGCTATCCGTAACAATGGTATCAATACCAGCATTATTGCCCTCACTGCTTCTGCGCTGGATGGTGAAAGGGAACGTTGCCTGCAGGCGGGGATGAATGACTACGTGTCCAAGCCTTTTGAGAAAGAGGACCTGTTCCGGAAAATCCAGGCTTCTACCAACAACGGCGATGACCAGGGCCCGCAACCGGAACACCGCCCGGGTCCTGCCCAACAACTGTCCACGCCAGCCGGTTCAGGTGGAAGCGGTCTGCCGCCGTCCGATCCGGCGCCCAACGAAAAACCGGCTATCAGCTTCGAGTTTATCCATTCGGCTGTAGCGGAAGATGAAGTGAAAATTGTGCTGGAAGAACTGGTGCTGTCCATGCCCGCCTACATTTCCCAAATGCGGCAATATATCGAAGAAAAAAACTGGGAGGAAGTCGGTAATCTCGCCCATCAGCTGAAAGGCAACCTGGGGTTTGTTTCCATGCACGAAGCAGTACAACTGGCGCATGAGATCAACAGGGGAGTGGTGCTCGATAACAACTATGAGGAAATCTCCCGCAAAGCCGCCAGGATAGAAGAATTATTTAACCGATACAAACCCGATATTGAGGCACATATAGCCATCTGCCCGTGATTACTGTGCTACCGGCAGCGTAAAGTAGAACAGGCTACCTTTGCCTTCTTCACTGGAAACGCCGATCACACCGCCCTGCGCTTCGATAAACTCTTTGGAAATGGCCAGCCCGAGGCCATTTCCTTTATGCCCCTTTACTCCCGGCACCTGGAAAAAACGCTCAAATATCCGGTCGCGAAAGGCCAACGGTATTCCTTTGCCATAATCCTGCACGGAAAAAGACAACATATTGGTGCCCGTGTTTTCCACCTTCAGGTCTATCGCCGATTTCAACGTAGAATAACGGATGGCATTGGTCAATAGGTTCACCAGCACCCACGCGGTTTTCTCCA
The DNA here is from genome assembly GCF_052045305.1 of Chitinophaga sp. 22308. Lineage (NCBI taxonomy): Bacteria > Pseudomonadati > Bacteroidota > Chitinophagia > Chitinophagales > Chitinophagaceae > Chitinophaga > Chitinophaga sp. 22308. The sequence continues at coordinate 976,239 of NZ_JBQEOP010000003.1, read as the reverse complement.
CATCGGCCATTACCTGGGGCAGCACTTCGGGCACGCTTTGCCGGATGGTGACCTCCCGCTGGGCCGCCTGTTTCTGCACGGTGTCCAGCGCATACTGCACAATATTCAAGGCCGTAACAGGCTGCGGTTGCAGCTGGATATTGCCACTCTCTACCTGCGACAGGTCCAGCAACTCGCCCACAATTTTGATCATCCGCTGGTTGTCCTGCTTCATGCTTTCCAGCAGCTCGCGCTGTTCCGGCTTCAATGGCCCGATACGTTCATCCTCCAGCAGCTTGAGACTGAAATCGGAAGATGCCAGCGGGGTTTTTAACTCATGAGAGATAGTGGCAATAAAATGCGTTTTCGCGAGGTCCTGCTCTTTAAAAGCAGTGATATTTTTAAGGATAACGACATAGCCTATACGATTGTCTTCATGCCGGATGTCAGCTGCTTCCTGCGTAAAGAAACATTCCTTGCCGTCCACAACGATCTTCAGGGGCACATTCTCCCGGGGGTTGATCAGGAATCGCAGCAGGTCGTTCTGCTTCGCCAGCTCATCTGCCGAATGGCCTATCAGTTCTTTTTCTGGGATACTCAGCAGCTGCAGCGCCTGCGCATTGGCAAAAAGCACGGTGTTCTGGGTATCAAACCCGATGGTGGCGTCTTTCAGGCTGCTGATCACCGCTTCGGCGCGTTGTTTTTCGAAAGTGATACGGGCAATATTGCTGTGCTCATATTCATCCAGCCGCTGCGCCATGGTATTAAAGGCCGTGGCCAGTTCGCCCAGCTCATCGTTGGACTTGAAATGCAGCCGCTTGCTGTATTGTTTATTGGAAATGCCTTTGATGGCTTCTGTCAGCGCATCGATAGGGTTGGCGATATAACCGGGGAAATTATACACAAAGGTGAAGCCCAACAGGAAACATACACCGCTGATAACAGCGATATACAACAGGGCATGATCGGCCGTGCGCTTTACCAGCTCGTTCTTTCCAACGATCGCGTTCATGTTGAGGTCCATGATGTTATAGATCCCTTTCTTGATCGCCGCCACATCGGCCGGATTGGGAACACTGTCATGCTGCAGCTTGTCAAACAAAGCCGTTACCTGGGCGGTGGCCGTGCGTTCCCCCCGCTCTGTCACGTTGGCCTGTTGCTGCTTCAGGTTGGTGGCAAACTGCTGCAAGGCCTGCGTTCTGTGCTGAGGCAGGTCTTCGAGCGCTACCATCATATTCTTCGCGTACTCCAGCGACTCATAATTGTCTTTCAGGATGATCTTGGCCTTTTCTGTCAGCCGGTTCAGGTAATAGTATCCCAGTACACTTACTATCAGCAGCATAATGTAGAGGAACAACACCCCCAAAGTAATCTTCGTTTTTAGCCTCAGTGTACTCATGACAGGATAATCAGATCTATATCGTTGGAAGAAAGTGTTTTCAGCAGCTGGTTAAACAGGTTGGTCCGCAAAATGATCCGGAACAAACTGATATGCGGTTTGCCGATACAGACGGTAGTGATCTGTTTATCCAGCGCTACGCGGATGATCGCATCAGAAATACGCGCATCATGTTCCTGCACAACTTCCGCGCCTAATTCTGTCGCCAGTTTCAGGTTATTGATCAGATGACGCTGTGCGGCCAGTGGTATTTTTTCAACGCTTTCGCGCGGCGTCTGCACATACAGCACAAACCAGTCTGCATGATAATAGGCCGCCAGGCGGGCGGTTTTGCGGATAACCTTGCGCGCCACTTCGTCATTGGTGGAAATACAGGCCAGGAAATTTTCATGGCGCATCTGCTGGCTGCGCGGCACTTCTGTTTCCACCTTGCGTTCTACCTGTGTGGCCACTTCTTTAAGCGCCAGTTCCCGCAACTGAAGGATTTTATCGGCCTGGAAGAAATTGCGCAGGGCAGTGTCTACTTTGGACTGATCATATATCTTGCCTTCTTTCAACCGTGTGATCAGCTCATCGGCAGTGAGGTCTATGTTTACTACTTCATCGGCCATTTGCAGCATACTATCGGGCACCCGTTCTTTCACTTCCACGCCGGTAATGGCTTTCACCTCCTGGTTGATGCTCTCGATATGCTGAATGTTGACCGCCGAAATCACGTTGATGCCTGCATTCAGCAGGTCTATCACGTCCTGCCAGCGTTTTTCGTTTTTAGACCCTGGGATATTGCTGTGTGCCAGTTCATCCACCACCACCCATTCCGGCGCCAGCAGCAGGATGGTATTGAGGTCCATTTCATCCAGCATCTTGCCTTTATAGAAAACCTGCCTGCGGGGGATCGCAGGCAGGCCTTCCAGCAGGGCGTGTGTTTCGGTACGCCCGTGTGTTTCTATATATCCAATCTGGATATTGATGCCGTTCCTCAACATGGCGTGCGCTTCCTGGAGCATGCGGTAAGTCTTGCCCACGCCGGCGCTCATGCCGATGTAGATCTTGAACTTGCCCCGGCCACTGCGGTTTGCCAGGTTAAGGTAATGTTGTACGGTGTTTTCTTTTTCTGTCATGGTATATTAAAACCACACTGCCAGCGATGCCGTCAGGGCAGCATTATTGTTTTTGAGTTCTGTTCCTTTGATGAATGTTTTGTCTCTGCCGTTAAACATCCTTCCTTCTATACGAAACATCACATGGCTGACAGGGGTAAAATCCAGGTTGAGGGAATAACCGGTCGTCTGGAAGCCGTGCGGAGTCTCCGTGGCGATCACTACGCCGTCTGCATCGTTAAAGTATTCTACTCTTCCCGCTGCCGCCAGTTTATCAGTGAAAGCATAACGGGCGATCACGATCGGCGTATACCAGTCAGACAGGCCGCTGCTGCCTTTTGCTTTCTGTTGCAGGCCATAGTCAATTCCCGCTATCAGACTGAATTTTTCTGTTATCCCAAAGGTACCGTAAAGGTTGTTAAAATAACGCATCCGGCGGGTGCTGTCAGGGAAATCGTTGCCCACATAAGTGCTCCAGTTGAGTAACACTTTATCGGATGGCTTGAAGGTGATCTGTGTGCCGAAATCAGGTGTCTGATTACCGTCTACCCGTTTGATACGTTGCCATCCGTTGAGGTACATGGCGGCAAATGACCATTTTTCGTTGGGTGTCCAGGTCACTTTGGCGCCGGTTTCAAAGTAAGGGGAGTTTTCTGCCAGCATGCTGCGGGTGAGCGTATAGCAGTCCTTTCCGATAGCGCTTTCAAAACCGATGTGGGCGGGCATGATACCGGCATCGATCCATACGTTTTTACCAACTCTTACGCCTACGTTGGCTTCATATACATACTGGAAGATGGAAGGTTCCGCAGCCATATTGTATTGGGCGTAAGTACCTGTCATCAGGGCGATATTGCCCCGAACCCTGTCGGAGTTGTAGTTGGCTTTCAGCATGGCCAGGTTGAGGTTCAGCTCATTGTGCCTGTTGAAGTTATACAGGAAACCGGGCTTGGTATGATTGGCCGGCTGATTGAAGTCATAACTGTAATAAGCTTCCGCATAACCGGAAAATGTCAGTTTACCTTTTTCCTTTTCTTTTTCTGTAGTTGGTTCGGTTTGGGCAAAGAGCGTAACCGCGGCTGCCAGAATGGCGACCAGCAATAAAATCTTCTTCATAAAATGTATATAGGTTAAATAGATTTCCGGTGAAGTCTCACCGGAAATCATTCGTTTATTTTAGCTCGTCCAGCGCAACATTGAGCTTGAGGACATTGACAGTGGAAGGGCCCAGCATACCCAGCAAAGGTGCTTTGGTATTGGCATCTACCAGTTGTTTCAGTTTTTCAGGAGCAATACCCCTGGCTTTGGCCACGCGTGGTATCTGTATATAAGCCGCAGCAGGAGAGAGGTGCGGGTCGAGGCCGCTGGCGGAAGCTGTCACCAGTTCTGCCGGGATATCGGCTTTTTTCACGTCCGGATTGTGGGCCAGGAAAGTGTCAATTCTTTCCGCCACGGTTTTCAGGTAATCCGGATTGCCAGGCGCTTTGTTGGAACCGCCGGAACCGGCAGCATTGTAATCTACCGTGCTGGGGCGGGACCAGAAATACTTATCGTCTGTGAATTTCTGTCCTATATTTTCATACCCTACTACTTTTCCATTATGCGTTACCGTTACCCCGCCGCCTTTACCGGGCGCCATTTTGGCGATACCGGCAATGATGAGCGGGTAGATGCCTGCCAGCAGCACCAGCAGGAGAACGGTCAGTTTAATAGAGGGCAGGAGATACTTTTTCATCTTCTTAATTTTTTCTTTTGACTACATAAAGAGAGCGATCAGCATATCAATCAGTTTGATACCGATGAAAGGAGCGACCACGCCGCCCACACCGTATATCAGCAGATTCCGGCGAAGCAGTGCGCTGGCGCCGATAGGCTTGTAAGCCACACCGCGCAATGCCAGCGGAATAAGCATAGGGATAATGATCGCGTTGAAGATCACAGCGCTGAGAATAGCTGTTTCAGGGCTGTGCAGCTTCATGATATTGATACCCTGCAAAGCAGGGATAGAGGCTACGAAAAGTGCCGGTACGATAGCAAAATATTTCGCGACGTCGTTGGCGATAGAGAAAGTGGTGAGGGTACCGCGTGTCATCAGCAGTTGTTTTCCGATTTCCACGATCTCAATCAGCTTGGTAGGGTCGTTGTCCAGGTCCACCATGTTACCGGCTTCTTTGGCCGCCTGGGTGCCGCTGTTCATAGCTACGCCCACGTCTGCCTGTGCCAGTGCCGGCGCATCGTTGGTACCGTCGCCCATCATGGCCACGAGGCGGCCTTCCTGTTGCTCTTTGCGGATATACGTCATCTTGTCTTCCGGCTTGGCTTCCGCGATGAAGTCGTCCACGCCGGCTTTGGTAGCGATATATTTGGCGGTGAGCGGGTTGTCGCCGGTTACCATCACGGTTTTCACACCCATTTTACGCAGGCGTTCAAAACGTTCGCTGATACCGGGTTTGATGATGTCCTGCAGCTCTATGACGCCCTGTACTTTGCTGTTGAGGGCCACTACCAGCGGGGTACCGCCATCACGGGAGATAGCTTCCACCCGGGCTTGTGTGTCTTCCGGGAAATGGAAGCCTTCTTTTTCGGTGAGCTTTCTGATGGCATCATAAGCGCCTTTGCGGATACGGTTGCCATCGGCCAGATCGATACCGCTGCTGCGGGTTTCGGCGGTGAATTTCACAAGGCTGGCGCCGTTCACGGTCAGTTTGCTGACGATGTCCTTACCGGCCAGTTCCACGATGGACTTACCTTCAGGTGTTTCGTCAGACAGGGAGCTGAGGGCGCACAGTCTGATAAATTCTTCCGGTGCATGGCCATTGGAAGGGTAGAAGTTGGTGGCTTTCCGGTTACCGATGGTGATGGTGCCGGTTTTGTCCAGCAGCAGCACGTCGATGTCGCCGGCTGTTTCCACGGCTTTACCGGATTTGGTGATCACGTTGGCACGCAGGGCACGGTCCATGCCTGCAATACCAATAGCGGAAAGCAGGCCACCGATGGTAGTGGGGATCAGACAGACAAACAGGGAGATAAAAGCGGCGATGGTGATCGGTGTCTGTGCGTAGTCCGCAAATGGTTTCAGGGTCACACATACAATGATGAACACGAGGGTGAAGCTGGCCAACAGGATCGTCAACGCTATCTCGTTCGGTGTTTTCTGACGGCTGGCGCCTTCTACCAGAGCGATCATTTTATCGAGGAATGATTCGCCCGGTTCGGTGGTCACCCGTACTTTGATATGGTCAGACAGTACTTTGGTACCGCCTACTACACTGGATTTGTCGCCGCCGGCTTCACGGATCACCGGTGCAGATTCACCGGTGATAGCTGATTCGTCGATGCTGGCGAGGCCCTGAACGATCTCCCCGTCGGCCGGAATGATATCACCCGGATCACAAACGAAGATATCGCCTTTGCGCAGCGCGGAAGAAGAAATCACTTTGATTTCGTTGGTGAAAATTTCTCCTATCAGCTCTATTTTTTTGGCCGGTGTTTCCTCTCTGGTGCGGCGAAGGCTCTCTGCCTGCGCTTTACCGCGCGCTTCCGCAATGGCTTCTGCGAAATTGGCAAACAGCACGGTGAGGAAGAGTATGAAAAAGACGGTGAAGTTATAAGCCGCACTACCCTGATCAGTGTTTTTGGTAAAGGCAGCGTACAGGGCAACAATCAGCATCACCACGGTACCTATCTCCACGGTAAACATCACCGGGTTTTTGATCATCAGTCTCGGATTCAGTTTCACGAAGGACTGCTTCAGGCTTTGCATCACCTGTTCCTTCGGAAACAATGTATTATCTCTTTTCTTCATGGTAATTGTTCATTATGGTTTATCATCTGTACAGGGAGAAATACTCTGCAATAGGGCCCAGCGCCAGCGCAGGGAAATAGGACAAGGCGGTGAGGACAATGATCACGGCGAATGTCATGGCTCCAAATGTGACCGAGTCTGTACGCAGGGTACCGGCAGATTCCGGAATGTATTTTTTAGAAGCCATGATACCTGCGATGGCCACAGGGCCGATGATCGGCAGGAACCTGCCCAGTATCAGCACAAAGCCGGTGGATACGTTCCAGAATACATTGCCGTCGCCAAGGCCTTCGAAACCGGAGCCGTTGTTGGCGTTGGAGGAAGTATATTCATACAGCATCTCGGAGAAGCCATGGTAGCCGGGATTGTTCAGCCAGGCTGACGGCTTCACGGCCCAGTCTGCATCCGGGTGATGAGCCAGTACCCAGGAGGAGAGGGCCGTGCCCGCCAATATCAGGAAAGGTGACAACAGGGTGATGATCGCAGCGATCTTCACTTCCCTGGCCTCCAGTTTATGTCCCATCAGTTCGGGCGTACGGCCTACCATAAGACCGGAAATAAACACCGCGATGATGATAAAAATGTAATAGTTAAGGATACCTACGCCACAACCGCCATAGAAGCAGTTCAGCATCATGCCCAGCAGCTCCATCAGACCGGTCATCGGCATGGTACTGTCATGGAATCCGCAGATAGAACCGGTAGAGATAATGGTGGTCACGGTGCTCCAGTAGCCTGTAGCGGCAGGGCCGAAGCGGACCTCCTTGCCTTCCATGGCGCCGGTGAGCTGTTGTATGCCCATATGCGCGATGGCCGGGTTGCCATTAATTTCCGCCATCATAGTGGGTATGAGTAGCATGATCATCCCGATGGTCATCACCCCGAAAATGACATAGGCAAACTTGCGGCGGTTGATAAACATGCCCAGTGCAAATACCATGGCGATAGGGATCACTACCTGCGCCACCATTTCAGTCATCCAGGTGAGGTAGTTCGGGTTCTCCAGCGGATGCGCGGAGTTAACGCCAAACCATCCGCCACCATTGGTGCCCAGGTGTTTGATAGCGATAAAGCCGGCAGCAGGGCCGCGGGACACATTCACAGTGTCGCCCTGCATGGTCACTACGGTATCTTTACCGTCAAAGCTGGCAGGAGTGCCGTTGAACGCCAGGATCAGCGCAACTACTATACAGAAGGGTAAGAGAATACGGGTATTGGTCTTTACAAAGATATCCCAGAAGTTGCCCAGTTTGGTGGTAGTCTTTTCTTTAAATGCTTTGAATACAACGATCAGTGCAGCAATACCGGTAGCAGCGCTCACAAATTGCAGGAATGCCAGTACAAACAACTGGGTAAGATAGGTAACACCGGTTTCACCGGAATAGTGTTGCAGGTTACAGTTCACGAGGAAGCTGATCGCCGTGTTGAACGCCAGGTCTGCCGACTGTCCCGGGTTACCGTCAGGGTTCAGTGGCAGCTTGTCCTGGAACATCAACATAAAGAAGGCATATACAAACCACACCAGGTTGATGGTCAGCAACGCTTTCAGATGTTCTTTCCAGGTCATTTCTTCTTTGGGATCGATGCCGGAGATCTTAAAGAACAGCCGCTCCATCGGAGCCATAAAGTCGGACCAGGTTTTTTCGCCTTTGAATACCTTTACGATATACCTCGCCAGTGGCCAGGCCAGTAGTAATGTTAGTCCATAGGTGGCAATAACGCCTAAAATTTCTGTTGTCATTTCTAATTAGTTAAAAAGCATGTTGCATGCGGCTACAAGTGAATAGGCCGTCTCAGAATTTCTCCGGTTTCAGCAGTACATAGATCATGTAGCCGAAGACCAGTATTGATAGCACGAATAATGCGTTCATAATGGAGGTGTTTATCAGATTTTTTCAAAGTAATCGACAGAGGCAAAGAACAAGGCAAAGCAGGCCAGGCCCGCGAGTACCAGTAATACAGTCATCATAAAAAATGTTTTAAAGCGCTATTGTTTGTAAATGTTGAATCCTGACAGTTCGAAGGGAAGCTGGTAACATGTCCCGGTGTTGCGTGCATAAGATGGGAGACAACGCATACATAAACACACTTTCAATAGCATTCCGCAGCACGCTGCTACCATTGCGGTATAACACCCCGGCAATGGTAAAACAACGTTTCACTTCCTGCAATTGTTCATGACGGATCATGTTGCCAGTATAGTCGGCAAATGTGTGGATCACTTTACTCACTCTTTCCCTGGCCGTCAGCTGTTGCATAGGAAACGACAGGCCGGGGATCTGTAAACCGATCAATTGTGAGATTTTCGAGTCTGGTAACATGTGAATCAAATGTTTTGATACAATGACTGGCATACCAGCCAAATGCCAGTATTAAAAAAGCGTTAGAAATTTTACATAACCATCTGAAAATCAATCAAATAATTAAATGTCAATATGATCAAATAAAAAAATAACAGGGGGCAACCATGCAGAATCTGCATGGTCTTTTCAAAAACGGAAAGGTGGGCATCGACATAAAAAAAGCGCCTCCCGGGAGGGAAGCGCTGATCAATTTTTACAGTCGTGAAATTTAAATGCTTTAACTGAACAGGTACAACACATCTTCTTTGGTCAGCTTCTTCACAAAGCCGCTATCATCGGAGATGATCTCTTTCACCAGCGATTTTTTACGTTCCTGTAACTGTAATATTTTTTCTTCTACCGTGTCTTTACAGATCATACGGTAAGCGAAGATATTTTTCGTTTGTCCGATACGGTGGGTACGGTCTATCGCCTGTTGCTCCACAGCAGGGTTCCACCAGGGGTCAACGATGTACACATAGTCTGCCGCCGTCAGGTTGAGGCCCACACCACCGGCTTTCAGTGATATCAGGAACACCCGGCACTCGTCGTTATGCTGGAAGTTCTGGATAGCCTTTTCACGGTCCATGGTAGAGGTGCTGCCATCGAAGTACTCGTACGGTATCTTCATATGTTGCAGGCGTTCCCGTATCAGGCCCAACATGCCGAGGAACTGGGAGAACACCAGCACCTTGTGGTTCCCGATGTTTTCAGCAATTTCGCGGGTCAGTTCATGCAGCTTCACAGAGTGGTTGGGATACTGTTCCGTATCGTTGAGGATAGCGGGAGAATCACATATCTGGCGCAGCTTCATCAGGCCTTGCAGGATGGTCAGCTGTGAACGTTCCATGCCCTGGTCTTCTATCACGCCCAGGATCTTGGACCGGTAGGTGTTCCGGTAAGCATCATAAATATGACGCTGTTCGGGGTCCATTTCACAGAAGATGACCGTCTCGATTTTATCCGGCAGGTCTTTCGCCACCTGTTCTTTGGTACGACGGAGGATGAACGGATAAATCAGTTTGCGCAGGTGTTCTTTTCTTTCTTCATCCTGGAACTTGTCTATCGGTGTGGCAAATTCGTTACGGAAGAAGTCCACGCTGCCCAGCATGCCCGGGTTCAGGAAGTTCATCTGCGCGTAGATATCGAAAGTATTGTTTTGCATGGGCGTACCGCTCAGCGCCAGCCTGTTCCTGGTTTGCAGCAGCTGGGCCGCTTTGGTCACTTTGGACTGCGGGTTTTTGATCGCTTGGGATTCATCCAGCACCACGTAGTCAAACTCCAGTTTCATCAGCGTCTGGATATCGCTGCGCAGCGTACCATAGGTGGTGATGATCACATCAAATTTGGCCAGTTCCTCCGAATCTTTGATACGGGTAGGGCCATGATGGATATGGTGTTTGATTTCCGGCGTGAACTTACGGATCTCGTTTTCCCAGTTATAGATCAGGGTGGTGGGGCATACCACCAGTGCCATACATTTTCCGCCGTTTTTATTTTTGTAATACTGGAGGAAGGTCAGCGCCTGGATGGTTTTACCAAGACCCATGTCATCTGCGAGGATGCCACCCCATTTGATCTCATCGAGATAATTAAGCCACTGGAAGCCGCTTTCCTGGTAGGGGCGCAGCGTTGCCTGCAGGTTGGATGGCAGGGAGATGTTACGGATTTCATCGAACTGCAACAGTTTTTTACGTTTCTGTTCCAGTTCTATTACCACAGCTTCATCGTCAATGAACTCATACAGTTCATCGATCACGCTGAAGTTGTATTTGCTGAGTTTAAGGCCTTTGTCTTTTTCTTCCCCTACTTTGAAGAGGAGAGAGTATTTACGCAGCCATTCTTCCGGCAAAAGGCCCAGGGAGCCGTCTGCCAGCTGCACATAGTTCTGTTTGTTGGCCAGCGCGTTTTTGATGTCTTTGATGCTGACCTTCTGGTCGCCATACAGCACTTCAATCTGGGCATCGAACCAGTCGATGCCGGAGCTGATTTGCAGGTTGGTGACCGGCTTATGTGAGCTGAATTTGAAGTTGCGCAGGTTATCGAAACCGAAAACGCGCACGTTCATTTCTTTCAGGGCGTCGAAGAAAAGGAAGAACCAGTTGTTCTTCAGGGCTTCTTTGGCGCGCAGGTAGAAATAGTGCTGGTTATCGTTTTGTGCGAAATTGGTATGCAGGGTGCGCAGGCGGTTCACAAAGGCGTCTTCCGCTTCTTTGTTACGGCGGATGACCAGTACTTTGTTGCCTTCCTGTACGGTGATTTTCTCTTCTTCATTCCATTCCACTTCCTGTCCGCGGTAAGCGAATCCAGGCTGGATGATGAAGGTTTCGCCCAGCTCTTTCAGGTATACGCGGCATTCCGGTTCGATGTCTGTCACCTCAGCAAGCAGTTCTTTATCGAAACGGATATCGTACTGACGGCTTAAGGGCAACAGGTAGTCTTTCAGGTATACCGGCCATTCCTTGTTAGGGATTTTCAGTTTACCGCCGTTCTGCTGAAAGAGAGCTACATGCAGGGCGTCCTGTGGACTTTCGAACAGGAACAGCGTGTTCTGGTAAAGGAATAACAACGGGCTTTCCCAGTTATTTTTAGATACGTCGATCAGTTCTCCTTCTATAGACACGTAGCAGGTGATTTCCACATGGGAACTGCCGCTGTGGGTCTTCAGGATGAGCTTCAACCTTTCAGCGCCTATCTGTAAGGGTTCCAAGTTTTTTGTTTTGAACTGCTGCCTGTTGGGAAGATAAAATACCAGCCCATGTTCGGCCAGCTGCGGAAACAGCTTCGCCAGTTTGGGATGCAGGTATTCCAGCATCAGTTCTTTGGTTTCGGTAGGCAGCTCTTCCGCATTTTCATGCGTGATGTTTTCCCAGATGCCGGCGAACGGCGAATTTTTGCTGAGAAACTTGCTGACTTCCGGCCCCTGCAGTTTACGGATGGGAGCTATCAGTTCCCGGTCCTTTTCCTTGTACTGGTAAAAGTCCACGTACTTGGTGAGGTCCAGTTTGCTGGCCAGTGATACAAAGGCGGTCTGCTCCTCGTTCACTTCACCGGCGACAATATCTATTTTAAAATAAGGATATAACGTTTCGTTGGCGTTGAAGACCGCAGCCAGCCGTTGTGTCACCGTCAGGGTTTCTTCCGGTGGAGGCGCCGTTTGCTGCTGCTGTCTGCCGGCAGTAGCGCCGTCTACCCGTTTAATGGTAGGGTCCAGCACACGCAGAAAGGGTTTGCCGTCCATATAGGAAAAGGCGAACTTTCCGTCCAGGTCGTCCGTCAGGGAATAGCCGTAGAGGGAGAGGAGCTTGTTTTTTTCCTTGTCCCAGTTGCGCAGCGTATCAAAATAAAACGGTCCGTTCTTTTGCAGCAGCTGCAGGAAGAGGGCGGTTTTATGCACGCAGAGCGCATGGGCTGTTTCATCGCAGGTGCAATGGGTATCAAAAAAGCGTTCCTCATTGCGCTGGATGATCAGCGGGTACTCCTTTTTATCCAACGTCAGCACAGCTTCCACCTTTTCATCCTTGGCAGATGAAACCTTGGCGGGATGCTGCTTTACGATCGCTTCCGCTTCCGCGATGATCGTGCTGGAAGTCAGTAATTTGATCGTTTTAATATCGATGGATTTCATTTTGATCAGGGTGTGTTGCTGATCAAAATGTGTTTCGAAGCTCTCGAAATGATTCTTGTCCAGCATTTCCTGAAGCTGGAACAGTGCTGCTGCCTCGTGCCGGCAGATGTCTCCCAGGTTATAGGGACACTGGCAACGGATAGACATACCGCTGGTTTCACCGTATTTATTGATGGAAACCCGGTAATAATTGGCATGCGTGTCACTTTTGACGCGGAAAGTAGCTGATTTCAATACCGGATCGGCTTCAATGAGCTCAACTCCTCCGGTAGAAAAAATACGCTTCCCCCTGCGGATCACTTCATCAGTGCCGTTATTGTAAACATATTTTAGCAAATGGGGCAGCGACATACTATTCGTTGTTGCCTGCTTTTGATATCAGCGACTACGGGGTAAATAAATATATTAAAAATCTTTAACCGCTGATAAAAAGGCAATCCACAAAAGTAAGCAGAAATCTTTAATAAACAGCGGGCAAAATGCTCGTAAAACAGCAATCTCTTGGTGGTGGCAACTTCGCTGCGATCCGCCCGGGAAGGGCACCTTATTTGATATAAAAATATTTTTATATTTAATTATTATAATGCATTTTGGGTGATATTATTTTACCATTGTTTTTCAATCTATTATAATCATATAAATAAAAATAGCCATTTCTCTTAAATGCAGGCCCCGTTAACGCGAATAATCCGGTAAAAGTTGTTAGCGGTCCAACCACTTCTTGAACTCCGGCACCTTATGTTTACTGATGATGATAGGATCAGCAGAGGAAGGACTGGTTGATATCCTCAACTGGTTACGGCCGTATATCCAAATGTTTTCAATACCATTAATGTTAACGATATACTGCCGGTTGGCCCTGTAAAATATTTCATTGTCAAGCTGCCCCATCAAATCATCCAGACTGCTGTTTAATACGAACACCTTATTTTGAAAAGTGACAGCGGAAATGACATTGTCTGTGAGACATATATACACGATATCCTGCACGTCCACAGTGATGATCTCATCTTTTTCATAGGTGACCAGCCGCTTCCTGGGGCCTTCTTCCCCTGGTTTGCTGTCTGCAATAACATTTTGTTGCCTTGTTTCCAGCTGACGATTAAGCATACTCAGACCATTGATCTCCTCATTTAATCCGGCAATGGTCTGGTCCACCTGCTGTTCATATCGCCGGTATATGGCCCTCATCAGTCCGAAACAACCAGCGGCAATAAGGAGTATCAACAAAAAACTCCCTGCTAAAAACTTCTGGTACAAATGGTCCAGTTGCGCTCTTAAAACCTTTATATTGGCGTGACTGGCCAGCATCCAGTCGGTGCCGTTTACAGGATGCACGCTTACAATTTCCGAACTGCGGTTGGCACTCGCCGGAAAAGTCCTGATGCCCGAGATCAGCTTACCGCTTTTAAGTATATCACTAAAAGCCTTTGAATTACCGAATCCCGAAAGCCTGGAATTTCCTTCCACGATTTTTTTCCCCACTAATGAGGGATCGGGATGACAAAGTTCTATTCCCTCCTTGTTGTACATGCACACAAACTCGCTTTGAACGTCCGTATTGACGATGCTTTTTTGCAGGTTTTCAATGACCACATCCGGCGATATACCAGCCAGAAGTTGTTGCTCCAGCAAAGTGCCTAGTTCACGGATTTCCCTTTGCCCCGATTCCATTTTCTGCTCAAATAAAGCTCCACGGGCTTCTGTATAGTAATAATAAAGTGCTCCCCAGCCTGCCAATATGGCCACAAAAACAAGCGCCGCAAACGTCAGCAGATAAAGTCGGGTCTTTTTCATTGTTTGATTATTCGCTGCTAATGTAGCCCCTTTTGAGGTCGATCTGAAAAATTCGGCAGTCCTTTCCAGACACAACAGTCACCTTCAACGGAATGCACTCCCTCTCGCAGACATATATTCCTTTTCAGCCTCCATTTTATCCCTCTCAGCATCCATTATATGTCCTAACCTTTTGTATATCAATAATTTTGTCCCAACCGATGAAATTCAAAAACCGATGAAAAAAATACGTCTGACGATAGCCCTGTTAGGAACAGGCTTCCTTGTATTACAGTTTTTTGGTCCGGACAAACCGGCATCCGTACCGGCTCCTAACCTCTCCGGGATACCGGAAGAAGTAAATGCTATTATCCGCAATTCCTGTTTCGATTGCCATTCGTCTCAAACAACGCTGCAATGGTATGACAAGCTGTCACCGGCCAACCTCCTGGTATATGACCATATACAAAAAGGCCGCAAAGCATTGGATTTTTCGAAGTGGGATTCACTGGCTCCTGCAGCACAGAGCGGAATATTATTTTATTCTCTGAACAAAATCCTGGAAAATGAAATGCCCTTGCCGTCCTATACAACGGTACATCCAACCAAAAAAATCTCTGGCGGGGATATTCAGGTATTAAAGAATTTTTTGATTGCCAGAACATTACCCAGGCCAGCAACCAATAAAGCGCGTCCGCAACTCACCGGTTCTGCCGGCAGCCAGGATGCCACCTCCCGATTGCCTGTCCGGCCTGCGCCCAATGGCATCGAATATCTGCCTGATTACCGTAACTGGAAAGTAATAAGCATAACAGACCGGTTCGATAATGGAACCATGCGGATTATTTATGGGAATGAAGTCGCGGTTAAAGCAATCCGGGAATGTAAAACAAATCCATGGCCGAACGGAAGCATCTTTGCCAAAGCAGCCTGGAAGCAACAAACCAATGCAGACGGTAGTGTCACGGCAGGAGATTTTGTACAGGTTGAATTTATGATTAAAGATGCTCAGAAATATGCATCCACAGCCGGTTGGGGATGGGCCAGGTGGCGGGGGGCCAGCCTGAAGCCCTATGGTGAAAAAGCGGTGTTTACAACGGAATGTGTCTCATGTCATAGTCCAAGAAAGGACAACGACTATGTATTTACTACTCCTTTTACTTTTAAAAACTGATCAAATGAAATACGTTATTTATATACTTGTTCTTATATCGATAGCCGGTTGCCGTTTCCGCTCCGAAAACAAACCGGCATTAAACAGGGAAGCGTCCCTTACGCAGCTGGGAGATCTGCCTGAAAACCCGTTTATGCTCTATGCCATTACCAGTGCCATCTATCCCAAAGACAGCATAACGACCGTGCTGTATGGCAATGCTTCAGCATATGCTTATGCGGCCATGAACACAGACGGTCATTATCCCGCAGGGGCTGTACTATACGAAGTTACCTGGAAACAGCAGCCAGACCGGCAATGGTTTGGCGCCAATATCCCTCAGACGATCCAGAAAACAGAACGTGTGGAGATCATTTCAACAAATGAAACCCGTTATACATGCTTCCAGGGCAAGGTTCCCCGGAAAGTGGAGCGCAGCACGGACGAAGCGGAAAGAACAACATTTATCCTCGGTCAGAAAATAGCCGTAAGTCCATAACCGCGCAGCTGTCCGGCCTGCCCGGCTGCGTTCATCCGGCGTCAGCCAATATGCCGGATATACCGCTTCACGGAAAAATCCATGGCCTCTTTTGCACCGGTAAGCACATACTTGCCAAATGCGCCGTACATGGCATCATATGCGTACAGCGCCACCGCATCGTCAATCACTTTTACCTCCGCAGCAGACAACGGAATATTATTAGGATAACTATACATAAACGACATGGTCTTCCTGTCAGTAGATACCTGGATTACATCACCTACCAGCAGCATTCCCTTGCCAGCCGGACTATACAACACGTTCGCTCCGGGGAAATGACCACCACACAGTATCAGCTTCATACCGTCCCACAGGTCCAGCGTCTGGCCGTCCCACAGTTTGATCACCTCGTCATGCCGTCCCAGCCAGGAAGCATCCAGGTTGTGCACATATACGGGCACCTGGCCGAAAGCATGGCTCCATTCCACGATAGTGGAAAAATAATGCGGGTGCGAAATAGCAATCGCACGTATACCACCCAACCGCTGTATGATATCTATCGTAGAGGCGTCAAGGTGAGCCACACAGTCCCACAGGATATTGCCGTTGGGCGTCACCAGCAGGTGGGCCCGCTGCCCTATGCCAAAATCAGGCGTGGTATAGATGGCATACAGCCCGGGCGCTATCAGCTCTATGATATTTTTATGTCTCTTCTGTAACTGGTCAAAGGTGGTCCAGCTTTGTCCGGCCGGATTCACGTACTGGCGTTCGTCTTCGCAAATCGGGCAGTGTGTGGGCGCATCAGTCGTGGCATCGTACTGCACGCCACAGGTCACACAGATATAATGTTTCATATTTTTCGGTTTGTCCTCAGAAAGGTAGGGCATTTTCGATAAAAGCGGGAATCCTGCCACTGCCAGTCCGCTTTGTTTAAGCCACTCCCGTCTTGATTTGTCTTGTGCCATGATATCGTTGTTTTGAAAAACAAAAGTAGCCCGCTGCCACACCGTCTTCAAGGGACATACTCGACAAATACTTGTACATTTGAACATGCGACCTGCTATTCCCCAACACCGGATCAATGATGGCGTGACCACGACGGTTTCTGTACCTGTCAAACATGTACTGATCGCTGCTTTTGACGATACCGGCAAAATCATGCCGCGCCAGTACCCTCACCGGCATACCTACTACGAGGTCCTGCTGTTGCATAACAGCAAAGGCATTCACGCTATTGATTTCAATACGTACCCTTTTGATGGGGCGGTGGTATTCCTGTTGTCGCCGGAACAGGTGCATCAGTTAGACAGAGAGGCCACCACCGGCTATTCTTTGAAGTTTGATCCCTCTTTCTTCAGCAGCGGCAACGATCCCGACAGTCAGCTGTTGGGGCATTTCCTGTTTGATAATATGCAGGCTTATCC
This sequence comes from Chitinophaga sp. 22308, assembly GCF_052045305.1. Lineage (NCBI taxonomy): Bacteria > Pseudomonadati > Bacteroidota > Chitinophagia > Chitinophagales > Chitinophagaceae > Chitinophaga > Chitinophaga sp. 22308. Next base: position 959,152 of record NZ_JBQEOP010000003.1, on the reverse strand, counting down.
GGTCATACCGCTGGAGCCGTCAGATCTCGCGCGGCTGGAGAAGTTGATGGGCATTGCACGCGATGAGTATGAACATACAAACGAAGACACCACACCTATTCTCTTTTCGTATATCCGTGTACTGCTGATGGAAATCATGCGTATCCGCAGACGGCAATTGTCAGAGCCGCACCTGTTGCCCGGCCAGCCGCAGACGCAGCTGCTACAGTTCAAACAGCTGCTGCACCGGCATTTCCGGGAGCTCCACGAAGTACAGGACTATGCCTCTCAGCTGCATGTAAGCCCACGGCAGCTGAATGCGCTCACACAAAAGCTGACCGGTAAAACGGCCGGCGCTTTCATTAAAGAGCGTATCCTCCTGGAAGCAAAACGGTTGTTGTTCCTGAATGAGCTGACTGTTAAAGAAGTCGGCTACCAACTTGGATTTGATGATCCTGCTTATTTTACGCGCTTTTTCAAAAAGAACACCGGCCAGTCGCCGCAGCAGTTCAGGGAAACATCCCAACCGGCATAAATGTGCAAGCCAAACACTATTTTATCCATGGACATCCCTGTGGATGCGCGCTAGTTTTGTGTCTTCATTTTAAAACACACAGACATGAAAGACAACAAACAAAGCGCATTTCTCGTATTACGTATAGGTATCGGCGTATTATTCCTCGTTTTTGGTATTCAGAAAATCATGGGAGGCCCTGCTATGTGGGCGTTTCTGGGAGGAACACTGAAAATGGTTGGTATCAGTCAATGGCCGGTCTTCTGGGGTTTTATGGCGATGCTGGCGGAAGTGGCTGGCGGTATTGCGCTGATCACCGGGTTCTTTATCCGGCCGGCGGCGGTGGCACTTTTGTTCACCATGGTGATAGCTACCCTGTTTAAAATCAGCTCCGGCGCGCCTTTCTCCGACACGGCCTTTCCGCTGTCGATGATGATTGTATTTGCAGCCTGTATTATAGGGGGAAAAAACATTTAATCTATTCATTTGGTTATTTGTTTATTAGAGGCAGACTTCAATAAGCAAATAACCAAATGAACAAATATCAAAATGGTACGAGTTCTCCATTCCTGAATATCGGCAGCACATTAGCGCCGTCAGGTGTGAGGCAGTAGGTGATATCTTTTTCCAGTCCGTATTTCGCCAGGCGTTTGTAGTGGGAAGCCTGTTCCATATAAGTATAGATGTCTCCTTTCGTAGTATTGTACAGGGTTTCAGCGGCAGTGGCAGAATCACAGTTCACATCAAAATGTTCACGGATGCGGCTTACCACGGCGCCGGCAAAGAGCGTGTCTTCCATATTCACGCGGTCTTTCCAGGCAGCGCAGCCCAGGACTACGTTTTGTCCCTGTGACACCAGGTAATCACATACGGCGCTGATATTGGGAAACGAGCCGGTAACGATCTGGATGGCATCCTTGGCCATATGCAGCAGTTTCGTTCCGTTGGTGGTGGTCAGCACCAGTGTTTTGTTTTCGATGAATTCCCGGGGGTATTCAAAAGGGGAGTTGCCATGCACAAGCCCTTCCGCTACTTTGCCGTCGCGCTCTCCGGCGGTGATGCCGTCGATAGCGCGGCCGATGTTCACGCATTCCTCCACAGTAGCTACCGGTATTACTCTCGCTGCGCCGTTATAAAGGGCAGTGCAGATGGTAGAGGTGGCACGCAGCACATCGATGATGACCACGATGCTGTTTTTCACATCATACAGATGTAATAAGGCCGGAGATAAACATACTTCCAGGCTGGGTTTGTTGGTTGTTGTCATTCAATTGCTTTTAGGCATTTAATCAAGGACTACTCTCCACTTTTCGCTCTCTGCATAGTCCTTAATAACATCATTCCTTAGTTTCAGCAGGCGGGTCATATATTTTTGAAGGTAGAATTTTTCAAACATCCGCCCGAACCAGCCGTAAGGAGTGCCAAATTCCATGATATCAATCATTACGGTGCCGTTACCGATTTCCTTAAAATGGTGCTCATGCTTCATGTGGGTAAAATCACCTTCTGTCATTTCATCGGTAAAATGTTCTCCTTCCTTCATGGCAGTGATTTTGGTGGTCAGTTCCCGCATTTTGCCGATATGTTTGGCGCGCCAGGTGACAGTTTCGTTCAACCGGATCAATCCATTGGTCCGGCCTTTGACGGCCTCTTCCTGCATGTGTGACATACTGCGTTTATGCAGGGTAATACTCCGGCTAAGGTCATACACCCGCTCTAGTGGTGCATGGATAACGGTAGTTAAATGAATGATAGGCATAGATATGGCAATAAATAAATAATTTCTCTGGCAAAGGTGCAAAGGACCAAATTAAGAGAGCAAAGGAGCGAAGAACAGGTTTCATCCCTTTTGCCCCTTTGCTCTCTTAAATTCTTTGCGTGCCGAAATTAAGAACTTTCACCCGCTATTCCTAGCCAAGGAAAGGCACTTTCACCACTTTTGCTTTCAGGGCTTTGTCCCTTACGGCGATAAATATCTCTGAATCCAGTGCTGCATTGGTTGTATTCACATAACCCAGGCCAATGGCCTTGCCCAGGGAAGGCGACTGTGTACCGGAGGTTACACGGCCAATCACATTACCGGCTGCGTCTTTGATTTCATAGTCATGACGGGCAATGCCTTTGTCGATCATTTCAAAGCCTACCAGTTTCCGGGAAACGCCTTCTGCCTTCTGTTTTTCGAAGATAGCGCGGGAAGGGAAATCTTTGGTGAATTTGGTGATCCATCCCAGGCCGGCTTCCATCGGGGAAGTACGGTCGTCGATATCGTTACCGTACAGGCAGAAGCCCATTTCCAGGCGGAGGGTGTCGCGGGCGCCCAGGCCGATAGGTTTCAGGCCTTTAGGACCGCCGGCAGCGAAGATAGCGTCCCAGATTTTCTCTGCAGCGCCGTCTTTGTCTTCAAAATAAATTTCGATGCCGCCTGCGCCGGTGTAGCCGGTAGCGCTGATCACCACGTTGGGAACGCCGGCAAAAACGCCTTTGGCGAAAGTGTAATATTTCAGGTTGACGATGTCTACGTCTGTCAGAGGCTGTAGGATGCTGGTGGCGTTAGGGCCCTGTATGGCCAGCAGGCAGGTTTTATCGGAAATATCGTGCATTTCCACCCCTTTGGTATTAAACTGGCTGATCCAGTTCCAGTCTTTTTCGATATTGCTGGCATTTACTACCAGCATATACACGTTGTTTTCTTCAATGCAATATACCAGCAGGTCGTCTACCAGGCCGCCTTCGTTGTTAGGCAGGGAGCTGTACTGGGCTTTGCCGGCGGTCAGTTTGGAGGCGTCGTTGGTAGTAACACGTTGAATCAGGTCCAGCGCATGTTCACCTTTCAAAATAAACTCACCCATATGGCTCACATCAAACACACCGGCATTTGTACGTACCGCCTGGTGCTCATCATTGATACCCGTATAGGAGATTGGCATGTTGTAACCCGCAAAAGGAGCCATCTTGGCGCCCAATGCAATGTGCTTCTGTGTAAAAGGTGTGTTTTTCATACTTTGTTTTTAAAACGGGGCAAAAATAGGGATTTGCCTTTTATGAAAGATAAACCACTCCCGGCGAATGACTGTTTTCAGACCAAGCATCATATTAAACATACTTGAAATGCAACAGGAGCTTAAAAAAGAACTGCCCCCATTGCGCTTTTGGCAGGGGGTAATTCCGTAATTTTGCAGCAACCCAAAAAAAGATTGCGTGAAAAAGATAACCTGGCTGTTACCACTGGTATGTACTACCTTGTTCGTAGATGCACAGAAAAAAAATGACCGAAAAACCCTGTCCAATCTGCAAACGCATGTCACTTATCTCTGCAGCGACAAGCTGGAAGGCCGCCGGACAGGCGCTCCCGGCGAGCAACTGGCCGCTGCCTATCTTTCCTCCCAACTCGAACAAATAGGCGTCAGCCCCAGAGGGGACAACGGTTTCCTGCAAACCTTCACTATCCGCGAAGGCCGGGAGCCGGACAACTGCACCCTGAGCCTCAATCATGATAAACTGGTATCCGGCAAACAATTTATCGCCCTGCCTTTCAGCGCTGCTAAAGGCGCCAAAGGCGAAGTGCTGCCCGCGGTGAACGAACCAGACAATATCTGGCTGATCAACGTCACAGAAATAGAAGCCGATCCGCATAAAAGCAAACTGGAACAATACCTGCAACAAACACAGATCGCTGCCAAATCCGGCGCCACGGCGGTTATCTTCTACAATGGCAAAGAAACGCCGGCAGAGGTAAACGGTTGGCACAAACAACCCATGGCCGCCGCCGGCATCCCCGCGGTGTGGGTGAGCAGCGATATCAGCAAAATACTGGGCAACGATGACGCCAACGCTTTTCAGATAGATATGAAAATCGCTTTCAAAAAAGTGAAAGTGACTGGCACCAATGTGATCGGCTATATCGATAACAAAGCCGCTAAAACCGTGATCATCGGGGCACATTACGACCATCTCGGCAAAGACGCCAATAACAACATCTATCACGGCGCCGATGACAACGCCAGCGGCACCGCCGCCCTGCTGGAACTGGCCCGCATGCTGAAGTCCGCCCGGATCAAAAACCACAACTTCCTGATCATCGCCTTCTCCGGTAAGGAAGAAGGACTCGCCGGCTCGTCCTGGTTCACGTCCCACAGCGAAGGCATCGACCTCCAGTCAGTGAACTATATGATCAATATGGACATCATTGGCGACCTCGACGCTTCCAGAGGCGTGCAAATCGGAGGCATCCACTCTTCGGCAGGATGGCCCGCCATCATTGGCAGCGTGGCCGCCAAGGACACCCGGGTGGTTTACGACTCGTCCGGCACCGGCACCTCTGACCATGTGTCGTTCTATAAAAAAAATATTCCGGTATTGTACTTCTACACCCACGCCCATAAAGATGTTCCGGAAACAGACGACAACCCGGACAAAATCAACTATGACGGCGCCCTCACCGTGATCAAACTGGTGTATGATATCATCGGAAAAACAGACAATATGGAAAAACTGGCGTTCAACACCGGTACCGCCAAAAAATAAATCCCGCCGTTCCCCGCGTTTTCCGTGAGCAGGAATGAATTACATTGACACGAATTTTATAAATTCGCGGATTGCATTGCGTACATACGTCCTGCTTTATTTGTTATTAATTCAACGCATCCCTGTTAATGGACGAAAAACTGGCCCTCGTATACCGGTATTTCCAGCTGCTTGAAAAATTTTCAGCAGATCCGGCCGAGTTTGCCGATATTTTTCATCCGGGCGTTATTCAGACAGAATATCCAAACCTGCTGTCAGCCGAAGTCAAACAAAGAAATTTTGAATTGATGCTGGACAGTATGGCCACCAATAAACTGATCCTGAAATCCCAGCATTACAGCGTGCTGAAAGCCGTTCAGCATGGCAATACCCTGGTGGTGGAAGCCACATGGACCGGAGAAATAGGCGTAGATGCCGGCAAATACAGAAGGGGACAGGTGATGAAAGCATTCATCTGCACTGTCATCGAATTCCGCGAAGGAAAAATATACCGGCAGCGTAATTACGGTTGCTACGAACATTAAAGCCAGATATCATGAAAATATTATTATCCATCCTGACCGCCGCCAGCCTGCTCTTTGCGTGTAACCCTACCCGTAATGATTCTCAGGTAAACAAAGACGCGTACGACGTGATTACCGAAAAAAGCTATGTGTACCGGGAATTCAAACCAGCATCCACCCCGGAAATGGATTCCGCGCTGCGGTTACGGAAGGAAATCACAGACTACCTCGATCAACAGGGCTTTAAGCCACATATCGCAGGTAAAGACAGCCTGCTGTTCCACCGGGCCAACGGTCTCGAGGTAATGATCGAAATGCCGGCGCCACAGGATGTATGGTCCATGAACACCATCATTGTATTTGATCCGGTGAAAAACCCGTTATTCGTAAATTTACATAAGGGCACCGCCCAGGTTGAAAACTATATTAAAGCAAAATAATCCGTTAGCAGTTTGCCAGTAAAACAGAACATCAGGTTAACCGTAGACGCGGTCGTATTTGGATATATCCCCAGGGAAGGCATCGTTGTGCTGTTGATCAAACGCACCATAGACCCTTATCTGCACAGCTGGGCGTTGCCCGGCGGCTTCGTGCTGGACGATGAATCCCTGGAAACGGCCGTCACCCGCGAACTGCTGACAGAAGCCGGCGTTAATATCAACTACCTCGAGCAACTGTACACCTTCGGCCTGCCGGGCCGCGATCCCAGAGGGAGAGTGGTGTCTGTTGCCTACTTCGGCCTGGTAAATCCCACCAATTTCAAACTGGCGGCCAGCTCCGACGCTGAAGATGCCTCCTGGTTCAATATCAAGGACCTGCCGTCACTGGCCTTCGACCACGCCACTATTATAGACGTGGCCGTACAAAGACTCCGTAATAAAATCCGCTACGAACCTATCGGCTTTGAACTGCTGGACAAGAAATTCCCGATCGCCGACCTGGAAAAACTATACGAAACACTGCTGGACCGGCCCATCGACCGCCGGAACTTCCAGAAAAAAATAAATCATCTCGGTATCCTGATCGCTCACAACGAAAAACAAAAGCAGGTATCACAGGGACGCCCGGCCAAACTTTTCAGCTTCAATGAAGAACAGTATTTCAAGCTGAAAAAAGAAGGAATGGCCTTCGAGATTTAGGGATTTTTTGATTGTCGGCTTTTTGATTTCGGGGAGCCTGTCGTTGTCGTTGTCCGCTGTATTAAACAGCCAGTCGCACATCTTATAAGTAAAGAATATCTCTAACAAGAGGAGAGCAAAAATAATTATCAACATAAGTAATTGTAAGCCAATCGATTAAAATATTTTGTGTATTTTTTACAAAAAATATTTTGCCGATATCAATTCCCTTTATACATTTGTGTAACAAATACACAAAATAGCTCGGATATGCAAACAACAAAGCCCACAGGAGTTATTATAGCCCGGTTTCAAACGCCTTCCCTTCATGAAGGACACCTCGAACTGATCCGGCAGGTGAAAATGAAACACAACCGTGTACTGATCATTCTTGGCGTAAGCCCGGTAAAAGGCAGCCGGAAAAACCCGCTCGACTACTACACCCGCGAGCGCATGATCAAACAACAGTTTCCCGAAATCATTATTCTCCCCCTGAGCGATCAGAAATATGATGCCGTATGGTCCAAAAAACTGGATGAACTGCTGCACAACAACTTCCCGCACGAGACCTTTGTGCTCTACGGCAGCCGCGACAGCTTTATGGGCACCTATTCCGGCCGCTATCCCACAGAGGCATTGCCACCGGTGAAAGACTACAACGCTACCGCCATGCGGGAAGCCTTGTCCGACAAAGTGTTTGACACCGAAGAATTCCGTGCCGGCATCATCTACAACACCTATAACCTGTTCCCTTCAGTATATGCCACTGTAGATATCGCCCTCTTCAAAAACAATAAACAACAGCTGCTTGTAGGCCGCAAGCCCAACGAAAGCACCTGGCGCCTGCCCGGCGGATTCTCTGACCCTACAGATGAAAGCTTTGAAACAGCTGCTGCAAGGGAGCTCCGGGAAGAATGCGGCAGCATCGAGACCAGCGCCATGGAATATGTGGCATCCGTGAAAATAGATGACTGGCGCTACCGCTCCGAAACAAATAAAATCATCACCACCCTGTTCGCCACAGATCTGCTTTATGGCGAGCCCGCAGCAGGCGACGATCTGGCAGATGTAAAGTGGATAACGGTAACGGATATACCTGAACTGATCCAAAAACAGGAACTCGCCGACACACACCTTCCCTTATTTCAACGACTGGCTGATAAATACGCTAAATAAGAAGACGCAAAAACTTACTACTATGACAAAGGAAAATCTCATCCTCCTGGCCGATGCTTACAAATATTCCCACCATAAATTATACATCCCCGGAACACAACATATCTACTCTTACCTCGAAAGCCGCGGTGGCAAATTCGATGAAACAGTATTCTACGGTTTACAATATTTCCTGAAGGAATACCTCCAGGGCGCCGTCTTCACCAAAGAAAAGCTGGACGAAGCCGAAGTAACCCTGAAAGAAGTATTTGGCCGTAACGATGTGTTTGACCGCAGCCGCTTTGAATATATTATTGATAGACACGGCGGCAAACTGCCTGTCCGCATCAAAGCAGTACCGGAAGGAACAGTGGTGCCTGTACGAAATGTGCTCATGACCATCGAAAACACCGATCCGGAATGCTACTGGCTCACCAACTTCCTCGAAACCCTGCTGATGCAGGTTTGGTACCCCTGCACGGTGGCGTCCCTTTCCAGGGAAATCAAAAAAGTCGTTAAACGTTATTATGATGATACCGCCAGCACGGCAGCTTTCGGAGGTATCGACTTTGTCCTGAACGACTTCGGCTTCCGGGGCGCCAGCTCTGTGGAAAGTGCAGGCATCGGTGGCAGCGCCCACCTGGTAAGCTTCTCCGGCAGCGATACCATCGCAGGCTCTATCTTCGCGAAACGTTACTACGACGCACCTGCCGCCCCCGGCCTGTCTATCCCTGCTACGGAACACTCCATTGTTACCATGCTGGGAGAACCCGGAGAGCTGGAAATCTTCAAACATGTACTCAACACATTCCCTACCGGCACCATCGCCTGTGTGTCTGACTCCTACAATATCTTCCGTGCCTGCGAAGAATACTGGGGCACCGAACTGAAAGAACAAATCCTGAGCCGTCAGGGTACCCTCGTTATCCGTCCCGACAGCGGCGATCCGATACAAACCCTGTTGCGGGTGTTCGATATCCTCATGAATAAATTCGGCTTCACCGTCAATGAAAAAGGATACAAGGTATTACCACCACAGGTACGCGTGATCCAGGGCGACGGCATCAGCTACTCTTCTATCCCCGGTATCTTCGAAGCATTGAAAAAGGCAGGCATCAGCGCCGAAAACCTGGTGCTCGGCATGGGTGGCGCACTGCTCCAGCGCGTTAACCGCGACACACAGGAGTTTGCCCTGAAATGCGCCTATGCAGAAGTAAACGGTAAAGGCATCAACGTACAGAAAATGCCGGTGGAAATGGACGCCAACGGCCAGTTACAAACCTCCTTCAAGAAATCCAAAGCCGGCAAACTGAAACTGGTAAAAGAAAACGGCGCCTTCAAAACCATCGGCCTCGATGAAGCTCCTCAGCTGGACGACCTCCTCGAAACCGTTTTCGAAAACGGCGAAGTCACCAAAGCATGGTCTTTCGATGCCGTCCGCCAGGCAGCCGCTTTGTAACATCATTCATATTTCCTCCAGTAAGGTTACCCCATTCCACAGCCCGGGACTCAGTCCCCGGGCTTTTTCCGGAAATCCATTAACTTCACCGTATGTACTTACTTATTCCCGGACGCCACCACCTGTTGACCGATTTTCAGTTCAAATACCTGAACCGCCTGATCAAATGCAGCCTGGAAGGCGAAAAAGACGTATATGGACAACCGTTGGCCGCATCTCCCGTGGAAGGGCTCATCTTCGCCGTCACTTCCGCCAACCACCTCGGCACCAAACGCAACCCGGTACCATTCTACCTGCGCGCCATGGTGATACAGGAGTTCTCCAACTCCCTCGATGTGCCGGCCTATGTGTACGGCATCGACGATGTGGGCGTGATCCACGACTTTGCGGAATATACGATCAAAACCATCCGGCACTCCAGCGAGGGCGCACATAACCTTACGCCGCAAAATACGGTGGTCATCTGTTCCACCAGCGTTCGTGAGATGTACATGAAACAAAGGTTCCGTATCCTTACGGCCGAGTGGGACCCTGCCACCAGCCGGTTCACACAGCCCATGCCATGGGACCTCGTCAACCTCATCGCGCAAACCGGCGACTGGCGCAAGAATCCCACCGTTCTCGAACAGGTACATCCTGCGGCCTTTAAAATCTGGTCATTGTATGGTGTGGGAGAGAAAGTACAGCAAATCCTGAAAGACCCTATCATAGGGGCCGATGGCGATCTTACCGCCACCCGTGACTACAACGTGTACGTAAAACAGATGGACGATATCGCAGCACTCAAATACCGCGAAACCGCCCCTTACATACAACCCGGCAATATCGGCGATATCGGCTGCGCTGCAGGCTCCTGGATTAAAATAGCCTGCGAAGACGACCGCCTGCATGAATGTGATTTCTACGGCATCGAAGTGTCGCGGCATCTCTATGATATCTGCCTGCAACGCAAGCACAACGGCGAATTCGCCAACCCTTCCGTATTTTTTGCACAAAAAAATGCGGTGACCAGCCTCGTGTTTGAACCAGGTAGCATGAACACCGTCCACACCTCTTCCTTAACACATGAAATAGAATCCTACGGCAGCAGAAAAGACCTGTTAGCGTTTATCCAAAACCGTTATCAGGAACTGGTGCCCGGCGGCGTATGGATCAACCGCGACGTGGTAGGGCCGGAGAACAGGACAGAGACCGTACTGCTGTGGCTCAATGAAACAGACGGCGCCAACGATCTGCCCATGCCTGAAAACCCCACCACGCAGTCATTGGCCGCGTGGCTCGGGCAGCTGTCCACCAAAGCATTGTTCCATCGCTTTGCGCAGGACTTCCGCCATGAGGAAGGCTACCACCTCCCACACGAATGGGTGACCATAGACGGCATCACCTACTGCAAACTGTCGATGCAGGACGCCTGCGAATTCCTTTTCAAAAAAGATTATCACGACAACTGGCTCAGCGAAATGCACGAAACCTTCTGCTTCTGGAATTACAACGACTGGAAACAAGCACTGGAAGACGCAGGCCTGCGACTGGACAACCTTTCGCACACCTACCGCAACGAATGGATCGTGCAGAACAGGCTGGAAGGTAAAACGCAGCTGTTCCGTCTTAATGAGAGCGGTCAGCCGGAACCGATGCCATTCCCGGCTTCCCACCTGTTATTACTGGCACGTAAGTAGATTCCGTTGCTTCGGGGGACCATATCTCGAGGGTGTTGTCGAGCATAACCGGTATCAGCAGCTGATGCCATCTGTCCAACGCAATATCAGCGGGGGAGTGTCTTATCAAAATAGGAAAATCAGTTCCTGTGCTCAGGGTATAGACATGCAGCGTGCCATACTTTGGTCCTTGCTTTAGCTTGACCTCCGCTGCCCAGTCTGACAAGCCCAGATGATTGCTGTCCAACTGAACGATCCCGTCCAACAAACCGGTGGGGGAATCCATTACCGGTTCAAATACATCTCCGTTAACATTCAGCTTTCTGTGCCAGAGCAGCCCTTTTCCATTCATGTCAGGGCCCATGGAACACACGTACAATTCGTCGGTCTGTGGGTTATATAGCACTCCGTTGACAGCAGGGATGTTTCCCAGTCGTTTCATGGTTACGGTATGAGGGTTCACCAGCCACACATCTCCCTTAAATGAATCGGTCATGACCAGCAGGCTGTCATTCGCGGTGGTAATGTCATTCAGCATACCCGCTCTGTCTTCCAGGTTAAGATCAAACACTTTTTTACGGCTCCTGATATCATATCCTTTGAGATGATCGATGTCTGTCACATACAGCGTTTGACCAATAATAGTGAGGCCTTTGGGCGCATGTAAGGTATCGTTGAAATAACGGGGGTACTTTATCTTACGCCCTTTGACAAAAGCGATGGCGCCATTCCCGTCTTTTGCAGCAGGGTCCGGTGCATAGCCCATCTGTGACACAAAATAGCCGTTTTTCCAGGCAACCACACTTTCGGGAGATAGCAGGCCCTTAACAGTCCGGCGGCCGGTGACTTGCGCAAGGGAAACAGTGGTTGCCAGTATGCCAGCCAGTAACAGAAGGATAGATCTTTTCATGCGTATAGGTTTATCTTTCAAAAATAAACACCAGTCCTGCGCTGTCAATTGTACCCAACCACGATGACTGTTGGGGCATCTGACCCCAACTGTTCCGCCTAAACGAAACAGGGAAACCGGAGACCGGTTTCCCATATGTTGTTACTGGTGAGAAAGGAAGGGCAGCTTTTTTAGCGGCCACACCTCCATCTTTCCGTCCAGCATTACCGGTATCAGCAACGCCTGGTGCCGTTTGTCCAATGCAATATCTGCAGGGGAATGGATGACCTTCATGCTTTTAGACGTTCCTGCTTTCAGGTCGTATACGTGCAGCAGACCTTCCTTGGGTCCTTTTACTGTAATCCAGTCAGACAACAGCAGGTGGGTGGCATCCAGCTGAACAATCCCGTCAAACAAACCGACAGGGGAGTTCTTTACCGGCTGAAAAACATCATCGGCCCTATCCACGCTCCGGTGAAACAGCTGCCCGGTCCCGTTCATTTCCGGCCCCATGGAACATACATACAGCTGATCAGCCGCTTCATCATAGGTGACGCCGTTGGCAACCACAATATTGCCCAGCAGCTTCACATCTGCCGTACGGGGATTCACCAGCAGAATATCGCCCGTAACACAATCGCTGACTACCAGCAGGCTGTCATGCACCACGGTAAGGTCATTGAGCTGCCGGTTTTTACCTTCCGGAATGAGATCAAAAACTTTTTTCCGGCTGTCGATATCATACCCTTTGAGATGGTCCATATCGGTCACATACAGGGTATGACCAATTATTTCCAGGCCCTTGGGAGCATTCAGGGTATCGTTGAAATAGCGGGCAGACTGTACTTTTCCGGCTTTCACCCAGGCAATGCTGCCGTCGCCGTCTTTAACGAAGGCGTCCGGCCTGGGGCCGATCTGCGACACAAAATAACCGTCTTTCCAGGCCACCGCGCTTTCCGGCGTGGCCAGGCCGGTAATGGTCTGCTGTGCGTGAATGGTGGTGGAAGCTAACATACCAGCCAGTAAAAGGGGAGTCATTATTTTCATACGAATAGTTTAGGCTACAAAAATAAACGCCTGTACCGCGACAGAAGTTGTGCACAACAAAGCATTACTTATGAATATCAAAGTACAGGAAAAAAGAAGGCCGGAGTATGAATACTCCGGCCATTACCTAAACCTACAACTGTTACACTGTTAGTAACATATCTTCAATTAGTTATTGTGAATTTCGCTTAACGGCACTTCCTCGTAGGAAGCCACCATCCGTTGTCTGATATAACGTTTGGTAGACAGTTTGCCTATGCCGAATCTGGCCATCACCTTATCTACCACCATGTATACCACCGGCACTACGATCAGGGTGAGGAACATGGAGCTGATGAGGCCACCAATAATAACCCACGCCAGGCCATTTTTGGTAGAAGCCACGCCACCGGTAGCCAACGCAATCGGCAACATACCGATCACCATCGCGATGGTGGTCATCAGGATAGGTCTCAAACGTGCGTTGTTGGCGTGTATCAGCGCGTCAAACGTACTTTGGCCCTGCTCCTTCATCTGGTTGGTAAAGTCCACCAGGATGATCGCATTCTTCGCCACCAGACCAATCAACATGATCATACCAAGGATGGTAAAGATGTTGAGCGTATTGTTGGTCAGCGCCAGTGCCAGCAAGGCGCCGATGATCGCCAGCGGTATGGAGAACAGTACCACAAACGGGTAGATGTAGTTGTCATACAGCGCCACCATGATCAGGTACACCATCACAATGGAGATCAGCAAAGCTGCGCCCAATGTGCCGAAGGAGTCGCCCTGGTTTTCCGCATCGCCACCAAACACGAAGTTGATGCCGGTCGGTTTTTCCATTTTCGCCAGTTTGGCGGCAAATTCCTGTGTTACAGTACCGGAGGGGCGTCCCATTACCTGTGACTGTACAGACACGGAAGTGTTTTTATCCCTTCTTTCCAGGTGGCTGGGGCCGGAGCCTTCTGTCACGGTAGCAAACTGCGACAACTTGATCAGCTGGCCTTTATCGTTCACTACCTGGATGTTGGCCACGTCCTGGAGGTTCTTTTTATTGAAATCGTCGAAACGGATGTTGATATCATATTCATAATCACCCTGGCGGAACTTCACTTTAGAATCATCTGCCGTACCACTGAAAGCGGTTTGCATGGTACCACCCACCATATCGAGGGTGAGGCCCAGTGCGGCCATCTTATCACGGTCCACCTGCACGTTGATTTCCGGGTTACCTTCTTCCACAGACAGTTTCACCTCGCTGGTACCGCTGATGGTTTTCAGCGTGTCCATGGCTTTTTTCGCGAAGCTCATCACACTGTCCATTTCACTGCCCATGACCACCAGTTCTACCGGCGCTCTTTCTGCCGTACCCATGATGCTTACGTCGGTTGTTTTCACTTTCACGCCAGGCAGGAGCGCTTTCAGTTCTTTCTTCACTTTGGCAGCATAGATATCAGAGCTTTCGGTACGTTTTTCCAGCGGCACCATGATCACGGTGATCTCTGATTTATAGGCGGTGGACTGGGAGGTACCAAAACCGTCTTCACTGGTCTGGCCTACAGTGGTGATCAGCCTCTCCACCTCTGCTTTTTTATTGAGATATTGTTCCGCAGTGCGGGTAGCCTGGTTAGACTGCTGTACAGAAGCGTCTTTGGGCATTTCCAGCATCACGATGAACTGACCGCGGTCGCCTTTCGGGATAAACTCACCACCGATATATCCTTTACCAATCAGCATAAAGGAAGCAAACAGCAGACCTACGGAGGCTATCAGGGTAATGGCCTTGTGTGCCAGCGCCCATCTGAGGATACCGGTCATCCACAGGGTAAAGCGATGTAATTGTTTTTCAAACCACAGGATGAATTTCTCGAAGATATTTTTCCCGGTGATGTGTTCCAGTTTACCGAAACGGGACGACAGCAGCGGCACGATCATAAAGGAAGACAACAAGCTGAGCATGGTAGAGATCATCACCACCACACAGAACTCACGCAGGATCTTCGATACCAGCTCGTTGGTCAGGGAGATCGGCAGGAACACCACCACAATTACCAGGGTAATGGAGGTAACGGTGAAACCTATCTCTTTCACACCATCAAATGCTGCACGGACACGGTTTTTGCCCATTTCCATGTGACGGTAAATATTTTCCAGCACCACAATGGCGTCATCCACCAGGATACCTACCACCAGCGACAGGCCCAGCAATGACATGAGGTTGAGGGAGAAGCCCATCAGTTTCATGCCAATAAACGTAGCGATCAAAGACGCCGGAATGGAGATCATAACGAATATGGCACTACGAATACTGTGCAGGAACAACAGCATCACCACGGCCACCAGGATTACCGCCAGCACCAGGTCATGTATCACGGAGTCGGCAGATTCCAGCGTAAAGTCGGAAGAGTCGTTGGCCACCAGTATCTTGAGGCCATTGGCCGCGTAGTCTTTCTCTACCTGTGCGATAGCCTTCTTCATCTCCTCGCTCACCGTTACCGCGTTGGCGTCGGTTTGTTTCTGTACCTGGAGGGCAATCGCGTTTACACCGTCTACCCGGGCGATACGCTCTGCGTCTTTTTGGGCATCCTGTACGTCGGCCACATCCTGCAGGCGGATCTGGCTGCCTTCAGCGGTGGTTTTCAGTACGAGGTTACGCAGCTGGTCCACGTTTTTATATTTACCAGCCAAACGGATCAGGATCTGTTCATTGGCTGTTTTCACCTTACCGGTAGGGAAGTCCATGTTGGCATTGGTAACCGCCTGGCGTACCTGCAGGATAGACATATTGTAAGCCTGCAGTTTGTCGGGGATTACGTTTACCTGTATTTCACGTTCCTGGCCACCGATCAGCGAAACCTGCGCCACGCCCGGCAGGCGGGACAACAGTGGTTGCAGTTTCTTGTCTACCAGGTCATAGAACTTTTTATCGTCCATTTTAGCGGTGGCAGACAACGTCATGATCGGCAGGTCATCAAGCGAAAACTTATTGAGGGATGGTGGTTTCGCATCGCCCGGAAGGTCGGCCAGGATGGCGTTTACCTTACGTTGCGCATCCTGGAGCGCGATGTCCACATTCGCATCGTTGTTCAGCTCTACGGTGATCACGGAAAGGCTCTCAGAAGATTTGGAAGTGATCTTCTTGATTTTTTCCATGGAAGCGATCGCGTCTTCTATCTTTTTTGTGATGGTACTTTCCACCTCATTGGGCGAAGCACCGGGGTATACCGTCGCAATGGTGACGATCGGGGAGCTGAACTTAGGCAGCAGCTCATAGTTCAGCGATTTATAACTCATGACGCCCAGCAGCGTAAGGATGGTGAACACCACCACCACGATCGTGGGCCTTTTTATGGAAACTTCAGTAATCTTCATGTTGCAAGAATTGGTTCACGCTTATTTATTGCCACCCTGTACTACTACTGGTGTACCATCTGTAAGGTTGATCTGTCCGCTGGTGATCACGGTATCGCCTTCGTTGAGGCCACCCCGTATTTCCACCTGGTCGCCGATGATCTGGCCGGCTGTCACCTTGCGTTTTTTAGCCACTTTACCTTCCATTACATATACCTCATTGCTGTTCACACCACCGATGAAGGCCGTGCGGGCAATGAATATGGTTTTAGCTGCAGTAGGCGTTTCAAAGTGGGCGGTACCGTACATGCCTGCTTTCAGTTCTTTGCCTGCCACGTTGCCGACTTCCATTTCAACCGGGTAGTTGAGGGAGTTGTCGCCTTTCGCAGCGATGAAGGTGATAGTGCCTTCATAGCTGGCTTCGGGAAACACATTGGAAGTCACTTTTACTTTCTGTCCTTTCTTCAGGGTGACTACCTGCGCTTCTGGTACGGCTACAGCCAGTTTCAGCCTGGACACGTCTACAATGTCAAACATTTTATTACCGGGGGAGAGGTAGGCGCCCTGTTCCACATATTTTTTGTTGATAACACCGGAGATAGGCGCTTTCACGTAAGTATCGCTGACACGACGGCTGGATGCTTCATATCTGGTTTTAGCGATGTCATACTGCAGTTTCACATCATCTACCTGTTTCTGGGTAACGCCACCGGTTTTAAAAGCGGCTTCATATCTTTCTTTATCCACCCTGAGCTGATCGAGATTGGCTTTTGCAGAAGAGAGGTCTGTGTTTACAATCTCAGCGTCAATGTAGGCGATGGCCTGGCCTTGTTTTACCACGCTGCCTTCATCTACCAGCAGGCGTGTAATACGGCCGGAGGTTTCGGCGAGGTAAGACAGTTCACGGATAGGAGCGAAGTTACCATTGGCCAGGAAACCCTGGGAGAAATCGTTGGTGGATACCCGTTGTATCAGTACGGGCACATCGCCGCTATTGCTTTCTTTTACAAACGCTGTTTTAGCTTCATTGGCTTTTTTATTGGCGTTAAGCTTCCACATGATCAGCACCACTGCACCTACTGTTACCAAGCCCCAGATAATAAACTTTTTCATCTGCAATAATTTGTGTGTTTATATCCGCCACAGTTGCGGTCTATCGTTTTATTCGTTGTATTAGTTTTAGTTGAGCAGTTCTCTCAGGACACCTTTGCTTTTGATGATATCCAGTTCTGCCATTTTATATTGAAGCAGTGCTTCGTTGTAGCTGTTTTGCGCATCCGTGAGGGATGTTTCTGCGTTGAGCAGGTCTGTCAGGCTGGCGAGACCGAGTTTGTAGTTATTCTGGGTAGAATAGTACACTTCGTTGGCCAGGTCTACGTTCTCCTTCTGGGTGTGGATAGTAGACAAGTTAGTGCGGACCTGCAGTTTGGCATTTTCGTAGTCTGTGTTCAGACTGAGTGATATTTCCTCTTTCTGTTTGGCCAGCTGGCGCAGGGCCACATTTGCCTGGCTCACTTTCGCACGGCGGCCGAAACCATCAAAGATGGGGATGTGCAGCGACAGGCCTACGGCCGCGGCGCCATACCAGAAAGTAGCGTTGGCAGGATCATTTTTAGAGAACAGGAACTGCTGGCTCATCCCATTGTAAGAATAGCGGCCAAAGAGTGACAGGGAGGGGTAGTACTCTGCCAGGTAGGCTTTCTTCTGGAATTCCTGCAGTTGCTGTTGTTTCTGTACGAGCTTAAATTCTGTTCTGTTTTCCAGGTTCATATCATCGTATTGCAATACGCCGGCCGCTTTGGTTTCAATCTCTTTGAGAGAAGCGCGCGGGATGGTAAAGCTGGACTGCATCGGCATGCCCATCACCCGTTTCAGGTTGTTGGCCTGTGTAGACGCGCTGTTGAGCAGTTGTGTGAGCTGGGTTTTGTAGTTGGTCAGGTTTACCTTGATACGGTCCAGGTCAATTTTTTTGGCGAGGCCGTTTTCGTATTGTGACTGGGTAGCATTCACCAGCTGGGTCAGCTTTTCGATATTGCTGTTCACGGTCACGATTTTTTCCTGTAATACCAGCAGTTGGTAATAGAGGCTGGACACGTTATAGATTACGTCTTCGGTGGATTTCTGCGTTTGCAGGGTATAATATTCTTCCCCGGCTTTAGCAGCTTTCAGGCCGGTAAATACAGCCTGGTTAAAGATCTGCTGGTTCAGTTCTGCACCTACCGCGGCGGTATACTGGGTACCGAAGGCGATGGTCAGGGAGCTGTCGGGCTTACCGATAACGGTGCCAGGCAGAAGTGACTTCGGCAGTTTCAGGTTATCCGTATAGTTAGCATTACCGGTGATCTGGGGAAGGGCTTGTGCTCGCACTTCCTGTGTTTTGAATTTTCCCATTTCCTCTTCCATTTTTGTTCTGGAGAGTTGCTGGTTATTATTCAGTGCAAACTTCAGCGCTTCCTGCAGTGTCAGTGGCGCCTGAGCGTAGGCATGCAATCCCCCTATCCCCATTAAGAGGATAAGCGTTAACTTTAATCGCTTCATACGTTGATAGTTATTCTTCTTCTTTGATTTGCAGATACTGGTTTACCAGCTTATGGCCTTTGATAGTGGCAATGCCCAGTATAAAATGTGCAGTGACTTGTTCCATCACAGCCGGCATATCGAATGTGTCCGGCGGGTACTGAAGCTGATCGAAGGCCGCGTCCAGCTGTAGCTGGCGCATACGGGCCATCACGTTCAGATCGAGGCTTTGCCGGTACAGGCCTTCCGACATGCCTCTTTTCAGATTTTCTGTAATGCCGTACAGGATACAGTCCCGCTGGAAGTTCTCAATATTTTTCCAGGTGTCCGGATGATATTTCTGTATTTCAAACAACATGACCGGGTTAAACGATCTGGCCATATTGGTAATATATTTCATGCTGCGCACCAGTTCGTCGATAGCATTTTCCGCGTTGGCGTGTGTTTCCTTAAAAAATGTGCCGTGCGTGTCCAGCAGCTGTTGCATGCCTTCATCGATCAGCGATTGTTTATCGGAAAAATGTTCATACACTGTTTTCTTGGACATCCCGCAGTCACGGGCAATATCAAACATCGTCACACCTTTCACGCCGTATGTTCTGAACAGTTTTAGCGCCACCTCCTTGATTCTTTCCCTCGCTACCATGATCTTTTCTCTTTATGCTTTCATCGCGTTAATGAAAAAATCCACTAACAGTTTCTGTTTCTCTATAACCAGTTCAAATGTTTCTTCGTCCAGTTCTTCGTCGTTGGAAAAGTGGTCGGGCACGGAAAACCGCAGCCCAACAAGGGACTGCACCAACAAATCTGCCGTCTGTTCAGGACTGTCTACGTTAAACTCCCCGGAAGCAACACCAGCTTTGATCACCTGTGTTGTTAACGCTATTTCAATCTGTTTGGCCTTTTTCACACCTTCCTGGAAAACAGTAGGGCCGTCTTTCTGTATTTTAAAGATCTCCAGCCGGCAGAACTTACTGATGAAGCCCTTCTTCACATCGATGATGTCATGCAGCGCTTTTGCTGCTGACGTGATGTTAATGACCACTTTATGCATCTCTGCAAAATAGAGCTCGGCTATTTTCTCCAGCACGGCCAGGTGCATGGCTTTTTTGTCCGGAAAATAATAATACAGGGATGCCTTGGAGCAATGAAGATCATCTGCGATCTCATTCATCGTGGTCTTGCCTGCGCCATAATGAGTAAAACGCTTCAGAGCCGCCTCAAGGATCTTATCCCTCATTTCGTCTTTATTCTCTGTATGCATTAACTTTTTGACTTTTTTAGTTTCAAGGTCAAAATTAGGAAGTTTTTTCAATATAGAAGGGACATTGGTTGTTTTAACAGGTATTTAACTTTTCGATGACAAAAGTCAAAAAGTCAACTTTGATGGTCTGGATACTGCTGCTCTATTCAGTCCGGAGAAAGAAAAATCGGGAATAAAAATATCTACCAGTAAGGATTACGGCAGATTTTAACAACAATAAAATTATCATGTAAAAAACAAGGACACAGGTGGATATCATCCTCAACTTTAGCTATCCACATGATTACTATTAACCTTTGGGAAAAGGGGGCGCACTTTTGTCTGGTCCAACTTATCCACATAATGGTATTTGCCCTTCGGGCGATGCCTGTCTTTTGCTCCCATCTCCCGGGTACGGAGAAAACCCGGAGGCCCGTTGAAGTTTTCGAGGCCAACACCTAAATATACGCAACATCACCACTGCCCAAACAGCCCAAAACACAATGTGGCCCGGGGCTTCAGCCCTGGAAAAAAAATGGGGCCAACCATTCCGGCCGGCCCCACAAGGCATATAAATTAAATAATAAAATAACTAAATAGCGAAATGATCAAATCATCCTATTTCAGTTTTTCCAGTGCTGCTTTCAGTTTTTCGAACATTTCAGGGATTTCCTGTTTCACGCAGGTGCCTACGCTGAGGCGGTACCAGGGTGAGTTTTTAGCAGCACCGAAAGCGTAGAAAGGCACCAGGGCCAGTTTCGCTTCATTGAGGATGTAGGAGGTAACGGCGGCCTGGTCTTGCAACGCAGTGCCGTCGGCTGTGGTTTTACCTACCAGGTCCAGTTTTACAGTGAGGTAGATGGCTGCCTGTGGAGCGATCGCTTCTACAGGGTGACCGGCTTTTTTCAGGCTATCGAAGCCTTCATAGATTTTCACCAGTCTTTCTTCGATTTCGCCTTTAAAGTGCTGGAGGTATTTATCCACATTCTCTTTCTGTACGAGGTAGCGGGCAGCTGCTTTTTGTTCTGCCATAGGGCTCCAGGCACCAACGTGAGAGAGGATCGCTTTCATTTTGCCGATCACGTGGGCAGGACCGAGGGCCCAGCCTACTCTTACGCCGGTAGCGGCAAAAGCCTTACTCATACCGTCGATGAAGATGGTGTATTCTTTCAGTTCAGGACGCAGCTGAACGGGGTTGTAGTGATGTGTTTCTCCAAAGGTGAGCACCCAGTACATCTGGTCAAACATGATGTAGAGCGGCTTTTCGTTGGCACCCCTGCTTTTGTTTTCAGCGATCACCAGGTCGCAGATTTCTTCCAGCTGTTGTTTGTGGAAGGCGGTACCGGTAGGGTTCTGTGGAGAGCACAGGGCCAGGAGGGTAGCGCCTTTCAGCAGTGGTTTCAATTCAGCTGCGGTAGGCATGAAGTCGTTTTCCGCTTTGGTTTCCAGCACTACGTGTTCTGCTTCCAGGAAGCGGGTATAGTGGTTGTTGTTCCAGGAGGGCGTAGCGTATACGATTTTCTCGCCACGGTCAACGATCGTGCGGAAAGTAGCATAAATGATGGGGCGGCCGCCGCAGGAGATCACGATTTCTTTGGCCGGATCGTAGGTCAGTCCCTCACGCTCTGCTATAAAATCACCTACCGCTTTTCTCAGGTCGGCGATACCATCAGCCGGCGGATAGTTGGTCAGGTGCTCCTTATAGGCAGTTATGATTTCCTGTTCAAATTCAACCGGGATAGGGAACACCTTCGGGTCAAAATCGCCGATGGTGAAGTTGTAGATCTTCTCGCCCTTGGCCTGTTTCTCCTTGACTTCAGCTGCTAACTTGATGATTTCTGATCCAATCAATGTTTCGGCTAAATGAGACAGTTTCATAACCTGCTATTTTTTGTGGTTGTAGAATATTTTTTCAGCGCGGCAAAAGTAACCGATTTGAAGATAATTTAAAAGAAAAGCGATATTCTTTTTACAATCATCAATAATCATTACCAATTGTTGGTTTTTATCTAAACCAGATGCCACATTTCTGCTTTTTATATAGCATTATATTATTTTTAAATGTGATTTTCTTTCAGCGCAGCCTGTGTAAAACCGCTTATATTTAGTGTATAAGATGTGATGAAATTCAGAGGAATAACAAAACTTTCTATCTTTGTTTACAGTACATTTACACCTTTTATCAGGGGTGCCATGTGAACAGACAGGCAGGAGGGCACAACTCCCCGGCAACTAAGAATGACAAGCAAACTAATATAGACCATGAAATTTATTGTTTCTTCCTCTACTTTATTAAAACAATTACAACAGATCAGCGGTGTTATCAATTCCAACACAGTATTACCCATACTGGAGGATTTCCTGTTCCTGATTGATAAAAATGAGCTGACCGTAGTTGCAACTGATCTTGAAACCGTTATGCGGGTGAAGCTGGAGGTGGAAGCCAAAGAGAACGGACGGATCTGTATCCCGGCCAAGATTTTGATGGACTCCCTGAAAAATCTGCCTGACCAGCCGCTGACTTTTCACATTGACCTGAATTCCTACGCCGTGGAAATCACTTCAGACAATGGTAAGTACAAGGTAATGGGAGAAAATCCGGAAAACTTCCCCAAAGAGCCGGCTGCTGACGACACCACATCTTTTACGATGAGATCTACAGCACTGGTAACAGCGATCAACAAAACACTCTTTGCCGTTAGCAATGACGATCTCCGCCCGGCCATGACCGGCGTGTTCTTCGAGCTCGGCACGGAAAGCCTCACATTTGTTGCTACAGATGCGCACCGCCTGGTGAAATATGTAAGAACAGATGCGAAATGCCCGCAGGCAGACACGTTCATCGTGCCTAAAAAACCGCTGAACCTGCTGAAATCCGCACTGCCGGACAACGATTCTGAAATCAAGGTTTCTTACAGCCAGAACCACTTCTTCGTACAGCATGAAGGCGCACAGATGATCTGCCGCCTCATCGATGCCCGTTTCCCGGACTATAAAGTGGTAATCCCTAAAGACAACCCTTACCGCCTCACCGTGGTAAAAAGCGATTTCCAGAACGCCCTGAAACGTGTAGGCGTGTTCGCTAACAAAAGCACTAACCAGGTAGCACTGAATATTACCGGCAGCGAACTGCAGCTCTCTGCACAGGATGTTGACTTCTCCTTTGAAGGCAACGAACGTATGAGCTGCCAGTACACCGGCGACGATATGCAGATCGCCTTCAATGCCAAATTCCTCATCGAAATGCTGAATGCCGCTGAAGGTGATGAAGTGACCATCGAACTGGCCACTGCCACTAAAGCCGGTATCCTCAAACCTTCCGAAAAAGAGGAAAATGAAGACCTGCTGATGCTGGTAATGCCGCTCATGCTGAACAACTAATACCCGCTTTTCAGCCGGCTAAAGTGAACGGCTACACTAAAAGCCATATGCTTATAGCTAAAAGTTTATATATAAAGCAATCTCTTCCAAAGAGGTTGCTTTTTTCTTTGCCAGTGGCGGAAAAGAGCGCTTATTTATTCCCCAAAAAGTCGTAATTTTTAACCGGGGTAAACAGGAAAAACAGCTTATAGGAAAACAGAGACAGTCACTGATTTAATTTATTATACCCCACCTATCCACCCGTTTGATATTGTTGGCCTGGCCGGAAAACCTTGATAATTTCAGAAAGCAGAGAACACACATTTCCCGGATATATCTTATTACCAGTTATGGTAACGTTTTTTGAAAATATTCCGTCTTATTACCGTACCGCTATCCTGGTAGGCGGTTTACTGTTGTTGTGGATCATCGAAGGGTTCTTTCCCCGTTTCACCTTCCGCGGCAGCAAATACCGGCATGCCGGTACCAACCTGTTTTTCACCCTCACCACCGTGATCGTGAATACCGGTTTTGCGTTCCTGATCGTAAAGGCTTCACAATGGACCAGCAACGCCCGCTTCGGGCTCTTATACTGGCTGCACCTGCCCCTGTGGCTGCATGCCCTGCTGGCCATCCTGATGCTGGACCTGATAGGTGCCTACCTCATTCACCTGGTGCAACATAAAATAGGGTGGATGTGGCAGTTCCATAAAATACACCACATCGATACACAAATAGATGCCACCACTGCGTTACGCCATCACCCGGTGGAAAGCCTCTTCCGCGTGGGTGCGCTTCTACTGGCCATTCTTTCCATGGGCGTGCCGTTCTGGATGGTCATGTTTTACCAGTCACTCTCTGCATTTATGTCACAGTTTAACCACGCCAACATCAGATTGCCTAAAGGGCTTGATAACGCCCTCAGCTGGATCATCGTTTCCCCTGATATGCATAAAGTGCACCACAGCCATTATCAGCCGGAAACAGACTCCAATTACGCCAATATCTTCTCGATATGGGACCGCATTTTCGGCACCTTCATTTTTATCCCGGATACCACCTCCATCCGGTACGGGCTGGACGAATACCGGGACAACCGTTACCAGGAAGTAGGGCCGCTCCTGAAAGTACCCTGGGAACAAACCACCGTAGCCAACAATGATAAGATAAGTGGAGTGAGCAGTAACCTGTAGACTGTATTCTTTTACCTGTTTATTAAATCCGAACATATGCAACACTCAACAGCACTCACAAAAACAGCCTGCATTGCAGCATTGGTCATCGGCGTCCTCTCAGCAGCATTTGCTTTTGCCACCAAAACGCCCACCTATGCCGTCGCCTCCGGCGCAGCAGCGGGTATAGTAGGCCTCATATCCCTGTATATCGGCAGAAAAAATATTGATGATATGCAGCTGGCCGCTGCCGGCATCTTTATGGCTGTAGTAGCCTGCCTGGTAGGACTCTGGCAAATGTATAACTAAAGACATGACTAGCGGCTCCGGCGATACCGGTCTGTATACCCCTCCGCTGCCTTCAACGGAAACAGCACCAATGATGTGTCGGACAGCTCTCTGATAATGGTGGTGTCTATAACGGCAGCCGTATCTTTTACGCCTTCCGAATGGCTCCATAAAAACAGCGTGTCATTGTTCAACGCCCATTTTTCATATACCAGCGTATACATGTTGATAGACTTTGCAGTACCGTTCCTGCGCAGCTGAAACCCCTGCATCTCCTTGTCCAGCCCTGCTACGGGCTGTATCCATTTCCCTATGAGCTTAGCTGTGTCCACCCGCAGCGTATCAGTTACAGCAGCGATGCTGTCGGTAACGCCGGCATTGCTGCTGTCTGTAACCACTACCAGGCTGCTGTCGTGCGCAGCCTCTTCCGGCACAGGTGCTTTCTTTGACTTACACGCTACCAATAACAATAATAATGGCAATAGTGACGGTAACTGTTTTATTAACATGAAACTAAATTACGAATTACCAGTATATGCGAAAGATATTTTTTAACCCTGCCGTCAATCAGGCTGTGCGCTCCTCCTTATTCTTTTCATCATCGTTAGCTTACCACCGCCAGTCATATACATTAAATCATATCGGATATCACTCAACACCCACATATTTCGTATAACCTTTTACGTTATTAAAAGCTATTTGTCCGGATTCTTTTTTGGGTATGACTGTCCACAGCCATCCGTGGCCCGGAAAATTATCCCCCTGCAATTACTATTTTTTTCCTACTTTTACCCCTCACTTTAGGGGTGTTTATCCCGTACCCGGGATAAGCTGAGATGATACCCTCAGTACCTGAAGCAGCTCATACTGCCGTAGGGAAAAGTAACTGAACTTTCTCATCTTCCACATCCTTAAAGTTTATTGTTTCACTTAAATTCCAACACGCATGGAAGTGCTTGTAAACAATAAACTTTATGCGGTGCAGCAAGGAATAACCATTGCTGCGCTCTTACAGTTTATTCAACTCTCCGCCCAAAAAGGTATTGCTGTTGCGGTCAACGACCAGGTGGTCCCACGGAACTCGTGGAATGACCAGCCATTGCAGCCATCAGACAGTATCACGATCATCCGCGCCACCCAGGGCGGATAGTTCGGTTTCCTTATTTCGTTTAATCATCACCGTTATACATACATAACGGAACGATATTCTCATGTCCACAAAATCCTTTCTCATGCAAAAACAATCCGTGGCCATCAGCCGCACGCCCTTTCCCGCCTCAGAAAAAATATATGTCAGCGGGACTATCCATCCTGTAAAAGTCGCCATGCGGCAAATAACACTGACAGATACCCGTATTCACGGCCGAAAAGGCGATGCCGTACCCAATGAACCGGTAGTGGTATATGACACCAGCGGCCCGTATACCGACCCGTCCATCGACATAGACGTTACCCGCGGCCTTCCCAGGCTGCGTGAATCCTGGATCACCGGCAGGGGAGACGTGGAACAACTGCCGCAGTATACCAGCCCTTATGTACGGCAGCTGCAACAAACAGGCGACAACATGCCCGGCATGAGCATCACCGCCCAACCATTGCGCGCATTGCCCGGCCGGAATGTGACCCAGCTCTACTATGCACAGCAGGGAATCATCACACCGGAAATGGAATACCTCGCCATCCGCGAAAATCAATACGCAGAAAAATACTACCAGGAAAACAGCCCGCTCTGGCACCAGCATCCGGGCAACAGCATGGGCGCCAACATTCCTAAAAAACAGATCACGCCCGAATTCGTACGCCAGGAAATAGCCGCCGGACGCGCTATCATACCAGCCAATATCAACCACCCGGAAAGTGAGCCTATGATCATCGGCCGTAACTTCCTCGTGAAAATCAACGCCAACATCGGCAACTCCGCCGTTACCTCCAGCATCGAAGAAGAAGTGGAAAAAGCCGTATGGTCCTGCCGCTGGGGCGCAGACACCATCATGGACCTCAGTACCGGCAAAAACATCCATGAAACCAGAGAATGGATTATCCGCAACTCACCCGTGCCCATCGGTACCGTACCTATCTACCAGGCCCTCGAAAAGGTAAACGGCAAAGCGGAAGACCTCACCTGGGAAATATTCCGCGACACACTGATTGAACAGGCCGAACAGGGAGTTGATTACTTCACCATCCACGCCGGCGTATTGCTGCGCTATATACCGTTAACGGCTAAACGAACAACCGGCATCGTTTCCCGCGGCGGCTCCATCATGGCCAAATGGTGCCTGGCCCATCACAAGGAAAACTTCCTTTACACCCATTTCGAAGATATCTGCGAAATCATGAAAGCGTATGATGTTTCCTTCTCCCTTGGCGACGGCCTCCGTCCCGGCAGCATCGCCGACGCCAACGACGCGGCACAGTTCGCAGAATTGGAAACACTGGGCGAACTCACCAAAATAGCCTGGAAACATCATGTACAGGTGATGATTGAAGGACCCGGCCACGTGCCCATGCACTTGATCAAAGAAAACATGGACAAGCAGCTCGAACACTGTCACGAAGCGCCTTTCTATACCCTGGGCCCCCTCACCACCGACATCGCGCCCGGTTACGACCACATCACTTCCGGTATCGGCGCGGCCATGATCGGCTGGTTCGGCACTGCCATGCTTTGCTACGTTACGCCGAAAGAACACCTCGGATTGCCTAACAAAGAAGACGTACGGCAAGGCGTGATCACCTACAAAATCGCCGCCCACGCCGCCGATCTCGCTAAAGGCCACCCTGGCGCGCAACACCGCGACAACGCCCTCAGCAAGGCTCGGTTTGAATTCCGCTGGGAAGACCAGTTCAACCTCTCCCTTGATCCGGAGACCGCCCGCGCATACCATGATGAAACACTGCCGGCGGAAGGCGCTAAAATCGCCCACTTCTGCTCTATGTGCGGCCCTAACTTCTGTTCCATGAAGATTACGCAGGAAGTAAGGGATTTCGCCGCCAGGGAAGGGCTGGACGATGCCACCGCCCTAGAAACAGGCATGCAGGAAAAAGCCCGGTCCTTCGCTGAACAGGGAGGTGAAATCTATCAATAAAAACAGCTGCCGATGATTTGGGTCGTCACCTCACCTGAACGTATATACGAAGAAGAAAAGATCGTCGCCGATCTGTTACAGGCAGGCGCCAGCCATATTCTGCTGCGCAAACCCTCCTGGCAAACGGCCGACTATCTGGCCTTCCTGGAGAAAACAGCGCCGGAATGGCATCCGCGTATCATTGTCCGCGATCAGCCTGACATCAGCAGCCGGTTCGCGGCAGGTGGGCTGCATCTCAGCGAAAAAGCCCGCTACAGTACCGATGCCCACGCGCTGTCGCGTTTCCCGCTGTGCAGCACCGGCATACATGATACCACGGCTATTGCCACGATGCCACCACACTTTTCCGTACTGCTGCTCAGCCCTGTTTTCAACAGTATCTCCAAAACCAGTCACCATGGCCGCTTTGCACAGCCGCTGCCAGACAAGCAGGGCAGACAGGTACTCGCACTGGGAGGGGTGGACGCCTCCAACATTCATCAGCTGAAAGCCTGGCATTTCGATGGCGCCGCCGTATTAGGCGCCATCTGGCAACAACCCGGCAAAGCAGTCACCATTTATCAGCGCATACAACAACGATGGAACAGCAACGACCAGTCGTCATGAGCTTTGCAGGCCTCGACCCCAGCGGGGGAGCCGGCCTGCTGGCAGACATCAAGACTTTTGAGCAGCACCGCGTGTATGGCCTCGGCGTATGCACGGCACTTACCATACAAACCGCCAGCGACTTCATTTCCGTGGACTGGCTGTCACTGCCACGCATCCTGGCGCAGGCAAAGCCGCTGCTGGCCACCGAAACGTTGGCCTACTGCAAGATCGGCATCATGACAGATGTACAGTCCCTGCTGGAACTGGTACGTGCCATCAGGTTGCTGTCGCCCGGCATCCGCATTATCGTTGACCCGGTGCTGAAAGCCTCTGCCGGACATACTTTTCACAGCAGCATCCCCCGGCAGACATGGCAGGAACTGCTGCCAGAACTGTACCTGATCACGCCCAACTATCACGAAGCCATGCTGCTGGCCGGCCTCGATGATGGCGACGCGGCAGCGAAACAGCTCTCCGCCCACTGTGCAGTACTGCTCAAGGGAGGCCATCATCAGGCAAGGCCCGGAGAGGACACGCTGTACACCGGCAACGAAGAACAGCGGTTTCCCGCCGGCGCCCAGCGGGCATATCCTAAACACGGATCAGGCTGCGTGTTGTCTGCCGCCATCACGGCCAATCTGGCACTTGGCCATTCACTGTCCGACGCATGTGCTAACGCCAAAGCCTATACGGAAAATTTATTGTCCAGTCATCCTTCATTAACCGGATATCATCACATATGATAAACAAACTGCATTATATCTCCCAGCAAACAGACCGGCGCAGCCACCTCGACAACATCCGGGCGGCATGCGACGCCGGCTGTCAGCTGGTACAACTGCGCATTAAAAATGAAACGCACGAAAACGTGCTGCCGGTAGCTACTGCCGCCAAAGCCCTCTGCGACCGGTACAAAGTGTCGCTGATCATCAACGATTATCCGCATATAGCCGTTGCCGTTGACGCCGCCGGTGTGCACGTTGGCCTCCAGGACATGACAGTGGCTGCTGCAAGGGCTATCGTAGGCACCGATAAAATAGTCGGTGGCACCGCCAATACACTCTCCGATGTGCTCACACACGTTAAGAACGGCGCCAGTTATGTAGGCCTTGGGCCTTTCCGTTTCACCACCACCAAACAAAACCTCAGCCCCATCCTGGGCATTGAAGGTTATCAGGCGATCATGGCCGCCTTGCGCGAGCAGCAGATCAATACGCCGGTAGTGGCCATTGGCGGTATTATGGAATCAGACATTCCCGCCATTATACAGACCGGCATCCATGGCATAGCCGTGAGCGGGCTGATTACACAGGCAACCGGGCAACGGTTGTTGGTACAACATATTTATGACCTTTTAAACAAACAGTGATGACACAACCACTCACCATCGCAGGCCGGACATTTACCTCCCGCCTGTTTACCGGCACTGGCAAGTTTGCCTCCGCCCCGCTGATGGAAGAAGCCCTGCTGGCCTCCGGCAGCGAGCTGGTGACCGTCGCCCTGAAGCGGGTGGACTTGCAACAGCAGGCAGATGACCTGTTGCGGCATCTGCATCATCCGCATATACAGCTGCTGCCCAATACCTCCGGCGTACGTACCGCCAAAGAAGCCGTTTATGCCGCCCAGCTGGCACGGGAAGCGCTCGAAACCAACTGGATAAAACTGGAAATACATCCTGATCCCCGTTACCTGATGCCCGACCCGGTAGAAACCCTGCTGGCCGCCACGGAGCTGGTAAAACTGGGTTTCGTGGTATTGCCCTATGTACATGCAGACCCGGTGCTGTGCAAAAGGCTTGAAGACGCAGGTACCGCAGCCGTTATGCCGCTTGGCTCACCTATTGGCAGCAACAAGGGGCTCCGTACCGCCGACTTCCTTGAAATCATCATCGCACAAAGCAATGTGCCCGTAGTGGTAGACGCCGGCATCGGCACGCCCTCTCATGCCGCCATGGCCATGGAAATGGGCGCAGACGCCGTTCTCGTCAACACTGCACTGGCAGTGGCCAAAGACCCGGTAAAAATGGCCGCTGCCTTCAAAGCGGGCGTGGAAGCCGGCCGCATGGCCTATGAAGCCGGCCTGGCGCCCACCAGTGCCCACGCCATCGCCTCCAGCCCGCTGGTGGCTTTTCTCGATGAAGCTTAATCAAAACTGCGATCATGTTTAAAGACATTTTTGAGCAATATCAATGGGACGAAGTAAAGGCAGGCATCTACGACAAAACAGCCGCAGATGTGGAGCAGGCCCTTCATAACCAGCGCCGCACCCTCGATGATTTTGCCGCCCTCATTTCTCCCGCGGCAGCGGCTTACCTGCAACCAATGGCCGAAATGAGCCATCAGCGCACCTTACAGCGCTTTGGCAATACTATGCAGCTATATATCCCCATGTATCTCTCCAATGAATGCCAGAATATCTGCACCTACTGCGGCTTTAGCCTGGACAATAAGATCCGGCGCAAAACCCTCAGCGCAGCGGAGATACTACAGGAAACAGCCGTCATCAAAGAGATGGGATATGACCATGTGCTGCTGGTAACCGGCGAAGCACATCAGATAGTAGGCCTCGACTACTTCAAAAAAACGCTGCAACTGTTACGTCCCCATTTCGCTCATATCTCCATGGAAGTGCAACCGATGGACGAGGCGGATTACGCCGCCCTGATACCGTTGGGGCTACATGCCGTGCTGGTATATCAGGAAACCTACCATCAGGAGGATTATAAAAAGCATCATCCCAAAGGACGCAAATCATCGTTTCAATACCGGCTGGAAACGCCCGACAGACTGGGCCGCGCCGGTATTCATAAAATGGGGCTCGGGGTGTTGATAGGTCTTGAAGACTGGCGTACCGACAGCTTTTTTACAGCACTGCATCTTCAGTATCTCGAAAAAAAATACTGGCAAACGCGGTACAGCATTTCTTTTCCACGCCTGCGTCCCTTCTCCGGCGGACTGGAACCTAAAGTGGAAATGAATGACCGGGAGCTGGTACAACTCATCTGCGCTTACCGCCTTTTTAATCAGGAAGTGGAACTGAGTATTTCCACCCGGGAGCGGGAATCTTTCAGGGACCACATTATCCGGCTCGGCATTACCAGTATGAGCGCCGGATCACGCACCAATCCCGGAGGCTACGCCGCCGACCGGCAATCGCTTGAACAGTTTGAAATATCCGACGAACGAAGCGCAGCCACCATCGCCGCCATGTTGAAAAACAGCGGTTATGAACCGGTATGGAAAGACTGGGACCAAGTATTGGGCTAACATAAAAGAAGGTGGCCCAGTGGCCACCTTTGTTGTTTTTCATAGCTGGTTAAAAGCAATATTACAAGGGGTAATAACTTCTCTCAATCTCTTTAAAGATAAGATGAGCGGAGATATAAAAGTAGTGCGCATTAAAAATGAACAAAATGAACAGATTTTATGAGCGGTGAACAAAATCACTGGTTTCCGGTCTGTCAACAGCGTTGTTGTGCGGGAAACCTGGTTCGGTTACAGGCATAAAAAAAGGCTGCTTCCTTGATGAAGCAGCCTTGTACCGAAAAATCCCGTAGTTGCCATATTACTTATAAAAATAAGTATGATTGGAATACCGCTATCCAAAAATAAAATGCTATTCCTGAACAACCGTATTTAGCTTCAGTTTGAACAAAATGAACAATCATCAATTTGCTGCACAAAAAAATCCTTTCGCACGTTAGTACACGATCCGTTGTACATCTCTGTAAGTCTTGATGATATCGTGATCATTCCGTAATGACTTCTGTTGATCGGCTATCAGTTCCCGGAGACGGTAGGACATGGGCGTATCTGACCGGAGCGCGGCACTATAGGCGCGTTGCGCCGCATCTTCTCCATATTCACAAAAAGAAAGAATAGCATGCCGGTCATGACCGGTAAAAGCGGTCTTTATCTCCATCCACGTACGGTATAGCTTGCCGGCAGCTGTAGTGCCGAAGCGTCTCTGCTCGCCCAGCGCCACCAATTCATCATACAGCTGGGAGGCATACCGGCGGCTGTCATCGATCATACGCTGAAAAAGCGCTTTCAAATCCATATCATCAGTAGCATCCATCGACTGTTGATACCCTTCCATTCTATCGTTATTGATCCTGACGAGGTCGCTGATTACTTCGGCGATTGTTTCTTGTTGTTGCATGTTCCGGTAAATTTTTAGGATTAAAAAGATAGTCTCTGTCTGCAACAACCCAAAAATGCGACCATTTTGCACAGCCTTTATTACCAGATACTTCAATCATCCGGCTTTCCTTCACCCGTCCTTTTTTTTCTTCGTATGGGGGAAGCGATTCCACACCTGTACAGCATTTATTCTTCCCCCTATATATTGTATATAAGCGCTTTATCAGCGTTGGCATATATTTTTTAGCAGAATAGGCGGACCAAATCCTTAAAACATGAGTAACCTGTTGTATCTAATTGCCGTCATTCTCGTTATCGGGTGGGTTCTGGGGTTCTTTGTATATTCTGCCGGTGCCCTGATCCACGCCCTACTGGTACTAGCTATCATTGCCATCTTAATTAACATCATTCGCGGCAGAGCGGTATAAGACCTTACGAATGACGGATTACGAATAACGAAGGATGACTTTTCAAAAGCCCGATTTTGTAATTCGTAATCCGTAATTCGTATTTGTCTTAAATTGCCGTCATGAAAGTATCCCGGTTTTTGCTGGCCATTGTTGCAGTGGCTTTAGGCGCGAGTTGCGCCAGTACCCGTCCTGTCACCCAATCTGTTACTGCCGGCTTCGGCAGGCTCCGGCTCATCGGGGAGCAGACCATACCGCATAACATGCCTTTTATGGGTACCGTTACCGGCGGGCTCTCCGGTATAGATTACGACGCTTCACGGCAGCAGTATTATATGATCTGTGACGACCGTTCCGAACTGGCACCAGCCCGCTTTTATACGGCCAAACTCTACTTTTCCGCCCAGTCATTTGACAGCGTTCGCTTTACTGGCATGACAACGCTGCTGCAACAGAACGGGCAACCTTATCCCGGTGTAAAAGTCAATCCGGCGCTGACGCCCGATCCTGAAGCGTTGCGCTACAACTCCCAAAAGGGGTGCCTGGTATGGAGCAGCGAAGGAGAACGTATTGTGAACACCAAAGACACCATCCTCACCAACCCCGGCGTATATGAAATATCCATAGACGGTCACTACCTGGATTCTTTCGCACTGCCATCGCAGTTCCGTATGCAGGCCACAGACAACGGCCCCCGGCGTAATGGCGCCTTTGAAGGCCTCGGCTTTACACCGGACTACCGCCACACGTTCGTCAGCCTGGAAGAACCCCGCTACGAAGACGGTCCCCGTGCAGATGTAGGAGACACCACCGCGCTTACACGACTGATCAAATATGACAACAAAACCCTGCAACCGGTGGCACAATATGCCTACCGCTTAGACCCCGTTGCATATCCGGCCATTCCCGCCAATGCATTTAAGGTAAACGGCATCTCCGATATCCTGGTGTTGTCTGATCATCAGCTGTTGTCCATAGAACGCTCTTTTTCTTCCGGCGTGAAAGACTGTACCATCAAAGTGTTCCTGGTAGACCTTCACGGCGCCACGGACATCAGTGATATCAGCTCCCTGAAAACAGCCACAGGTGTGAAGACCGTTACCAAATCCTTACTTTTTGATTTCGCTTCCCTTGGGAAATATATAGATAACATTGAAGGCGTAACTTTCGGACCTGTATTGCCCAATGGCCATAAAAGCCTGGTGTTTGCGGCAGATAACAACTTCTCCGCCGCAGAAGAAAGCCAGTTTTTTGTCTTTGAGCTGATTCCCTGACCTGTGGGCATTAACTAAATACCGGCCCTGGTTGTTATACGGAAAAATCATTCATCGTTATGAAATACCTCCTGTTATTATCTGCCATGGCCTTATTTGCCTGTCAGCATACCCGCTCCGGCCAGCAGGCCGGCCATCCTGACAGCAGTGCCGTTTCCCCTGTCTGGATCACCTATACCGGCACCCTTCCCTGTGCGGACTGCAGCGGCATCCTTACCACCCTTAGCCTTGAGGAGAACGCCCCCGACGGGGAGCTGGGCTTCAAACTCAAGGAAACCTACCAGGGAGTAGCGGGAAAAGACCAGACATTTCACAGTGAGGGCAACTATAAGGTGCTACATGGCGACGCAGAAGACAAAGATGCCGAGATCATACAGCTTAACCCGGACAAAGACCAGAACCTTCAACGTTATTTCCGCAGGGCAGGGGATGTGCTCCGTCAGTTGGACAAGGACAAACAGGCTGTCCCAGGTGCTATGACCTATAGCCTCAAACGCGTCAGTGAATAACTGATATATCAAAAAAGTCGCTTAAATTTAGCTCCGACCAGTGACTTTATCATTCCAAAATTATGACGCGTATTTTAGGCTGCCTGATGGCTTTGTTGACGTTGCAGATGTATGTGTTTGGGAAATCTCCACAGGACAGTTTGCTGAAGGAGTTAAACCGCAGCATTGAAAATGCAGCTGTGTATGACGCCCTGAAAATGAAAGGCATCGACAGTATCAAACGTACCCTTGCCAATGCCGGCACCGACCCGGGCGCCCGTTACCATATATACCAGCTATTATATGAGCAGTACAAAGTTTTCAATTTTGACTCTGCCTTTGTATATGCCCGTCTTATGGAAAAGGTGGCAGGGGAAATGCAGGACCAGCAGCGCCTCACCTATGCCCGCACCAGAATTGGTTTTATCCTGTTGTCTTCCGGCATGTTCACAGAAACATCCGCCTTTCTCAACAGCCTTGATGTGACAGGCATGCCCGACAGTATCCGCAGCCAGTATTATCTGATGAAAAGCCGGTTCTACTATGATCTGGCAGACTATAACCAGGACCGGTATTATTCACCTTCCTATATTCACCAGGGCAGTATATATATGGACTCCGCCCTTCACCTGTTGCCTCCATCTTCTTTCGAATATCAGTATAACAGAGGGCTGCAATATTACAAGATGGGCAACCTCGCCGCTGCCCGTAACAGTTACCCAGATCTTAACCAGCCGGGGCTCAACTACCGGCAGCTGGCCGTTGCCGCCTGTACGCTGGGGTATATATACCTGCACGCCCATGAGACTGATACAGCTATTGAGCTGATGTACCGTTCTGCCATCGCAGATATTAAATCCTCCACCAAGGAAACCATGGCCATGTATACCCTGGCCACCCTGCTTTTTGAAAAAGGTGATATCAAAAACGCCTCGCACTTCATTGAAAAAGCTGTCGCCGAGGCAGCATTCTATGGCGCCAGACAACGGAAAGTGCAGGTTAGTAGTATTTTACCTATCATTGAACAGGAAAGGGTCAATACAGCCGAAGAAAGAACCAGATCGCTGCTCATCTACGCATCCATTGTGACATTGCTGCTGATTGCGGTGGTGATACTCGCTATCACAGTCACGAGGCAGGTGCGCAAACTGAAAGTCGCCCAGGAGATCATCACTGCAGCACATCTTAAACAACAGGAAATCAACAATCAATTACTGGAAGCCAATAAGATAAAGGAAGAATACGTCGGCTATTGTTTTAATATCTACGCGTCCTATATCAGCAAGATTGAAAAATTAAAACAGACGCTTGAACAAAAATTAACCGAAAACAAGCCGAGTGAGTTAAAATATCTTATAAATAATATCAATGTCCGGCAGGAACGGGAAGACCTTTTCACCACTTTTGACCGGGTGTTTCTAAAGATATTCCCTCATTTCGTGGAAGAATTTAATAACCTGTTTGAACCGGTCAACCAGGTAGTCCTTCGGGAAAATGAATTACTCAATACGGACATCCGGATTTTTGCCCTTATTCGTATAGGCATCACTGATAATGAAAAAATTGCCCGGATACTGGAATATTCCGTCAACACCATTTACGCCTATAAGACCAAAATCAAAAAACGTTCATTGGTGCCCAATGAAGAATTTGAAAACCGGATCATGGCCATTAAAGCCCTTTAAAAAGGGGGTAAAAATGGCGAATACCATCAATATATGTAAAAAATATATTTGTTTGTATTTTATTGCTTATCAAAAAGATACGTCCACAACCTGTTCAAAATAGCCTTTTATTTTCTATATTTATCCTGTATAAGTTGTTCACCTGAGCATTGCTTTCTTACTTTGACAAAAAGGAAGCATAAACCAATAATCTGAATTTAAAAAAGCCAATAAACCAAGGCATCATTGCCGCCCACGTAAACCAGTTAATTTATAAATCCACGTTGTTCCGCATGTCGAGCCTGCTCTACATTCAGCAACCAAATTGAATCTAAGTTTTTAAATCCACGGTAAACAGAACAGTTCATTCACTGCTCAAAAATCCACATTATGATGAAAACACGACTTTTCAGGCATCTTTTCCTGTGCACATGTTTCATGTTGTTACAGGGTCTGCTCATGGCCCAGAACAGGACCGTGACAGGTAAAGTTACAGATGACAAAGGCTCCCCTATTCCAGGTGCTTCCGTGCAAATCAAAGGCACTAAAAGCGGGACCACCACCGATCCTGAAGGTAACTTTAAGGTATCTGTTGGCGCCAACGCCAACACTCTGATTATTTCCTTTATCGGACAAACCGCACAGGAAGTCAGTATCGCCAACAAAACTCATGTAGATGTAAAACTGGTAGCCGAAAATACCACCCTTACTGACGTAGTGGTAGTTGGTTACGGCACCACCCGCAAAAAAGATATTACCGGCGCCATCTCCCAGGTAAAAGCCGCGGACTTTAACCGTGGTATCACCAGCGCCCCTGATCAGTTGATCCAGGGCAAGGTGTCCGGCCTGATGGTGCTTAACAACAGCGGCGCTCCCGGGGCTTCCGCCACAGTACGCATCAGGGGCGTGTCTTCCGTAAGGTCCGGCAACCAACCCCTGTATGTAATAGACGGTGTGCCGCTCGACGGACGTGTAGCCCGGCCTGCCATTAATGTCAGCGGCCTTGGCCAGACGCCTGACGCCAACCCGCTCAACTTCATCAATTCCAGCGATATCGCTTCCATGGACGTGCTGAAAGACGCTTCCGCCACGGCCATCTATGGCTCCCGCGGCGCCAACGGCGTTATCATCATCACCACCAAGAAAGGCACGCCTGGTGCTACCCGCCTCGATGTAGGCTATTCCGTGGGCGCCAGCAACATCATGAAACAACTGGACGTACTGGACGCCGACGAATACCGCGCCGCCCTTAAAACCTACAACCTGTCCGGCGGCGACTACGGCGGCAGCTCCAATGGGATGAAATCCATCCTCCGCACTGGTATCACCCATAATATCAATGTGGCGATGAGCGGCGGAA
This sequence comes from Chitinophaga sp. 22308, assembly GCF_052045305.1. NCBI lineage: Bacteria > Pseudomonadati > Bacteroidota > Chitinophagia > Chitinophagales > Chitinophagaceae > Chitinophaga > Chitinophaga sp. 22308. Next base: position 921,384 of record NZ_JBQEOP010000003.1, on the reverse strand, counting down.
ATGAAACAAGTCGTTACCGTGCTTCCTTCGGTGTACAGGACCAGGAAGGTATCGTCAAAAAGTCGGGCCTGAAAAAATATACCGCTACCCTCAACGGTCAGAATAAGTTCCTCGACAGCAAAAAACTGGGTATCGATTATAATATCATGGCCGCCCAAACCACTGAACAGCTGGCCCCCATCACCAACGACGCCGGTTTCACCGGTAGCCTTATCAGCATGGCCCTCCAGTGGAACCCGACCATGCCTATCCGGAATGCCGACGGATCATTTAACATCCTGGGGGAGGGCAGCGCCGTGAACCCGGAAGCCATGTCCGAAGCATATGACGACAAGGTAAACATCAGCTACGTGCTGGCCAGCATTTCTCCCTACTATAAATTCAATGACAACTGGGAATATCGTGCCCTGTACAGCATTAACCATCAGGTGGGCAAAAGGGAAACACAGGTAGCATCCTTCATTAATATCCCTGGTATCATGAAACAGGGGCAGGCCTACTATGGCAATGCAGAGCTGACCACCCAATTGCTGACCAACACCCTGAGCTTCAACAAACAGATTACTTCTGCCTTCAACTTAAACGCCGTAGTGGGCCATGAATACCAGAAGTTTGACTATGCTGGCATGAGCCTCGGCGCCACCGGGTTTCCTACCTACGCTGTGAAGTATACTGATATTCTTCAGGCTCCTACCCAGGCCAATACAAATATCAGCTCCTTCCGGAACCCCAGCTCAGAGCTGCAGTCCTTCTTTGGAAGAGCGACCTTCAATCTCTATGACAAATATATCCTCACCGGTACCCTGAGGGCCGACGGCTCCAGTAAATTTGGTTCCAACAACAAATACGGCTATTTCCCGTCTTTCGCCGCCAAATGGAACATTACCGGAGAAGACTTCCTGAAAGGCAATAAAACCATCAACAACCTCGCGCTGAGAGTAGGTTATGGTTCTACGGGCAACCAGGAATTCCCTGCCGGCGCGGCACAGGAACAATATGGCCTGGGCGCCTCCGGTTCCGCCGCTCTCACCAACGTTGCCAATCCCAACCTGAAATGGGAAAGCTCCAAACAGTTCAACGCCGGTGTGGACTTCAGTCTCGTAGACAACCGCATCTATGGTAGCGTGGATTACTTCTATAAAAACACCAGCAACCTGCTGTTCAGCTTCCCCGCCATCCAGCCGGCGCCTGCGTCCACCTACTGGATCAACCTGCCAGGCAATGTGATCAACAACGGGGTGGAAGTATCCCTCAAAGGAGACATTCTCCGGAAAAAAGACCTGAGATGGACATTAGGTGTAAACGGCACCTTCCTGCATAACGAACTGAAAAACTATGACGGTCCTCCGGTGCTCACTGGCGCCATCAGCGGCCAGGGTGTTTCCGGTGCCACCGCACAACGTCTGGCCAACGGCTATCCGCTGAACACCTTCTACGTTCGCAAGTTCGAAGGCTTCGATGATAAAGGTCAGGCTGTATATACCGACAATGGCAATACCCTGTATTACCTCACCAATCCCAACCCGAAAGTGCTGCTCGGTATCAACACCGAAGTGGTATTCAAAAAGTGGGTACTGGCAGCCAGCGGCCACGGCGCGTTCGGCCACGAGGTATACAACAATACCGCTAACACTGTACTGCCAATCGGCAACCTTGGCTCCCGCAACATTGCCAAGTCAATACTGGGCAACGGCGAAGCACTTTCCAATCCTATCACCGTGTCTTCCCGTTACCTCGAAAAAGGCAACTTCTTCAAGCTGGACAACGTGACGCTTACCTATAACATTGGCAACGTAGGCCGCGTCCTGAAAAATGCAGCTGTGTATGCCACCGGCCAAAACCTCTTCGTGATCACCAAATACAGCGGCTTCGATCCTGAGGTGAATACCGATAAAAACGTGAATGGAGTGACCTCCTTTGGCATCGAGTACGGTCCGTACCCAACAGCCAGAACGGTCATGCTCGGCATCCTGTTTTCCTTGTAAACCATTCACCTAAAAACTGCTATCATGACTAAACATATTTTCCGATCCGCTATCGTAATCGCCTCTGTCGTAGGCTTTCAGGCCTGCGGGCTCAATGAACAGCTCGGCTCCACCATTACCCGGAAAGATGCCGACTCTGTGATCAAAGTACCGGCCCTGCTAAAAGGTGCTTATGACAACATGCAGCTGCCATACCAGGAATTCGATAACAGCTGGGGACTCTCGCAGATGTCAACAGACGAAACCTTAGGCCCCACCCGTGGCGGCGACTGGGACGATAACGGTGTATGGCGCTCCCTGCATGAACATACCTGGAACGCAGACCACGCGCACATACAACGTGCCTTTACCAATCTGCTGACACTTCAGTTCAGCGCCAGCAATGTGCTCAATTTCAAACCCAGTAAGAACCAGGCCGCACAGGCCCGCTTCCTCCGGGCCCTCTCCATGTTCACCGTAGTGGACCTCTGGGGGCAGGTTCCTTTCAGGAATCCTACAGACACCTTGCTGAACGCGCCTAAAGTGCTGAAAACACAGGAAGCGCTGGATTATATCATCTCCGAGCTGAACGCCATCCTTCCTGATCTGGGCGCACGCCCTGCAACAGCCGCCTATGTGGCCAACCAGGATGCCGCCCGCGCCTTACTGATGAAATGTTACCTTAATAAAGGCGCATTTATCAACAGGGCCGCACCGACCTTTGATGCTGCCGATATGCAACAGGTGATCACGCTCGCCGATCAGATCAAAGCCACCGGCGCCTACAAACTGGCGTCCGACTACTTCGATAACTTCGCCCGCGACAACGATGTGAAGTCCACTGAAAATATCTTCACACAGCAAAATGGCCCCGGCTTCAGCACCGTACGTCAGGGTAACGCTACCTATGCCCGCTGGAAATTCACCGTTCACTACAACATGACGCCCAGCGGCTGGAACGGCTTTACCACGCTCTCTGATTTTTATGACAAGTTTGAAGCAACAGACAGAAGGAGAGGCGGCGCCTATACCGGCCTTACCGATACCTGCGGCATGCTCGCCGGTTTCCTCATCGGCCAGCAATATGATGTAAACCATAATCCGCTGAAAGACCGTAAAGGCAATCCGCTGGCCTTCACCCGTGATGTGCAGCTCAAAGAGTCCGGCGCCAATCTGGAAGTAACCGGTATCCGCGTTATTAAATATATCCCGGACTTCTTTACCTCCCAGAACTCCAAGGACAACAACGAAGCCAGCAACGACTATGTTTTCTTCCGCTATGCAGACGTGCTGCTCATGAAAGCTGAAGCACTGCTCCGTACCGGTAATGCTGCCGGCGCACTGGCACTGGTAAACGAAATACGGCTCGCCCGTGGCGCCAGCCCGCTGGGCGCGCTGGACGTGAACTCCCTGCTGGATGAAAGAGGACGCGAGCTCTACTGGGAAGGCTGGAGAAGACAGGACTTGATCCGTTTTGGCAAGTTCCTGCAGCCATGGCAACTGAAACCTGTTGATAACCCAAGGAACCTGCTGTTCCCGATTCCTACCAGCGATCTTGCTGTCAACAAAAACCTGACACAAAACCCGGGTTACTAAACCATATTTTCCATTACCGGGAATAGTGCCCTGAGCGGCACTGTTCCCGGTATATCCTCCGGCTATTTTTACCTGTTACCCGCTGCTGCGCCTGGTCTCATCAGGCGTCCGGGGGAGGTTTTTTCATCAAATCATCATCCCATGAATAAAATTCCGCTACCGGCTTTTTCGCTGCTGTTATTATTGCTGATACGCCTCCCGATTACCGCTCAATCACAGGTGGTGCCGGCAGGAAATGTCAATAGCGTCAGCATTTCCGGTCAACAGGTAAAAATAAAAACGACCAATGCTTTTGCGGAGGTCACTGTATACAGCCCGTCCATTATCCGGGTAAGAATGGACAAGCGCCCGCTGCCAGCGGACTTTTCTTACGCCGTAATAGCAAAACCATTACCTGTAAAAGCACAAATCACCCAAAACAATAGTGAAATCAATATTGTAACTGATTCCCTAAAAATGCGGATTCAGAAAGCCCCTTTTGCGGTCAGCTTTTTCAGCCCTTCGGGCGATGTGATCAGCGAAGATGAAGCCGGCCTCGGTACCTCCTGGATCGGCGACGAGGTGACGACTTACAAAAAAATGCAGGAAAACGAACGGTTTATCGGACTGGGTGAAAAGACCGGCAACCTGGACCGTAAAGGGGAAGGCTATACGAACTGGAACTCCGACGTGTTTGGCTATGCTACTAACCGGGACCCCATCTATGCCACCATTCCTTTTTATATCGGTATTCATCACCAGCAGAACTACGGCATCTTCTTCGATAACAGCTATCAGAGCGATTTTAACTTTGGTGCCAGCAACAATCGTTTCTCTTCCCTCGGTGCAAGGGGAGGAGAAATGAATTACTATTTCATCTATCATCCGCAGATGGCAGACATCATCCGGTCTTATACCAGCCTCACCGGGCGTATGCCCATGCCTCCGTTGTGGAGCCTCGGCTATCAGCAGAACCGCTACAGCTATTATCCTGACACTGAAGTATACCGGATCGCTCAAACTTTACGGGAAAAGAAAATCCCGGCCGATGGCATCACCCTCGATATCCACTATATGGATGCCTACAAACTGTTCACCTGGAATAAAGACCGTTTCCCTGATCCGGCACAGCTTACCGGCCGCTTAAAAGATATGGGTTTTCGTGTAACCGTTATCGTAGATCCCGGCATTAAGGTAGAAGAAGGTTATCACGCTTACGAAAACGGTAAAAAGGAAAATATCTTCATTAAATACAACGACGGCCAAAACTACACCGGACAGGTATGGCCTGGCTGGTGCCATTTCCCGGACTTCACCAGTGAGAAAGGCCGCAGCTGGTGGAAAAGCCAGGTAAAATCGTATATCCGTGACGGTGTCAGCGGCATCTGGAACGACATGAATGAAATTGCCACATGGGGCCAGAAAATGCCTAACAACGTGATCTTTGATTACGAAGGGCACCCGACCACACATCTGCAGGCGCATAATATTTACGGCCTGCAAATGGTACGCGCCAGTTATGAAGGTACCCGCGAGGCCCTTCAAAAACGGCCGTTCCTCCTCACCCGTGCGGCCTATTCCGGCAGTCAGCGCTACAGCGCCATCTGGACCGGCGACAACCGGGCGGAAGAAGACCATATGCTGCTGGGCGTACGGCTCCTGAACAGCCTCGGTGTCAGCGGTTTTCCCTTCGCCGGCATGGACGTGGGCGGCTTCACCGGCAATCCTTCCGTTGGCCTCTATACCCGCTGGATGCAAATTGGTGCCTTCATTCCCTATTTCAGGAACCATACCGGCGTCAACACCAAGTCCGCAGAGCCATGGGCTTTCGGCGAGGAAGCCCTGGAAATCACCCGCAATTATGTAAACCTGCGCTACCATATGCTGCCCTATCTCTATAGCACTATGTACGCTGCCAGTCGTACAGGCATGCCTGTTATGCGCACGCTGGCACTTCAAAACACTTTCGATCCGCAGGTGTACGATACCCGGTTCCAGAACCAGTACCAGTTTGGCGACGCGTATATGATCGCTCCTTTTGAGAGCACAAAAGATTTTGGCAGTATTTATTTCCCTAAAGGGAAATGGTACAATCTCTATACAGACGCCGTCACTACCGGCGGACAAGATATCATCACACCCCTCAACATCAAAACCTTACCGGTATATGTAAAAGAAAGCAGCATTGTGCCCATGCAGTCATTGGTGCAATCTACCCGCGAAAAACCTGCTGATACGCTTTTCCTTCATCTATATAAAGGCAGTCAGCCTAATACGTTCGTATACTACGAAGATGACGGCGAAAGCTTCTCGTACGAAAAAGGTGATTTCTATGAAAGGGCCATTACCTATGATCCGGCGCAACAAACACTGACGCTGCAAAGGCCACAGGGTAATTATGGCAGCCAGTTTCATCACATTAAGCTGATCCTGCACGGGTTTGACAGCATACAGCGTATAACCGTCAACGGTAAAGCGACAACTGTCAGCGCAGGTCCTTTTTCTTTTTTATCACCCATATCCCGGTTTGATCCGCAGGGATCATTTATACCGGCTGAAAGCTGTCCGGTACAAGTGGCCACCTTTGCCAACAGTAACGAGCTTCTTAACGTGGGTTTATGAGAAAAGAACGGCCCCCCTGGATTTTCCGGGGGGCCTTTTTAAATGCAAAAAGCGCAAAGCAGCCACGGTGGACTGCTTTGCGCTTTTTATATATTGGGTTTTCTTTACAGCTTCACTACTTTACTACGCCAGATTTTCCTGCTTTGCTGGCCTGTCACCCGGATAATCCAGGTACCATTCGGCACTTTAGACATATCTACGCGTAAAGGTATATTACCTTTTGCATTGGCGGTATGTATCTGTTGCAATAAAGGAGCGCTTCCTTTCAGGTCCAGTACTTCCACCAGCAGTTTCTCACCGGCAGGTGCGTCTACCAGTATCTGCAGGTTGCTACCTGTTACCGGGTTCGGATAGACAGTCAGTTGTTCCGGCTGAGAAGCGGCCATGGCTGCTGCCGCACCGGTACAATCACGGACATATTTCCATGGTTTGCCATCGCCAGTGCTGATATCCGGTTGTTCGTTCTGTGTCCACCATTTTGCAGAGTATACTTTACCGTTATACACCACCTGTGCGCCGCCGTTATAAGCAGTCGCAGGGGACCATGCCGGAATGCCATTACAGTTATTGCTACCGCCGTTTACGGTAATGTTTACGGCAGCGGAAATCGTAGTGGCGCCACCGTTATCTGTTGCCCTGGCAGTCAGGCTGTAGGTGCCGGCCGCCACATTGCTCCAGGTCCAGGTGTAAGGCGCTACGCTGTCTGTGCCCAACAGGGTGGTGCCCTGATAGAAGGCAACGCGGGTAATCACCCCATCGCTATCGGAAGCTGCCGCCTGTATGTTCACGGTAGCCGGAGCGGTGAAGGCAGCGTTATTGGCAGGAGAAGTAATGCTCACTACCGGCGGTTTGTTGCCCGCTGAAGTTACGCTGATGTTCACCACGGCAGAAGTGGTAGTAGCCCCTTTGTTGTCAGTAGCTTTAGCGGTAAGGCTGTAGCTGCCGGCCGCAACGTTGTTCCAGGTCCAGGCGTATGGCGCTACGCTGTCTACGCCCAGCAGGGTGTTGCCCTGGTAGAAAGCCACGCGGGTTACCACACCATCACTGTCGGAAGCTGCGGCCTGAATATTTACGGTAGCCGGAGCGGTGTAGGTGGCGTTGTTGGCAGGTGATGTAATGTTCACCACCGGTGGTTTGTTGATTGGCGCAGAGCCGAAGAAGTAATCGTAATAGTTATTGGCAAATTCATCGCTATTAGCTTTATCCCAGTTAATGGACCATGTCATGATACCACGCAGGCCCGGATATCCCGCCGCATTACGCAGCTGGTAAGCACCTCCGAAGGACTGTCCTTTCATCAGGTAGTCCAGCGCTTTTTTCACATTGGCAGGAGCGATATAACCACCACCGGCAGCGCTGGGTGTAGCAGGAAGACCGAAGGCCACCTGGTCCGGACGCAAGGCCGGGAAGGTTTGTGTGGTACCGGATACAGGGAATCCTTTCAACAACATTTCAGACATCGATACGATAAAATCAGGAGTGCCCTGGTTGTATACACCGTTATCGAGGCCCATTACGGAACCGGTATTATAATATTGCGTCTGGATGAAAGTGAGTTCGTTACGCAGTCCGTAGATGATAGGCAGATACGCGCCTACCAGGGGAGAATAAGTAGAGCCATAGGCCGTTTGTACATAATAGGTTTCCGGCGCCATGGTGAGCCAGCAGTTTTTGCCCTGGCCTTTGCGATAGGCGATGATTTCTTTTACGCCTGCGATCAGGTTCTGTACCTTGGCTGTGGTAGGATTGGTGAAATCCTTGTCGCCATTGTCCAGCTGCAGGTTGGTACCGCCTTCTATATCCAGGTCAAAACCATCGAAATTGTACTGGTCCAGCAGTGCTTTCATGGAAGTGACAAAAGCTTGTTTCTTCGCAGCGGTGGAGAGGTTCAGCGAACCGTTTTCGCCTCCCAGCGACAACAATACTTTTTTGCCTTGCGACTGCAGGTACTGCACATCTGACAGGAACTGCGCCGGTGTTACGTTTTCCGGCACAAAGGAAATAGTGGCCAGATCAGATCCGCTGACGGCGAAGGCAATTTCTATCACATTATATTTGGGATTGATATTACGGAGAGGGATGTACGGAGAAGCGTCCGTAGGAGATCCCCAGTTCTGCCAGTAACCTACAATGACCTTGCCGGAGTCGCCGGGCTGGCCGGGACCGGAAGTATTTACCACCACGCTTACCGAAGAAGAAGTGGTAGAAGCGCCTTTGTTGTCTGTAGCGATGGCTTTAATGGTATAATTGCCGGCCGGCACGTTGTTCCACGCATAGCTGTATGGAGCCGCGCTGTCGGTAGCCAGAAGGGTAGTGCCATTATAGAAGTCTACTTTGATCACCTGGCCATCGGTATCGCTGGCGGCAGCCTGAATGGTAATGCCGGCCGGAGCGGTGAAGGTGGCATTGTTAGCCGGCGATGTGATGCTTACAGTAGGAGGCACATTGGTACCACTGCCGCCGGTGGCAAACACTTCATTGATTTTGTTTACCAGCGGATTTTTAGTGTTGGGGCAATAGATGAGTTTTCCTTTAGGCACAGTGCTGCTGGTCATGTTGGTCATATCGCCGTATACCTGCCAGATGATCACGCCTGCCAGGCCATTGTCTTTGATATACTGCGCTTTGGCCGCAACAGAACGTTCGTTGTCATAGCTGAGGAAGAAGTTGCCTTTTGTTTTGTAAGGCGCTTTGGCCACATCGTCCCAGTTGTCGGTCCAGCCGGAGCCGGAGCCGGTGGTATTGAGGATGTAGCTGTAGTTGGGAGTTCCGTCCCATACGTCTTTTGCCCAGTTGGTATAGTCTGCGCAGGTTTGGATAGGGCCGTCAGGCTGCACGGTTTCGGCCCGTTTGGTGGTAGGTGCGTTCAGGGCGGCGGTACCGGTGGTGATTACGCCGCGGCCATAGAAAGGCGCACCGAGGTTCACTTTGCTCATGTTGATGCCGAGAGCGCGCAACCCTTTGGTGGTGGCGTCGAGCGAGAATCCCGCAAATTCCTGCCCGGGGTATTCGTACAGGGGGGAGTTGTGACCAGCTTTGTTAGACCATCCGCCGTTGTAATCGTACGTCATCATGTTGAAATAATTGAGGACGTTGTTGAGGCGCGGCCAGTCAAAGCCCGGGAGTTTGGCAAGTGCGGGGGAGAAGCAGCTGGTCATCAGTTTATTGGGGCCGATGGCTGCTCTTACAGCTTCCAGCAGTATCGCGAAGTTGGTATAGTCCGCGGTGCTGTAGTGTTCAATGTTCATCCCTGCATCGTTGGGATATTCCCAGTCGAAGTCGATGCCGTCAAAGCCCATGCTGATCAGCTGCTGGCAGCCGGCTACAAATTTGGCTCTTTTAGTAGCGTCAGCAGCTACTTCCGGGTAGTGTTTGCACATGCTCCAGCCACCGATGGAAGCCAATACTTTCACCCCTTTCTGGTGGGCCAGGTCTATCACGCCGGGAGCGCCGCCCTGTTTGGGCACAGACAGCGGGAAGCTGCCTGACTTTCCGGTGTTGACGTTGGTCCATCCGCTGCCGCCGTTGCGGTAGCCGAGAGAGTAAGCGTAGCTGTTGTCCGGGATGTAGTACAGCACGTCCAGTTCGCCATACAGCAGGTACATGTCCCAGCTGCTGTAAATGTCTTCATTGACCAGGGGTGCAGGTGCCTGTACCGCGCCCGCCTGGTAGATGTTTTTGTTGCGGAAGTCGCCACTGTGCAGCGATCCGTCGTTCGCCACACCGAAGAACGAAAAGTTCAGAATGGTGTACTGGGAATAGTCCACATTCAGGTGATTGTAACCGCCCAGGGGAACAGTGCCTGCCACATTTTTCCAGGCATCCCATTGGGTGATGTAACCGATCACCTGTTTGTTGTGTTGTTGAGTGGTGGCAGGAACAGTCGGGCTCACCTGGGCAAAGGTACCGGGCGATAGTGACAGTAACAGCCAACAGACAAATGCAAGACAGCGGAATGCTGCGCCTCCATTGGTAGACTTTGGTGTCATAGTGATGATTGTTTGTTAAGATAATGGTTAATAAAAACTAGTGCTCACCTCAAAGGGAATTACATGTGCGTTCGGGTTAATGCTAGGCTATCGTTTGTAAGGTTTTCAGATCTATACTAAAACATTAAGGGTTTCACGCAAAAACAGCACGATGGGGGAGTCGGCACAATTTTAAAAAAGTACTATGCGATAAAAAAATTTTTTTCATCGACACTGCTGCATATTTGCTGCCGGATGGATTATATATCGTAAGGATTCCTTTACCGTATGGATGATAAAAAACAGGAGCACGCAAATCCTTTGCGTATTGATTGGTTAACTTGCTTTCAGCATCATGTGATCGTTGTTTTCAGAGTGCTGATTTTACTTTCCCTCACGCACAACAAAAAACAAAATGACTTCAGATCCTAACTTACTCAGAGACGTTTATTCCGTTTTTAATATCTTCTGTGGAAAGTTCCGCCAGATGGTATGTACCGCGTGTAACTGGAGTGAACCAACGTTTTACCGCAAAATGAGGTGCCATTATCCCGCAGCGGGCAAAAAAGGACGAAAGTCTTTTCTCAGCAAAGCTGAGGAAGAAGCCATCCTGAAAGAAGCTCATATTGCTTCCGAACATTTGCTGAAGTTATTGCAGCAGCACTTTAACACACCGGAAAAATATCCGCGCTGGCTGGAGGAACCGGAAGAAATAGAAGACGCCTATTTTCTAAGCGATGTAACGGTTCCTGTGGAAGGAATTCCATTTTAGTTATTGTCAACAATGTCTACCTTATTAAAGACATCAATTGTTTATTTTTGCAGGCAGGCTGTTACACACACAACGATGTAAACAATCGAACAACACAGCAAACAGACCGCTAACTGCAACTATGGAAGCTATCGTTCAAAATATTTATCAGTCGCCTATCGGCAATGTTCATAACTTTCTGTGCCAGTGCCAACAGTGTAACCTGTCTGCCTGGGAACACCAGGATACGTTTTCCATTGCTTTCATCCGACAGGGGAATTTTGTTTTCAAAGTGTTCCGGAATGACCTGGACGCTTTTAACGGCTTATTCCTCGTATGTAAGCCCGGATACGAACACCGGGTAGGACATGTCCACGAAATGCCGGACCAGTGCACGATATTCTCCTTTCCGGCAGTTAATGTCGATCAATTGGAAGAACAGGGCCGGGAACTGTCATGGTTCCTGAAAAACCCTGACCTCCATGCGGTACTGATAAAAGCTACGCCCGAAATGGAATACCTGCATCACCGCATTTTCAACCTGCTGCAAAAACCACATTTTCCCCGCCTGTGGGTAGAGCAAATGATGCTGGAACTGTTTTCGCTGGTCCTTTCCCGCGGGCAGCACAAAGTCATTCCACCGCTGACAGACAGACAAAAAAGAAATCATCTGCCGGTGATATCTTCCGTAAAAACATTTATCAATGAAAATATTTCTGAAGATATTACCCTCCCACAACTGGCTGCAGCCGGACATCTCAGCCCCTTTCATTTTAACCGGCTGTTCAAACAGATGACAGGCATCACCCCCTATAACTACCTGCTACAGGTAAGATTAAAAGAAGCCCATCTCCAGCTACGCCATAGCAGCCAACCGGTAACACACATCGCCTTTGATACCGGCTTCAACAGCCTCGAACATTTCTCCGCCGCCTATAAAAAACAATTCGGCCTGGCGCCGTCCCAAATGCGGCGGTAAAAAGAGCAATTTTTCTTAAATCCGGCCTGACGGCCTGCCATAGTTTTGTGCTATCAAACAACTTGTTATGTTTATGAAAGCACAATTATTAAGCACGCTGGAGAATGCCCGTCAATACACGATGAACGTGGCCACAGCCATGCCGGCAGACAACTATGCCTTTAAACCGGATACCGCCACCTGGAGCTTTAATGACCTACTGCATCATATTGGCTATGGAATCACCTGGTGTAATGAAAACTATATTCTCCGGAAGCCGGCCGACTGGAACCCGCCTGCTGCCACCAAAGATGCGGCAGCCACACAGGAATATCTGTCTGAATGCTTCAATATCTTACAAAAAAGTATAGAGAAAACTGATACTGATGAAAACGTTATTCACGGTTTCTATGCTACACTGGACCATATTACGCACCATCGCGGCCAGGCAACGACTTACCTGCGCTGCCAGGGCGTTACACCACCGGAATACACCTATTAATCTTCGATTCATATGACAGTATACTATATTAACAGCTACGATATCATTGACATGGAGCTTTTCAGCCAGTATCCGCCAGGCGTGATAGCCCTTCTGGAAAAATACGGAGCCGCGGTGGTGGCGTCAGATCTCGAAGGCATGGCAGTGGAAGGCACTCCCCGCATGATGAACGCTATCATCCGGTTTCCTTCACAGGAAGCGGCACTACAGTGTTACCAGGACCCTGCCTACCAACCACTGAAAGCCATCAGGTTAAAGGCAGTACGCAACTGCACGATGGTATTGGTGAAAGCATTCACCCCCTGATACAAGCGGGGCGCCCTTTTTGAAGAGCGCCCCGCATTTGCGAATATCATGAACATGGTTACCGTTTGGCGCCATCCCGAATGCCTTTGAACAACGCTTTAAAAGTATCCGCATTCGCTTTTGCGCCGGAGGTATAATCTCCTTTGCCGTAATAGGCATTGATAAAATCCTTGCTGTTGATCCACATCGTTTCAAAAACACCTTTCATACGCTCCGCTACAGGCATCGCGAAATCCGCACGGGTACCGTCTTTGCGGCCAGCCAGTATCTGGTCCAGTTGCGCCAGCGCCACATCCGTTTTAGAACAGGCGCTCGCCAGCACGTTAAATCCTTTCAAAGCAAAATAAGCCGGGGTAGGAGGAGCGCTTTCATATTTCCAGTCGCAGATCATAATATCTTTCGGGATGCGGTCAATAGCGCGATGTGTATCGTTCATACTTGCCTGCCAGGCCAGCAGGTTGGTCGTTTTACCATCTATCAGGCGATCGCTCCACATCCACATCTCACAGCCCTTTTGTTTGAGATGGGCGTGCAACAGGTTGATGTATTCGGCCAATATTTCTGATTTGTCGCGACCACCGCAGCGGGGGCATTTATCATACCCAATGATCCATGCTTCATCAAGCCCTACATGCAATGCGTCAGCACCACACACGTCAATCAGTTCATCCATCATAGGGAACAGCAGCTTAGGCAGATCGGGATGCGCCGGGCAAAGACATTTGCTGTAGAAGTCGAACATACCGCCGTTTTTCCAGGGCACCGGCGGATTGTAATCCGGCGATTCATCGAACTGCGGATATTGTTTCAACAGTCTCCCTATCTCCGACTGTTCACTCTGGTGGGCCAGCAGGTTCATCATGGGAATGAAGCGCACCTTTGCATCACGGCAGGCCTGAACAATCTGCTGCAGCCCCTCTTTACTGATGGCATTGGGTTCCACTACCTCCGGGTGTGTTTCATACTGGTACCAGCATTCAATGCGCAGGGCGAGCGTATTAACCCCTTCTTTGGGCAACGCTTTTCTGATAAAATCGCAGAACAGCGGAATATCCTGTTTGGCAGGTACACTCATCATCAGGCCTCTTACCGGCAGTTCATTCCATTTAAAGGAGCGGTTGTCCTGCGCGTTGAGTTGCAGGACGGTGATAACAGCCGCCCATAACAACATCCATCTTAAAGCTTTTTTTCCCATAACTATTCTGCAATTACTTTTCTGATACGATTATTTTTTCTGTCTACTACGTATACGGTGCCGTCTTTTCCTACCGTTACGCCGGTAGGTGCGTTAAATAAAGCGGCGGCGCCTGTTCCATCTGCAAAACCGGCGGTGCTGCCACCTGTGTAGGTGCTTACCTGCCAGGTACCGGCAGCGATGAAGCGGATACACTGATTGGTATTAACAGATGATCCGTCCCAGGTACCATTGCCGGCCACATACAGGTTGTCATGGGTATCTGTCGCTATCATCCAGGGGTATTCAAATTTGGCGTCGCTGGCAGCGCCGTTTACCAGGCCTGTTGCACCGGATTGACCGATGGTAACGCCTTTTTCCCAGGTGCCGTATTTGTATTCCTGAATAGTAGAGTTTCCGTTCACCACTACAAACAGGTTGCCTTTACTGTCTACTGCCACGTCAGAAGGATAGGAGAGGCCGGTGATGATCTGGTCTGCGCTGCCATCTGGCTTTACTTTATACACGCTGCCGCTGCCTTTGCCGTCAGTGTAATACAGTGTACCGTCTCTTTTATCGATGCCGATGCCCCAGGCTTCAAACCAGCCCAGGAGCGATGTCGTGCCGTCGGGGGTGATCTTACGGATCGTCCATGCCGCCGGATCGGAAGTGAAAATATTGCCGTCTTTATCCACTACTACGTCCATAGGCAGGTAAAATGAGGCTTCCGTGCCTTTGCCTTCTGCGTATTCATTTTTGCCACTGCCGGCCAGCGTGGTAACAGTGCCGTCGGGCGTTACTTTACGGATACGACGGTTTTCAGCTTCTGCCACATAGAGGTTGCCGTCGGCATCGATATCCAGGCCGCAGCGGTTACCGAAATTAAAAGCGGCCGCAAGCCCTTTCCCGTCGGCATATCCGGCAGAACCGTTGCCCGCGAGCGTGCTCACCACGTAAGATGTCTGATAATTGAAGTCTTCTTTGCTGACGCCTGCCTGCCCGTCGATAGTAACCGATATTTTACCGGTACCGGCTTTACGGGGCACCGCAACCAGGATACGGTCTTCCACCACGCCTTCCACATAAGCTTTTACGCCATTTACGGTAACGGTTATACGGCTGGTGTCCGGACTGAAATTGCTGCCATAGATCAGCACTTCCGTGCCGGCGCCGCCGGCAGCCGGCGTAAATTTATCGATGACGATCGGAGAGGAGGCATCATGTTTAAATGTCTCTTCTTTTTGGCAGCTGCTGAATACCAGTATGCTCAGCAGCAGCAGGAAATAATATCGGATGTGTTTCATGTCGTTTTAGATTTTGGGATGAAGCCATTATCACCAGCCCGGGTTCTGGACAAACTCCGGATTACGGCCGCTCACTTTGTCCATTTCGGCCTGCGGAACGGGCAACCAGTAGGCGCGTTTGGGATCAAAAACACGTTTCTCCACAACAGGGTAGCTGTAGGTCACATTACCACTGCCGGTAATCGTTACGCCATGTATTTCTCTGTTATCAGTGACTTCCGCGATCTTCCAGCGGCGCACATCCCAGAAACGGTGGGCTTCCAGCGCCAGCTCTATCCTTCTTTCATGGCGGATACGCTCGCGGATGGACGCTTTAGTACCGCTGTTGACAGCAGGGATACCGGCACGGCCTCTGACGGCATTGAGTGCGCCGAGCACGTCGGCACCGGGACCAGTGGCTTCATTCTGTGCCTCTGCATAGTTGAGGTACAGTTCAGCTGTGCGGATCAGCACCCATTTACGATCAGTGGCGCCGGTGCTGGAAAACAGGTCCACCCCTTCCAGCAGGTACTTGCGTGGCCAGTATCCTGTAGCATTCTGGCCTGGGCGGGGAGCGTCATCGCTGTTGGGGTTGAGCGGACGGCCCTTCCAGATACAGCCAGGATACAGAATGGTAGCATAAAAGCGTGGATCACGGCCTTCGTAGGGGCGCTGAGGGTTATAGCCTGAAGCCGGATCAGTAATCGGCAGTCCCGTATTTTTCATTTCATAGTCGTCCACCAGTTCCTGTATGGGGTTTACATTGCCATAACCGTTAGCGCCCCGGGGGTTCATTTCCCGGTCGATGCCGCCATCGCCAAATGCACCGGGTGCGGGCCTGCTCCAGATCACTTCTTTGTTGAAATACTGGGTGAAAATCTCACCGTAATTATCATTCAACGTATAGCCGTTGGTGAGGGCTGAGTCCAGTGCGGCTTTACAGGCATTGGCGGCCTGCGTCCAGCGGTTCTGGTCATTGGCAGGATTGTACAACGGGCTTGCGAAGTATAACAGGGCGCGGCCTTTCAGCGACAGCGCGATCACCCTCGATGCTCGTCCCCAGTTACCGGGACGTTCTGCATAGGTGGGAGGCAACAATGACGCGGCTTCATCCAGATCCTTAATAACCGCTCCCAGCACATCGGCGATACTGTTACGTTTAAAATAGATGCCTTCCGGATTATCGAAAGGGTTTTCTACCTGTTGCAGCAGCGGCACTTCTCCCCAGCGGACCACGAGCTGGAAATAATAAAAGGCACGCAGCACCAGTATTTCACCTTTTAGCCGGGAACGGCGGTCGGGATAATTGGGGTCATTAGGCACTTTATCGTAGTTCTTCAGAAAGATATTGCAGGCACGTATTTTTCCGTAGTACTCGTTCCACTGCCAGCTTAGCGGAAAATTGGACGGGCTCATGGAACCGGTGTTAAAACTCCCTGCGTCTGCGCTGGAATTGTCAATCGACTGATTGGTTTCGTCCGTCGCGCTGCTCAGGGGCCATCCTGTCTGGAATATATTGGGCAGGCTCTGATAAGTGGTATTCACAAAGCGTTCTGCATTCTCGATATTTTTAAACACCTCTTCCTCCGTGATCAGGTCACTGGGTTTTCTGTCGAGGTAGTTTTTCTTACAGGCACAGATACAGAGTATCAGCGCTGACAGTATACCTGTTCTTATATTCACTGTTAGTTTCATGATCGTGGTTTAAAGGTTGATGGTAATGCCTGCGTTGTAGATGCGCATGATGGGATATGGCTGCCATCCCCAGCGGTCTGCGGTATTGGCTTCGGGGTCCACACCGAGGTCCCTCACATGGTCCCAGCTTACCAGGTTCATACCGTTCACGTATATACGCGCTGTCTTCAGCTTGATTTTTTTCATCCATTCACGCGGCAGGCGATAGCCTATCTCCAGGTTTTTCAGCTTGATATAATCCGTTTTCCTGATCCAGTAAGTAGAGCTGATGAAGTTGTTGGACATATTGCTTTCCACCAGGTGCAGCGCGGGAAAAGTGGCCTTGTCGGCTGTTTCCGGTGTCCAGCGGCCTTCGTGGACAGGGCGGTAACTTTCACGGTAATTGTACACCAGCTGCGCAGAGTACATCTGGCGGCCGCCGGTAGCGCCCTGGAACAATACGCTCACATCGAGGCCTTTGTAATCAACTCCCAGGGTAACGCCGAAGTATCCTGTCGGCACGTTCAGCATGGGCAGCATCACACGGTCTGCTTCGTTTATAACACCGTTTCCGTCGATGTCTTTGTATTTAATATCTCCCGGAATTAAAGGAGCAAACGTTTGTTTCGGGCTTTTGGCAATTTCGTCTTTGCTCTGGAAGAGGCCTTCTGCAATATATCCCAGCCCGTAGCCAATAGGATTGCCTACCTGGCTTTGATAGGCGTAAGCCAGCTTGGGCTCGTCCATCTCCAGTATCCTGTTTTTTACATATTGATAGTTGGCCTTCGCAAAGACGCCCACTTTGCCAACGTTGGTATTCACATTCAGCTCCACTTCCACGCCTCTGTTCAACACGCGGCCCAGGTTGCGGTTCAGCGCAGCCGTAATGCCCAGGTATCCGGGTATGGAGCCTGCCTGCGTCAGGATATCGCTGCGCAGCTCGCGGAACAGATCGACGTTCAGTTTTATTTTGTCTTTCAGGAAGCCTGTTTCTATGCCAAGATCTGTTTTGGAAGCCTTTTCCCAGGTGATGGCCGTATTACCGATCCTGTTTTCCACATACCCGCCCACACCGGAAGCTACGCTGCCGAAAGTAAAACCATCGGTTTTGGCAAAATCAGAGATATACAGCCAGCGGCCGTTGCCCACCTGATCATTGCCCACATAACCGTGGGAGAAACGCAGTTTCAGATAGCTGAGCGCGCCGTCTTTAGGCATAAAACGCTCGTTGCTGATCATCCATGCAGCGGATACCGCAGGGAAGAAGCCATAGCGGCGGCCGGGAGGGAAGTTCTCAGAGCCATTGTAACCGGCATTGAATTCGAGGTAGTATTTTTTATCGTAGTTGTAGGAAAGGCGGCCTACATAACCTTCGTATACCCGTGGCAGGTCGCCGGACTGCGAACGATAGTTGCGGTTGAACAGCAACAGGCCGCCCAGTGAGTGTTTGGCGAAATCGCGGTCATACATCAGTTTCACATCGTAATAGTAGTACCGTTCCCCGCTGGTGGCGCCGGAGCGTTGCAGGCTGGTGGCCGTGCGGTGCCGGGTGTAAATACCGCCGCTGGTGCCGGGAACTGATTTATAGCGGTAAGAGTCAAACTCCTGATCAAACGCTACGTTGATTGTACCATAGTTTTCGAAGGTGAAGAGGCCTTTTACTTTGAGGCCGGGCGTAATGAAGTCCAGTTTGCGGGTGAGTGCCACGCTGCCGTTGGTGCTGTGCCAGTAGGCGTCGAGATAACCGTTGCGGGTGAGCAGGCCATAAGGATTATAGAAGTCCTCCCGCATATTGCCCGAGGCCACACTGCCGTCGGGATTTTTAACCGGCGTCAGGTTATTTGTCATCTGCGACAGCACTACCCAGAGGAATTCAAAATCGGCCCTGTCGGATGATGGACCAGTGCGGTTCTCCAGCCGGGAGGCCAGGTCTACCTGCAGATCGGTGTTTTTATCCAGCGTGATATCTACATTGGAACGGAAGTTAAAGCGGTCGTATTTGTATTTGATATCATAAATATTTTCATTGGCATGTTTGTAGAGCGGCTCCTGGCGCAGGTAAGAGCCGGAAACGAAGTACCGTACATATTTGGAACCGCCGCTGATGTTCATATTCAGGGTCTTTTGCGGGGAGAAGTTCCTGATCAATTCGTTGTACCAGTCAGTATTGGGATAATCATAGGGCTTGAGGCCGGTACGGAAATATTCCAGCTGTCGTTCTGTCCATACCGGCTGCATGCCATCATTTTTGGCCGCTTCATTCTGGAGGAGGCCGGAGCGGTAGGAGTCGAGGAAGCGGGGGAAAGTGGTTGGCTGTTGCAGCGCGTATTGTCCGTTGATTTGTATGTTGGGCGGACCGTCCTGGCCGCGCTTGGTGGTCACCAGCACAATGCCATTGGCGCCTTGTATACCGTATAAAGCTGTAGAAGCAGCATCTTTCAGGATGGTAACGGATTCTATTTCATTCGCGTCCAGCTGGCCAAGATCAGCGTTGCCGCGAGGCAGACCATCGATAACAATCAGCGGATTCGTAGAGCCTGTAGTGTTGATGCCGCGGATAAACAGTTGTGAATAATCAGAACCGGGGCGGCCGGAGCGTTGCGCTGTAATGAGCCCTGGCAGGCGGCCGGCGAGCGCATTGGTCAGGTTGGCCACCGGGCTTTGTTTCAGTTCTTTTGTCTGTATGCTGCTCACCGCCCCGGTAACGCTCTGGCGTATTTGTTTCTGGCCGTAGCCCAGCACCACGACTTCATTAAGACCGGCATCGGAAGCTTTGAGCGTGATGGTGCTTAGCTGCGTTTTACCATTGACGGGGACTTCCTGGGAAGCGTATCCCACATAGGAGATAAGCAATGTTCCATTCGCGGGCGCGTTGATGGAGAAGTCGCCGTGTTCGTCGGTGGCGGTACCACGGCTGGTGCCTTTCAGCTGTACGCTTACTCCTATCAGCTCGATGCCGTTATTGCCCACCACCTTACCTTTTACGGTAATGTCCTGCCGTTTTTCGGCGGGGGAGATGACCACCAGGTTATCCTCCAATATCCGGTAGGTATAAGTTTGTTGCAGCACTTTGTCGAGAATGGCCGGCAGCGTAGCGTTGTCGAAGTTCACATCTACCTTGTCGGTAGCGGGAAACGTTTTAAAATTATAGAGAAAGCGGTAGCTGCTTTTTGTTTCAATCCATTCGAGCAGCCGTCGCATTTCCATCTGTTTGCTGTTGATGGAAAAACGGGTTTGTGAATAAACTGCGGCACGCAATTGCAGGACAAAAGCAGTCATCAGTAACAGGCAAAGCTTCATACACAATAGTGTTTTTCTCAATAAAGACCGGGGAATGGCTGGTTGTGGACACAGCTTTTTTTTCATACATTTGGTTTGAATGTTAGGCAATTTGAAACACATGACTTCCCGCACGGAAATTGTTGTTTCATTCCATGTTTGACGGCAAAAGGGGGAGTGTAGCAGCACTTCCCTTTTTTATTGATGTAC
The DNA here is from genome assembly GCF_052045305.1 of Chitinophaga sp. 22308. Lineage (NCBI taxonomy): Bacteria > Pseudomonadati > Bacteroidota > Chitinophagia > Chitinophagales > Chitinophagaceae > Chitinophaga > Chitinophaga sp. 22308. The sequence goes on along the minus strand of NZ_JBQEOP010000003.1, from coordinate 901,118 downwards.
AGGGGGCTCTAGCCCGGCAGTGGAATAGTCCTGGATGTTTGCATTGTTCTGTTCTTTTGGTTGATTATTTATAAATGATTACTGTATCTCCCTTGATTTTATAGTTAAAGTCAGCAGTGATTTGTAAGGCTTTCAGCGCCCGGTTGATGTCTTCCCTGCGGAAGGTACCGTTGAACCGGTTGCTGTTGAGCGATGTGTCTTTAATAAGGATGGTTTTGCCGTACCATCTTTCCATAATCCTGGCCAGCTCGGAAAATGGTTTGTCGTGGAATTCCATTTTATCTTTCTGCCAGAGTGTTTCGGTTTCGCCTTCTCGTTGTATGGGCAGCACTTCTGCTATAAATTCGCCCCAGTCCTCCCCGGGGGCCTGTTCAGCGGTCTCTTTGCGGGTAAGTGTCAGTTTATATTGTGGTGACAGTTGTAATGATTTCTCTGGCTGGTTGTTCAGGCTTACCGCCACTTTTCCCTGTAGGAGGGAGGTCTCCAGCGATTCGCCCGTATAGGCTTTCAGGTTGAAACGGGTACCCAGCACTTTTACCGTGATATCTTTTGTATGAATGATAAAAGGGTAGCGGTCGCTGGTAGCCACATTGAAATAACCTTCCCCTTCCAGGTACACGTCGCGCTTACCGTTTTTCATACCGGTACTGTATTTAAGGCTGCTGCTGACATTGAGCCATACCAGCGTGCCATCGGGGAGGGTCACCTTCCGGTGATGTCCCGCCAGGGTACGTACTTCTTCCATCCGGGAAGAGCTTAAAACCCACACCAGCAGCGTACCGGCAATCAATACCAGTACTGCGGCCGCCACTTTCCACCAGCTACGCATCTTTTTAACCGGCACTGCCCATTCCTCTTCAGCCTGCAACCGGACCACCATATGGTCGTACAGCGCCGGCAGCTCAGCAGGGCCATCGTTCGCCAGCCGGGATTCATAAGCTTCGTACCAGGACTCCAGCAGTTGCCGTTCCTGTTCCGTACAGTCCCCCTTCAGGTATTTGTCCAGCAGCTCCAGCAGCTGCCGATCGGTTGTATCTGGTTGCATGTCTATATAAGACACATAACTTTTTACCTACCCTACCCCTTCTTTTTTCTTTTTTAGGGAGATACTATCAACATCGCTTTTATTTTTTTAACTTTTGGCCCGAATGACCGCGTATTCCACCTTATCCGACCACGAACTCACTGCCCTGCTGGCACGCGACGATAACAACGCCTTCAGGGCGCTGTACGACCGACATGCGCAGGCGCTGTACCTGGCCGCTTTCAAAAAGCTGCCCGTGCCGCATTTGCTGGAAGACCTGCTACAGGAAATATTTCTTACCCTGTACCGGAAACGTTCCTCCCTCGGAGATATCACCAACCTGCGCGCATACCTCCACAGTGCGCTGCGCAACCGCATCCTCAATGAGCTGCGCAACTCCCTGATCCATGAGCAGCACCATCAACAGCTGCTTACCCCCGAAGTCACCGAAAACACCTGCAACTACGACCTGCAATTACTGGAAAAACGCTTCGGCGAAGCGCTGGACAGGCTCAGCACCCGCAGCAGAGAAATTTTTTTAATGAGCAGAAGAGATGAGCTGTCTTATAAGGAAATAGCTGAGCGTTTAGGCATCTCCGTGAAGGCCGTGGAGAAGCACATGGGTAAAGCACTACAGGTGATGCGGAGCGAGTTTAAGGATTATGGCGTGATAGCGGTAGTGGGACTGGCGGTAGTGGAGAGGTGGGTGTAACTTTCGCCTCTAATTCTTCAATACGCTTATTCTGGGCATTAATACGTTTATCCTGCTCAATGATATATCGTGTGAGTTCTTCAATCTTCTTCAGCAGGATGGCTTGCGTATCACTTACATCAATACCTTCTTTGTTTGCCACTGCAGCTGGTACCACATCAGGCAGATGCTTATGTAGTTGAATGTACTGTTCCAATTCATTAAGAGCGGTCATTTTATAATCCGGCTCAAACACGTAGTCTGGCCAGTCTGAAACGGTCACCTTTACTCTTTTTGTCTTAATGTTTCCCACTACGTCCATATCTCCTTCAATTTTACTTTTTCCTACTACATGGAGTTTCGTTGCAGGAGCGGCAGTTCCAATGCCGACATCTCCTTTATTCGTCACGGTATATTCCCCGGCATAAAACCCTCTTGCATCTCCCGGAATGATATTGATATAATCCAGGTATACGTCTGTAGTGCCGGGCCTAAAAGAAATTCCTCTTACCTCAACGTTAGAGACTGTGTTTGTCAATGTTATGGGGATAGTAATCAGTTCCCATTGATTGCTGTCCCGAAACATATCAGCTCTTACCCAGAGGGGCTGATATGCTCCGGCAGATGGAATTACATCCAACTGGAGCAGGGCATTATTACTAACGTTTGATGTAACCTTCATCCTGAACTGTACCAGATAGTTTCCAGCCTGAAACTGAACATATGGACCAAACCACATAGTATTAAATGCAGCGTTGGCTGGCCTGAAGATGGCCTTACCGCCATCAGCTGTAGCATCGTCTACAACGACTGTTTCCGGGAATAAAGTCAATCGGCTTTCATCTAGTTTTGTTCCGATAGGATTATATGCCTGTGCATAGGTTCCTTCACTATAGGAAAAGACGGGTAACAATAACAATAACGCAATCTTGAGTTTCATTTGTATAGGGATTTGAGGTCTTAAAATAGGAAAAAGCCTGTCATTCAAATACAAATAAAAAAGCCTCCAGCATTACACGCTGAAGGCCTTTCAATATGATATAAAAAATCACCTCGCTTCCCAGGTCTTGGTCTTCTTCAATTTCACGTCCACTTTTTCTCCGGGCTTGCTCACCGTTACCACTTTCTTCACAGTAGCGCCTACGCCGGTACTATAGTCCCGGTTTACGGTATTGGTGCTGGTGCCCTGGAACATCCCGTTAATATAGTGATCTGTGTAGCCCACCACTTCGCTTTGCGTATAACCGTGTGAAAAACTAAATTCTGAATACAGCAGGTATTCTCCCGGCATCAGGTTCACGAACTCGAAATGACCGTTATCATCGTATACTCTGGTGCTTTTGATGCACTGGGCGGCATCATCTGAAATTGCGATACCTTCCCGGCCTTTTTTCCGCTGGTCTTCGTTTACTTTGATCCATTCCTTAAAGTAATCGTTATAAGGGATGAGGATCACCTGGGTACCTTTGGCGGCGACTTGTTTAGCTTTTATATTCACCACCTGTAGTCTGTTGCCTTCGTCGAAGTCACGGGCAAATACCTGTCCGGAGATGATGGCATTACCGTCTTTCACCATTTTCATGGTTGCCGTTTTATCAAAAGGTGCTTTGATGGAGTTAAAGTCGGTCTCCATATCTACCATTCTGATATGTTGGCCGTTGGCCATCTCTTCCATCTGCCAGAGGCGACGGGTCTTTTTATCGATCAGGCAGACCATTTTATCATTGGTTGCCGGTTCTACGACAGACACTTCCCATACATCGTGTTTTCCGGTGAATTTGCTGACGTACGTATTGTTTTTAACTTCCTCCACCACCACTTTTTTCACATTATCAGTATTGGTCGGTTTGTATTCAAATACTGACAGGTCGGTCTTATAGCCGGAAGCCAACGGCAGGAGGGACAACAGGAAAGGATAGGAATAACTGTCAACAAAGGGCTGTTTCCCTGCCTCTTTGATCTGTTTCTTCTCGCCCGTTTTTTTGTCAACATGATAACCGGTAACATCATTGCCGAAATGCAACTCCATGTCTTTCATGGTATTGTGGGAGGCAACATAGATAGGTTTGAAGGTATTCAGATCTGATACGGCCGTATCTTTCCACGGTTCCAGCCCGGCGATGGCGGTGGTAGTGGTAAGGGAGAGTTTACCACCGGCAGTATTAACACCGATGGTAAAAGTACCGATCGCCTGTTCACTGCCGTTATTGACAAGATAGCACACCAACGTGGTCTTGCTATCCTTCAGCAGCTTAGGGTCGAATTTACCCTGCGCCAGGGCTTTGCCTGAAATGGCAGCAATTAATGTGGCTGCGATGAATATTGAGTTACGAAATGGAGAAAGCATAATTGTGATAGTTTATCTGACCATACAAAATTAGTCATTAGGGCAACATATAACATAAAATCTGCTTGTCAATAAGTGGCTTCCCCCTTTTTCACCGCGCTTTGTTTATGGTTATCCATTCCTTAAAATGTCCGGTATAGGGGATGAGCACTGCCAGCATACCACCAATCGGCGATTCTTTGCCATTTTTTACGGTATAACAAACGAGCGTATTTCGGCCGGGTGCCAGCAATTTGTGAGCGAATTTACTTTGCGACCGGGCATCGTCGGACATTAGGGCAGGCCACACGGCCGCAGCGAAAATAGATTTACGGGTTGGAGAAAACATAGTCCTGATAGTTTATTCAAAACTAGATTTTCCATAGGACGCGACCTATACCGGGAAACCAGTAAACTTAACTGAAAAAAGGCTCCGCTGATTGTGAGCCTGGTATTAGCGTTCTAATCGTTGTGCCCTTTCCTGAATGATTTTTTTGTATATATTATTATCTTCTTCACTTAGAAAGCTGATATCAATGAAATCATTTGCCTTGGAGACGAATCGCATTTCTCGTAACGGACTGGATTCCATTGTCCCTGCTACTTTCTGATTGGTACATTCCACTTCGAAGCCTTTAGGGTAAAGTAATATTTGCCATTTGAGGTGCTTTTAGATTCATATCGTTCTTTACTTGGACTTATTACTGACTACTGAAGCGATGCCATTCTCCATAGCAATCTTAGTCGCATATGTTTCACTGACAAGTATAATTTCTCCATTACTTGCTTTATGGACAAACCGATATAGAATTGAATGCTTGTTAAAAAAAATACAGTTTTTTATACCCGACAGGGTATATTTTTCCAGAAAAATCTGAATCAATAAATGATATAGTATTGAAATTAAACACAAGAAAAGTATGCAAACGAAAAAGGCTCCCAACGTCAATACGCTGAAAGCCTTTAGTGTAGTGTGCTCCCACCAGGGCATGATCCTGGGACCCCTTGATTATGAGTCAAGTGCTCTAACCAACTGAGCTATAGGAGCGGTTCCGAAGAACAGGGGGATTCCCTTTTTCAAGGGACGGCAAAGTTAATTATTTCCCCGAATTATCCTAAATTTTTTTTAACTGTGGGCACGGGTACGCCTATACTGTAAAAAATCTGCTTTCTTTGTATACTATGAAAGGCATAAAAAATATCATCTTCGACCTGGGTGGGGTGATTCTTAATATCAATTATCAGCTGACCCGTGAGGCTTTTACGGCATTGGGCGTGCAACATTTTGAGCAGTTATATAACCAGTTCAAGGGTTCGCGGCTATTCGACAACCTGGAAACGGGGCATATTACACCGGAAGCATTTGTGGCGGAAATGAAGAAACATGTCGCCGAAGGGGTAACGGAGGAGCAGATCATTGCGGCATGGAATGCCATGTTGCTGGATTTTCCCCTGCAACGTTTACAGTTGCTGCAACAGTTAAGGCAGCATTATGGCATGTATCTGCTGAGCAACACGAACGCCATCCATCTGGAAACATTCAACAAAATGCTGCAGGACACAAGAGGTATCCCTTCGCTGGCGGTGTTTTTCGATAAGGCATATTATTCCCATCTGATGGGCCACCGGAAACCGGACCGTGAATCTTACCAGATGGTACTGGACGAGAACGGGCTCAAAGCGGAAGAAACATTATTTATTGATGATACGTTGCCCAATATAGAAGGGGCGAAGGTGGTGGGGTTACAGACGCTTCACCTGCAGGCGCCGAAAACGATACTGGATATTTTCAGGCCGCAGAACGGCTGATGATAATGAAAAAGGCCGCAATGATGCGGCCTTTCTTTATTTGATTTCTTCAAAGTCGATGTAATCGTCTCTTTTAGGCGGTTTGGGTGCCTGCCCCTGGGAGGACTGTCCCTGGCCATAGTTATGGGCTGACTGTTGCTCCTCATACTGCTGGCGCATGTGTTGCTGGATGTCGTTCATCTGTTTACGAACCGCCTTGGTGGACCTGTAAACCGGTATGATAAACTCAAATACCAGCTTGTACAGCAGCCACGCAAAAAACATGTATAGTAAAAATCTCAACATAATGCGACAAAGGTAGCGGATTATCTTTCCGGAGACCGGATAATCCGCTGATTTTAAGGTTTCTTTAACGTTGCTTTCAGGATAATCCCAGCAGCGCAGCGCTCGTCAGCGCTTCCTTTTTATTGTATTCCCAGGTCAGCTTACGGTGGTTCGCGGCGTCAATGATAGTACCTACGAAGCAAAAGCCCAAAGTCACCAGATAGAGAATGCCCATGGCGATCTGGTTGAGCACAAAGCGCTGGATCCCGGCGGTGCCTATCAGTCCGATCAGGCAACAGATCAGGATCATCTGGGGATCTTTCCGGCGGGACTGGTACAAGGCCAGGAAACGTTGTTTGTTGTCAGCACTGTAGCTTTTTGTCAGCTCCTGCAGCCACAACATTTCCTCCTGTTCGATGCCCGGCAACATGGCAAATGAATAATCAGACATAACAATTTATTGTAATTTAAATTCTGCGTATTGGAACCGTGCCACCTGGATGGTCCGGTAAATCAGCATCACTACCGCAACGGGTGCCAACCAGTGGTGGTGGACGGCTTCCTGCCACCGGCCATGCAGAAAAAAGTGGATTCCGTGGCCCAGCCCGCAGCCGGGACAGAAAGGAATACCGATATTTTTAAACAGGCACAGGGACGGCTGACCGGCAGCCGGGTCCAGAAAAAATAAACATATCAGCCCTGCTGGCCAGGCCAGCAACTCCAGATGCAATTTTTTCAGGAATGTAAATATCATTAAAAAAAAATTAAATGTGTTGTCCGGATGGGGCTGCTTGCGGTCTTGAATTCTCTTCAAGTTAAAGATTTTGTTTTTCAATTAAAATAATTTGTAGATTTGCATCAGGAAAAATGATTCAAACGAAGGGGACGGAAGAACGTCCCCTTCTCGTTTTTTGTATGGCAAACGAACAAGTGATAAAAGCTATCCGGGACCTGGCAGAAGGACTGCTGGCAAACGATCCCGACAATTTTTTGGTAGACATCAGGATAAAACCCACCAATAACGTAAAACTCTTTATAGATGGGGATAAGGGGATACCAGTAGACAAACTGGTGTCTTTTAACCGTAAACTCTACGCACTGCTGGAAACCAGTGAGCTCTTTCCTGACAACGATTTCTCCCTGGAAGTTTCTTCCCCCGGGCTGGACGAGCCCCTGAAGCTGCACAGACAATACCTGAAAAACATTGGCCGCAAAGTGGAGGTCACCCTCCTTGACGGTGCAGTGAAAGAAGGTACATTGCTGGCGGTTACGGATGACTCCATCACCATCGAGGAAACAATCGGCAAAAAGAAAGAAACCAAACAAACCGAATTAACACTAAATGAAATAAAGCACACCAAAGTGTGCATCGTGTTTTAAAATATAATACATAAACATGGCTAGTATTAACCTGATTGAGTCATTCACCGAGTTTAAGGAGGCGGAAAACATTGACCGCCCTACGTTGATGAAGGTATTGGAAGATGTGTTCAAAACACTGCTGCGAAAGAAGTATGGCTCAGATGAGAATTTTGACGTGATCGTAAATACAGAGAAAGGTGACCTTGAAATATTACGCCGCCGCACTATCGTGTCTGACGGTGAAGTGGAAGATGACAATGCGCAGATCGCCTACTCAGAGGCCATTAAAATTGAACCGGACTACCAGATTGGGGAAGATCTTTATGAAGAAGTAGAGATCCTCGACTTCGGCCGCAGGGCTATCCTCGCCGCCAAACAAACCCTCTCCGCCCGTATCGGTGACCTGAAAAAGAACATCCTGGTAAAGAAATACGCCGACAAAGCCGGCGAAATTGTTACCGGGGAAGTATACCAGGTTTGGAAAAAAGAAGTTTTATTGCTTGATGATGAAGGGAATGAGTTAATTTTGCCCAAATCTGAGCAGATTCCGACAGATTATTTCAAGAAAGGAGAAAATGTTAGAGCGGTAGTAAAGAAAGTGGAAATGAAAAACAACGCGCCACTCATCATTCTTTCCCGTACACATCCATCCTTCCTGGCTAAATTGCTGGAAATTGAAGTGCCTGAGATATTTGACGGCCTGATCGTGATCAAGAAAATTGTCCGCGAACCCGGTGAAAGAGCAAAAGTGGCCGTTGAATCCTACGATGACCGTATCGACCCGGTAGGCGCCTGCGTAGGTATGAAAGGTAGCCGCATCCACGGCATCGTGCGCGAACTCAGAAACGAAAATATCGATATCATTAACTATACTACCAACATCCAGCTGTTGATTCAACGCTCCCTCACACCAGCCCGGATCAGCCGCATGGAAGTAGATAGCGAAAACAAATACGCTTCCGTTTACCTCAACCCTGACCAGGTATCACTGGCCATCGGTAAAAAAGGCGTTAACATCAAACTCGCCTGCGAACTCACAGGCTTCGAAATTGATGTCTTCCGTGACGAAGCGCAGGAACAAGCCGAATTTGATATCGATCTGGAAGAATTCTCAGATGAAATCGAAGAATGGATCATTGATGAGCTGAAAAGAATAGGTTGTGACACTGCCCGCAGCGTATTGGAGCTGACCACCGAAGAACTGGTTCGCCGTTCAGATCTGGAAGAAGAGACAGTGCAGGATATAAGAAGAATATTACAGGAAGAGTTTGACAAAGAATAAAGCCCAGCCAGAAACCTTCCCAGGTAAAGGGCTTATTAGAAGGGGAATTGATTTTTTCGAGTTATTGTTTAAACGTAAAAAAACATCCCGTTTGGAAGAAACGGGAAACAGGGGAGGCCCGAAATACGATATGCCTGAAACAACAAACAACACACCACGATTGCTGGCTGCAGCCAAAGAGTTTAATATTGGTAAGGAAACCCTCATTGATTTCCTTAGCAATAAAGGCTTCGATATGGGCGGCTTTGGATCTCCAAATGCCCGCCTTACGGCTGTCATGTACTCAGCCCTGCAGTCGGAATTCCAACAGGACAAGGCTAACAAACGCAAAAGCGACCAGATAGCCCTGCCCAAAGGAAGCGTGTTAGAAACAAAGATGAAGAAGGAGAAAGAGGAAGCAGAGGCTGCGGCAAAAAAGAACCTGAAAGAAAAAGATGAGGCTGCACCCGTAGCGGAAGCTCCCAAAGCTGAACAAGCCCCCGAACCTAAACAGGAACCTGTGAAGGAAACACCTAAAAAGGAACCTCAGGCGGCTGCTCCGGCTCAACCAACACCCCCTCCGGTAAAAGAAAAAGAGGAAGCCAAGCCTAAACAAGAACCTCCGGCTGTTACAGCTCCCCCTGTTGCGGAAGTTCCAAAAGCACCGGCACCTCCCGCTGAACCAGAAGTGGTGAAAACAGAATCTCCTAAGATTAACGGCCCGAAAGTCATCACCACGATAGACCTCGACGCCCTTAACCGTAATAAAAAACCTGCTGCCAAAAAAGAACCGGAAGAAAAACCGGCTCCTCAACAAACAGCAGCACCTGCTCCCAAAGAGGAAAAACCACAACCGGTCACCCCTCCCGTAGCAGCTAAACCGGAAGAAAAACCGGAACCCACGCCGGCACCAGTTGCCACCCCCGTTGCAAAACAGGAAGACGTGGAAAAAGCAGCGCCCAAAGCGGAAAAAGCTGAAACAGCCCCCGCTCCGCAAGCAGAGAAAGTAGCGCAAACAGTTAAAACCGATACGACAGAAAAAACGGAAAAAGCCGCACCGGTTGAAGATAAACCTGTAGTTAACAAAGTGGAAGAAGTATTACAAGAGGCAAAACCGGCTGCAGTCAAAGAACCGGCTAACATTCCTGTTAAACAGCCCGTAAAGGAAGAACAACGCAACATTCCGCCTGCCCCCGCTGCTGAAAACACCCAGACTCCTCCTCAACCGGAAGAGCCTACCGTGATCAGTAACATCCAGGCCGAAAAATTGACCGGCCCGAAAGTAATCGGCAAAATCGAACTGCCCGTTCAGTCCGACAGACGCGATAACAATAAAGGCAATTTCAACCGCGATGAAAAACGTAAACGTAAACGTATCATCGTGGAGAAAAAACCCGAACCCATCCAGCCGAAAGACTTCAAGGAAGGCGGCCAGCAAGGTGGCGGTGGTAACCGTCCGCACCACGAAAACCGCGATAATCGCGGCGATAACCGTGGCGGTGATAATCGTGGCGGCAACAGAAGCCACGGCGATAACCGTAACCAGGGCGGCGGCACCCAGGGTGGTGATAACCGTAACCGTCAGGGCGGCCAGCAAGGTACCGGCTTCAACAGAGGCGGCAACCAGCAAGGCGGCGGTTTCAACAGAGGCCAGGGCCAACAAGGCGGCCAGGGTGGAAACAGACCAGGTGGCCAACAAGGCGGCTTCAACAGACAAGGCGGCCAGGGCGGAAACAGACCAGGCTTCAACAGGCCCGGCCAGGGCGGAAACTTCCGTCCGGGTGGTGCCCGCGGCGCTGATGATAAACGCACTGCTGAAGAAAAGGAAATCGATAAAAACGAAATCCAGAATAAAATCAAGGAAACCATGGCCAAACTCGGTGGCGGCGGTCGCGGTAAAAACGTGAAAGCCAAACACCGTAGGGAAAAACGCGAGGAAAGAGCCAGCCAGAAAGCCAGAGAAGGCGCTGAAGACAACAAACTCCAGGTAACGGAATTCGTTTCTGTGAGCGAGCTCGCCAACCTCATGGACGTTAGCTTCGCTGAAGTTATCTCCAAATGTATGGGCCTCGGTATCATGGTATCCATCAACCAACGCCTCGACGCGGAAGTAATCGAACTGGTAGCCGGCGAATTTGGCTACGAAGTGGAATTCATCGGCCTCGACGCAGCGGAAGACTCCGAAGAAGAAGAAGACGTAGACGCACCGGAAGATCTGCAGCCCCGCGCTCCGATCGTTACCATCATGGGTCACGTTGACCACGGTAAAACATCACTGCTCGACTATATCCGCAACGCCAACGTGGTAGCGGGTGAAGCCGGCGGTATCACCCAACACATCGGTGCTTACCAGGTAACTACTGCCAACGGCAAAAAAATCACCTTCCTCGATACCCCCGGCCACGAAGCATTTACGGCCATGCGTGCCCGCGGTGCCAAAGCCGCCGACATCGCCGTGATCGTGATCGCTGCCGACGACGCCATCATGCCACAAACACGTGAAGCGATCTCCCACTCACAGGCCGCAGGCCTCCCAATGGTGTTCGCTATCAACAAAGTGGACAAAGACGGCGCCAACCCGGAAAAAATCAAGGAACAACTGGCCCAGCTGAACCTCCTCGTGGAAGACTGGGGCGGTAAATACCAAAGCCAGGAAATATCCGCTAAAAGCGGCCTCAATATCGACGTCCTGCTGGAAAAAATCCTGCTGGAAGCGGAACTGCTCGACCTGAAAGCCAATCCGGACCGCGAAGGCTCCGGTAGCATCGTGGAAGCATCCCTCGATAAAGGCCGTGGATACGTGGCCTCCCTGCTGGTACAAAACGGTACCCTCCGCCAGGGCGACACTATCGTGTCCGGCTCCTTCTACGGTAAAATCAAAGCCATGTTCAATGAACGCGGCCAACGTATGGATGAAGCAGGTCCTTCTATGCCGGTACAGGTGCTCGGCCTCAATGGCGCACCACAAGCCGGTGAGAAATTCAAAATGTACGAAGACGAATCTGAAGCAAAAGAAACCGCTAACCGCAGAGCACAGATCGTCCGCGAACAAGGCATCCGTACCAAAAAACATATCACCCTCGATGAAATCGGCCGCAGGCTGGCTCTGGGTAACTTTAAACAGCTCAACCTCATCATCAAGGCCGACTTTGACGGCTCTGTGGAAGCATTGAGCGACTCCCTCCAGAAACTGTCTACCGAAGAAATCGTTATCAGTATCGTACACAAAGCAGTAGGTCAGATCACCGAATCCGACGTCCTGCTCGCTACTGCCTCCGACGCTATCATCCTCGGTTTCCAGGTGCGTCCTTCTTCCCAGGCTGCCAAACTTGCGGAAAAAGAAAACATCGAAATCCGCAACTACTCCATCATCTACGACGCGATCGACGAGATCAAGAGCGCGATGGAAGGGATGCTGGAACCCAAAATCGAGAAAAAAGTGGTGTGCAACGTACAAGTGCGCGAAACTTACAAATTCGACAAGGTTACAGTGGCCGGCTGCTTCGTTCTCGATGGCAAGCTGACCAGAAACACCCGCATCAACGTGGTACGCGACGGTATCGTAGTCCATACAGGCGAACTCGGCTCCCTCAAACGTTATAAAGACGACGTGAAAGAAGTGGCCGCTAACATGGAGTGCGGTCTGAGTATCCGCGGATACAGCGACCTGAGACCAGACGATATCATCGAAGGTTTCGAAGAGGTGGAAGTAAAAAGAACTCTCTAATACCCGCTTCCCGGTCCCTCCAGACCGGGAAGTCATAAAAAAAAGCTGTCAGAAATGGTGATACCCTCAATATCCCCGCTTTTTGACAGCTTTTTCTTTTATTATCCCTGCCCATCGGCGCGAAACCAAAGGCTTATCTAAACTTTTGTTAAATCCGTCGATATTAAATACAGTCCTGATCTTTAATTGGTTATTTTTGGATTTTACCGCTATAATATGAAGAAACTTTTGGCTTTATCTGCAGGAGCTTTGCTGTTATGGCAAGCTGCTGCCGCTCAGCAAAAACTCGTGGCAGACAAAATTATCGGCGTAGTAGGGGATAAGATCATCCTCAAATCCGATATGGACGGCGCCATGGCAGACCAGGCCCGGAACTCCCCCGATGGCACCGTCAGCCCACAGGCTGCCTGCACTACCATGGAAATGCTGATCTCCCAAAAGGTGATGGTGCTCCAGGCAGAAAGGGACAGCTTGCCCGTTTCTGACGGAGACGTGGAAGCTCAAATGGAAAACCGTATCCGCTACTTCGAACAGCTCTACGGCTCCAAAGAAAAAATGAAAGAAATTACCGGCTACAGCGTATACCAGCTCCGCGAACGTTTCCGTACCCCCATCAAGGAAGGACTGCTCGCCCAGGCAATGCGCAATAAAGTAGTGGAAAACGTGAAGGTGACCCCTTCTGAAGTAAAACGCTACTTCGACGCCATCCCGAAAGACAGCCTTCATTTCTATGAGTCCGAACTGGAAATAGGTCAACTCGTCCTGATTCCCAAGGCGACCCGCGAAATGGACAACTACGCGATAGAACGGCTCCAGGACTTCAAAAAAAGAGTGGTCAACAAGGAATCCGACTTCGGCTCCCTCGCCATCCTCTACTCTGAAGACCCCGGAGTAAAAGAAAATAAAGGCATCTACGTGATGAACCGCAGCGATAAACAGTGGGACGCGGACTTTATGGCCGCCGCCTTCCGTCTGAAGGAAGGTGAAATATCCTCCCCTGTAAAATCCCAGTTCGGCTATCACCTGATCCAGATGATCAAACGCTCCGGCGATAACGTAACGGTACAACATATTCTGTTGAAAGCTGCCGTAACCAAAGCCGATCTGGCCGGCGCCACCGCTAAACTGGACTCCATCCGCACCCTGATCCTGAATAACAAAATCACTTTCCCGGAAGCGGTTGCCAAATTCAGCGACTCTAAAAGCGCAAAATTCGACGGCGGTATGCTCCAGTCCAAAACCGGCGAAGGCACCCTGCTCACCATCGACCAACTCGATGACCCGTCAGAAAGAGATATCGTTATGATGCTCGATACCCTTAAACCAGGACATATGTCAGCCCCGGTTGCATTTACCGACGAATCAGGCGCTACCGGTGTCCGGATCGTGTACCTTAAAACACGTACCCAGCCACACCGCGAAAACCTGACCGACGACTATTCCCGTATCCAGCAACGGACCCTCGATATCAAAAGAGCTGAAGCCATCAACAAATGGCTCATCGAAAAGATACCCACCTTCTACGTACATGTAGATGACGACTATAAAAACTGTACCCATATCAGCCAATGGATGTCCTCTCTGGCCAAACAGTAACTGTGAGGGAACAGGATTCAAACTGATTCTCCTGATGGGCGAAGACAAAAGCGGATAACGCGGATGTCCTCGCCCATCTTCTTTTTCCGGTCTTCTGCTCCCGTATTTACCCCAGTTCAGGTTGATGCCCGCCGCTTTTCTGACAGCCTGCCCACCCCGTTTCCCACCGCTCAACACGCACAATTCGTATTTCGTATTTTTTTGGCGTAACTTTGCGTCTTCAAATTTCAGCGATGAGTGATGCGATCAAACATGAATGCGGCCTGGCATTCATAAGATTAAGAAAACCATTCTCTTATTACCAGCAAAAATATGGGACTGTGTTCTATGGGCTCAACAAACTGTACCTGCTCATGGAAAAACAACACAACAGAGGCCAGGACGGCGCTGGTGTGGCCACAGTAAAACTCAATACGGAGCCCGGCGTTCCCTTCATGCACAGGATTCGCAGCGCCGCCCCACAAGCTATCGGCGATGTTTTCAGTAAAATCCGGGAAGAGATCCAGGAAATCGAAAAATATCAACCCGAAATCACCAAATATCCCGGCCTCCTGAAAGGACACATCCGGTTCCTTGGTGAAAACCTGATGGGACACCTCCGCTATGCCACCCAGGGCAAAAACAACGTGGAACTTTGCCACCCGTTCGTACGCTACAACACCATCCCCGCCCGTAACCTCGCCATGGCGGGCAACTTTAACCTGGTAAACGCCGATGAGCTCTTCAAATTTGTTCAGGTAAACCCCGGTGAAGTTCACAAGAATTCTGACCTCGCTGCCATGCTCGAAACCGTTCATCACTTCCTTTCCAAGGAAGATGAAGAACGCCGCAACGGCCTCGACGTTAAACATATCCTGCAACAGGCATTCTCCCTGTTCGACGGCGGTTACCACGCGTGTGGCCTCATCGGCACCGGCGACGCCTTCGTTATCCGTGATCCGCACGGCATCCGTCCGTCCTACTATTATGTCAATGACGACGTGATCGTGGCCGCTTCTGAAAGAGCCGCTATCCGTACCACCTTCAACGTAGGCGAAAATGAAGTGCTCGAACTGATGCCCGGCAACGCCCTCATCGTAAAAGAAAACGGCGAATACAGCATCGACCAGATCCTCGAACCGAAAGAACGCAAAGCCTGCTCCTTCGAAAGGATCTACTTCTCCCGCGGTAATGACGAAAAAATATACAAGGAGCGTACCTCCCTCGGCCGTAACTTGTCCGCTACCGTACTCAAAGCTATCGACAACGATCTGAAAAATACCATCTTCTCCTTCATCCCCAACACAGCGGAAGTAGCCTTCTATGGTCTGTTAAAAGGACTGGAAGACTATCTCAACAAAATCAAAGTGGAGAGAATCCTCTCCTGGGACAAAGACTACGACGAGGAGAAGCTCAATGAAATGATCAACCGTCGTATCCGCATCGATAAAATCGCTATCAAAGACGTGAAAATGCGCACCTTCATCACGGAAGATTCCAGCCGTAATGAAATGGTACAACACGTATACGATATCACCTACGGTACGGTAAGACCCGGTATCGACTCTCTAGTGGTGATCGATGACTCTATCGTTCGCGGCACCACCCTCCGCGAAAGCATCATCAAAATGCTCGACCGCCTCGGCCCTAAACGCATCATCGTGGTGTCCTCTGCTCCGCAGATCCGCTACCCCGACTGCTACGGTATCGATATGAGCAAAATGGGCGATTTCGTAGCCTTCCAGGCTGCCATAGCCCTGCTGAAAGATCATGGCAAGGAACATATCCTCCAGGAAGCCTACGGCCTGTGCAAAGAGTTACAACGCACCAACACCCTCCACGCGCAAAACGTGGTGAAAAATATCTATAAACCCTTCACGCCGGAACAGATCTCCGCTAAAATTGCGGAAATCCTCACTCCTGAAGGTATCGGCGCCAAAGTGGAAGTCATCTACCAGTCCATTGAAAGCCTCCACGAGGCATGCCCCAATAACCTGGGCGACTGGTACTTCACCGGTGATTATCCTACCCCCGGCGGCAACCGCGTGGTAAATAAAGCCTTCATGAACTTCATGGAAGGCAAAAATGAAAGAGGCTACTAAATCAAGACTCATCATCATAAAAAAAGCGAAGATCAGCAACTGATCTTCGCTTTTTTAGTTGTATCCTGCCGTGTTAATTTTGTCTTAAATCATCCCTCTCCGGCTGGCTTTATTCTCCTAACACATTAACTTCCTGTAAAATCTTTATTTTCGTTCCGGTAAATCACCGTTTTCAGCCCATGAAAACACTCTTACTCATCCGTCATGCAAAATCCAGCTGGACCAATCCGGACATGGACGATTTTGACAGGCCGCTCAACAAGCGGGGAAAACAAAACGCCCCGGAAATGGCCCAGCGCCTCGTATCCAGAGGCATGGTCCCCGAGTTGATCATCGCCAGCCCGGCCAAACGTGCCCGCACTACCGCCAAAATCATGGCTGAAGAATGGCACTATCCCAAACAGGCGATCCTGCTCGAAGAAGAACTCTACCTCTGTTATGCGTCCACTTTCCTCAAAGTGATCACAAAAATAGATGACGACTTCAACGCGGTGGCCATCTTCGCACATAATCCCGGTATCACCGACTTTGCCAATTATCTCACTGAAGAAATCCGCATCGATAATGTGCCCACTACCGGCATCTTTGCCATACAGGCCGATACCGACAGCTGGAAAGACTTTGACCTCGCCCGCAAAAAATTCCTCTTCTTCGACTACCCCCGTAACAACTAACCCTTCACAATCTTATTATAAGAAGTACTAATGCCTTTTATCAGTGATGAACTGAAGCCCTGGTGCTCCATTTCATTCAGTCCAGCTATAGTACAGCCCTTTGGAGTAGTCACCTTGTCAATTTCCTCTTCAGGGTGACGGTTCTCCCGGATCAACAGCTCAGCGGCGCCTTTTACTGTTTGCGCAGCAATCAGGCTGGCTGTTCTTACATCGAACCCAATCTCGATACCGCCCTGTATATTGGCACGGATAAAGCGCAACGCAAAGGCAATACCGCAGGCGCCCAGCACGGTAGCGGCGTCCATCAGCTTTTCATCAATGCTGACAGTCGCGCCCAGCTGGTCAAACATGGTCTTTACATAACGCAACTGCTCTTCGCTGGCATTGGCGGCACAAATACAGGTAATAGACTCCTGTATGGCAATCGCTGTATTGGGCATGGCCCGCACCAGTGGCAGGTCCGGTACAATATGCGACAGGTCAGCGATGCTGACGCCGGTCACCACACTGATCAGGATATGTTTCGCAGGGTCGAATGCTGCTTTCAGTTCCTGCAACACCTCCCGCACATTATAGGGCTTCAGCGCCACTACAATCACCTCCGACTGCCGGATAGCTTTCGCGTTGTCTGTTTCCACCTGCACGCCGGCAGCTTTCAGATCGGCCAGGGTACTGGTGTTTCGCTTGGTAATAGTAATATCGGACGGCTGGGAAAAACCGCTTTTCACCAATCCCTGCGCGATCGCCGAGCCCAGATTTCCCCCGCCTATAATGGCTATTTTTTTGGCTGACATAACATTTATTTTTTCAGATAAAAATCCTACGGAAGGTATAACAATTGCGCCACTGATGCAAACCGTGCGTATTCGTTATCTTGCAACTATGCAGGCAACACACAAGGCAGCAGCTTTTTTCGCCAGGATAAAAGAAGCGCATCATTCAACCAGCCCGGAAGAAAAAATCCACCAGTACCGGCAGATACTGGAAACCCTGTTTCGCGATCTTACACGCGAAGAAACTCGGTCTTTCGGCAACCTGTTTGCGCGTATGCAGTTTTATTTCGATAAACACTCAGTGCCCCCAGAGATCCGGCAACCGCTGTCAGCGCTTCGCATCCTCACCAACAGGGCCACCAGCGGCATGTTCCCCCTGCAGGAACAAGAGCACCAATGCTGCATTAAAGCGCTCGCCGAAGCGGTGGCCTGGGCCTATCAGGAACCGGAGCCGGAAAGCATCCGGCTGCTGTTCCGCGACACCGGCGGTATCTGCCTCTCCCTATCGTACCAGCATCATCCTTCCGATATACCACTGCTGAAATGTATGGTCACCGGCACCAGCCCGCTGGCACTGAATGATAAAGGCTCACATACTTTCACCATCACCGCCAAAAACGATGAACAGGGCACGTTTGAGTTATTGCTCGATCAACTCGATGACCAGACCGTAGTGGCCCTGTATCCCCTGTTGCGCCCATACGACACCATCCTGGTACATCACTGCCGGCAGGGAGATAACCCACATCAATATCAGACGGCGTCCGAAAGCCAGATCATCCTGGAACCGGACCTGCTCATCGATATCAGCGACCTCGCAGAATGCTTTACGCACAAAGGCGCTAACCATCTGCTGTACCTCGTCAGGAAACTGACGCCCCATCAGGCTTCCCCGGCCGCTTTCAAGGGAAACCTCGTCAATGCCCTGCTGGATGAGATGCTGCGTAACAGCGAAGTGGACGTAAAAACATCCTTTGTGGAAGCGGTGGCCGAAAACGTGCTACAGGCGGCCGCCTATGGGCGCGAGCAGCTCAATGAAATGTTCCGCGACATCCGGCAGCACCACTGGGGCAACCTTCAGGCCACCGTCCGGGACCTGCGCGATAAGCCGGTCCAGATAGAGCCTACCTTTTTCTCTGCCCGCTATGGCCTGCAGGGAAGGCTGGACCTCATGACCGAAGACAATGAGGACCCGCACCGTAAAGAAATTTTTGAGTTAAAAAGCGGGAAAGCGCCTGACTTTAATACCTGGAAAAACCATGAAATGCAGGTAGTAGGGTACAACCTGCTGTTACGTTCCGCCTTCGGCCGGCAACGCAAAGGCAGTTCCGCGATTTTGTATTCGGCCGCTGCGGCTAATCCGCTCCGCAACGTCAGCAGTACGCACCGCACTGAAAATGAGCTGATGTTGTTGCGTAACCAGGTGGTGGCCATGCTGCTGCGGCTGGCAGGAGAGGAGTATGGCGTGCTGTCTTCCATCACTGGTACGGCCGCCACCGGGCTGCCTCCTTTCAGCGCCATACATTTCACTGCCTTTGAAAAAGCCTGGTATTCCGCCAGCGAAGAAGCCAAAGCCTATTATAAACAGTACCTGTCTTTTGTACTGCGGGAATACCTGCAGGCCAAATGCGGCATGTATTCCGAAACGGACCGGGAAGAAGACGCCGACGGCTTCTCCGCACTCTGGCTGCAGACGGCCGCGGAAAAGGCCGCCCGCTTTAATATTATTCCCGGATTACGTTTCAGGGAGTTTGACCATGTGAACAGCGCCGTGCTTTTTGATATAGCCGGTCCCGTTAGCCACAACTTCCGCACTGGCGATACCGCAGTCATCTACCCCCGCACAGGCGCGGGGTTACAGCCATTACAACAACAGCTGCTTAAGGGCCGCATCGATGACCTGGCAAAAGATACGCTCACCTTTTCACTCAACAACCGGCAGATGACGCTGGATTTCTTCCGGCAGTTTGATGAATGGGTCATTGAGCATGATATCTATGAGTCTAATTACTGGATGGCGGCGTCTGCGCTGTTTCAGATGCTGTCGCCGGCAAATGCACAGCGTGTCCGCATGTTGCTCGGGCTGGAAATACCCCGTTGGCACCCCTTACCATTTCCGGCACCTGCCATGTTCAATGCCAACCAGGAAAAGATCGTGCAGCAGGCGCTGGAGGCGCAGGACTACTACCTGTTACAGGGGCCTCCGGGCACGGGCAAAACATCCTCTTTGCTTACCACGATAGTGGGAGAGATGATCAAACAACAACGCCATGTAGTGATCGTGGCGTTCACCAATAAAGCAGTAGACGAGATTTGCAGCAAGCTGGAAGCCCGTCAGATTGCATATTTGCGGCTTGGTGGCAGGAGTACCGGAAGTGCGCGGCAACTGCGGGACCTCTGCCTCAAAGGCTCGCTGGACGATGCGCGGGCATATATCACCGGGCATCGCGTTTTTGTGGCAACAGTCGCCACAATGGCCACCCGGCTGGAGCAACTGGTGATGATGGGCATTCCCACCGACACGCTGATCGCTGACGAAGCGTCACAGCTTACAGAGCCGCAGCTGTTAGGGCTGCTGATGCCTTTCCGCAAGTTTATACTCATAGGCGACCAGAACCAGCTGCCGCCCGTGGTTACACAGGAAGCCGCTTTCTGCCGGGTAAAAGACCCGCTGTTGCTGGAATTGGGCATACGTGACCTGCGGTGCTCCATCTTTGAAAGACTGATGCACCGCTGCAAGCAGGCGCAGTGGCGCCATGCATGGGGAATGCTGAACACCCATTTCCGGATGCACGAAAGTATTGCCAGCCTGGTGAATCACTATTATGCAGGGCAACTGGCGTCGGGCGGAGAGCAGCAACGGGCGGATTTTGATCCGGCCGCTTGTCCGGACAGAGTCCCATGGCGGCACATACTGACCCTGGGCAGGAAAATATTTATTCCCAGCCCTTACGAGGCCACTTCCAAAATGAACCAGACGGAAGCTGAGCGGGTTGTTTCCCTGTTACAGTACCTCCGTTTGCAGTATGGCGATTCCTTTAACCGGGATACGGTAGGAGTGGTCACACCATGGCGCACCCAGATCAGCCTGATACGGGAGTTACTGGCGGGAGACAAGGCCCTGCAACAGGTGAACATAGACACGGTGGAGCGTTTTCAGGGATCGGAAAACGATATTATTATCGTGTCCCTGGCGGTTTATCATGCCGCACAGGTGGATACCCTGCAATGCCTGGGTAGTTTCACATGGGATGAAGCAGATATAGAGGTAGACCGTAAGTTACTGGTAACGTTATCGCGTGCACGAAAACAGGTGGTCCTGCTGGGCTATGAACCGGCTTTGAGCCGGAGCCCGCACTACCGGAAGGTACTGGGTGAGATGGTCAGGGGCAGCCTGTAAAACAGCTAAATCGAAAAAGTAACCTAACAACTATGGCCACACGTTGTATGGCCATAGTCAGACAACATCATATATGATCATTCCTGGTAAACCAGGCGTTAATCCAGTGTTACGTGAGACCAGTTTTCACCGCTTTTTATACGGTACAGCTGCATTTCGCTGATATCAAACTGTTCAGCGATCTGCTTCATGGTTTTTTTACCAGGCTTGTTCAGTAAGCGCTTGATGCTCTTCACTTTGGTCACGTTCAGCTTCAGGCCTTTGAGGCGGTTACGCTGTTTCTCCTTGTAAGCCAGTTTTGCCGGGCTGTTCTGCTGGTGGTCTTCCATTTCCTCTTTGGTTGCCCATTTGAGGTTGCTGGCCTTGTTGTTTTTCTTGTCATAGTCCAGGTGGATCACATATCTGTGAGCACGTCCCGGTCTTTTGTTGAAAAGCTTGGCCACTTCCCGGTGCAGGTAGAGTGACTGGTAGCTGTCCGCAGGTTTTACATTCAAAACCGTATAGCCTTCCACGGTAGAACCCGTGAGCAGCTTACCATCTTCTGTACTTTCATGATAACTGATCACTCTCCCCATGTTTGAAACCGCGTATCTCTTACGCAGGGCAGATTTGTTTTTAATCTGTAAGTCCTTCCAGACTTCATTTCTCAGATTTTTAATTGTGGTCATGTGAAAGTAATTTATAATTTTTGTTTTGATGGGGTTAGTCCGTTTAGACGTAAACGTTACAACCAGCCATTTCATTATCAGCCGGTAGAAAATTCTGTTCAGCTAGTGGGGGAGATGTCCTTTCGAAAATGTGGTCCTTGTATTGTGAAACAATCGCGTCTAATACGTCTTCTATTTCAGCTAATGTTTTGTAAGTTACTAATTGTTGCCTGAATTCCTTTATATGGGGCAGTCCTTTGAGGTAATTTGCGTAATGGCGGCGCATTTCAAGGATTCCCACAATATCACCTTTCCAGGACACGGACTGGCGGAGATGCTTTTTGCAGACTTCTACTCTTTCCAAAACAGTTGGAGGCGGCAAATGTTCGCCCGTCTTCATAAAATGCTTTATCTCCCGGAATATCCAGGGATAACCGATGGCGGCGCGGCCTATCATGACCCCGTCTACGCCAAATTTCTCCCGGGCTGCTATCGTTTGTTCCGGCGTACATATGTCACCGTTACCAAAAATCGGAATTTTGATACGGGGATTATTCTTCACTTTTCCTATCAAAGTCCAGTCTGCATGGCCTTTATACAACTGGGTGCGGGTACGGCCATGAATGGTCAGCGCCTGTATGCCCACGTCCTGCAGCCGCTCTGCCACCTCTTCAATGTTCTTCGTGTTGTCGTCCCAGCCGAGGCGGGTTTTTACGGTTACCGGCAGCCGGGTGGCTTTCACCACTGCTGCGGTCAGCTTTACCATCTTAGGGATGTCTTTCAGGATGCCGGCTCCGGCGCCTTTACAAACCACCTTCTTTACCGGGCAGCCAAAATTGATGTCCAGCAGGTCGGGATTGGTCGTTTCCACTATCTGGGCGGCCATGGCCATTGGCTCCTCATCTCCGCCAAAGATCTGGATGCCTACCGGTCTCTCATAAGGGAAAATATCCAGTTTCTGGCGGCTTTTGATGGCATCACGGATAAGCCCCTCCGAAGAAATGAACTCGGTATACATCAGGTCTGCGCCATTATCTTTACAGACCGCACGGAAGGGCGGATCGCTTACATCCTCCATGGGAGCGAGCAACAGCGGGAATTCACCCAATTCTATATTTCCTATCTTCACCATAAGTTAAATACCACGGTGCCAGACCGCAGTTATTATTTTTATACTTTATATTACTCTTTTTCACAGCGGGAAGTGACAGTTCCTTACTCCCGGAGGTAAGCAGGCAGCATACATAAAAAGATGACGGAGATCACCAGGTATCACTGCAAACTGGATTTCACGATGTAAATTTACGCAAAATTAATACAGTAAGTATTTATGACCGGTTATCTGAAACAGTCCCCACCCGCTTTACAGTTTATTACCTTTTTCGGTTTCTTTATCGGCTTTATGCTGATATACAATACAGCCCTGATGTTGCTGATGGAACCGCTGACTGGTCATTCATTGCTGGACCTTCAAAACGGGGATATTAAGGACCCTAACCTTATCGGCTATCTGAAAATTACACAGTTTTTATATTCCATTGTGGTTTATTTGGTGCCGGCAGCCCTTTTTGCCTACCTGTGGCAGCCTTATCCAGGCAGTTATCTGGGCCTGAAGCCCGCCCCGCGGGCCCTTCAGATACTGCTGGCGCTGATGGCCATGTACAGCATCACCTGGTTTGGCGGCTATCTGAACAACTGGAACCAGACCTGGAACGTACCGCAGGCAGCCCGCGATATGCAGGCACAAGCCGAAAAACTGGTGGGCGTGATGCTTCGCATGCCATCTGTCAAAGACCTTTTCGTTAACCTGATGTTAATGGCCATTGTGCCTGCCATAGCAGAAGAGCTGTTCTTCCGCGGCGTATTCCAGCGCCTGCTCATCCAAAGCACCCGCAGGGTATGGCTCAGCGTATTCCTGACCGCTGTCTTTTTCAGCTTCATCCATTTTGAAATGCTCGGCTTTATGGTCCGGGTAGTGCTGGGCTTTGTGCTGGGCGCCATCTACGTGCTGAGCGGCAACCTCTGGTTAAGCATCTTTGCCCATATACTCAACAACGGCTCACTGGTGGTGATGATATACCTGTTCCAGCAGGGCATCATTAAGACCGACCCCACCAAAGACACGCCGGTAGAATGGTATATCGCACTGTTCAGCCTTGTGGTCTCCATCGGCCTGCTGTGGGCACTACGCCAGAAATCCACGCCCATGCTCATGACAGCCCCTGTTCAAAAGGCAGACAACGATCAAATAGACGACACCGGTGTGGATGAAAATCAGTAATTTACCGAGGAGACAAACGTTATTACCATGGAAAAAGATTGGGTGAAAATATTTTCGAGTGACCGTCCCTTTGAAGCGGAGATAGTAAAAGGTATGCTGGCAGACAACGGTGTCACAGCGGTGCTGATCAATCGTCAGTCATCTTCCTACAACATTACCCTCCCCGGACAGGTGGAATTGTATGTGCACGAAAAAGAAGAACAGGTAGCAAGGGACCTTGTGCACAATCATAACAATCTTCCCACCGGCGACCAGGTGTCGGAATAGCAATTTGCTCCGCAGGGTAATTTTGCACACTTTTGCGGTTCAGAATCATTAACAGAACTACGCATAATGAAGACTTTTTTTACCCGCACTGCCTCTGCGCTGGTGTTTGTGGCAGTGATGCTGGGAGGTATCTTATGGAGTCCCTTTACCTTCTTTCTGCTTTTTTTCCTGGTCAGCTTCTTTGCGCTGCAGGAGTTTTTTAAGCTCATGCGCCTGATAGACACCGGCTACAACAATATCCCTTCCTGGCACAATTGGGGAGTGACTATCGCGGGTTGCGCCATCATGCTGTCTTTTACCGGGGAATATTTTCAGCTGGGCGGCATTTCCTCCGGCTTCATCGGATGGTGGATCGCCATTATTTTCCTGCTGGTATTGCCCCTCGGTGAAATATTACTGGACAAGGACTTCTCTCCCCGTAATGTAGGTTATTCCTGCATGGGACTGCTGTATGCGGTCGTTCCCTTCAGCCTGCTGGTCAATATCCGGCTCAATGCCATCGATATCCACTATACGCCGGAGAACGTAGGCACAGCCCCCGGCTGGCTAATTCCCTTGCTGCTTATCATTTTTATCTGGATCAATGATACCATGGCCTATATTGTAGGCTCTCTCATAGGCCGTACGCCTTTCTTTCCTTCCATTTCCCCTAAGAAAACCATCGAAGGCACTGTGGGAGGGATGATACTGGCCGTGGCCGCCGCCGGCGTATATGGTTACTATTGGGGCCAGCAATATCTGTCATTGCAGCACTGGCTGGTGCTGGCAGGAATCGCAGCCGTATTCGGCACCATCGGCGACCTGCTGGAATCCAGGCTCAAACGCATGGCCGGCGTCAAAGATTCCGGAAATATCATGCCCGGCCATGGCGGCTTCCTCGATCGCTTCGATTCCCTGCTGCTGGCCACCCCGTTCGCCTGGATTTATGTACATGCCTTCATGATGTCTTAGCACACACATAATCAATATTTTATATTCATCTGACAGAAAAAAGTATTTCTGAAGTAAATTTGCACTTTGCTTAATCATCCCGGCGAAAGCCGGGATATATATAAAAATCTAACAAACAAGAAAACAAATGAAGATCCATCGTGAAGGATTTGCTACCATTTCCCTGGTATTCCTGGTACTGGCACTGATCAACGGAGCAGTATTTTACTGGCTGGGCTCTATCCCGGCAGTGAGCTATGCTGTCCTGATCTTTTCCATCCTGTTCTTCCTTTTTATCGTATCCTTTTTCCGTGTACCAGCCAGACAGTATACTACCGGAGACAACCTGGTGATCTCTCCCTGCGATGGTAAAGTGGTGGTGATTGAAGAAGTTTTTGAACCGGAATACTTCCAGGACAAACGCTTGCAGGTATCTATTTTTATGAGCCCGGCAAACGTACACGTGAACCGCAACCCTATCAGCGGTACCGTGAAGCTGTCCCAGTACCATGCTGGTAAATACCTCGTGGCATGGCATCCGAAATCTTCTACAGAAAATGAAAGGCATTCTGTGGTAATCGGCAACCAGAAAGCAGATATCCTGGTAAGACAGATCGCAGGCGCCCTCGCACGCAGGATCGTTAACTACCTCAAACCAGGCATGCAGGTAAGCCAGAACGAAGAAATGGGCTTTATCAAATTCGGCTCCCGTGTGGACCTCTACCTGCCTATAGGCACAGAAGTGGCCGTAAAACTGGAGCAAGTGGTAAAAGGCGGACAGACCGTGATCGCAAAAATCTAGTATATTAACAGACTTAAACCGGACCGTATGAAAAATGTTTTGACTGCGTTGACAATGTTACTCCTGGCCACAGGGGCCGCCACCGCTCAGGATAAACCTGGCCAAAAGGCGCCCGCCAAAGAGGCCACGGCAACAGCACACAAACCGCTGCCCTGCGGCACAGCGAAGATGATGCAGTGTCAACAGGACTCTACGGCCCGCAACAAAACGAAAAAAAGCTGCTGTTTACAGCCCTCCCGCACTGCCAGCCTCAGGACCGCTGCTATCAGGAAGGCACAGTAACACCACGCTGTCTTATAAAAGAAACGGGGATTTCGATAATCGAAATCCCCGTTTCTTTTTTACAGAATATCTCTGAGTTCTTTTAGATGTCCGATGGTAAACGTCGGCGTAAAATCTACCGGTGGTTTCGCCGGATTAAAATAGACCTGGTCCATGCCTACACCATGCGCCCCCTTAATGTCCAACTCCATGGCATCGCCCACCATAATGCTTTCCGCCGCAGTAGTGCCGGCTTTGGCCATGGCATACTCAAAAATCGGAGCATACGGCTTCAGGCTGCCAGCCACTTCGGAGGTGACAATATGGGTGAAATAGTGTTCAATTCCTGCATTCCTCATCTTCAACAGCTGCGTTTCCTCAAACCCGTTGGTAATCATGTGCATCGGGTAGTTTTTGGCAGCGAGGTAGTCCAGCGTTTCTTTCGTTTCGGGAAACAGCGCCTTTTTGTTAGGCAGTATCTCCAGAAACTCTGTGCTGATGGCCTGGCACAGCTTCTCATCACCGATCTTGAAATCCAGCAACGCGAGGCGAAAACGTTTATCACGCAGTTCTGCCCGGTTGATGAAGCCTTTGCGGAAGCGGTCCCATAACCGTTCGTTGTGCCCGACATAAGATTCTGAAAATGCTTCAAAAGATGGTACTCCGCGGTTGGCCAGTCCATGACTGTTGAAAAGTTCCAGCAAGGTCTCCTGTTCGTTGGTTTCAAAGTCCCAGAGCGTATGGTCCAGGTCAAAGAAAAGATGTTTATATCTCATAACGCGGCAAAGGTACAAAATACCAGACAGATGGGGTTTCCAGACTAAGGTCATTCAGCCAAAATTCACTATTTTAACACTTTAATCGAAGAAATTATGAACGCAGTTATAACAGGTGCCAGCAAAGGTATCGGAAAGGCTATTGGAGAAAGACTGGCAGCAGAAGGTTTCAACGTGATCATCTGTGCACGGAATACAGACGCGCTGGCCGCTGCAAAGGCAGCTATTCAGGAGAAGAACCCCGCTGTAACAGTCATCGCCGAATCTGTAGACATGGGCGATAAAGCCCAGGTGATGGCTTTTGCACAGAAAATTAAAGACACCTGGTCTACCGTGGATATACTGGTCAACAATGCCGGCATCTTTATCCCCGGCGCCCTTCATGAAGAAGCTGATGGCCTGCTTGAAAAGCTGATGGCCGTCAATGTCTACAGCGCCTACCACCTCACCCGCGAACTGCTGCCCCTCATGATAGCCCAACGTAACGGCCATATCTTCAATATGTGCTCCACCGCCAGCCATCATGCCTATCCCAACGGCGGCTCCTACAGTATCACCAAATATGCCCTGCTCGGATTCACCAAAAACCTGCGCCGCGAGCTGATGCCCCACAACGTGCGGGTGACCGCCGTTAGCCCCGGGCCTACGCTCACCGCCTCCTGGGACGGCTTCGAAGCGCCGCCGGACAGGATGATGCCCCCCGAAGATATCGCCAGCGTAGTATGGGGAGCCTTTACACTGGCCAAACAGACTGTCGTTGAAGAAATACAGCTCAGACCCATGTTAGGAGATATTTAAAAACAATTACGAATTACGAATTAAGGGCATGTTTATAAAAAGGTTCCTAAACAGTCCTTCCACTAAGAAACCCACATTCGTAATTTGTAATTCGTAATTCGTAATTGGATATATATAATCTTTTAACTAAGTTTTAACGGCAGTTGACACCGCTTCCGGAGCGGGTTTGGTTAAATTTGTTGACATAACTATGAAGGACAGATTTAGTATAAGGAAGTACATTTTCTCTGTTTTGTGTTGCTTAGGGCTGGTCGTTTGTGCCAGCGCACAAGATCTCCGCTTTACCACCAGCGTGAGCAGCAATTCCGTTACCCTGGACGAACCTTTCCAGATCCAGTTCATGCTGGAAAACGGGACCAACATCACCAGCTTTACACCACCCAGTTTTAAAGACTTTGAAGTACTGCAAGGCCCTTCACAAATGCAGGGACAATCCATCTTCAACGGTCGCCGCTCCGAGTATTTTGCACTGAACTATGTGCTGCAGCCCAAACATGTGGGCAGCTTCACCATTCCCGGCGCACAGGCCAGGGTAAACGGCAATGTCATCAAGTCCAACCCGGTACTCATTGAAGTACGGAAGGGCAACGCCCAGGCACAGCAACCGCAACAACAACCGCAACAGATGGTGCCCCAGCACCGCGGCCAAAGCGGTGGCGGCATCAGCGAAGACCTGTCTGACGGCATCCTCAAAAAGGGGGAGGACATCAACGAAAAACTGAAGAAAAACATCTTCCTTAAAGTAGACGTAGATAAAACCAACCTCTACGAAGGTGACCAACTAACGGCCACGTATAAACTCTATACACGGCTCCCGACAAACTCCAGCGTCACCAAAGTACCGGCATTCAAAGGATTTTCCGCAAAAGACATAGAACTTCCCAATCCGCCGCAGGCAACGGAAGAGCGCATCAACGGCGTCCCCTATAAAGTATTCACCATCCGTAAGACACTGCTGTTCCCGCTGCAGTCCGGCACACTGGAATTAGATCCGGTAGAAGTGGACAACCAGGTGCGGCTCGTAAAACTGGTGGGCAACGGGAAACGCAACCGTGGCCGCGACCCGTTTGAAGATTTCTTCAACGATCCGGCATTCAAAGACCCGTTCTTCGACGATTTTTTCAACCGGCCGGAAGTGGAGTACCAGGATGTTCCCTATAAAATCCAGAGCAATCCGATCAGGATCAACGTAAAACCATTGCCGGTGGAAGGCCGCCCGCTCAGCTATAACGGCGCAGTAGGCAGCTTCAAAATGACTGCTGTAGTGGATAAAACCACCCTCAGCACCGACGACGCCCTTACGCTCAAAGTAACCATCAGCGGCCATGGCAACGTAAACCTGCTCAATGCTCCCAAAGTGGACGTACCCTCCGGATTTGAGAAGTACGATCCCAAAATGACAGACGACATCGAGAAAAACAGCAACCCGCTTTCCGGAAGCCGGCAGTTTGAATACGTGCTCATGCCACAGGAAGCAGGCAAACATACCATTCCTGCCGTCGAGTTTTCGTACTTCGATCCGGCAGCCAACAGTTACAAGACGCTCCGCTCTGAGCCTTTTGTGATCGACATCACACAAGGCAAACGGGTAAAAGAAGATAAACATGATTTTGGCGTAGGCAAAAACGAACTGGTGAAAATAGACGGAGGTATCCAGCAATGGACCAGAAGCCGCAGCTGGTTTATCATCAGTCCCTGGTTTTATGTGTTGCTGGCGCTGCCGCTGCTTATCGCCGGCGCCGTCGTCTTCTACAAACGCAGAAAAGATTACAATACCACCAATGCCGCCCTGCTGAAACACCGCTACGCCAATAAAGTTGCGCTGAAGCGGCTGGAGCTGGCCGCCCGTTACCTCAAAGAAGGCAAAGACAAAGCTTTCTATGAAGAAACGTCACGCGCCGTCTGGGGTTATCTCAGCCACAAACTGAAAATTCCTTTCGCAGACCTGAGCAAACAACTGATACAGGATAAACTGGCCGCCCGTCATATTAACGGCACCAATACCAGCGACCTGTTTGAGCTGATCGACAACTGCGAAGTGGCCTTGTATGCCCCGGCCCATAACAACGATAAAATGCAAGGCACCTATTCCAAAGCGGTGACGATCATCAGCAACCTGGAAGACGCACTCAAAAATTAATCAAGAGAAAAGGTAGTATGCCCGGATATAAACATATTAAATCAGCCCTGTTACTGGCCGTCCTGCTGTTAACCGGCAGCATCCTCAGGGCACAGCAGGCACTCCCGCAACAACGTTTTGATGCGGCCAACAGCCTTTATCAGCAAAGCAAATTCACAGAAGCCGCGGCCGCCTATCAACAACTGATAGATGAAGGCTACACTATAAAAGCACTGTATTTCAACGCTGGCAATGCCTACTACAAAGCCGGCAAAACAGGAGAGGCGGTTTTTAACTACGAAAAAGCCCTGCAACTGGCGCCCCGCGATGAAGCCGCCAAACACAACCTGGCCCTTGCGAATCAAAAAGTTAACGGCTTCGTAGATGAGTTACCGTTAGTATTCTTCCAACAGTGGTGGCGGCAGCTTCAGCAGCTGCACAAGCCCAATGGCTGGGCCGTTGGATGTATCGTTTTTTTCTGGCTGGTGATAGCCGGCGTGATGCTCAATACCTTCCTGCCCGGCTGGAAAAACAAATTCCTCCGCTGGGGCAATTATGCGCTCGGGACCTTGTTTACGCTTTATCTGGTAATGGCCATAGACACTTATGCGGTGGCCAACAACCACCAGGCAGGTATTATCACGCATAGCAATATCAAAGTAAAAACGGCGCCGGACGATAATAGTAAGGATGCCTTTGAAGTACAGGAAGGTATGAAAGTACATATTGCAGATGCTACCAAAGACTTCTGTAAGATATCGCTTGCCGACGGTAAAACCGGATGGATCAGCTGCGCCTGGATTAAGCGGCTGTAGGGCGGGAGTTATACCGCCAGCGGCATGTGCCGCGATAACATGTGCTCCATGCTGATGGTAAGCCGGTTGCCATTGGGACGGCGGGTTTCATCAAACAGCTGTTGCGCCTGAATTCCTGCTTTCATCTGATATTTCTCACTCATCATATACAGCCGTTCTGCGGCGATGTCGATACCGGCAGCCTGGCGCTCGCCGATATCGTCCAGTAATTCGCTGGCCTGAATGCCGTTGTCTTCCAACTGGATATAGAGCCGGTCATCATCTTTCCCGATATGGACCACCAGGCGTCCGCCGGTTTTCTCCGGGCGCATCAGTAACCGGTGCCAGATCACATATTGTACATAAGGCTGGATGATCAGGGGAGGGATGAGGGTACTCTGGGAATTCACGTCCTGCACAATCCTCACTTGATAAGAAAACTGTTGGTCAAAACGAAGCTGCTCCAGTTGTATATAGAGTTCCAGCGCTTCCAGGTCTTCCTGCAGTGTTACCCACTCTTTGTTGAAATTACTGATCATGAGGCGCATCAGCCGGGCAAAGCGGGTGAGGTACAGCGAGGCCATGTCCGTACTGGTGGTAAGGATATAATGATGGATAGCGTTGAGGCTGTTAAATATAAAATGCGGGTCCATATGTGCCTGGAAAGCATGGAGTTCCAGGTTGATTAAGGTGTGTTGTATGGTTATTTCTTTCGCTGAGGCTCTTCTAATTCTTTTTTCCCGGCGGATAAAAAATACTACAATGGCAAGGAGACTTAACAAAAAAAATAGCCAATACGGCCATCCCGCAGCCAAAACTATTTCAATGAAATGTTGTACCACGACTAAGGTTTACAGGAAAGTTGAACGTCTTTCTGATCAGTCCAATAAATATCGGTCAAAACACTCCTTTGGGGAAGCGGGAATTATCCGGAGGCAGGTTTTTACAGGCAATCGGGGAGAAATTGCGGAAAAGTGGTTTTCAATTTAGGAATTTTCTGACTTGCGATTTTTTGATTGAGACTGCTCTGGTGTCCTTCAAATCAAAAAATCGTAAATCAAAAAATCCCATAATGACTAGGCTTCGGTGAATTTATATCCTACGCCTCTTACAGAGTGGAAGTACTTGGAGTTGCGGCTGTCTTCCTCAAAATATTTACGGAAGTTGAGGATGAAGTTATCGATGGTACGCGTAGTGGGGTATACGTTATATCCCCAAACTACCTGCAATATTTTTTCACGGGTGACAACTTCGCCTTTATTTTCGATCAGCAGTTTCAGCAGCATGGCTTCTTTCTTGCTCAGTTCATAGTGTTTACCGTCTTTGCCTACGCATTCCTGTGCGGCAAAATCGATCATATTATTGCCGAAGCGGTACACATTGGGCACGCTGTCTTTATCCTGTATCTTTTTGTTTTTGACGATCAGCTTCTCTACGCGGAGCAGCAGCTCTTCGAGGTTGAAGGGTTTGGTCATGTAGTCATCACCGCCTTTTTTGAGGCCCAGCACCCGGTCGGCGCTGCTGTTTTTGGCGCTCAGGAAGAGGATGGGCACTTCATTGTTTTGGATGCGGATGTTTTCGCATACAGCAATGCCGTCCATTTCCGGCAGCATGATATCCAGTATGATGAGATCGAAATATTCGTTTTTTACTGCTTTCAGGGCAGCGGTACCATTGTCTACGGCGGTCACCTCATATCCTTCCAGTTCCAGGTTGAGCTTCAGCGCCTCCTGTAGGTTCTCCTCGTCTTCCACCAGTAATATGGATGCTTTGGTCGCTTCCTTCATGTGTTATCGTTTGATGTGACTATAAATCACGGACTTGCCGAAGCATGAATCCGTCAACTAATTTACGCTCTTTGCACGGAATATTCCTGCCACATTATCTCGAAGCAGGCGCCGGCAGGCTGGTTGTCTTTCACCCATATCAGGCCATTGTGCTGTTCAACGATCTTGGCGGTGAGAAACAGTCCTAATCCCGAGCCTTTGGCTTTTCTGGTGTTTTCATTGCCAAGGCGGTAGAACTTCATGAAGATGCGTTCCTTTTCCTCATCGGGCACCCCGGGGCCTTCATCCGACACCTGCAATTTCAGGCGATGGCCGGATTCAAAGAGGCGTACCGTGATCGTGGAGTTACGGGGAGCATATTTCACCGCATTTTCTACCAGGTTGCTGAGGATGATCTGCAACATCAGTTTGTCACCTTCCAGCCATACATGTGGCAGAATGTCTGCATTTATGACATGCGTTGCGATGCGGTTGCGCAGTTCCCGGATATTCCCTTCCAGCAAGGCGGAGAAGTCGAGCGGCTCCTTAAACAGTTGATAGTTGTGGGTTTCCAGCTGTGCTGCCAGCAAAATGTTGTTACAGAGCTGGTCGAGCCGGTTGGTTTCCCGGATGGTATTATCTATCAGCTTGGCCTGCTTTTCCTCATCCAGCCTATGTCTGCGGATGGTTTCCAGGTTCAGTTTGGCGGCAGCGATGGGTGATTTTAACTCATGTGTCACGGCCATCATAAAGTTTTGCTGCTGCCGGCTGAGCTTCATGTATTTCCAGACCGCTCTATATACAAAGAGCGCGCCGAGCAGAATGATCCCTAAAAAAATGGCACCTTCTCCAACATATTTAAAAGACCGCATATGAGCGTCTTTTTCTATCCGTTGAAATTCCAGCTGGTGTTCTACCGGCTGGGCGAGGCTATCAATACGCAGGGAGAGGTTTTGTTTTTCGAACTGACTGATCTGTTCGCTTTGTCTGAACAGCAGCACGCCCCACCAGATGAGAGCGACGATAGTATAAGCCAGTACCAGCAGGTAAATGAAGGAAACTGACTGTCCTTCCTGCATTTTATTAAAGAATTTTCTCATCATGGCCGTTTGCCGGCTTTCTCTATCCGCAGACCTATATTCATTACATGGGGAAGCGGATTTTGCCGCATGTTTTGTTCAAATGTAAAATGATAGGTGCCTGGTTTGTTGAAGAGGGCTTTTTGCTGGATAAGGACCCGGTGTTCAAAAATATCATCGATACCGTTGCCATGCCATTTGCCATTGATATCAGCCAGCGGCAGTTCCACCCTTTGTTCTTTGGGAATACTGTCGTCCGGATATTTGGTGCCTATCAGCAGCCACATATTGCTATAGGGGTAGGCATCGCTATGGCGTACATTCACGTAAATATCAAACAGGGTAGCAGTATCTTCCGGCAGAATGTTCACATCAAAAGCAGGTTTATAGCCGTAAGCCCAGTCATGTCCCGGTATCTCCTGGTTCTTTTCGTAGGCATCCATTTTGAACGGCTTGCAGGCTGCAGCCAGTAAAAGTAAACCTGCGGTTACCCCAAATAGTCTTTTCATATACGGTATACGCCTTACTATAAAACGTTTAATACTTGTTCTTTGGCTTTCTCCAGTTCATCTTTCATCAGTACTACCCATTGCTGGATACCGGCGTCGTTGGCTTTGGAACCGGTGGTATTGATTTCGCGGCCTATCTCCTGCAGCACGAAGCCCAGTTTCTTTCCTTTGGCAGGATCTTCTTCTTTCAGGATCTCACGGAAGTAGCGGAGGTGGTTTTCCAGGCGGGACAGCTCTTCAGAGATATCCAGTTTTTCCAGATAAAAGATCAGTTCCTGTTCCAGCCTGTTGCCGTCAACATTGTCTTTTCCCACGTGTTCGGCAAGCAGCCCTTCGAGTCGCTGACGAATACGGTCTTTCCGGAGCGGGTCCAGTTCGCGGACTTTAACGGAATATTGTTCAATATTATCAATGCGTGTTTGCAGGTCTGCTTTCAGCATCAGGCCCTCATCCTGACGGTGAATGTCCAGGTCGGTGAGCGCTTCCTTCAGGGTGTCTTCCACATCTTTCCACTCTTCTTCAGTCAGCTGGTCGGTAGATGGCGTTACCACTTCCGGCAGTTTCATCAGCACGTTCAGCATATCGCCCTGTGGCAGCTCCAGCTGGTTGGCCAGCATCGTAATAGACTGGTAATAGTATTTAGCCAGGTCTGTGTTGATCACAACCGGCCGCGTTGCACCATTCTGACGAATGTTGATGCTGACATCCAGTGTCCCGCGTTGCAGGGTTTGTTGCATCAGCGAACGGATGTCAAACTCGTAGGGCTTTAACAGGGGCGATATTTTCAGGTTCACCTCAAACTGCTTTCCATTCAGCGATTTGATTTCAACCACGATACTTGTTTCGCCTCTCGCGCTTTCTGCCCTTCCGAAGCCAGTCATTGATTTCAGCATAATAGATATTTGTAGGCAACAAACCTAGTTAAAATTTGTGGATTTGCTAATATTGACAAGTGGTTATTTGATATTTCCCCGGCTTTGACCAAAGGATATCCGCATTCAACATCTTAGCCCATGGATTCAGTCCCGGGAACATTAAAGTAATCAAATCCTGTCAAATCAGGATACCTGCAAGCGGAGTTTTTTATAAACGGTATTGCGGCTCAACTGCACCATGTCTCCCGGCTGCATGCCTTCTATGGTGATTTCCTCCATTCTGTAACGGACAAGCCTCAACGTAGGAAAGCCGGCGGCCGCCGTCATCTTACGCACCTGCCTGTTCTTTCCCTCCTGCAATATCATCCGCAACCAGGGCGCCGGAATGTTTTTGCGGAAACGGATAGGAGGATTGCGCGGCGGCAGCAATGGTTCTTCCGGAAAGATCTCGGCAAAACAGGGCTTTGTGTGATAAAGCCTGCCGTCTACCGTAATGTCCACACCTTCCTGTAACTGGCGCACGGCCATATCCGTAACTGCCCCGTCAACCTGCACCCAGTACTCCCTTTCATGTGCGTACTGTGGCAGTAGCAACCTGTTATTCAATGACTTGTCGTTCGTTAACAACAACAATCCCTCACTGTCATAATCCAGTCGCCCCACCGGATACACATCCCGGGGCACTTTAAAGTAATCTGCCAGGCAGGATTTGTTTCCTTCCGGGGTAAACCGGGACAGCACCTCATATGGCTTATAAATTACATAATAATTTAACGACACGTCCGCATTTGCTTTGGTTAAGGAGCTGTAAATTAGTACTTTTGCAGATTGATATGGGTAGCACAATACAAAATCCTGCTTGCCAACATTGCAGGGACCGTTTTTCCTCCATTTTCTGCAAGGCGGAACAGTGCAATCTGGAACAGATTGACCAGGCCAAAGTATGCTCTGTGTACAAAAAAGGCCAGGTGATCTTCCATGAAGGCGCCTATCCATTTGGCGTCTACTGTATCAACGACGGGAAAATAAAGCTCTCCCACAGTGGTGATGATGGCCGCGAACAAATCATCCGCCTGGTAAAAGCCGGTGACATCATGGGGTATAAAGCACTGCTCAGCAATGAACGTTATACCGCCACTGCCACAGCACTGGAAGATTCTTCCATCTGCTTTGTGCCCAAAGACCTTTTCATGAGCATCCTGCAGAAAGACGCCTCCCTG
Organism: Chitinophaga sp. 22308; assembly: GCF_052045305.1. Classification (NCBI taxonomy): domain Bacteria; kingdom Pseudomonadati; phylum Bacteroidota; class Chitinophagia; order Chitinophagales; family Chitinophagaceae; genus Chitinophaga; species Chitinophaga sp. 22308. Next base: position 865,006 of record NZ_JBQEOP010000003.1, on the reverse strand, counting down.
TCTTTTGAAATGATGCGCATCCTGTCCAGCGAACTGCGCAAAGCCGAGCTTAAAATCACCCATCTCGCCCAGAAACCGGTGCGCGAAAGACTCGCAGAAACACTCCTCTTCATCAAAGAAACCTACGGCGTGGAAGAAGACGGCCATACCCTCAGCGTCCGCCTCTCCCGCGAAGAAATAGCCAACCTCGTAGGCACCGCCACCGAATCAGCTATCCGCCTGCTCTCTGAATTCAAAAAAGATGGCATGATAGAACTGGAAGGTAAAAAAATACGCCTCCTCGACCTCCAGCAAATCGTGAAGACCGCCAATCTCCAGGACTAGCAACCGTTCAGGCCAGGTACTGACAAATATCATACACCGACTTGATACATATCATTCCACAAGGATGGGGGTACTGGTACTTTTGTAACATCAAAAATACCATCCATCCATGCATCCATATGCTATTATTAACTTTCACGAACTGACTCCCGCCGCGCTCTGCGACGTGATCGTCAGCAAGTTCCATATACCCATAGAACGTACCGCGGAAGAGGTCATGGCCTGGTTTAACCTGGAAAGGCAGGACGACCCGACTGCCCCGGCCACCGCAGACCTGGAACAACTGCTCTTCGCTAAAATGCAGACCGAAATATTGCAACTGATACGCAAAGAAACGGCCCTCATCTTTCCGGTCATCCGCAACGCTTCCATCCATAAAAAAGGTCGCAAAAGCCTGAAACCCACGGCTTACGACAGCATCCGGCTATCGTTCGATAAAATTATGCTGCTGCTTCAGAAGCTGCGCCAGGTAACCGGCAACTACCTGCTGCAAGGCCACTGGAGCCCCGCTTATAAAATATGCCTCAGTGATATGTACACGGTAGAGCAACTGCTGCAACAGTGGCACTATATCGCACAAAACATCCTGTATCCGGCCGTATTGCCTGCCAACACCATCGTTATCCATCAGGATGAAATTCTTAACACCGTAAGCATCGACTAATCATGGCCACCTATTCTGACGTACAAGTAACCTGCTACCACTGCGGGGAAGACTGCCACCACCAGGACATCACCATTCAGGACAAAACTTTCTGCTGCGAAGGCTGTAAACTGGTCTACGAAATATTAAACCAGTATGACCTGTGTGAATATTATGACCTGAATGACAAACCTGGTGTAAATCAACGCATTACTGTCAGAAAAGATAAATTCGCCTTCCTGGAAGATGAAAAAATACAACAACAGCTGATACAGTTCAGGGACGAAACCCAGACCCACGTCAGTTTCTACATCCCGCATATACATTGCAGCTCCTGCCTGTGGCTGCTGGAGAACCTCCACCGGCTCGACAAAGGCATACAGCGTGTAACCGTTAACTTTAGCAAGAAAGAAGCACTGATCATTTTCTCCGAAGCGCAAACCTCCCTGCGGCACGTTGCGGAAGTATTGACCGCCATCGGTTACGAGCCATACATCAGTCTTCAGGACCTCCAGCACAAGAAGCCCGGCATCAAACGCAACCTCATTTATCAACTGGGCGTAGCCGGCTTCTGCTTTGGCAATATCATGCTGCTCAGTTTCCCGGAATACTTTACCGGCAGCGGCCACACCGACGCAGGCATGAACCGGCTCTTCCAGTATATGAACCTCGTACTGGCGTTACCGGTGTTCTTCTACAGCGCGCAGGTATTCTTTAAATCCGCGTGGAGCGGCCTCAAACACGGCTTCCTTAATATCGACGTACCTATTGTGCTCGCCATTGTAGTGACTTTTATCCGAAGCGTGACGGACGTCGCACAAGGGCAGGCCGGCTACTTCGACTCCATGTCCGGCATCGTGTTTTTTATGCTGATAGGCCGTATCCTGCAGGACAAAACCTACCAGGGCCTGTCTTTCGACCGGGACTATACCGCCTATTTCCCTATAGCCGTCAACGTTATACACGACGAAAAGGAAGTCCCTACGGCGTTACCCGATATCAAAACAGGCGACACTTTACTCATCCACAACAATGAACTAGTGCCGGCAGACGGCATCATTGTACGGGGAAAAGCGCTGATCGACTACAGCTTTGTGACCGGGGAAGCCACGCCTGTCAATAAATCCATGGGCGAGATCATCTACGCAGGCGGCCGGCAGCTGGAAGGAAACATCGAAATTCTGACCATCAAGGAAGTAGCGCAAAGTTATCTTACCAGTCTCTGGAACCGTGATGAGCTGAAGAACAAAGAAGAAAAACACGTGTCCTTTGTACACCTGCTGGGACGCAATTTCACCTGGGTGGTATTGCTGATAGCCGCGCTCAGTGCCACTTACTGGGCATTGCATGACCCGTCCCGTATATGGCCCGCCGTTACCGCCATCCTGATCATTGCCTGTCCGTGCGCTTTGCTGCTCGCCTCTTCTTTTACCAACGGCCATATCCTGCGTATCCTGAGCAGGCACCAGCTGTATCTCCGCAATGCGCAGGCCATAGAGAACCTTGCCAATACCACGCATATCGTGTTCGACAAAACCGGTACCCTCACCGGCAAGACCGGCAGCGATGTCAAATATTACGGTGATACGCTTACTCCTTTTCAGGAGAGCCTCATCGCCAGCCTGGCTGCACAGTCCACTCACCCGCTGAGCAAAGCCGTAGCCGCTTACTGCAACACCAACACCAGGATGCCCGTTGGTGATTTCCGTGATGTTACCGGCAAAGGCGTGTCTGGTTGGGTAGAAGGTAATTTCATTCGGCTGGGCAACGCAGAGTTTACCGGTGCGCACCTGAAGGATGAAGTGGACGGCAGTCTCGTATACCTGTCCATCAACGACAAACTGACCGGCCTGTTCACCATTCATAATAATTACCGCAGCGGTATCCGGCCGTTGCTGAAGCAGTTGCAGCAACACTATTCCATGTCGGTGCTCTCCGGGGACAATGACCAGGAAGCCATGAATCTGCGCAAGCTCATGGGTCATGAGACCACTTTATTATTTGAGCAAAAACCGGCGGACAAACTGGCTTATATCATCTCCCTGCAACAACAGGGAAAAAAGGTGATGATGATAGGAGACGGGCTGAATGATGCCGGCGCCCTGAAACAGAGCGATATCGGCATCTCCCTTACAGAAGACAGTAACAATTTCACACCCGCCAGCGATGGCATCCTTGAAGCCAGACAGCTGCCTTTATTGTTATCGTTCGTGCAGCTGTGCAAAGCCAACAAACGTATTATCCTGGCCAGTTTCATCCTCTCTCTCGTTTATAATATCACCGGCCTTTACTTCGCCGTACAAGGGCTTTTATCTCCGCTGGTAGCCGCCATATTAATGCCCGCCAGTTCTATCAGTATTGTGCTGATGACTTTCCTGCTCAGCGAGTGGCAGGGCAAAAAGCTGGCTGGTAAGGCATCAGGAGAAATGTCTGACAAAAATCATATTCCTGATTGAGCAATATCATTGCGGTGCCTGGTGGTTGCCGCTACCTTTGCTATCAACACAACATACACACCGTGAAATCTTAAAAGCGCCAGTATTAAAGCCCGATTGAAATGAATGTACGGGCAGCCTGAAAGCAAGGCTGCCTGTGCATAACGGGCGATCTATGCTTTTGCCGGATTTGCACACACCATGATTTTTATGCTGATGAAGACCATGAACGTATTACAGGAAGAGGGAACCGGAAAAGTAACCAGCCGGTTGTTGCTGAAAAGCAGAAGAGCGGAAGCCACTCTCATCATCATGCAACAGGGGCACCAGATCCCGCCGCATGTTTCACCTGTAGATGCCATGGTGCTGATACTGGAAGGCAAAGTAGCTTTTATGCTGAAAGACGAAGTAACGGTACTGGAAACCGGCGACCTGCTGACATTCAGTGCCAACGAAAAACATGCCTTGCAAGCTCTGGAAACAACCAGGCTTTTACTGGTAAAATGATACTGTTATGAGCGTAATTATTCTTTTACTTGGCGCCAGCCTTACCGTAGCAGCGGGCTTTCTGGCAGCCTTCATCTGGTCAGTAAAGAACGGACAGTTTGAAGATGATTTCTCTCCCGCGCACCGTATTCTCTTTGAAGACAAAAAGGATAACACCAACGAATAAACGCAAACAAGCCATCTATTAAGCAACAATAAACAGCACTATGTCTCTCGAAAAATTTTATTACGACAACCGCACGGTAAAATGGTTTGCCTACGCTTGTATGTTCTGGGGGCTGATCGGTATGCTGGCAGGGCTCTGGGCAGCCCTTACGCTGGTAATGCCGGAGCTTAACCTGGGCTTTGCCCCTACTACCTTCGGGCGTCTCAGGCCCGTACACACCAATGCCGTGATCTTCGCCTTTGTAGGTAATGGCATTTTCATGGGTGTTTACTACTCGCTGCAACGGTTATGTAAAGCCCGTATGTTCAGCGACCTGCTGAGCAAGATCCACTTCTGGGGATGGCAGGCCATCATCGCCGGCGGAGCATTGACGCTTTTCCTGGGATATACTACCGGCAAGGAATACGCGGAGCTGGAATGGCCGTTTGATATAGCCATCACCGTTATATGGGTGGTGTTTGGCGCCAACATGCTGGGCACTATCCTTCGGCGGCGCGAATCCCATCTGTATGTGGCCATCTGGTTTTATATCGGTACGTGGGTAGCCATTGCCATGTTGCACATTATCAACTCTTTCGAGTATCCGATGTCGCTGTTTAAAAGCTATAGCTGGTACGCCGGCGTACAGGACGCACTGGTACAATGGTGGTATGGCCACAACGCGGTGGCTTTCTTCCTTACCACGCCTTACCTCGGCCTGATGTACTACTTTGTGCCCAAAGCCGCCAACAGGCCGGTATATTCCTACCGCTGGTCTATTATCCACTTCTGGTCACTGATATTTATCTATATATGGGCCGGCCCTCACCACCTGCTGTATACCGCGCTGCCTGAATGGGCGCAGTCTCTGGGCACAGTATTCAGCGTGATGCTGATCGCGCCGTCCTGGGGTGGTATGCTCAACGGCCTGCTGACCCTGCGTGGCGCATGGGACCGCGTAAGGGAAGACGCCATCCTCAAATTCTTCGTGGTAGCGCTTACCTGCTATGGTATGGCCACCTTCGAAGGACCGATGCTGTCTCTCAAAAATGTGAACGCCATCAGCCACTATACCGACTGGACCATCGCACACGTGCATGTTGGCGCACTGGGCTGGAACGGATTCCTGACTTTTGGTATCCTGTACTGGATGATCCCGCGCATCTTCTCTACCCAGCTATATTCCCGCAAATGGGCCAACACCCACTTCTGGATAGGTACCCTCGGCATTATCTTCTATGTGATACCACTGTATTGGGCCGCCTTTACCCAGAGCATGATGTGGAAACAGTTCACCGAAGAAGGCCAGCTGAAATACCAGTTCCTCGAAACCGTGACCACCATCGTTCCAATGTACGCCCTGCGCGCCTTTGGCGGCCTGCTGTATGTAAGCGGCATGGTGCTGATGGTGGTGAACCTGTACAAAACAATCCGCCGTGGCGCCTTCGTGGCCAACGAAGCAGCCGAAGCCGCGCCGCTGCCTAAAATAATACCTACCCATGGTAAAGCACACTGGCACAACTGGATCGAACGCCGTCCTATTCAGCTGGTGGTATTCAGCCTGGTAGTAGTAGCTGTAGGCGGTATCCTTGAAATGGTGCCAACCTTCCTGGTACGCAGCAATATTCCAACCATCAGCAGCGTGAAACCATATACGCCGCTGGAACTGCACGGCCGCGACATCTATATCCGTGAAGGCTGTTATACCTGTCACTCCCAGATGATCCGTCCTTTCCGTGATGAAGTGGCCCGTTATGGTGAATACTCCAAAGCAGGTGAATTTATCTATGACCACCCGTTCCAGTGGGGCTCCAAACGCACCGGTCCGGACCTGGCCAGGATAGGCGGCAAATACCCTGACAGCTGGCATTACAACCACATGCTGGACCCAACGTCCATGTCTCCCGGCTCTATCATGCCACCGTACCCATGGTTGTTTGAAGACCGTATCGACAGAAGCAAAACGCCAGCTATGATCAATGTGATGCGCAAACTGGGCGTGCCTTATGCGGATGGTTACGAAAAGCAGGCCCTCGCTGATCTCGACAAGCAGGCCAACAGCATCGCCGCCACGCTGGAGAAAGACAAACTGCCCGTCAAAGCAGACCGTGAAATTGTAGCGCTGATCGCTTACCTGCAAAGAATGGGCAGGGACATTAAAATGGCCCCGGCAGAAAAGCCCGCCACCGCGGACGCCAGCAACGAAAGCGCCACCAAAAACGATTTTTAGTCAACATAAAAACACAGGACCATGAAGTTCATTAATTATCTGGAATCAATTGCCGGTGTCAGCATCTACCCGATGGCTTCCCTGCTGATCTTCTCCATCTTCTTTGTCTTCGCCGCTTTCTGGGCGTTCCGGGCAGACCGCAACATGGTGGACCAGATCAGCCGCATCCCTTTAGATAATGATGAAACCCAAAGCCTATAAACGATACATATGAAAAGGAAGCTATTATATACACTCAGCGGTAGCCTGTTATGCAGCGTGTCCGCGCTGGCCAACGGTCCCAAGCCGCCTTCCGAACTGAAAGACCCGGTAGCGCTGGTGCTGCTGACGGTCATCATCGGGCTGGTACTGGTGATCGCCATCCTGGGCAATGCGGTGGTGGGCGCCATGGACCTTTATCGCGAAAGAATGAAAAGAGAGGCTGCCAAACTTCCGGCCATCCTGATACTGGTAACGCTGGCACTGGCGGCCAGTCTGCCGGCAAACGCCACCAGCGTGGCACCGGAAGCATCATCTTATTATACGCCACTATCCCAGTCCTCCCTATACCTGTTAGTTTCCATTGTTGTCCTGGAAATCGGCGTGATCATCTCCCTGCTTTTTGTACTGCGCTTTCTGGCCGGTATCAAAAGTAAAAGCAAACGCAGGGCAGCAGCTCACGCAGCAGATCCTGCCAAACCACGTATCTCCTGGCTGGAGAGAATTAACAAAACCAGGACCCTGGATGCTACGTCCGAAACAGAAGAAGACATGGGCCATGATTTTGATGGCATCCATGAGCTGAATAACCCCACACCTCCCTGGTGGAAGTGGGGTTTTGTCTTCAGCATCTGTTTCGGCGTAGTATATTTCTGGCGCACGGAAATATCCCACTCCGCCCCCAATCAGATACAGGAGCTGGCCATGGCTGAAGAAAAAGCGGCTATCGCCAAAGCCGAATACCTGAAAAATGCCGCCAACAATATCGACGAAAACAATGTGAAAATGCTGGACAATGCCGATGACCTGGCTGCCGGAGGGAAATTATTTGTCGCCAGCTGCGCTCCCTGTCACGGCCCGCAGGGACAAGGCGTGGTAGGCCCCAACCTTACAGACGACTACTGGCTGCATGGCGGTAAAATCAATGAGGTATTTAAAACCATCAAGTACGGCGTGTCCGACAAAGGGATGAAAGCCTGGCAGGAAGATTTTTCACCGAAACAACTGGCCCAGTTGGCCAGCTTCGTGAAATCCATTCACGGCAGCAACCCTCCCAATCCAAAAGAACCACAAGGTGTAAAAGAATAAAATCATGGCCGACAGCAATACGTTCAGAGACAGTATAGCCACAGTTGATAAGCAGGGAAAGCGCAACTGGATATTCGCCCAGCAGCCGAAAGGCCGCTACTATAATATCCGGAGCCTCCTCAGCATCTTTTATTTTAGTGTTTTTTTCAGCCTGCCGTTTATATCCATAAATGGCAGGCCTTTATTTCTGCTCAATGTAGTAGAAGGTAAATTCATCCTGTTCGGTGCTATCTTCTGGCCTCAGGACTTCTTTATCTTCGGTCTGGCCATGCTGGCCTTTATCCTCTTCATCGTATTGTTTACCATGGCCTTTGGCCGGCTTTTCTGCGGATGGATGTGCCCGCAGACCATTTTTATGGAGATGCTCTTTCGCCGGATAGAATACTGGATTGAAGGAGATGCCGCCGCCCAGCGCCTGCTCGCCAAACAACCCTGGAACACGAATAAAATCATCCGTAAAACCGCCAAACACCTCGTTTTTTATGCGTTGTCCTTTCTGATCGCCAACATATTCCTGGCTTACATCATCAGCGCCAAAACACTCGGTAAAATCATTACAGCGCCTTTGTCTGAACATACCGGCGGCTTTATCGCCATCCTGGTATTTTCCGGTGTGTTCTACGGCGTGTTTGCCTTCATGCGCGAACAGATATGCACCATTGTTTGCCCATACGGCCGCTTACAGGGCGTATTGCTGGATAAAAACTCCATCCTTGTAGCCTATGACTACGAAAGGGGAGAACCCCGCGGAAAATTCCGTAAAGATGATTCCAGGGCCATCGGTGACTGTATCGATTGCGCCCAGTGCGTGAAAGTTTGTCCCACCGGCATTGATATCCGCAACGGCACCCAGCTGGAATGTGTGAACTGCACCGCCTGCATCGATGCCTGCGATCATATGATGGACAAAACCGGCCGCGCCCGCGGATTGATACGCTACGCTTCCGAAAACGGCATCGCCCGGAAAGCGCCGCTGCGTTTCACGCCACGCCTGCGTATCTACACCGGTATCCTTACCCTGTTGCTCGGCGCCATCGTTTTTATGCTTGCCAGCCGCAAACCAGTCAGCGGCACCATTATGCGCACCGCCGGCATGTTATACCAGGAACGGGGCACCGACAGTATCTCTAATCTCTACCGTATTAAACTGATCAATAAAACCACTGCGGGAATACCCCTGCAGCTGAAACTGGAAGACGAACCGGGACACGTGGAAGTAGTTGGTAAAAGCACCATCACCGTAAAAGCAGAAGGACAGGGGGAAGGCACGTTCTTTATCATCATTCCGAAAAAGGCGCTGCATAACCGGAAATCCTCTCTTTATATCGGTCTTTATGAAGGCGATAAACGGATCACCCGTATGCGTACCACCTTCCTTGGGCCTGTACAATAAACATTATATCATTTAAAACATAGCATCATGAACTGGGGACATAAAATCATCATCGTGTTTGTAGTTTTTGCGATCGGCATTCTGACGCTGGTCACCAAAAGCATGCGCACCAAAACAGACATGGTCACCAAGGATTATTACGCGGAAGAGCTGAAATATCAGCAGGTGCTGGACGGGAAAAGGAACGCCGGTACACTTTCTTCCCCGGTGCTGATCTCTCAGCAGTCTGAAGGTATTGCGGTCACCTTTCCACAGGAATTGCACGGTACCGGCATCACCGGCAAAATAAAATTTTACCGTCCTTCTGACGCCGGCATGGACGTAGAAATGCCGCTGCATCTTAGCAGCGATGGCATGCTGGTGATCAATCGCCAGTTGTTCCACAAAGGCAACTACCTCGTAAAGGTGCAGTGGGAAAACGGTGGTAAACCATTTTATCAGGAAGAGAGCTTTCACATTAACTAGTCAGTCATGATAGGCGCACTTATTCTCGGTTTCCTGGGCAGCTTTCACTGCATCGGCATGTGTGGCCCGATAGCGCTTACGCTGCCGGTGCAACACCTGGAGGGCGTTAAGAAACTGGCGGGCATCCTGCTGTACAATGCCGGCCGTATTACCACCTATGCCATGCTGGGGATGATCTTCGGCTGGGTAGGCCGGCAACTGTACCTGGGCGGCCTGCAACAGTGGCTGTCTATCAGCATCGGTGTCCTCCTGCTGCTGATCGTGGCGCTGCAATATACCGGCATATACCGGTCAAAAAGCGGTCATCTCCCGGGTATTTATCTCTCCAAAATAAAATCAGCGCTGGGTGCGCTGTTACGTCAGCAGCGGTTTAGCACCCTTTATGGCATCGGCGTGCTGAACGGCCTGCTTCCCTGCGGCCTGGTATACCTGGCTGTTGCGGGTGCAGTAGCTACCGGTGCCACCTGGAAAGGCAGTCTTTTTATGGCTGCTTTTGGCGCAGGCACATTGCCAGCGATGATGACCGTCACCTGGTTCAGCCACCTTGTGAGCATCGGAGTTCGTAACCGTATACGCGCGCTCATTCCTTTTGCCGTAGGCATTATGGGGGTACTGCTTATTCTGCGGGGCCTCAACCTCGGCATACCATATATCAGCCCTGTGATGTCTGCCCACAGTGAAAAAGTGGTAGAACGTTGTTGTCATAAACCATAATCATCATGAACCTTATCCGCAAATACAATATCGCAGCTCCCCGGTACACCAGTTATCCGACAGTGCCTTACTGGGACGAGCAGACATTTAACCTGCAAACATGGAAGACGTTGCTGAAAAAAGCATTCCATGCCACCAACAACAAAGATGGTATCAGTATTTACATTCACCTGCCGTTCTGTGAAAAGCTCTGCACATACTGCGGCTGCAATAAACACATTACAGTCAATCATGCAGTGGAGGAACCCTACATACAGGCAGTGCTGAAAGAATGGGCGTTGTATGTGGCCGCGTTTGAAGGCAGGCCCCGTATCCGTGAGATACACCTGGGTGGTGGCACCCCTACCTTCTTCAGTCCGGAAAATCTGACGATGCTGCTGCAGGGCATCTATCAGCATGCGGAATTACTGCCGGATGCTTCCCTCGGCTTTGAAGGACATCCCGGTAATACCACCCCCGGACATCTGCAAACATTATACGACCTCGGCTTCCGTCGTGTCAGCCTCGGCATACAGGATTTTGATCCAAGGGTGCAGGAGATCATCAACCGGTTACAACCTTTCGAAATGGTGGCCAAAGTGGTGGAACACGCCAGAAAAACCGGCTTCACCGCTATCAACTTCGACCTGATATACGGCCTTCCGTTACAGACCGCCTGTGGTATGCAGGACACGATTGATAAGGTGATGTTGTTAAGGCCCGACAGGATCTCCTTTTACAGTTACGCGCATGTGCCCTGGATAAAAGGAGTGGGGCAACGCCGTTATTCAGAAGCTGATTTACCCAAAGACGAAGAGAAAAGACGACTGTATGAACTGGGCAAAATCCTTTTTGCAAAGAATGGTTATACAGAGATCGGCATGGACCATTTTGCACTGCCGGGAGACGAGCTGTTTGTGGCCGCAGAGAAAGGAGAACTGCATCGTAACTTCATGGGGTACACCGTTTCCCATACTGATTTGCTGGTTGGTTTAGGCGCTTCTTCCATCGGGGATAACGGGTATGGCTATGTACAAAATGAGAAGCAGGTAGCGGCCTATCAGGAGCGGGTCGGCAGCGGAGAATTCCCTATCGTCCGCGGGCATATCCTCAATGAGGAAGACCAACTGTTGAAAGGACATATCCGCGATCTGATGTGCACTTTTGAAACAAGCTGGCGTAAGGCGGACACACAATGTGATGCAGTGACAGAAGGGCTTCAGCGCCTGCAGGAGCTGGAGCGGGACGGACTGGTGGAAGTAGTGAAGAACAGCGTGGTGGTTACCACGAAAGGACGTCCTTTCATCCGCAATATTTGTATGGCATTTGATGCCCGGTTGTGGAGAAAACTGCCCGAAAGCCAGTTGTTCAGCAAAGCCATATAATTTCATCGGGAAAAAAACGGGGAGCAAAGGATACTTAATCGTGTTTTTGCTCCCTTTTGTCTTTTTCCGGAGATGGGGGAGCAGGAGATAAAATGACCCGTAAAAGGAGGAAACGATATACCGCTGACGAGTAAGAAAAAAATAGTCGTCGGCTGTAACACTTGCCGGCAAAGGGTTTCAGCGGCAATAAAAAAAGTCTGACCGTTGGAACAATCAGACTTTCTTATTATGTGAATGGGTTAGTAAGTACAGGGAAACAAAATTCCCTACACAATATTAAAAATAATTTCATGACAAAAGAAAAAAATTGCAAAAAATTTTATTCACACTACTAAAATAATTGTGGATAACAGCAGTCTGAAACTTCCTGGTTATCATTATTACCCCCTCCATATTTTGTTTATTGCTTTCCCCGATTTACTACCTTTGTTGCACTTAACATTATTCAACAACACAGATCATATGAAGTTTGAAGCACCCGTTGCAGTAACGGAAATCGCTGCATTCATAGGCGCAGAGCTGGTAGGCAACAGCCAGCTGATGGCTACCGGCCTCAATGAAATACATAAGGTAACACCAGGGGATATATCTTTTGTAGACTTTGAAAAATATTATAACGCCAGTCTGCAATCTGCCGCGACCATCATTATCATCAACAAAAAAGTGGAATGCCCTGAAGGCAAGGCGCTGTTAGTACTGGAAGATCCTTTCAGTGCATATGTAAAACTGGTGAACCGCTTCCGCCCTTTTGAACCGGCAACCAAAGCGATCAGTGATTCCGCAGTGATCGGAGAAGGGACCATCATACAACCTAACGTATTCATTGGCAATCATGTGCGCATTGGCCGCAACTGTCTGATACATCCTAACGTAACTATTTATGACCATGCTGTTATTGGTGACAATGTGATCATTCATGCAGGTACCGTACTCGGAGCAGATGCATTTTACTTTAAGAAAAGAGCCGACAGAGAGGTGATATACGACAAGCTGGTAAGCTGTGGCCGGGTGATCATTGAAGACGATGTGGAGATAGGCGCCGGCTGTACCATCGACAAAGGCGTAAGCGGTGATACCATCATCGGCCGCGGCACGAAGCTGGACAACATGATCCATGTCGGCCACGGTACCGTAATCGGCAAAAACTGCCTCATTGCCGCCCAGGTTGGTATCGCGGGTAAAGCGCATATCGAAGATAACGTGATCCTCTGGGGACAAGTAGGCGTCAACAAAGACCTGACCATCGGCAAAGGTGCGGTGGTACTGGCACAAAGCGGTGTGCCCAGCAGCCTCGAAGGCGGTAAAGTATACTTCGGTTATCCGGCAGAAGTAGCCAGCGAAAAAAGAAGAGAACTCGGCTGGGTAAAACGCATTCCTGAAATCTGGGACAAAGTAAAATCCCTTTAACCCATGACGGATGACGAATGACGATAGGGGTGGACCCCACCTGTAAGCGTCATTCGTCATCCGTCATCCGTAATTCGTAATTCATGAAAAAATTATTGTTTCCCTTTCTCTTTCTCCTCGCCTGCACTACTGCCAAACAACCCACTACCTCCACCCCGCAGAACAACCTGTACAGCCAGGCACAGGAATGGCCGGTGAAGGTGAACGATGGCTGGCTTTCTGCCAAAACCATTTCCTTCGGACTGTATACTACCTCCTCCCGTAAAAACGGCGTGGCCGAAACAATGGGCAGCTTCATCAAAGACCCTAAGACGCCTTTTAACTTCTATGTCAACGGCAATGATGAACACATCCTGGTACAAACCATGAACACCACCCGGATCGCCTTCAGCAATCGCGATTTGCCGGCCGTTTTAAAAGACCTTGATGGCAGCGCGGCCCTTTCCTACACGCTGATCAACGGGACTAAAAATGAGCCGCTGAAACGCTGGGAAATGATATTAAAATCCCCGGGGTACCTGGAGCTGAACAATAACAAACAAGCCGGTATACTCCGGTGCGCAGACACCGATATCCGCATTACGGCACATAACCGTTTCGGCAAGGTCAACTCCTACGAAAAAGTGTGTTATGAATTTCAGTACCGCGGGCAGCCGGTAGCGGCAGTCATCCCCGGCGAAAAGCCCCGTGTATGGGTCAGCAAAGATGCCCCTGCAGAAACAGCCAAAACACTGGCTGCTGCCATTGGCGCGTTGATGTTGAGATAAAATATCAGTTGCGGGATGCCAGGAAAGCGGCCGCAATTTCCCGGATGGTTTCTTCCAGCGGGCGGAAGTTAAATGCCGGCAGGGCCGTCCGGATTTTCTGGTTGTCGTAGTACACCTTCAGCTGTGCCGTACGCGCCGTTTCTTTGGTCACTACCGGATGTTTGCCGGTCAGCATACCCTTTACTTTTTCAAGCCGCCACACCACTTCAGCCATCCATGGTTTAGCTGCTATATGGGGTGGCTTTTTGCCCAATGCATGGGCCATAGTGGTAAACAATTGGCGGTATCCCCAGTTGTCGGCAGACAGGATAAAACGTTCCCCGCTCACAGAGCTGTCCATCAGCAGCATCATCGCTTTTACCACGTCCTGCACATCTACAAAACCGTTGACGCCTTCGGTATAATAAGGGAATTCTTTCCAGGCATTCTTGAGCAGGGTGCCGGAGCCTTCGTCCCAGAAGCCTGCGCCAAGTATGATAGAAGGATTTACGATCACGGCATCGAGGCCTTCCGCGATGCCTCTCCACACTTCCATTTCACCCTGAAATTTACTGATACTGTAACGGGAGTTATTAGGGCTGTCTTCCCATTCGCAATCTTCATCGATGGCCGCCTGTTCCCTCGACCGGCCAATGGCAGCAACTGAGCTTACATACACCAGCTTTTGCACACCGGCATCGAGTGCTAAATTCACTACGTTGGCGGTGCCTTCTACATTGATCTTCATGAGATTGGCGGCATTGCCGGGTTGAAACGACACCACAGCGGCACAGTGATACACCTGGCTAATGCCCTGCATGGCATCTTCCAGTGTACATACATCCAGGATATCACCCTGTACCCATTCAATCTTTCCGGAAAGGTCCTGCAACCGGGGAGAAGGGGCTTTGCGGTAAAGGGCTCTCACAGGCTTACCTGCTGCGACCAATGACCGAATCAAATAACTGCCTAAAAAACCTGTTCCGCCGGTGACTAAAATCATGAAGATTAATTCGTTTACTTATAGAGGCCCAAAATTAACTAATGATTTCCGTGATTTGAGCGATTCCCCGGATTTATAACTGTTAAAGTTTATTGCTCGTAGCGATAGAAACCAAGCCCTGTTTTACGGCCCAGCCTACCGTCCTGCACCCGTTGTTCCTGTAGCGCATTAGGCTTGAAGCGGGGCGCCTGTTGAAAGGCGTCGTACAGCGACCGGGTGACGGCCAGGTTGATATCATTACCGATGAGGTCCATCAGGGCAAAAGGTCCCATCCGGAAGCCGGCGTTTTCCAGCAGCTGATCAATGGTGCTGAAATCAGCCACCTGTTGTTCGGCCAGCAACATAGCTTCCAGGTAGTAATGCCGCGCCACACGATTCACAATAAAACCAGGGGCGTCTTTTACGTTTACCGGCACTTTACCCATGGACTTTGCCAGCTCATAAACACGGCTGGCCGTTTCAGGTGATGTTTGTTCACCGCTCACGACCTCCACCAGTTTCATCAGATGGGCAGGATTAAAGAAATGCATGCCGGCTACCCGCTGAGGATGGGGAAGCGTGGCCGCCAGAGCGGAAACAGACAGGGAAGAGGTATTGGAAGCAAAAATGGTGTCTTCCCGGTTGATGGGCGCCAGTTGGCTGAACAGGGCTGTTTTAGCAGCCATGTCCTCTACAATGGCCTCGATGATCACATCTGCTACGCAGCGATGTATGTCGCTGGTAAAAGTAAGCCTTTCCAGGGCCGCATCCTTTTCCCCGGCTTTAAGGCGGCCTTTTTCCACCGCTGTGGAGAGGCTTTTGGTGATCTGTGCCTGTGCTCTTTCCAGCCCTTCAGGGCGGATGTCAAACAGGACCGTCTTGTAACCACTGGAAGCCGCTACCTGGGCTATGCCGGCTCCCATGGTGCCAGCGCCGCATACAGCAATAGAGTGTATCATCTTGATGTGGGAATTTTTGATTTACGATTTTTTGATTTGAAGGCGGCCTGACTACCTAAAATCAACAATAAATCATTTGTCGGGGGCTGTTTTTGACTTACGATTTTTTGATGCAGGCTGCCTCGGCCGCCTACATCAAAAAATCGCCAAATATCTATACCGTTCCTTCAAATTGCTCCAGGAAGCGGGTATCGTTTTCAGAAAACAGGCGCAGGTCTTTGATCTGGTATTTCAGCATGGTGATACGTTCGATACCCATACCGAAAGCGAAACCGGTGTATTTCTCCGGATCAATGCCGCAATTGGCCAGTACTTTGGGATGCACCATGCCACAACCGAGGATTTCCACCCAGCCGGTATGTTTACATACGGAACATCCGGTGCCGCCACAGATAAAGCAGGAGATGTCCATCTCAGCACTGGGCTCTGTGAACGGAAAGTAGGAGGGACGGAAGCGGATACCGGTATTTTCACCGAAGAACTCCTTCACGAAGTGATAAAGGGTCTGTTTAAGATCGGCAAAAGAAACGTTCTCGTCGATGTACAGCCCTTCTACCTGATGGAAGAAGCAGTGCGCACGGGCGGAAATGGTTTCGTTGCGGTATACCCTTCCCGGGCTGATGATACGGATAGGCAGTTTGCCTTCTTCCATCACCCTTACCTGGGCGGAGGAAGTTTGGGTACGCAGCAGCCAGTCAGGATTTTTGCTGATAAAGAAAGTGTCCTGCATATCACGTGCAGGGTGGTTTTCCGGGAGATTCAGCGCAGTGAAGTTATGCCAGTCATCTTCAATTTCCGGGCCTTCTGCAATGGTGAAGCCCAGCCGTTCGAAGATGCGGATGATTTTGTTCCGCACCAGGCTGATAGGATGACGGGTGCCCAGGCGGTGAGGGGCCTCTGGCAGGGTATAGTCTACATCCTGATGGTTGTCGCCGGCAGCTTCCTTCAGCGCTGTAAACTCTTCATAGCGGGCTTCCGCCAGCTGCTTAAATTCGTTCAGGATCTGTCCAAATTCTTTCTTGCGATCGTTGGGGACCTGTTTCATTTCTCCGAAGAGGGCCTTCACAAGGCCTTTGGTGCCCAGAAATTTTATCCGGTACTGCTCCAGATCGGCCACATTGGCAGGCGTAAAAGCCGCTATTTCCTGTTTATAGGCTGCTATTTGCTGTACTAACTGTTCCATAAAGAACAAAGATAAGCGATAATGCTAAAATATCAGCTTATAACCAACCCCGCGGATATTAACGATCTGGACACGGCTGTCGTCCTTCAGGTAACGCCTCAATTTGGTGATAAAAACGTCCATACTGCGGGCATTGAAGAAATTATCATCGCCCCAGAGGTCCATCAGCACGGCCTTACGCTCCATCACCTCATTTTTGTTGTCGTACAGCCGGCGCAGGATCTCCGCTTCCCGGTGGGAGAGGAACTCGGTGACATTGTTACGGGCAAGGGTCTGCTTGGCATAGTTGAAGATATACTGGCCAATCACCACAGATCCCTCTTCCATCTCTTTTACGGCCGGATGGTCGCTGAACCGCTTCAGCAACGCCTTGATACGTACGATCAGCTCATCCATGCTGAACGGCTTCTTGAGATAGTCGTTGCCCCCCAGCTCAAATCCCTTGACCACGTCCGCCGTCTGGGATTTGGCCGTCAGGAAGATGATCGGCGTAAATTTATCCTGCTTCCTGATCTCTGCTGTGACCGTAAAGCCGTCCATATTCGGCATCATGATGTCCAATACCACCACATCGGGCCGCTCCTGCTGATACAGCCGCAGGCCCTCCTTACCATCTTCGGCATACAACATCTCAAATCCACGGGTTTCCAGACTGTCTTTCACAATCTGGCCCAGCTGCCATTCGTCTTCGATTAATAATACTTTTGCCATATCTTTTTTTTGATCCCAGGGCTGAAGCCCTGGGCTACATTTTGCGTTTATTGGAAACAGTTCATCCCATAAGATTAAAGCCATCAATAAAAAAATCAATAGCAAAGGCTTAATCTAATCGTAGCCCAGGGCTTCAGCCCTGGGACAAGGGAATGTTAATCGTAAATTCTGTTCCCTTGTCAGGCTCACTATGCACCCGGATAGTGCCGCCATGCATTTCCACGATCTTTTTTACGTAGCTCAGCCCCAGTCCAAACCCTTTCACGTTATGCAAATCGCCTGTAGGCACCCGGAAGAACTTGTCAAAAATGTTCTCCTGGTAAGCCCGTGGAATACCAATACCGTTATCCCTCACCTTGATCTTCAGCATGCCGTGTTCCTCGCTGCAGCTGATATACAACTGTACCTGCTCACCGGAATATTTGATGGCGTTGTCCACCAGGTTATTAATGGCATTGGACAGATGGGTTTTATCTACATAAACAGTGGGGCGGGTCAACTTGTTGTCATACCGCACCTGTAGCATCTTGGCAGCTTTCAGCTGATGGTTCGTCAGGATGTTGTCGATCACTTCGTTCAGGTCTGTTTCCTCTCTGAACAGCTCAAAGTCTTCTTTTTCTTCCGCAGCGATATGCAGCACTTTCTCGACGAGGTCAGACAACCGTTGCAGTTCATTCTTGGATATATCCAGGTAGGTCTGTGTTTTGCGCTGGTCATTCAACGCGTTGAAGTTCTGTAGGGCCTCTACCGCAGCAGACACTGTAGCGATTGGTGTTTTTAGTTCATGGGTCATGTTATTGATAAAGTCGTTCTTCACCTCTGACAGTTTTTTCTGTTTGAGGATGGTCCGGAGCATATATACAAAACACAACACGGTCAGCACCAGCAGTGCGACGGAGCTTATCAGTGTCCAGAGCATTTTCTGCAGGATAAACTGTAGCGGGGATTCAAAGCTGGCCTGTACAAAGAGGTTGCTGGCAGGGTTGAATGGTATCTTCGATGTTTGTCGCGGTTCTCTTTTCCGGATACTGTCGCGGAAGCTTTCCCTTTCAAAGCCACTGTAGCTCATATGGAAAGTATCCAGTTTGTACGGGGTGGCTATCTGGCGGTTATGAAGTTCAGCGCGGAAGATGGAGTCCAGTTTTTTGAGATTGGCGCTGTCGTTATGGTTATTGGCGATCAGGAATTCGGAGATCTGGCGGGCGAGCGTGTCTACATAAATGCGGGTGGTAACATCTCCTTTGATGCTGTCCGGCGGGGGCGGAGGCCCTGGTAGTCTGGCCCCGCGATGCCATCCGTGCTGGTCTCTCCGTATGATCACCATCCGGGCGCTGTCTTTGGACCTGTTATAATAACGATAGCTGCGCATGTCCGGGAACTGCCGGTGCACGTCGGAGAACTGTTTGTTAAATACCGCTGTCCGCAAGGCGTCATTGATTTCCTTGCTAAACTGTTCCTGCCGGATGCGATAGGAATTGTACACCCAATAGCCCTGGAAAAGAAAGATTCCCAGAATACAGCTGCACATGAGGATAAGGATGTTTCGGATTCTTTGCCGCATCAATCATATTTATATCGTTACAAAACTATCCATTCCGGCGCTAAAGGGGCGAAATCCTTAACAATAATTAACAGTAGATAAGCCTATTTAACGCTGGCAGATAATCTTTAACAGTAAATAACAGTAAATAAAGGTTTTTAACGCAAAAAGAGACGGGGAAGGAGGATTTTTGTTGATAAAATCAGCAACCATGAAAGGTATATCCCGGATCATTATGAGCGCAGCCCTGGTGCTGCCCTTTACACAGCCGCTGCTGGCGCAGCAGTCAGGCACTATTGTTTACGAGGTGACTGCTAAAACAGACCCCGAGCGGATGCGTGGGTTCCAGCGCGGTGGTGGCGACGGCGATGAAGCTCCCCAAATCCCTGATGTGATCACTTTTAAACAAACCCTTACTTTTAATAACGGTCATGCCAAACTGGCCACTGAAAGGCCCGATTTTGGCAACGGTGGCGGCGGCCGCGGTGGCTGGGGCGGCAGAGCCCGCAGAGACACCGCCAATGCTCAGACGCCCGGACAAGGGCAGGGGCCGGGGCAACGCAGAATGGGCCCGGGTATGGGCATGATGGGCCGGGGCAATACCCAATACTTTGACCTCGCCAATAAGAAGATACTTCACGTTTTCAGCACCTTCGGCGATGACCGCAAAACATACTATGCCGAAGAAGATTTTATCGTGGCCGCCGATGCCAAAGCCAGCGACAAAACAAGGAAAATAGCAGGTTATACCTGTAAGAAAGCCACCATCAAGTTAAAAGACGATACCTACACCGTATGGTACACCACCGAACTGCCATTCAGCTTCTCGCCAATCAACGGGCTGCTACCAGAAGCCAACGCCGTGGTACTGGTGGCCGAAGGCGGCAGACGTGCCTATAACGCTACCGGCGTAAGCCTCCAGGCCGTAACAGACACCGATCTCACCGTCCCCGCCGGTGCTGAAAAAATCAGCCAGGAGCAAATGAGAGATATCAGACAACAGGAGATGGAGAAATTACGTAAGCGGCAACCCCAAATGTAAAAATTCATCCTATCTTACCTTTTCTCGTGAAACTCCATTATGAAGAAAATTATACAGCTCTTGCTGGTACTGGGTTTGGGAGCAATATGCTCTCAGGCCCAGGCGCAGCAAGGAAAGATTAAAGGGCAGCTGACTGACCAAAGTACTAAAGAAGCCATGCCTGCGGCAACTGTCGTATTACTGCACGCTAAAGATTCTACGGTGGCCAGCACGGCCATCACAGACAACAAGGGGAATTTTGAGATCACCAATATCGTCAACGGCGACTACCGGCTTTATATCAGCTTCCTGGGATACAAGGCCATCAACAAACCCGTCAAAATCACGGACCAAACGCCATCACTCACACTGGGCACACTGGGCATGGAGCTGAAAGGCGTTAACCTCAACGCGGTGGAAATAAAAGACGAAAAGCCGCCGATCGTTGTCAAAAAAGATACGCTCGAATTTAATGCCGATGCCTTCAAAACCCGCGATAATGCCGTGGTGGAAGACCTGCTCAAAAAACTGCCGGGAGTGACCGTGGATAAAGACGGGGCCATTACCGCACAAGGCGAAACCGTCACTAAAGTATATGTGGACGGCAAACCCTTCTTCGGCACCGACCCTAAGATGGCCACCAAAAATCTCCCCGCAAACATCATCGACAAAGTACAGATCATCGATAAAAAATCCGATCAGGCCGAATTCACTAAGATCGATGATGGGCAAACAGAAAAAGCGATCAACATCACCATCAAAAAAGATAAAAAGAAAGGCCTGTTTGGCCGTGCTTCCGCAGGCTATGGCACAGACGACCGGTTTTCAACGGCGTTTAACCTTAACCGTTTCCGTGACAACCAGCAAATGAGCCTGGTCGGCGGCGGCAACAATATTAACAGTACCGGCTATACGATCCGTGACCAGATGAGCTTCAGTCCTGCCGGAGGCGGTGGTGGCGGAGGCCGTGGCAGAGGCGGCCGTGGTGGTGGCGGGGGAGGAGGCATGATCATCTCCCAGGGCGGCGGTGGCGGCAGCAACAGCAATCCCGGTATTACCCGCAACTGGAACGCAGGCCTCAACTTCAGCGAAGACTTCAATAAAAAAGTGCAGTTCAGCGGCAGCTACTTCTTTAACGATACCAAAAACAACCTGACGCAACAAACGTCCAGGCAGACTTTTGCCGGTAACAGCACCACCTTTTACAATGAAAACTCTTCTTCGCAGACAGATAACAGCAACAACCGCCTCGATGCCCGCGTAGAATACCAGATAGATTCTCTGCACTCCATCGTGTTTTCTCCTTCCTATTCCCTCACCAATGGAAACAGCTTCAGCTCCCGTGACTATCAGACGCTGAACAATAATAAGGATACCATCAACAAAGGCACCACCACCAACGATGGACATGGCAATAATCAAAATATCGGCGGATCGCTCCTGTTCAGAAAACGGTTTAAAACTCCAGGCCGCACACTCAGCCTCAACCTGTCGTACAACAACAGCATTAATGACCAGCAGAACTTCAATAAGTCCAGCGTGTATTATTTTGCCAACGACAGCCTCTCTACGTTTAACCAGAGCAACCAGATCAACACTATCAGTAAAAATGCCGGCGCCAATCTTACCTATACAGAGCCCCTGGGCCGCGATAAATACCTTGAGGCCAACTACGGCATCACCAACTACAAAAGCGATAGTAAAAAATATACTTACGACTACAATGAAAGCAAAGGCGTGTATGATCAGCTCAACGACTCGCTGAGCAACGCTTTTACCAACAATACCATCAATCAGCAGGCCGGACTTGCGTTCCGCACGTCTAAACTGAAATACGATTACTCTATCGGATTAAATGTATTGTTCAATAATCTTGACAACACCACCTATTCTTTCCGTACCAAAAGAGACAGCCTGATACATCAGAGCACCGTCAACTTTGCGCCTAACGCCACTTTTAACTACACGTTCGCCAAGAGCAAACGGTTACGCATAAACTACAATGGTAACACGACACAGCCAACCGTACAACAGCTGCAACCAGTACCAGACAACAGTAATGCGCTGTATGTACAGGAAGGTAATCCCAATCTGAAACCTTCTTACAACAATACCGTGCGTATTAGCTACAACCAGTTCAATAATACCACGTTCCGAGGCATGTTCACTTCTTTGAGAGGATCATTTGGCTCTAACAAGATTATCAACTCCACCAGGCTGGACACTGCTACCGGAAAGACTTTCAGCAAACCGGTAAACGTAAACGGCTACTATAGTGTCTCCGGTATGTTGCATAACTCTATCCCGCTGTCAAAAACACCGGGCCAGAACCTGAATACCGGTACCTCCATTGGGTACAGCCGTGATGTGAACATTACCCAGGGCGTCATGAACTATAAAAACACCCTGCAGCTATCACAGTCCGTGAATGTGAGCTACATGTACAAGGAGCTGTTTGACGCGTCGATGGGAGCCAGCGTGAATTATAACGCCACCTCCTATACGTTGCCGTCCACGCCCAATACGCAGTACTTTGACTATAACATCAACGCAGATGTGAACTTCAATCTGCCACTGGGTTTTATGATCGGTTCAGATGTGACCTGCGCGCTTAGCAGAGGCCGTACTGCTGGTTATAACCTTACCTCCACCATGTGGAACGCCAACGTGTCCAAGTATGTATTTGCCAAGAAACAGGGCATGATCAGGATACAGGGCTTCGACCTGCTAAGGCAGTACGTAAGCGTTTCCCGTGATGTAAGCGATAACTATATTGAAGACGTTCGTTCCAATGTGTTGCAACAATACTTTATGATCAGCTTTACCTATTTCCTGAATAAGTTTGGCGGTAATAACAAAGGAAACAATAACGGGGAGAGAGGTATGCGGATGATGATGGGGCCCCGTAGCGGACAAGGAGGCTTCAGAAATAACCAGTTCTAATTTTTTTGATTTTCGATTTTTTGATTTGGTATTAAAATAAATAACCTCAATATCCAAATCAAAAAATCGAAAATCTGAAGATTACTTCATGGCGACGGTCCTTCTGCCCGCCCATATGCGTTTTACAACCCATGCCACGGTGAACGTGGGAATAAAGTCTGTTCCGGGGAACAGCTCTTCCAGAAAGTTAAAGGCACTACCAAAAGTACCAATGGGGCCGCCAAACATGCGGTAGAAGATAATTGCTGAAATCGGGGCCCAGATCAGGTCACTGACATCGCCTAAAACCGGTACGGCGTAACTGGCACAGCCAATCAGGTCCATCAGAATACAGAGCCATAAACTTGGGGTATACTTTTTTTCCATTTTCAACCTCCGCTTTTCAATACATAAACAAAATGCTTACCAAAATAACTTGTTAATATAAAGGTAAGATTTTCAGGGTGTTTATATTGAACAAGCAGTCTGACATCCTGTCGGGGCCGCTCCTGCCGCGGAGTTGCAGCAAGTGTTGCAAATACGCTTATTTTCATTTAAATTGATGCCACTTAAAGCACACTGAAATTATGCACGAGGAAAATTCCCGCCGCGACATGATCAAAAAAGTAGCGACTATGGCACTGGCATCTACCGCATTATCTTCCCTTTCAGAAAGGGTGGCGGCCCACGACAAAGCCGTTGGAGAGCCTTTGAAAGGCAAAATCAACCACTCTGTATGTGCGTGGTGTTATGATATTCCGCTGGCCGATCTTTGCGTGGCAGCCAAAAAAATCGGTATCCCGTCGATTGACCTGGTAGACCCGAAGGATTTTGCCATCCTGAAAAAACATGACATGATCTCCGCCATGGTGGCCAGCAACGGTCCGGAGTGGGGCATCACCCGCGGGTTTAACAACCCGGCCCATCACGATAAACTGGAAACCTATTTCCGGCATTATATCGATGAAACGGCCAAAGCAGGCTTCTCCAATCTCATCTGTTTTTCCGGCAACCGTAACGGCCTTAGCGATGAACAGGGAATCGAAAACTGCACCAAAGGGCTGCAACGCATTATCGGTTACGCAGAAAAGAAAAAAGTAACCCTGGTGATGGAACTGCTGAACAGCAAGGTAGACCACCATGATTATCAATGCGATCATACTGCCTGGGGTGTGGCACTCTGCAAATCAGTGGGTTCTGAGAACTTCAAACTGCTGTATGATATCTACCACATGCAGATCATGGAAGGTGATGTGATCCGCAACATCCGTGATCATCATCAATACATTGCTCACTATCATACCGGCGGCGTTCCCGGACGTCACGAAATCGATGAAACACAGGAACTGTATTATCCCGCCATCATGAAAGCCATCTATGAAACAGGCTTTAAAGGACATGTGGCGCAGGAGTTCATTCCTTCCCACCCGGATAAACTGGCCTCTCTGAATAATGCCGTTCATATTTGCGATATCGCATAATATTTTGTAATTCAGCCATTTGGCTATTTTTTGTTTGATACAGCACCTACAAATACTTCAAATAAAAAATAGCCAAATGTCCAAATCACAAAATGTTGTCCTACTTTTGCGCCCAATTAGTCCACCAAACAAGTAGGGTATTAATGAAACAATACTACAAAAAGCCACTGGCCTGGCTATTACGCGAGTCCGGAGAGGAGGGGAGCCAGGGCCTGAAACGTACATTGAGCGGTTTTCAGCTGGTCATGCTGGGCCTTGGTGTCATTATCGGCGCCGGCCTCTTTTCCCTGACAGGCCTGGCAGCAGGTAACAACGCCGGTCCGGCGGTCACGCTCTCCTTTGTGGTAGCTGCCATCGGCTGTGCTTTTGCAGGCTTGTGTTATGCAGAATTTGCCGCCATGATCCCTATTGCAGGCAGCGCCTATACGTATGCCTATACCACTATGGGAGAGCTGTTTGCCTGGATCATCGGCTGGGACCTTGTGCTGGAATTCTCCGTGGGCGCGGCTACTGTGTCTATCAGCTGGTCCAACTACCTGGTGGAGTTTCTCTCCGGCTATGGTATTTATCTTCCGCCACGGCTGGTCCATTCTCCGTTTGAAACAATAACACTCCCGGGGGGAGAGGTGGTACACGGACTGTTTAACCTTCCCGCTGCGCTGGTAGTGGTCCTGATGTCCTACATACTCATGCGCGGCACCAAAGGCTCCGCTATCTGGAATGCGGTGGTAGTATCCCTGAAAGTAGGTGTTGTATTGGTTTTTATTGCCCTTGGATGGAAATATATACAGCCGTCCAACCTGGTGCCCTATATTCCCAAAAACACGGGTGAATTAGGCCATTTTGGATGGTCCGGCATCCTGCGGGGAGCAGGTGTGGTCTTCTTTGTTTTCCTGGGCTTTGATATCGTCAGCACGGCAGCACAGGAAACGAAAAACCCGAAACGCAACATGCCTATCGGTATCCTCGGTTCACTCGCCATCTGTACGGTATTGTTCATCCTGTTCTCACATGTCATGACCGGCCTGGCGCCATATACCGAATTTAAGAACAGTGGCGCCCCGGTGGCCATCGCCATCTCGCATACGCCTTTTAAATGGCTGGGGCAACTGGTGGTGCTGGCTATCATCATCGGTTATACGTCCGTGATCATGGTAGATCTTTGGGGGCAGTCACGCGTGTTTTACGCGATGTCAAAAGACGGGCTGTTACCTAAAATTTTCTCAGACATACATCCCCGTTTCCGCACACCGTGGAAGTCCAATATCCTGTTTTGCGCATTTATCAGCTTATTTGCCGCGCTGGTGCCCATCAAGGTGGTAGGGGAAATGACCAGCATCGGTACGCTGCTGGCATTCGTGATCGTATGCGCCGGCGTATGGATACTGCGTTACACCATGCCGGACGCTCCTCGGCCGTTCAAAACGCCATGGGTGCCTTTTGTGCCTATCATGGGCATCCTCACCTGCGTAGGCATGATGATATTCCTCCCGCTGGACACCTGGTTAAGGCTTATTATCTGGATGGCAATAGGAATGGTGATTTATTACTTCTATGGCAGGAAACACAGCAAGGTAAGGCGGGAGCTGAATGCCGGTCAATAATGTTTCCAGTCCTGCCGTAACACGCCCATCACTACCATGTCCACAAACTGGCCATGCAGCTTGGCGTTGTGACGCAGAATACCTTCGCGGGCGAATCCCAGCTTAATAGGGATTTGCCCGCTTCGTTCGTTCTGTAAAACAAACTTTATTTCAATCTTATTCAGTCGCAATTTTTTGAACGCATAGGAGATCAGCGCACGGCAGGCCGCGGTGGCGATACCTTTGCCCTGAAATGCCTCTCCGACCCAATAACCAATCTCCGCTTTCTGTACCTGGTGGTCCCATCCGTGCAGGTCCATCACACCGCATAAATGATGCTGGTACCAGATTCCCAGCGCTATCGCTTCCTGTTCTTCCGCTTTCCGCTGCATCATCTGAATAAACCGGGCACTGTGCTCTTCATGGGTATTGTAATCCACCCACGGCAGGAACTTGCGCAGGCTCTTCCTGGAGGCATCCAGCTGTTTATATACCAGTGGGGCGTCCTGCATGGTGAGTTGCCGCAGGTGTATATCTTGATTGACAGGTATATCTAACATAACCGGAATTAAAGTGGGGGATAAACCTACGAATAAAATTATGAATTGCGAATTTATTGATTATGAACTATTCATAAAACAAAAAGGCAGATCAATATTGATCTGCCGTTCACCTATCACACTTAAAATTGTCATTATCCAAAATCATTAGTTGTTGGCCAACAGGTTTCTCTTCGTCATGTCCTTCACTACCTGCTGTGCATATAATACCGCCATTCTTGCTGTGGAAGGCGGGTCAAAAGATTGTGATTGTACAGAGTACAGTAACTGGCCGCTTTTCAAGTCGTACAGATTACCTTCCCACTGATACCTGGTACTATAGGTGACATAGCCCGGTGAATAATAAGTATTGTACCAACGGGAGTAGTAAGGCCAGAAGCCCCAATAACCATAAGGAGCATAGGCATAACCCGGAGTATAACTTCTTTGTCTTCCCTTATCCACCATCACAATGGTCAGGACCTGGTTTACATCACTGCCCTGCAGCTTTCTGATAGCTTGTTTTTCACCCATTTTGATAAACTCGTCGGGACCGAATTCCTGTAAGGAAGAAACAGCGTTATACCCTTTACGTTTCAGTTCCGATGCGGTGAAATTTTCCATCTGGCTTCTCAGGGCACGGTCCTTTTGAGGAACCAGCGCCATCACCATTATTTTCTGATCTTTTTGTAACTGTTGCGCGTTGTTGGCTCGCCAGGAAGAAGTAACTTTCGTACTGCACGCAGCCAAAGCCATTATCACTAATCCTGACAATATTAAACCCAGCTTTTTCATGGTTCCCTCCTTGTTTTTGTGTTATAACTGTTAGACGTGGCAGGAAGGAAAATGTAACAGGCACAAGATAGTTTTAACATTCCTATAACGGTGATGGCTATGAACACTGTTGATTAGCTCGATTTCGGGAAAGATTAAAACGGATTAAGACTAAAAAAAATGACCAAAAAGGAAATCCTTTCTGGTCATTCAATTTCATGGCCTCAAGGGCCCACATATCGTAGCCCAGGGATTCAGCCCTGGGATTCCTGATTAATAGTTGATTATCTGTTCTTCGATTGCAGCAGGCAACTCACGGAATTCGTACAGCTGGGTACGCAGCTGCGGCTCGAAACCAGCTTCACGGATAGCATCCTGCATGGTGCGGTAGGTGAAGCGGTGGGGAGCACCGGCAGCGCTTACCACGTTTTCTTCAATCATAATAGACCCGAAATCGTTGGCTCCTGCGTGCAGGCACAGTTGCGCCACTTGTTTGCCGACAGTAAGCCAGGAAGCCTGGATATTCTTGATATTTGGCAGCATGATACGGCTCATGGCGATCATGCGGATATATTCTTCGGCGGTGGTCATATTGTGTACCCCGCGGATCTTCGCCAGCAGCGTGTCCACATCCTGGAAGGTCCAGGGGATGAAAGCGGTGAAACCATAGTGCCCTTCCGGCTTCTCGCTTTGCACCTGACGGATGTCCACCAGGTGTTCGAAGCGCTCCATTACTGTTTCCACGTGGCCAAACATCATGGTAGCGGAAGATGCGATGTTCAGTTTATGTGCAGCCCGCATAACGTCCAGCCATTCCTGCGCGCCACATTTGCCTTTGGAGATGAGCCTGCGTACACGGTCGTTGAGAATTTCAGCACCGGCGCCGGGAAGGCTGTCCATGCCAGCTTCTTTTAATGCGCGCAACACTTCAATATGCGTGCTCTTTTCCAGTTTGGTGATATGCGCCACTTCCGGGGGGCCCAGTGTATGCAGACGGAGAGTAGGGTACAACTTCTTCAACTCCCTGAACAGGTTAGTATAGAAGCTCAGTCCCAGTTCAGGGTGATGCCCACCCTGCAGCAGGAGCTGGTCCCCACCGTATTTCAGGGTCTCGTCTATCTTGCGTTTATATTCCTCAATATCGGTAATATAGGCTTCGGCGTGACCGGGAATGCGGTAAAAGTTGCAAAACTTACAGTTGGCCGTGCACACGTTGGTCGTGTTCACATTTCTGTCTATCTGCCAGGTCACCTTTCCATGCGGCACCTGTTGCTTACGTAACTCGTTGGCAATGTGCATCAGTTCTGCCAGCGGTGCATTTTCAAACAAGTACACCCCTTCTTCTGCTGTCAGAAATTCAAACTGCTGTGCCTTTTGATATAAATCCTGAAGTACCATATGCTATTTTCTATTCACTGAATAACCCGACAAAGGTAGTATATCGCACAATAACAGCGGGTAATAAAAATATTTTATATGTAGCGGTATATACATTAAATTTAGGAAAATGATCCCCTTGCATCATCTGTATGCCTAAACCAAATCTGTTACTCGCCTTGCTGCTCGCTTTGGCAGCACTAACCGGTCTTTATCAACCAGTATCTGCCGGAAATGCCATCCTGGAGAACGATACCACACAGCAATCTGTGTTGATCACCCGTTTTAAATTCAAGCAATATTATGGCGGCGTGGTTGTCATTTCAGCCACACTGGATAATATCCCGGACACCCTGCAGTTTATCCTGGACACGGGCAGCGCCGGCATCTCTCTCGACACAGCCACCTGTGTCCGGCTGGGCATCAAACTCACGCCGACCGACAAAGTGGTAAAAGGGCTGGGAGCCGCCAAAACCGTGTCTTTCGCGATGGACCATACCCTGAAGCTGCCAGGACTTACCATTGACAGCCTCGATTTCCACGTCAATGATTATGAGCTGATCAGCCAGGTATATGGTATCCAGGTAGATGGTATCATCGGGTACAGTTTCCTGACCCGCTATATTGTAACGGTGGATTATGATACGGAGGAAATTATCGTCAACAGCAAAGGCCGTTATACCTACCCCAGGGGAGGACAGCTGCTGCGCCCGTCACTCACGCAGATACCGTTGATCACGGCGCCGCTGCGCCATGAACGTAAAACGGTCACTAACCGTTATTATTTTGATACCGGCGCCGGTATGTGCCTGCTGTTGTCGTCCCAGTTCGTCAACGACAGCGCGCTGATCACCCATCGCCGGAAAAGCAGGAAAATCATACAAACAGAGGCCCAGGGCCTGGGGGGCAAAATGCAGATGTCGCTCACCACTGTCCAGGAGTTCCGCGTCGGCAATTATTCTTTTCGTAACGTGCCTACCTACATCTTCGAGGACAGGACCAACATCACGGCTTATCCTTTCCTCGGCGGCATGATCGGCAACGACCTGCTGCGCCGGTTTAATATCACGCTTAATTACGGCAGGAAAGAAATCTACCTGATGCCCAACACGCACTTCAAAGATATGTTCGACTACTCCTATACCGGCCTTATTATCTATCTGATAGACGGCCGGGTGGAAGTGACTGACATCATCAAAGGGTCTCCGGCCGAAAAAGCCGGTATCCGCAAAGGAGATATCATCATGGCCGTCAATAACAACCTGGGGGCCAACCTGCAGATATTCCGCGAAATGCTCAAAAACGTAGGCACCAAGGCCACACTGTTGATCGCCAGAGATAACGAGCTGTTAATTAAAAAGTTGCCAATAAAAAGTATTCTTTAACGTTATTTGCAGCATGTGGCGTACTCTGGTGATAGTAATATGCTGGTGCTGTAATTTATTCCTGCCTGCCTTCGCACAACGAAAAAATGCTGGCCCCGCAGCGGCAGACAACAGCAAACCTGTGGCTGTAATTCCTTTCCGCATGATCGACAAACATGTGGTGATACCGGTGGTGCTCTCCGGCGGTACCGATACCCTGCAGTTTGTTTTTGACAGTGGGGCGGAAGTAACGGTGCTGCATAAACGTGTTTCTGAAAAAATGCGCATCAACAGCGGGCATCAGGCTTTTATGAGCGGTATCAATAATGCCATGGTAAGGACCAATGTGGTAACACTCAACGCCTTGTACCTGAAGGAATTACGACTTCCTTACGTGGAAGCCTATCTCGAAAATCTTGATAACCTCGGAGACAGTATCGACGGAGTGATCGGTGTGGCCCTGCTGAAACTGTATATCGTGAAAATCGATTACCGGCAACAACAACTGGTACTGTACCGTAACGGTAAAACGCCCATAGGCAATACAGGGAGACTGCTCCATTTTCAGCTCAACTATTCCACACCGGTAATAGATGCCGCTATCACCATGCCGGACGGCCGTTATCTTCCGGGCCATTACCACATCACCACCGGCGGCGACTACGGCATCCTGTTCAACTGGCCCTATGTGGACTCCAATCGTATCAACAGTCTCCCTACACTGAACACAGACAGGGTACAGGACATGGTGAGGGTGCTGTACTATATCAACAGCAACATCCCGTCATTGCAGCTGGGTGGAAAAACAATGGCCAATGTGCCTGTCAGCTATTGCAAAGACATTAATGATGTGGGCGTGTTCACAGAGATTGCCGGCTCTATTGGTTATGATATCTGGAAACAATTCACCATCACGATAAACTACGGGAAGAAGGAAGTATACCTGGAATGACCGCTGACATGGTATTACAGGCTATACACGTCCCTCAAAATCCATCCTGACAATGGAAAACCCAAACCCTAATTTTAATTCCTAATACGTAATTAGTCCTTTTACCCTATTTTTACTTCTATACGAATATTACATTATGATTCATTATAATAAATTTACATTAGCTAATGGGTTGCGGGTTGTGGTACATGAAGACCATACTACGCCCATGGCTGTATTAAACGTACTGTACGACGTAGGCGCCAGGGACGAGAACCCGGAACAGACCGGTTTTGCCCACTTGTTTGAACACCTGATGTTTGGCGGCTCTGTCAACATTCCCGAGTATGATGAGCCTTTACAGATGGCAGGAGGGGAGAACAACGCCTATACGACCAGCGATCTTACCAACTACTACATACAGCTGCCGGCAGAAAACATTGAAACTGCTTTCTGGCTGGAAAGTGACCGGATGCTTTCACTGGCCTTCAGTGAAAAAAGCCTCGATGTACAACGCAAGGTAGTATCAGAAGAGTTTAAGGAACACTACATCAACAAGCCCTATGGCGATGTATGGCACAAAATGAGGGAGCTGGCCTACACCACCCACCCTTACCGCTGGATGACCATCGGGAAAGAACTGTCACACATAGAAAATGCCAGGCTGGAAGATGTAAAAGCCTTCTTCTTTAAGTTTTACCGGCCTGTCAATGCCATCCTTTCCGTGGCGGGCAACATTACTACAGAACAGGTGAAAACACTGGCAGAGAAATGGTTTGGCGATATTCCTTCCGGAGAAAAATACCATCGTAACCTGCCCGTTGAACCGCCGCAGACAGCTGCGCATAAACTGGAAGTAAAAGCCAATGTGCCGTTGGACGCACTGTACAAATGTTATCATATGTACCCCCGTTCAGACAAACGTTACTATGCTGCTGATCTCGTCTCCGATATCCTCGGTGGCGGCAGCTCTTCCCGTTTGCACCAGGTGCTGGTAAAGGAGAAAAAGCTCTTCAGTAATATCGACTGTTACCATTTCGGCAGCCTCGACGCAGGCCTGCTTACCATCGAAGGCAAACTGGTGAAAGGCGTGAAAATGAAAGATGCCGAAAAAGCTATCCAGACAGAACTGGAAAAACTACAGGCGGAAGTGATTGCCGACCGCGAACTGCAAAAGGTGAAAAACCGTGTGGAGAGCCTGCTGGCATTTGAAGACATGAGCCTGCTCAATCGCGCCAACAACCTGGCCTTTTATGAGCTGCTCGGTGATGCCGGTTTGATGAATAAAGAGTTTGAAAACTATGAAGTGGTGACAGCAGAAGATATTCACCGGGAAGCCAAACTGCTTTTCGATGAAAAAAATGCCAATACCATTTACTATTACGCCGAAAATCAGGGATAAACCACATCTCAGTCACACGGTATAAATGAGACTATATGAACAGAACAATTCCTCCTCCCATTAAAGACGCTGTGGAGTTTGATATAAAGCTGAAGCCCTACGAGAAATTCACGTTGGACAATGGTATTCCCGTTTATGCGATTAAATCGGAAGAACAGGAAACCCTGCAGCTGGAACTGGTGTTCCCCGCCGGTTCATGGTATGAAAGCGAAAGCCTGGAAGCCCTGGCTACCAACTTCCTCATGAAAAACGGGACCAGCAAACGCACCGCCCTCGAAATCAACGAGGCCATCGATTATCATGGCGCCTACCTTAACCGGAATGCATATCATGAAAATGCCACCTTCACGCTGCACTGCCTGTCCAAACACACGGAAGTGCTGCTGCCGGTGTTGCAGGACGTTATCCTCGATCCTGTTTTTCCGGAAGAAGAATTACAGCTCTACAAACAAAACCAGAAACAGAAGCTGGCCGTCAATCTCCAGAAATGTGATTTTGTGGCCAACCGCTTTATCGATAAATACCTGTTTGGTGAATTTCATCCTTACGGCCGTGTGAGCAGCATGATGGCGTATGATGCATTACAGGCGGAAACGCTGCGTGCTTTCTATCAAAAGCATTATACGTACAATAACTGCCGCATTTTTGTAGCGGGCAATATGCCAGGAAACATGCTGGCACTGCTGAACCAATACTTCGGCAGCACCCGCTGGAACGGCGAGTCCAGCCTGCTCAGGCCGGAACTGCCGGTACAACCGGCAGAGGAAAAGAAATTCCGCATTTTCAATGATGAAAATGGCGTGCAGGGCGCTATCCGTATTGGTCGTCCATTTCCGAACCGCTATCATCCGGACTTCCCTAAAATGCTGGTGCTCAACACCATCCTGGGCGGCTACTTTGGCTCCAGGCTGATGAGCAATATCCGGGAAGAAAAAGGGTATACGTATGGCATCTATTCCCAGCTGTACAACTTCCGGCAGGTGAGCGCGCTCAACATCCAGACCGAAGCCGGCAGGGATGTGTGCGAAGCCACTATCGAAGAAGTGTACAATGAGCTGCGCAGGCTGCAGAACGAGCCGGTGCCACAAGAAGAACTGGACCTCGTGCGCAACTACATGATCGGCTCTATCCTCGGCGACCTGGACGGCGCCTTCCAGCTGATACAACGCTGGAAAAACCTGATCCTCAACGATCTGGACGAAAACTATTTCTACAACAATATTCAGACGATCAAGACTATCACAGCAGAAGAATTACAGCAACTCGCCAAACAATACCTCACCCCCAGCGATTTCTATGAACTGGTGGTAATTTGACGTGATAATCATGCAAGACGAACAACATTACCTGGCAGCCAATAAAGCACTCTGGAACAAGCGTACAGCCGTACACGTTACTTCTTCTTTTTATGATGTGCCGGCTTTTCTGGAGGGCCGCAGCTCACTCAATAGTATTGAGCTGGCGTTGCTGGGCGATGTCCGGGGAAAGCGCATCCTGCACCTGCAATGCCATTTCGGGCAGGACACGCTTTCCCTGGCGCGCATGGGCGCCGATGTGACCGGCGTGGACCTCTCTGACGCGGCCATTGCCCAGGCCAATACCCTGACCGCGCAACTGGGCCTTCAGGACCAGGCAAAATTTATCTGCTGCGATGTATACAGCCTCCCTGCACAGTTGCAGGACAGCTTCGATATAGTGTTCACTTCTTACGGCACTATCGGCTGGCTGCCCGACATGGACAAATGGGCCGGAGTAGTGCAGCATTTCCTGAAACCGGGCGGAGTCTTTGTCATGGCCGAATTCCATCCTGTGGTATGGATGTTCGACGAACAGTTTACCCGCGTGCAGTACGATTATTTCAATACGGAAACGATTGTGGAAAACAACAATGACACCTATACAGACGCGGAAGACAACGCAGATGTAAAAGGCGTTGCCTATTCCTGGAACCATCCGCTGGGCGAAGTCTTCAGCTCCTTGCTGGCAAAGGGCTTACAGCTACAGGTATTTCAGGAGTTTGATTATTCGCCGTACAATTGTTTTCAGAACACCACCGGTGAAAACGGACATTTTCAGATCAAAGGCATGGAAGGAAAGCTACCCATGGTATATGCATTCAAATTCCTTAAACCTTAACATATGAAATCAATTGTCATTACCCTGTTGATCGTGGCTGGCAGCCTCACCGGGATGGCCCAGTCCCAATCGGACATGAACAAACAGGCGGGGCAGGAGTACAAAGAGGCCGATAAGAAACTGAATACCGTATACCAGGAGATCCTGAAGAAATACGCGGCCAATAAGACGTTCATCACCAATTTCAAGGAAGCGCAAAGGCTTTGGGTACAACTCCGTGATGCCCAGCTGAAAGCGATGTACCCCGAACCTGCCAAAACCTATGGCAGCATGTTCCCGGTATGTAAATCCAATTATCTCACCGAGCTGACCAACCAGCGTACAGATGCTATCCGGGTGTGGCTTAATGGCCTGCCTCCGGGCGAAACCTGCACCGGCTCTGTTGGCGCTACTGAATAGTGCCAGTCTGCCATGGAGATGTAGATCCATTCCGGACGCTTAATATTTATATAATATAAATTACATATTATTTTTTGTATATTTGGCGTAACCACAGCGCCTATGAGACTCCCTATCCTGATCCTGGCAGTATTCCTGTGTGGTAATGCCTATTCCCAGTCCCGCCAGGCGGCACTGGACACACTGGAAAACCGTTATCAACGCTGCCTTTCTACCAGCAACAGCTACGGCTGCGCACTCGTATATTACAAGCAGCTCGACAGCCTCCTGTACAGCACATTACAGCGCCTTTACAGCCAGATTGAGCCCAACAGGCTACATACCCTTCAGACAGAACAAGGTGCCTGGGAAGAGAAGAAAGATGCGTATTTCCGTAAAATAGACGAGCGGGTGGAGAAGATGCATAAAAGCACCATGGATGGATTGGACGATGACATGATCTCTACAGACAACAAAGCCGCTTATGTGAAAGACCGTGTCACCGCCCTTCTGGATTTAGATATTTAGTTATTTGGGTATTTGATCATTTAGGAAACCTGCTAAATGATCAAATACTCAAATGAAAAAATATTACAATCGTTCCTGGTGACGCAGCCAGCGTTCCGGCATTTCATTATTGCTGGCCAGCAGGTAGTCGTTATACGCACAGGGCACAAACTCCTGGTCGGGGAGTTGCATCCACCAGCGGCCGGTACGTTTGCTTTTCAGGAAAACGGTTTCTATATCGGAGAAGGCTATATGAAATTCCCAGAAGGCGTCGCGGTCGTCCAGCAGCGCCTCTTTATTTTTGACGGAGCGGCCGTCCATAAAATACCACATCATCTGAGCGATCTGGCGGGCAGTCAGCTGTTCTTTGTCTTTTTCCGGCCGGTAGCCATAAATACCGAAAGATGACAGACGGCTGCTCATACCTGCATAACGGGCAAGGGAACAGGCTTCCTCGCCGCTGAACCCGTTAGGGGAGAGGTTATTGGCCGGCGCATCTGTGTGCCGGATGATATTGATATCGAGACTGAATAAATCAGAGTGACGCAGCACCGGTTCCGCTTCTTCCATATTCTCACGGATACGGCCTAAACGAAAACAATCAAAACGCAGTTTGTCCAGCGTCTCTAACATGCGCGGATGCACGAAATAACTCTGGAAGCCAAGATGGTTATAGTGACGGAGATAATTGGGCTGTTCAGTGAGGATGTCCATCAGGTACCTTTCGCTGCGGAGGGAGGACTCTTCCTGCAGGTCGATCAGGGCATCGGCCACAGTGGCCTCGATGATCAGTTGATGGGCCGCATATGCTTTGTACTGGGGATAGGTAAGATCATGGGAGCCGCCCAGGATGAGCACCGTTTTATTAGCCTGTACCAGTTCACCCACCACTGTTTTCATGGCCGCATAGGCATCGGCGAGAAAAGCGCCGGAACGCAGGTTGCCCACGTCCGCCACTTTGATATCACGGTGCCAGTTGTAGAGTTTAAAAAACTCCCGCCGGATGGCATCAGGGCCACTGGTACCTGTTTTTCCGCTGGCGCTGCCCCTTTCTTCGCCCACTCCCAGCAATACAATATCAGCAGCATCCAGGTCCGGATGATGCTCTTCCTCATAAACATCTGTTACACCTCCGATCTGGAAAGCGTCATACTCCTGATCATCGTTCAGAAAAGCTTTGGAAACAGGCTGCAAAAAATCCTGCAGGTGCGAAAAATCTGCCATCACTTAGTTGGGTTTGTTTGACGGCAAACGTACAACAAGAATTTAAAAAAAATACATCCATGAAGCAGATAAGCAGCGGGTTATGCTACTGTACCGAAAATGCTAATGTACGACTGTTAGTTGCGGTGAATGATGAACTCAAAAGGCTTATGAGCTTTACGTGAAATTGCCTTCTCCAGCACCGATCTTTTGCTGGTAATTCTGCTTTTGTTGCAATCTACTACTTCCATTACTGCGCACAGATAATCCATGGTTTCAATTAAAGACAACATCTCGCTGATTTGCCTTACAGCAGACTGTATCTGCTGCTCTGTGTACCTATCTTCATGTAGCAGGATCAATAAATCTCTATCTACCGGTTTCATGAAAAAAATTTTGACTGTTCCCCGAATAATTGTTTGGCCAGGTTTTCATGGGATAATCCAAAAAAAGATAAGGTAAAAATCGTTTTAATGTTGTGCCAGATGTGCCTTTTAGTGCATTCGTTTTTTGTTCATAGTGGGACAACCGCAATCATTCTTCTTAAACACTTTGCAACCTGTCATCGTTAAACTTCCACAAAGAAAAAAGATCACCATCCATTTAAGCCTTTTCATAATGCTATTTAATATACTTCCGGTTAAATATAAATCCTTCCCAAATTAGTTTACCTTTTCTTAACAATCACCCTTTGTAATTTAAGCTAAATTCGCAAAAAAATTCAATTTATTTGTCCACAATCCAGCCTCCCGTAAAAATTTTAACAGTGCCTCTGGACTGGGGCCTGGGACACGCCACCCGCGACATTCCGCTCATCTATGAAATGCTAAACGCAGGCGCTCAGGTTTTTATTGCTGCCGAAGGCAAACATGCCGCACTGCTGAAACAGGAATTCCCGGAAATCACCATTTTACCGCTGCCGGGATACCGCATCCAGTACGCGCAAAAAGGTAAGTTCTTCGGAATGAAGATCATACAACAGATTCCCAAAATATACAAGGCGGTGAAATATGAGCAGCGGTGGCTCAAAAAGATCGTAAAAGAATACCAGATCAACGCCGTTATCTCGGATAACCGCTTCGGACTGTACCAAAAAGACATTCCCAGCGTATTCATCACCCATCAGCTCCTGATCAAAACACCCTTTGGTGGCTGGATAGAGCGTACATTACAGAAAATCAACTATAACTTCATCCGTAAATACAGCGCCTGCTGGATTCCGGACTTCGCCGGCGACAATAATCTCTCCGGAGAACTGGCACATCCGGCAAAACTCCCGCCCAACACCACGTACATAGGCTGTCTCAGCCGTTTTGAACCGCAACTGGACGTTCAAAGGAAATACGATCTCCTGGTGCTTATTTCAGGGCCGGAACCCCAGCGCACCAACCTGGAAAAGCTGGTGCTGGACCAGGTAAAGGACCTCTCCCTGAAAGCCCTGATCGTCAGCGGCAAACCGGGCACCCACTACCACGAAGAAGTGGCTCCCGGCGTAATACATGTTAACCATCTGGACGCCAAAGCGTTAAACGAAGCCATGCTTGCTTCCGACATGGTGCTGAGCCGCTCCGGCTACACCACCCTGATGGACCTCGTCAAACTCAACAAAAAAGCGATCCTGGTACCTACGCCCGGCCAGTCCGAACAGGTATATCTCGGTGAATATCTCATGGAAAAGGGGTATTTCTATTCTGTCGCGCAGGAAAAATTCAACCTGAAAACAGCGCTGGAAGAGGTTTCCCGCTTCCCGTTCAAATCTTTCCAGCATGAGCAGGACATGTCGCTTTACAAAGATGTGGTCAAACAGTTTGTCCAAAAACTTCAACAACCATAAAGAAGCCAAACGGGAAAAAAGAAACATCCGCATTTTTCCCGTTCAACTCCCATCTCAGCACATCATCTTCGCCCATCAGGCGAACCAGGAATAATCATGTACATCCAGGATGTTACATGTTCTTCACTTCGGTCCCGATATAAATCCGGTCTCCGGCAATGCCTACCGGCCTTTTCAGGAAAGAATACTCTTCCAGTATCAGGCCGCGGTAATCTTTCTCTGTGAGGGTTTTCTCATGAAGCCCCATAGGCCTGTATTTCTGTGACCTGCGGCTGAAAAGGGCCTCATAGCTGCCAGACAGGGCATGCATCTCGTCCAACTGCGCGGGCGTGATTTTTTCCGTTTTGATGTCCTGCAATTCAATTCCTCTTTCTTTGGCTTTTATTTCCTCCAGAATTTTTTTGCAGGTATTGCAGGTCGACAAATGATATATCTTATTCATATGCTACTATATTTCCGGTTTAAAAATACAATCTGAACGTATATTGTGGTACTATCTTAATTTTGTGCATTCAAATTAATTCTTGTAGGTTTAGTGATGCAAAAGAAATTATTTTTATTAGACGCTATGGCCTTGATTTACAGGGCTTACTACGCGTTAATCAGAAATCCCAGGCTTACCAGCACCGGTCGCAATACCAATGCCCAATTTGGTTTTACCACCACCTTGCTGGACCTTATCAATAAGGAAAAACCTACCCATCTGGCCGTTGCGTTTGACACGCATGCGCCTACCGAACGCCATACCACTTTCACCGACTATAAAGCCAATCGTGAAGACGCTCCGGAAGATCTGCTGGACGCGCTCCCGGATATTAAACGGATCATTGAGGGATTTAATATCCCGGTAGTGGAACTGGACGGTTATGAAGCCGACGACGTGATCGGCACGCTCGCCTGGCAGGCCGCTGACGCAGGTTATACCGTATACATGGTAACGCCCGATAAAGACTATGGCCAACTGGTGAAAGAAAACGTATTCATCTACAAACCGCCATACATGGGCAGCAAGGAAGAAATTCTGGGCCCTAAAGAGGTATGTGAAAAATGGCAGATCAAAGACGTACACCAGGTAATAGATATCCTCGGCCTGATGGGCGATGCAGTAGATAATATCCCCGGTATCGCCGGCGTAGGTGAAAAAACAGCCATGAAACTGCTGGCCCAGTATGAAACACTGGAAAACGTACTGGCCAATGCAGACGCCATCGGCGGCAAGATGGGAGAGAAGATCAAAGCAGGCCACGAAAACGCCCTGCTGTCCAAAGAACTCGCCACTATCATCACCAACGTGCCGGTGACTTTCCACGAAGAAGATTTTTCCCTGACAGGCATCCATAAAGAAAAACTCACCGAGATCTTTACCGAACTGGAATTTAAAACCCTCGGTAAACGAGTGCTGGGAGATAGTTTTACCATGGCTGGCGGCACACCCGAACCTGCTAAAGGCAAAGTGGTACAGACCGACCTTTTCGGACAAGCCGTGGAAACGGCCGTGGCAGAAGAACCTGCCGAAGCTGCCGCCTTCCTCGCGCCCGACAAAAATATTCACAATACGCCGCACAACTATGTGCTGATAGATACGCCGGAAAAACGGGCTGCCCTGCTGTCGGACCTTCTGCAACAAAAAGAGATCGCCTTCGATACCGAAACAACCGGTACCGATGCCAATGAAGCCGATATTGTGGGCATGAGCTTCGCCTATAAAAATGCCGAAGCCTACTACATTCCCCTGCCAGCCGATTATGACGCAGCACGTGCCATCCTGCACGAGTTCAAATCCCTCTTTGAACATCCATCTATCACGCTGGTAGGACAGAACATCAAATACGACATGCTGGTGCTGAAATGGTACGGCCTGGAAGTAACGACACCGCTGTTCGACACCATGCTGGCCCATTACCTTATTGAGCCGGAAGGCCGCAGGAGCATGGACGCGCTGAGCGCCCAATACCTGCAATACGAACCGGTGGCCATCGAAACCCTGATCGGCAAAAAAGGAAAAGGGCAAGGCAATATGCGGGACGTGGAAGTGGAAAAAATCAAGGAATATGCCGCAGAAGACGCCGACATCACCCTGCAGCTGAAACATACCTTCCAGCCCATGCTGCCGGAAAAAGCAGTGGAGAAAGTATTTTACGACGTGGAAAACCCACTGGTGAAAGTACTGACCGATATGGAGTTTGAAGGCGTGCGTATTGACACCATGGCATTGGCCGATTACTCCCGCGAGCTGGAAACTGAAATAAAACGCGCAGAAGAAAGCGTATATGAACAAGCCGGCGTACGGTTCAAACTGGCTTCCCCCAAACAATTGGGCGAAGTGCTGTTTGAAAAACTACAGCTGGACCCCAAAGCGAAAAAGACCAGAACAGGTCAATATGCCACCGGTGAAGACGTGCTGCAGAAGCTGGCCAACAAACACAAGATCGTGGACGACATCCTGATTTTCCGCGAACTGAGCAAGTTGAAATCAACTTACGTAGATGCGTTGCCGTTAATGATCAACAAACGGACCAACCGCGTGCATACCTCCTATAATCAGGCTGTAGCAGTAACCGGCCGTTTGAGCTCCAATAACCCCAACCTCCAGAATATCCCTATCCGGACAGACAGGGGACGGGAAGTGAGAAAGGCTTTTGTGCCCCGCAATGAAGAGTTTGTGCTGCTGTCTGCCGACTATTCACAGATAGAACTGCGCATCATCGCGGCCATTGCCCAGGATGAACAGATGATGGACGCCTTCCGTCAGAAAATAGACATTCACGCGGCCACAGCGGCTAAAGTGTACAATGTTCCGCTGGACGCCGTGACCGCAGATATGCGCCGGAACGCGAAAAGCGTGAACTTCGGTATTATCTACGGCGTGAGCGCCTTCGGTTTGTCTGAAAACCTGGGCATCGCCAGAAGCGAAGCCAAAACACTGATCGATAACTATTTCGCGCAGTATACGTCCATCAAAAAATACATGGACGACCAGGTAAAATTTGCGCAGACTAACGGATACGTACAAACGAAACTGGGACGTAAAAGATGGCTGAAAGACATCAACTCTTCCAACGCGGTAGTACGTGGTTATGCGGAAAGGAACGCGATCAATATGCCTATCCAGGGCACGGCCGCAGATATGATCAAACTGGCCATGATCGCGATACACAAGGCCTTTAAGGAAAGGAACCTGAAATCCAGAATGATCCTGCAGGTGCATGACGAGTTGGTTTTTGACGCCCATCGCTCTGAATTAGACATTATTAAACCCCTGATATTGGATTGTATGCGTAATGCACTGCCACTGGACGTTCCCGTTGAAGCTGAAATGGGAATCGGTGAAAACTGGCTGCAGGCGCACTAATTTAATTTGCACATTTTTTCATTTTGATATTTAACTATTGCATTCGGAAGAAGCCTTTTACCCCCGGCATTCCCAATAGTTAAATATCAAAATGAAAAAATACCAAATGGTTGTATTTCCCAAAACAGTTTACTAGTTTCAAAACATGATCCAAACTCCTCGACTACAATTGTTGCCATGCACACTGCAGCATTTTGAGTCGCTATTACAGGGCAATGATACACTGGCCGAACTCCTCGGGATTGCGGTCCCGGAAGGATGGACAGAATATCCCGAAATGGTGCTGGTAGCATATGATAAATTACGCAACGACCCTTCCATGCTGGGATGGTTTTTTTACCTCGTTATTCACCGGGAAGACAAACGCCTGATAGGCGCCGGCGGATTCAAAGGCAAACCCAATCACCAGGGGATCGTTGAAATGGGCTATGAAATCACTGCAGATTACCGTGAGCAGGGCCTCGGCTCTGAAATGGCGCAGGCGCTCGTACGCTTCGCTTTCGGGCACTCCTACGTGCAAAAAGTAATCGCCCATACAGAAGAAGAATATAACGCCTCCGTTAAAATATTACAAAAATCCGGAATGCGATTCGTGGGCGCTGTCAAAAACAGGGAGAACGAAGATCTCTGGGAATGGGAGATCACGAGAGAACAATATCTGGAACAACAAAAAACTGTACAAAAACCGTAGCTCAGCTCCGTTCATCCATCTTTTTCAGGGAAGAATACCCCGATTCCCTTATTTTTGACCCTTGTCTAAAACCTGTCTTAACAACATGAAGAAATGGATGATCAGCGCTGCCATGCTGTGCAGCACTGCTGTATTTGCGCAAACGAGCACTAATGTAGAAGGTAGTCGTTACCAGTTTTCCGTTATTAAAAATATGGACGCAGGAGATGTACAAAACCAGGGCCGCACCGGTACCTGCTGGTCTTTCTCCGGCCTGTCCTTTTTTGAATCTGAACTGCTCCGCGGCGGTAAGGCCAAAGGCCTCAACCTGAGCGAAATGTTCGTTGTCCGTAAAATGTACCCGCTGAAAGCTGCCAACTATGTAAGAATGCATGGTAAAGCCAATTTCGGCGAAGGCGGCGGCTTCCCTGATGATCTGCTGTGCCTGCGCGAATACGGCCTGGTGCCCCAGTCCGTTTACGATGGCAACAAAGGCAAAATGTACAACCACGCTGAAATGGAAGGCCTGCTGGAAGGCATGGTAAAAACCATCGGCGAGGCTAACGGTACCGTTAACCCGAACTGGCAGAAAGCATTTGACGGCGTACTGAACGCCTATATGGGTGATGCACCGGAAAAATTCCAGTATAACGGTAAATCATATACGCCGCAGTCCTTCGCTAAAGAACTGGGCCTCAACGCAGATGATTATGTCCTGATCTCTTCTTTCACCCACCATCCGTACAACAGCCAGTTTGTACTGGAAGTACCGGACAACTGGAACTGGGAAAAAGTATACAACGTAACCCTGGAGGACTTTACCCGCATCGCGGAAACCGCTGTTACCAACGGTTATACCCTCGCATGGGCCGCTGACGTAAGCGAAAAAGGTTTCAACTTCAAAGAAGGCCTCGCCATCGTGCCAGACAAAGACTGGACTGATATGTCAGCCGAAGAAAAGAAAAACATGTTCCTCGAACCAATAAAGGAAAAAACCATTACCCCGGAAGTACGCCAGCTCGCCTTCGATAACTTCGAAACACAAGACGACCACGGCATGCACATCGTTGGTATCGTAAAAGACCAGAACGGTAATAAATACTTCCGCGTGAAAAACTCCTGGGGCACCGAAAACTTCGGCCAAGGCTATTTCTACGCCTCTATGCCGTACTTCGCTTATAAAACCACCAGCTTCATGGTGAATAAAAAAGCATTGCCGGCCGACATCGCGAAAAAATTAAAAATCTAATTTCCCGGGCAAATACCACCCGCCGATAACATAAAAAAGACCGTTTCTCTTGAGAGAAACGGTCTTTTTATGTCCGGACGGTCACCTGTCCCGCCCTTATAAAACAGTCCCTATATCGGTCAAAATATCTCCCAAAATCACCTTTCAAGATCAACCCAACTTATTTGACTAAGTCAAATACAGATATTTGATTATGTCAAATATATATTTATAAAATATTGATTAATAATTTACAGATCAATGCTTCCCTTCCTGCTGCTGTGTTAACTGATAACTTCCCAGCCGTAATTTCACCGGAATGCCGGTCTGTTTCTGCCAGCTCCATTCTTTTTTACAGAAGAAACCAAAATGCTGGTCATAATACGCGTGGCTGGTCATCATATATACCGGGTAAGCAGGAAGGGAAGATGGGGCACCGGACGACTTCCGGTTATTAAAATTAATAGAGGTGAGGGGCAGACCAGGAGCGGGGCCTGCTTTCGCAAAAGTGCCGAATGGCACATACCCCACTGTTTTTACCGTATCGGAAAAAAGACGATGATGCAGTGGCGGTGTTTTTTCAGACACCACCTGGGCCTGTAGGCTTACAGGCCCTGTCATCAGACAGCCAATTATCCACCACTTCATCTTCATAAAATATGTTCAGCTAATCGCATCATAACTACCAATGCCTTCACGTACCAGTTCAGGCTCCGGACCGGTACAATCCACCACCGTGGAAAAGCCCATCCCGCCAGGGCCGCCATCCACCACAATATCCACTACCTTACCGAACTTCTCATAGATGATCTCCGGGTCCGTATATTCTTCCACGTAATGGTCCACGGGCAACGTGGTGCTCATCAGCGGATTATCCAGCTCATGTACGATCGTCCGGCAAATATTATTGTCCGGCACCCTGATACC
This sequence comes from Chitinophaga sp. 22308, assembly GCF_052045305.1. Lineage (NCBI taxonomy): Bacteria > Pseudomonadati > Bacteroidota > Chitinophagia > Chitinophagales > Chitinophagaceae > Chitinophaga > Chitinophaga sp. 22308. Next base: position 820,342 of record NZ_JBQEOP010000003.1, on the reverse strand, counting down.
AACAGTGTCTTTTTTTGTCTTCAGCAACTTCGGCACCATCTTGCTGGCAGGCAGGATAAAAGTGTAGGGGCCGGGCAGCGCTTTCTTCAACATCCTGAATACCGGCGTGTCCACGCTTTTAGCATAGTCCGACAAATGGCTCAGGTCATAACAGATAAATGAAAACTGCGCCTTTTTGGGATCGATCTGTTTAATACGGGCAATGCGCTCTATCGCCTTGTGCTGGGTAATATCACAACCCAACCCGTAAACGGTATCCGTAGGGTAGATAATAATCCCTCCATCCTTCAGGCATTCGACGATCGTTTTTATATGGCGGGGATTAGGATTGTCCGGGTGAACATTTAACAGCATAGTATCATGAATTAAGTGAAAGTAACAATGATGACAACATGCACAACAACCGTGCTGCTAGTGTAAAATTACCAAATTAAATCCTCACTGTAAGTTAATATGCAATTCGTAATTCATAATTCCACAATTACTTCCTATCTTTCAGCCCGATTTTTCCAAACCTACGCGGAATGAAGTTAAAAGGCATTGTCCCCAGAACGTGGAGGAGATTGAAGCGGATATTGCTGGTCCTGTTTGTCGCACAATTTGTTTATATCATCCTGTTACGATGGGTCAATCCGCCTATCACCATCACTATGATCTCCAGCTGGTTCAGCCTCTGGGGCACCGATAAACACCTGCAAAAATCCTGGGTCAGTTACGATGAAATATCCCAACACGCCAAACTGGCCGTCATCGCCAGCGAAGACCAGCTGTTCCCCGACCACGACGGCTTCGACTATAAGTCGATCGAAAAGGCAATGAAACACAATGAAGCCAGCAAAAAAATAAGAGGTGCCAGTACTATCAGCCAGCAGGTGGCTAAAAACGTCTTCCTCTGGCAGGGCCGTAGCTGGGTACGCAAGGGCCTGGAAGTATACTTCACTTTTATGATCGAAAAAATCTGGGGCAAACAGCGCATACTGGAAGTATACCTGAATGTGGCCCAGACCGGCGATGGCATCTTTGGCGTTGAAGCAGCCTCACAGGCATATTATCATAAAAACGCCGCCAGTCTGAACCGGGAAGAAGCCGCCATGATAGCGGCCTGCCTTCCTAATCCGGTAAAATATACGGTGAATCCGCCGGCCAGGATCACCGCCTGGAGACAGCGCAAAATCCTGGTACAAATGCGCAACCTCGCGCCCGATCCGGATATTATGGAACTCGTTTCCGGGGTGAAGAAAACGGAAACCGAGAAGAATACTACTCCGCCAGCAGGCGATTCACAGCCTCAATAGCCAGCGCTTCCCGCTGTTCATAACCACCCCGTATATCCGTCCAGGTTACACCGGACTGCATCACGATGTCCCTGTACACCTGGTAGAAATAATGACGCATCTCAGGGTCAGGATATTCGCGCTGGGGATCTTCTTCCCAGGGCAGGTCAATATAGGTAAGCAGATAATGATCGCACCGCTGGTTTGCGATAGCGCTGAGGATACGTGGATCGCAGTCCTGGTATTTATGTTCGCTCCATACTTTGATCACATACAAATCGGTATCACATATAAACAGGTCTTTGGCTTTGGCCGCTGCTTTCTGTTCCATTATCATCTGTCCGTAGGTGATGTTCAGCAGATCTTCCTGTTCATAAGGCCGTCCCAGCTCCTCCAGATACTGCCGGGCATATTCCGGCGCCCAGGTGGTATTAAAATGCGCTGCCAGCGTGGCGCTGAGCGTGCTTTTGCCTGTAGACTCAGGCCCTATGACGACTACTTTTTTCATGAATGGGAAGTTTCCTGTTGCAGCACAGCCTTACGCCAGCTGAAATATCCGAAGATAGCAATGATAAACAAAAAGATGGTCAACAGTGCAGTCAGGTACAGGTGTTTGTAGAAGAGCAGTGGCACCGCCACAAAATTGGAGATGTTCAGCAATATCCAGTTTTCCACTTTCCGTTTGGCCAACAGCCACATGCCGCCACAGGCCGTGGCAGAAATGAAGGCGTCCATCACCGGTACATTGGAATCGGAGAAGTTGACCAGCAGCACATAAAAAACGGCCCATCCCGCCAGGGCGATGAAGATCGCCGTAGCCAGCTCCCGTGGGCTGCTACGGCTGATCTTCACTTCCGGTTTGGCCGGACCCTGACGGGCCCAGTATAACCATCCGTAAACGCTCATTACCAGATAATAGGCGTTGAGCGTAGCGTCTGCATAAAGTTTAAAATGTTCCCTCGAAAGAAGGTAGGTATAGATGCCGGTGCTGATAATACCGGTGGGATATACCAGTATATTGTTTTTCTTCTGAAAGATGACCGACAATACAGCAAACAGTACTGCAATAGCTTCGAGCCATGTCATTCCATGCAAGCCGTTTTGCAGTCCCGTTATAAATTCATTCATACAACAAATGTAAGTATTGCAGTTGATGGATTATTTTTTCCGTGTACCCATTAACGTGCCTGATACATCCCAGAAGCTCTGGCTGGTACCGGCCGGGGCGCCCTGCGGGATAGCCACTTTAATGGTATGTTGTCCCGGGCCAAGGTCTGGCAGGGAAATAAATACCGGTGAAGTGAGCGTGCCGGGGCACCAGTTGGAGCGGCTCAGGTCTGAGGAAGACAATCCGTTGCCGAAGTTGCCGGATGCCGGGTTAGACAGGCGGTAAGTGCCACAGTCCGTACGCCAGGGAATAAAATGATACACCCTTTTTCCGTCAACGAATATTTCATTCTGTTTAGGGTTGAACTCATCGCCGCCGCCCCAGCCACCATGGCCGGTAGTGATATAACGCAACTGGAGGTTATGCACTCCTTCAGGAATGTTGACGGTCACTGTCAGTGAATCTTTATCGAAAAGGGTAGGGTATTCCTGTCCGGCCATTTCCATCAGATTGGTCGTATTAAAAACAGGGTAGGTCCAATCCGGCTTGTTGCTGTTTTCATCTTCACCATCGCCGGGATAGTATTTGAAGCGCAGGCTTACCTTATGGCCGCCTTTATCGTAGTTACCGATGTAAACGCCCAGCCACACTTCGCCCTGCAAGCGGTTTTGCAGTTCGGTGATATCCTGTTTGTACATCACGGAATCCGCCCAGTGATACCCTTTGATCTTCACCTGGTCATTGAAGTGGTGGACCCCAAAAGGAGTGAAGAAGCGCAGTACTTCCAGTGCCGGCAGATAGTTGTCTGTAGCCACCATGCCCTGGTATTGTTTGCCGTTTTTGCCAGTGAATGCCGGTAGTGCGGCAGCACCTTTGCGAAGGCCGTCCAGGAAAGAACCGGCTTTATCTGTAGGGACCATAAACACGGAACCGGTGCGGTCATAGGCGTCACCGTTAGAATACTGTACCAGTTCAGCGAACATGCTTTCCCCTTTTTTGGGAGCAGGGAGTTTTACTTTTTTTAAGATGACGGTACCGCCGGCGTAGCGGTAAGTCACGCCAGCCTGGTCATCTGCGGGGTTTGCGATATTGTTGCCCCAGCTGATTTGTTCCTGGTCAAACACCCGCAGGGTGGTATAACGGCTTTCTATCACTTCGCGCATATAGGCCGCATCATCTACCTGCTGGCCCTGTTGGGCCGGCCATGCCAGTTCTGCCGGGGTAATTTTGCGGTATTCGATTTTTTTGGCGATCGTTTCACTGTTGCCATTGCGGACTACTTTGAGCACCAGTCCGAGTCCCGGGGCAACCGTCAGGTTAGGCGTGCCTTTGAGGGCGAGCTGATTAGTATACCATACTTCAATGGTGTTGGAGCGGATAAAGAGCCTGGCTTTCCGGCATACCAGTCCGAGGATGGTGTCTGTACCAGGCAGCAGCTCCGGCTGTACATATTCCGTGAAAGGTTTTTTTAGCGTATAGATATTCCCGTTAGGAGTGCCAAGTACCTGGAGGGTGGCTTTTTCGCCCAGTTCCAGGTATTGTTGTTCTTTGGCTGATGGGCCACCGGGAACGATATGTGCCCTGTTGTGGTCGATGAACAATTGCAGGCCGTTGCCTACCTCTTTTCCGTTGCTGCGCATCCCGTAGGTAATAACGGCGGCGGCGCTGTCGGTGCTTTTTTTCTTCTGTGCCTGTACCGGCTGGGCTGCAATGGCCATGCCGGTCAACAAAACCAGTAATCCTTTCATTGTCGCTATATCTGTCTTAAAAAATAAAAAAGCACAGCCACTAAGACTGTGCTTCATTTAACACTATCATTCACTCAACTATGGCTTATTCAGCTTCTGCCACTACTTCCTTCACTTCCGGTATCATACGCTTCATCATGCCTTCGATGCCGGCTTTGAGCGTAATCATGGAAGAGGGGCAGCCTGAACAGGAACCCTGTAACATCAGTGTAACCGTACCGGCTTCGTAGTTTTTGAACTGAATGGCGCCGCCATCCATTTCTACCGCAGGTTTCACGTAGTTTTCCAACAGTTCCTTGATTCTTTTTACCACGTCGCTGTCATCTGCGCTAACGGCGTTGCTGGCGGTGTCTTTGGTCACTACCACTTCGTCTTCGTTGATAACAGGTCGGTTATCCTCCAGGTATTCCTTCAGGAAGGCTTTTACGGTGGGGATTATATCGTCCCAGTCTGTTTCACTGGTTTTGGTAAGCGTAATGAAATTGGCCATAATGAACACGCCCCTGATGAAAGGGAAGCTGAACAGTTCTATCGCCAATGGGGATGGTTTAGCGCTGGCCTCATCCGGAAAATCGATGCTCTTGCCTGGATACAACAGTTTGTTGGCTACAAACTTCATTGTTTCCGGGTTGGGCGTCATTTCCGTATATATGCTGATGATCGGATTTCCTGTTTTAATCATTTTATCCTAATTTACCTGACAAAGGTAGCACTTTCCGGGCAGAATTTTTGCCAGCAGAAAGGGAAACCTCATCGAATTTTACAATAACGTTATAAGCGGCAACAATATCCTTCCCCTAACGCCGTCCCCTAAATCAAATTAAAATTTAAGGTCATGTTATTGAAAGAACTTTCTCCCAAAATCCTGGCTGCGCTCAACCAACAGGTGGAAATGGAGGCAGCCTCCTCCCAGTATTACCTCGCCATGGCCTCCTGGGCCGAAGTACAGGGCTACAACGGCACCGCACTGTTCCTCTACCGCCATTCCGACGAAGAACGGACGCACATGCTGAAACTACTGAAATACATCAATGAGAGAGGCGCCCACGGCCTGGTGCCCGCACTGAAGCAGCCCGAGCACCAGTTCAAAAACATCCAGGCCGTTTTTGACCTCGTATTTAAGCACGAGCTGGCAGTATCCAAAGAAATCAATAACCTGGTGGACCTCTGCCTGTTTGAAAAAGATTATGCCACGCACAATTTCATGCAATGGTATGTAACTGAACAGATTGAAGAGGAACGTATGGCCCGGCATATCCTTGATAAGCTGAAGCTCATCGGTGAAGACAAAGGCGGTCTTTACATCTTCGACCGTGATCTGGCGACGCTGGACACAACCGACAAGTACTGATATTATTAAATTTTACATTTATTTTTTTCAGGCGGCTTAGTACTTTTGCAGCATATGCAGACAATCAAAACGCTGAAAGCACGCAAAAGGATCGCCCTGATTGCACACGACCACAAAAAGGCCGAACTGATAGAATGGGCGACCTACAACAAAACGGTACTGAGCCGCCATGAACTGTACGCTACCGGCACCACCGGCAAACTGATCGAGGAAGCACTGGACGTTTCCGTGAGAAAGTTGCTGAGCGGTCCGCTGGGCGGCGACCAGCAGATTGGCGCCCTCGTTGCGGAAGGCGCATTGGACGTGATCATCTTCTTCTGGGACCCCATGGAAGCCCTGCCTCATGATCCGGACATCAAAGCCCTGCTGCGGCTTGGCGTGGTATGGAACATCCCGGTGGCCTGTAACCGCGCTTCGGCCGACTTCCTGCTGACATCCCCGCTGATGCACCAGGACTATGAAGTAATCCTGCCTGACTATAGCCAGTACCTGAAACGGAAAGTGTAGTCCCTCCTTTTAAATTCCCCGTTTTTATGCTCTGCAGCGATGCTGCGCCGGGAAATTTCCGTACTTTGATAGAAAGCTTCGGAATGAGACCGTTTTTTCCCATTTTATTAACCATCCTCACTATACACTTTCAGAGCCTGGCCCAAGACAGCAGCAAAGTATCACAGGACTCTACCACCAACGCACAACTCATTGCCACCACCCGGCTGCTTCGGGAAAGCGACTCCCTGATCAAAGCAGATGCCGCTGCCAAAGCCTCACTGGAAGAGCAAATCCTCCAGCTGAGCAACAGCAGCAACCAACGGAAAAAAGAACTGGAACAACAACTCGCCAATATCGAACAGACCGACTCTCTGAAGAAAGCCCGGCAACGGGAACGCATACTCCAGATGAAGGCCATCACCCAGGGAATACCCGTAGCGCCCTTCGGCGACACCCTGTTCCGTGTATATAATAAACTGGGCCCGTTCAAACCCAGCGACCGCGCCGCCAATATCTCCCGTAAACTGCAACTGATAGAGAAAGACCCGTTCTATTCACCGGACTCCATCATCGTAGTGCCCAACGAAAACAATATCGACGTAGCCTACAACGACCTGATCATCCAGACCATCACAGATGACGATGCGCTCTGGCTGGACCAGGACAAGGCACAGGTGGCCGCCGGATATGCGGCGATCATCCGCAAAGCCATCAGGGAACAAAAAGCCCAGCACAGCGTTCAGTATATCCTGGTACGCCTTGGCTGGCTGGTGCTGATACTGGTGGTGCTGGGCGTTATCATCTTCGGGATCAACCGCTTGTTCAGAGCGCTTCGCAGAAGACTCGTCCGCGAAAAAGACCGGTACCTCAAAGGCGTGAAAGTAAAAAACTACGCCCTGCTGAATCAGCAGAAACAGCTCGGCATCATTTACAGCGCGCTCGGCATTGCACGCGTAGTGCTTATCCTGTTGGTCTTATACCTTACCCTGCCGCTGATTTTCGGCATCTTTCCATGGACCAGGGGTATTGCAGACAAGCTGACAGACTGGACCTTGTCGCCCGTCAAAGCAATCCTGTCGGGCGTTTTCCATTATCTGCCCAAACTGCTTACCATCCTGGTGATATATGTGGTAACACGGCTGCTCATTAAACTGGTCAACTATCTCGCCAGTGAAATAGCCTGCGGCAACCTGAAAATAAACGGCTTTTATACTGACTGGGCCTTGCCCACGGCCAGCGGCATCAAATTCCTGCTCTATGCGTTTATGTTCGTTGTCATCTTCCCTTATCTGCCCGGGTCCGATTCCAAGGTGTTCCAGGGCGTGTCAGTATTCCTGGGCATCCTTTTCTCGCTGGGGTCATCGTCCGCCATTTCCAATGTAGTAGCGGGCTTCGTGATCACCTACATGCGCCCTTTTAAAATAGGGGACCGTATCCGGCTTGGAGAGATTACCGGCGACGTGATAGAAAAGAACCTGCTGGTGACCCGTTTACGCACCACCAAAAACGAAGAGATCACTGTGCCCAATGCCAGTATCCTCAACGGGCATACTGTTAATTTCACCTCTTCCAGCAAAGACCTTGGACTGATCCTGCACACAACTGTCACTATTGGATATGACGTTCCATGGAAGCAGGTGCATGCGCTGCTTGTCCGCGCAGCCCTGGCCACAGATGGTATTCAAAAAGACCGTGAACCTTTTGTATTACAGACCGCGCTCAACGATTTTTCTGTTGCCTATGAAATCAATGCCTATACCGAGGAGTCTCATCGGATGAATGAAATCTATTCCCGGCTAAACCAGCAGATACAGGACCATTTCAATGAAGCCGGCGTAGAGATCATGTCGCCGCAATACCATGCGCACCGCGACGGGAACGCCTCTACCATTCCCCCTTCCTATATGCCGGGAAATTATGAGCCTCCTGCCTTTAAAGTAAAAGTGGACAATAAGCCATAAGAATCATATAATTAAGCAAGCAAACAGGCTTCCTTTTTGCTATTTTCGCATCTTACGGTTTAAAGTAAGGCAGATGTTGAAGCAGTTATTAGCCGGTGTGGCCCTTTGTGCGGGCCTCACACAACAGGTATGGGCGCAGTTGCCGCCCAAAAGGGAAATGCGCGGGGTATGGATCGCTACAGTGGAAAATATTGACTGGCCTTCCAAACGCGGTTTACCGACAGAACAACAAAAACAGGAGTTTATCGATCTGCTCAATCAGATGCAGCGCAATGGCATGAATACAGTAGTAGCACAGGTACGTCCTGCAACTGACGCGTTTTATGCCTCCCCGTACGAGCCTTGGTCCGAATACCTGACCGGCATCCAGGGACAGGCGCCCAACCCTTACTATGACCCGCTTCAATTCATGATTGAAGAAACACATAAACGGGGTATGGAATTCCACGCCTGGTTCAACCCCTACAGAGCTGTATTCAACGCAAGCCGCAGCAGCGTGGCCGCCAATCATATCACCCGCCTGAAACCCCAATGGTTCCTCTCCTACGACAATAAAAAATACTTCGACCCGGGTATTCCGGAAGTACGGAATTATGTGACCATGGTAGTGCGGGACGTAGTGAAAAGATATGATATCGATGCGGTACACTTCGACGACTATTTTTATCCTTACCGGGTGCCTGGCAAAGAATTTCCAGACAATGTTTCCTACCGCCTGTATGGCAACGGGATAATGAAAGACGACTGGCGCAGGGCCAATGTGGACGCCATCATCGAAATGCTCAGTGTGGCCATCAAAGCAGAAAAGCCCTGGGTGAAATTCGGTATCAGTCCGTTTGGCGTGTGGCGCGATCGCAGCAGAGACCCCGAAGGATCTTACACACATGGCGGCATGACCAACTATGACGACCTGTACGCCGATATTTTAAAATGGCTGAAAAAAGGCTGGATAGATTACGCCGCACCACAGTTGTATTGGGAACGCGGCCATCGTCTGGCAGACTATGAAGTGCTGCTCAACTGGTGGAGCCAGCATGGCTATGGCCGGCAGATATATATCGGGCATGGCGTGTACCGCCTCGGCAGCAACCCCGCCTGGAAAAATCCACGGGAACTGCCTATGCAGATTGAAGAATCCAGAACACTTAATACTATACAAGGCAGCATCTTCTACAGCGCCAAATCTTTCCGCGGCAACCCGTTGGGCATCGAAGACTCGCTGCGCAACCACTACTACAAATACCCGGCGCTGCGCCCCGTCATGGCATGGCTGCCTAATACCACGCCTGACCCGCCATACTTCATCGATGCCTTCGAAAGGCCCGGTGGACTGGAGATCCACTGGACAGATGACGATACCAGCGGCCGTACCAAACAATATGTGTTGTACCGTTTTGAAGCCAACGAGCCAATTAACGCTACCGACCCTACGAAAATTCTGGCTATCCTGCCTCAGTCGTCTGACCCGGAATACAAAGACCAGACTTACATAAAAGGCAAGACCTATACATACGTAGTCACCGCGCTGGACCGGCTTCAAAATGAGAGCCACCTCAGCGAGCCGCTACGGATGGAAATCAAAAACGGTAAAACGACTTTTATCTTTGAACCCTGACAGATAGGGGACAGGCGCGTGTATTAAAAAATAAACGCGCCTGTTTCCATGTCGATAGCGGTGGCATGACAGCAATCCAACACTCCGTTATGCTTCCGCTTTTGTAGATAGCTACTGCCCAATGTAATACCTCATCAGAGGGTCTTCCCGTCTATTGTCCAAACACCTTTCCATTTACTGAATTCTGAAGGTGTTACCTGGTATTTTGCAAAATTTCCATCATGAACGGAAAGCAGGTCATTTTCGACATAATTGAGGAACCTTTCCTGATCGCGAGGCGGAATGTTTGTCACCGCTGTTGCTATCAAACGTTTTGCCTTTTCTGGTCCCAGCGCTTCTTTAATGATTTCAGAGATCACAGCAGCGATCTCTTTCCGATACTGCATTCTGAATCTGTCAGGCTGACCAATCTCTTTGATCACCGCCGCATAACGGTTGGCCGAACGCTTGTAAGCGTACATAAAGACATCACTCATTAAGGAAACATCATTAAATTCATAAACCCCCAGAAGTGCCTTAATGTACAACTCCTTCGGAACATCCACAAAGCTAAGCGGGGCCAGATTATTATTATTTAAAGGAATGTTTGCTGCCAGGCGTGAAACTCTTTTATTGACGTCATCAAATGGCTGAAGATAAGGAAGGTGGATCATCACAAAGATCGCCTGTTCAAATGGGTTCCTGATCGCTGAAGCTTTCGTCAACATCATCAGGAACATTTCCTCGATCAACTGTGGGGCTGATGCTGGTATAAATGCGGATTGGGCAATGTTCACCGGTATTGTACGCAGGCGCCCTTCTGCCGCCGGATCTGATAGCAAGTTCGCCACAAGCAGGGCGTGAAGGTTTCTGATTGTATATGCATTAAAGCCAATCCCCTCCGGATTATACACAAGAAAGTTAATTGCTTCCTTATGGTTGATGATCATTTGAGCGTCTATGGTACTTTTATCCGCAGCTTCTATTCCCTGATTGATCAGGCGTTTGGTATCCAGTAAAGAATAGGTGTTTCCTTCAAGCCTGCTGGAATTCCAGGATAAATCTATCAGCAGCTGATTTAAAATGTTTCGCGCGTATGTCCCTGCCGGCTGGCCATCCTGTCCGGTTTGCCCCCAATCGCTCAACTGATTTCGCTCTTCTGCCGTCAGGAAACTGTCTTCGTTAGGTTGGTAGTTTTCCAGGAAGGCCCTGTTATAACCGACTACATTGCGCTGTTGATAGGGGACGCGCAGCTTTTTTAACAATGCCCTGCTCCCAGGTTTGAGCAGAAAATCTTCAAATTCATCTGATTCAATTAGTCTGAATCTTCTTGATCTTGTATTTCCTGTCGCTTCAACGATGCCCTGACTGATCAAATCTGCCAAACGTCTTTTTAGTGTACTAAGGCTGACATCAATCTCTCCCGTTTTAAAAATGTCTTCAATAGCAGCTCCTTCCCGAAATTTCTTCAAAACAGATATTATCTGTTGTGTTACCTTATTATCTGTTTGCATTTTAATCGTGTTTTGAGGTTATCTGGTAATTCAGCTTAAAATCAATTCATTGAGCTCAAACACCATATATTAAGCTCAAATTTATTCAATTAAGCTCAATTCCATAGATTAAAGCTCAAATATGACTAATTAAGCTCATTATTCCTCATTAAGCTCAACGTTCCCGGATATATCCGTCCACTTGGTTGACAATCCTGCCGCAACCCGCCGCCCGGAATCCAGGCCCCATTGCAGTCATTTTTCTATAAATTCTAACAATAAGGGACATAATTTTATTTTTTTCTAAATTTTTCGCTTCTATCAAAAATTTATATAAAAAATACAGCATTCCTTTAGTATCTTTAAACCGTTCCCGAATTATATCGTACACCACCCATCGACGAAAGTCAGAAGGGAGGAGTGTATCAAAGAAAAAAATCTAAACCAAATGGATGAAGTGAAGCAAACGCAAGGTTTATACCGTCCTGAATTCGAACATGATGCCTGCGGAACAGGTTTTACGGCCCATATTAAGGGGCGTAAATCCCACCATATTATCCGTGATGCCCTCACCATGCTGGAAAACATGGAACACCGCGGCGCCTGCGGCTGTGAGCAAAACACGGGCGATGGTGCAGGAATCCTGTTTCAGGTCCCTCATGAGTTTTTGTATGATGAATGCCTGCGGTTAGGCATCAGCTTACCGGAGTTTGGCAAGTATGGCGTGGGCATGGTCTTTTTTCCGAAAGAACCCCGCTGGCGCGAAGAGTGCAGGGAAATCCTGCAACGCAGCGCTGAGAAACTGGGCCTCGAGATCCTGGGATACCGTAAAGTACCGGTTCGCCCTGACGGCATCGGTGAATCGGCCCTGTCTGTAGAACCGGAAATTGAACAGGTATTTATCGCCTGTCCCTATCATATCAGCGACCCCGAAGTTTTTGAGCGCAAATTGTTCGTGCTCCGCAACTACGTGTCCAAAACTGTCCGTAATACTATTCCCAAAGAGAAAGCACTGTTTTACATTGCTTCCCTTTCTTATAAAACAATCGTTTATAAAGGCCAGCTGACCACCTACCAGGTACGTCATTATTATACTGACCTGAGCGATGAGAAGATGGTATCCGCCTTCGCCCTCATCCACTCCCGTTTTGCAACCAATACTTTCCCCAGCTGGCGGTTGGCGCACCCTTACCGTTATATCGCCCATAATGGTGAAATCAATACGCTGAAAGGTAACCTCAACTGGCTCCGCGCCGGTGAGCGTGACTTTATGTCCAAGTATTTTACAGCGGAAGAGATGGACATGCTGCTGCCTATCGTAGAAGAAGGACAGTCGGATTCTGCCAGCCTCGACAATGTGATCGAGCTGCTGACCATGACCGGCCGGTCCCTCCCGCATGTAATGATGATGCTGATTCCCGAAGCATGGGACGGCAACGAAGACATGGCGGCAGAGAAAAAAGCGTTCTACGAATACCACGCTTCCCTCATGGAACCGTGGGACGGTCCCGCTTCCATCTCCTTCACCGACGGTAAAATTATCGGCGCCACCCTGGACCGTAACGGATTACGTCCCAGCCGCTTTGTCGTGACCAAAGACGATCGTGTGATCATGGCATCCGAAGCCGGTGTATTGCCCATCGATCCTAAAAACGTAAAAGAAAAAGGACGCCTGCAGCCCGGAAAAATGTTCATCGTAGACATGGACCAGGGCCGCATCATTGGTGACGAAGAACTGAAACAACAGATCTGCTCCCAACAACCTTATGGCGAGTGGCTCAATAAATATAAAATCCGTCTGGAAGAACTACCTGAGCCAAGGGTCACCTTCACCCATCTGGAGCATGACCAGATCTTCAAATACCAGCGGGCTTTCGGCTACAGCACTGAGGACCTGGAGCATATCATTTCCCCGATGGCCATCGACGGTAAAGAACCTGTTGGTTCCATGGGCACCGATACGCCGCTGGCAGCACTCAGCAACCAGCCGCAGCATCTGGCCAACTATTTCAAACAGCTGTTTGCGCAGGTAACCAATCCGCCTATCGATCCTATCAGGGAAAGGCTGGTGATGTCGCTCGCCACTTTCGTGGGCGGCAACGGCAACCTGCTGGATGAAGATCCGCTGCACTGCCACAGCCTGGCACTGCGCCATCCCATCCTCAACAACCACGAACTGGAAAAAATACGCAGCATCGACACCGGCCTGTTTCAGGCTAAAACACTGCATACCTACTTCAAGGCCGATGGTAAACCAGGCTCCCTTGAGAAAGGACTTGCCCGCCTTTGCCGCTACGCTGTAGATGCCGTGGAAGACGGATTTGAAGTGATCATCCTCTCTGACCGCGCCATCGACTCCGAACATGCCGCTATCCCTTCACTGCTGGCCGCTTCTGCCGTACATCACCACCTGATCCGCAAAGGCAAACGCGGCTCCGTAGGGCTGATCGTGGAAGCCGGCGATGTTTGGGAAGTACATCATTTCGCCTGCCTGCTGGGCTTCGGCGCCACCGCTGTAAACCCATACCTGGCCCTCAGCACTATCCGCGACCTGAAGCTGTCCAACAAACTGGACACCAGCCTGGACGTGGACAAACTGAAGAAAAACTATATCAAAGCCGTTTGTGACGGTCTGCTCAAAGTATTCTCCAAAATGGGCATCTCCACCCTGCAATCTTATCAGGGCGCTCAGATATTCGAGATACTGGGCATCAACCAGCAAGTGGTGGACAAATACTTCGCCGGCGCCGTGTCCCGCATTCAGGGCCTTGGCCTGGATGAAATTGCCCGTGAAACACTGGCAAAACACTGGATGGGCTATGGCCGTAAGGAAAAACCGGTGCAGCGTCTTACCGAAGGCGGCGTGTACCAGTGGAAACGGAAAGGGGAATTCCATCTTTTCAATCCCACTACCATCCACCTGCTGCAGTATTCCACCCGTATGGGCGACTACAGCATCTTCAAGAAATACTCCAAAGCCGTTAACGACCAGAGCGAAAAAGCCTGCACCCTGCGTAGCCTCTTTTCGTTTAAACGTACCCGTGCTTCCATCTCTATCGATGAGGTGGAACCAGCATCCAGCATCTTCAAACGCTTTGCTACAGGTGCTATGAGCTTCGGTTCTATCTCTCATGAGGCACATTCCACCCTCGCTATTGCCATGAACCGCATCGGTGCCAAAAGCAATACCGGCGAAGGGGGAGAAGATGAAATCCGCTACGAGCAACTGCCTAACGGCGACTCTATGCGTTCTGCCATCAAACAGGTAGCCAGCGCCCGTTTCGGCGTTACCAGCTACTACCTGACCAATGCCGACGAATTACAAATTAAAATGGCCCAGGGCGCTAAGCCCGGTGAAGGCGGACAGCTGCCCGGCCATAAAGTGGACGACTGGATCGCCAAGGTAAGACACTCCACCCCGGGTGTAGGTCTTATCTCTCCACCGCCACACCACGATATTTATTCCATCGAAGACCTGGCACAGCTCATTTATGATCTGAAAAACGCCAACCGCGCCGCCCGCATCAGCGTAAAACTGGTGTCTAAAGCAGGCGTTGGCACCATCGCCGCCGGTGTTGCCAAAGCACATGCCGATGTGGTACTGATTGCCGGTCACGATGGTGGTACAGGCGCTTCTCCGATAAGCTCCATCAAACATGCCGGTCTGCCCTGGGAACTGGGCCTCGCCGAATCCCACCAGACACTGGTGAAAAACAAACTGCGCAGCAGGGTGGTACTGCAAACCGACGGCCAGCTGAAAACAGGCCGCGACATCGCCATCGCTACACTGCTCGGTGCGGAAGAATGGGGCGTGGCCACCGCAGCCCTCATCGTGGAAGGTTGTATCATGATGCGTAAATGCCATGTCAACACCTGCCCCGTAGGTGTGGCCACACAAGACCCGGACCTGCGCAAACGCTTCACCGGCGACCCGCAACATGTAGTGAACCTGTTCACCTTCCTCGTGGAAGAACTCCGTGAAATCATGGCCGACCTTGGCTTCCGTACCATCCAGGAAATGGTAGGCCAGGTAGACAACCTCCAGATGCGCGAAGGCATCAGCCACTGGAAAACACAGAAGCTGGACCTGTCACCCATCCTGTACAAAGAACCTGCCGCCCCTGAAACCGGCCTGTACAAACAGGAAGAACAGGACCACGGCATCGCTGAAGTACTCGACTGGCAGCTGCTCAAAGCAGCACAGCCTGCACTGGACAAAAAAACAAGGGTTTACCAACAGTATCCTGTTAAAAATACCGATCGTACTGTCGGCACTATCCTCTCTAACGAAATATCCAAACGTTACAAGAGCGAAGGACTGCCGGAAGATACCATCCACTTCAAATTCAACGGTTCCGCAGGTCAAAGCTTCGGCGCCTTCTCCACCAAAGGGCTTACCCTTGAACTGGAAGGTGAAGCCAATGACTACTTCGGTAAAGGTCTTTCCGGCTCCAAACTGATCCTCTATCCTCATGGAGAAGCAGGATTCAAAGCGGAAGAGAACATCATTGCAGGCAACGTGTGCTTCTATGGTGCCACCTCCGGTGAAGCCTATATCCGCGGCAAGGCCGGCGAACGCTTCTGCGTACGTAACTCCGGCGCCACCGTTGTGGCGGAAGGCGTGGGTGACCACGGCTGCGAATATATGACCGGTGGCCGCGCCGTCATCCTGGGTGAAACCGGCCGCAACTTTGGTGCAGGTATGAGCGGTGGTATCGCCTATGTATACGACGTAAAAGGCTCCTTTGCCAACCACTGCAACCGCGATATGATCGACCTCGATCCGCTGGACCAGGACGATGTTGCTACGCTGCAGGACCTGATCACTAAACATCACGCCTACACGAACAGCACCGTGGCGAAATTTATCCTGAAAGACTGGGAAAATCAGCTGCGCCACTTCGTGAAAGTATTCCCGAAAGAATACAAGGCCGTACTGAAAGCAGGCGTGGCACAGGGACAGAAAATAAACCGTTAAAAATTGAACAGGTTTTGTTGTCGGGAGATTGATTTAACAATCTGGTAAATCAAAAAACTACCTGATAACAAAATGAGAAAATAACTTAGGACTATGGGTAAACCTACAGGATTCCTGGAATTTACACGAGAGCTGCCCGGAAAAACAGATCCCCGGGAAAGGGTTGGCCACTACAACGAGTTCGTAGAACGCTTCCCCGAACAGAAACTGAACCAGCAGGCCGCCCGCTGTATGAGCTGTGGCGTACCCTTCTGCCATAGCGGATGCCCGCTCGGTAACGTAATACCTGAATTTAATCATGCCGTATACCGCCAGGACTGGCAGGATGCTTATGATATCCTGACTTCCACCAATAATTTCCCCGAATTCACCGGCCGTATTTGTCCGGCTCCCTGCGAAAGCGCTTGTGTGCTGGGTATCAATCAGCCGCCGGTAGCTATCGAGGAAATTGAACGGCATATCATAGAAATTGCTTTCGACAAAGGCCTCGTTCAGGCGAAGGTGCCCCGCGTACGTACCGGCAAAAAAGTAGCCGTGATCGGTTCCGGTCCTGCCGGACTGGCCGCAGCGGCCCAGCTGAATTACGCCGGCCACAGCGTTACCGTATTTGAGCGTGACGACAAGCCCGGAGGCCTGCTCCGCTACGGCATTCCGGACTTCAAACTGGAAAAATGGACCATCGACCGCAGGGTAAAACTGATGGAAGAAGAAGGTGTTACCTTCCAGTGCAATGCCAACGTAGGCGTTAACGTGAGCACCAATGACCTGTTAAGGGAATACAATGCCATCGTACTGGCAGGGGGTTCCACCATTCCACGCGACCTCGGTATCACCGGCCGCGAACTGAAAGGGGTACACTACGCCATGGACTTCCTCAAACAGCAGAATAAAAGAGTAGGCAACCTTCCTGTTGACGGGCACGATATCCTGGCCACCGGTAAAAACGTGGTAGTAATAGGAGGGGGCGATACCGGTTCCGACTGCGTGGGCACCAGCAACCGCCACGGCGCGGTAAGCGTTACCCAGCTGGAACTGCTGCCCAAACCGCCGGGCGAGCGTACCGATTTCATGCCATGGCCTACTTATCCCATGGTGCTGAAAACATCTTCTTCCCATGAAGAAGGCGCTGACCGTCAATGGGCAATCGCTACCAAAGCGTTCATCGGCGACGATAATGGGCACCTGAAAGCCCTCCGCATCGTGGATATCCAGTGGACACTGAGCGCCGACGGCAGGCCCGCGAAATTCACCGAAGTACCAGGCTCTGAAAGAGATATCCCCTGCGAACTGGCACTGCTGGCGATGGGCTTCGTTCATCCGCAGCACACCGGCATGCTGGAACAGCTTGAAGTGGAAAAAGATGAAAGAGGAAATGTGAAAGCCACAGAAAAAGATTACCTGACGTCCATCCCTAAAGTGTTTACTGCCGGCGATATGCGCCGTGGCCAGTCACTGGTGGTGTGGGCAATTAGCGAAGGTCGCGAGTGTGCGAGGAAAGTAGATGAATTCCTGATGGGCAGCTCCCAGCTGGAAAGCAAAGACCATTCACTGCAGGCAATGGCACTGTAATAATAGCGGACACTTTTAGCCTGTTACTATCATAAACAGGCTGAAGGCAACGTTCATAAAAATATGATAACAGCTAACGGCTAAAAGCTAGGAGCTATTTATTAACGCTTTTCTCATAAGCAGGTTTAGATTTTGTTGTAACCTTCAGCCGGGCCGGGTTTTTACCCGGCCTTTTATTTTTATCTCCTCCTGATAACTTTACAGACAGAAATTACAGATCAGCAGAAACAATTCCACCATTCAGCTATTTCCCTGCGGCAAGGCCCCGATTCCGGATACATTTGTGCCCTATGAAACAATGGTGCTGCCTCTGGGGACTTATCTGCATTTGCCTGATGACCACGGCACAGGACAATCCCGGCCAGGCCCTTCAGGCCGGAGGGCTCAAAAAAGGACTGTACCGGTCTTTCCGGGAGTTCCGCGAAAACACCCCCTCCGAATCCGGCGATCTGGTGATCAAAAGCCGGAGCACCGCCGCGCAGATCTATCTCCTCGCCAGCAGGAACGAACTGGTGCTTCGCGATGCGGCAGGGCAGGAACAGAAAGTAAAAAACTATTGGGGATTTTGTGACGGCACCAATATCTATATTAAAGACAACGGGCTTAACCGGATACAGGCCTTCGGCTATTATTGTACCTACGAACTACAGGGGGTACAGCCTGCCCGCAGCGCCTACAATCCCGCCGATATGACCGTCAATGCCATGAACACGCCTGTCAGGCTCAAGAAAGTTATTAACATCGTCACCGGCGAAATTCTTGAGCTATCGCTTTATAACCTCAAAAAATATATCCTGCCACAGGACCCTGCGCTACTGGAAGAATTCCGGAACGACAAAGCCAAAAGAGATAAGCTCGATTATTATATCTCCCGCTTTAATGAACGCAACAAACCACCTCAAAGCGGGCAATAAACTACCCGCACCGCCTGCACATTTTCCTCCTGAATATTCTGTATGAGTACTGTCCCGGGACGCCTGTTTTCAGCCTTCCGGACAATTTTCAGTATGTCCGTTCCCGTATTTTAATGTATCCTTGCAGTACTGTTTATCCCCATTGCCTGCGGGTATGGATTTTGTGCTTTTCGCCGGGCAAGCGGGCGGAAGCCAGGGCTTACCTGAAAATAAACCATTGGAACGCTTATGCGTTTTTATTCAGTAAATTACTATTAGCAACCTATTATAGTGACAGAACCAGCAGAAACAGAAATTAAACACAGGCGCCCCTGGTGGCGGTGGCTTTTATGGATCATTGTTGCGGTGCTTCTTTTGCCCGTGATGGCGGTGTTATTATTACAGCTGGACGGCGTACAGAATTATCTGCGGCTGCAAGGCGAAAGCTATCTGCAGAAAAAACTCAAGACCAAAGTACAAATTGGTTATCTCAGGGCCAGAGGATGGAAATACCTCGAACTGAGAAATGTATTTGTGGCCGATACCTCCCATCAGGCGCTGCTGTACTCCGGTTCCCTGAAAGTGCGTTATAACCTGCTGGCCTTTATTAACAATGAACTACAGATCGATAAACTGGAATGGGATACCCTGCTGGTAAATGTTTACCGGCATAAAGGAGACAGCGCCTTCAACTTTCAGTTTGCAGTAGATGCTTTTGTTTCTCCCGGTAAGAAACCCGACACCATTGCACCTGCTACTGGCACTACTATCCAGTTCCGTATCAAAGACGTTTCCCTCCGGCATGTTAAAGTCAATTTCGATGACCAGACCGGCGGCATGCATGCTGTAGCTACCTGGGACACCCTTCATGCCGATCCGGACGAGCTGATTCCCGATGATGGAATCTATGCATTCAGAGGGGTGGAACTGGCCGGTCTGAAAGGCTTTTTCCATCAACAATATATTCCGTCGCCGAACCAAGGTACCGCTCCGCCGCCACCAACGCCGGACACCAACGCCGTGGGACTTCACCTGCTCCTTAAACAGCTTCGCATTAAAGAAAGTAATTTCACCTACAGCAGCGATGGCATCGGCATTACTACCGGCTGGAAAATCGGGGACCTCACGCTGCGCAACAGTAACCTGGACCAGGATTCCACCCGCATACAGGTAGGCGATCTTTCCATTCACCATACCACCGGCATATTGGCTATGATGCCCGGAAAAGATACCACGCCGGCAGCCCCGGACACGGCGCCCAATACCTGGCAGGTGTTTGCCACGCAGGTCAATCTCGATAAACTGGCCATGCGGTACGACAACGGTGGTCCGGCTCCCAAAGCTGCCGGCCCCGATCCCAACTACAACCACCTGTTCCTTTCCAATATCAATTCCGCGATCAGCAATATCCGTTATACGCCGGACAGCATACAAGCCAGTTTAAAAAACCTTGCCGCCCGCGACTGGTCAGGGTTCACTCTCCGGAAAGCGAATATGGACGTGACCTTCACGCCCAAAAGCCTGGAGCTGCGGAACTTTTTTGTGCAAACCGGCAAGAGCGTTTTCCGGAAACATATAGCCATTACCGTTCCTTCCTGGTCTGGTATTGCAGACCACATGGACCAGATGGGTATTGATGCCAACCTGGATTCCGTGCAGGTAGCCCTAGCAGAATGGCTGCCCTTTGTACCGGATGCACGCAAAAACAAATCTTTTGCCCCGCTGTGGAACAAGGAACTAACGCTGTCGGCTATATTAAAAGGCAACCTTGGCCTGTTAAATATCAAGCAGCTGTATGTAAATGACCACCAGGGCAACCTGATCAAAACCGCCAACGGCCAGATAGAACATGCGACCGACGCAGACCGGTTCAATGCCAATCTGCCAGAGCTCTATATCCAGACCGGCAACAAGGCGCTGCGCTCATGGCTGCCTGCCGGCACGCTGCCCGATACACCCAGACTGCCGGAAAATATGCTGATCACCGGTCTGTTTAAAGGCGGTATGAAAAATATGCTGGCACAGCTGCAACTGAAAAGTGACTATGCCAACGCCACTGTCAACGCAAAGCTGATCAATATCACCGACAGCGTCCGCAGCAGCTACGACGTGAATGTCCCATACTTCCGGGTACATCCGGGCATCATGCTTTACGACACCACCTACGGATGGATGAGCGGCCATCTGACAGCTACCGGTCAGGGATATACGCTGAAACAAATGGCAGCCCAGGCGGCAGTTACCCTGAATGAAGCCACCTATAACCGTTATACGTACCACGATGTGAGCGTGAACGCCAACATCCGCAAAGGTGTATTTGAAGCCAACGGCGAAAGTGCCGATACCAGCCTGAATACCCGCTTTGCCATTAACGGCACGCTCAGCGATACCGCGCTGCAAACCCTGAAAGCCAATATTGAAATTGCACGGGCCGACCTGTTCGCTACACACTGGCACAACGGACCAATGACCCTCAAAGGCAATGTAGATGCTGACTTCAGCAGCCTTGAACCGCAGCGGCTGGAAGGCACCGCATTGCTCACCGGCTGGCAGGTGCAGATGCAGGACCAGGTCATCCCTCTGGATACCCTGGCACTTACCGCTCACTATACAGACCAGCAATATCTGGTGCTGAAAAGCCCGTTTGGCCCGGTTACAGCACAGGGGCGTATGGATTACACAAAAATCGGCAACGCCTTCAGCCAGATCATCATGAAACCGCTGATGCCTGCCGACTCCGGGCGTATTGTAGTGGTCCCTCCCGGACAATATCTTGAATTTGCCGCCGCCCTGCAGGTACCTCATAACCTGGAGCCGCTGGTCCCCGGCATTCGCATGGAAATGCCGGTTGACATCGCCGGCCGTCTCAACAGCGACAGCAGCCTGTTGTTCGTAAAAGCCAACCTGCCTAAAGTCAACTATGACTCGATACAGGTAGACAGCCTGCGCTTATATGCCCGTATCGTAGATACCACCCTGCAGACATATGTGTCTATCGCAGACATGAAACACCCAACGTTCCCGCTTTTCCATACGGTATTATCAGCACAGGCCAATACCGGCGTGGTTGACTTTGGACTGTTGATGGATGATCCGAAAAGAAAACCCAAATACCGGCTTGGCGGTATCTTTACTTTCCTGCCGGACAATGTGATGCAGCTGGTACTCAAACCGGACCTGCTGCTGAATAAACAAGCGTGGACCGTAGCAGAAAACAATATTTTCCGCATTAAAAACGGTGCTCCCGATACTGCAAATATCAAACTGTCGCATGGTGACCAGTCCATACAGGTCAATACCCTGGCAGATACTTCCGGTGTGCCGGCCCTTCAGGCAAAAGTCAGCAACTTCCAGCTGGCCACTATCACCGGCATGCTGGCCACAGATACCCTGCTCGCCAATGGCCTGCTGAACGCAGACGCCACGGTGCACAACTGGAAGACACAGCCTCTGGTACATGCCAAACTGAAGGTAGACAGCCTCTCTGTAAAAACCTCTCCGCTTGGTACACTCAACGCTACAGTAGATAATACCGCGCCCGGCGCCTATAAGCTGGACGCCACCCTGAAAGGCGATAATAATGATGTTACTGTTGCCGGTACCTATGACAGCACCATTAACGCACACATAGACCTCGCCAATCTGGAAATGTCTTCTCTCGAACCATTTACAATGGGCAGCTTAACGCATATGTACGGCAACGCCACCGGTAAATTCGATATCTCCGGTACGGCCAGCCAGCCGGCCGTAAAAGGCAATATGCACTTCAATAATGCCGGCGGCGTGGTCAGTTTCATCGGCAGCAACCTCCACCTGCCTGATGAAGATATCGTGATCGATGACAAAGGCATCCTGATTAATAACCTTGTAGTGGCCGACAGCCTTAACAATGAGATGGTGGTGAACGGCCGTATCAATACCTCAGACTTTATCAAATACGGCTTCAATCTGACCATCAACGCCGACAACTTTATGGCGCTTGGCAAACAACAAAACCAGGACCAGTGGATCTATGGCCCCGCCTTTATAGATAGTAAAGTCACCGTTCGCGGTTCACTCGATCTTCCCCGTGTAGACGCCAACGTGAAGCTCCGGGACAAATCCAGCGTTACGGTTGTATTGCCACAAGATGAACCCGGCATCGCCGACAGGGAAGGCGTAGTGGAATTCATCGACCGCGATCATCCTATCGACAGCGCCTTGCTGGCGAAACGCGACAGCCTCAAATACAGCAACCCGCGGCTCAAAGGCATCTTCTTCTCCGGCAACGTCGAAATCACACCGGAATCCGTATTAAAGATTGTTATCGATAAAGACAACGGCGACTACGTACAGGCCAAAGGCACCGCCAACCTGAACGCTACGCTGGACCCCAGCAGCAAAATGAGCATCACCGGCCGCTATGAAATATCGGAAGGTAAATATGAAATGTCGCTCAATCAACTGATCAAACGCTCTTTTGATATTCAGAAAGGCAGCTTCATCTCCTTCAATGGTGATGCTATGGCCGCCGACCTCGATATCACGGCCAAATATACCGTTAACGCTCCCGCCATCGACCTCCTTCAGGACCAGCTGGGCGGCATGAGCGCTGAACAGCGGAATACCTACAGACAACGTATTCCGTTTGAAGTGTACCTTAAAATCAAAGGCAACCTGAAGAAACCGGACATCAGCTTCCTGCTGGACATGCCCGAAAGGGAAAGAAATACGTTCAACGGTATGCCTTATAACCGCATCAAACAAATCAACCAGGTGCCTTCTGAGCTGAACAAACAGGTGATGGGCCTCCTGGTGCTGAATACCTTTATTCCTGACGATCCCATGTCCACACTGGACGCCGGCGGCAACGCCGTAGGACAGGCAGCCCGTAACAGCGTGAGCAAGATACTTTCCCAACAGCTGAACAATCTGGCGGGAAACCTGATCAAAGGAGTGGACCTCAACTTCGATCTGCAAAGCAAGGAAGATTATTCCTCCGGATCAGCACAGGAAACCACCAATCTCAATATTGGCGCTTCCAAAAAACTGTTTAATGACCGTTTAACTGTTTCCGTTGGCTCCAATATCATGCTCACCGGCAACACACAAAACGCCAGCTCCCTTGTTGGGGACATCTCCATCGAATACAAATTAAGCCGTGATGGCAGGTACCGTCTCAGGGTATACCAGCGTAACGATAACCAGACCGTTATCCAGGGCCAATACACGGAAACAGGCGTAGCCTTCATGTTGGTAATGGACTATGATGAATTCAGAGAGATACTGCAACGGTCCAAAAGAGAATCCAGAGCACAACGACTGCGCGATAAAAAGGCCCAAAAGCAGGCTACGCAAAATGAATCAAACAAAAACAAGTAATGCAGAAGGGAAATAGCTATATCATCTGTTGTATCATATTATGCCTGGGCTTCCTGGCTATCAGCTCCTGCAGCACTACCCGCACCGTGCCCGAAGGCGACCGCCTCTATACCGGCAGCACCGTGGCATGGAAAGGTAAACAACCAAAAGATTATGGCTCACTCAGTGAAGGGCTGAAAAAAAGAATCCGGCCTAATACCAACCGGAAATTCCTCGGTATGCCCATCAAACTGTGGCTGTACAATATGGGCCACGAGCCCAAAGGCAAAGGCCTCAATTACCTGCTCCGGAAAAAATGGGGAGAACCACCGGTATTGCTAAGCCAAGCCAAACCCGACTATACCGGCAAAGTGCTGGAAGGCTACCTGGTGGATAACGGCTACTTCCAGGCAGAAATATCTTCTGCCGTAAAAAACTCCGGTAAAAAGAAAGCCTCTATCCGTTACGAAGCTGTTCCCAATCACCGCTATACCATCAAAAGCGTGACCTACCTCACAGACAGCAGCGCGATAGGAAAAACCGTCACCCAAACTTATGATGAAAGCTCACTGATAGTAGGCAAACCTTACTCCCTCGATTCTATCAGGGCCGAACGGGAACGCATACACGCCGCATTAAAAGAGCAGGGATATTACTACTTTACGCCGGATTATCTGCTGGTGCAGGCAGATACCACCAACAATGGCACAGTGGACCTTTTCGTGAAGATAAAAGACAATACGCCGCTGGTGGCGCTTCGCCCTTACCGGATGCACGATATCAGCCTCTTCCCGGACTATTCGCTGGATAACGAAGCACAGTCCACCCAGGGCGTACCGGTATATTACAGGGGCATGTACATCGTGGATTCTTCCAAACGTTTTAAGCCCATCGTATTTGAACGGTCCGTGTTTCTGCGGCCTGACAGCCTTTACCGCTTAAGCTCCCACAATATCACGCTGCAACGCCTGATCAACCTGGGCGTATTCAAATTCGTGAAAGGTACTTTCAGGCCGGTAAGAGATACCTCCCGGCACAATATTACCGGTGGTAGTCCCAACGCGCCTGCACCGGTAAGGGATACCGCTGCCCCGCGTTTTGTACAGCGTACCACCGTTGCGGACAGCGCCTATCGCCGCGATACCACGCTGGCAAACACCTACCGCGCCATGGTGAATAACAAAGTGTCCCTCGACAGCGGATGGCTCGATGCCAAATTTTACCTGACACCTTACAAACGGCGCTCGCTGCAGACAGAATTACGGGGCACCTCCAAGTCCAACGGGTTTATCGGCTCGGAAGCCCGTATCACCGCCAAAAACCGTAACTGGCTGCATTCCGCCACAGCGCTGGAAATAGGCCTCCATGGCGGTATGGAATGGCAAACCGGCAATAATTCCGCCGGTGGCGGCAACTCCTACAGCGCCGGCGCTGAAGTAGCGGTAACATTCCCCCGCTTCCTCACGCCTTTCCGCCTCAATATCCGTACGCCATATGTGCCACGCACCCGTATGAGCGCCAGCTACGAGCTGTACAGCCGGTCAAGCCTGTATAACTTAAACGCATACACGCTACAGTTACAATACCTCTGGCAGAAGACGGCTTACCTGAACCACGCCTTCGCACCGATAGCGGTCACGTACGTATTGCCGACCAAAACCACGGCGGCATATGACAGCATCCTAAAAAACGATCCCAGTCAGCGGGCTTCTATCGAAAAACAATTTATTCTCGGAGGCAACTATACCATCACATTCAATAACCAGACGGCCAACCGTATCCATAGCTTCTACCTCAGCGGCAACGTTGACGTGTCCGGCAACATAGCAGGCCTGATTGTTCCAAAGAGTGATTCCGGAACCAAAAACATTCTGAAAAATCCATTTGCCCAATACGAACGTTTTACGCTGGAAGGCCGCCACTACTGGCAGATAGGCAGAGGGAAACAGTGGGTGAACCGGCTCTTTATCGGCTATGGTTTGCCATATGGCAACTCTCAGACGCTGCCCTTCGTCAAACAGTTTTTTACCGGTGGTAGCAGCAGCATCCGCGCATTCAGGGCACGTACCCTCGGTCCGGGATCGTACTACAATAAAGCACAGGACACAGCCGCCTTGTTGGCCAATGAAGCCGGCGATATCAAACTGGAACTTAACTCGGAAGTGCGTATACACATTGCCAGCGTGTTCAACTTCGCCGCATTTATCGATGCTGGTAATGTCTGGCTGCAGAAACAGGTGCCGGACAAACCAGGCAGCCAGTTCAAACTGGATTCCTTCTACCGGCAGATAGCAGTAGGCGGCGGTATCGGCCTGCGAATAGACGCCTCTATCGTAGTGGTGCGGTTCGATCTGGCAACACCGTTCCGCATACCTTATCTTCCGCCTAAAGAACGATGGGTGTTCGACAAAATTAATTTCGGAGATCCCGACTGGCGAAAGAAAAACCTGATTCTCAATATCGCCATAGGATACCCCTTCTGATAAAGCAAAACGGATTGCACATGTGCAATCCGTTTTGTTTTGTTACCTATAACACGTCTTTGATATGTTTGTAGTTTGATTTTACTGCATCCAGCACATCGTCCAGTCTTCCTCCCAGTATCAGTTTCCCCATCCACAAAGCATATCCTTTCATCTGCTCGAATTCTATTTTCGGCGGCATGGCCAGAGACGCAGGATTCGTGAAAATATTGACCAGCACAGGGCCTGATGCATCCCTTACCCTGGTAAGTACCGGCTCCACTTCATCGGGCGTGCGAATGGTAAAAGCAGTAAAGCCCATCGCGGTGGCTACTCCGGCAAAGTCAGGATTAACCATGTCCGTTTGCCAGTCCGGTAAACCGGCAACTTCCATTTCCAGCTTTACCATACCTAACGCCCGGTTGTTAAAAACGATCACTTTTACAGGTAAATTATATTGCCGGATGGTCATCAGATCGCCTAATAACATGGTAAGCCCTCCATCGCCACAAAGGGCGTACACTTCGCGTCCCGGCTGGCACAAAGCAGCACCAATGGACTGCGGCATGGCATTGGCCATGGAGCCGTGGTTGAACGACCCTAACAAGGTACGTTTTCCTGTTGCCTCAATGTACCGCGCCGTCCAAACATTGGTCATGCCGGTATCTACGGTGAAAATAGCATCCCTTGCTGCCAGCCGGCTGATCACCGTGGCCACATACTCCGGACTGATGGCTTCTTCTTTGCCACGGTCTTCCACATAAGTGTTCAGTTTCCGTTTTACCTCTTCATGAAATTCCACCATGGTGTCCAGGAATTTGCGGTCTTTTTTGTCGAGTATCATCGGCAACAGCGCCTGCAGGGTAGGAGCGATATCCCCACAGAGGCCCATTTCCAGGGATGCACGCCGGCCCAGCCTTTCCGGCTGACTATCTATCTGCACGATCTTCGCGTTTTCCGGCATAAACGGCGTATACGGAAAATCTGTTCCTAACAGCAGTACAACATCCGCCTCGTGCATACTTTTATAGGCGGATGCCAGTCCCAACAGCCCGGTCATCCCTACTTCGTGAGGGTTGTCGTATTCTATGCCCATTTTCGCCCGGAAAGAATACCCCACAGGTGCTTTCAGCAGCGAGGCCAACGTCACTACTTCATCATGGGCGGCAGTAGCGCCCAACCCGCAGTAAATGGCCACTTTTTCGGCCGACTGCAGCAATGACGCCAGCTGTTGCAGCTCTTCTTCCGCCGGCCGCAGCACCGCTGCCGGCCGGTATACTTTTAACGCCGTGCTGATATTTTCCGCATCAGCCGACGCCACATCTCCCGGCAGTCCCAGTACAGCCACGCCTTTTTTATGCACAGCATGTTGCAGGGCTGCCTGTAGCATACGCGGGGCCTGTGCGGGCGTATTAGCGACTTGGTTGTAATGACTGCAATCCGAAAATAACTTGATCGTATTCGTTTCCTGGAAATAATCACTGCCAAATTCATTGGTCGCGCAGGTGGAAGCAATGGCTATCACCGGAGCGCCCGAACGATGCGCATCGTACAAGCCGTTAATCAGGTGTACATGTCCCGGCCCACTGCTACCGGCGCAACAGGCCAGCCCGTTGAGCTGCGCTTCCGCGCCTGCTGCATAGGCGCCTACCTCTTCATGACGCACATGTACCCATTGGATACGGCCATCTCTGCGCACTGCATCGTTAATATGATTTAAACTATCTCCCGTAACGGCATAAATACGCTTGATACCGGCATCCGCCAGCATCTCCACTAATTGGTCGGCAACTGATTTTCCCATAAATATGTTTTTGTTTTTTCAGGATGTGTTTTTAAAAAACAACAGCGCTGGTACTTTGTTTAAGCCTCCATTGCTTCAATAAACGGACCCGTACACCCATCAGAAAATATCATTATATTTATACGACTAAACTGCGGCTTGTTTATGAGACTATCGTTACATCCATACCTGTTACTCGCCAGTGCAATACTGATGATCAGTATAACTGCGTGTAGCCGTAAGGTTACCCAAAATGGGAAGGCTTCGTATTACGCCGATTCCTTCGATGGGAAACGCACCGCCAGCGGAGAAACATTCCGGCAGCGACACCTGACGGCAGCCCATAAATCGCTTCCTTTTGGTACCCGCGTAAAAGTTGTCAATATGGCCAACGGCCGCTCGGTGAAAGTGCGCATCAATGACAGAGGCCCGTTTGCTCCAGGCAGGATCATCGATCTTTCTAAAAAAGCAGCGTCTAAACTGGGCATGCTTAATACCGGTGTCGCAAACGTGGAAATAAAATACAAAAAGCCTAAAAAATAGGGAAGGAGAAACACCACGGCATTTCTCCTTCCACAAGCGCCAAACACAGTTGTTGTTACACAACATGCTCACCCTCTGCTATTTCTTCCACCATCTTTTTACAAAATGCAGGCAGGTCCTTGGGTGTCCTGCTGGTCACCAATCCGTGGTCTGTAACCACTTCTTCGTCAGACCAAACAGCACCGGCATTTTCCAGATCTGTTTTCAGGGAAGGATAGGACGTGACCCTGCGACCGTTGAGTTCTCCTGTTTCTATCAGCGTCCATGGACCATGGCAAATCGCTGCTATAGGCTTTCCGTCTTCAAAAAAACCGCCTACAAAAGTGACCGCCTGCTGATTGATACGTAACTGGTCAGGGTTTAATACACCTCCGGGCAGTACCAGCGCATCGTAATCCTGCGCATTGGCTTCGGCCAGGTTCTTATCTACCGGATAATCTTTCCCCCAATCTTTTTCTGCCCAGGCCTTCACTTTTTCTTTTTCGGGAGAAATGATATCCACTTTTGCTCCTGCGTTTTTTAACGCTTCCAGTGGCGCTGTCAGCTCCACTTCCTCAAATCCGTTGGCGACCAGTATCGCCACCTTTTTGTCCTGCAATTGAGTTCCCATAAAACATAGTTTTTTCGTGAATAAAACCGGATGATTTCGCCCGCTGCGCCTGACGGGCACAGCTAAATTCCAGATGTTGTTCTCCTTTCAACTGCACAAAAAAGGTTCCCTTGCTTATACATATTGCCTGTAGCCTGCTTCCAGCGCCCGCGGTCGTATAGCCGTTGTATATATTTTTTCCCATACCGTAGAAAGAAAGGAATCTCATTCCAGTGTAATATTTTGATGCCAGCTGTTGCATTTGGTGAATCCTACTGTTTTATTTGTTGACACTAATTCCTGAACAATGAAAAAATATATGCTTTTCTGCGCCCTGTTCAGCCTGCTGGCTACACAACGGATTTCAGCGCAATCATCTCCTGTGGTGCTCCCAGGGTTTACGGCCTATGCAGATCCGGAGGAAAAAAACGTGGACATCAATGAAAACAAGGGCGTGATCAACTGGATCGGCAATGAGAATACAGTTAATTTTTATTTTCACGCCGCCACCACCGGCAAACTAAAAGTCTCCCTGCAGGCACGCTCCGATGCAGGCAGCAAAATACAGGTCACCCTAAATGGAATATCCAAAACAGTTAGCATTCCTGCCAACAATGATATGGTTGCCATTCCTGCACTGGAAACAAATATCAAACAAACAGGCTTCTATACCATCACGCTCAGGGGACTGGAAAAATCCGGCAAGCTATACGCTGATGTGAAGGCCATAAGCCTGGAAGGCGCCGCTACCAAAGATATCCAGTTCAACCCTAAGTCATGGCGGCGTTCGGCCTCCGTACATCTTAACTATCCCGTTCCTGAAGGAAAAAATGTGGAGTGGTTCTATGGTGAGATAAAAGTACCGGCAGGGGAGGACAAGATCGGTACCTATTTTATGTCTTGCGGCTTTCACCGCGGATACTTCGGTATGCAGGTCAACTCAGCTGTGGAAAGAAGAATTATTTTCTCCGTATGGGATGCCGGTAGTGAACCAGACAAACGCGATAATGTAAAATACGAAGACCAGGTAGTGTTGCTCGCCAAAGGTGACAGTGTATATGCCAGCGGCTTTGGTGGAGAAGGTACCGGTGGCCACAGTCACTGGGAGTACAACTGGAAAGCCGGCGAAACCTATCGCTTTTTGATGCACAGCGTTCCTGTTGGCACCACTACCACCTATACCGCGTATTTTTATGTGCCGGAACACCATGAATGGAAGCTGATAGCCAGCTTCCGCGCACCGAAAGACGGTAAGTACATGGGGCATCTGTACTCATTTCTCGAAAATTTCTCTTTTGAAAACGGCCACCTCGGCAGAAAAGGTTACTACGGCAATCACTGGATAAAAACAGATACCGGCGAATGGATAGAGCTGACCAAAGCTAAATTCACCAACGATGCTACAGCAAAAGCCAAAGACCGGCTGGACTTCGGCGGAGGCTCCGAAAACGGCTGGTTCTATCTGTGGACCAGTGGCTTTAAACCTGCCAACGCCAAATACGGTGACTTTTTTGAACGGCCCGCCACCGGCAAACATCCGGAGATAACGCTGCCCCGTTTTTAATATTCCGTTTAACCATCATCGTTATACTTTAAAAAGCCGCAAAATTTTGCGGCTTTTTTGTTTGTCAATATCCTATATGTCCCATAGGACTTAAGGGACGAATTTACTTTCGGGCTTCCTTACCGGATTTTGATTTAAATTCGGTATGGAAAATGATCTTTTGCAGATATCGTATTTATGCTTAAATCAGTGAAAAAGAGACTGCCCATTCCCGGTGTGCTGGACGTATTAGATGAGCTTAACCCCTTCAAGGTAAAGCGGCAGCGCATCATGAACTTTAATCCGGCTACGAGCGTGGCTTCGCGCAAACCGGCTGAAACCAGTAAAATCACCGTCTTCGATTATAGCGGTAACGCCTGTACGGAAACATCAGTGTCGCTGGAAGAAGTATTTGCCTATCGTGACAAGCCCACTTTCACCTGGATCAATGTGGATGGTATCCGGAAAGACGATGTACACGCTATTTGTCAACATTATATGATCCATCCGTTGATGGAGGAAGATGTGCTCAGTATAGGACAACGCGCCAAAATGGACGATATCGGCGGACGGCTGTTCTGCATTCTGCCGATGATGTATTTCAATAGTGAAGCGTCTACCATAGACCAGGAGCAGGTGAGCATCGTGATGGGAAAAAATTTCGTGATCTCTTTTCAGGAAGATCCCACCAGGGACGTGTTTGACCCCGTACGGGAGAAACTGAAAATCCCCGGTTCCCGTATTCGTAACGGTTCCATGGATTTTCTCTGTTATTCGCTGCTGGACGTGATCGTAGACAGCTATTTCACGGTGCTGGATAAACTGGGGGAAAGAATAGAGCTCATGGAGGATATTGTTCAGCATGAACCCAATACCCGCACACTCGCGCGGATCAACTTCCTCCGCCGGCAGGTATTTCTCTTCAAGAGGGGGATAGCCCCCGTTCGTGAGCTGGTAAATGGTTTCCTCAAAAGCGAAAGCGATCTGCTGGAAGATAATGTCACTAAATACTATAAAGACGTGTACGACCACATCATTCAGTGCAATGACCTGGCAGACAACTACCGCGACATGATCCTCAACGTACAGGAGATGTACCACACCCAACTCAATCTCAAAATGAATGAGATCATGAAAGTACTGGCAGTAGTAACCACGTTGCTAACGCCATTAACACTCATTGCCGGTATTTATGGTATGAATTTCCACAATATGCCGGAGCTGGAAAGCCGCAATGGTTATTTCTATACCCTGGGCGGCATGGGACTGCTCCTGGTACTGATGATCCTGATTTTCCGGAAACGTGGCTGGTTTTAGGCCTTTTTCTTATACACAGGCACAGAAGAACATGGCTCACCGTACATAATGCTCTTGGCCACCGGGCGCAGGAGCCGGGTTATTTCTGCATAGGCCACTTCACCCACGCGCTGATCGCCACAACCTTTGATCACTATACGCTTGTCTTCAAAAGCAGCTACATCCAGTGTAGATAAATTCTTCAGGTACAGCGTTTTATATATGAATTCTGCGTCGCCGAAGGCAGCATAGGCCGCCACTGGTTCCAGGTTGGTCATTACCAGCATATAAGCCCACAAAGGCACTACCGCGTCGGCGGTACATACCAAACCCACATTTTTTCCACGGTATTGTTCCCAGTCGTGCGACTGCATAGCTGTACGAAAATC
Source organism: Chitinophaga sp. 22308 (assembly GCF_052045305.1). NCBI lineage: Bacteria > Pseudomonadati > Bacteroidota > Chitinophagia > Chitinophagales > Chitinophagaceae > Chitinophaga > Chitinophaga sp. 22308. The sequence continues at coordinate 787,939 of NZ_JBQEOP010000003.1, read as the reverse complement.
TTTCTCTTTCAGGATCATTCCCATAAAAAGATAGTCTTTCATATCAAAAATGACAGTCTCTCCCTTGGGGTAGAATTGTTCCAGGTCAATGGTTTCCAGGCCACTCTGTGCAACTTTATTAACGATTTCATCCATAGCTGTCTGTTTTTAACCTCACAAATTTACGAAGATATGGGCATGTAAAAAGGGAGGCATTGCTGCCTCCCTTTTCCTTATGTCAGTTAAAAATGTATGCTTTCTACTAGAAGAACTTACCGCGGGTATCTTTGATATCGCTTTTCTTCTTCAGTACTTCAAACAATTGTTGGTCGAGCAGGGATTTGATACCTTGTTCGTAAGCAGCCTGCTGAGTAGCCAGGTCCTGCGCAGGTTGTGCAACAGGCTCGTAGCTGTCAGCTTTGATCACGTATACTGCAGCATTACCTTCAATTGGAGCAGATACTTTGGCAGTACCCCAGCTTTTGTTAAAGGCAGCACCGGCTACACGAGGCTCAAAGCCGAGAGAAGCGATAAACGGAGAAGCAAAGCTTACACCTTCAGCTTTCAGCACTGGCTGATTGGTAGATTTAGCAGCTGCGTCCAGGCTGGCGGGAGTTTGCAGTTTAGCGATGATCTGTTCAGCTTTTTTGTGTTTTTTCACTTCTGCTTCTACCTGAGGTCTAACGTCATCCAGCGGAGCAGTGCCTTCAGCACGAACGCTGGTCAGTACAGCCACCACGTATTTATCGTCAAAAGTGAACACAGTGCTCACATCGCCTTTTTTAGCTTCGTAAGCCCAGCGAACCAGTTCGCGGGACTGTCCGATACCAGGGATGACGAAATCCATCGGGCGGAGGTTGTCAGCAATTCTTTTGTTCAGTTTACTCTGTTGAACGTTCTTTTCGAAATTAGCAGCGGTACGGCTTTTACCCGCGAAATCGCTGGCCGCGCCGTAAGCATTGTTGTTGGTTTCTTTGCTGGCGTCAACAGATTTACCGAGGTAAGCCACTTTGATAGCCGGGCCAACGTTTTTCTGGTCCATGATTTCAATTACGTGGTAACCGAACTGGGTTTTTACCACTTTGATCTGACCTTTGGAACCTTCGAAAGCGAAATCTTTAAATTCAGGCACAAACTGGGTAGCAGGTGTGATGTCATATTCACCGCCATTTTGTTTGCTGCCCGGATCATCGGAGTACTGGGTAACCAGCGCCTTGAAGTCAGCGCCACCTTTCACAGCCACTTCGATGCTGTCAGCACGTTTTTTAGCGATAGAATCCGGTAAACCGCCCTGAGGACCGGAAGCAATCAGGATGTGACGCACTTTCACGCTGTCGGGCATGTTTTTGCGGTCCACCATTTTAGCAAACATGATCAGGTTATTATCGTAATACGGGCCGAATACGGCACCTACAGGCAGATTTACGATAGAATCTTTCTGAGGCACCTGGGCTGCATTTTTAGAAACATAGCCATCATAATATTTGATCTCGGAGTTACGGTTAATAAAACCGGCGATATCATGAGTGGTGTCCAGTTCAGCTTTCAGGGCAAGAATCTGGTGGATGGCAGCAGCAGAGTCCTGGGCAGAAGGAATAGCATCAAAAGACACATATTCCACTTTGCGGGATTCTTCTACTTTAAAAAGTTGTTTATGGTCCTGAATGAACCGGTTCAGTTCAGCATCAGTTACTTTAATAGTGGAGTCAGCGATAGAAGCATAAGGCACGCTTACATAAGAGACAGTAGCAGTTTTGCTGTTGTCTTCCTGCTGTTGGGCGGCCATCCATTTAGGATAATATACACCTTGTTTGATCAGGGTGATATATTTCAGCTGTTCCTGTGATTTGGCGATGTAGGTTTCCAGCTGAGCCAGGGCCGCACGGATCTGCGGGTTCTGAGGAGCCTGGGCGATGGTCTGCTGCAATGCCACGCGGTCAAACTGACCGTCGCGGGTAAATTGCTGAACAACGATCGGGTTCGGGTTTTTACCTTTAATCTGGTCAACCACTTCCGCTTCAGTCACTGCAACACCCAGTTTAGCATATTGGGCCTGCATAATCTGTTCATTCAGAAACTGGTTCCAAACCTGCTCACGGATATATTGGCGGGTTTGTTCGTCAATATTACCATTGGGCATCTGCTGGCGTGCGCCTGCTTCAGCATCCTGAATACGGCGCTGGTATTCTCCGAGATCCAGCTCTTCACCGTTTACTTTACCCACAGTAGTAGAACGGCGGGCGAGAGAACTTTTGCCAAAAAAGGCATCCTGCAACAGGAAACTAACAATAGCCAGGCAAATCACTACTACGATCACGACGGCATATTTGTCCCTGATTTTCTGAATTACTGACATATATTATATAGTCTACATTTTTAAGGATAGCAAAAATAGAATAAATAAACTGTAACTGCAAAAGAGTATTTTTTCCGCCCAAAGCCAATCCAGCAAAGGATTTGAGGCCTTTCTAACACTTTTGTGGACTGGTTATCATTCACAGGTTTTCCACAGATATCCCCTTTTTTCAAAATGCTTTTTTTCAATGCTTTAGTGTTTTAAAATGCCCGCCTGAACAGCTATTTTCGTAAAACAGCCGTAACCGGTACACCAACAGTTTATGCACAAATGTGAAAAAGCCATTTTCTATAATCCACAGTAAAATGTGAATAAAACAGGTCTATTTTCAATACACATACTTTTTGGCGGTTTTTGTCGTCCGCTCGGTTTTTTTCCACAATTGCTGTGTAAAACCACCTGTAAAACTGAAAATAAGGTGGGAAAAGGTGCCTTCGGACTGCGGTAAAACTAATTTTGTTTTTCTCCTAAAAGTTTACCTCAGAAAATGGGGATGTGAATTGTGGATAGTAAAAGCGTTCTTCTAACATTTTTCCAATACCCCCATGCCTGAAAAGATTTTCACCAACAACGATATCCACGTATGTGGATGAAATAGGTAAAATGCAGCAATGACGCGGAAAGAGGGTGTTAATTAGATGTGGAAAGCGTATAAAAAAGGAATAACAACTACATTTGTACAGGTGCTGGAAAATTAATTTCCACATATTCACAGCCCTAATAGTAGTGGGCTTTTCTTTTTAAATAAATAAATAAGTATATAGCTATGATTACAGAAATCGCTGTCGCGAAAAAAAATTTGCAGCATAACGGATTTTTGGATATACCAGTTGACCCTGCCCTGGATTTGTTTGCAGCGATCGAAAATCTGAAAAAGGAAAAAAATGCGATCGTTCTGGCGCACTATTACCAGGAGCCGGATATTCAGGATGTCGCTGATTACATCGGGGACAGTCTGGGCCTCAGCCAACAGGCTGCCAAAACCGATGCCGATATCATCGTTTTTGCCGGCGTGCACTTTATGGCTGAAACGGCAAAAATTCTGAGCCCTCAGAAAAAAGTACTTTTGCCCGATCTGAAAGCGGGATGTTCCCTGGCTGACAGTGCTCCTCCCGAACTGTTCAAAAAATTCAGAGATAAGTATCCTGACCACATTGTGATTTCCTACATAAACTGCTCTGCTGGTATCAAAGCACTCAGTGATATTATCTGTACTTCCTCCAATGCAGAAAAAATTATTGAAAGTGTTCCGAAAGATCAACCCATCATTTTTGCACCGGACCGAAACCTGGGATCTTACCTGATCAAAAAAACCGGTCGGGACATGGTACTGTGGAACGGGGCCTGTATGGTACATGAAATTTTTTCGCTGGAAAAAATCACTAAACTGAAAACACAACATCCGAAAGCAAAAATTATAGCACATCCGGAATGTGAGCCGGCGGTACTGGCGGTGGCTGACTATATCGGTTCCACTACCGGTTTGCTGAACTTCAGTAAAAAAGACGATGCGCAGGAATATATCGTGGTGACAGAAACCGGCATTCTCCACCAGATGCAGAAAGAAAATCCGGGTAAAACTTTTATCCCGGCGCCTCCCAATAATGCATGTGCTTGTAATGACTGTCCACACATGAAATTGAATACGCTCGAAAAGCTGTATCTGTGCATGGAATACGAACAGCCGGAAATTACCATGGAAGAAAGTCTGAGAATCGCCGCCAAAAAGCCGATAGAACGCATGCTGGAGATTAGTGCACGTGCTGGTCTTTAATTTAACTATTTGATTTTCAGTTAAATTCAAATTCGTTTTTTTATTTAAGCAATGCATAGCAGTGAGCTAAAAGCCCCGAGGTTTGCACAGCCCCGGGGCTTTCCTTTTTTAGTTCGAATCATTTAATTCTCAGGACGTTATGAAGGCTTTGAGAATTCAATATTTCTGATTGTTCACACTGTTTCCCCGATTAATCTACCCCTGGCCTTCCGGGTTCTCCTTCCCGATGTGTATAACAGACTAAAATTTTTATTTTGAAGGCGCTGAGGTTTTAATTTTTTTTTACAGCCTTGGGTAATCCCGTAAAAATTTTTTTTATGAGATTCTCAAAGCCTTATAAGTTTCACGAGAGTGCTTTATTCGAAATATCATCGTGACCTGTCTCCGTATTTTCTTTTATCATAAGGTTGACGACTTGGTTTTTGAAGACGCTGAGAATTGAATGAAATATCAATATGCGGGGTTTTCCCATCTGTTGAAATTCCATTCAATTCTCAGCGCCTTCATTTTTTGTACAGGTCTGCGTTTTCTGCATTAGGAGACATTAGCAACCGCCTTATTCCGGCGGATAGCCACGTATGAAAATCTTTTTTTTCGGGCAGACAGGCGCTATGGACCCCGGTACTAACCATTTTTATGAGTGCTCTGAGAATCGAATATTTCGTTCGTATCAAGGGTAACCCCGGGTTTTTAGTTTTCATGAAAAGCTCAGCGCATTGTCTGTGAGCTGAGAATGGGACCAATATTGGGATATCCCCGGGGATAAAAAATCCGCGCGATTCTCAGCGGCTTGGGAAAGCGCTGAGAATCGCATGAATTGATGATGATGTAAAATTATTGGGAAAGTGAAAATTGATTGCATTCTCAGACGATAGGCAAGCCGCTGAGATTTGAATATTCGTGACCGGAATTGATTGTTGTGGACAAGAAGATATATGGCCGATCCTCAGCGCGTAACCAACGCCGTGAGAATCGCGTATTTTTCTTTGAAAGAGAGGCAGAGTAGAAAGGCCGCATAAGACGCCAGTCTGGGAGCCTGAGAAGTGCGCTGAGAATTGAATATTTTTTTCTTTGCTGATTGCGCGGCATATGAAATAATTCATGCGGTTCTCAGCGGTTTGGCAACACGCTGAGAATCGCATGCTTTGTATAGCGCTGGACGAATGATGGAAAGCATAATTCTGAGGCGCTTGGCAGATGGCTGAGAATTGAATGGAGGATTTTCTTTCGGGGTTATACCAGGATTATGATAAAAACCCAATTCTCAGGGGTTGGTCCTATGAAAATTCGAGTAAAAAATCAATTTATTCAGAAAGGGTCTGGAAAATCAATAAATTTTTTTTGTTTTTTATCTACAGCGGTTTCAAAATGTGGAAAAGATGGTTTTTATTTTTCTTTTCATTAAAATGATACACAGAATGTGGATAAAGGACGTTTTTTTTGTTTTTTCGAAGCAAAATGTGTGATTATTAACCGGTTTTGTGGAAAAAGGAATCAAACTAAACAGAAAATTCCGCTGGTTTAGGTTAAAAATGTGGAGAAATGCTTAGATTTTTCTGAATCCAAACGGAATTTGCATAAGAAAAGTGGATATGTGGGCTATTTTCTATGTTTTTTTCTCAAAATGTGGAGAAGTCTGATATTTTCTACCCAAAATTATTTTTTCAGGGCCTATTTTGTAGAAAAAGCCCTGGATTCAAAATTTTTTTTTGTTTTTGAGGGTGTAAAATCTATTGTAAAACCACATTTACATGCCAGATTTTGTTTTTCTGTGACTTGGATGCTAAAAAAATCTGCTTTTTTCAGGAATTTTTTGTCCTGGGAATGGAATCTGTAGGAAAGAATTGCTTTTATGAGGATATAAGGCTTGTTTTTCGACGAAAAATCACCTGTTCAATGGTGTTTTGCACGCCAAACCTCATTTTTTAAAAATTTTTTTGTCTTAGGTGGGGAAGAATGGAGGGGGAAGTAGAAAATAGGGAAGGAGAGGAGAAGGAAAAGTAGAGGAAAATTATATTTCCTCTACCCAAATATGATCAGCTTCCGTTTTTCTAAGAGACAGGTTATATCCTGCCACCATAATTGAAATAGGATCACCGAGCGGGGCAATTTTTTCAATTTTAACGGTTTCACCTGGTACGCAGCCCATCTCCATTAACTTAATATGTAGATCGTCTTTTTCAAATTCTATTATTACTGCGCTTTTGCCTGTTGCCAGGGAAGATAATTTCATAATGCCTTTTTTCATACCTACGTATTAATCTGTTTAAACTAAGTTTGGCAACGGGAGTATTCAATGAATGACAGGGCAAAGGTACCGCCAGGCAGGGAATATGCAAAAAGAATCCGGTACCCAATCCAAAATTTCACTTTACTTTTACATCACTTTATTTAATTCAATACATTAATGGCAATTCAGTTTACAGCGCACGAGGTTAAAGTGGACCTGAAAGAGAAAAGAAAGTTAAAGACATTTTTAAAGGATTTGTTTGCTGGTGAAGGGCAGGGGTTAAAGGACCTGCACTATGTTTTTTGTTCAGATGCCTATTTATTGGAGATCAATCAACAGTTTTTAAAGCACGATACATATACCGACATTGTCACGTTTGAAATGGGAGAGGATCCTGCGGTAACAGAAGGCGAAATTTACATTAGCATTGACAGGGTAAAGGAAAATGCGCAGAAGTTTCATGTTTCCGTGAATCAGGAACTGCATAGGGTGATTTTTCATGGTGCTTTACATTTATGTGGATTTCGTGATAAAAGTAAAACAGAGAGTACTCTCATGCGTGAAAAGGAAGATGAATATCTTGTTAAATATTTCGGAAAACTGGAATAAAATGAAGATGTTTCACGTGGAACATTTTGTTTGATTCTAAACATTGCTCAATGTTCCACGTGGAACATTAAACTTCTTTTTAGGAATTGTCGCCCCTCCATCATTTTCATCTCTCCCGGTTAGGAATCTTAACCAATAAGAAATTATTTTAAAGGATGTACCTGTTAGTGGCATGCCCTGCAGTGCGCTCGTCTTATTTCAAGAGTCTGGTTTACGGGCCGTCCTCCCTTACCTCAAGACTTATTGTCCAGAGATACTCGCCTTGTATTGGCTGCACAGGCTGCTAGAGGTTACCAGGTTCAGATTGACTGAACTTGCCTCCCAATGAGGGCTCATATTGGCTAACCTTGATGGTTGTTCTGAAACCGATTTTCGCCTGGAGACATCTGATTAATCAGAGCCTCATAAAAGAGGATACTATCCAGGTGTTTCTAAGATGGCAGTGCCCGGATTATTTTCTTACCATATTGCTGAAGATCTATGTTACCTGTACTGCTGGTTTAAGCCATTACCTGGAAAAGCCCGAAATACCGTACCTGGCATGTACCACCAAATCATGTTGAAACATCTGGTGCCATCATGGGAAAGGGGGCATGAGCCATCCTTGTCTGCGCCAAGGCACATCTGTTCTAAAATGAATCCGAGGTGCAAATATTTTACTGAAGATGGTCATATCCATTCCGTTGAACTTTGTCCATTCCATAAAAACGGAGAGAAAAGCATTTTTGAAGGCGAATTTCTATTTTTCAAACAGGTATTGTGGGATATCTAAAATGAGAAATTAAAGAGGTATGACCCTGGTTTGCCATACTATGATCGGCTCCTCCGAGGGGGCGGGGAATAAGGATCGGTGATCCGAAAGAATGAAGTACTTTTTGCGGTTTTATTGCTTTCACCCAAAAAACCAGTTGCCTGAATGTTCAGGCTTACCTGTTTCGGCTGTAAAGTGTAACCTTTTCCTGCATGCGGACGGTATTACCCGGCCTTCAGGGCATCCACCGGATTGCGCAGGGAAACACGGGTATTTTATGCGGATATCCGGCTCAGGGATATTAAAGCTGCATATGTGTTTTGAAAGTTGACACCTGGAATCACATGCCATATCAATTCTCAATCGGATTGTTTTCTGTCGGAGGTAGTATCCCGGAATCCTTCTCCTGATTACTACACGATGTTGATCTTACACGAGCCTGATTAATTCTTCCTCAGTTGGATATATCCTAAATGGAGAAAGTATTCATTCCTTGACCAGAGCTCCTGTGTTTAGTCGGGTAAAGGTATCTATGGTCAATCCTGTATCCTTCGCAGAATGAAATACCATCAGAAAGGGCCATTTCAGGCTGTTTTAAGGCGTTTTAGGTGGTTTGTGACAGGTTGGTCGCGAGGGGTTCTATTTTGCGTAAATGAGGGGGGGAATGGCGCTTTGGGTGATTGTTGCATAGGGAAGTGTTAACGAATACAAAAGTGAAAAACCGTGTATGTTTTGAGGCAAGGCGATCAGACAAAATTTGTCTGGTAAATCTCTCCTTTTGACCCGGTAATTTTCTCCCTTTGAGATGCGGTGACAGGTGCTTTCACCCATGTTTTCCTGCGGTAAATTTTCCTGCAGAATACAATAGGTGATTTGAATAGGGGTTTATAACGCCGGCTTTCCGTAAAAGAGAGGTAACCTGGTATAGGTCACTTTTGCCTGCTCGTCTCTGAAGAAGCACAATTCTATGAACACACTTTGATCATACACGGTTTTGCCTTTTTACAGGAATTAGTAGACGATGGGAGTGGGAAGGGTAGTATGCAGTATCTTGTTTTAAGAATAATCGGAGCTTTTTTAATAGAAATGCCTTTGATAGTTCCGGTCGGAGAGTTGCCTGTTTAAAATGTTTTTGAAAGATTGTTTCCTGCGAGCTAAAATTGAATTCATTCAGGATTCACAGAGACGTTAACAAGAATGTGTTTTCGACAACCCGCGCCTCCTGTTTTTAGCATCGCCCTTTCTCCCTGGAGAGAGGAGTCTCTAATAACATGTTACTTTGACGGATAGCGGGTATTTTTTGAATCGGTATTTCCGGAGGGGATGAGGTCCGTTTCGGGACTTCAGTTTTAAGTATGCATGCAGGTGTTTTTTCTGTTTCGCATGTTTTCAGTTCTGTTTCTTCCGTTTTGGGATTGCTGACGAACAGGTTTTTATTTTAGAGGTTTTTAATTTAAGCATTTTCAGGACTGAGTATGCAGATAGGTGCTTTTCCCTTTTTGCAGGTTTTCAGATCAGGCATCGTCCATGTTGGGATTGCTATCGAACAATTTTTTCTTTTAGAGCTTTTTAGTTTCGCGTCTTCAGCTTTGAGTATGCAGGCGACTGTTTTTCCCTTTTAGAGGTTTTCAGATCCGGCGCCATTCACTTAGTGGTTTTACTCTCAAATAGGTTTCCTTAGCAGGCTTTTCAGAAGCGGGGGATCCAATCTCCGGAAATACAGATAGGTTATGTTTCTTCGTTCCTCCCGGGGGTAGGGGTTTGTATTTTTATCTATGCCTGGCCCGAGTTGTTCTCTGATAGCTTGTTCCATCGGTTAGTTTGAATAAATCCACGTGTCCTTGCCTAAGGAAGAAATAACCATTGTGATTCACGACGTTCAGTGTGCCGGCCTTTGTATTTCCTGCTTCTCGGTGTTTCCGGGTTACTACGTACTGTTCCTGGTTTGATAATGTACTTGTAAAGACTTCTGCAAAGAAAAGGGGGAATACGAACAAAGGGGCCCGTATTCAAAACGTCTCTGGTTTGTCTACCCGGGTATCATGAACTACTTGTGAGTACTTTTCCATATTTCCACCGTCGGATACCAGATTTCCATCATCGAGCACCAGGGATTACTGAAACCTTTTTGGGAGAAAAATTCATGGTATGTTTATTTCTGCCAGGGAACTTTAGGTTATTTTCATTCACTCCTTTATCCCCAAATTTCAGCAACATTGGAGACACAGCTTCTTGTTGCCCCGTTCTATTTTGAACCGGGTACTTATGGAGTACATTCAATTTTCCATAAGGTCCATAAAACGGTTCTGAAGGAATCTGGTCTTTTCCAATGCTTTCAGCACCGTCTCAGAATGTTGTCTTTTCACGGATTGTTTTTCCGGCCTCAACTACCAGGTATCGTGTTTTTATTAAGTTGATCAGTTCTTCTATCAGTTGAATAAAGAGGGGAATTCCAACTAAAACGCCTCGGGCAGTAATGCCTTTCAATACCAGGATACCAGAGAACTATACTCACAAGTTCCTAAAAAAGGATGTGCCCGGAGGTTTGTCAGTGAAGCGTAATCACTCGAATGTTCCACGTGGAACATTCGAGTTTATCTCTGCAATGTGCCTTCTTCTCCGTAATTTTGCACTTTCTTAAATTTATTATGTTTCCATCATACGATATCATTGTGGTAGGCGCTGGTCATGCGGGGTGTGAAGCTGCCGCTGCTGCTGCCAATATGGGCTCCAAAGTTTTACTGGTGACCATGAACATGCAAACCATCGCACAGATGAGTTGCAACCCTGCTATGGGGGGAATTGCCAAAGGACAGATTGTAAGAGAGATAGATGCACTCGGAGGATACTCCGGGATTGTAACAGACCAGTCCATGATCCAGTTCAGAATGCTGAACCGCTCTAAAGGACCGGCCATGTGGAGCCCCCGGGCACAGAGCGACCGCATGCTTTTTGCTGCAAAATGGCGTGAAGCACTGGAAAAAACACCGAATGTGGACTTCTACCAGGACATGGTAAAAGGCCTGCTCGTGAAAGATGGTCGCTGCTATGGTGTGGTAACCGGACTGGGGCATGAGATCAAAGCCAAGGCGGTGGTGCTCACAAACGGTACTTTCCTTAATGGCGTTATCCATATCGGAGATAAGCAGTTTGGCGGTGGCCGCGTTGCCGAAAAAGCAGCGACCGGTATTACCGAACAGCTTGTATCACTCGGCTTTGAAAGTGATCGGTTGAAAACGGGCACTCCTCCACGTATCGATGGCAGAAGCCTGGATTATTCCAAAATGGAAGAACAACTGGGCGATGAAGAAATCGTTGGCTTCTCTTATCTGGATATAGAAAAAATACAACCGGCAAAACAAAGAAGTTGCTGGATTACTTATACCAGCGATGCGGTACATGAAATGCTGCGCACCGGATTCGACAGGTCCCCTATGTTCCAGGGACGTATCCAGGGTACCGGTCCCCGCTATTGCCCGAGCATCGAAGATAAAATCAACCGCTTCGCGGAAAGGGAAAGACACCAGCTGTTCGTTGAACCGGAAGGCTGGGACACCGTGGAAATATATGTGAACGGTTTCTCTACCTCCCTGCCAGAAGATGTGCAAATGAAGGCGCTTCGCCTTGTGCCCGGCTTTGAAAATTGCCGTATGTTCCGCCCGGGATACGCCATTGAATATGACTTCTTCCCGCCTACACAACTACAGTTTTCTCTGGAAACCAAACAGGTGCAGAATCTTTTCTTCGCAGGTCAGATCAATGGCACTACCGGATACGAGGAAGCGGCCTGCCAGGGACTGATGGCCGGCATCAACGCGCACCTGAAAGCCACTGAACAAGATCCTTTTATCCTGAAAAGAAGTGAAGCTTATATAGGGGTACTGATTGACGATCTGATCAACAAAGGAACGGAAGAACCTTACCGTATGTTTACCTCCCGGGCCGAGTTCCGGACCCTGCTCCGCCAGGACAATGCCGACCTGCGGCTGACAGAAAGAAGCTTTAAACTGGGCCTCGCGAAGGAAGACAGGATGGCTAAAGTGCAACAGAAAAAGGAGCAGGTGGAACAGGTTAAAAACATTCTGAAAGAACTTTCTATCGAACCGGAAGAAATCGGCGCTTTGCTGGAATCAAAATCATCTGCCGCCCTCACACAAAAACAACGGGCACACCAGATATTGCTCCGTCCGAACCTGGATATTTTCTCCATGAAAACATCCGTTCCAAAAATTGAACAGGCACTGGCTGGCTTTGGAAGAGAAGTACTGGAACAGGCAGAAATCCAGATCAAATACGATGTATACATTGAAAAGGAAAATGAACTGGTGAAAAAAATGAGCCAGCTCGAAGATCTGATCATCCCGGAGAATTTTGATTACAGTAAACTGGTATCTCTCTCCACGGAAGCAAAACAGAAATTCACTAAAATCCGTCCACATACATTGGGACAAGCCAGCAGGATTAGCGGCGTTAATCCAAGCGATGTACAGATCCTGATGGTTTATATGGGAAGATAATCACCATAGGGATTTATTAAAATATCAAAGGGAGTATCCAACTGATACTCCCTTTCTTTTTTCAAAAGAATGACTATTTTTCTTCGTGAAAGATTGAAACAAGGAAAAGCGGAAAATTGAACTTTGACTTTATTGAAAAAACTTCAGACTGGAAAAACCGCAAAAAAATAATTTGTGCAAAAAATATCTTTTGTCAAAGACAGTAAATTTCAAAAACGCTTCTAATGTCCCAGGATCATTTTTGGGCTGTTTTTAGTTAAAAATGAAATTTTAGAGCGAAAACCTGAAAAATCGACCTTCAGAAACGGGGTAAATTTCGCAAAACGCTTAGGGATTGATAGGAAGTATTCAAAAAAGAAGACGGGCTGAAAATGGGCTTAAAAATGGGTAAAAAAACAAGGTCCGGTTTTTTTAGGCTTAAGGCAACCATTTTTCTGTCGGCTTCGTATGCATAGAACGTCAACCGGTAATTTTTTGTGAGCACTCTCTTAAAAAAATGATGGAACGACCAACGTGTGGTTTTTTTAGCTAAAGAACAGGTAACGATCATTTGTGGAAGACCTGAACCAAATTCATACAATCATATCAGGCTGCTGTGATAAAAATCGCGGCAGCCAGGAATTGCTGTACCGTAAATTTTTTGGGTACGCTTTGAGTATTTGTATGCGTTATGCTCCCAACCGGGAAGAAGCGATTGAAATTATGAATGATGGTTTTCTCAAAATTTTTCAGCGTATTTCCACCTTTGACAGCAGCCGTCCCTTTAAAGCGTGGCTGAGTAAAATTATGGTTAACACCGCTATCGATTTTCTACGCAGCAAAAAAAAGCTGGTGTTTACCGACCAGGCAGAACATTACCATGAGTTGGGAAAAGAGGATAACATAGTGGAAAAACTGTCTTATGATGAGCTGCTGATGCATGTGCAATCCCTGTCGCCCGCCTATCGGACCGTATTTAATCTCTATGTTATGGAAGGTTATCAGCATCATGAAATTGCTTTGCTATTGGGGATTTCCCAAGGCACTTCTAAATCCAATCTTTTTAAAGCAAAAAAAATACTACAGGAAAAAATTATTACCGCCGCTGGTAAAGGCACAACTGTCAATACCACCGTTAACTTTGCTGTGCATAAAAATGAGTGACGATTTTGAAAATAGTATCCGTAACAAGCTGAATGAAGCTGACCATCCGTTTGACCCACAAGCTTGGGAAAAAATGGAATCGCTGCTGGATGGAGACAGGGGCCGCAAGCCTGTGTTTATCTGGTGGTGGGCCGCTGCTGCTGCGTTGTTGCTGGTATTGGGCGTATGGTGGTTTATGCAGGATACAGACAGGCCCGGGCAAACGCAACCCATCGCCCAGGCAGATCATCAACCGGAAAAAAATATTCCCGGAAAAAAACTGTCTGAAAAAAATGCCGGTCATCTCCCGGAAAAGAAAGAAGATAATAATCATTCACCTGTAAATCAACTGCCAGCGCCAGCGATAACACAGTTCCCTTTCAATCAACAGAAAAAAGGAATGCCGGAAACGACCGGTGTTACTAAAACAAATACCACAGCAACTTTCAGGGAATATCACTCGCTTCCTCCGTCACAGGATACAAACATTTCCCCAACATCCCTGACGATAGCGCCATCAGAGCTGGAAGGCGAAAAAAAAGATAGTAACTATAACGGATATACGAAAATTAATGTTGATAACGGTAATTACTATACGAAAATAGATTCCACTGACGGTAAAGATGATTATAAAACCGTGTCAGTGGCTTACAAAGACAGTACAAAGACGTTAGTAAAAAGAAAGACCAAAAACTGGTACATCGGTCTTGTCCTCGGTCCCGATCTGACCGTGGCACCATCTTTTAAATACGGCAATGTCGGTTTCAATGCGGGCGTACTGGTACATTATTATTTCAACAAAAATCTCTTTGTTAACACAGGAGCGGTATACAGCAAAAAAATATACGGCGCCACGCCGAACGACTATCGCTCAGGAAATGTAAATACCCCCTGGGGCACACTGGAAAAGATAAATGCCGACTGTGACGTGTTGGACATACCGATCAATATGAATTACACTTTCCTGTCGGTAAAAAGAAACAAAGTCAGTGCTACACTCGGTTTTTCCAACTATTTTATGCTCAGGGAAAAATACGAGTACCTGTATGAGTACGGACCATCTAAGGAAACAACCATAAAGAACGAAAACCAGCATTACCTCTCCATTATAAATGCCGGTATCCTTTACCAACGCCCCGTCAGCCGTGGCCTGCTGCTGGGGGTACAGCCCTATGTCAAAATTCCGCTGAATGGGGTGGGATATGGACAGGTGAAATTATATTCCGCCGGAATGACCATTCATCTGACCTTCACCGGTAAAAAGCCCTGATATCGGAAAATCCGCTCCTGTCCGTAATAGCAGCTCAAAACAATCAGTTTCTTCCATTTGTTGTATAGCAGATGGCACGTCATTTTCTGCGTGTCATCGTACCAAAAAATCTCTTTATGGCAAACAAACATGACGACAAAAAGAAGAAAAAAGCAGGAGAGGAAGACCAGGAATTTCCAGGATATCCGCAATATCCTGCCAGTGAAGATATTATGAACAGGGAAAACCGGGACAATGAGGTGGACCTGAACATAGATGATCTGACACGTTCGTTCCGGCATAACAGTGAGCTGCCTGAAGAAAAGCAAAAAAGCCCGAAACGCAGCGATGAACAGGAGGAAACGTGGCGCAAGGACAAAACCGGCGACGATCTTGATGTGCCAGGGTCCGAACTGGATGACGATGAAGAAGCCATTGGTGAAGAGGATGAAGAAAACAACCTGTACAGCCTCGGTGGAGACCGGCATCGTGACCTGGAAGAAGACAATGGTGAATTCCTCGAAGAAGAGGATGAGGACGATAAATACTAAGCAGCTAGAGTAAAGGCGTCAGCAACCTGCATACCGAATCCATAAACCGCTTGAATATATTTCTTTTATTCCAGCGGGTTTCCTGTACAGGCAAGGCATACAGCAGATCCTCGTCAAAGGCGCGGTCCAGTTTGCCGGCCACTTCTTTGTCATACACCAATACACCGATTTCGCAATTCAGAAAGAAACTACGATTGTCAAAGTTGACAGAGCTCACCCAGGCCAGGTTGTCGTCGATTACCATGGTTTTGGCGTGAATAAAGCCCCGTGTGTAAAAAAATACCTTCACACCTGCAGCCAGCAGGGGCTTCATATATGATAACGCCGCGTGCTGCACAATAAACGAATCCCCTTTCAGAGGCAGCATCAGCTGTACGTCTTTCCCTGCCAAAGCGGCTATCTGCAAGGCTGTCAGCAGTTCTTCAGTGGGTACAAAATATGGATTGGTGATCCTGATCCGTCGTTTGGCGACATTAATAGCCATCAGGATAGAGCTCATGGTCATAGGCCAGTCAGAATCGGGCCCGCTGGCCACGATATCGGTAAAGCAGGTACCGGTAAGCGTGGAGGAGCGTCCAAAGAAAGGCGCCTCAAAAGGAAATACTTCTTTGCTGCAATAGCGGTAACTCATCAGAAACTGCAGCTGTAGCAGGTTTACGGCATCGCCTTCAATTTTAAGGTGGGTATCGCGCCAAAAGAGATCATGTTTACCGTTGTTGATATAACGATCGTCTAAGTTGATACCTCCCACAAATCCTACAGTACCATCTATCACAATGATTTTCCGGTGATTGCGGTAGTTGGCGTTTCTATACAGGCCTACCAGCACGGGTGAGAAGGCGTATACGCTGGCGCCGTTGTCTTTGAGTTTGGTAGGAATATTTTTGATCCTGTCGCTGCCCATGTCATCATAAACGAAACGCACCTGTACACCCTGGTTGAGCTTTTCCACCAGGATCTGTGTTACTTCGTTGCCCACATCGTCTGCGGCCACCATGTAGTATTCAATGTGGATATGGTGTTTTGCTGCCCGTAGCGCCGCCATTACTTCCGGGAATTTTTCTTCTCCGTTGATCAGCAGTTTTACCCGGTTGTTTTTGGTGAGAATAGATTGACGTGTATTCAGCAACATGGCCGACAGTTCCTGTTTGGTGCCCACAGCATGCCGCAATTCCAGCTGCATATGCTCTATTTCCGATCGTTGTGATTGCCAGTATTTGGCAAACAACACTTCGTCCTTGCTGCCTTTCAGCGTAAACCGCCTTTTTTTGCGCAGGTCCCGCCCGAGGTAGTAATAAACGATGAGGCCAACGAGGGGAATAAATACCAGCAGCAGGATATAAGCCATTGCTTTCACTGGGTTCCTGTTTTCCAACAGGATGGTAAATACCACACCGATAAACGACAATATTACCAGCACTGTGCTGCTTATTTTAACATACAGGTGCCAGTCAGATCCGGTAAGATAGCTAATGAGCGAATGCAATCTCTTGAAAGGTTTAAATATTAAACGCCATGCCTGTTAAAAAGTTAAACAGGTTTATAGCATGAAGATACAAAACCGCTATTTATATTATTTTATCCGATGTTGACCGAATACTGTCCGGAATGGATGCTCCGCTATGAATTACCCCGCCGGTTACTTAATTTGTTTTTCAGATATCCACGACATCATGAAAACGATACTCAAAGGGCTGCTGGCCGTGGCACTATTGTGCCCGTACGGCGGTTATGCCCAAACGTCAGACCGCTGGCAGATAGCGCCGGACGGCAGCATTATCTGGAACATTTCCGGGAATCTTCCTCATGCGGACCATATCGAAATGGCCGGTAAAAAAGTGGCGCTCTGGCTGCAATACGGAGTAGACAGCAGCGGCGCCAGTACTATTACCCGCACTATCGTATTTCCCACATATCGCCTGTCGCCCAACAAGACGGAGACAGCAATGATGTATAGTATCAAAGACGATATGCTGCCCCGCTTTTTTATCAATAACAAGTTGTGGAAACAGGACGTTTACAACGGTGGTCCGGTGAAAGCGTTGCCGGAGAAGGTACGCAGCATTCGTCATATGGGTGTTACCACCATCAACAGTGTACTGGGAAATGATGGACAGGTAGAACTCAAGCGGACCTTTTTCCCGTCAGACATCCTGCCGCTGGCGCTGGAGCAGTTGGTATTCATCAATCACGGGCAGCAGCCGGTATTTATTGAGATGGAGTCTATGCAGCTGGAACGGAGCCCTGCTGAAAGCCGTACAACTAACGGACCGCTTCATTTTGCAGTACGAACAGCCGGGGCGGGAAGGCAGGAGGTAGGTGCCGGCGATTCCGTTCGTTTTGTGATCGGGTACAGCGCCAGCCGTGGTAACGAAGCTCAGCCACAGATCAACGCTGACGCGGAGCTGGCAGGCCGTAATGCCCGCGTGTCTGGTATTTTGTCGCTGTTACGGCTTGAAACACCGGACACCCTGCTAAACACGGCTTTTGCTTTTGCGAAAATCAGGGCAACAGAGAGTATTTATCTCACCAAAGGAGGCTATCTCCACGGGCCGGGCGGATTGCGCTATTATGCCGCTATATGGGCCAATGACCAGGCGGAATATGTAAACCCTTTCTTCGGCTTCCTGGGCGACAGTATAGCACTTAATTCCGCTATGAATGCCTATCGCTGGTTTGCGAAGTATATGAATGAGGATTATAAGCCCATTCCCAGCTCCATTGTGGCGGAAGGCGACGGTATCTGGCATGGGGCCAAAGACCGGGGTGATATGGCGATGATCGCCTATGGCGCTAGCCGTTACGCTCTTGCCGCCGGTAATGCCGATTCTGCCCGGGTGTTGTGGCCCCTTATAGAATGGAGCCTGGAATACCTGCGCCGGCAAGTCAATGAAAACGGGGTAGTACATTCCGACAGCGATGAGCTGGAGGGTCGTTTCCCTGCCGGGAAAGCAAATCTTAATACCAGCGCGTTGTATTACGATGCACTGCGTTCGGCGGTATTGCTGGCGAAACAATTACATGTTCCGGCCCGTGACTATGCGCAAAGGGCGGACGCGCTCAGGAAAAATATTGACCGGTTCTTTGGCGCCACAGTAGAAGGTTTTGATACCTACCGTTACTATGAGGAAAATAAAGTACTGAGGGCATGGATCGCCACGCCGCTGACGACGGGCCTGTTCGACAGGAAAGAAGGGACCATTGCGGCCCTGTTTTCCCCCAGGCTGTGGACGGAAGATGGACTGGCGTCCCAATCGGGCGACCGTACTTTCTGGGACCGCTCCACGCTGTATGCATTGCGCGGCGTATTTGCTGCCGGTGAAACAGCCAAAGCGATGGACAAACTGGAATATTACTCCCGCCGCCGTTTGCTGGGTGAACATGTGCCTTATCCCGTGGAGGCTTATCCGGAGGGAAATCAGCGGCACCTGTCTGCCGAAAGCGGTCTGTATTGCCGCATTTTTACAGAAGGAATGTTTGGTATGAGGCCAACAGGTTTCAATAGTTTCGACTGTACGCCGCGTCTGCCGGAAGGCTGGGACCATATGGCTTTACGGAACATACATGCCTTTGGTAAAGTGTTCGATCTAGAAGTAAAAAGAAAAGATAAGGGAAGACTGTTGGTGAAAGCTAACGGTATAGACTATACGATAAAAGAAGGATCAACCTTACCGATAATACTTAAATAAAAAACGGCCGGAAATTTTCCGGCCGTTTTGCTGTTATTCTGCTACTACTTCCAGTACGTTGCTGGAGAGTGATTTTATTTTTCCGGGAGTTAGCGTAATCCCTACGTTCATCAGAAAATCTCCGTTGTATACCTGGTTGCTGAAAGCTGATTTTGTTCCGGGAAACAGATTGACTTCACTCACCCGGTAGTTCTTTTTCGGGTCCAGTCCCTGTAACTTCACCAGCGGGAAAACATCTACCCGCCGGGTATTCATAAGGTAATGAAACACCACAGCTTTTTGTTTGTCGGCAGTGGTATATTGAAACACCGCGCGAGGCTGGTTATAAGGCGAAACAAGCCGGTAAAGGTCACCATACCAAACGATATCACGTAAACGGTTATACGTAGCAACGGCATCGTGGCTGAACTGTAATTCCTGCGGTGTAAAATCGTCTACTTTAATATCATATCCCAGCTTGCCCATCATAGCCACATCTGTACGGAACTTCAATGATTGTTTTCCCATATTGGTAATGTGAGCAGCCATGGTATTGGAAGGGAAGAAATGGGAGTAGCCATATTGAATATAAATCCTGTCGAGCGGATCAGTATTATCGCTGGGCCAGAATTCAGTGAAGTATTTCATGGCGCCATAGTCTGTACGGCCACCGCCACCGGAGCACAGCATAATAGGCAGATGCGGATATTTAGCGCGCACTCTTTCCAGTACTTTATAAAGGCTACGGGTATAATCAATAAATAGATGTGATTGTTTGCCTTTCAGATAAGGAGAGTAGGTGTTGGTGAGCATCCGGTTACAGTCCCATTTGATATAGGCAATGCCCGGATTGTCGGTCATCGTCTTATCCACAATATCAAAAACGAAGTCCTGAACAGCGGGATTGATCAGGTCTAACACCATTTGATTGCGGTAGTAGTTTTCTGCGCGGTTGGGAAGACGCATTATCCAGTCGGGATGTTTGGTATACAATTCACTTTTAGGGTTCACCATTTCAGGTTCCAGCCAGATACCAAATTTGACGTCTTGTTTGGCAGCTTCTTTCACGAGATAGCCGAGACCGTGTGGCAGTTTGTCTTTGTTGGTGTCCCAGTCACCCAAACCGGCGTTGTCCGCATCGCGGGGGTACTTATTGGCAAACCATCCGTCATCCAGCAGAAAAAGATCTACGCCGAGTTTGGCAGCGCCGCCAAACAGGCTGGTGAGTTTTGATTCGTCGAAATGCATGCCGGTAGCTTCCCAGTTGTTCAGTAACGTCAAACGGGGCGTGTGTCCGTCGAGGATGCCGTAGTTCACTGCCCAATGCTGGAAGTTACGGCTGGTTTGGCCTTTGCCATGGTCCGACCAGGTGAAGAGGAAAGCAGGGGTGGTAAATACTTCATTGGGCTGCAGCGTGTATTCGCTGGCGTAAGGATTGATACCTGCGCTCACATGCAGCGCATTTTTTTCGTCCACTTCAAAGCCGAAGCGGAAATTGCCCGTCCAGGCCAGGGTGCCTGCGAGCACCTCACCAGTATTTTCATCGGGAGCTCCGTTGAGGGAGACCAGGAACATGGGCGACTGGTACATGTTGGCGCGTACGCCCAGCTTGCTGTCCAGTATTTTGCTGCCTTTCGTCAGTTTTTCTTCGACCATAGTGGCTTCTTTGGCCCAATCGCCATGGAACTGGGTCAGCCAGTAACGTGCAGCATTAAAATGCAGCATGGAGGAAGCGTAAGCTGTCAGTTGCACCGGTTGTTTTTCGGTGTGTTTGATTTCCGTCCAGGCTTTGATAATGTCTTCCTGAAAATAAGTTTCGAAATGCAGGATAACGCTTACCGGGTATACGGGGTCCTGGAGCGTAATTGCTGTTGAGGATACGTTATCGTCTTTTTTGTCTGACCGGGAGGAAACATATTTCAGTTCCAGCGAAGGGTTACCATCGTTGTGTACGATCCGTACAGCGGGGTCCAGGAGGCTTTCCATGCCGGCGGTGACATAGGCTTCCTGTCCGCTTTTGGCGGCGGTGTCGGCATTGGCAGGTTGTAAGGCCCGTCCAAAATACTGCTGTACCAGTCGCCCCTGGGCATTGATGTTGTAAACCAGGCTGATGTTCCGGGTAGAAAGCCGGATTTGCTGACGTTGTGCCCATGTGTACTGGGAAAGCAGCAAGAGGCTTATACAGAGCAATCTTTTCATGTTTTGTTGTTTAACGCGGAGAATAAGTGTACAAAATACAAATATTGAGGAAAGAAGCTAATGGTAATTTACCGGAAAGCTATTGTTTTATGCACCAGGGGCGTTTGGGTCAAAGAGAATAATCCGTAGCTTGGGGAACAGATTTCAAAAGAATGCCTATGACGCCGCAGATTATCATTGTGCTGGTACTGACAGCCGTTATCAACCTGATCGTTACCCTGTCTTTGGCTGTGAGGATTGTAGGGGTTAGGACCGGGAGGATAGCCATTACTTTTTCCCTTTTTAACATTCTGGTGCTGGTGTCCCGTACGGCCAATACTTTTCAGGCGCCATTGCTGGCTAAGACGGTGGAGGACCAGTTAAAACAGGAGGCTGCCGGCAACGAAGGTATTTTCCGGTTGATTATATTATCGTGTACTATTGGTTCTGTTATTGGCGCGGTGTTGATCCCGTCTTTTCAGCGGGTATTATCGAAAGCGGTCGAGCATTTTAGTGAGCATCGTTCTGTGCCGCGGTTGCTATACCTTGGCTTTTCCGGTTCAGGTAGACAGTTTATCAAAGAAAACCTGAAGATGCCCTCCAAAGAAAGCATTACCGGATTAGACCCCACGAAAGGGTTTCCTAAAAGAATATTTTTGGCTAACCTGGTCGCTACTGCAATCATGACGATCAGTGTGCTTTGTTGTGTATATGCTGCTTATATTAATCCGGCCTACAGGACCACCGCCAGTAATTTATCGGGCGTTATCAACGGGGTAGCTACTTTATTGATGGTGCTTTTTATAGATCCGCATTCTTCGGTGCTGACCGATGATGTGGTGTTGGGGAAGGTCAGTGTGAGCTACTTCCGGCAGTATATCACGTATATGGTCATTGCCCGTGTGGCCGGCACTTTGCTGGCGCAGCTGTTACTATTGCCTGGCGCGTCCTTCATTGCGTGGCTGGCCGGACAGGTGTAAAATTTTTCTTTGAGCGTTTAGAACTGATTAACATTTCAATGAGAAAAAACGCTTTCTTTTGAAACATGTTTTTTAACCCTCAACCGCTATTTGTTATTGTTGGTTATCCTAACTCGGGAAAGCGCAAGGTGATACAGGAGATCTTTGCCCGTAAGAATTTTTTTCCGCTAAAAGACCCTTTTACGCCGGCGGTGTTTCCGCGTACAAAGTTTGTGGTGATCAACAAAAGTAATCACGATTATTTGCCGGATGTTTTCTGTACGCATATCAGTCAGATCATGCGACGGCATGCTTTTTCTTCCGCGGCTTTTATGCTGATGCTGAGTCTCATTCCGGAAGGAGGCAGGCATGATGCCAGGAGTGTGGTGCAGTACCTGGAAGCTTCCGGTTTTCTGGTACACTACCTGGTGCTGGCCGGGAGCTGGGAAGATAAGCGCATGGTGCCGGAAGAAGAGGTGGAACGTTTACGGGCAAAGATCAGGCATGGGCGCATTCATTATTTCGACCGGCTGGTGACCCGCTCTCCGTTGCGCTTTTCGCAGCGAACGGAGGAGGTGGTGACGGTGATCAGGGAAGTGCTGGCCGGGGGCCACCGGTGAGTGCTTTTCCGGCGTTGAGCTGCTGTTGCATGAGGGCCACCCGGAACGGTGAATGTTCCAGTGCAATCAGGTCTTCCGTGCTGCCCAGCACCTGGTCTATAAGGCCGAACGACTGCGCTTCCACGGCGTTCATGAAGTGGTCGTTTTCAAAGGCGGCTTCTATCTCTTCCGTGCGCCTGCCGGCATGTTGTGCGATGAGGTAGAAGATCTGGCTTTGCAGGCGTTCCTGTTCCCGGTACGCTATGCGTACATCTTCTGTATAGCCTTTGGCACCACCGCCGGTAGGATGCATATGCACAGTGGCGTGTGGAAGGGCATACCGTTGCCCTTTGGCGCCGGCAGTGAGGATGACGGTAGCCATGCTGCCGGTGAAGCCCATTGACATGGTGGACACGGGCGATTTCAGCATTTTCATGGTATCGTAAATGGCCAGGCCGGAATAAACAACGCCACCGGGACTGTTGATGTACATGCTGATGGGCTGGTGCCCCATGCTGTCCAGGTAAAGCAGTTGCGCCACAATGAGGTTGGCCACCTGGTCGTCTATGGAGGTGCCCAGGAAAATGATGCGCTCTTTGAGCAGCAGGCTGTATATGTCAAAGGCGTTGCGGCCATCGCCGTCAATGACGGTAGGAATCAGAAAAGCCATATGTAAGGTGATTTTATCGGAAGATGGAAGTAATTTTCTGACGGTAAGTTTCATCCGTCATGAGTTGATGATACAGTGTATCCAGCTGCTGCCGCTTATTCCGGCGGGAGAGCCAGCGGACGAGCTGTACTATTTTCTGCTGATAGCTCATTTTTTCTGCCAGGTCGGGAGAGGTAAGCATCCTGGCTTCGAACACACGTTGATCAGCGGTATCCTGCTGTTGTTCAAGATATTGTTCGATGTCCCTGATTTCACAAAGCTGCTTCCTCATGTTGTGTTTGTTTTACCTGTTCTCTGATTTTTTCGAGGCATTTGTATTTCTGGACCGTGGCCACGTGCTGTGTTTTGTACTGCAGGTGACGGGCTATCTCCGCCATGGGCAGTTTGTCGTAATAAAATGCCTGTAACAGCTGCAGGCATCTTTTGCCGGCATTTTTGAGGAAACTGATGACCGGTTGGGCGACAGGCGGCGGATCATAAAAGTCGGATGGAATGCCGTAGTCGTCTTCGTGCGCATGAATAGTCACGTACTGACGGTCATCTTTCAGCCTGCGCAGGCACAGTATCCGGGTAATGCCCAGGATATAAGCCTGATCAGAGCCTATGTTGACAACGTTTTGTTGTTTTTTCTCCAGGTAGATGATCACCGCATCATGAAATATGTCTTTGGCGGTGTCCAGATCACCCCCCATACGGTGTACCATCCTCGCCACTTTCGGAAGGGTGTCCCGGTATACAGACTCAAAAATGGGATCGTTATGCAAGGTCATACAATCGTCGTTTAAAGAGTAGTGTCGAAAACCACGGAAATATCACCCGGAAAATAAAAAAAAACGACGATGATTAAGAACAGATCGCGTATGTTGCACTAAGTTGTTGTTAACGAATGAGCCATACATGAGAAGCCTTGTTATATTCCTTTTTTGCCTGACTGTACAGTATGCTTCGGCGCAAACCGGCCGGCGGACCGGCACCTCTACACAGCGTGTTTCCCCCAACAGGAACAACCCCGCTGGGCGCTCTGGGGCCGTGTCTAACAGTAGCGGCACTACGGTAACACGTAACCGTATGCCGGTGATAACATCAAATGACCAGTGGGCCGGCACCTGGAAAGTGGATTACAAACCCTGGCCGCATATCCCTGCGGTGACCATGCAATTGCAGATAGGCATGCCAAGGCAGCATATGCTGTACCCTGCATTGTTATCGCTTGACTATGGAGAGTTCCACGGGGCGTATTACCTGTTGCTGGTCAGGAAAAATGAGCAGCAACTGGGCATCGGAAGGGGTAAATACCCCATCCGGGAAACCCCGTTCAAACTGGGCATCTGGATGATGTACCTCAACGGTACGTTCAACTATTCCCGGAAAGGGAACGAACCACCTGTAATGGACATCCAGCGTATGTGGATAAAGGACTTCGGCATTTTCATGAAAGGCCTCTATGATGATGATGAGATTTATGTCAGCACCAAAGTCACCCTGCGTGACATGCTGTACAGCAATCCCATTCAAATGAAAAAGATCGATAATCGGCCATGGACAGGGGCGGAGGCGCAGAGAATAATATACCCCGAAAGAGATTCCATCTATCTGGGCCTGTATGATCGTATAGACGTTGACGATAGTACCGGGCAACTGACGATCGTGGATGAGGACCAGTTGGATAAAGACACGGTAACGCTGGTGCATAACGGCCGTACGCTGCTCCGGTCGCAGGAAATCAACGAGCAGACGCAATCGCAACGGTTACGGCTGGATACCGGCATGAACCTGCTGGCTTTCTTTGCGGACAACTACGGCCGCCTGCCGCCCAATACCGGCGACATGAGGGTGGCCATCGATGGAAAAAAATACAGCTTTGATTTCAGCGACCGTTCTAATGCTTATGCCACCTTCCTGGTGGCGCAGTTATACCGCCGGCCGGTGCCGGAAAAGCCGTCGCCGGCAACGGTTACACCGCCTGCGCCGCCCGTGGCTTCGTTGCCGCCAGGCGGAGATACGGCCGCGCTCACCCGCACCGTCATCAGCCGGAAAGACCAATGGGTGACCACTATCAAGGTAAAGCAACAAGAAATCACGCTGGAGCTGTGGGACGCCCAGACAGAGGACGGCGACAGTATTTCCCTTCGTCTCAATGAGAAATGGATCGTAAGCGGTTTCCCGGTAAAGAAACAGATCCAGGAGCTGAAAATCACGCTGCAGCCCGGCGAAAACAGATTGCAGTTTATGGCAGACAATCTGGGGCGAATTCCGCCCAATACCGCATCGCTGCGTATATTGTTTGATAAGATGAGCCGCCGGGTAGACCTGAGCACAGATATGAAGCGGAACAACATGATCCGGATCATATATGAGGAATGACTGCTACCAGCCTTTTCTGTTGGAACCACTTTCTATACAGTAGATGCTGTTACGCGGAAAGGACTCATTGAACTTTTCGAGATACACCTCATAGCCGATAAAGCCGATACTGTCTGCTTCCACGTCCATGGTGGCCAGTGCAGGATTACTGTCGATGCCGTTGTAATAGGCTTCACCCATGCCTACGATAAAACAGCGGCAGTAGAGAAAACCGTCGTCTGAGCCGTCGGTGTATTGTTGAACTTCCTGTCTGTCAATATGATAAAGTTTTTGCTCCATAGTGAGCAGGAACGATGCCAACGATGCTTTGTCCAGTGTTTGCAATACCTGGCGAAGGTTTTCGCCGATTACATCGGTCAGTTCGTAGCTAAGGGATTCGAGAAGAAAGGGATCGTTGGTCCTTAAAGCAAGCCGGCGGGCCGCATTGAGTTCAGGAGAAACGGACCAGGCAGTTTCTATCAGCTGCCAGAAGTTGGCTTCATTCATAACTAAAGAGATAAATGAGTTAAAAAATGACGTTTGGGATAACAATTCAAAGGTAGGAGGGGGCTGCGTACTGGATATGCGCAATAAAAGCCCCAAAAACCGCTACTGTAACAGGTTTGCAGTGAGAGCAACATTTAATCGCCGGGAGTTGTAAATTACAGGTTCCTATCCATCATGAAATATCATTTCGCATGACAAAGCGTTTTTCCGGCAAGAGCTTCTACCAAAACGTATATATATTCCTGTTAGTAACGGGGATTATACTGATGGTGTTTGCCTATCTCCTTTACCGCCATACTTTTATACCCCTGATGGTCCCGATAGGGATTGTATTGGTAACCGGACTAATCGCCTTTGTGGTGGTCCGAAAACACTATAACCGGATATATGGCATCAGAGGCTTTTTTTATGCCTTGTCCAACAGTCTGTTGGCCTATGGCGGCATGGTATCGTTCCTGTTTCTGCTGATCAACTATTACGGGGCCAGCAGCGTGGATGAGGGACTGGTGCTGCCGGTAAAACGAAAGCATCTGGCGATAGACAGTACCGGCCGTATTACAGCCATGGAAAAGCCTTCTGTGATTATTCATCATCAGGGGGTGGACAAGGAGCTGGTATTTGATTTCGCCCGTTATCCACAGGTGATACAGGCTGAATATGTGGTGATTGATTACAGCAGAGGATTTTTCGGGTATGATATACTGCACTCATTTGATGTGGTGCAAAAGCTGCCGGAGGGGCAGCCGTAAAACATCATGTATAATATCGACCGGGAGCGCAGTACGCCTTACTGAGAGAGAGTTAAAACTTTAACAGGGAAATTTTTAAAAATAGTGCGTTAAAAATGAACCGCAAAGGGTGAGTATTTGTTATGTCGAGAGGAGAGCATTACAGGATAAGGTTTAGAAAATATTGCTTCTCATATTTTATCTCGAAAGGCTCACGTATTTCTGCGCAGCTCGTAGGAATTTAGCAATCATCTCACTAATAAATTTAGCGTGAATGTCGTTAATGAAAAGATACATTACTTTTTTTCGTCGGCTGAACCTGAAAACCCTTTATTTTAATTTCAAATATCTCCCTTTCTCTCAGGCAATCAGACTTCCCTTTCTAATTTCCCGAAGGGTCTACCTAAAGGTTACTAATGGTAAAACATCGTTTGAATGTCCTGTCAGGACAGCTATGGTGCAAATTGGGTATGAGGGAGTTGGGATTTTTGATCATAAAAAATCAAGAAGCATCTGGGAAGTAAGCGGAGAGGTTGTTTTTAAGGGAAAAGCCGTAATTGGCCATGGCTCAAAGATTTCTGTAAGGAAAGGAGGTATCCTTTCCCTGGGAGATAACTTTGTAATTTCTGCAGAGACATCTATTGTTGTCACGACAAACGTTGCGTTTGGAAATAATAACCTGTTGTCGTGGGATATTCTGGTGATGGATACTGATTTCCATTTAATAGAGGACGAGTCAGGAAAAGTCCTTAATTCACCGATGCCTATTGTTATTGGAGATAAGGTTTGGATCGGGTGTCGGTCCGTGATTTTAAAAGGGGCGAATATTCCTGATAATTGTGTTATAGGAGCTAATTCTGTTCTCTCCCGTGAGTTAGAAGAGGAAAAGGGGGTGTATGTGGGAAATCCCATTAAACTGGTGAAAAGGAATATTACATGGAATTACTAAGGCCGGTGGCATGCTGCCGGTACTTGCCTTGTAGAAAGAAACTTTTGATTGGTGTTAAAATCAAAGATGTTAACACACGGCTTTAAAAGCAAAACGGAACAACCAGTGCAATACCGATTATTCCGTTTCTGTGGTGTGGGGCGGGATCGAACCGCCGACACAAGGATTTTCAGTCCTTTGCTCTACCGACTGAGCTACCGCACCATGTCTTTTTTTGTGTGTCCCTCTCGTGAGGGGATTGCAAAAGTAAGACAAAATTTATAATTGCAAAATTTTTCTTCAGAAATTTCTAAAAAACTTTTTGCTGAACGATGCCGCTCCATAATTGAGTACGCCAGAACAGTGACTGGGCGGCGTATTCAGCGGCTTCTTCCCATTTTTGGGAATCGTTGCCACAAAGTTCCTGTACCATCTGCATGGCCAGTTGACTATGATGATCGCCATCTACTTCGATATGTCTTTCGAGGTAATAGATGAAGGTGCCGAGTTTTCCGGGGAATTTACGGTCGAGGTCTTTTACCAGGGCATGAAACATATCAGGGATGAGGTCTTCACGGCCAAAGGTAAAGACGGCTGCCATTACATGTGCCTTACCGGTAGCGATCACATCGAAAGTGAAGCCAAGAAACCCTTTTACAGCCTCAGGAAGCGAAGATGCCGCCAGGATGGTGTGTATGGGCGTGCCGGCAGTGATTGCGGCAATAAGGGCCTTTATTTTGCTTGTGTCAGCGCCTGCCTGTTCCATAGCTCTTTCATAGAGCTCAAAATGGCTGCAGCGGTTACCGTCCATGTCAATGTCGCTTTCTTCGCCGGTAACGATTTCATTGATAAGGTAGCGGGTAGCGGCATTACCTACGGGCACCCAGGGCACGTTGACGCAGGTAAGCTGCTGCTGCAGGCCTTTCAGCAACGACATAAAATCCCACACGGCATACACGTGGTATTCCATGAAAAGGCGGATATCGTCGAGGGTTTCGAGGGAAGCGTATAAGGGATGGGAAATAACTTTTCCCCTGTTGGCGGAAATGGTTTCCTGTATTTTCTCGATATTCATTCTATGACTGTTTGTTCACTGGTATCACATGACTGCTGTCTTCACTAGTTGCCGTATTCCACCAGGAACTTGATGCGGACCAGTTTAAGTTGTTCCAGTGTGTAATCGTTTTCGATCAGTTCTTCCCGGGCCAGCGCCAGGCTGGATGTTTCACAACCCTTGAAGTATTCCATGATTTCATCCTGAGCGTAGTCGTCCAGTTCTTCATCAATGCAATAATCAAGGTTGAGTTTGGTGCCGCTGGCAACAATGGTCTCCATTTCGTCCAGCAGCTGGGAGATAGTGAGCTCCTTGTTTTTGGCGATGGTTTCCAACGGGATTTTTTTGTCGATGTTCTGAATGATGAACACCTTCATACCGCTTTTGTTGACAACGCTCTTCATCACAAAGTCATCTGGCTTGGTGATGTTGTTTTCATCCACGTATTTGGCGATAACGTCGATAAACTGTTTACCGTAGCGCACTGCTTTGCCTTTGCTGACACCCTGTATTTTTTCCAGTTCCTGTACGGTAGTGGGATATTGGGTGGCCATGTCTTCGAGGGATGTTTCCAGGAAGATCACGAAAGGAGGCAGGTTTTTTTCTTTGGCTACTTTCTTACGCAGTTCCTTCAGCATTTCAAACAGCGCCGGGTCGGCAGAGGCGTTGGCTTCTGCATTGGCTTCTTCTTCCTCTTCCACGCCGTCTTCGTCAAACTGGTGATTGAGGGCCACCATGATGGAGTACGGCTTTTTGAGGAACTTTTTGCCTTTGTCCGTTACCTTCAGCAGGCCGTATTCTTCGATGTCTTTCTCGATAAGGCCTTCCAGCATCATTTGCCGGATAAGGGAATTCCAGAAGTGTGCATCAAATTCTTTGCCTTCTCCGAAGATGTCCAGTTGGTCATGGCGATAGGTAGATATCTGCGGGCTGGTTTTGCCGGTGATCACATTTACTACGTATTCGCTGCCAAAACGTTCTTCCAGGGCTTTGATGGCTTTGAGAACGATCACCACCCTGTTTTTGACTTCTATTTTTTCTTTCGGATTGCGGCAGTTGTCGCACTGGCCACAATCTTCTGTTTCATATTTTTCCCCGAAATAGTGCAGGATAACTTTACGGCGGCATACGGCGCTTTCGGCGTAAGCTACGGTTTCATTAATCAGCTGAGCGCCCATTTCCCTTTCACTGAGGGGCTTGTCGCGCATCAGGTGTTCCAATTTCTGTACGTCCTTGTGGGAATAGTAACAGATACAGTTGCCTTCCAGTCCGTCACGACCGGCACGGCCGGTTTCCTGGTAATAGTTTTCAAGGCTTTTGGGAATGTTGTAGTGGATCACGAACCGCACGTCCGGTTTGTCGATGCCCATACCGAAGGCAATGGTGGCCACAATTACCTCTACGTCTTCGTGCAGGAACATATCCTGACGTTGTGCACGGGTGGTAGGGTCCAGGCCTGCATGATAAGCTACGGCCTTGATATTGTTGGCAGACAGCATATCGGCCAGCTCCTCGGTGGTTTTCCGGTTGAGCGTGTAGATAATACCGCTTTTGCCTTTGTGCTGATGGATATATTTGACGATATCCTTGATAGTCAGGTCTTTCTTGCGTTTTGGCCTGATTTCGTAGTACAGGTTGGAACGGTTGAAAGAAGAGATATAGATATTGGGATTGTTTAATCCCAGGTTCTTAACGATGTCGCTTTGTACTTTAGGCGTAGCGGTGGCGGTAAGTGCGATGATCGGCAGTTTATCGTTGATCTGGTCGATCATCTCTTTCAGCCGGCGGTACTCCGGACGGAAGTCGTGGCCCCATTCGGAGATACAGTGTGCCTCATCTACAGCAATGAACGAGATTTCCAGTTCCCGGAAGAAATCCAGGTTTTCCTGTTTTGTCAGTGTTTCCGGCGCTACATACAGCAGCTTTGTTTTACCGGTTTGCAGGTCTGTGCGTACTTTTTTGATCTGCGCCTTGGAGAGCGTGGAGTTCAGAAAGTGTGCCACATTGTCTTTACTACTATAACCCCGGACCAGGTCAACCTGGTTTTTCATCAGTGCTATGAGGGGAGATACGATCAGTGCACAACCCGGGCTCATGAGCGCCGGTAATTGATAACACAGGGATTTTCCTCCGCCTGTTGGCATGATAACGAAGGTATCTTTTCCAGATAGGATGCTATTTATAATGATTTCCTGATTTCCTTTAAAGGAATCGAACCCGAAATGTTCGCGTAATGCATCCATCAAACTTACCTTTACAACAGCCATTGCATTCAAAATTTAAAAAGAATGGTAAACTCAAACTCTAAAGAATCAACAAATGATGAAATAGTTCTATATGTTTTTTAGGGGACACGAAGTTACTTAAAAAAGCGCGTAGTATCAATATAAATTCCGTGATCGCTCTGCTGCTGACTAAAAAATGATAAATTTGTAATTCGTCATGAAAAGGAATGGAACCATTAACATTGGAACAGTAGCCAAACGCACAATTGCTTTGGAAGCAGCGGCTATTAATGATTTGCAGCACTTTATAGATGCAGATTTTGAGAAAGTGGTGGAATTGGTCGCCCAATGCAAAGGGCGACTGGTGGTAACTGGCATCGGTAAAAGCGCCATTATCGCCCAGAAAATAGTGGCCACCTTAAACTCCACAGGCACCCCGGCGCTGTTTATGCACGCGGCAGACGCCATCCATGGTGACCTGGGCATGATAACACCGGAAGATATCGTGATGTGTATCTCCAAAAGCGGTACCTCCGCTGAAGTGAAGGTGCTGGTGCCCCTGGTGAAGAATTTTGGCAACACTTTAGTCGCCATGGTGGGGAATACCAGCTCATTTCTGGCACAGGAAGCGGACTATGTGCTCAATACTACGGTGAGCCAGGAAGCCTGTCCCAATAACCTTGCACCCACTACCAGCACGACTGCCCAACTGGCCATGGGGGATGCCCTGGCCGTTTGCCTTATCGAATGGCACGGATTTACGGCTGCTGATTTTGCCAAGTTCCATCCCGGTGGTGCATTAGGCAAAAAATTATACCTGAAGGTGGCAGACCTCTGCAAATTACATCAGGCCCCCAGCGTATTGTTAACCAGCACATTAAGGGAGGTAATCGTGGAGATATCCTCCAAAATGCTGGGTGTCACCGCCGTTCTGGACGAAAAAGGTGCTCTTCAGGGAATTATCACCGATGGTGACCTGCGGCGCATGCTGGAAAAAAATGTTGCTACCGCCGGCGTAACAGCCAAAGATATCATGTCGGTCAACCCGAAAAATATCCAGCAAAGCGAATTGGCGATCAACGCATTGGAGATGATGCGCCAGCACGATATCACACAATTGCTGGCCATGGACGGTGACCGGTACTGCGGCGTGATTCACTTACATGATTTAATCAGAGAAGGAATTATATAATGACACAACTGAACAGCCATTTTTATGTGGCCATCATGGCCGGAGGCATTGGCAGCCGTTTTTGGCCCCATAGCCGGACAGATAATCCCAAGCAGTTCCTGGACATCCTGAACACGGGAAAAACATTGCTCCAATGGACATATGAACGGTTTGCGACCTTCATTCCAAAGGAAAACATCTTCGTGGTGACGCATCATCAGTATACCGGCAAAGTGGCGGAACAACTGCCGGAAGTGGCGGAAGCAAATATTGTCAGCGAACCTTCCCGCAAAAACACGGCCCCCTGCGTTGCCTATATCTCCCATAAAATACATAAACAGGACCCGCTGGCCAATATCATCTGTGCTCCGGCTGATCACCTGATCATGGACGGACCGGCATTTACCTCTGCCTGCCTGAACGCCCTGCTGTTTGTACAGAAACACAGCGCCCTGTTAACGCTTGGCATCAAACCCACCCGCCCTGATACCGGGTACGGCTACATCCAGTATGAACCGCAACAGGTGGCTGACAACGTTTATAAAGTCAAAACATTTACCGAAAAGCCCAACCTGGAACTGGCCAAAACCTTCCTGCAAAGCGGCGACTTCCTCTGGAATGCCGGCATTTTCGTATGGAATGTGAAAACCATCCTCGCTGCTTTCCGGGAATACCTCCCCGAAATAGATGAGCTGTTTGAACAAAGCACATCAGCCCTGAACACACCGGAAGAAAAGGAAGCTATCGAAAAAGTATATCCGCAATGTACCAATATCTCCATCGACTATGGTATCATGGAGAAAGCTGATAACGTGTATGTAATCCCTTCCAACTTCGGCTGGAGCGACCTGGGCACCTGGGCCTCCGCTTACGAAAACCTGGAAAAAGACTACCTGGGCAACGCTGTACAGGGAAAAAACGTGGTAGTAATAGACGCTACCAAGTGCATGGTGAAAGTGCCAAATGAGAAACTGGTACTGCTGCAGGGCCTCGATGAATTTATCGTGATTGATACGAACGACGTGCTCCTGATTTGCCGGAAAGACAATGAGCAGCAGATCAAGGAATATGTGGCGGAAATCAAGCGCAACAAAGGCGAAAAATATCTCTAGTCAATTACGAATTACAAATTACGAATTACGAATTAATACAAAGGAAGAGGGACTTCCTAATTCGTAATTCGTAATTTGTAATTCGTAATTGATTTATGTATGTCCAAATTACCACACACAGGAACCACCATTTTTTCCGTTATGTCAGCCCTGGCAGCGGAACACAAAGCCATCAACCTGTCACAAGGCTTCCCCGACTACGATTGCAGCGATGAACTAAAGGAAATGGTCAACCAGGCCATGCAACAGGGGCACAATCAATACGCGCCCATGCCCGGCCTCTTGCAGCTCCGCACGGCTATCGCTGCCAAAATCAGATCGCTGTACCAGCAAACCATCAACCCGGACACCGACATCACCATCACCCCAGGCGGCACCTATGCCATTTATACGGCTATTGCCACCTACATTCATCCGGGAGATGAAGTGATCATATTC
Organism: Chitinophaga sp. 22308; assembly: GCF_052045305.1. Lineage (NCBI taxonomy): Bacteria > Pseudomonadati > Bacteroidota > Chitinophagia > Chitinophagales > Chitinophagaceae > Chitinophaga > Chitinophaga sp. 22308. The sequence continues at coordinate 754,221 of NZ_JBQEOP010000003.1, read as the reverse complement.
GAGCCGGCATATGACAGCTATATCCCCAATGTGCTGGTCAACGGTGGCAAACCGGTGCTGATATCGCTTTCTTTCCCGGATTACCGGATTGACTGGCAGGAGGTGCGCCGCAAGATCACTCCCCGTACCCGCATGATCATGGTTAACACACCCCACAACCCTACCGGCAGCATTCTTCAGGAAGAGGACATGGCCGAACTGGAAAAGCTGGTAGCAGAACATAACCTGCTGGTACTATCAGACGAAGTATACGAACACCTCGTATTTGACGGCGCCCGCCATCTCAGTGTGCTGCGTTATCCTGCCATCTATAAAAACAGCTTTGTCGTTTTCTCCTTTGGAAAGGTCTTTCACAATACCGGCTGGAAGATGGGCTATTGCGTTGCGCCCGAGCATCTGATGAAGGAATACCGGAAGGTACACCAGTACCTTTGTTTTTCAGTGAACACACCGATGCAGTACGGATTGGCCGAGTTCCTGGAAACACCGGCACATTACCTGGAACTGCCGGCATTTTATCAGCAAAAGAGAGATTATTTTCTGGAGTTGATGAACGGCTCACGGTTTACACCACTGGCCAGTCAGGGAAGTTACTTTCAACTGATGCGGTATGATCAGATATCTTCGGAAGGAGACAAGGAATTTGCCACCCGCCTGACCAAAGAATTTGGCGTAGCGGCGATTCCGGTTTCCGCATTCTACCACGATGGCAAAGATGATCATGTAGTGCGTTTCTGTTTTGCCAAAAAAGAAACGACGCTGGAACAGGCGGCAGCACGCCTTAGAAATATTTAGGCATTTAATTATTGAGAAATTTAGTCAATGTGTTTAGGAATCTACGCTCCTCAGACGCCCGCTAAATATCAAAATAAAAAATACGCAAATGACAAGATATAATGGGGCTTCGACAGCCGCCAGACAGGTACCCCTATAAAAACCGGCCTGGCCTGGCTATCTCGGCCCCATTAATATCACAAGCAAACATACGTCTCCTCACAAGGAGACTTTTATTAAACGGCCATGGCCGGTACCGTTTCCTTATCTTTTTTCAGGATCAGCGTGTGTTCCATAAAGTTGACAACGCCGGTTTCCACATCGTACATGGCGCCCACGATACCTACGTCCCCTTTCAGGATCATGTCACGCAGAATATGGCTCTGTTCCATGATAGCCTGCACTGAGCGTTCAATATGAATGTTCGTCACGGCCTGCACAAACTCCGGGTTTTTGGAGGTGCGGTTTTCGGTAACAGTTTTTTCCGCAAAAACAGACGGGGTGATTTTATTCAGCAGACCGGTGAGGTTGCCCATTTCCACCGCGTCGCAGGCGCCACAGATGGCGCCGCATTTGGTGTGTCCCAGTACTACAATAAACTTGGAGCCGGCAGCTTTGCAGGCATATTCCAGGCTTCCCAGCACATTGTCAGAGATCACGGCGCCCGCCAGGCGGATACTGAAGATATCGCCCAGGCCCTGGTCGAATACCAGTTCAGCAGAAGTGCGAGAGTCCATACAGCTTACAATGGCCGCCATCGGCCATTGCCCGTCGCGGGTGTCGTTTACCATTTGCAGCAGGTTACGGTTGATGCGGAGGTTGTCCACAAAACGCAGGTTACCTGATTTCAATAATTCCAAAGCTTGTGTAGGTGTAATCTCACTCTGTGATACTTTATTCAATGTTTTCATGATTGTTCGTTTTGATGGGTGAATGAAGTGAGGAAGAGAGCATGGTTTCCGGTTTCTCTTGCCTCTATTTACGCTATAAGCCGTTTAGTTCAACTGTAATTCTTTTAATAATTCCTTGTGATTGCCGGCTGCAATAGTGTGTACGTGCCCGTTAGCTTTCCGCGCATGTTCTTCTACCAGGCTCCCGGGGGTGTTGGGAATTTTGTATACGTCCTTAAATCCCACCAGGATGACGGTAATATTTTTTTGTGGCGCCTTGATGTCTTTGAATTCCCGGATGGTTTGCAAAACATCGAAGTCGATATAGGCTGTTTTCTGGGCATCTATCACCACCGTAGTATCCGCAGGCAAATGGTCCAGGGTAAGCAGGATGCTGGCTTTGTTCAGGAAAGATACTTCCTGTGCCAGTTCCAGGCGGATAGTGTCGCCGGTCTGGTATTTTTCTTTGCGGAAATAATAGGAGCTCTTCATATTACCACGCAGAATGGCCAGTACGCTCACGGCCATACCGATACCAATACCAATCAGCAGGTCTGTAAACACGATGGAGACAACGGTGGCCACAAATGGTACCCACTGGTATTTGCCATTTTTAAACATTTCCCTGAAGACCTGCAGTTTACACAGTTTGTAACCGGTCACCAGCAGTACCGCGGCCAGCGTGGCCAGCGGGATCATGTTAAGCACCATGGGAATAAGTGCCGCACAGATCAGCAGCAGGGAGCCGTGTATCATGGTAGACATTTTCGTACGGCCGCCAGCGTTAATGTTGGCGCTGGAACGCACAATTACGGAAGTAATAGGCAGGCCGCCGATAAGGCCGCTCACAATGTTACCGATGCCCTGTGCTTTCAGTTCCCGGTTAGGGGAGGTGTGGCGCTTCAGCGGGTCCAGCTTGTCGGTCGCTTCCACGTTGAGCAGTGTTTCTACAGAAGCAATGATGGCAATGGTAAGACCTGTGATCCACACTTCCTTGTCAGTGATGGCGCTGAAGCGCGGGAAGGTGAACTGTCCGAGGAAGTCGGAAAACGACTGTGGCACGGGCAGGCTAACCAGGTGTTTAGCACCCAGGGCCAGCACTTCGTTGCCTGCAAAGGCGCGGTTCAGCAGAATACCGGCTATTACGGCAACGAGTGGTGCTGGTACCAGGTTTACTTTGGGGATCTTGCTCCAATACAGAATGATAAGAATGGATATGAGGGTGATAATAGTTGCACCTATGCTAATATGATTGAGCGTGGACAGCAGCGCGCTGAAAGTATTTTCCCCGTCGGCCTGGAAAAAGGCAATGCTGCCTTCATTTTCGGCGTCATAACCGAAGGCATGCGGAAGCTGTTTCAGGATGATAATAATACCAATGGCTGCCAGCATACCGGTGATCACGTTGGAAGGGAAGTAGTTGGCCACGGTTCCCGCCTTGATGAGCCCCAGTATCAGTTGCAGGCAACCTCCGATGACAACGGCCAGCAGGAAGATGTCGAATGCGCCCAGTTTGGTGATGGCGGTCAGCACAATGGCAGTAAGGCCTGCCGCCGGACCGCTGACGCTCAGTTGTGAGCCGCTGAAAAATCCAATTACCAATCCGCCAACAATCCCGGCAATCATACCGGAAAAGAGCGGAGCGCCGGAGGCCAGGGCAATGCCCAGACACAACGGCACGGCAATGAGGAAAACAACGAGACCTGCAGAAAAGTCCCCCTTGATATTGGAGAATAACGATGTTTGCTTGTTCATAAAAAATGCATTTTTCCGTTAAAGGATCGCGATGCCGGACAGCAGCTATCGCTACCGTCGCGGAAGTAATTACAGATACAGATGACGCATCCTTTGGGGCACCAATACGGGTATCACGTTAACAGATACACGATGGTCCCGGAATGCCTGAGATAATAAATGCTTGCAATAAATAAATGGAAAATCCGCGCTGACTGTAATGACAGTAGCCGGCTTGAATTACGCTCTGAAGATGTTGGGAGGGGGAGCGTGGATTTCCTGGGCAGGATTGCTGGGGATATCCTCCATTAAAAGAGGATGCAAAACGCCAATGAGTAAAATCGGATTAAACTGCAGGGTATCAAATTGCTTACAGAATTTTAATTCCTTCGCAATTTTTACATGATCATTTCCTGCATCAACAGGATGTTCTTCCACAATCTGGTTATTAAACAGCAGTTTTCCTACCTCCTTGATGGGAAGCAATTGGGAGATCATAAGTCCCAAAAGGAATATGCCGATAATTTTCTTCATGTGTATTAACTGCTGATACAAAAGTAAATGAGCAAAACCATATATACTAAGGTACGGTAATTAAAAAAATGTTAAAGCAATTTAGTGATGATTGGCGGAGGGTTTTAACCACAAAAATCACCAAAACCCGTTTATCCTTTATAATTACCGCTTGTCACATTGTTTTTTAAACGTGTTTTTATCATTTTCTCCCGAGATGGCCTACGGTAGCGGATTTTGACCTCATTGGCAGTAATATCCTAAGCAAGTTATTTTGCTTTCTATGGTATTGTGTATTGCATAGTAGTAAATAATTCCTATTTTTGTATCGTAAAGTTGAAGGAAGGTGTACAGGTCCTCAACTGTTACAAATCAAAAACCACCATTACGTTATACAATTTAAAGCTCACTTGCCATGAACATTGATAACACACAGTCACAGATGCGGAAGGGAGTGCTGGAGTTTTGCATTCTGTCCGTCATCAAGCAAGGAGAAGCTTACCCGTCAGACATCATTGAAAAGATGAAAGAGGCAAAGCTGGACATCCTGGAGGGTACCTTATATCCCTTACTGACACGGCTGAAAAATGCAGAATTGCTCACCTACAGATGGGTAGAAAGCAGCTCCGGCCCCCCACGAAAATATTTTTCCATGACTGACAAAGGGGAAACCTTTTACCGGGAACTGGAAAGCACCTGGAACGAACTGGCCAATGCAGTCCATCAGTTAACACAACAAAACAGCGCACCGCTGTAGTGAATATACCTAAACCTAAAATCTAAAAGAACCAACAAAATGAAAAAGATTATCAACATAAACCTGTCGAGTCGGCTGATTCCCATTGAGGATACTGCCTACGAAGCATTGCGCCAGTATCTGGACAGCCTGAAGAGCTACTTCTCTAAAGAAGAAGGAGGCGATGAAATTGTGGCCGACATCGAAAGCCGCATTGCCGAGTTGTTCCAGGATAAACTGAAAAAAGGCGCTCACTGTATCACCGATGAAGACGTGGCTGCTGTAAAAGTGTCCATGGGCACACCGGAACAGTTTGATGATGTTCCCGGCAGCGGTGCGCAGTCACAGGACAGCAACGCGGACCAGTTTGTGCCCCGTCCCCGCAAGCGGCTCTACCGCGATCCGGAAAACAAGGTACTGAGTGGTGTATGCGGCGGCCTGGGCGCTTATTTCAATGTAGATCCGGTGATCTTCCGTATCATCTTCGTACTGCTGGCCATTGGTGGCTTCGGTACCGGTGTACTGGTATATTTTATCCTGTGGGTGGCAACGCCTTCTGCTGACACTGCAGCGGAAAAACTGGAAATGCGCGGCGAGAAGGTAGACCTGAACAATATCAGGGCTACCATCCAGGAAGAATTAAGCAGCATGAAAGACCAGATGAAAAATGTTGGAAAAGATTTCCAAAATTTTTCGCAGGGCCGCGGAAAGCAGGTAGGTAATGATCTGGAACGCTTTTTTGTAAACCTTGCACAAGGGTTGGGAAAAGTATTGGTTTTCGTGACCAAAGGATTCTTTTACTTCCTTGCGGTAGTCATACTGATCTGCCTGATCGTCACTGGTATAGCGATCGCGATTTCTTCTGCGGCCCTGTTCCCCCTGAAAAATCTTTTGCTCACCGCCCATTCCGCACAGAGCTATCTCTTCTGGCCAGCCATCGTGCTGCTCCTGGGCATACCCGTGGTAGCCTTGCTGATCTTCATCGTCCGTAAGCTGACAGGTGTGAAACAAGGCAGCCGCTATGCCGGTTACACTCTGGTGTTCCTCTGGCTGCTGGGCCTTGTGTTCGCCGGAATCGTAGGCGCTTCCCTGGCAAAAGATTTCAGACGGCGCAGTAACCTCCCTGCAGAAGTGGTGGCCGTTCAACAGCCGTCCCATAATAAACTGGCACTACGCGTAGCGCCGGGTATCTTCAACGGCGACGACTTCAGCTGGTTTGATGATAACCTGATCGTGGCCGACGATACTACCATGATCAACCTCGTGAAACTGAGAGTGGAAAAAAGCACTACTGACAGCTTTGGCGTGGAACTGTACCGCTACTCACAGGGCCGTACCCTGGCACAGGCCAACCAACTGGCAAGCGATATCCATTTCAGCGTACGGCAGCAGGACTCCGTGCTGTTCATCCCGCAGGGCTTCTCCCTGCCGCCTCATTCTACCTTCCGTGGCCAGCGCCTGCTGATGGTGGTGAAAGTGCCGGTAGGCAAAAACCTGGAGATCGATGACGAAATCTACCGCCATTTCTCTTTCGATAAATACGGCCGCCGCTATAATGACGACGACGAGTGGTTTATCGGAGTGGATGCTGATGATGATCATGGACGGAACCATACCCGTCTGAAAATGACCCCGGATGGTGTCACTGAAGAAAACACTACCCCGAAAATCGAACGGGACTCCGTAGAGAACACTTACCACTATAAAGGTAACGACACTACACACAGATAGTTACATATTTTCTGCCATTCTAATGGGAGCGGGGCAGGCCTTTCTGGTCTGCCCCGCTTTCTTTTTTCCCGATCCGATCATTACCCAGGAAGATTAATGTTTAACTTTGTGTATTCGGCTCTAACATTAAAAAAAGAGGATAAGATAAGGAATGCAGGCACCAATAAACATCGCGCTGGTAGGAAATCCTAATAGTGGAAAAAGCTCCCTTTTTAACGCACTCACCGGGTTAAATCAGAAAGTCAGCAACTTTCCCGGGGTGACGGTAGACAAGAAAACCGGAACGGCCAACATTGTTTCGGGACTTTCAGCCAACGTTATCGACCTTCCGGGGACGTATAGCCTGTACCCTAAAAGTGCGGATGAATATGTGACCTACGATGTACTGATCAACCCGGCGAATGAAGACACGCCCGACCTGGTGATCATTGTTGCCGATGCCTCCAATCTGAAACGTAACCTCCTCTTCTGTTCCCAGATCATTGACCTCAAATTTCCGGTGATCATTGCCCTCACCATGATGGACATTGCCCGCAAGAAAGGCGTGGAAATAGATATCGACGGGCTGGAAAGGGAACTGGGGGTGCCGGTAGTGGCCATCAATCCCCGCAAAAACAAAGGGGTGACCGAACTCAAAAAAATCATCGAGCTGGCAGCCCGCGGCAATTATAGCGCGGCCCCCCGTGATTTTATCGGCAATGCCGCATTGGCCGAAGCGGTGATCGATGATGTAAAAAAAGTAGTACCTGCCTGTAGCGACTACGGCGCCCTGCACGTTGCCGTGAACACAGAAGAACTGACATTCCTCGACGCCGGACAGAAAAAAGCTATCCGGGAATCACTGCAGCGAAACCAATTCAATAAAACCAAAGTACAGGCGGAAGAAATCATGCAGCGGTACAACCGCATCAAACATATCATGAAAGCTTCCGTCGTGGAAGCAGACCCGCTGCAGAAACAACTGCGCTCAGAAAAAATAGACGATCTGCTGCTACACCGCTTCTGGGGCTATGTTATCCTGCTGGTGGTGATGTTCCTGCTGTTCCAGAGCATCTTCTGGCTGGCTTCCTACCCAATGGACGCCATTGAAGCCGGTTTTGGTAAATTAAGCGGCTGGCTGACATCTGTTTTGCCTGATAACAAGATCACAGATGTATTTGTAAACGGCATTCTGGCCGGTATCAGCGGATTTGCAGTGTTCATCCCTCAGATCATGATCCTGTTCGGGCTCATCACCGTACTGGAAGATACCGGCTATATGGCGCGTATAAGTTTCCTCACCGACCGCCTGATGCGGCAGGTAGGGCTCAACGGGAAGTCCGTGATGCCGCTGATCAGCGGCGTGGCCTGTGCTGTACCCGCTATCATGGCCACCCGGACCATCGAAAACAAAAAAGAACGCCTCATCACTATACTGGTCACACCGCTCATGAGTTGCTCTGCGCGGTTGCCGATCTATACTATGATGATCGCCCTGGTCATCCCCGACAGAAGGGTGCTAGGCTTCCTGGGCCTGCAAGGTCTGGTGATGATGGGCCTTTACCTGCTTGGTTTCTTCATGGCTATCCTGATAGCGGCCGTTATGAAGCTGTTTGTGCGTATCAAGGAAAAGAGCTACTTCATTATGGAGTTGCCGGTATACCGCGCACCACGCTGGAAAAATGTAGGCACCACCATGGTGGAAAAAGCAAAAATCTTTGTTACTGATGCCGGTAAAGTGATCGTGGTGATTTCCGTGATCCTCTGGTTCCTGGCCTCTTACGGGCCCGCCAGCAGAATGGAGCCGCTGCATGCGAAATATGAGAAACTGATCGCCGCCGCGCCGGAAGGCTCTCCGGAAGCGGAAGCGCTGGACCGCGAATTCCGTTCTGAAAAACTGTCGCACTCCTACGCTGGCATCCTCGGTCATTCCATCGAACCGGCTATCCGCCCGCTGGGCTTCGACTGGAAAATAGGGATCGCGCTGATCACGTCTTTTGCTGCCCGTGAAGTATTTGTAGGCACCATGGCCACCCTTTACAGCGTTGGTGAAAATCCGGACGATAACAATGCCACCCTCCGCGAAAAAATGGCTTCTGCCAAATGGCCGGATGGCCGGCCGGTATACACGCTGGCGGCAGGACTTTCGCTCATGCTGTTTTATGCATTTGCCATGCAGTGCATGAGCACCATGGCCATTGTGAAAAGAGAAACGAAGTCGTGGAAAATACCTTTTATACAGCTGGTTTATATGACATCACTGGCCTATATCTGCAGTCTGATCATCTTTAATATCTTCAAATAATATCTTGTACATTGCAGTAATGCTCACGAAATTGCATTACTATGAAAATGCTTTGTTACAGCTTATTGCTGCTTTTTGCAGGGCCACTGTTGGCGCAGTCTTCTGTTGATTCTGCCCAGCTGCTGAAAGACGTGCGTACCCTTTCCGCCGATAAGTTTGAAGGCCGAAAAACCGGGACCCGCGGCAGCCGCCTGGCCCAGTTTTATATTATCGACCGGTTTAAACAGATTGGTATCACTCCTTATCACGACACTTACGAGTACCCCTTTTATTTTCAGGAGGGAAATAAAAAGGTCATGGGCACTAATCTCTTCGGCTATATACCGGGCAAGAGCAGCGATGTAATAGTTATTTCCGCACACTACGACCACCTTGGCATCGGGAAGCCCAATGCTGCTCAGGACAGCATTTACAACGGTGCAGATGATAATGCGTCGGGCGTAGGCACCATCCTGGCGCTGGCAGCATATTTTAAAAAGAACCCACCTAAATACACCTTGTTATTTGTTGCTTTTGACGGGGAAGAAGAAGGACTGCAGGGTTCCCGGGCGTTTGTCCAACAGCCGCCGGTACCACTCAGTACCATACGGCTCAATATCAATATGGACATGGTTTCGCATAATGATAAGAATGAACTGTATGTGGCAGGCTCCACGCCTTATCCACAACTGAAAAAATTCATCGATGCAGCCGCTGCCCAAAGCAGTATTAAACTGCTGGCAGGGCATGATGTTTCCGGCAGCGGTAGCGAGAACTGGACCAACCAGAGTGATCAGGGACCTTTTCATGCACAGAAAATACCTTTCCTGTATTTCGGAGTGGAAGACCATCCTGACTACCACCAGTTAACGGATGAATATGACCATATTAACCATCGCTTTTATTATCAGGCAGTGAGGACGATCCTGGAGATGACAAAGCAGATAGATACTGAATTGAATTAACGAACATACTGATATACATGGAAAGGCCTGAGCAGTATCTGCTCAGGCCTTTCCATGTATATCAGGTGATTAGTTTCTCAAAGTCTGTATCATGCCCTGGAAGCGGTTGTTCGGGCGCAGAACGCCAATCCGGTTTGTATTAAGCTCGGTGGCGGCCATTCTGCCCAGCTGCGACGCCGGAATGCCCATGTCAGTAAGGGCGGTACGCAACAACGGATCGTTGAGATTACCCCAGTTGGTCGTATAGTCGTCAGTTACATTGATGGTAGGAGCAATACCGCTGAAGTAGCTGCCTTCGCCAGCTGAGTTGAAGGTCTGGAAACTAACAGCATACATATCATACTGTCCAAAGGTAATATTGATGAAGCCTACCGGTTTACCGTAGGTGGTGCCGCCGATCAAATGAGGGTTCATGGACGGTTTCAACACATTGTACAGCAGTTCGCTGGCGGATACGGTACCATTGGTAACAAGGAAGCTGAGGTTGGTGAGGGCCAGGGAACCTTGTTTCTGGAAACTGGTGCTTCTGTAGGTGGTGGATTCCTGCCGGAAAATCTCGGTCCAGTATGTATTGGGACTATACGGCACCGCTTTCATGTTCCGGAAGATATAACTGTAGTTGTTGGTGTTTACGTTGTTGTTGAATGATTGTGTATACATCACGTTATTGTTGGCGCTGGCCGGCGCGAGGTTGTTGGCCAGGTATTCCGCTGTTTCGAGGAGGCCGCCGCCATTGTAGCGCAAATCGGCCACCACGCGGGTAACACCGGCCTGGGCCCAGGCGTTGAACAGCGAGTCGAAGGTGGGCTTCACATCATTCAGGGCTACGAAGTTGTTGAAAACAAAATAACCCACTTTGGTGCCGTTAAAGTTGTAGGTATTGGCGTAAAGAATGGGATTGAGTTTATACGCAGCTGGTGCGAGAGTGCTTGTCTGGGTGTTATTATCCGGTTTGCGGAACACCCAGGTGGCGCTTTTGCTGGCGAAGGCGGCGTTCAGCATGTTGTTTGTCGCCGGACCTACCTGAAAGCTGCTGTTCCCATTCACACTGAGGAGCTGCCACCCGCGCTGGACGCCGGCTTTGTCTGCCGGTGAGCCGGGGTACACATATATTACGTAGAGGGTATTATCTGTCTGATAGCCAACTTCAAAACCCATGTCCCCTAAAATGTCGCCCTGCAGGGCGCGGGAGGTGGTGCCATCATCGATGAAGCTGTACCTGTCGAGCGGCTGGCCATTTGTATTGTTCTTTTTCATGGTGATCAGCGAGCTGAACATGCTCTGGACGGAGGCATAACTTTCCGGTTTAAAGGTCGCTGAATCGGGGATAACGTCTGTCCATAGGTAAATGTCTTTAAATACGGAGAAGATACTATCGTTGATATTGGCTTGTGGCCTTTGCGGGCCGGCCTGGTCCTTCTTTTTACAGGCGGAAAGCAGGGCGATAAATAGGAAGCCGGCGGTCAGCCAGCAGCGTCGATTTGGTTGCATAGCAGCAATTTTAGGATAACCCGAATGATTAAACGAACAAGAGTTGTATACTATTGTGGACCAAAGTTACCAAAGAGATCGTATCCAAGTTCTTCCGGCATGACCCCTTTGTTTTTCAGGCCCAGATTAATTTTATCCCGCCAACGTAACTGCGCAGCCATATTGGTACCGTGATGGGTGTCGCGGTCGAAGGCGTACTGCATGCGGTTCATTTCCTGAAAGGATTGGAGATACTGATATTGTATAACACTGTCATAGTCGTCCCGGTTCAATGCTGTTTGCCGAAGTTTTTGTTTAAACCGTTCCACTACCAGCCGGGTGATATCGAAATGCAGCTGTTCATGCATCAGGGCGTAGCTGTCACGGGCGTCGTCCCTTGCCCAGGATGCGCTTTTGATGAAGAACACCTGCATGATGAGCTTGATTCTCAATGTGTCGTGTGTTACAGCACTGGCGCCCTCGTAGGAAAAGCTGGTATAGGACACTGCAGCACTGGGCCCGGCGGGAGAGGGCTTGCCCCTGAAGTCATCCCAGCGCAGTTTACGGGCGGACGAATAAAAGAGGGTGTCTGAGTGAACGTTGTCCGGATCTTCCCTGTCTTCGAATACCAGCAGGGTAGTGGTGATTTTAGGAGGAGAAGCAGGAGGCATGTGCGTTTTCATCTGCCCGAAGGGCAAAAAAAGCATACAAAATATATGTAATAAGGGTGGCATACCTGTGGACAACAGGATTAAAATTAGGAAAATGCCAGACTGCCTGTTAACCGGCTTCAAAATTTGTAAATTCTATAACATTTGGACCAGGTGTTTTAACAATCATTTTCCGCCGGAAACGGGCTTTTTTCCGTAATTTACTTCCAACCAAAACAATCGCACTATGTACGGCGGCGGATATATTTTCGACGAACCAAACGGAAAACAGCTGCGGGAAGAACAACTGCATGATGATCCTGAAAAGCTGGTGGCTTTTGAAGAAAGAATAGCCAGAGGGGAAAAAATTGAGCCGGGCGACTGGATGCCGGCGGAATATCGCAGACAACTCATCCGTTTGATAGAACAGCATGCGCACTCAGAGATAATCGGGGCCTTGCCGGAAGGAACGTGGATCACCCGTGCTCCCGGATTCAAGCGTAAACTGGCGTTGATCGCCAAGGTACAGGATGAGATCGGTCATGGCCAACTGTTGTACAACGCAGCAGAGACGCTTGGGAAGTCGAGGGAAGCCATGATCAACGACCTGCTCAGTGGTAAATCCAAATATTCCAACGTATTTAATTATCCTGCCAAAACATGGGCGGATGTTACCGTGATCGGTTTTCTGATCGATGCGGCCGCTATTGTCAACCAGGTAGCCAATGCCAAAGGCTCATATGGCCCTTATTGCCGGGCGCTGGAGCGTATCTGTTATGAAGAGAGCTTCCATCTGAAGCAGGGCCATGACGCTTTTATTGAGCTGGCTACCGGCACACCGGAACAGAAAGCCATGCTGCAGGACGCGCTGAACCGCTGGTGGCAACCGATCATGCATTTCTTCGGCCCTCCCGACAAGTCTTCCCAGCACAGCGAAAAGCTGATGCAATGGAAGGTGAAGATGGCGAGCAATGACGAAATGCGTAATCAATTCCTGGACAGTTACGTGCCGAAGATATGGGAACTGGGACTGACGCTTCCCGACCCGGCGCTTCGCAAGAATGCAGACACCGGCCGCTGGGAATATACCGACCCCGACTGGAACGAGTTCTTCCGGGTGATCAATGGTGGCGGTCCCTGCAACGCTGAGCGGCTGCAGGTTAGGAAATGGGCGGAAGAAGAAGGACGCTGGGTACGCAAGGCTTTAATGAACCCGACAGAACAGCGCTCACTGCCGGTTGCATAAATCGTATATACCTGTACGTTATAGCCTGCGATGAGTGGTCGGCAGGCAGATTTTCGTTTAATAAAAGCAATCAACAAATTCATGTCTAACGATTCTTTAGATCCGCGTGTCAACAGGCTGAAACTGGGTGACGCCAACGCGGTCATCAAAGTGGAGGAAGGAGAGAACTGGAATGTTTACGAAGTATTCCATCAGGAGAAGCGGGGCGCCCATCACGAGCACGTGGGCTGTGTACATGCACCGGACCCACAACTGGCGCTGGTATTTGCCAAAGAACAATTTGCCCGCCGTAAAAAATGTGTGAACCTGTGGGTAGTCAGAAGTGCTGACATTCTGGCTTTTGACGTGGAAGATGAAGATATGTTCGCCAACAACCTGGAAAAGAACTACCGCGATGCCAGTGGTTTCAAAGTAATGGAGAAGATCAACAAATTCAAACAATCCAAATGATCAGCAACGCAGCATTAACAGACCTAATCATAAAGATGGCCGATGATGAACTGATTCAGGGCCACCGCAATTCCGAATGGACTGGCCTCGGCCCCGTGATGGAAGAAGACATTGCCTTTTCCTCCATGGCACAGGACAAGATCGGTCATGCCTGGGCATTATACCGCATCCTGCATGAAAACCTCGGGGGTGAAGACCCTGACCGCTTTGCTTTCATGCGGCCGGAAAACGCCTTCAAATGCTCCCATCTCGTGGAGATGCCCAATGGAGGGTATGACTTCAGCCTGATGCGGCATTTCCTGTTTGACCATGCAGAAACGGTACGATATGAAAGCCTTCAGGACAGCAGCTTTGAGCCATTTCGGCTGCTCAGTAAAAAAATAAAAGGGGAATTGAAATACCATACGTTGCATGCCAACGCATTTATCATGCAGCTCAGCAAGGCCAGTGAAGAAGGATATGCCCGGATGCAGACAGCATTGAACGATACCATTGCGCTGGCGGCAGGCATTTTTGAGCCTTCGGTGGCCCATGAGGAAACACTGATAGCTGAAAAGGTATATCCCGGTGAAAAGGAATTGTACCATCGTTGGCTGGACCGTATCTATCCTGTACTGGTGAAAGCATCCCTCAATCTCCCCGACATGAATACCATCACGCCGGTATACGGTGGCAGGCAGGGATTCCATACCACCTACCTGGCCCCGTTGCTGAAAGAGATGGGGGAAGTATTTAACCTGGACACGGAGGCCAGCTGGTAGTATGATGTCAGCAACGATTACACAGGAAGATGTATACCATGCACTGGAGCAGGTGATGGACCCTGAAATACCAGTGCTCAGCGTGATAGACCTTGGTATGATCACCGGTGTGGAGATCACGGAAGGACAGCCGGTGCTGGTCCGTATGATCCCTACGTTTGCCGCATGCCCGGCTGTCAGCTATATCAAAGACAACATCAGGACAGTGGTGGAAAAGGCACTCGGTGTAGCCGTTACCGTTGAAATAGACAAACAGGTGCATTGGGAGAGCAACCGGATGACGGCCGCCGCCAAAGAGAAACTGAAGAATTTCGGCATCGCCCCACCGCCGGTACTGGAAGGGGACGTACGGCCGGAGATCATGTTGAACACGCCTTGCCCGCACTGTGGCAGTGAGCATACCTATCTCCGTTCACCTTTCGGGTCCACGTTATGCCGCGCTATTCATTACTGCAAATCATGTGGTCAGGTGTTTGAGCAATTCAAGCCGCTGGAATAAGCGTTGTTTCTATGTTTCCACAATGGCTATCACAGGAAATACCTATTTTTACACGTATTATTAGTGGCCATTGGCAAATTATACGATGAAACATGAGAATAGGTTTGTATTTCGGGTCTTTTAATCCTATACACACAGGGCATTTGATCATTGCCAATTATGTAGCATACAATACTGACCTGGACAAAGTATGGTTTGTGGTTTCCCCGCAGAACCCACTGAAGACCTCTTCTACCTTGCTGAATGAACATGACCGCTTTCACCTGGTGGAACTGGCGATCAAAGATGAACCGCGCCTGCGCGCCAGCAATATTGAATTTTCACTGCCACGGCCTTCCTTTACGGTAGACACGCTGGCCTATATGGGGGAGAAATTCCCCACACAGGAATTTGCGATCATCATGGGAAGCGACAGTTTTCAGAACCTGCCGCGGTGGAAAAACTATATGCACATTGTACAGCACTATCCGATTTATGTATACCGCCGTCCGGGCCATGATATCACCGATACCTATGGCGCCCGGGTGGAAATACTCGATGCGCCCATGCTGGACATTTCCGCTACCGATATCCGGCAGTGGATCAAAGAGGGCAAGTCTGTACGGTACATGGTGCCGGACAGCGTGATCAATTATATCCAGGAGAATAACTATTTCCGTTAATCAGCTGCGGGGCGGTTAGGCGAAGCCGGTGCCTCCTGCGGGCGCGGTTGCCGGCGGTCCCTTCTTTTCACCAGGAATTCGTTGGAATAGATCTCCAGCAGGAGGATAAACATGGAGATCAGCAGGGGACCGAATATCAAGCCAATAAAACCAAAGAGATTAACACCGATGATCACACCAAAGATGGTGATCAGGGGATGAACATCTGCTATTTTTTTAGCCAGCATGAAACGGGCAAGATTATCTACAATCCCGACCACGCCGAAACCATATACCAGCACCGCAATTCCCTGCCAGGTATTGCCTACGGCCAACAGATACACGCCCATCGGCACATACACCGCCGCCGCGCCAATAACAGGCAGCATAGCCGTAAAACAAGTGACCACAAACCAGAACATCGGCTGCGGAACGCCAAAAACAAGATACCCTATCAATGATACAATGCCCTGTATCACCGCAATCAGCGGAATTCCCAGCGCATTCGCAAATACCAGGGTATTAAACTCTTTCCCCAATCGGTCCACATTCTCATCCCGGAGGGGAATATATTCATACAGGGTCTCCTCCATCTTTCTGCCGTTGACCAGCATAAAATACAGGATAAAGTACATGATGGCGATAGCCGTCAACGTATTGAACGTAGCACCGAGAAAGCCGGGCAGGAAGGCGGTTATCCCATCCTGGATCTTTTGCAGTTGCTGGGTGGAAAGCAGGTTCACCCCGATTTCCTGATGTAATTTTTCATTGAACTCCCGGGCCTTGTTAATCAGCTCTCCTGAATGGGTGGCCGCATACGCTACGCGGGAGGAGAGAAGGTTCACCAGTGCGCCGATGGGCAGCAGTATGATCAGGAAGGAGGCCGTCATCAGTGTGGCGGCGGCCAGGTTTTTCTTCCATTTCCGGACCTCCACGAGCCGGAACATCCATTTACGGGAGGCAACATACAGGGTTACGGCCCCCAGGAAGCCCGGGAAGTAAATATATGTTTCTTTAAACAGCAGGATAGCCAGGAAAAGGATCAGTAAAAGAAACCCAATTTGTTTGAGGCGGTCGTTGTCCAGGTAGCTCATAGTACAATAATATCGGATAATTTAACGGTACAGGCAAAAAACGAACCAGTGCTTTTGGCCATGATAGCTAAACAAAAAACCGCAAAGCTTGTTCTTAATGCGGAATTTTAGTGGAAAGTTTTATACATTATTCATTTATGGAATGGTGTTTGTGAACCTTTAGATACCAAAAAATGAAAACTTTATTCTCTCATCTTAAAAACCTATTTTATGAGTACAAGTTCCAAAGCTGTTGTTTCTTTTATTGTTGGTGCGGCCGTAGGTGTAGCAGTAGGGTATTTCCTCAATTCTGACAAAAAAGATGAACTGGTGGAAAAACTGAAAGACCAGACAGACAAGCTGAAAGACAAGTGGAGAAAAAGAAAGGACCAGTTCCAGGATGAGTTGGAAAATGAGTTGGCATAACCCCTAAGCTGTTTAAAAAACATTGCATGGAAGAAAATTTCGGCAACTATTTTAACCAAACAGGCAAGGTGGCCAGAGAATATCTGGAAACCCGGCTGGACCTGCTAAAGCTCCAGGCAGCAGGAAAGCTGTCGAAAGCGTTGGGATTGTTTTTTTCCCTGACGATGGCTTTCCTGCTGTTCTTTTTCGTGATCGTTTTTCTCGGAATGGTAGTAGGGTTCTGGATTGGTGAAATGACCGGCAGTTTCACGATTGGTTTTTCGTGTGCTGCAGGCTTGTTTGTATTATTGTTTGTGGTGATCTTGTTGTTCCGCCGGCAGTTGATCCAGCGGCCGCTTACCAGGTTGCTGCTGACTGAACTGGTAGAAGAGATTGCTGAAAGAGATGAGCAATCCGGTCATATTCATAACCAGCCCGGACACGAACAGGATGCATATGGACATGTGCCCAATGAAGAGGCTACAGAAAACACTTCAAAAGGATAACATGAAAAATGTTTACACATGCGTAAGGTAAAAGTAACCAATCAGGAGACCCTTGACCTGGAAATAGCCCGTTTGAAGATGCGTTCCCGGCAACTGGAAAATGATCTGGGAAAGCGGGTTGACTTCTTCAGAGACAACTACAAAAAGATGGCGCTCAACGCCGTTATCCCCGGTAGTGCCAGACATAGCGGAGTGCTGAACATTGCAGCCAACGTGGCCAAAATGGCCTGGGGCAGCGGGAAGTTTAAAAACTTTGCCACCGGCGCCCTGATGACGGCACTGGAATTTATTGGTGTTCAGCTGGGCATCAATATCTTTAATAAAGTGACCAACCGCCGTAAGAAGAAAAAAGCAGCACAGGCCAACAAAGAAGAGGAATAGTTATCCCCATACTTTCGTTCCTTCACTGCAATTGGCGCATATATCTATGTTTTTCCGGGTTTCCAGGATCTGGCTACGGAAACGTATATACTCTTTATTGTGCCACAACGCCTTAAATGATTCTTTTTTCAGGTTGCCCAGCCGGTGTTGTGCGTCCTTGTCGAAGCAGCAGGGCACTACCAGGCCGTCCCAGGTAACAACCGGCGAGTGCCAAAGGCGCCAGCAATGGTTGCCCAGTTTATTTTTGATGGCATAGGTACCGTCTTCGTTGCGGCGGTAACGGGAATATTTATCTATAGTGGGAATGAGGCGGTTGCCTTCTTCGTAGTCATATACCTGAGCGGTCTTGAACCGTACCTGATCTACCCCGATTTCTTTCGCCAGCCTTTTGATGTCTTCGATCTGATGCTCATTGGGCTTTACCACGAGGAACTGGAAGAAAACAAAAGGTTTAGTGGATTTCAGTTCTTTTTTCCATTTCACGATGTTTTTGGCGCCTTCAATCACTTTGTCCAGTTTACCGCCTACCCGGTACTGCGTATATACGTCCTGGGTAGTGCCGTCTATGGAGATGATAAGGCGGTCCAGCCCACTCTCTACTGTTTTTTTGGCGTTGGCGTCTGTCAGGTAGTGCGCGTTGGTGGAGGTAGCGGTATAGATACCTTTGTCAGCCGCATATCTGACCATATCCAGGAATCCCGGATTGAGGTAAGGTTCTCCCTGGAAATAGAAGATAAGGTATAACAGCTCTTTCGAGATTTCGTCGATGGTTTTCCGGAAGAAATCCTGCTCCAGCATACCAGTGGGGCGGGTAAAAGCCCGCAGGCCGCTCGGACATTCCGGGCAGCGGAGGTTACAGGAAGTGGTGGGCTCAAAAGACATAGAAATGGGATAGCCCCATTGCACCGCTTTATTGGTCCACTTGCTGATAAAGTAGCTCCCCAGCACTTTCCCGGCGTTTAAGGCGCGGCGGAAAGTGAATTTGGAAGCGAGGTTCAGGGTATCATTCAGGTTAAAATCGGGCATATAAAATTCACTTGACCTATGTAAAAGTAGCGTCTTTAAACAAATTATAGCCTATACTTGCCGTAAAAAAACGGCTGCCGGCATTAAACAGCAGTATTACCCGAATCCCTGCAACTAACTAAAACAACGTGAAACGTAACCGGACACGCATCATTTTACTGACCGTATTAACCATCCTGCTGGCGCTTGTTGCCGGGAAATGGTGGTATTTCCGCCAGGAGCGCATTTCCTTTGTGCGGTATGATGAGTTTGGGATCGATATACCGGTCAATTATAAAATCCATGGTATTGATGTCTCCAAATTCCAGAAAGATATTAACTGGCATGCTGTCAAACAGATGCAGGTCGATAAAATTCGTATATCCTTTGCCTTTATTAAAGCGACGGAGGGCATTACCCGCCAGGATGCCGCTTTCAGGCAGAACTGGGAGCGTGCAGGCAAAGCCGGGCTGGTGCGGGGGGCCTACCACTTTTTTTACAGTACGCGGGACCCGTTGAAGCAGGCCATTAATTTCCGCAATGTGGTGGACCTGCAGCCGGGCGATCTGCCACCGGTGCTGGATATCGAAACCAGCAATAATCAGCCGGCCGCGGTGATCCGCAGCACGGCCAAAATATGGCTGGAAGAGATGGAAAAAGCCTATAAAGTAAAGCCGATCATCTACACCAATATCCATTTCTATGAAACGTATCTTGGCAGTGAGTTTGATGATTACCCCCTATGGATAGCGCATTATTACCAGAAAGAGCGGCCGGCGTCCAAAAGGGCGTGGCTTTTCTGGCAACATAGTGATATCGGAAGGGTGAACGGCATCAGGACGACGGTGGACTTTAACGTATTCAGAGGCGACAGCGCCGATCTCGCTAAACTGTGCCTACCGGCGCATTGAAACTAATCATATGGCAGAAGAAAAAGAAAACCCCGAAAGAGAACCGAAAAAGATAGACAAACTGGACAGAGACCTTTTCTGGTTTCTTATCAAGATCATGCGTACTATTTTCGTCGGTTTTTTCTGGATGGTTTTCAATGTGTTCCTGGGACTGTACCTGGGATTTGCCGTGCCGGAGGAGTCAACCCCCGGCCGGATGATATTCTTTTACTCCTGGTTTGTATTGTCCCTGGGAGCCTACCTTTATATGGTATGGCGTTTCTGGCGCAAAAAAATGGATAACCCTGATTAGTTGCCGCTTCTTCTGCCCAGGTCCATGGTCCAGTAGTTGCCGGCCTTGCCGACGCCCATTTCCTTGAAATTACCGTTCATGATGTTTTTACAGTGCCCCGGACTGTTGATCCAACCCTGGATAACACTTTGTTCTGTCATGTAGCCCTGCGCAATGTTTTCACCGTAAGTGTTCCAGTTGTAGCCCACAGCATCGAGGCGGGAGCCTGGCGTGGAGCCGCTGGGAGAGGTGTGGCTGAAGAAGTTGTTGGTTTGCATGTCCACACTGAAATTGTACGCTGCTTTCTCCAGCAGGTCGTTCCAGGTGACAGGGCCTACCGGTGGCATCTGGTCGCCGCCACAGTTACAGCCTTTGCTGCGTACATCGTTCACCAGGCTAAGCAGGGTGGCGCGGTCAATTGTGTTGCCGGCTACGCCGGTACCTGGAGGAGTGGTTGTTCCCGGATTGGTAGTGCCGGGATTGGTCGTTCCCGGAGTGGTACCTGTTCCCGGTTTGGTGGTGTCGGTACCCGGCTTGGTACCTGAACCAGGTTTGGACGTGTCTGTTGTAGGTTTTCCTGGTGTGGTCGTCACCGAATCCTGCCGACTTGGATTAAGTAAACCAGAATCTTTGGAACAGGCTGTAAATACTGCCGCTGCTACACATACACCTAAAATCGCACAAATAAATTTCCCTGTCATAACCAGTTAAAAATTAAAAAATTAAAAAATGAATAGATACAGGTTCTAAACAGGACAAGGATTAAAACTATAGGAGCTTTCAGGGATAGGATTAAAACTACTCGTCGGTAGTCCAAAGGTTATGGGTTAGGAATGCAGAGGCAGTACAAAACGTTTTCTGCGGTCACGAAAATAGGGGATAGATCCGAAAAAACGCCAGCGTTTTTGCAAACTGAATGTTAATGGACGCAACCTTTTGCTACTCAGTGCTGTAGGGAACATTGCACACTGGAGGCCGGCAGATGGGGAGTGTTTGCCCCGTCTCCAGCCCGCTAAACGCGCTAAAACCGCGGTTTTGCGCTTGGAATAGTGTTTGTCGGACTTATATCGAAGTTCATTTTCGCTCCATTTGTTTAAAACCGGTGTTATGAAGAAAAGGAATCTCAGCAAAGAGAAGTCGACAGGTTTTTCGCAAAACAAAAAAAGGCCGGCGGAAGTGCTGACCACAGACAAGGGGACCGTTACGCGCAATCCTCTTCACGGGGACTTGTCAGGGTCGCCGGAAGAAGAAAACAAGGCCGTACGTGACGACGAAAAAAACAGCAAAAAGTCCAATAAGGATAAATAAATAATTACCATATCCGGAGAAAACCCAGACGTTTTTTATTAAAAGAAGATAACAGCTTACTTTTTAGTTTCTTCTTTAATGTTGTGGTGTATAGCGGCCATCCTACTCTTAGGATGGTTTTTTTGTTTTAGCTGCTATGGTCGGCAATGATCTTCCAGGCGCCGTTGATACGTCGGAGAGTGAGGGTGAAGTGTCCCTGGAGGTCGCCAATGCTGCGCTGAAGATGCCATTTGCCCACTACAAAATACACATCGCGGGCCAGTGGCTTGAATTCCAGCAGTTTAAAATCCAGTTTGCCCATGGCCGCCGTGTCGGGATAGCTCTTTTTGTAGCGGTCAAGCGTAGCCTGCCAGCCGTAAGTGACGCCGTTTTTACCAATAAACAGCAAGGAGTCTGAATGCCAGTAGGTTTGCATGAACGCATCAATATCGCCGCGGTTCCAGGCGCTGGTCTGGGCGGCCATGAGGCCTTCTATCTGCCGGCGGTCGTCCTGTTGGGCATCAGCATGTTGGGCTGGCATTGCGGAGAAGCTGGCTATCATTATCAGGAACAGTATAAAACGCATGGTGAATTTTTAGCAAAAGATAAACAGAATTTGCGATGTAACGCAACACTGATTATAGTAACTTTGCAGCACTATTTTGACATCTCTTTCAATTATATTTTAAAAATCAACAGCTTATGCCCGGATATGAACTATTTGGCGCCGAAGAACGGAAAGAAGTAAATGATGTACTGGAAACAGGTATCATGATGCGTTATGGATTTGACGGTCCGCGTAAAGGGATCTGGAAAGCAAAGGAACTGGAACAGGCCATTTGCGACAAACTGAACGTACAGTACACACAGCTTGCCTCCAGCGGTACTGCCGCACTGACCACCGCTATGGCCGCCCTCGGACTGGGTGCCGGCGATGAAATCATCATGCCTACCTTTACTTTCGTTGCCAGCTTTGAATCTGTATTCTCCGTTGGCGCTACGCCGGTGCTGGTAGATGTTGATGACACCCTGACACTGGACCCCAAAGCGGTGGAAGCAGCCATCACTCCCCGTACCAAAGCAGTGATGCCGGTACATATGTGTGGCGCTATGGCTGATCTGGACGCCCTGCAGGCCATCTGTAAGAAACACAACCTGTTGCTGCTGGAAGATGCCTGTCAGTCTTTCGGCGCTACCTATAAAGGCAAAGCACTTGGTTCTATTGGCGATGCCGGCACTTTCTCCTTCGACTTCGTAAAAACCATTACCTGCGCAGAAGGCGGTGCTATTATCACCAATAACAAAGATGTTTATATCAAATGTGACGGTTATACCGACCATGGCCATGACCACCTTGGTGTGGACCGTGGCGCAGACCTGCATCCGTTTATCGGGTACAATTACCGTATCTCCGAGCTGCATGCAGCCGTAGGACTGGCACAGGTCCGCAAACTGGACAACTTCCTGGCCATTCAGCGGAGGACCAAAAAAATCTTCAAAGATGCGCTGGCCACCGTGCCTGGCGTGACTTTCCGCCGCCTGCCGGATGAAGCCGGCGACAGCGCCACTTTCCTGTCGTTCTTCCTGCCGGAAGCCGAACAGGCCAGAAACGCTGCGGCCGCCATGAAAGCTGCGGGTCTGCCTGCTTTTTACTACTACGATAACAACTGGCATTATATCCGTCAGTGGGACCACTTCAAAAACGGTGACGTACTGACACCATTTGCTCCCGGCCTGAAACAGGCGATGGAAATTTATAAAACCAAACAGTTCCCTGCTTCCGATGCTATTATCAGCAGGAACATTTCCACCCCTATCAACCTGGCCTGGAGCGACGCCGAAGTACAGGAACGGGCTGAAAAGCTGGTGAAAGCCGTAAAAAGCGCGTTATAATTTCACATGAAAATGCAAAGCAGCAAAGAACATTGCTGCTTTGTGTCTTTGTGAGTAAAGCATAAACATGAAGAAAGTAGCTTTGATACCTGCCCGTTATGGCGCTACCCGTTTCCCCGGGAAGATGATGGCCCAGCTGGGTGGAAAATCCGTCATCCTCCGCACGTACGAATCCACCGTTAATACCGGAGTATTTGATGATGTGATGGTAGTGACGGACAGCGATGTGATCTACAACGAGATTGTCGGCCATGGCGGCAAAGCCGTAATGAGCAAAAAAGAGCATGAGTGTGGCACGGACCGTATAGCCGAGGCCGTTGTTGACATGGATGTTGACATCGTGGTGAATGTTCAGGGAGATGAACCGTTTACCCAAAAAGAACCACTGGAGAAACTGCTCCGGGTTTTTGAAGGCGAAGAGGGCAGAAAGGTGCAGGTAGCCTCTTTAATGCAGGAGCTGCATGATGAAGCTTCGATTGCCGATCCCAACTATGTGAAAGTAGCGGTAGACAAACAGTTCAACGCCCTGTTCTTTTCCCGTTCCGTGATCCCGTATCCCCGCAATAAGGACATCAAAAGCATTTATTACGAGCATATCGGTATTTACGCGTTCCGTAAACAGACGCTGCTGGATTTTACACAGCTGGCGCCTACGCCGCTGGAGCTGGCGGAGAAGATCGAGTGCCTGCGTTACCTCGAAAACGGTATACCGATGAAGATGGTCGTTACTTCCTATATGGGGGTGGAGATCGATACGCCGGAAGACCTGGAAAAGGCCTCAAAATATTTATAACATCTAACTAAAACGGATATATGAAATTCAGGAATTTCAAAATGGTGGACTACGTAGTTTACGGCAGCGGATGTTTTGATCAGCTGGGCGAAATACTGGCCCCCCGTCGTAAAGGCGATGCTCCCATGATTTTTTTCGTGGATGAGTATTTCCAGGACAAACAGGCATTTCTGTCCCGCATACCGCTGCAGGGCAAAGACAAGGTTGTGGTGATTGATGTGACGTACGAACCCAAAACCGTTACAGTAGATAAAATCCGTGACGAGCTGAAAGCTGAATTCGGCGAGGTGTCCGGTATTATCGGCATTGGCGGTGGTTCTGTGATGGACATGGCCAAGGCCGTAGCGCTGATGATGACCAATCCCGGCTCCTCTGCTGATTATCAGGGCTGGGACCTGGTGAAGAACCCGGCGGTGTATAAAGTGGGTATTCCTACTATTTCCGGTACCGGTGCAGAAGTAAGCCGCACCTGCGTGCTGACAGGCCCTACCCGCAAGCTGGGCATGAACTCTGACTACACCCCGTTTGACCAGATCGTGCTGGACCCTGCACTGACAAAGACTGTGGAGGTTAACCAGCGTTTTTATACCGCCATGGACTGTTTTATCCACTGTGTAGAATCGCTGACCGGCACCTACCTCAATGCTTTCAGTAAATCTTATGGTGAGAAAGCACAGGAGCTGTGCGAAGAGATATTCCTGCAGAAAGACATCTGGGACGATGATTCCGACGAAAAACTGATGATGGCCTCCTATGCCGGCGGTATGAGCATTGCTTATTCCCAGGTAGGAGTGGCCCATGCCGTAAGTTATGGACTGGCTTACCTGCTGGGCACCAAACATGGTATCGGTAACTGTATCGTGTTTGACAAGCTGGAAGAGTTTTATCCTGATGGCGTGAAGAAGTTCAAGGAGATGGTGAAAAAACACAACATCGATATTCCGCAAGGTATTACCAAAGGACTGACCGATGAACAGTTTGATACCATGATCAATGTGTCGCTGGGCATGGCCCCGCTGTGGGAAAACGCGCTGGGCAAAGACTGGAAGGAGATCATGACCCGTGAGCGGCTGCGCAAGCTGTACGAGAGATTATAATCTTACGGGAAACCATATTAAATAATACGAATTGCAGCGTAGTTTGCAATTCGTATTTTTTTTGCACGCAAATCCAATGCGTAGTCATAAACGATATTGCCTTTAACGAACTAATCATGTTGATATTATTGATTGTCACAGGAATCGGGGCCCTGGTGCTGGGGTATTTATACTTCACCGCAATGGGCCGGCAGCGGGCATTACAGACGGAAATGTCAGCACAACAGGAGCGCCATGCCCAGCTGGAAGCGAAGCAGGGGTATTTGCAGCAGCTATTGGACGACAAACAGCAACTGGCCCGCGAGAAGCAGGAGCAACTGGAGCGGCTCAACGAAGAGTTTGCCTCATTAATGGCCGAGCAGGGCCGGTTAATGGAGCAGAACAAATATCTGCAACAACAATTACAGAGCGAAAAGGAAAGGCTGCACGAAATGCACCAGGACTTTAAAGCACAGTTCGAGAATACAGCACAACAGTTGCTACAGCGGATATCAGGGAATTTTATGCAGCAAAACCAGGTGAAAATGGACGATCTGTTGAAGCCACTGGCGGAAAAAATTGATAATTTCCGGAGCAGCGTGCAGCAGTCCCTGGTGGCGGAAACATCGCAACGGGCGGAGTTGAAATCGGAATTGCAGCGGTTGTTGCAATTGAACCAAACCCTTTCCAAAGAAGCGAACAACCTGACGAAAGCGCTGAAGGCGGACACCAAAAAGCAGGGCAACTGGGGGGAGATGATCCTGGAAAAGGTACTGGAGGCGTCGGGCCTGGAGAAAGGAATCCACTATGTCACACAAGACGCACAGCGCGATGAGACGGGACAACTGCGGTTGCCCGATATGGTGCTGCAACTGCCGGAAAACAGGCAGCTGGTGATCGACTCCAAAGTATCCCTTAAAGCATATGAACAGTATTGCAGCGCTGCTGAAGAGGCGGAACGGCAACAGGCACTGAAGCTGCATGTGCAGTCTGTGAAGAACCATGTGAATGAACTGAGCCGCAAAGCCTATCATACGCTGTATAAGAACACCACCGATTTTGTAATGCTGTTTATTCCAATAGAGCCGGCATATGCGCTGGCGGTAATGCAGCAGGAGGAAGACCTTTATGATTATGCTTTCCGCCGTAAGGTGATCCTGGTGAGCGTACCGTCGTTACTGGCCACGCTGCGGATTATTGACGCCATGTGGAGGCTGGATAATCAAAACAAGAACGCAGAAGAAATTGTGCGGCAGGGCAGTGCGTTGTACGATAAGTTCGTGGGCTTCGCGGAAGACATGGGGCTGATCGGGGAACATCTGAAACGCAGCCAGAGCGTATATGACAGCGCGATGAACAAGCTGCATACCGGTAATGGCAACCTCGTAGGCAGAGCGGAGCGCATGCGCAAACTGGGGCTGGAGAATAAAAAGAGCCTGCCGCGGCAACTGACAGTAGAGGTAGAGATGACGACCGATGAGGAGACCGCGCCTTCTGCATCCGGAGCAGAACAAATACCGGCGCCAGGTATCACTGTGCAGCGCCCGGCCTCTCCTGATGAAGTGGTTCAGGATGAGCAGGAGCAGTAACTTATTTGTTTTGCGGGTGAAGTTATCGGCATTGTTGCATCGGACTTACGGACATTCTTTGGCCATCATCGCCGGCTTTTTGTAGAAAAAAGTCAGGTAGATGGTAGCCAGTAAGGTAATGCCAGCAAAGAGGTAAAACGTTGCCGGGAAGTTGGATGACTTGTTGTTGTAGATAAAAGCGGAGAAATAAGCCCCCAACCCGATACCGGCTTCCATGGCGATATACATGCTGGCCAGTGCGCGGCCACGGTGCTCGGGCTGCCCCAGGTCGATGGTCCATGCTGTTACAGCCGGCGAGTTGAGGCCTACAGAGATGCCATATACCACGGCGGAAGCCATCAGCAGGGCCGGAGAGCCGGCAAGGCCCATCATTAACATGGAAGCGGCCATCAGCACGGCGGAAACCTTCAGTACAGGCACCCTCCCATAACGGTCAGACACCTTACCGGCCAGCAAACGGATGCCGATGGAGCTGGCAGTAAAATAGGTAAAGAACACGCCCTTGTTGGCCACTCCCAGAAAAGCCCCGAAATCGGGGATAATCGTGAGCATAGCGCCATAGCTGAAATAGGTCAGGAAACAAATGATCACCGGAGACCACACCAGCGGCTCAAATATTTCATCTCCCTTGATTTTTAACAGTGAAAGCCGGAATGGCTGTTTGTTGACCAGGGTTTCTTTCATGCCGATCAGGATCACCACAGACAGCAGGGCAAATACAGCCGACAGCTGAAACATCACATTGATATTCCATCTTAACGCCATGTAACCGCCAATGGCCGGCCCGAGGGCCATCCCGATTGTGCTGGCCAAACCAACCATGCCCATGGCTTCACCCCGCCGGTTGTACGGAATAATATCGGAAACATAAGCGGAAGTACCGGTAGGTTTGAACCCTGTGGAGAATCCATGGAAAAAACGAAGTAGCAGAAACGCCCCAACGGAGCTAACCAGTGGGTATAACAGACTACACACCACACATACCAGAGAACCGAAAATCATGACCGGCACACGCCCGATAGTATCTGTCAGCTTGCCGCTGAAAGGCCTGGACAATCCGGCCATCAATGTAAACAATCCGATAATATACCCCTTGTAATCCGCCCCTCCCATATTACTCAGATATGCAGGTAACTCAGGGATCATCATATTGAAACTGGCAGAAAATAAAGCATTACTCAGGCATAAGAGAATGAAATGCAGACTGTAGATTTTTCCGGAAGACTGGTCCATGCTGCAAAATTAGTAACTATGGTACAATTTTGGCGAATATGTTGACCGGATAACGAAAACCTGAACAAAAGCGGCTATGGACCTGTTTATTATAGCGATTGTTAATTTATGATAAACATCATAATTGCCCTCCGGAAGAATTCGTAAATTTATTTAAAACCAAAAAATTCAGTTATATGAAAATCGAAATTGGCATCTCTGCGGAACACGCGAAGAAAATAGCATTAGAGTTGAACAAAGTACTGGCTGACGAATTACTGGTGTACGCCAAAACGCGCAACAGCCATTGGAACATTGAAGGTCCCAATTTCATGGAAATGCACAAGTTCTACGAAGGACAATACGAAGAGCTGGAAGAAATTGCAGATGAAGTGGCAGAGTATATCCGTAAAATAGGACACTATGCGGAAGGCCGTTATGCAGACGTACTGAAACTGACCAACCTCCTGGAATCCGAATATTCCAACGACCAGAAAAAACAGCTGCAGGAACTGCTGAACGACCATGAAACCATTATCCGCAACCTGCGCAGACTGATCGATGAATTCGATGAAAAATACAAAGACAAAGGCGCTGCTGATTTTGCAACACAGCTCCTGCAGAAACACCTGTCACTGGCCTGGATGATCCGTTCTTACCTCAAATAATAACAATTGGGATATTTGGTTATTTGGAAATTTAATCATTTTAAGAACCCATTAAATGATTAAATTTCCAAATAACCTAATAACCCAATGTAAATGCTCCACATGGATAATTCAAATGATCTCCGCCTCGCTGTATTGATAGATGCCGACAATATACCCTACCACAACATTAAAGGGATGCTGGAAGAAGTAGCCAAATACGGCAACCCCACTTTCAAAAGAATTTATGGAGACTGGACCAAACCTACCGTAGCAGGCTGGAAAGGCGTATTACTGGAAAATGCCATCACTCCGATACAACAATACAGTTACACCTCCGGAAAAAACGCTACCGACTCGGCCATGATCATCGATGCCATGGATATCCTGTATACCGGCAGGGTAGACGGGTTTTGCCTCGTGTCCAGCGACAGCGATTTTACCAGGCTGGCCACCAGACTGAGAGAGGCTGGCATGAGGGTAATAGGCATGGGAGAGAAGAAAACGCCCAGCGCCTTTCGCGCCGCCTGCGATAAGTTTATCTATCTCGAGATATTACAAATCAGGGAAAAGAAAACAGAACCCGGCAGCAAACCCAAATCGGCGAAGGAAAAACCCAAAGGCATCAGCAAAGCTGATAAAGAACTGATTGACCTGCTGTCTACCAGTATCAATGATATTGCTGATGAAGACGGATGGGCCTATCTCGGAGAGCTGGGTAACCTGCTGCTAAAAAAACAGCCCGACTTCGACGCCAGGAACTATGGCTTCAACAAACTTGTACAGCTGATCAAGAACTTCCCCAACTTTGAAATAGACATCCGGGAGAGCGGCAAGAAGACCGGTAAACTGGTGTATGTAAGAACTGTATAACGTTATGGCATATAGGAAAATAAAGATCGTCAAGGGAGATATTACCAAAATGGATACTGCTGCCATCGTAAATGCGGCCAACTCCTCCCTGATGGGCGGCGGTGGCGTGGATGGTGCTATCCACAGGGCCGGAGGACCAGCCATTCTGGAAGACTGCCGCGCTATAGTGGCCCGGCAGGGGGGCTGTAAAACGGGAGAGGCCGTGATCACCACCGGCGGCCGTTTGCCTGCCAAACATGTTATACATACTGTAGGCCCTGTGTGGAATGGTGGACATAACAACGAACCTGCACTTCTGGCCAACTGCTACCTGCATTCGTTACAGCTGGCATCCCGCCATCAGCTGGCATCAGTGGCTTTCCCTAATATCGGCACCGGTATTTATCATTTTCCGAAAGACCTGGCTGCCAGTATTGCCATGGACACTATCGTCAACTTCCTGGAGCAGGATGAAGTGGTGCAGGAAGTGGTCCTGGTATGCTTTGATGATGAAAATTATACGCTGGCACAACATTACTACAATCAATATATAAGGCCCGAAGAATAAATGACGATGGTTTGGGGGTTAAAGACAAGCCGGTTTGTCTATATTTGAAACCACAACGATTAATGAATCGAAAACCAAACCACCATTAAGAAATGAAACCAACCAAAGTAAGCAGACTGCTGCCACTGGCGGTCTGCCTGGCATGGAATGTCCATGTAATTGCCGGTCCGGTGCCGGTTCCCACACTTGCCGTTATCCAGGGACAAGCACCTGAAAAAGCCAAAAAGGTAACATTGTACGCCGTGGAAGAAGGCCGCAAATCCGAAATTGCCAATGCTATGGTGGATGAGCAGCATGCTTTTGCCTTTGCCATCCCGTCGCCTAAAGAAGGGTTCTACTATCTCTCCGTTGGCACTCGCGGAGACACCCGTATTTATCTTAAACCGGGCGATCAGCTGAAGCTGAAGCTGGAATATGATGCTTATAGCCTGCAGGCAGGATCAGCAGAGAACAAACAACTCTGGCAATGGCAAGAGCAGCTGGGCACTATCTCCCGTTATACGAGCCTTGGGGATACGGCCACTTACATGACTTTCTTTCCCAGGCTGGAAGCATTGGCCCCCAGGGTGTCCGGCCTGAAAAAGGCGGTGAACACTCCCAACAAAAAGTTCAACGAACTGCTGAAATACACCATGGACGTGGATATGGAGCTTGTAGCCATGTCATTTTTGCTGATGCCGCACTCCAAACACCCGGAGAAGGGCCAGTATCCGGCTTTTTATCGGCAGATTATACAGAACAACAAATACTGTGATGGCAAATTGCTGGCCAACGGAGACGCGGGCAGGATCGTTCGTTTATATGAGACGTTTACCTACATCATGAGTACGGAAAAAAGGGCGGCCCCGGCTTCCCTGGCGGAAAATGCACGGCTGTTTTGCAATGATACCATCAAAGGGCTGTTTATCACGGAAAGCCTGGGCGGGTTCAGAACGTTCGATAAGCTCACGGAGGCGGTAACGCCTGTGAAACAGTACCTGGTAACAGCCGACCAGCAACAGCGTTACCTGGCGGCAGAGAAAGCCTTGCGTAAGTTTGCCGCAGGAGAACCAGGGTTCAATTTTAATGGCGAGGATACCAACGGCAAAAAGGTGGCTTTCAACGATTTAAAAGGAAAAGTGGTCGTGGTGGACGTATGGGCTACCTGGTGCGGCCCCTGTAAAGCAGAGCTGCCTCACCTGCAAAAACTGGAAGAAGAGCTGCACGACAAAAACGTCACCTTCGTGGGCTATTCTGTCGACGAGGCCAAAGACAAAGAAAAGTGGTCGGCTTTCGTGAAAGAAAAAGACATGAAAGGAGTTCAGCTCTTTGGCGTAGGCTGGGGAGAGGTGACCAAATTTTATGATATCAAGGGTATTCCCCGCTTTATGGTGTTTGACCAGCAGGGTAAGATAGTGACTATCGACGCGCCGCGTCCTTCTACGCCGGAGCTGAAAGCACTGATAGAAAAGCTGCTTGGCAAAGGGTAACTGCCAGGAATAGAGATACAAAAAGAAAAAGGCTTCCGGAAGGAAGCCTTTTTCTTCTATAATGCGATGTGAAAAACTATTAGAGTTTTGCGTATTTCGCCCAGGCGTAAATGAACATCAGAGCAAAAATAACGATGGCACAAGGAGCCAGAAAATGACCAATGCTATCACCCACCTTGTAAAAGTTGGTGGTCTGTACTACTGTTAAGAGATTCGTCAACATTGTATAATGATTTATTTATTTCCTGGGTGCAAATTAGAACATTCATGGCAAATTCCCAATCCTGCCAGCTATTACCATCGGGTTAATTGTTGGATACACTGATCCAGACGGGATTTGGCGAGGAAATTTTTTTCCAGTGCCGCAGCAAATGGCACCGGTGTGTCGAGACTGGCGCAGCGGACAACGGGCGCATCCAGGAGATGAAAACAATGTTCAGCTATCCAGGCGCTTATTTCTCCTCCCAGTCCGCCGGTGAGGGTGTCTTCATGGAGCACCAGCACTTTGCCGGTAAGGGCTACAGTATCCCGGATGGCGTCGTAGTCCAGCGGCAGCAGGGTGCGGAGGTCCAGGATGGCGATGGAGAGCGCCGGATGGGCGGCAGCATATTCCATGGCCCAGTGTACGCCGCTGCCATAGGTGATGATGCTGATATCGTCTCCGGCCTGTATGAGCCGGGCTTTTCCGATTTCCATCGTGTAGTAGCTGTCGGGCACCAGTCCGCTGATGCTGCGGTAAAGCGCCTTGTGCTCAAAGTACATCACCGGATTAGGGTCTGCAATGGCCGCCGTCAGCAGGCCTTTGGCATCTTCCGGTGTGGAGGGGTATACCACTTTCAGGCCGGGCACATGGGTAAACCAGGCCTCGTTGCTTTGTGAGTGGAAGGGTCCAGCCCCTACGCCGCCGCCGGTGGGCATCCTGATCACCACATCGGCTGTCTGCCCCCAACGGTAGTGTATCTTGGCGAGATTATTTACGATCTGGTTAAAACCACAGCTGACAAAGTCGGCAAACTGCATTTCCACCATGCTTTTGAAACCGGCGATAGACAGGCCCAGGGCGGTGCCAACGATAGCGCTCTCACAGAGTGGGGTATTGCGCACTCTTTCTTTTCCGAAACGTCCCAGCAGGCCGTCGGTGATTTTGAAAGCGCCGCCATATGCGGCAATATCCTGTCCCATGAGCACGAGTTCCGGATATTGCTCCATAGACTGTCGCAGTCCTTCGGAAATAGCGTCGATGAATCGTTTTTCAGAAGCGGTGCCGGAAGGAAGTAAGGCCGGTGGCGCCGGAGCGTATATGTCTTCCAGTTCGGTACTGGTATTCACCGCGAAGGGGCTGGGTTCCAGCCCTTTGGCCACCTCTTCGTCGATACGATGCTTCAGTTCCTGCCGGAGGGCTTCTATGCCGGCATTGTCCAGCAGGTGGGCTTCCCGCAGGAATGTTTCGTATTGTGCGATGGGGTCTTTTTTGCCCCATTGCTCGAAAAGCTCTGGCGGCACGTATTTCACGCCACTGGCTTCTTCATGGCCTCTCATGCGGAAGGTCATGGCTTCTATCAGTACGGGCTTCTGTTCTTTGATGGCGTAAGCACGGGCGGTACGGATGGTCTGGTATACCTCAAGAAGGTTGTTGCCGTCTACTTGTACGCCTTCCATGCCGTAACCGATGGCCTTGTCAACGAGGCTTTTGCAGTGATATTGTTCGCTGACTGGAGTACTGAGGCCATAGCCGTTATTTTCCACCAGGAAGATGACGGGCAGGCCCCATACGGCGGCCACGTTAAGCGCCTCATGAAATTCACCTTCGCTGGTTCCCCCTTCGCCGGAAAAGGCGAGCGATACTTTATGTTCTTTTTTCAGCTGATGGGCCAGTGCAATTCCATCTGCGATGGAGAGCTGCGGGCCCAGATGGGAGATCATCCCACAGATATGATAAGCCCTGCTGCCAAAGTGAAAGGAACGCTCACGGCCTTTGCTGTATCCTTCGTCACTGCCCTGCCATTGCAGGAGCAGCTTATGCAGGGGCATATTACGTGTGGTGAATACACCGAGGTTGCGGTGCAGCGGCATGATCCATTCATCGGCTTCCAGCGCCAGGGTGGCGCCTACTGCAATGGCCTCCTGGCCAATACCGGAAAACCATTTGCTGATTTTCCCCTGCCGCAACAGCAGCAGCATTTTTTCTTCTATCAGCCGTGGGTACAGCAGTGCCCTGTAAAAAGACAACAACTCCGTGTCGGCGAGATGAGACCGGTCGAAATACATGTATAGGCTATTTTACGGCGTGAACAGGGCAGGAGGTCAGTCATTGCTGCCACCGGCGAGGTTGATCAGGAGACTGTTGATAATGGTCATCACGATACTGAACAACATAGCCCACCAGAAACCGTCCACTTTAAAGCCAGGGACGATCTTTGCGGCCAGCAGTATAATGATGGCGTTGATCACAAACAAAAACAAACCCAGTGTCAACAGCGTGGCGGGGAGCGTAAGCAATACCAGCAACGGTTTTACCAGTGCATTCAGTAATGCCAGCACAAGTGCCAGGATCAGCGCGGTAACAAAACTATCGATTTTGACTGCCGGCTTCAGCAGGTAGGTTGTTAACATAGCCGCCAGTGCACTGACTAATATACGGACCAGGAAACCCATATGATTGTATTTAGTGTATCAGAAACTACTTTAAGATAACGAAAAAAAACAGCATCAACGTATACAGTGATATAACTGCAGTAACAGCGGCATTATCAAATTAAAAAGCCCTGTCAACAGTGATTGACAGGGCTTTAATCATATAACGTTTTAATCTTCGTCAATCAGGGGAATGAGTATCAACCCTGTACATCACAGTCGCGGTAAGCTTTTATCAGCGCGGCTTCCCCGTCTTTACCCTGGCCGGCGATGCCGTGTTCCATACCCAGCACGCCTTTATATCCTTTCTTGTTCAGGTGGGCGAAAATATTTTTATAGTTGATTTCACCGGTGCCGGGCTCCCTGCGGCCGGGGTTGTCACCGATCTGGATATAGGCAATTTCATCCCAGCACTGGTCGATAGTAGGGATGAGGTTGCCGGTATTGCGCTGCATATGGTAGATATCATAGAGAATTTTGCAGGAAGGGCTGTTGACGGCCTTACAAATCTCAAAGGATTGTTCAGCGGTACGGAGGAACAGATCCGGTGTATCACTGAGTGGTTCCAGCACCATGACAAGTTTATGTGGTTCAAAGATGGCAGCGCCTAAACGTAAAGCGGTGATCACGTTGGCAGTCTGAATGCCCATGGGCAGGCTGCGGTCGAAGAAGCCGGGCACTACGGTGGCCCATTTGGCGTTGCAGCGTTTAGCCACGTCCACACTGTCTTTACAGGTTTTCACAAAGGCATCGGTGAATTCCTGTTTGCCGGTAGTCAGCGAAGTTTTCCAGTTGTTGCCGGTATCTACTACAAACACGCCCATGGTCATGCCCAGTTTGGCGAGCAGGTTGCCAATCTTTTCTTGTTCAGCTACAGGGCGGTGCATCATGCCGTTATCTTCTATTGACCGGAAACCCTGGTCGTACATATATTTGATCTGGTCTAGGAAATCTGCGCCGGCACTGTTTTTAAACATGCCATCGTGCGGGGCGAAGTTCATCTTAAAGGGTTTTTCCTTAGCAGCTGTAGTGCCGGCCATAGCAGCCTGGCTTTTGCTGGTAATACCGCCCAGGGCCAGCGCGGAGATGCCGGCCAGAGTGCCCTGCTGCAGGAATTTTCTTCTTTCCATAACGTAAGGTTATTTTAAAATGACATAGAAAAGGACATCCGCTAAATTTAATCGCTTTTATAAGGAAATGCTAATAAAGCTGAAAAAAATTCAACTCATCCTCCATTTTTCGCATTCATAAAAAAATATTGCATTCCACTTTGTAATTTTTTAAATTCACCCACTTGTATTTTTTAAAACGTTTGGATGACTAGATATTATGTGACCTTTCTGCTGGGCGGGTTGCTCGGCCAGGTTATGACTACACGGGCGCAACAAGCCTTCACACAGTATGAACAACAGATCCCAGGAACTACGGTAAGTTTTAAAATGGTGCCGATCAAAGGAGGCACTTTCACGTTAGGAAGCCCGGACAATGAAAAAGGAAGAAACAAAGACGAAGGCCCGGCGAAAAAAGTAACAGTGGGTGATTTCTGGATGGGAGCTACAGAAGTGACTTTCGATGAATATGATATATATGCCGATGCGGAAAAGGATAAAACACCTGTTCCGGACGGTATGACGCGCCCCAGCCCGCCATATATTGATCTGACGCTCGGAATGGGTAAAGCCGGTGGATATCCGGCCAATAGTATGAGCCAGTATGGTGCCCTGATGTATTGTAAATGGCTGTACGCTAAAACCGGCATCTTCTACCGTCTGCCTACCGCGGCAGAATGGGAATATGCCTGTCGCGCGGGGTCATCCACTCCCTATCCGTACGGAACAGATGCGTCCCAGCTGAAAAAATACGCCTGGTACGAAGCCAATAGCGAAGACAAATACCACAAGGTAGCACAGCTGCAACCCAATGCATGGGGACTGTATGATATGCTGGGCAACGTAGCCGAATGGACACTGGACCAGTATGACGAAAACGGTGTAGCTACGGTGTCTGCCACAGATCCATGGACGGCCCCCACAGCTAAAATGCCCCGTGTGATCAAAGGCGGCAACTACAAAGATGCAGCCCCGGCCTTACGCAGCGCCGCCCGTCTGAAGTCGGACCCGATATGGAACCGCAGGGACCCACAGATTCCGAAAAGCTCCTGGTGGAATGCTGACGCTCCGTTTATTGGTTTCCGTATTGTAAGGCCAGCCAAACAACCAACACCGGAAGAAGCACAGAAATTTTTTGAAGAAGTGATCGATAAGTATAAAGGCGCACGCTAAACATCATCTAAAAAATCAATAAATCACAACGCATTTTTTATGGAAAGCGAACAACAAAAATTCCACGACAAAGGCCGCCGCGACTTCGTTAAGCAGACTTCCCTGCTTGCCGGAGGATTGCTGGCCATGCCCATCTTATCTAAAGCAAACTATTTCTCCGGTTCTTCTGATGTGATCAAGATTGCCCTCATTGGTTGCGGCGGCCGTGGTACCGGTGCTGCTACACAGGCACTGAGCACCAAAGAAAACGTGCAACTGGTAGCAATGGCCGATGCCTTCCCTGACAGGTTGAACGACAGCTACAACAATATTAAGGAAGCCCTGGGCGATAAAGCCAGCAGGGTAAACGTTCCGGAAAAAAATAAATTCACCGGCTTCGATGCCTACAAACAAGCCATCGCGCTGGCTGATGTGGTGATCCTGACCACGCCTCCGGGTTTCCGGCCTATCCACTTTGAAGAAGCCATCAGACAGAATAAACACGTGTTCATGGAAAAGCCGGTGGCAACAGATCCTGCTGGTATCAAAAAAGTACTGGACGCCGCCGCTCTCGCTAAATCCAAAAAACTGAACGTGGTGGTAGGCCTGCAACGCCGTTACCAGAACTCCTATCGTGAGCTCTACAAACGCGCGCAGGACGGTATGGTAGGTGATATCCTCTCCATGCAGGTATGGTGGAACCAGGGCGCATTGTGGGTAAAACCCCGCAAACCGGAGTATACCGAAATGGAATACCAGATGCGTAACTGGTACTATTTCAACTGGCTCTGCGGCGATCATATCGTAGAACAACATATCCACAATATCGACGTAGGTAACTGGTTTAAAAACGCTACCCCTGTTACTGCCAGCGGTATGGGAGGCCGGGCCATACGCACCGGTAAAGAATACGGTGAGATCTTCGACCATCACTATGTGGAATACCGTTATGCTGACGGCATCGTGATGAACAGCCAGTGCCGCCACTGGAAAGACGCTCCCAGCAAAGTGGATGAAGAGATCGTAGGCACAAAAGGCCGCATCTACTGCGACAAAGCACAGATCGTGGACCACAAGGGGAAAGTGCTCTATCAGTTTGATAAGAAAAAGGAAAACAACCCTTATCAGACCGAGCACGACGAGCTGTTTGCTGCCATCGCAAAAGGAGAATACAAATTTGCCGATGCGCAGCGTGGCGCAGAAGCTACCCTTTCTGCCATCATCGGCCGCCTGGCCACTTATTCCGGCCAGGTGATCAACTGGAACACCGCGCTCAACTCAGGGCTGGACCTGCAACCGAAGACGTATGCCTTCGATGCGCAGCCACCGGTAATGCCGGATGCTTCC
Source organism: Chitinophaga sp. 22308 (assembly GCF_052045305.1). NCBI lineage: Bacteria > Pseudomonadati > Bacteroidota > Chitinophagia > Chitinophagales > Chitinophagaceae > Chitinophaga > Chitinophaga sp. 22308. Next base: position 716,718 of record NZ_JBQEOP010000003.1, on the reverse strand, counting down.
GGAAACTATGCGTATGCAAAGCCAGGTATTACAAAATATTTTTCCTGATATTTTTCTGCACACGATTATCAAACAATGGGAAGATGCCAACGTCATCTTCCCATTTTATTTATAACTTACTGCTATGAGATTAATTTTACTGCTTTCCGCCATCGGCCTGTCTTTACAGGCTTCGGCCCAGACGGCCGCCATCACTAAATGGGCCAACAGTTCCCTGTTACACCAGCCGCCGCTGGAACAGGCGCATGTGGGTATTTCCATTTATGAACCGGCCACCAAAAAGTACTGGTACCAGTACCAGGACGATAAGTTTTTTACCCCTGCCTCCAATACCAAGATATTCTCCCTGTACGCAGGGTTGAAGCTGCTGGGCGATTCGTTGCCGGCTGCGCGCTATTACGAAAACGATACCGCCATTTTTGTGAAAGGCATGGCAGACCCTTCTTTCCTGCATCCTGATTATACTTTTCAACCGCTGCTGCAGCTGTTGCAACAAACCGGTAAACAGATATATCTCGTTCCTGCGGTCAATCTCAACAAACGTTATGGCCCCGGATGGTCATGGGCCGACTTTGCCGATGATTACCAGCCGGAACTGACCGAATGGCCCATGTACGGCAATGTGGTCCGTATCTACCATCATGGCGATACCAGTAAAATGGTACCGGCCCTTTATGACCTGGAAGCTACGCAAGACGGCACCATCAGCAATACCAGCACCGACAGGGATGAAAGAAACAATCTTTTTTTCCTGAAATACAACCCTGCCTATAAGGAGGTTGCTTCCACAGAAGTGCCTTTTATCACAGGCGGAGAACAACAGCTCCGGGAAAGACTACAGGACACGCTGCATAAACGTATAGGCCTCGCCGTTGCCCCGCAATTTGCATCGTTTCAATTACTGAAAAGTATTCCGGCCGATTCGCTGTTTACGCCAATGATGCACCGCAGTGATAATTTCTTTGCGGAGCAAACACTCATGATGGCGTCCGCCAGTCTCTGGGATACGATCAGCACCAAAAAGATGATCGCCTGGCTGCAGGACGGCGACCTGAAAGACCTGCCGCATCCGCCGCAGTGGGTGGACGGTTCCGGCCTCTCCCGGTATAACCTGATCACGCCCCGCGACTTCGTCAGCATCCTGGATAAGATGTATGCGCTGTATCCGCAGCAGCGGTTATGGGATATTTTTCCTACAGGTGGTAAAGGCACCTTGCGCAATTATTATCAGCAACAGTTTGTGCATGCTAAAACCGGAACGTTGAACGGGGTGGTGGCATTAAGCGGGTATCTGGTGACGAAGAAAAATAAAACGCTGATATTCAGTGTGCTGGTAAATAACCACCAGGATACGGCCACGAATGTACGAAGAGCTGTAGAACGGCTGCTGACAATGATCTGGAAGGATTATTAAGGTGTTCAGGGTTTGAGTACATAAGATACCAGTTTGATAGTATCGTCTTCCTGGTCTGCTTCTATCAGCCCGATCCCTTTGGCGTAATAGCTGGTAGAGATGGTGCCGACGGCCACCGGGTTGTTAAGTACAATGGCAGACGCGTCCAGCTTCACAGCAATCACATCAAGATAGTTTTTGCCATTAACAGTTTTAGTGACGCCTTTCTGGGTGATGGTATGTTGAAGGATGGCTTTAGTGGTAAGGGTGCCGTTGCTGACGGTAACTGTATCTGACCAGCTGCCGCCCACCGGCACAGATTCCTTGAGATAGGTCAGTTGCAGGCTGTCTGCCTTATAGCCCTGGAAAGTGAAGATACTGGCTATCTGGGTATAAATACCGTCTTTACAGCTGGAGCAGAAGAAGACGCTGTCATCGCCCACTATTTTGTAGGTAGTGCCGTTGATAGTGGTGTCTCCCCCAACAGTCAGGGTGTAGGAAATAGTGTCCTGGGTTTTATTAACATCAATATAGGAGAAGGAGGAATTAGTAGTATACGGAGCATAGTCGCAGGCGGGGAATCCTGGTCCGTGGCTCATCTCTTTACTACAGGCGATCAGCAATGTGCAGCCTGCCAGAAACAAAAGGAGTGCGTGGAGGTGCTTCATAAACAATAGATCTGGTTATCCTATAACGTTCACTGCTATGAATTTATGCAAAAAAGGCCAATAGTTTTTGGAACTACCGGCCTTTTTCATGTATAGTGATTTTTTGTTATTCTATTCTTACTTTAAATGAGCCACTGATGGGAGTTGGATTGCCCTGCGAAGGTAATACAGTACCGAAAAAGACGCCTTCAAGATAGTCGCTGGCGCCTCCGGTATGTGTAATTATAACTGTTATAGTATCGTTCGTATAAGTTTTAACTATAGTGTTCACCCAAACGTAGGGTGAAGTAAAGGTGCCAGGCTTAATATTGGGTAGTCTCATATTAAATAGGACTTTAGGGCTTGTTGAACTAATGGCTGAAAGGGTATAGTATTTTGCCGTATCTGCACTATTATAAGACAACGTGACTGATTTTTGAGGAGAGCTAATTCTGGTGCCGCCGCCCTCCAGCCAGTAATAAAGAGTGTTCATTGCGGTGTCACATGCTGCCTGATGTAGGAAATAATTACCCCTGGGCAACTGATAGGTTGAGGTAGACATTTTGTTGGCGATTTCATCTGTCGCATTTAGCACCAGATTCGCCGTATTTGAGTTGCAGCGAAGAAAAGGCGCTGTATATTGTCCATTGACGATAGGAACGGAATAATGTATGCCGTTTACCTGTATATTAACTACGCCTTTGGTAACAAGTCCGCCATCACAGGTACTTACTAGTCCGCTAAGGGATATTTGAGGTTTGAAGTCGGTGGATATTGTAAACGTTTGGGGACTAACATCGGTGCTCCAGGGACCAATCTTTTGCGAGAAAAGAATATTGTTGTCCGCATCTTTTACGGTAATTGTTACTTGTTCATTGGCGGGTAGGAAGATGTTTACTTCTCCGGCGCCATCCGTATAACTAACATAATTGCTGCTATCAGCACGGGAAATCTGAACGCGGGTATTGGCCAACAGGTTATTTTGCTTGTCCTTGAAAATAGCTCTGAGATTAATAATTGGGAATTGAGCGTCGCAATTCCAGAAAGAGAAGTGCTTAACAGTGCCTGTATAACTGTCACCTGTTTTCTGCGCGTTGCCTTCCTGCCTCCACAGGCCGCTACTTCCATCAAAGTACCATAATGGAATGGTTGCCGGTGCTCCTTTTTGTAGCATTGCTGGGATCGTCATACGGAAGTTAACGTTATTCCGGCCGTCGAGATGTAGTTTCTCACCATTTTCTCCCTGTAGTTCTAGGGCCATCATACCCAGTGACTGTAGCCCGACCAATTCGTTTTTATCATTTACTGCTCGCAAATCACCTGGCATCATGTCTGCGAAATTATGGCTTTCAGGATTTATAAAGGCGTATGCCAGTGAAGCTTTGCCTTTGTAAATATTGTTAGATGCATCCAGTACCTGGTTAGAGGTGAAGGTGAACTGCGCATTGGAAGCGGCGATTGTACCACCGACAGCTGCATCAAAAGTGCCTGCGGTTGTTTTGGGAATTAGCTGTATTTGTATGAACTGTTCCCTTCCGGTGCCGGTTACCCGAAAGGTACGGACACCGCTAAAATAACCGGCCTTCTGTATGTTCACAACAGCCGCCTCTTCTGTCAGTGTTACTTGTGGAAAGCGAAAGGTCCCGTATTGATCTGTGGTAGTATTTTGGTCCCCACACTGCACCTGGGCTCCAACTAAAGGGGCATTTTGCTCATCCATAACAAGCCCTTGCAGACCAGCCTGGATCTTTTTACCAGAGATAGGAAGGGTGTCAGCAGGAGGGGTGCCTGGTTGCGTGGGGCTATCCGGAGTATTTTTTTTATTACAGGCTGAAAATAACAGGATGAAACAGGTTAACAGCCACAGTATATTCTTTGCCATGGGATTAAATTTCAAGCTAAAATTATGGAATCTGTATTTTAAATATGCCTCTATATCTATAAGTTTTAAAAAAAGGCGTCAAAACCACGTTTATTTTTAGAAAATAATCAATCTTTTTCTGAATATCTTACTCAGTGTATTCGATACACTTGTTGTTAATAAATCTAAATCTTATTGTAACAATCTAAATAACGTCACATAAATTATTGAAAAACAGTAAAACGTAGCATTTTTTATCACCCAAAAATCTCATTTATGAATCCACGTTATGCGAAGGCAGTGCTATTGCTATGCCTTTCCGCCGCCTCATCAGGGCCGGTCGCAGCCAGGGCTTTAATGCCTGCGGTGTGGCAGCAGGCCAATCCAACAATAGAAGGTAAAGTCAGGGACGTCAACGGGAATCCCCTGCCAGGGGTAACGGTACTGTTGAAAGACAGCCAGCGCGGTGCCGTTACAGACGTAAAAGGAAGCTTTACCCTGAAGGACATTAAGAAGGACGCGGTACTGTTGTTCCAGTTTGTAGGTTATGATCCGCAGGAAGTTAAAGTAGAAGGTCGTACATCCATTAACGTTGTCCTGAAGGAAAACCAGAAAACCCTGGACGAATACGTTGTTGTAGGGTATGGCACACAGAAAAAGGTGACCAAGACCGGCGCCGTGGCCACCGTGAAAGGAGCTGAACTGCAGCAGTCTCCCAACGTGAACATCTCTAACTCACTGGTAGGACGTATCCCGGGCATCATCGCTGTCAACAACAGCGGCGAGCCGGGCAATGACAACTCCCGTATTTTTATCCGCGGCCGCAGCACGCTCGGTGTTAGCACGCCGCTGTATGTAATCGATGGCATTCCCCGTGAAGGCTTTGCCCGCCTGGCCCCCGGGGACATTGAAAGCGTGTCTGTATTGAAAGACGCGGCTGCTGCCATCTACGGTTCCCGTGCGGCCAACGGCGTTATCCTCGTTACCACCAAACGCGGAAAAATAGGCAAGCCTACTGTTAACTACGGCTTTAACCAGTCTTTTGTATCGCCTACCCGCCTGCCTAAAATGGCGGATGCGCCCACCTACGCCAGGCTGGTCAACGAAATCCTGCAGTATGGCGGCGACGCGCCCCGCTTCTCAGAAGACCAGATCAAAAAATTCGGTGACGGCTCCGATCCCTGGTTATACCCTAACACTAACTGGTATGATGCCGTGATCAAAAATACCTCCCTGCAAAACAGGCATGACCTGTCCCTCAGCGGCGGTACGGAAAAAATGACGTATTACGTATCACTCGGAAGCCTCTTCCAGGATGGTATTTATAAGTCCAGCGCCACCTATTATAAACAACAAAACATCAGGGCCAACCTCGACGCAAACGTGAATGAAAACGTGCATCTGCGCTTCGACCTGGCAGGAAGACTGGAAAACAGACATTTCCCGCCCCGTTCTGCCGGTTCCATTTTCCGCTCCCTGATGCGTGGACGGCCTACTGAAAACGCCATCTGGCCCAATGGCCTCCCCGGACCAGACATCGAATACGGGGACAACCCGGTGGTAACGAGCACCGATATTATCGGATACACGAACGATAAAAACTATGTAGTTAACGGTACCCTCGGCGCAACTGTCAACATCCCCTGGGTACAAGGATTGTCTGTCGATGGAAACTTCGCTTATGATCAGAACTTCGCTTTCATCAAAACATGGGTAAAGCCCTGGACGCTTTACACGCTTGATCCCAACAGCCCGGACCATAAGCTGAATCCCGCTTCAAGAGGGGTGAGCGCGCCGGAGCTGAATGAAAGCTTCAACAGCAACCGTATGACAACGGTGAACGTGAAACTGAATTATGTACGCTCTTTCGGAAAACATAACCTGAACACTTTCATCGCCTTTGAACAGGCCACTTTTGATGGCGACACCATGCTGGCCAATCGCAGGTACTTTATCAGTGATAAACTCGACCAGCTGTTTGCCGGCGGTGATAAGGAAAAAAATAACGGCGGCACCGGCTTCTCTTTTGCACGCAGAAACTATTTTGGCCGTATTTCTTACAACTATAAAGAAACATACCTGTTTGACTTCAACGCCCGTTATGACGGTACGCAGAACTTCCCGCGCAACAGCCGCTTCGGTTTCTTCCCCGGCGCTTCTGTGGGCTGGGTGCTGTCTAATGAAGGTTTCTGGAAAAAAGGCGTGCGTGCAGTGGATTACTTCAAAGTCCGCGCTTCATGGGGCCAGATGGGGAATGACCAGATCCCGTCTTTCCAATACCTCAGCACCTACGGGTTCAGCGATGGGGGTGTGATGTTCGGTGGAGACCTGAACAAAGGTATTTACCAGATGCGTTCGCCTAATGAAGCCATTACCTGGGAGGTGGCCAATAACTACGACGTAGGTATCGAGGCGTCATTGTTAGGTGAGAAACTGTCTGTGGAAGCGGATTATTTCTATACCCGCCGCGCCAACATCCTGGTAAGCCGTAGCCAATCCATGCCCGCCTATACCGGTATGACGCTGCCACAGGAAAATATCGGTAAAGTGGAAAACAAAGGTTTTGAAGTTGTCCTGAAACACAAAAACGATATCAACAAATTCCATTACGAGGTAGTCGGTACCGTTACCCATGCTCAAAACAAGATCCTGTTCTGGGACGAAGTGCCCAATGTTCCCGAATGGCAGAAATCAACCGGCAGAATGATCGATGCGCCGCTGTACTACAAAGCGATCGGCATCTATAAAACACAGGAAGAAGTAGACAAGTCTCCCCATATCAGCGGAGCCCGCGCCGGTGACGTGATTTTTGCCGACGTTGACGGCAACGGTATCATCGATGACCTGGACCGTGTCCGGGTAAACCGCACCGAAAATCCCACCTGGATATTCGGTCTTACGCTGAGTGCCAAATACAACAACTTTGATTTCACTATGTTGTGGCAAGGTGCTACCGGCGCCAGCCAGTACCTGCACACGGAATCCGGTCTGATCGGCAACTTCCCCGAAGCGTATATCAAAGACCGTTGGACACCCGATAACATCAACGCATCCTGGCCAAGGGTAAATGACCGTGACCGCGAATACTGGGTAAACCGCCAGAACACTTTCTGGTTCTGGAAAACAGACTATGCCCGTCTTAAAACAGTGGAACTGGGGTATACTATTCCCGGACATGCTATCAGAAGCATAGGCCTGCAAAAACTGCGGGTATATGTGAGTGGTCAAAACCTGGTGACGATCGACAACGTAAAAATATTTGATCCGGAAGCGCCCATGGGCAGCGGCCAGTTTTATCCGCAGTCGAAGATTTATAATGTGGGATTAAATGTTACTTTCTAAACAACAAGCCATGAAAAAATCAAACATCATACAATATATAGTAGTGGCGGGATTACTATTTGCCACTGCTGCCTGTAAAAAGGACTTCCTGGAGAAGAAGCCGCTGACAGAATATGAGGAATCAGATGTATGGAAAGACAAAGGCCTTGTACAGGCGTTTGTGAACGACCTCTATGTACAGATGCGCCCGGGATACCTGGAAGTAATGCTGGCCTCCATGACAGACGAAGCCCGTTTTATTCACGATTATAACACCTCTCTTGTTGTACAGGGCAACGTGTCGCCGGACGATATCGGCCGGCTCAGTGATTTCGCCCGTTGGGACAATCACTATAAAGAGATCCGTAACTGTAACATGTTTTTCGAAAAGATTGACCAGTCGCCTATTGATGACGCTACCCGTAACGCCATGAAAGGCGAGGTGCATTTTATGCGTGCCTGGTATTATCATATGCTGGTGAAATACTATGGGGGCGTGCCATTGATCACCAAGACTTTTAATGTAAAGGGAGATGAACAGGAGATCCTGAACATTAAACGGGCTACTTACGAAGACTGTGTGAAATTTATCTCCGACGAATGCGACAGTGCTTCCAAACTGCTGCCGGCGGTGTATGAGTTGCCGAAAGACAAAGGCCGTGTCACCAAAGGCGCAGCCATGGCGCTGAAATCAAGGGTGTTGCTCTATGCGGCCAGCGATTACTTTAATGTCAACGTAAAAAGTCCTTTGATGGGCTATACCACTGGCAGCCAGACCGACCGTTTACGGGCGGCCAAAAACGCAGCTAAAGCGGTGATGGACCTGGGTTTATATGAGCTGTACCATCCTACGGATTCTGCTGCGGAAAATTACAGTCGTATCTTCCTGGACAAAGACCACAAAGAGCTGATTTTTATCAAACAATATGATAAGGCGCTGTTAGGCACATCACATGATCTTTACAACGGCCCTAACGGTTATCATAACTGGGGCGGTAATGTGCCGCTGGAGAACTTTGTGACCGGTTACCAGATGAAAGACGGTTCGGCATTTTCCTGGGCCAATACCAGTCAGGCCAGTGCGCCCTATGTAGGCCGTGATCCGCGCTTCTATGCCACTATCCTGTATGATGGCGCCAAATGGAAGCCCCGTCCTAAAGACGGTGCCGAAGTAGATCCCATTGGTATTATTCAAACAGGAAAATACGAGCCTAAAAACGGCGGCCGTGACAGCGTATGGGGACTGGATACCCGCAACAGCACTATCGAAAACTGGAACGGTACTTTCTCCGGATATTACCTGCGTAAGTTCATGGACAAAAACCTGGATGCGCAGTTTTTCCGTGGCGACCAGAACTGGATTTTCATCCGTTATGCTGAAGTGCTGCTGAACTATGCAGAGGCCAGCATCTGGCTGGGAGAGGAAGCGGATGCGCTGCCTGCGCTGAACGCGGTACGCACCAGGGCGGGAATGCCTGCCACCACTGCTTCCGGCGATGCGCTGAAAGCGGTGCTGAAGTATGAAAGGAGGTATGAGCTGGCTTTTGAGGAGCATCGTTTCTTTGACGCCCGCCGCTGGGTAACTGATGCGATGATTTATTTCAACGGTAATGCACAGGGTATTGAAGTGTTGGGATCACAGATCGCTAACCATCCTTTTGTATACCGGCCTGTCAATATACAGAGCCGTACTTTTAAAGACAAGAATTACCTGCTGCCGATCCCTGCTGCCGAGATCAGGAAAAACGGCAACCTGGAACAACAGGTGCCGTATAAATAAAGGAGATATTTGCCTATATAAAGGAGAAGAGGGTGTCCCGGTATAACGGAGACACCCTCTTACGTTTATCCGTAGATCTTATAAAACAACGTCTCAATAATATAACGGCTATGTTGCTGTATCCCGCGACCTTTACATCATCAAACAAGCAACATAAAAGTTATGGAAATAAATAATAATCACCACGGACATCATGGACATCACGGACAGCCGTCACCAGTGGAAATGAAACTGATATCTGGTACCGACGCCATTGTAGCCGGGGAAAATACAAGGTTGATATTCAGGCCGGTGAATAACAATCATCCTGATGCTGCTGTTCCATTAAGCATACAGCATGAAGCGGAATTTCACCTGATCATTGTAAACAGCCAGTTGACTTCTTTTGAGCATCTGCATCCTCAACGCAATGACGAGGGCAGTTATTTTATAGATGTTACGTTTAATCACGGAGGGAAATATCTCATTTACGCCGACTATCAGGCCGAAGGACATGTCCCGCAAACTGACAGGCTTACTTTGTTTGTAAAAGGCGCGGAACAACAGGCTGTGGATGAAACGAATGAAAAGCACACTGCGGTTGCCGACGGATTACACCTGGCCATTGCTGCGGCAACGCCTTTTGCAGCAGGAGCAGAAAGCCATATCCCGGTTACCATAACAAAAGACGGAAAGGCGCTGGATGCGGTAGATATAGAGCCATATCTGGGAGCGGTGGCGCATATCATCCTGATCGGCCGGGAAGACAAGGATTTTTTGCATATTCATCCTATGTCCGACAGTCAGTATCCGATCATCGGTCATACCCTGTTCCCCAAGGCGGACATTTACCGTATGTGGATACAATTTAAAACCGCAGGCGTATTACATACCGCCAACTTTACCATACATGTAAAAAGCAGTAACGCTGCAGAAGGTGTAACAGGACACAGCCACCATCATCACCACTAGGCGTTAACTGTAACACAGCATACAAAAGGGTGCCCCATTGAGGCACCCTCTTTTATTAAAATCAAATATCTCCGTATTAAACGCCCAGTGACCAGCCGTCGCGGTAGGTACGTTTCACGAACTGGTTGGCTTCATCGAAGTTGGTGATCTTCATGTTGGCGCCGTCCCAGAGCAGTTTGATGTAGCGTCCGGGGTAGTCGTATCCTTTCCCGGAGGCCTTAGGCTTGCGGATGTCGAAGCTGCGGATAGCCAGATTGGCCATCAGGATAGTTTCGGTCAGCGGGCCTGCGATATCGAATGGTGAGCTGAGTGTTTTGGCCTGCTTGCTGTTATAGCCGGCAATGGCTGCATTTACCCATTGCACGTAGTGTCCTTCCGGCACGCGGGCAATGGTTTGAGGCACATTGACTTCGGTGCTGCGGGAAGTAGGGAGCAGTTTGGGGTACATACCGTAGGTTCCGCACATCATCTTGCCTTTATCCCCAATGAAAATAGCACCGTTACCGCCGTCGCCCATCACTTCGTTGGGACCCAGTTCTTCAGGGCGTTCCGGCTGAATGCCGCCGTCCATCCAGTGAAGGGTGATTTCCTTGCCGTTTTTGCCGGGGAATTTCATGATCACATGGGAAGAAGGAGGGCAGCTTTCCGGGAAGTAACCGCGGGTGAATTCACCTACGTAAACGCTGCCTACGCTGCACTCTACGGAAGTAGGGTAGCCGAGGCCCAGTACGCGGAAGGGTGGTTCAATGATATGACAGCCCATGTCGCCGATGGCGCCGGTACCGTAATCCCACCAGCCGCGCCAGTTGAACGGTACGAGGTTGTCTACATAATCTTTTTTTGGTGCAGTGCCCAGCCACAGGTCCCAGTTCAGTTCTTTGGGAACTTCTGCTTTGCCGGTAGGCCATGCAATGCCCTGCGGCCAAACGGGACGGTCTGTCCAGCAGTATACGGTGTGTACATCTCCGATCAGGCCGGCGTTGTACCACTCCATCAGCTGGCGTACGCCATCACCGGAAGAGCCCTGGTTGCCCATCTGACTGACCACTTTATGTCTCTTGGCGCCCTGTGTGAGCATACGCGCTTCATAGATGTCGTGTGTCAATGGTTTCTGCACATATACGTGTTTCTTCAGCTGCATAGCGCCCATGGCGGCTACGGCGTGCTGGTGGTCCGGCGTGGACACGGAAACCGCATCGAAATTTTTGTGCTCTTTATCGAACATCTCCCGGAAGTCAGCATAGAACTTGGCCTTCGGGAATTTTTTAACGGCTTCGGCTGCACGACGGGTATCTACATCGCAGAGGAAAGCGATGTCAGCAGGACCTTTGGCGAATTCGGAGATGTCGCCGAATCCTTTACCGCCAACACCTACACCGGCCACGCGCAGGCGGTCGCTCGGTGCGGTAAAACCTCTACCCAGTACATGACGTGGAACGATCATGAACCCTGCGGCTGCCAGCGCGCCATTTCTCAGGAATGATCTGCGGGACACCTGGTTGTCCCCGCTCTTTTTTTCTGGAACCATGAGTAATATTCTTTTTAGGTACTTGTTAATCGCGGATAATGACGAATCGCGGACCGCAGGGGCGAAGATAAAAGGCGAAGCCTGTTTTTCTATGCCCGCACATCAACAGACGTCCCGGATTCATCATTCATAACGTTTATTTAATCCCAGGTCATGATCTTGCCTCTGTCTTCTATCTTGAGGCAGGTGGCCAGGGTTTTCTCGTCGTAAGCATAACCGTATTGTTTCAGCACATCGGCCGGCACGCCGTCCCACTCGTTAGGTGTATTGCCTATGTAGCCGAGGTCTTTGATGCCGATCTTACTGGTGAAGAAACCGGTAGCGGTCAGGTTGCGCATACGGTTGAAGAATGCAACGCCCTGGCTGTTTTCAGGTGCTGCCTTTTCCGGATAGGCGATCAGGTCCACGATGGCAATACGTTGTTCAGGGCTGCATTCGGCAAAGGATTTATTATACCTTTTGGCACATTGAACATCCAGCCAGCGTAGGCCGCCCCGCATGGGCAACTTATGCTCCGGGATATCTTTTACGATAAACTCAATGAATTCGGGCACTTTGGCATCGGAAGCGCTGCCGGAATGTTCGTCAGCCGGAATGATGATGTCAGCCAGGATGGTGATGGTCTTCATTTCTTCCGCGGTGAAGAATTTTTCTTCCGTCAGGGCTTTGTCCCGCAGCACTTCATCCGGTGTGCGTCCGTAGCCGGCGGCGTCACCTGCTTTTTTCCCGTCGGTGGTTTTTTTGTCTTCACAGCCGGTGGCGGACAGGATGGTGCCTACAGATAAAGTTCCCAGCGCAAGGGCTTTAAGGGATTCTCTTCTATCCATTTTTTTATTTTTTTATTTTTTCATTTAGTTATTTATGTCGCCAGGATCATTCGCACTGGTCATAAATAATTAAATAATCAAATGATTAAATGGCTAAATGATTAAATGTTTTGTTTTTTCAGCTGGTCCACGATATACTCTGATGCGCGCATGGAGAGGGCGAGGATGGTCCAGGTCGGGTTTTTATCGGCCTGTGACACGAAGGCGCCGCCATCTACCACGAAAAGGTTTTTTACTTCATGTGCCTGGTTGAATTTGTTCAGCACGGAAGTCGCCGGGTTGTCGCCCATGCGGGTGGTGCCCACTTCGTGGATAATACGGCCAGGGTTTTCCAGCCCGTATTTGGTGTCTTCTCCGGGTTTGGTACCGGAAGGAACGCCGCCCATCTCCACGATCAGCTGCTCGAATGTGTCCTGCATGTGTTTGGCCTGTTTGATCTCATGATCGCTCCAGGTATAGTGGAAACGCAGTACGGGGATACCGTATTTGTCCACCACATTAGGATCTATTTCGCAGTAGTTGTCTTCCCGCGCAATACATTCTCCTCTACCGGCAAAGCCGATGTAGGCCCCGAAGTAACGACGGTAATCGTCTTTCAGGGAGGCACCGTAACCGCCGGCTGCTTTGGGTTTGCCATCGCGACCGGGGTATTTCCCGTTCATGTTTTCCATGCCGAACCCATAGCCATAGGAGGGCATATGCATACCGCCGCCCATTTCAATGTGGTAGCCGCGGGCGAAGTCCAGTTTTTTATTGTCGCCCCACCATGGAATATAGAGGTGCATACCGCCTACGCCGTCTTCGTTGTAGCGTTTACGGTCCATCAGTGCGGGGACGAACCCGCCGCGGGATGCGCCAGTGGAGTCGTGCAGGTATTTGCCGACTACGCCGCTGGAGTTGGCAAGGCCATTAGGATGTTTGGCGGATTTGGAATTGAGCAGCAGCCGGGCCGATTCGCAGGCGCTGGCGGCAAGTACCACCACGCGGGCGTTAACGGAATATTCTTGCATATCTGCTTTATCGATATAAGCTACGCCGGTGGCTTTGCCGCTGTCGTCAGTGAGTACTTCCCGCACCATGGCGTTGGTGTAGAGGTCTACATGCCCGCTTTTCATGGCGGGTTTTACCAGCACGGAGGATGAGGAGAAGTCGCCGTATACGGTACAGCCACGGTTACACTGGCTGCAATAGAAACATGGGCTGCGGTCTTTGTTGACCGAGCGGGTGAGGATAGACAGGCGCGCAGGGATAACGGGAAGGCCCATTTTTTCGCCGGCACGCTTTACCATCAACTCGTGCATCCTGGGTTTGGGAGGGGGGAGGAAGAAACCGTCCGGCTCATTGGGCAGGTTTTCTTTTGAGCCAAATACGCCGATCAATTTATCTACCCTGTCGTAATAGGGCGCCACATCTGCATAGCTTATAGGCCAGTCATCTCCCAGTCCGTCATAACTTTTATGTTTGAAATCGCGTTCTCCAAAACGAAGGGAAATACGTCCCCAGTGGTTGGTACGTCCTCCCAGCATGCGGGAGCGGAACCAGTCGAATTCGGTCCCATTCTTTTTCGTATATGGTTCACCGTCAATCTGCCATCCGCCGTAGGCGGCATCAAAATCGCCGAAGGCGCGGGTTGTGCTGGCACCTCTTCTGGGAGATTCGTAGGGCCATTTCAGTTGAGTCGCCTGTTCCGGGTCTGCCGGATCATATTTAGGCCCCGCTTCCAGGAGCGCTACTTTAAGCCCGGCCTCTGATAATATTTTGGCTGCCATGCCGCCACCGGCACCCGAACCAACAATACAAACATCATAAAGCTTAGCCTGTTTTTTAATTTCAAAAGCCATTTGCGTGGAAATTTTTGGACTTTATTTAAAGAACACCGGTTTTAAATCTATAAATTAAATGCGTAAAAAGTTGTCTTTTTTTTATGAGTGAGCAGACTCCCTACATCATTGGCGTAGATATCGGTACCAGTAGTGCTAAAACGATTGGGCTTGCCCCTCAGAAAGAGGTGGTCGTGGGGGTATATCAACAGGCATATGCCACCCGGTACCCACAGCCGGGGTATGCAGAGCAAGACCCGCTGCTGTTGCTGGATGCGGTCAAAAAAGGTATCCGGGAAGTGGTGTTGCAGGCGGGGCGCCCGCCGGCAGCTGTCTCTTTCAGCAGCGCCATGCACAGCATCATGGCGGTCGACAGGCAGGGGAATGCCCTTACGCCGCTGATACTTTGGGCCGACAATCGCAGTGAGCCACAGGCGCTGGCCCTGCGGGACACGGAAGCGGGGAGACGGTTGTACCGGCAAACGGGCACGCCGGTACACGCCATGTCGCCCCTCTGTAAGTTGCGCTGGATGCGGGAAACGCAACCAGCCCTTTTCGCCCGGGCCGCTATCTTTCCGGGTATCAAGGAATATATCCTTTATCATTTTTTCGGGAGATATATAAGCGATCATTCGATAGCCTCCGCAACCGGGCTGTTTGATATTGCCACGCTGCAATGGAGCCCGGAGGCACTGGAATATGCCGGTATTACGGCGGCGCAGCTGCCGGAGCCGGTACCGGCCACCTTCCGGCTGCCGCCACTGTTGCCTGCTGTAGCGGTGGAACTGGGTATCCCGGCTGATACGCCTTTTATCATTGGGGGCAGCGATGGCTGCCTGGCCCAGCTGGGAAGCCGGGCACTCGGCCCGGGGCATGCCACCATCACCATCGGTACCAGCGGAGCGGTACGCATGGCTTCTTCCCGGCCGCAGACAGACGCCCACGGCCGTTTGTTCACCTACCTGCTGACAGACGACGTCTATATCACCGGTGGCGCCACCAATAACGGCGGTGCATTGCTGCAATGGCTGGTGCGCGATTTTCTGCGAATGCCGCTCACGGCCCTGCAACCGCTGGTGGAAGAGGCGTTGCAAACAGATACCGGTTCATTATTATGTCTTCCCTATCTGCTCGGCGAAAGGGCTCCTGTCTGGAACAGCCACGCCACAGCAGCTTTTGTGGGCATCCGGCCCGGACATGCCGCCGCCCATTTTATGCGGGCCATGCTGGAAGGGATCTGTTTTGCACTGCTAAGCATCCGCCAGGCACTGACAGAAACTGCCGGCCCGGTCCGGCGTATATCCGTTAGCGGTGGCTTTACTGCCACACCGGGATGGATACAGTTGCTGGCGGATATTTTTGGGCAGGAGATGGAGCTCCATCAGCAGAACGATGCCTCTGCACTCGGCGCTATCCTTTTGGCAACCAGGGAGTTGCACCTGCCAGAGGGAGATGGAGAAGGTGCTGCTGCTATGGTGTTCCGTCCTGACAGCGACAAATATCAGGGGTATCAAAAGAAATTTGAACGGTTCCTGCGGCTGTACGACACACTGAAGGCAGCCGGGGAACAGTAGTGATAAAAAGAAGGCCCGTGCATATCAAATGCACGGGCCTTCTTTTTTATAGAAAGGTCTTAATTGCCTCTTTCAAACATCCGGGCCAGGTCCGTGAGCTTGAATGAAATGAACGTGAATTTCCCGCTGGGGGCAACATTCGGCATGCTGCAGGCGAAAAGTTCGTCGATCATGTTCTGCATTTCACGGGCGGAGAGGATTTTGCCTGCCGGGATGGCGTTGTTACGGGCCATAGAACGTACCAGTTGTTCGCGGCGGTCTATTTTAAGTTCGCTGAAGTTCTTGAACTGTTCGAGGAGACCTTCAATAGTAGCCTGGTCGTTGCCGGACTGCATATCGGCGGGTGTGCCTCTTACGATAAAGGTATGGTTGCCGAAAGGTTCCAGTTCGTAGCCCAGTGCCTGAAGTTCGGGCAGCATCTCGGCAACCAGCACCGCGTCTGCCGGGGGCAGCTGCAATGTCTGGGGGAAGAGGCTTTGCTGGGTGGCCATCGGCGCTTCTGTAAGGGCGCGCTGATAGCGCTCGAACAGGATACGTTCGTGCGCAGCCTGCTGGTCGATCAGGATGAAGCCTGATTTTATCTGCGACAGGATGAACTGCTGATGTACCTGTACCGGCACTTTCTGGTCGGTGGCGGTGTCCTGCCAGCGTTCGTCGATCACGGAAGCGGTGGCGTGGGGCTGGCTTTCGTAGGTCACGGCCGGGTGTGTTTCCGGCTCCACGGTATAGGAGCTGATGGTATATCCTTCAGCTTCTGGTGTCTGCCGGGGACTTTCATACAGGTCTTTCCAGTGTTTCAGATTGCTGCTGCTACTGCTTTTGTCAATCATGTGGGCCTGGTTGGCCTGTGTAAACGATTTATAGAGGGGGGAATGGGTATATTCCTCCTGTTGTTGTTTGGTGAATGGTTTGCTTACGGCGTCGAGGGCCTGTATGCTGGGGTCAAGGTCAAAATCGAGCGTGGCCGTCACGTTGAACTGGGCCAGTGCGTGTTTGACTGTTGCCTGCACGAAAGCATACATTACTTTTTCATCGTCGAACTTGATTTCCTGCTTGGTTGGGTGTACGTTGATGTCCACATGCTCCGGGTTGACATCAATAAACAGGACGTACAACGGGTAGCTGTCGGCCGGGATAATGTCCGCGAAAGCGCTCATGACTGCGTGATGCAGGTAAGGGCTTTTGATGTACCGGTTGTTGACAAAGAAGAACTGGTCGCCCCTGGTTTTTTTGGCTGTTTCCGGTTTACCAACAAAACCATACACGTTCATATAGTCGGTACTTTCCTTCACATTTACCAGGCGGGCATTATAATGTTGTCCGAGGATAGCGATGATCCGCTGTTTCAGGGAGCCTTTATCGAGATGGAAAAGTTGCTGGTTGTTGCTGGTGAGCGAGAACTGCAGTTGGGGGAAGGCCATGGCCACGCGGATAAACTCATCCACAATATGCCGCATCTCTGCCGCGTTACTTTTAAGGAAGTTGCGGCGGGCGGGCACGTTGAAGAAGAGGTTCTTCATGGCGATGCTGGTACCGTCAGCGGTTTGGCAGGGTTCCTGTTTTTTGACTACGCTGTTGTCTATTTCCACGTAGGAACCTACGTCGGTGCCTTTTTTCCGGGTTTTAAGCTCTACCTGGGATACGGCTGCGATGGAGGCAAGGGCTTCACCTCTGAAACCCATGGTCCGGATCTGGAAGAGGTCATCTATGGATTGTATCTTGGAGGTGGCATGGCGTTCAAAGCACATACGGGCATCTGTTTCGCTCATACCGCCACCGTTATCGATTACCTGCACCAGTTCTTTGCCTGCGTCTTTTATGATCAGCTGAATCTCGGTCGCACCTGCGTCCACTGCATTTTCCAGTAATTCCTTTACCGCTGATGCCGGTCTTTGTATCACTTCGCCTGCAGCTATCTGGTTCGCTATATTGTCTGGTAATAAATTGATGATGTCCGCCACTTAACTAGCCTTTTGGCGTAAAGTTAATAATTTATATGCAGTTGCTCACGGGTGATTATCAGACTGTTTTAAACATTTAAGTACGGGATTTACTAAATACCGGGTTGATTTGCAGGAAATAACAATCCATTAAGGCGGTTCATACGTAATTTATTAAGAGAAAAAATATTCATCAGGCCAACAGAGAAAATACAATGATAGTGTTAATGACCCGTTAACGGAACAAAACGCTATGCTTGAACCTGCAGAATCTGATAATTTTGAGCATCTTATATTAGTCACCAACTGATCAGACCCACGCTAAAAGCGACAAAAAGAATTCAATGGAAGAAGGAAAAAAGAAGGGAGAGGTATACTCCCATTCGGATACAAGTAAAGTTAACTTAACGGATGACGAATGGAAAAAGATCTTACCGCCGGAAGTCTATAATATCGCCAGAGAAAAAGGAACAGAATGGGCATTTACCGGCAAGTACTGGAGCAGCAAGGAACAAGGGACCTATTACTGCGCTGCCTGTGGCCATCCGCTTTTTGTATCCGATGCCAAATTTGAGAGTAGCTGTGGCTGGCCCAGCTTTTTTGAGCCGGTAGCCAAATCCAGCGTTATCTATGCGCCTGACAACAGCCATGGCATGCACCGTACGGAAGTGCTGTGTGGCCGCTGCAGGTCGCATCTGGGCCACGTTTTTGATGACGGACCGCCACCTACAGGGCTCCGTTACTGTATCAACTCGGTGATCCTGGATTTTGAGCAGGCTAAAGAAGCCGACAAGCAATATTCAGAAAAAGAAGGAAAGGAAAAAGAGTAACCCGAACTGTTTATCACGGATGCCAACGGCTCCGGCGGAGGCACAATAAAAAAGCGTATTTTTATTGTAATCAATTCCCCGGAGTTATGAAAGTCTTAAAAGCACTTGCCTGGATTGTAGGTATTCTCTTGCTTGTACTGATTATACTCATTTTTGCAGCCCCAACCCAATTGCACGTGGAACGTACGGTGGAAATCAACGCACCGGCATCTATTGTGTGGAATGATATTGTCCGGTTCGAGAAGTTCAATCAATGGAATACCTGGAAGCTGATGGACTCCACCGCCGAATATACCATCTCCGGAGATGACGGCACCGTGGGCGCCGTAGACGCCTGGAAAGGCAAAAAGATAGGAGAGGGCAAGCTCCAGCATCTCTCGCTGGACCCCTATAAGTCCATTCAACAGAAACTGACGTTTGTGACACCGTTCCACTCCGAATCGGATGTGTTCTTCCTGCTCTCTGAGGCTGCGGGCAAAACTAAGGTGGTATGGGGCTTTGACGCCCATTACGACCGTCCGCAGAATGTGATGGCCCTTTTCATGAAAGGTGCGCTGGAAGAGGACTTTGCCAAAGGCCTCAATAACCTTAAAAGTATGGCAGAGGCCGACAAGAACGGTCCAGGCACACCTAACGGCATCAATGTCACCGTTCGTGAAATGGACTTCCCCGCCACTACTTATGCTGCTGCCCGTAAAACAGTGCCCTTTAAAGGGATCTCTAATTATTATCGCACCAACCTGGAACAGATCTATAAAGCGGCCACCACTGCAAAACTCCAGCCAGGCGTGCCCTGTGGGCTTTTTTACACCTGGGACGAGAAAAAACGGGAAACAGACATGGCTGCTGCCATACCCGTACCGGAAGGCAGTACACTGGGACCAGGCTTTGAAATTATCAGGCTACCGGCCGCCAAAGCCGCCTATGTGGACTACTACGGGCCCTATGATAAAATCGCCAATGCCCATGTGGCCATCCAGCAGTTCATAGAAAAAAGGGGTAAAAAAATAATCCCGCCCACCATGGAGATGTATGTGACAGATCCGGGCAAAGAGAAGGATAGTAGCAAATGGCTGACTAAAGTCATTTACTTTATGCAGTGAGAATGAGCACCAACGGAAAGAGATAAACGAAAAAGCCGGCAAAAATGAAAAGACTATCTGGCGGAAACAGCTGGGTAGGTGGTAGGTTCAAATTCTATGATCTCGTACATGGCCAGCTGGTTTCTCTCCAGCGGGTCTTCACTCATGATCTGTTCCACTTCCCTACGGCTCGAGGCCTGGCACAGGATCAGCGCGCCGGACTTGGGCTTTCGCCTGCCAGACAGGATGAACTTGCCGTTGTCATAATATTTTTGCAGGAACGCAGTATGCGCTTCCATAAAGTGCTCTACCGCCGCAACCGGACGGATGTATTGCAGGAGAATCAGGAACATAAAGGTTTTTCGATGGTTTTAGATGTTTGTTTCATAGTAAGCAACAAAGGTATTAAACTATATAGAACCTAAAATATTGTATTGTGGCATAGTTGTCCCCAAAAATAGAGACATATAAGCTACAAAAATATGCGTACTTTCGCACCACCGAAATACCACGATTGTGGGAATGTACCGGGCAGATGGTCGGTATCCCTACCATAGTCAATTTTATTAACTCTTATATCTTTTATGAAAAGAACAATTTCCAAAGTTTTGTTAACCGCTGTAACTGCAGCGGTAGTGCTGTCGTCCTGCTCCAAGGTTCCGGAAGTAAGTAAACACATCCCCAAAACAGCCGGCGTAGTGATAGACCTGAACGCCAAAGAAATTACCCAGAAACTGGCTACCAACGGGCTCACCATGGACAAACTCTTCTCCGCTGTTCAGTCCAAAGACACTTCCAGCGAAGTCATGAAAGCATGGAAAGATGCGGAGAATTCCGGTATCGACCTGAAAAACCACTTCTTTGTGTCCTTCGTGTTCCAGGGCCAGGCAGGCGATAACAAGTCTTACATCACCGCCACCGCCAGCCTCACAGATGCTGATAAGTTCGAAGGCTTCCTGAAAAAAAGCGAGAAAAACTTCTCCCTGAAATCCGGCAAAGACTTCAAATACATCATTGAGGAAGAAAGCAAAGGCATAGTAGCGTGGAACAAATCCACTGTTATCTTCCTGACCAACATTGACCCGAACGGTATCAATAAATACGCACCGGCTGGTACTCCCGGCTTGTCCAGCCCTGACAGCGACAGTGAGGCTGACACCGCCGCCGCAGCGGCAACCACTACCCCGGTAGCGCTGGTAACTGCCGAAGAAGACGCTGCTAATGCTACCATGGTAGCGGAAGTAGATCACCTCTTCCACCTGAAAGAGAACGAAACCGCCGGCGCCATCGAGCCGTTTGCCAAACTGCTGAAAGAAAATGCCGATATGAGCGTTTTCGTAAATCCGGAAGCGATCTACAACAGCGGTATGCTGACCATGATCCCTGCCAACTTCAAAAAACTGATGGAAGGTACCTACTATACCGGTACTTCCAACTTCGAGAAAGGCAGAATCGTTGCTAACGGCAACTACTATATGGGCAAAGAAATAGCCAGCATCTTCAAAAAATACGGTAACAAGGAAATCGACATGGACATGCTGAAGAAATATCCTTCGCAGAACCTGGCCGGTTTCATGTCTTACGCTTTTGACTTCCATATGGTAGGCGAAATCGTTAAATCCACCGGTATGGACGGCATCGCGAACATGTTCCTGGCTAAATCCGGCCTGTCTATGGACGATATCCTGAATGCTTTTGAAGGCCAGTTCACCTATGTTGTGTCTGACTTCGGCATTGAAAAGAAAGAATCCAAATACTCCCCGGGCGAATTCTATGAGGAGCCTACTTCCAAATGGATCTTCAACCTGAAAGTGGGCAACAAGGAAGCATTCAATAAAGTAATGACTTCCCCAATGCTGAAAGAAATGTTCACCAAAGAAGGTGACCGCTACGTATATGCCAACCCGGGCATGGCTGCCGCTGGTATGCCTGCCGTTTCCATCACAGAGAAATTCATCACAGTAGGCTCCGACAGCGTACTGCTGCAGGACTACCTGGCTGGTAAAGGCAGCCTGAAACTGCCTGAAGGCATCGAAGGTAAAGTGAAAGGCAGCATGATGGGCGGTTATGTAGACCTGGAAAAAGTAATCAGCGTTATTCCGGAAGATAAAGCCAACAGCGAAGAAGAAAAAGGTATCCTGGTTAAACTGAAAGGCCTCCTGAAAGACATGACCGTGGTTACCAAAGCCGCCAGCGGCGACGTTTCCAAATCTGAAATCATCCTCAACTTCAAAAACAAGGATGAGAACAGCCTGGTACAGCTGATCAACTTCGGCACCGAAGCAGCTAAAGCCATGGAAGCGAAAAAAGCGAAAGAAAAAGCACTGGAAGACAGCCTGTTTGCCACACCGGTAGACACTCCTGTTGCCGTTGACACTATCGCTGCCCCTGCGCGATAAACAGCTATCATATCTTTTAAATCTTTATACGGGCCGGAGCATATAAGCTGCTCCGGCCCTTTTTATTTATATTGGGAACTGTTAATCAGCTCGGCATATGCAAATTCAGATACAACAACTGATGCCCATTCCCCTGAAGGACAAACTGATACAGCGCTCTTCCGGCATATGGAACCAGGATGTGACCTTCAGCCCCGGCAGCTTTGTTAAAATAAAAGCCCCTTCCGGTACAGGGAAAACAACCCTGGTACACTACCTCTATCATATCCGTTACGACTATACGGGCACGGTGCTGGTGGATAACCGGCCATGGCCTGCCTACAACAAAAACGAACTGGCCGCCATGCGGCAGCAACAAATCAGCATCATTTTCCAGGACCTGCGGCTGTTTGAACAATTGACGGCTGCTGAAAACATCGACCTGAAACGGGTAATGCTGCCGAATCCGTACTGTTCCCCGGAGAAAATCCGCGAAATGGCCGCCCGGCTCAATGTGACACATGTGCTGCAACAAAGCGGCAAAACACTGTCCTACGGCGAACGCCAGCGGATTGCTATTATCCGGGCGCTATCGCAGCCATTTCAGTGGCTGCTGATGGATGAGCCCTTCAGTCATCTCGATGAGGAAAACACCCGTCGCGCTGCCGCGCTCATCGCCGCCGAATGCAAGGCCCGCAATGCCGGCTTTATTTTAACTGATCTGGATGATGATCAGCATTTTTCATATGATGTTCATTATCAGCTTTAATGTTATTCCATGCGCCCGTTTTTTGAACTGCTGAAAAAAATTATACATACCGGCATTGGCAAAAGCCGTTTCCTGATGGCCTCCGTTGGCCTCGGTATTGCTATGCTGCTGATACTGGTGGCCATCCAGGTACATTCCAACTTTAACCAGTTGCTGTACAGCACCAAAAACCAGAACGAAACAGCCGACTTCCTGGTCATCAATAAAAAAATCACCAACGCCATTATGGGCCAAAGCGGGAAAAGCGCTTTCACCCCTGACGAAATCAACCGGATCAAAACACAACCTTTCGTGCAGGCGTTCGGGTTAATTACCTCCAGCCGGTTTAAAGTAGTGGTGCAGGCGCCTGGTGACTTGCATTTTGCGACGGACATGTTCTTCGAATCTGTGCCTGACAGCTTCCTGGACGTGAAGAATGATGACTGGAAATGGAACGCCGGCGACCGTACCATTCCCATTATCCTGCCGAGCGACTTCCTGAACCTGTACAATTTCGGGTTCTCCCTCAGCCAGGACCTGCCACAGATTTCGCAGGAAACCGTTAAGGCGCTGCCCCTCCAGGTGGTCATCTCCAATAACATCACCTCAGAACAATACATCGGACATGTGGTGGGTTTCTCCGACAGGATCTCTTCTTTCCTGGTACCGGCATCTTTCATGTCCTGGGCCAACGAGAAATATGGTACTACCCGCGAAGCTCCCATATCAAGGGTGATCATTAAAACACCTGATCCTTCCAGCCCGACACTGGTAAAATTCCTGGACGATAACGGATATACCACCAATCAGGATAAGCTTAAATTCAGTAAAACACGCCTGATCGTACAGACAATCGTGTCCGTGATCGGCTTCTTCGGGCTGATATTATTGTTGTTCGCCATGTTGGTATTCAGTATGTTTATCCAGCTGATCATTGCGTCCTGTAAGCGGGAAATACAGCTACTGGTCATGCTGGGCACGGCTCCCCGTCAGCTGAAACGTTACCTCCTAAAACAGTTTGTCCCGTTGTATGTTATCATCGGTGTAGTGTGCTTATTACTGCTGACAGGCTTGCAATATGTGACGGCTTCGGTGCTGGCGAAGCACGATATGGTGGTCAGCGTTTGGCCCGGCCCCGGCGTTTTTGCGGGAACAGTGCTGGTACTCGGACTGGTATACTTCGTCAATCTGCTGACAGTTAACCGATATGTCAATAAAGAATCTTAAAATCCATCAACATGAAAGCATTGGATAAAAAGCTCGTACACGTGGTGAATTTTACCCTGAAACCCGGATTGTCTGCGGAAGACAGGCGCCGGTTTGAAGCAGGCGTGAGCAGTTTGCACACGATAGACGAGATTACCATTTTTAATGTTGGCAAGCCGGCGCCGGTAGATGACGGGCCCACGATCGATAGAAATTATGACTATTGCCTGCTGTGTATTTTTGAAGATATCGAGGCGCACGACCGCTACCAGGTACATCCGGTGCATCTCAATTTCATTGAGCAGTGCCGCCAATACTGGGAAAAGGTAGTGGCCTTCGATTCTGAAACCATTTGATCAATCCCGCAGCAGCGCGGGATGTGGCATAATAAAAGTGGCTTTTGCACGCGGGGAGATCAACAGGTAAGGTACCCAGAGGGCCATACGTAATAGTGGCCAGATGATGGAGTTCTGGTCCCAGAGGCCGCCCGGCGTGCTTTCTCCGAAATAGTGAGCGTTAAGACGATTAAAAACAAATAGATACAGGGTACTGGCAAAATAATAGGTGGCCAGCGCAAAAGGAAAAGTATCCCTCCTGTTAAAGAACAGGACCGCCAGTAAAACCGAGTAACACAAGAGAAAAACCCTGATAATCACTTCTCCGATCAGATAAAGCTGTACCACTGAGATGTTCCCCAGGTCGCGCCGTGCAGATACTGTCGCCCATATTTCATAGTTAAACACATCAGCCTTACACAGGAACATTAATTCATACACCGGAGAGAATACCAGTCCGATTGCCAGTAGCGAAAGCCAGCCGCCAATGGGCATCGGCTCCAGCGGATGCTGCACCGGCAATACAGAATGCCGGTAATACCGGGTGGCGAGGTGGGCAAATACCGCTGCTGCACAGAGGGCCAACACTATCGCCAGCCAGTTGCCCCTAACAGCAGGCCCGTTAGCAGGCTGCATCAGCGCAGGCTTTAATGTCAGGTCCAGCGAAGTGGTTTTTTGTATTTCTTTTATCTCCCCGGCGTACTGTCGCATATACGCCGCGGGCACGTGGTCTCGGAAGGTCTTCAGGGAATAGGACAGGACAATCTGTCTGCCGCTGTGAGTGGCGGTGAAGTCAAACTGATAATAATCGTTTTTGACATGCAGCGGCGTTTCTTCCAGCGACCATTCTACTGGTGTATTAATAATGATCTGATAGTCCTGATCGTAGGGATACCGGATAGCGAGCGGCACTTTCCTGTTCACATCGGTGACATAAGGCAGTATATCGGCCGGCGACTGTGCGATAACAGAGAACTGTAGTTTATTGGTAGCGCTGTCTTTTTTCCAGAGATGACGGACCACATAGCTCTCATGGATGCGGAGAATGTTGCTGTCGGGGTTATCGCGAAGGACGAGAGAATCTTTCAGCGCCATTTCCCCATAGAATTTCCGGTAGAAGGTGAGAAAGGTGGATTCTTTATCCTTCAGGCTGGCCGACGCCATAGTAGCCCGTTGTGCGTCTGCATCTTCGCGGTACCAGGCGGTGTTGGCGGTGAGGGTGCCATCCTCTCCTTCTTTTTCCGGCAGGGTGATGGTTTCCCGGATAACGACCTGGCCGCTGTGGGTTTTGCATATGGGCGTCAGTTGGGTAGTGGTGTCTGTGATGACCAGTGCCAGCTGGTATTCCGGCTCACAGAAGTCAGCCAGCCGGCCGCGCTGATAGGAAAGGGTCGGGTCCAGCCAGTATGTTTTTCCTCCCACCATGGCGCAAACGATCGCATGGTTAAACGCAGTGGGAGAAGGAAGCCGCTGGCTGACAACTTCTTTCAGGTCGGTATTCACATAAGCCATGTGGGCGCTGATGCCGTTGGCATTCAGCAGGGAGCAGAGCAGCAGCGATTTGTCTTTGCAGTCGCCGAAACGCTGTGCCAGTACTCTGTCGGGCGTATTGGGCCGGTGGGAGTATTCCCCCATTTCGATGCCCATATAGCGGATATCGTCCTGCACAAAACGAAGTGCGGCCTGAAGATAGGCTTCCGGGCTGTTGCCGGCCTGTTGTTTCAGGGAGGCAACTTTGTTTTTGATGGCGGTTCCCGGCGGGGAGATCGTATTTATCCGCTGTGCCCATTGTGCTATTTCCTGCCAGCTATTGTATTCACTGACCTGTACCCGGGCGAAGGGATTGTACCAGGAAGGCAGGTTGCTGAAGTTGTCATCATCCTGTAGGTTGATGTGATGCCATTCGTAGACAGTAAGTCCGTTCCAGCTGCGTTGCTGAGGCAGCACGGCCTGGCTGTATGCTTTAAAGTGCAGCTGCCTGTCGGGGCGTGCAATAATGTTACGGTAAAAGTTAACAACGGGATCTGAGGCTACCTGGTAGTATTCTTCATCTATTTTGTTGTCGAAGATGGGGTTGTTGCCGGTGAGGGAATAGCTGTATTCTATTTGATCACCTTTGCGTACATCTTCCAGGATGAGGTAGGCGGTATAGGTGCCGCTATAGATAAAGCGGGAGAGGTCTTCTTCCTGCTGCAGTACTTTAAAGGCCGCGCCGGCAAGGCGGTTGATTTCATGGCCGTCCCGTTTGATGACGATACGATGGAAAGTCAGTTTTTCATATTGAGGGTCATAGTCCACTGATATCTGGGAGCCGTTTTGGATGCCTGCTTCAGAAACGATCTGGCGGACATAGTGATGATAGCCGCTCTGTAATTCTGCCTGGTATTGGGTTTCAGCCACGAGCAGGTAAAATCCGTCACTGATATGTTTGGCATTGGGCTTTTGTTGCAGATTGGGTTGCCAGGGCACCAGCCAGGAAGGGGTAGGACCGGTGCTGACCGGTTTTTGCCGGGCCTGTGTTACTGTCGGCAGGAGTGCCAGCAGTAACACAAGTATTTGGTTCAAGGTACGGGTCATAAGCAGGGGTTTAAACGTTCACGGCAACCTGTGTGGTTATTGCTGTTCCGCCGTAAGCAGGTATACAGCGAAGGAGGCCAGCCAGTGTTCGCCGGCATAGTCGCCGCTGGCTACCTGCGGAAAGGATGTCAGCAGGTGTTTATTGGCGAGGGCCTGAATGGCCTGCTGATTTTTGCCACCGTGACGGGCAATGGCTTCCAGGCACCAGGTGCGGCTGAGATTGAGGCCGTCGAGGTGAACGAGTTTACCATCGGTACGGTCTTTGACCTGTCCGGGCTGCAGGATGGTGATGGGGTTCTGGAACAGGCCGGGCAGAAAAGCGTATAGCCATGTCCGGTATTCCTTTTCCGGCATGATGCGGCGCATCAGGTCAGCTTCTTCGAGGCTGGGCGAGAGGAAATCGTATCCGCCGGGTTCCCATTCCACAGGCGCATTTTTATCTTTGGCATAAAAGCGCATGGCAGCGTCGTGAATGGCAGTTTGCAGGGCTTTATCGCCGGTGGTCTGGGCATAGTCCCAGGCCAGGCAAAGGCCGAAAGCCAGGTTGGTATGTTCGCCCACGCGGATGGGGTACATCAGTTTACCGAGGAAGTCAACATATGCAGCAGCAAAGTGGCTGGCCAGCGGTTGCACATTCCGGCTAAGTTCTTTGCCCATCGGGTCGTTCCAGGTAAGGAGCTCCCGTTGCAGTTGCAGCAGCCAGCTCCAGCCATAGATACGTTCAAAGCTCTTGTTCTCTTTTCCTTTAAACAGTTGTAGTTCTGTCCGGATGTTTTCTGCCGAGAGGTGTTGTGCCAGCCTGGTGCGTATCACGGCTGACTTTTCCATATCAGGGAACATTTTCAGCAGGCGTACCAGCATCCAGTGGCCATGTACGCTGCTGTGCCAGTCGAAGCAGCCGTAGAATGCCGGATGATAGGTCGACGGAGCGCCGAGCAGGGTACTGTCAGGGAACACTACGCCTGTTTTGTAAGGAAAAGGCAGGTCCAGGCATTTCAGTGGCAGTGCTGCCAGCTGATTGGCCGTTTTAACCGTCATCTTAGGCAGTTGTTCTGGTGTCATGGGCTGTTTTTGAGCAGTAACGGTTGCTGTGGAAAAGCAGATAATGGCAAGCAGGGTGATATGTCTCACAGAAATTATCGGATTATCGGTTAAATAATAGCTTCACGTAAAACAGCGGGTTGCCCAGCCTTTTGCGGAGGTCTACCTCGTGGAACATGCAGGTCATCAGTTCTTTCAGCTGTTTGTTGCGGGAACCCATTTTCATCAGCAGGTTAAACAGCCACGGGTATTTGATCAGCTTTTGCAGTTTGGTGCTGACTTCCATCTCGGGGCCGAGGATACGATAGATCTCCTGGTCATAGCTGTTCAGGAAACTGTCGGAATAGTCGTTGGCCGCAATGGCTGCTGCCGCCTGCCTGGCGGCTATCTGTCCGGAATACAGTGCATTACCGATACCTTCGCCCGTGAATGGGTCGATGAGGAAGCCGGCATCGCCGATCAGCATGTAACGATCACCATGCAGCTTTCTTTTTTTGCTGCCAAGAGGAAGGCCATAACCATCGATCGAACCTTCCAGCGTAGCGTTTTTAAAACGTTCCTTCATGATCGGATCGGTAGCAAGGGTATCCAGCATCAGCTTTTTCAGGTTCACTTTTTTGTTGCGGACGGTGCTGCTAAGCATGCCCACACCTACATTGGCTTCGCCATTGGGGAGCGGGAATATCCAGAAGTAACCGGGCAACATGTTTTTCAGGAAGTGCAGTTCTATGAAGGCGTCCTGGTGCATGTTGGCCACACCTTTATAATAGGCGCGTAAGCCGGCGATATAATGGTCCGGTTCCATTTTGATGCCTGCCACTTCCTTGGTGAAAGCGGAATGGGCGCCGTTGGCCACCAGTATCAGATCGGCTTTGACCTGGAATTTTCCTTCTTTGTCGGACAGATAATAACCATCTGGCCGCAGTTCATATTTATCGATGCTAACGCCCTCGAACAAACGAATTTCCGGGCGACGTTTTAGTTCTTCTACCAGGAAGTTATCAAAGTCGATACGTTTGCAGACGAAGCCACGCGGGTCGCTTTTATCATTCTGATAATCAGCTCTGTAGGGGATGTCCATCCCGATGCGGTTAGGGGCTACGAAGGTGACGCCCCAGCTGTCCATTTTAAAAACAGCCTGTTGCAGCCGCTCGCCGATACCTTTGTCGATTCTCTCCAGGATAGTTAACACTTTGCCGCTGAGGCCATCACCGCATACTTTGTCCCGGGGGAAAACGGCTTTGTCAACAACGATACATTCGATGCCCAGCTGTGCCAGTTGAAGGGCTGCACAAGCCCCACCCGGCCCGGCACCTATAATACAAACTTTAGTTTCCATTTTTTTAAGCTGATAACTTATACGTGGTGGTAAGATACATAATTGTTAGCTCCTGCTATCGTATATTTAAAATATTGAATATTAAAACGCTGTGGTAAAAACTTATCTTTACGGCCCTAAAAAAATACACAAATATGTTTGGTGATTTATTCGGCAAGGTGACGCAGATCCAACAGAAAATGAAGGAGGCAAAAGAGCGTCTGGCAAAAATTACACTGGAAGGTGAAGCAGGCGATGGTGCGATCAAGGTGGCGGTAGATGGTAACCGTCAGGTAAAAAGTATTGAAATAGCGGAGCGTCTGATGGCGCCTGAGCATAAAGAGGAAATGGAAGATCTGTTGCTCACTGCGCTGAACCGTGCATTGAAAGATGCCGAAAATACCTGGGAAGCGGAAATGAAGAGCGCTGCCGGCGTGCTGGGCAATTTGCTCTAGTTTCATACAAAGCGCAAAGATTTTTGAATATTATTAAGAACGCAAAGGAGCGAAGACCACCTTCTATTTATATATCAGGAAGATGTGATCTCCGCTCTTTTGTGTTCTTATTATATCAAAGTCAGGCCTTTTAAAATCTTCGTGGAAATTTTCCGGATTGCGTAAATCTTTTTCCCCTTTCGCGGGTATATTCCGCGTGAAGGATCGTTTTTTTGTGGTTGCATCAATCTGATATGAAAGTCTTTTTTCGCCGTATTCACTTATATCTGGGGCTGGCGGCAGGCCTGGTTATTACCATCAGTTGTCTGACCGGTGCTTTACTGGTATTTGAAAAGGAGCTGACGGAGGCGTTTAATCACAGCCGTTATTACGTACAGCCGGAGAAAGAAAGGTTGCCGCTGGACCAGATCGCTGAAATGGTGAAGCAGCAGGTGCCTGGCGTGGGTATCTCCCGTATACTGGTATATGCAGACCCTGCCCGTTCACTGGCCGTACAGCTGGACGAGGGCAAAAAAGGCGATAAAAAAGGAACGGGCAAAGATGCGCGCGCGGAAAGTAAAAAAGACGCCGGCAAAGAAATGAAGCCGGCAGGTAAGGAAGGTAAAGGGGGAAAAGAACCCAAAAAAGGAAAAGGCCGTACCGCTTTTGTCAACCCCTACACCGGTAAGGTGATAGAACTTTACAGCTACCAGCAAACATTCTACTATCAGATATTTTCGCTGCACCGCTGGCTGCTGGCCGGAGATACCGGCAAACTGATCACCGGCATCAGCACCCTGATATTTCTTTTTATCCTCATCACCGGCATTATATTATGGTGGCCCAAAACCCGTAAGATCCTGCAACAGCGCCTTAAAGTAAAATGGGACGGCGGCTGGAAGCGGTTGAACCATGATATGCACATTGTGCTGGGCTTTTATGTCAGCATTTTCCTTTTTGTATCGGTGTTTACCGGCCTTACCTGGTCGTTCGAATGGTTCAATAAAGGACTGTTTGCCGCCCTGGGTGCTTCTCCCAAACCGATGGAGGCGCCTGCATCGGTGCCTGCACAGGAAACGGTTAACAATGTTTCCTACGAGGCAGCTTTGGCACAGGTAAAACAACAGGTGCCTGATGCGCAATACTATGCAGTGGCCATGCCGAAAGACAAGGAGGCTTCCATACAGGTGACCCTGCTGCCTGCCGGGGCACTCAATGAAGCCGCTACCACCAGTTATTACCTGGACCAGTTCAGTGGCCAGGTGCTGAAATCCCAAACCTTCAGCGAAAGGAACCTTGGCCAGAAAGTGCGTGGCCTTATCAAACCGTTACATACGGGTTCTGTTTTTGGGCTGCCCTCTAAAATTTTTGCACTGCTGCTGGCTTTGCTGGGCGCTACTTTCCCCACTACCGGCACTATCCTGTGGATTAACAGGACCATGAAGAAAAAGAAAGCGGCTAAAAACAAACGCAGCGTCACCCCGCCACTCGCGGCTGCCTGATTTTACCGGAAAAGATAATAAAACATAAGCCTGGCGCCACTTACGGCACCAGGCTTTTCTGTTTATGGTCGTTGCCGCCCTTACATTTTTTGAAAAACACCATGCAGAAACGGAAGGCTTTTGCCTCCTGGCATCCTCATCATAATTGTTAAAACTCCTTGCCCTGCTGCACTTTAACGTTTTAATGCGGTTTGTGGAACACCGTTTGGCATGCCCTATACAGTAACAACGATCAGCCATGATAAACCAATACGAAGTGCCGGCTTATATAGAAGATCATATACCGGCACTTAAAAAAGCCCTTCATCAGTTTCCGGCGATATTTCACATATACGACACCGTAGGATGTTTCAGTGAATACACCGACAAACAGCTACGGGAGCAGAATTTCGCGATAGCGGGAAAATGCCTTCAGCTGGCCGGCAAACTATATGAACGCGGTAATGAAGTGGTAAAAGGGGCTATCACCCGGGTATTTGTACCGGTACTCAGTAAAGTGCCGCTGGGCGATGCCGCCAACCGGATCAGGATATATGGCCTGATACCGGATACGATTTATGGTCTTTACATACAGCAACAACTCATTTACAATGGAAACAGATGAGGAGATAATTGTCAGGGTAGCGACTCCGGAAGATGTGGACTTTGCGCTGCCTATTGTAGCGGAGATGGAAGCTTCCGCTAAAGCCAGGGGTACCGGTATTGCCAAACGGAACCCGATGGATATCAAGAAGAAGATCCTGCAGGGCAATGCAGTCATCGCTTTTACGAAAAGTGGTTTCTGGGCCGGGTTCTCTTATATACAGGCCTGGCAGAACGACGATTTTGTGTCTAACAGCGGTCTGATAGTGGCGCCCGAGTTCAGGGGACTGAAAGTGGCGGCAGCCATCAAAAAGAAAATATTCGAGTTAAGTCGTTTTTTATATCCATCTGCAAAACTTTTCAGTATCACCACCGGTTTGCCGGTGATGAAATTAAACAGCCGGCTGGGATTCAAGCCGGTCACATACTCCGAAATTACTACTGACACCCGTTTCTGGGAAGGGTGTAAGAGCTGCATTAACTATCCTGTTCTGGTGGGACATCATTTTGCGAATTGCCTGTGCACCGCTATGTTATTTAACCCGCCGGAACTGAAAAACCCTGTTCTGTTAAGTACAGCCGATTGATATGAACCGGTGATGCGTCTGCATTGCCGGTTCTCTTTTATTTATGGCGTCACCTGGATGATCAGTAGCTTATTGATTTTGATAGGGGAGTTGCGCAGGGTGCCGTTGAACTTCAGGTAATAGGTGCTGATAACGGCTTCCGGCAGTTTTTCCAGTTGGGCCACCTGATTGAAGAGTGCCTGGCCGCAGTGTTTTTTAACGTGTTGCCGGAGACTTTCGAGGCTGGCATCGTCGGGCAGCTGGTTGGTCTGGGTGGAAGTATATTTCCGGCAGATAAAGAAGTTGCTGGCTTCCGGACGCAGTTGTTCCCAATCGCTCCGGTAGTGTTTCCATTGACGGAGCAGCTGCCTGCCTACACGGGCGCTGGTTTCAAAACGTTGCCATACTTTTATTTTTTCCGCTTCGCCGGTGGTGATGGCCAGCATCTGGCCTTCTATAGTGCGTTTGGGCGCGAGAGAAAAGTAGAGGGTATCAGGATGTTTTTCAAAGTCATTGCGCTGCTGGTCTACCGAAATCCAGTCAAGTGAAAAGTAGCAGTCACCGAAACGCACATACGTAGTACTGTCGCGTGCCACCACAGATACTTCATTGGACGCGACTTTCTCTGCCGATGGCGCCGGGAGGGCAATCAGCTGCATGGTATCAATTTGGACAGGTCTTTCCTTAACAGGTGTTTTTGATTGTTGGCAGGCCGTCATCAGCAGGGATGCCGGCAGAACAAGCTTTAACAGTGTTTTCATAGTATGTGGGATCGTGTAACGAACATTGGCGTTATTACATGTCCCTGGCCCTGTCAGTTATTCGACACTGGCGGTGTCGGCTGTACTTATCTGGTTGTCTTTATCCGTCAGGGCTTGCCACAACACGTCTTTCAGCTCAGAGATTCCCTGCTGGGTGACAGAGGAGATAAATACATGCGGCACATCTTCCGGCAATTCTGCTGCGATGGCGGCTTTCAGTTCGTCATCGAGCATATCGCTTTTACTGATGGCCAGCAAAAACTGTTTATCCAGGAGCTCGGGATTATACTGTTCCAGTTCATTGACAAGCA
This sequence comes from Chitinophaga sp. 22308, assembly GCF_052045305.1. Classification (NCBI taxonomy): domain Bacteria; kingdom Pseudomonadati; phylum Bacteroidota; class Chitinophagia; order Chitinophagales; family Chitinophagaceae; genus Chitinophaga; species Chitinophaga sp. 22308. Next base: position 683,405 of record NZ_JBQEOP010000003.1, on the reverse strand, counting down.
CTTCAAACTCTTTGCGGTGGTCAGCGCTGTCGGCCGGAATCAGGAATAATAATACGGCGTTTCTTTCAATGTGTCGTAAAAATCGGTGCCCCAGTCCTTTACCTTCATGGGCGCCTTCGATGATACCCGGAAGATCTGCCATGCAAAAGGATTTATTGTCACGGTAAGCTACCATGCCCAGTTGAGGGGTGAGGGTGGTAAAAGCATAATCCGCCACTTTGGGTTTGGCGGCCGTGATGGTAGAAAGGAGGGTGGACTTGCCTGCGTTGGGGAAACCTACCAGGCCTACGTCGGCCAGTACCTTCAGTTCCACAACTTTCCAGCCTTCCTGCCCGGGCATACCGGGTTGGGCGTATTCCGGCGTTTGGTTGGTCGCCGATTTAAAGTAGGCATTACCGCGGCCGCCCTGGCCGCCGGGAATCCATATCACTTCCTGGCCATCGTAGAGAATTTCGGCTTCTACGCGGCCTGTTTCTTCGTCTTTGGCTGTAGTGCCCAGTGGTACTTCTATGATAATATCTTTTCCGAAGCGGCCGGTACAGTTGTCGCCGCTGCCGTTTTCACCATCTTCCGCCAACAGGTTTTTATGCCAGCGCAGGTGCAACAGGGTCCATAACTGAGCGTTCCCTCTGAGGATCACGTGTCCGCCTCTGCCACCATCACCACCGTCAGGGCCGGCCATCGCATTAAATTTAGTACGCATAAAATGCATACTGCCTGCGCCGCCTTTACCAGACTTACAAAATACACGGATATAATCTACGAAGTTCGCTTTTTCCACGGATCGATATTTTAAAACCAAATATGGCTACTGCCAGAAAATAAAACGCAAAGATCGTTAAGTTTGAGCGAATTTGGTACACTTCCGGTACCATAAGCTCCTAACTTACAATCTTTGCGCGTATAATCAGGTGATGTGTGTCTTTCTAATGGCTGAACAAGGCCCTTATACCTTTTCTGCTACCAGCTCGTTCAACTCTTTGCAAAGCAGGTCAAATACCTCTGCTTCGGAGCCGTCTCCCTTCACTTTCTTAAACTTACCGAATTTGGCGTAGTGGTCAGCTACAGGCGCGGTTTTATTGTGATATTCCACGATACGGGCTTTTACCACGTCTTCAGAGGAATCGTCACTGCGGCCGGAGGTTTTGCCACGGTTCAGCAGACGTTTGATCAATTCATCTTCCGGTACTTCGAGGGACAATACCACCGAGATGGCGGTTTTCTTCAACGCCAGCAATTTGTCCAGTGCTTCTGCCTGGGCGGTAGTACGGGGGAAACCGTCAAAAATGAAACCCCGGGCTTCCGGATTGGCGTCCAGCTTGGAGCTGATCATCCCAATTACCACTTCGTCCGGTACCAGCAGACCCTGGTCCATAAACTTGGTGGCTTCCATACCCAGAGGAGTTTTATTGGCTATCTCTGAACGCAGCAAATCGCCGGTGGACAGATGTATAAGCCCATACTTATCTATTATCTTAGTACTTTGTGTACCCTTACCACTGCCGGGAGGGCCAAATAAAATGAGATTGACCATGTTTTATTAAAATCTACTTTACTCGCAAGGATGCAAATATAACAAACAATTGAATGTATTGGTAATTAAAATTGCGATTGGTTAAAAAATGTAAAAGATTTGAACAAAATAGTAAAGATATTTTAATATTTATAGCGGAACTCTAAAATATCTTCAATAGAATATTCTAATTTAACGAATATCTGGTGATTTGACAAAAACATATGCTATTTTTTAATAATTATTTGATAGTCAGGCACTGGTAATGAAATCTTGCCTGATTATTTGTAAGTTTATGACATGAGGAAACAAATACTGGTTGCAGGACTTACGGGCTTGCTTATGACTGGGAGCGCTATACCTATGCCCCCCGGCGTTATGAATAAAAAGAAGAACAGAAAGATCAACACCACCTCCCACCAGCCACAAGATAAGGCTTCTCAATGGGTTGACAGCGTATTTCAATCTCTTACACCGGAAGAACGTATCGCGCAGCTCATCGTCATCAGAGCTCATTCCAATCTGGGACAGGACCACATCAATGCGGTGGCCCAGGATATCCGCGACAATAAAGTCGGCGGTCTGATCTTCTTCCAGGGCGGCCCCCTGCGGGAAGCCAACCTGACCAACTATTACCAGTCCATCTCCAAAGTACCGCTGCTGATATCTGTAGACGGCGAATGGGGCCTGGGCATGCGCCTGGACAGCGTTACCTCCCTGCCCCGCAACATGATGATCGGCGCCACCCGCGATACCGCCCTGGCTTACGAAGCCGGCCGTGTGATGGGTGAACAATGTAAACGTATTGGCATCCATCTCGACTTCGCACCCGATATGGACATCAACAATAACCCGAACAACCCGGTCATCAACGACCGCTCCTTCGGCGAGAACAAATACCAGGTCGCCAGTCTGGGCGTTGCTGCCATCAGAGGCATGCAATCCACCGGCGTAATGGCCTGTGCCAAACACTTTCCCGGCCACGGTGATACCAACGTGGACTCCCACTTCGACCTGCCATCTATCAACAAAAGCCGGCAGGCGCTCGACTCTCTCGAGCTGTATCCCTTCCGGGAAGCCATCGCCGCAGGGGTAGGCTCGGTCATGGTAGGGCACCTCTTTATTCCCGCCATCGATAACAAACCCAATACACCCACTTCTATTTCCTATAAAGCAGTAACCAAACTGCTGAAAAATGAACTGGGCTACAAAGGCCTCATTGTAACCGATGCTCTTGAAATGAAAGGCATCGCCAAGTTCTACTCCAAGGGACAGGAATCCTTACAGTCCCTGCTGGCAGGAAACGACCTCATGATCCTGCCTTCCACCGCTTCCGGCAGCGTATCCGCTATCATGAAAGCGATCAAAAAAGGACAGATCAGCCAACAGGAAGTGGACGCCCGCGTTAAAAAGGTTCTGCATGCCAAATATGACTTAGGTCTATGGAAACCACAACGCATTGAAACAAATAATCTGACCAATGACCTCAACGCGATGACTGATACGCTGACCCGCCGCATTGCGGAAAAAGCGATCACGCTCGTGAGAAACGACCAGAAACTGATTCCCTTCTCTCCGGCCATGACACAGCAGAAACTGGCCGTGATCGCAGTAGGCGCCGATGGGAACAATGCTTTCCTGGACGCGGTCAGAGCATATAAACCCGGCACCGATGCCTTTATCTTTACTTCCCGGCAGTCCGTACAACAGATCGCACCCATTATCTCCCGCATTCAGCGTGACTATAAGGCGGTGATCATCAGCGTACATAACTTCAGCCGCCGTCCGGCCAATAATTTTGGCCTGTCGCTGGCTGAACGCCTGATCGTAAAACAACTGCAATCAGAAATGCCTTCCGCGACCGTGGTGTTTGGCAATCCATACGCTATTCAGCACTGGTGCGATGCGCCCACTATCGTAGCGGCATATGAAGATGACAGCATCACACAGAAAGTGGCGGCTGACCTGCTGTTTGGTAAATTAGGCCCCAAAGGCAAACTGCCGGTAACGGTATGCCCGGGCCTGCCGGAAGGAACAGGCATCTCTTACGATGTCAACCTGTTTACCGATCTGCCTACCGCCACACCAGCAGAAGCAGGGATGAATGAAGCCCGTCTGGCCGGCATCGACGCCCTTGCCAATGATATGATCGCCCGTGGCGCTGCGCCCGGCTGCGAAGTGCTGGCCCTGAAAGACGGGAAGATAGTTTACAACCGTACCTTCGGTCATTATGAATACAACAGCCAGGAGCCGGTTACTCCCGGTTCTGTTTACGATCTCGCTTCCGTCACCAAAGTATGCGCCACCACCATCTCCATCATGCGGTTGCATGATGAAGGGAAAGTGAGCCTGGACGGCACGCTGGGGGAGTACCTGCCCTTTGTACAGGGCACTGATAAAGCGGGACTGAAAATACGGGACGTGCTGTTGCATCAGGCCGGGCTTGTATCTTTCATTCCGTTCTACAAGGAAACTTTATATCCCGACGGGCGGCCTGATACGGTCCTGTATCATAGCACAGCGGACGAATTATATTCCGTACAGGTCGCCGATAATATGTTCATGGACCATCGTTATGTGGATTCCATCTGGAAAAAGATCCTCGACAGTAAGGTAACCCCTCATCAGGGCTATGTTTACAGCGACCTGGATTTTTTATTCCTTGGCAAAGTAGTAGAGCAGGTATCAGGGAAAAGGCTGGACCAATACGTTCGGGAAACGTTTTATAAACCGCTGGGGCTGGCCACTACAGGCTTTCTGCCCAGAGATAGGTTTCCGCTGTCTTTGCTGGTGCCTACCGAGCGGGAAAACTTCTTCCGGATGCAGTTGCTGCGTGGTTTTGTGCACGACCCCGGAGCAGCCATGCTGGGTGGCGTTGCCGGCCATGCAGGACTGTATTCCAATGCACATGATCTGGGCGTGATTATGCAGATGCTGCTGAATAACGGCTCATTTGGAGGCGTGCAGTATATCAAACCGGAAACAGTAAGGCTGTTTACTGCCTATAACAGCAGCATCAGCCGCCGCGGGCTGGGCTTCGACAAACCGGAAAAAGATAATAATACCCGCCGGGAAAGCTATCCTTCCAAACTGACTTCCGGCGCCACCTTTGGTCATACCGGCTTTACCGGTACCTGTGTATGGGCAGATCCCGCCAGCAAAATGGTGTTCATCTTCCTGAGCAACAGGGTATATCCCAGCGGAGGTTCCAACAGCAAGCTGTCAGCGCTCAACACAAGGGGTAAGATGATGGATGTGGTATATGAAGCAATGAAGCCATAATCATCTGGAATGTAGTTATTTTGATATTGACTAAAATGCGAAGGAGATTATCAGACGATAATCTCCTTCGCATTTTAAATAACCAATTAACCAAATCAGAAGTAATATTGCGATATTATTTTTCTACGGAAACGAGCCTGCTTACCATGGTCTGTGTTTTAATACCGATGGCCTTTTCTGCTACTTTGTTTTTTCCGCTTCTGATTTCGAAGATGTACTGGCCATCTTCGAGAGATTGCAGATTGTAGCGCGCTTCAAATTTAACAGTTGCAGGTAATACTTCCCGGTGAAGGGTGTTGTTGTAGCTATCTTTGATATAAAGAGTCAACTTTTCGTTTTCCGGATTGATCACTGCCAGGGTGAAGTTCAGCGTTTCTTTTTCAGGCTGGCTGATTTCCACTTCCAAATCCTTTTTAATGCCGGATGATGGCTGCTCTGCAACAAACCGGTTGTTGTAGGCGAAAGATCTTTCCTGTGCATGCATGGTTACAAAGGGGATGAGGATAGTGGCTAATACGATCATTGTTACTTTGGGTACTAAAACAAAACAAAACTGTTTCATGACATTATTTTTTTAATGTGTTGTCTTTTTTACTTGTTTGGGCAGTATTAGCTAATACAATTAATGCCGTTTAATTTTCAATGCAAAGCTCCGACGCCAGCGTTAACAGAACATTACGCGATTGTTAAAAGAATGTGAGTATTTCGGGAGCCGTAATTCACTATTTTTGCAGCGTTTATGGAAACAGTAGATATCAAGAACAATCGCCCGGTGGCCATCTGGCTGTATATAGGAGTAGGCATGCTGGTGATCCAGGTGTTATTGGGAGGGCTGACCCGGTTAACCGGCTCCGGCCTGTCGATTACAGAATGGCAACCCTTGTTGGGCGCTTTTCCGCCAATGAATGAAGCCGCCTGGCAAAAAGCCTTTGACGGATATAAGCAGATTGCGCAATATAAATACGTCAACAATCACTTTACTTTATCAGATTTTAAATTCATCTATTTCTGGGAGTGGCTGCATCGTGACTGGGCACGTTTAATCGGAGTGGTATTTATTATACCGTTTATTTATTTCATTGTTAAGAAGAAGATCAGCAAAGAGATGATCAATCCGATGATTGTGCTGTTTGTGCTCGGAGGCCTGCAGGGCCTTATCGGCTGGATCATGGTAAAGAGCGGTCTGAACGATGAAAACCTCTATGTAAGCCATATCCGGCTGGCCATACACTTTATGTCGGCGTTGGTGCTGCTGTGTTATCTCTTCTGGTTCGCATTGAAAATCAGCGTTCCAGGTAAAGAAATCCTCCAGGTTCCTTCCCTGAAACGGTTAAACGTCTGGTTGCTGGCCCTTGTAACAGTACAGTTGATATACGGCGCTTTTATGGCAGGCCTGCATGCCGCACTCGTGGCCAATACCTGGCCGGACATCAACGGTGCCTGGGTGCCTGCGGGCATGTTTTCCCAGGGAGGCTTTCTGACAGATATCGTACATAATACCATCACCATTCAGTTTATACACCGCGGGCTTGCCTACCTGATTACCATTCTTATCGCCATATGGTGGTGGAAATCAGCGCAAACACCAGCCAACAGCCTGCTGCACGCTATCCGTTACCTGCCGTTGTTGCTGGTATTGCTGCAGGTACTGCTGGGCGTACTTACACTGCTCAACAGCCAGGTGAAAATACCGATCACCTACGGCATCCTTCACCAGTGCGTAGGTATGCTGCTATTGCTTTCGCTGGTATGGACACTATACCTCAGCAGAGCGCCACAGGATTAATTACGACCACCAATAACAAATAAGGGGTTCATGCATTGCGTGAGCCCCTTATTTATTATTACTGATTTTTTACGTAGGTTTATTAGTAATTATCGGTCTGATGAAGGTGAAGCTATTCCTAATAAAAACGTACTATTCTTTCCCTGTTCAGTTGCTCCTGCTGCACTTCAGGAAATATCAGGTGTTGCTCATCTTCTGGGTAATTCTTTTTAGCACGATCAATGGCGGATTTGCCAAGGTATTCGGGGGAGATGCGCTCTTTTTAGCGCCGGAATACCTGGGGAAGGTGAATTTCTACAGTACGGCGATTCTCGGACTGGCCACCGGCATGTTTATCATGAGTTGGCAGATCACTACCTTCATCCTGCATACCGGCCGGTTTAAATTCCTGGCCACCACCTCTCAGCCTTTCTTCCGGTACTGTCTTAATAACTCGCTGATCCCGCTGGCATTTTTTATCTGTCTTATTTATCGCGGATGGCAGTACCAGCGATATGAACAACTCAGCACCATTCCCGATATCCTGTTGCTGGGAGAGGGGCTTGTCTGTGGCGCCCTGTTTATCGTGTTTTTCTGCTTCTTTTACTTTTTTAATGCCGATAAAAACATTGGGCGAAGGCTGGAGAAACGTTTTGGCAACCCGCGCAATTTCCTGCGGGTAATCCTTAAGCCCACACAGGAGCCTGACGAGAACGCGCTACCCGTGCACAACTACTTCTCGACACCCTTTAAAATCCGCCGTGCACGGAATGTGGACCACTACAATAAACACTATCTCGACAGTATCCTCAAACAGCACCACTTTGCCGCTATGATCACGGTGGGGTGTGCCCTGATTTTTTTGATGATACTGGCCTATATGATGGACTATGAAGTATTCAGGATTCCTGCCGGCGCGAGTGTGCTGATCTTTTTCGCCTTTCTGATCGGTGTGGCAGGCGCTTATTCTTATTTGTTGCAGACATGGTCTATCCCGGTGGTACTGGTGTTATTGTTTGGGCTTAACTGGATGGTGGAGCACAATTGGGTAGACAACCGGAATAAGGCATACGGACTTGATTATCAGCAGAAAAAAGCGCGACCGGAGTATAGTGTGGAGGCTTTGCAGCGGTTCTTTACCCGCGAGCGGTATGAAGCAGACAGGCTACAGTCCCTCGGAATTCTGAAGAAATGGCGGAGCAAATTTCCGGGGAATAAAAAGCCACGCCTGATCGTGTTGAATTTCAGCGGCGGCGGCAGCCGTTCCGCTACCTGGTCGCTGCATGTGCTGCAGCGGCTGGACAGCCTTCTGAAAGGGCAGCTGATGAAACATACCGTACTGATGACAGGTGCGTCTGGAGGCATGTTGGGCGCCAGTTATTTCAGAGAGCTGTATTATCAGCAGCAGATGGGAAAACCTATCCGGTTAACAGACAGCATCTATACCGAGCGTGTTTCGCGGGACCTGCTGAATTCTGTGTTCAGCGCCATGGCCGTGAATGATTTCATCACGCCCTGGCGTACTTTCACAATGGACAACAAACGGTATGCAAAAGACCGTGGTTATGCCTTTGAAATGCAATTGAACCAGAACACTGACAATGCCCTGAATAAGGTACTGAGAGACTACAAAGCGCCGGAGCAAAATGCAGAGATCCCGATGCTGATCTGGAATGCCACCATCAATGCGGACGGGCGCCGGCTGATGATCTCGCCGCAGCCGGTCAGCTACCTGTGCAGCCCGCAGTACCTGTATCCCACGAGGCAGGTGCGCGATATCGACGGCGTTGATTTTGCACAATACTATACCAACCAGGACGCCATGGACCTGCGCGTTACCAGTGCCATCCGGATGTGTGCCACTTTCCCTTATGTGTTGCCCAATACCTTTTTGCCCAGCAATCCCATTGTAGACGTGATGGATGCCGGTATCAGGGATAATTTCGGCCAACAGACAACGCTGCGTTATCTCTATACTTTCAGTAAGTGGATCAATGAAAACACCAGCGGGGTGGTGTATATACAGATCAGGGACACCCGCAAGAACGATATTACCCCGATCAAAAAGACCAAAGATCTCAGTGACCTGCTGTTTGAACCGTTGTTTACGATGCAGCAGCATTGGAGCGCTATGCAGGATTTTGATCAGGATGACCTGGTCAATTTCATGGAGGGATATTTCCCTGAAAAATTCCATCGCATTATTTTCCAGTACGTACCACAGAAACAGGACAAAGGTGCGGCACTGTCCTGGCACCTCACTTCCCGGGAAAAGCTGGATATCGCCCATGCGCTTGATAATCCGGCGAATCAGAGCGCGCTGGATTTTGTTGTTAAACTGATGGGAGAATAGCCTTATTGTCCTCCTCTTTTCGTCCTGGCCGGGCTGCCCTAATGCAGCAGGAAGTCCAGTAATGGCGTGATAAATTTCGTATAGGCTTCTATGTGAGGCAGGTGGCCGACGCCTTCAATGGGTATCAGCGTTGCATGAGGAATGCGTTTGGCTGCATCTTTTCCCAGCTCCGGGTAATTGCCCAGTGTTTTACGGATATCTGGTGCTACGTTGGCTTTGCCCAACGCAGTACGGTCACGCTGGCCAATAATCAGCAGGGTAGGCGCCTGGATATTGGGAAACTCATAATACACAGGTTGTGTGAAAATCATATCGTAGGTGAGTGCTGCGTTCCAGGCTACCTGTGCGTAGTCGGGGCTGTGAATCCAACTGGCCTGGAGGGATGCCCATTTATCATATTCCAGTTTCCATTGTCCGGCGTAATAATTATCCAGTTGATATTGTTTGATTTTATCGTAGGTCTGTTTCAGCTCAGAGTGGTACCATTTGTCCACAGATTGGTACGGAACCACCACTTTCCAGTCTTCCAGGCCGATGGGGTTTTCCAGGATCAGTTTAGTGGTGATATCGGGGTACATCAGGGCGAAGCGGACAGCCAGCATTCCTCCCATGGAATGCCCGAGAATGGCGGCTTTGTGGATATCGAGCGTGTCCAGGAGGGCTTTGGTGTTTTGTGCTAAAAACTGAAAACTGTATTGGAGGTGTGCCGGTTTGGAGGATTTACCGAAGCCTATCTGATCGGGGATGATAACACGGAAGCCGTTGTTGGCGAGGCTGGCGGCGGTGCTGTCCCAGTAGGCGCCACAGAAATTTTTGCCATGTAGCAGCACTACCGTCTGGCCATTGGGCCGGGATGGCTGTATGTCCATGTAGGCCATGGCCAGGGGTTGGCCCTGTGCCTGGAATTTAAAATACTGAACGGGGTAGGGGTATTTATAGGAAGAAAGCATAATGTCTTGTGTAGCAATTGTTTGTGCGCATAGTGGTGACAGCTGAAAGCTGTAGAAGGCCAGCAACAGAAAGAAAAAGGTACGTTTCATGCAGATAGATTTATATCAGGGTGGAAATCAAATCTCCCGCCATAAAGATGGCGGGATGTGCCTGCTAAGGACAGTTTCCGTCATGATGAAATATGACATGTTGTAATTTATTGATAATGAATTTGTTGCAAGGGTATTTGTACAAGTGACTAAATGGTTACATTTATTTAAAGCACGAATCCTTCATTCTCGTCAGGTTTTCGTACCTTTGCGCCTCATTTTTGCAGCTATGAGCTATAATCTTACAAGCTGCTTATAGCTAAAGAATTAAGTATATGAACATTCGTAATATTGCAATTATCGCACACGTAGACCATGGTAAAACTACCCTGGTTGACAAAATTCTTCATCAGACGAACGTTTTCCGGGCCAATCAGGAATCCGGTGAACTGATCATGGACAGCAACGATCTTGAAAGAGAACGTGGTATTACCATTTTCAGTAAGAACGCTTCTGTTGAATACAAAGGCACCAAAATTAATGTGATCGATACCCCGGGCCACGCCGACTTTGGAGGTGAGGTAGAGCGCGTATTGAAAATGGCAGATGGTGTGATCCTGCTGGTGGACGCTTTTGAAGGCCCGATGCCACAGACCCGCTTTGTGTTGCAGAAAGCTTTACAGCTGAACCTGAAACCGATCGTGGTGATCAACAAAGTGGACAAAGCTAACTGCCGTCCTGATGAAGTACACGATGCTGTATTCGAATTGTTCTTCAACCTCGACGCCACCGAAGAGCAGCTGAACTTCCCAACCTTCTACGGTTCCGGTAAAAATGGCTGGTTCAACTCTTCCCTGGAGCAATGCGCTGATATCACGCCGCTGATGGATGGTATCATCGAGCACGTTCCAGCTCCTAAAATCCCCGAAGGTAACCTGCAGCTGCAGATCACTTCCCTGGATTATTCTTCTTTCCTTGGTCGTATCGCAGTAGGTAAAGTTACCCGTGGTTCTATCGAAGAAAATCAGTGGATCACCCTGATGCAGGCTGACGGTACCGCTAAAAGACAGAAGGTACGTGAGCTGTACATCTTTGAAGCTTTAGGTAAAAGAAAAGTAAGTAAGGTACTGGCCGGCGACATCTGCGCCGTTGTTGGTATCGAAGATTTTAATATTGGTGACACCATCGCTGATGGTGAAGCTCCGGAAGCACTGGCTGTGATCAGCGTAGACGAGCCTACCATGAACATGCTGTTCGGCATCAACAACTCACCTTTCTTTGGTAAAGATGGTAAGTTCGTTACTTCCCGCCACCTGCGTGACCGTCTGGTGAAAGAAACCGAAAAGAACCTGGCGCTGCGTGTAGTAGATACAGACAGTGCGGATAGCTTCCTGGTATATGGCCGTGGTATCCTCCACCTGGGCGTATTGATCGAAACCATGCGTCGTGAAGGTTATGAGTTGACTGTAGGTCAACCGCAGGTTATCGTGAAAAACATTGACGGTAAAAAATGTGAACCATACGAAACCCTGGTGGTAGACGTTCCGCAGGAATTCGCCAGCAAGGTAATTGATCTGGTAACCCGCCGTAAAGGTGAAATGCTGATCATGGAAACCAAAGGTGAAATGCAGCACCTGGAATTTGAAATTCCTTCCCGTGGTCTGATCGGTCTGCGTACGCAAATGCTGACCGCTACTGCCGGCGAAGCTGTAATGGCTCACCGCTTCAATGATTACAAAGCCTGGAAAGGTGCTATCCCTGGCCGTAACAACGGTGTGCTGATCGCTAAAGAAGCTGGTTCTACTACTGCTTATTCCCTCGATAAATTACAGGACAGAGGTTCTTTCTTCGTTGATCCGGGAGAAGAAGTGTACAAAGGCATGATCATCGGTGAAAACAACAAACCCGGTGATCTGGTGGTAAACCCGAACGAAGGCAAGAAACTGACCAACATGCGCGCCAGCGGTAGCGACGGCGCTGCTAATATCGCACCTAAAATTCTGATGACACTGGAAGAATGTATGGAATACATCCAGCATGATGAGTGCATCGAAGTAACGCCTAACTTCATCCGTATGCGTAAAACCATCCTGGACGAAGAAGAGCGCAAGAGAAGTGCAAAAAGCATGAAAGCTGAAGCCTAGTCTGATTAGAAGGCCTGCCGGCAAGGCAGGTTCATATAGTGATAGCACTAAGTTTTAAAAAATGTTTGAGATAAAGCGGCTGACCAATTGGTTGGCCGCTTTTTGTTTTTCCAGGACTGCCTTCCTGAAACATAGAAAGAACATCAGTAATCAGCGCAATTATAGAACCGGATAAACCGGGTGGTAGCCGGGGAAGTCACCCCGTTGCTGCTTAGCGGGAAATCGCAGCTGTAGCTCACCATCCGTTGCTCAATGGGAATCTCTGATGATAGACTGCGGCCGCTTTTTGTAAAGGGAGATAGATGATGGCTTCCAGCTTCAATAGTCATTGCTCACCATTAGAAACTGAACAAGATCGTATCCCAGGGGCTTCAGCCCTTCAGCCCTGGGATTCCCGGCAAAAAAAATCCCCGCCCAGGATAAGGCGGGGAGTGCATACTAACCCAATGCTTACTAAAACTAAAACTAACTTCTATGTATGTATAGTAAAGAGTAAATTTAATTTTGTACAGCTTACATAATAATTAAGCCTCTTCTTGTTTCTCCGCAATTTTCAGTTTGATCTTTGCTTCGATTTCTGCGGACAGTTCCGGATTGTCGCTCAGTAATTGTTTTACCGCGTCACGGCCCTGGCCCAGTTTATTGGAGTCGTAGCTGAACCAGCTACCGCTTTTCTGGATGATACCGTATTCTACGCCCATGTCGATGATCTCGCCCATTTTGGAGATACCCTGACCATAGATGATATCAAATTCAGCCTGGCGGAACGGTGGTGCCACCTTGTTTTTCACCACTTTCACTTTTACACGGTTACCTACAGCTTCGTCACCGTCTTTAATCTGGCTCATACGACGGATGTCCAGCCTTACGGATGCATAGAACTTCAGGGCGTTACCACCGGTAGTGGTTTCAGGGTTACCGAACATAACACCGATTTTTTCACGCAACTGGTTAATGAATATGCAGCAGCAGTTGGTTTTGGAGATGGTGGCTGTCAGCTTACGCAGCGCCTGGGACATCAAACGTGCCTGCAGGCCCATTTTACTTTCACCCATTTCACCTTCCAGTTCGCTTTTCGGTACCAGCGCGGCTACAGAGTCCACTACTACTACGTCTACTGCTCCGGATAAAATCAGACGGTCTGCAATTTCCAGCGCCTGCTCACCATGGTCTGGCTGTGAAATCAGGAGAGAATCCACATCCACGCCCAGTCTGCGGGCATAACTGCTGTCAAAGGCGTGCTCCGCGTCCACAATGGCGCAAATACCACCTTTTTTCTGTGCTTCAGCAATCGTATGGATCGCTACGGTAGTTTTACCGGAAGATTCAGGACCATAGATCTCAATAATCCTTCCTTTCGGAAAACCGCCAATGCCCAGTGCGATATCAAGCCCCAGTGAACCGGAAGAAATTACTTCCATTGGAGCTTCTGCTTTTTCGCCCATCATCATCACAGATCCCTTACCGAAATCTTTCTCAATCTTATCCATTGTAAGGCGTAACGCCTTCAGTTTTTCTGTATTGGCTGTAGACATATCTGTAGTTGTTTTTTACAAATTTAATCGAAAAGCATATCTCCAACTGGAATGCTAAATTATAACCTTTTTTTGATTTTCCTAAATTTTTTAGCATTTTATTTTTAATGCTAAAAAAAGTAGTATTTATATCGTATTCGGTCTCACTTTTTTCGCTTGTCCCTAACGACATAACAAAGATCCGAAGCCATTACGCATTGAATGTGCGTAATCATCTCCCGGGGAAAAAAAATTTTGTAACAGGGTCAGGGGGGAAATACTGCATTTTGAAAAAGCGTAGTTATACTCTTGAGGTTAAATGCAGAATATCGGACTTTTGCATTGTCAAGTTTAGTTGTTGATGATTGTACCCCAGATGTTTGTTAGATTGTTTGTTAACCTGCCTTGCGGCCTTGCATCCATGTTACCGGAATAAGCAGTCCGGCTGTTAAGGTAAACCCCAAAAAGTTTTTTCCCCATCCAAAACATAGCATATTCCTTGTTGGGTTTTTCTCCTGAAAAGAGAAAGCCGGCAGGGAGTATGCTACCGTTGGAAGAATTAAATCACCAGAAACCAGCACGCGGCCAGCTGGGTAATGATACCAATAAACAAACCGGTATAAATCTCCACCGGATTATGGGCGCTCAGTACCATCCTGGCGGTAGCCACCAGGCCCGTCACAAAAAAGGTGATCACCAGCGGTAATGACACGTTCATATGCATGCCCCACATGAGCGCCAGCAGGAAACCCACTACGCCGCCCCAGCCAATACTGTGCAGGCTGGTCTTCATAAAACTATTGGTAATGAAGGAGATAGACACTGCCAGAAAAGAGCCGAGGAAAAAAGCGGTGTAGAACCGCGGGGCACGGCCTTCCTGTAAAAAAGTATAAAAAGCCCAGAAATAATAAATGATAATAGCCACGTAGGGAATGATCCGTTCCCGCTGCGTTTTCATATAAACAGACCCCACAAATCCCAGCTGTTTGGCCAGCAGTACGGTCAGCAGAGGGAAAAATATGGTGATCGCCACCACCCGGAAATACAATACGTCAAAAGCAAATTTTTTGCTCAGCGGCTTAAAAGCCACCATGTATTCGGGAATGGACTGTAATATTAAAAAGGTTACCAGCGTGGGAATAAACAGCGGATGGGTGATATAGGAGATAACCTGCGCCAGCGACCTGGCTGCGGGCGAAAATACCGGACCTTCACCGGTATGCATGTTACTTTCCGGTAACGCTTGTTCGTGCATCATTTTGTTCTTATAATTCTTTACGTAAACGGGCAACCGGTATATTCAGCTGTTCCCTGTATTTGGCTACCGTACGGCGGGCAATATTATAACCCTTGTCCTGCAGCATCTTGGTAAGATTCTCGTCGCTCAGCGGCTTCCGCTTGTTTTCCGCCTCTATCAGGTCAGATAAAATCTTTTTCACCTCGCGTGTGGATACTTCCTCCCCGCTGTCGGTAGACAGGGACTCGGAGAAAAAGAATTTCAGCTTGAAAGTGCCGAATTCCGTCTGTACATATTTACTGTTGGCCACGCGGCTCACCGTGGAGATGTCCAGTTGGGTCCGGTCAGCAATGTCCTTCAGGATCATCGGCTTCATCGTGGTTTCATCACCGGTCAGGAAAAACTCCCGCTGGTAGTCCATGATAGACTCCATGGTGGACAGCAGCGTGTGTTGCCGCTGTTTGATGGCATCGATGAACCATTTGGCGGCATCAATTTTCTGCTTGATAAACAACACGGCCTCTTTCTGGCGCTTGTCTTTTTTATCTCCGCGGTCATATTCCCGCAGCATGTCCCTATAACCGCCGGAAATCCGCAGGTCAGGCGCATTGCGGGAATTCAGCGTCAGCTCCAGTTTACCGGCATTGTTCATGATGAAGAAGTCCGGCAATACATAACTCTCCGCCTTGTTGAGCGTGGCATAATTGCCGCCGGGCTTGGGATTCAGCTTGATAATCTGATTGATGGAGGCTTTCAGGCCTTCATCGCTCAGGCTCAACGCTTTCTGTATCTTTTCGTAGTGTTTCTTGGTAAACTCGTCGAAGTAATTTTCGAGGATCAGATAGGCGGTATGTACGCCTTCATCGTCCTGCGGCTTCCGTTTCAGTTGCAGCAGCAGGCACTCTTTCAGATCGGTGGCGCATACGCCGGCAGGATCGAAGTCCTGGATCTTTTTGATCAGCTCCCGGATTTCTTCTTCGGTAGTGTCTATGTTCTGGGAGAAAGAGAGGTCGTCCACCATCGCGCTCACTTCCCGGCGCAGATAACCATCATCGTCGATGCTGCCGATAATGTGTTCGGCAATGGCGTTCTGATGATCGTCGAGTTCGAGCATCCCCAACTGGCTCAAAAGATGTTCGTGGAAGGATGTTTCCACCCGGATAGGGATGGTTTTGTTGCTCTCGTCCGGATCGGGATAGTTGTCGTCACGCAGTTTATAATCCGCCACGTCATCATCTCCATCACTTACATATTCAGAAATATCAATATTGTCATATTCGCTTTCACTGCCATCCGGCTCAAAATCGTCTTCCTCATCACCCTCACTGTCAGTTTTGGCATCAAAATCCTCCTGCTCTTTGAATTCATCTTCATTCGTGTCTTCACCGTATTCGAGGGCAGGGTTTTCTTCCAGTTCTTCTTTAATCCTTTCTTCGAGGTTGACAGTAGGCACCTGCAGCAACTTCATTAGCTGAATCTGCTGTGGTGAAAGCTTCTGTAATAACTTTTGCTGTTGTGTCTGCTTTAGCATAATAATCGTTCCCTACAGGGCAAAATTAATAAGTATAAGGTTAACGATGGCCTTACCGCCTTTAGCAGTCACACAGTCAGCAGTAATTACCAGCTAACGGAGGCAGCTAACAGCCGGGGGCTATAGGTCCAGTTCCAATTGCTCATCAGGCAGCAGGCGGAAAGACTTGCGGTGATACGGTGATTCACCGTGTGCCCGCAACGCTTCGCGGTGGTGCCTGGTCGGATAGCCTTTGTTCTCATTCCAGCCAAAATGCGGATATTCCAGGTGCAACCGCTGCATGTACTCATCACGGTACGTTTTGGCAAGAATAGAGGCCGCGGCAATGGATGCGTATTTACCGTCTCCCTGTACAATACAGGCAAAGGGCGTTTGGCCGTAGGCATAAAACCGGTTACCATCAATGATGATGAATTCCGGTTGCCGGCTCAATTGTTCCAATGCCAGGTGCATCGCCCGGAAAGAGGCCTTCAGTATGTTTATCTTGTCTATCTCAATATTGTCTACACTGGCTACAGCGTAGTACAACGCTTTTTTCTCAATTACTTTGCGCAATTTGTCCCGGTCTGCTGCTGTCAGCTGTTTGGAATCATTGAGCAGCGGATGGCGGAACTTCGGTGGTAATATCACGGCCGCAGCAAACACAGGGCCCGCAAGGCACCCTCTCCCAGCTTCATCGCAGCCAGCCTCCAATAATTCGTCCTGATAATGAGATAGTAGCAAATCCGGTTCTGTTTAAGACGGGTAAAATTACAAGATTAATGTTCAAGGAACAAGGAATAAGGAATTTTACACGGCTTACTCGGAATCGCGTTTAAACAGGTCTTTGAAATCCTGTTTGAAATCTGTCCATTCTTTGTCAGACTTTTTCATCAGCTCATCAGCAGCCTTGCGGGTGCTGTCCCACGCATTGGCGCTGCTGCCCTGGATGTCTTTCATCTTTTTGTTCATTTCTGTTTTCAGGCTCTCCAGCTTCTTTCGCGCTTCTTTGCTTTTCTCCGTGCCTTCTTTTTTCAATTCCTCACTGGTCTGGTCTATCTGCCTGATCCGCTCCCGGATAGCATCTTCTGCCTGTTTTTTCTGTTCATTAAGATAATCCCCGGCGCTGTTGGCGGTATTTTTTACGTCTTCTTTTACTTTAGCGGCACCTTCCTGCATTTCCTCCCGCTTCTCCTGCTGTTTCTTATTTTCATTGCACGCCAAAAATGCCGCTATCCCCATTATTAACATTATTTTTTTCATGATCAAACAGTTTAAACAATTAGAAAATACAGGTTCCTGAAATTTTTGGCACGCACTATTGCGCTGCTCCCTTTTATCAAAACATATTCCAGTTTTTTTGTTCACCCTACGGGAGATATTATTTACAGGGAAAAAAATATGTATAAATCATTAATATAATTTAAAAAGACCGGTTTATCGGGGAAGATCCTACTCATTATGCCCCATCCATGCGCCCGTTAACAAAAAAATAGCTAGGTTTGAGGTCCTTTTATAACAAAACCAATTATAACAAAACCAAACTGATATGAGAAAAAAACTACTGGTTTTGCTCTTGCTGCTTAGCGTTAGTATAAAATGGGCGAAAGCAGACGAGGGCATGTGGCTTCCTTATTTACTGGGCCAGCAGACCTACAATGACATGGTCAAAAAAGGCCTTAAACTAACCAAGGAACAGCTGTACAGCATCAACAAAGCATCCCTGAAAGATGCGATCGTGATCTTTGGGGGAGGCTGCACCGGTGAAATCGTAAGCAATGAAGGCCTTATCTTCACTAACCACCACTGCGGCTACGGCGCTATCGCTGCTGCCAGCTCAGTAGAACACAACTATCTCAAAAACGGTTTCTACGCAAAAAATAAACAGGAGGAAATCACTTCCCCCATGCTGTCTGTCCAGTTCCTCGTGAAAGTGGAAGACGTTACCAAAGATGTGGAAGCTCAGCTGAAAGGACTCAGCGGTGCCGACAGGACCAAAAAAGAACAGGACGCATATGCCGGCATCATCACCAAAGCGACCACCGGTACCGACTACGAAGCGAAAGTAGTGCCTATGTTCAAAGGCAACCAATACCTCCTCTTTGTATACGAGCGCTTTAAAGACGTCCGCCTGGTAGGCACTCCGCCCGAAAGCGTGGGTAAATTCGGCGGCGATACCGATAACTGGGAATGGCCCCGCCACACCGGCGACTTCTCCATTTTCCGCGTATATGCCTCTAAAGACGGTAAACCGGCCCCTTACTCCAAAGATAACGTGCCTCTGAAGCCTAAACACTTCCTGCCGGTATCTATCAAAGGCGTGAAAGAAAATGATTACGCCATGATCTTCGGTTACCCCGGCGGCACCAACCGTTACGAGACTTCCTATGGCATCAAACTGAAAAATGAAGTGGAAAACCCGTCACTGGTAAACCTGCGCGACGTTAGGCTCAAAGCCATGATGGAGCAGATGGTGAAAGACCCGGCGGTAAAACTGCAGCTGGCTTCTTCCTACGCCGGTATTGCCAACTACTGGAAATTCTTTGATGGCGAAACCAAACAGCTGAAACAGCACCACGTGATGGAAGAAAAAGAAAAAAATGAAGCTGCTTTCGCGAAATGGGCACAGGACAAACCTGAATTTGCCAATATCATGAACGACTACGCAGCTGCCTATAAAGCATGGTCTCCCTACGCCAAACACCGTGTATACCTCATGGAAGGCGTACTGGGTTCTCCGGTAGCCGCTTACGCAGCCTCCCTGATGGCACTCGAGAAAGCACTGGTAACGCCTGGCGCGCCGAAAGACGCCGTACAACAGGCCGCTGCTGCTGCCGACAAAGCACGCACGGCTTTCCTGGAAAGCGAAAATAAGCCCAGCGACCAGAAAATCCTGGCAGCTACTGCCCACATGTTCTACAACGACGTACCCAAAGACCAACAGCCTGCCGGCTACTTTGAAAGCGTGAAAAGCAAATTCGGCAGCCTCGAGGAAGATAATACCTGGAAGCTCTGGGCGGCTTCCCTGATGAACAATACCATCATCTTCGATGACGCTAAATGGAAAGCTTTCATCGCCAATCCGGACGCGGTAACTCTGCAAAATGATCCGGTATTTAACTATGCCGGCACTTTCATTAAAAACTATGGCGGTAAATACCAGCCACTGTACACCCAGTTCATGATGAAAAACAACGACCTGGGCCGCGAATACCTGAAAGGCATCATGCAAATGCAGCCTAACGGTAACAGATATCCGGACGCCAACTTCACCATGCGCCTCTCTTATGGCCAGGTGAAACCGTATTCTCCACGCGATGCGGTACACTACGACTACGTGACCACCATGAAAGGTGTGATCGAGAAATATGTTCCGGGCGACTATGAATTTGATCTCCCGGCCAACTATGTAGACCTGTACAACAAAAAAGATTTCGGTCAGTATAAAGATGCCAAACGCAACGATATCGTAGTAGGCTTCATTACCACCAACGACATCACCGGTGGCAACTCCGGCTCTCCTGTGATCAACGCCAACGGTGAACTGATCGGTCTCGCGTTCGACGGCAACTACGAAGCACTGAGCCACAAAATCCAGTTCGACGCTGATTACAACCGCACTATCTGCGTAGATGTACGCTATGTGCTGTGGTGCATCGAAAAACTGGGCGGTGCTAAAAATATCATCAATGAACTGAAGCTGGTAAAATAAACATTGCCCGCTTAAATTATACATCCCGTTCCGGCACTGCCGGAACGGGATTTTTTTTGTTCTCCGCTATCAAACATTTCCCCGATGCACGTTGTTATCCCCAATAAATAACCGCCTATTCCGAAAACTCAACAACCGTGCATGCATAAACGAAGTTTCCAACTGTTTGCCACTTTTCTGTGCTTTTTTACGGGCATTTCCCTGACTTATGCAGTGGATAGGCCTGTCAGCGATACCACTGCCAAAGACACGTCTTCCATTAAACCCGGCTTTCTGAAAAAAATAACCCTGAGCGGCGTGTTTCAGGCGCGGTACACCGTTTCCCTCAATAAAGATGTGGACGTCAACGGCACCCATCAGGCCGATGCAGAGAAGGAAGTGGTGCGTAACAGCTTTAGTATCAAGCGCGCCAGGCTTCAGGTAAAAGCGCAGGTGAGCGATCGTTTTCAGGCGGGCGTGTTAGTCAACTTCGCGGATTTTGCCAGCGACCCCAAAGGAAAAGTGCTGGAGAACGCGTTCATTACCTATCGCTGGAATGACGCCATCAATTTTACGGTAGGCCAGTTCCGGCCATCCTTTGGCCTGGAAGACCTCTACCCGGTAGACATCATCCAGTCCATGGATTTCTCCAATCAGTATTATGCCTTCGGGAACAACGGCTGGCAGAGTTTTCAGGTGGGCGTGTCCATGTTCGGCTCCTTCCGGAAAAATACCCAGCTTCCTGTGAAATATGCCATCTCTGTTGTCAACGGGAATAACCGTAACCAGGTATCTGACGATGATAATGGCAAGCTGGGTTCCGCCCGGCTGGAATTTGGCGATATGAACAAACTCTCCCTGGGCCTCAACGGCGGTATTGGCGCCGTAAAGCGATATAGCGTATATGCGTTGGGGATAGACTTCAGCGGTGTGATACCGCTAGCAGAAAAGTTTGACCTGCAGCTGCAGTCGGAGTTTAAGCAGGGCACCAACCATCGTTTGTTTTACGGGCTGGCAGACAGTCTCCGTAAAGGGCCGTTGAGCGACTACCTCATGCATGGTGTCTACCTGCTGCCTAATTTCCGGTACAAAATCAACTATCATAAGCTCACCTCTATCGAGGTGTCTATGCGTTATGAATATTTTAACGAGGATTTTCGGCACAGCGGTAATGCGCGGCGTACCTACATCCCGATGGTGAGTCTGGCTTTCCTGAAAGATTATGGCGGACGCATACAGCTGGGGATGCAAATCGACAATTACGACCGGGATATCCCCGGAACAAAAACGCACAACAGCAACCTGATGATCGTACAGGTGCAGTGCAGAATATAAAATGCCAATTATTATGAAAGAAATCAAGTATCTACAGCTGTTGATCACGGTCATTTTTGGCGTTGTTATCTGGCTGATTCCCCCGCCGGCAGGCGTAACCCCTGAAGCCTGGCATCTCCTGGCCATTTTCCTGTCCACTATCCTGGGTATTATCCTGAAAGCGGCTTCTATGGGCACCATGTCTATGCTGGCCATTACGCTGGTAGCGCTGAGCGGTGTACTGGCGCCCGGGAATCCCGGCAAATCCATTACCCTGGCCCTCAGTAGTTTCGGGGACAAGGTGATTTGGCTGATTGGTATTTCCTTTTTCATTGCCCGTGGATTTATTAAAACCGGTCTGGGTAAACGTATCGCCTATATTTTTATTCGCATATTCGGTAAAAGCTCGCTGGGGCTGGCTTATGGCCTGGGCCTGGCCGACCTGGTGCTGGCGCCGGCGGTGCCCAGCAATACCGCCAGGGGAGGAGGGATTATCTATCCCATTATGAAATCCATGGCCATGAATTTTGGATCGATGCCGGAAGATCCGGCCACCCACCGTAAGCTCGGCGGCTATCTCACGCTGAGCAGCTACAATATGAACCTTATCACGTCTTCGTTGTTCCTTACGGGGACGGCGAGTAATCCCATGTGCCAGAAGTTCGCCAAAAACCTGGGCATCGATATTACCTGGATGTCGTGGTTTGCCGCTGCATTGGTGCCGGCGGCATTGTCCATCCTTGTGGTGCCTTATGTGCTGTATAAAATTTATCCGCCGGAACTGAAATCCACTGGCGATGCACCGGCGATGGCGGCCGAAAAGCTGAAGGAGATGGGACCGGTACATAAAAACGAGTGGCTGATGCTACTGGCATTTGTGATACTGCTGATATTGTGGATCACGGGTGATCTGTTTGGAATTGACGCTACCACCACCGCCCTGATAGGACTAGTGTTTCTGTTATTGTCGCAGGTATTGGACTGGGAAGATGTAAAGTCCGAAAAAGGCGCCTGGGACACAATTGTATGGTTTTCTGCGCTGGTGATGATGGCCAGTTTCCTGAACTCGCTGGGCTTTATCCCCTGGTTCAGTGAGCTCATTAAGAAGCAGGTGGGTGGTATGCAGTGGCTGGTGGCGTTTCCCATCATTGTGCTGGTTTATTTCTATAGCCATTACATTTTCGCCAGCGCTACCGCGCATGTGGCGGCCATGTATTCTGCTTTCCTGGCAGTGGGTATTTCGGTAGGTGTGCCAGGCACGCTGCTGGCCCTGGTATTGGGTTTCTGCGGGGGTATTTTCGGTACGCTGACACACTATGGCCATGGACCGGCCCCGGTATTCTTCGGCAGCACCTATGTGGAGCTGAAAGACTGGTGGAAATGCGGATTTATATTAAGCATCGTGTATATCCTTCTCTGGATGGGCCTTGGTGCAGGATGGTGGAAAGTATTAGGCATCTGGTAATATCAAAATATCAAGTTATGGGTCAATGGACGCAAAAAACATTAACCAGGAAAAACTGGATGGCATTTACAGGATTGTTCCTGTGCTTTTTTCTCATTATTCATTTGTTGGGAAACCTGCAACTGCTGTTGCCGGATGAACAGGCGCACCTGCAGTTTAACGCCTATTCCCATCTGTTGTCAGGTAATATCATCATCAAAATAATTTCCTGGGTACTGTATGCAAGTATTGTCGCGCATGTGATATATGCAATGATTATAACGTTGACGAATAAACGATCATCAGATATTAAATATCATTATGACAGGCGCGGTGAAGTAAGCAAGTGGTATACCCGTAACATGGGCCTATTGGGAACGGTCATTTTTGTTTTTCTGGTTATTCATTTCCGTGATTTCTGGTATGTGTACAAGTTTGGCTCGCTGCCGCTGGACGCGCAGGGGAACAAGGATTTATACAAATTGGTAGTGGAGGTCTACAGCGAAACATGGTATGTACTGGTATACGTGCTTTGCATGGTGGCGCTTTGTTATCACCTGTTGCATGGTTTCTTCAGCGCCGCGCGGACGCTAGGCATTTATCATCCGCGTTATGTAAAATGGGTCAGGGTAATGGGCTGGATATATAGTGTAGGTATCTGTGCTGGTTTTGCGCTGATACCGGTTTACGTTCACTTCTTAAAATAATGGTTCATGCTGAACGCAAAAATACCGGAAGGGCCACTGGAAGATAAGTGGCGTCATTATAAAGAGCATGCTAAGCTGGTCAACCCTGCCAACCGTAAGAAGCTGGAAGTGATTGTGGTGGGCACAGGGTTGGCGGGCAGTTCCATTGCCGCTTCACTGGGGGAGATGGGCTACCGGGTGAAAACATTCTGTTTCCAGGACACGCCGCGGCGGGCGCATTCTGTGGCTGCACAAGGTGGCGTGAATGCCTGTAAGAACTATAAAAACGACGGCGACAATGTGTTCCGCATGTTCTATGATACTATTAAGGGGGGCGATTTCCGCGCGCGGGAAGCCAATGTGTACCGGCTGGCAGAATGCAGTGCCAGCCTGATAGACCAGGCAGTAGCGCAGGGTGTGCCCTTCGGCCGGGAATACGGCGGATATCTCAATAACCGCTCCTTCGGCGGGGTGCAGGTATCGCGTACTTTTTACGCCCGTGGACAGACCGGTCAACAGTTGCTGCTGGGCGCCTACCAGGCGCTGATGCGGCAGGTGCATCTCGGCTCTGTGCAGTTGTTTGCGCGACACGAAATGCTGGACCTTGTAACGATCGACGGTAAGGCAAAAGGGGTGATCGTCCGTAATCTCGATACCGGTGAAATACAACGTCATGGGGCACATGCGGTAATACTGGCCACCGGCGGCTTTGGGAAGATTTATTACCTGTCTACGCTGGCAATGGGCTGTAATGGCTCCGCTATCTGGCGGGCCCACAAGAAAGGCGCACTGATGGCCAATCCCAGCTGGACGCAGATCCATCCTACCAGTTTGCCGCAGTCGGGCGAATACCAGTCCAAGCTCACGCTGATGTCGGAATCCCTGCGCAACGATGGCCGTATATGGGTGCCTAAAAAAGAACAGGAGGACCGCTTGCCTAACCAGGTGCCGGAGGAAGACAGGGATTATTACCTGGAGCGCCGTTACCCTGCTTTTGGCAACCTGTCGCCGCGGGACATCGCTTCCCGTGCGGCGAAAGAACGAATTGACGCGGGCTATGGCGTAGGACCGTTGAAGAATGCGGTATACCTCGATTTCTCAAAGGCAATTAAAGACCAGGGTGTTGACAAGATCCGGGAGAAGTATGGCAACCTGTTCCGCATGTACGAAAAAATCACCGGCGTGGACGCCTATAAGGAGCCGATGAAAATTTCGCCGGCAGCGCATTTTTCCATGGGAGGTTTGTGGGTGGATTATGAACTGATGACCACCATCCCTGGTTTGTTTGCGCTGGGAGAGGCTAATTTCGCTGATCACGGCGCCAACAGGCTGGGTGCTAATTCCCTGCTACAGGCCTGTGTGGACGGGTACTTTATAGCGCCATACACGCTGGCCAATTATCTGGCAGATGAAATCAAAACACCGGCAACGGATGTCCAGCATCCGGCTTTTGATGCTGCGGCCAAACAGGTGCAGGACCAGCTGCATTTGCTGAAGGGTATCGGTGGTAAATTATCTGCTGATTATTTTCATAAAACGCTGGGCAAAATATTGTATGATAAATGTGGGTTGTCACGCTCCGCAGAAGGACTGAAGCAGGCAATCGGGGAGATAAAGGCGCTGCGGCAGCAGTTTTATGCCGACTTGTTTATTCCGGGTGGACTGGCTATCAACAGCGAGTTGGAAAAAGCGGGCAGGGTAGCCGATTATCTTGAGTTGGGAGCGTTGATGTGTCATGATGCACTGACGCGGGAAGAGTCGTGCGGGGCGCATTTCCGGGTGGAGTATCAGACCCCTGAAGGGGAGGCCATGCGTAATGACCAGGATTTTGCTTTTATCTCCGCGTGGGGATGGGCTGGTGAAAACCAGGCGCCGATATGGAATAAAGAGCCGTTGACATTTGAATTTGTTACACCTACAGTAAGAAGCTATAAATAACGGTTATGCATATACGATTAAAAATATGGAGGCAGGAAAGCAGCCAGGATACCGGTAAAATGATGGATTATGAACTGGCGGACGTGAATTCCGACATGTCTTTTCTGGAGATGCTGGACATGCTGAATGAGCAGCTGCTGGAGCAGGGGCAGCGGGCCATTGAGTTTGACCATGATTGCCGCGAGGGGATCTGCGGGCAGTGTGGGGTGATGATCAACGGCCGTGCGCACGGGCCTTTAAAAAACACGACCACCTGTCAGCTGCATATGCGCAGTTTCCGGGATGGAGAGACTATTTACATAGAGCCGTTCCGGGCAACGGCTTTTCCCGTAAAATGTGACCTCAAAATAGACCGTACTGCGTTTGACAGGGTGATACAGGCAGGAGGGTACATTGCTGTCAATACCGGCCAGGCGCCGGAGGCCAACAGTATTCCGATAGGGCATCCGGTAGCGGAGGCGGCGTTTGACGCGGCTGCCTGTATCGGGTGTGGCGCCTGTGTGGCAGTGTGTAAAAATTCGAGTGCGGCGTTGTTTACCAGTGCGAAGATCACACATCTGGCATTGCTGCCCCAGGGGGCTGTGGAAGCGCGGGAAAGGGTGCGCCACATGGTAGATCAGATGGATGCCGAAGGGTTCGGTCATTGCAGTAATACAGAAGCTTGTGAAGCAGAGTGCCCGCAGCAGATTTCGGTGTTGCATATCGCCAGAATGAACTGGGAATACAACAAGACGCAACTGCTGAAAAAATAGCGCAGTATTACGTTTCAGCGCATACGTAGTTATACGTAATTTGAAAATTTTCCTGTTTAAAAAGAATGTTATTTGCAGAAATATTCGTAGATTTGCATCCGCTTTAATCACCGAAGAAATACTGTTGCGAATAAGAGTTGCTACATGCAATAGTGTTACCCCGGATTTTATTTGTAACAGGGTTTGTTACCCTACCCCAAAATGAAGAATTAAAAAGATGAAACATTACAACATGTTTGTGGTGGCCCTTATGCTGCTGGTAGCAGCTATGACGGCCTGTTCCCCAAACCAGACGAAAAAAGAAACAGCTACAGTGGCCGGTAATGCCGGTAATTTTCTGATCATCAGAGGTCATGGATTTAGTAAAGAGAAAGCAGCTAACAAAGTGATCTTTGGCGATGTGGCAGCGCAAGTATTGCGTGCAAATGCCGACTATCTGCTGGTACAGGTACCAGAGCAGAAAGCAGACACTGTACAAGTGGTAGTAGCAGTAGGAGACAAAACCTCCAACGCGATGTTGTTTGAGTACAACGCTACACGGAAGCTGGTAGCATCCGTGCAGAACATTGCCGGCGTGGCATATTAATAACACAGCGTTTTAGTTGTTATACCATAGCTTTATTTGTAAAGTAGAAGTGAAAAAAAGGGCGTCTCTTACCGAGGCGCCCTTTTTTATTTTTTTCAGGGAGATTTCCTGTCAGATTTTTATCAACCGGTGATAGTACCGTTCGCGGCCACAGGTCAATTGAATGATGTATATACCAGGCGCCCATCTGTCCACAGACAGCGTTGTCCTTCCTGCACGGCGTTCGCTCAGTATCCTGTTGCCCGCCGCGTTATACACTTCCAGTATAAAAGGTGCATTATTTACCGTCGGTATTATTACATAACTGGTGGCAGGGTTGGGAAATATCGTCAGGGGGCTGCTGCCTGCCGTTGCAAGACTGGCTCCTGCATGGGTGATTTCAGGCGCGGCCATTACCGGTGCGGGACCGCTGGTGTCAGGACATACGGCAGCAGGGATATATTTGTCTACTACCCGCTGAAACAAAACACGATGGCCTGCGGCGTTAAAATGCACATCATCACCGCTATTGTATTCGGGAAGGATGTACCCGTTGGGCTGTGCCAATCCGCTCCAGAAATCAATGGCTTTGTCGCCGAAGTAGAAGTTGATGGTGTCTTTCATCTGCGCCAGCCGTAGCGCTGCTGCATAGCCTAGATTGCTTCTGGGTTGTGTGGTGGCTACCCACAGCGGCACGTGATGCAGTGCGGCCTCCTGCTTCAGTGCGAGATAATTGGCGGTTTGTTTGGACAGGGGAAAGTTCCGTGCTTCATCATTGCTGGGCATATTGATGATGATCGCATCTGCCTGCAGGGCAATGGCCTTCGTGATATTATGCGCTGTGTCCACACTGTAGGTGATGCCGGACACCGTGTATGGCGGCGTTCCGGTGGGCATAATTGCCTGCGTGGTGTTACTGCCGAATGCCATCAGAATGATGGAGTCTGCGCTGTTATGCTGTTGTTTGAGATAA
The DNA here is from genome assembly GCF_052045305.1 of Chitinophaga sp. 22308. Taxonomy (NCBI): domain Bacteria; kingdom Pseudomonadati; phylum Bacteroidota; class Chitinophagia; order Chitinophagales; family Chitinophagaceae; genus Chitinophaga; species Chitinophaga sp. 22308. Next base: position 655,744 of record NZ_JBQEOP010000003.1, on the reverse strand, counting down.
CGGTTGTACCGCATTACCCAGGCGCTGTCGCGGTCCGGAAGGCCATTGCCCCACGCCGTCGAAGAACCCAGCACTACAATGCGCAGTGGTTTGTTACAGCTGCCGGGCACATATATCACTTTGCCGCCAGTAACGTTGCTGTAGTAGTGGCGGTTCAGCGTGGCTTCCATATTAAGCCGGTAATAGTATTGTTGATTGAGCGCAACAGTGGTATCGGTGAACTGGTAATTGCGCGGTGTGGAGGCGTTGCCTGCCGCGTTGACATTGCCTACAGCTATCCAGCTGATCGTATCGATGCTGCGCTCGATGGTGAATTTCACGGTACTGTTTTCTTCGCTGGTGCTCCAGGAGAGTTGCAGCCGCTGTCCTGCGGTGGCCACCGTGAACGCTGACAGGCGAAAGGGCGGAGCGGGGGCTGTGGTGCACAACACCTGTGGCAGCTGCATGGCTACTACTCTGTCGAACAGGATGCGTTGTCCGGCGGAATTCAGCAGGGCATCGTCGCCGCTGTTGTAGGCCGGCAGTATGTACCCTCTGTTATCGGCCAGTCCGGTCCAAAAATCGATCGCTTTGCTGCCGAAGTAACTGACGATGCTGTCTTTCATTTGCGCCAGGCGGGCGCCGGCGGCCAGTCCGAGGTTTCCGCGTGGTTGTGTGGTGGCCACCCACAGCGGAATATTGTACAACGCCGCTTGCCTGGCCAGCGCGAGCAGGTTTGCCACCTGTACGCTCATGGGGAAGTTGCGTGCTTCATCTTCATTGGGGATATTGATGATAATGGCGTCGGGCGACAGCGCAATGGCGCGGGTAATGTTACAGGTAGTGTCTACCGCGAAGGTGTTGCCCGACACTGTGTACGGCGGCGTTCCGTTGGCCTGAAGGGTTTGCGTGGTATTACCGCCTTTGGCAAGGATGATCACCGTATCAGACGGATGATGGGAGGCCTTTAGGTAGCGGCGGTAGTGGAATGTCCAGGCGCTGTCCCGTACCGGCACGCCATTACCCCAGGCGGTGGAGGAGCCCAACACAACGATCTTCAGGGGATTGGTGCAGGTTTGGGAATAGCCGTTTAAAAATGATAACAGAATAAGGAAGGCAAGCAAATAGTACAGCTGTTTCATGGGCGTGGATAATGAGGGATTAAAAAATAAAATTCGGCTACGGTAGGGTATACGAAAACAGGGGTGTGTATTGCGGCTATAGGCTATCTAAATATAAACAATTAATCCCGCTTGCCGGAAAAAAAAGAGGTTGTCTTATACAAGACAACCTCCTCTGTTATAATGGGTTACTAAGTAGTCTACTGAAGGTCTTTAGGCTGCATGCCGAAGATCATTACCAGCTTGTCGTTTTCGTAGAAGTTCAGCGTTTGGTCGGCCACGTCATAGCGGTAAGTATGTTCTCCGATCATCTTCAGAAATTCAGCTTCGCGGCGCATCACATTTTCATCCATGCAAGCCATTCTTGTACTGATCGCCATCGTAAAGGTAATGTTTTCTCCGTTAGCATGGTAACCTCCGGAAATACTATTGCAACCGCCTTTACCATGGAAACGTTTGGTGGCAGGATCAAACTCTACCCAGATGCCGGACTGCGTCAGCGTGCTGTCTCCCAGTTTGATAAGATTCCATCTTTTGCTGGCAATAAATGCCCATGGGGAGCCTTTTTCAGGTGTCGTGGTTACTTTTTTCTTCTCTAATACTTTCCGCAGGGTGTATCTGATAGAAGAACCGTCTGCAGGAGGATTTTTAACGGGTGTAACCCTCACCAGCAGCTTGTAGCGATAGCCGGGCGTATATTTGAATCCTTCAATGTTCGTGTAGAGGTTAGACCATTCTGTATCCTTCACTCCTTTGATCTGCAGGCATTCCATCGGTGCAACGCCCGTGCATGGCTCCTTGGATTCCTTAACATAAATAGTCTGATTTTTTGAGGTCTGCTGCTTCTGTACAGGCTTCACGGGCGTCATCAGTGTCGTAGCCAGCGTCAATGCTAATTCTAAAAACATACTTGTGAGTTTAATCTTTAACAACAAAAGGTACCTGACGGTTTACTTTTGTCAGAATACCTTCTGTTTGCAAAAACGCTGCCAGCATACAGAATGTTACAACTGTCATGATGATTTCCGTTTTCCAATCCGTTGAATAATGCTGGTGTAGTAAGCCAGTTTATCTTTTCCCGGCAGGCTGATCACCTTTACATCATTGGCGGTAAGCAGGTCCAGCTTAAATTTGGAGGCTGGCACCAGTTCTTCCGGAATGTAATAATAGAGGGTGTTGGGCACCGGCACGTTTTTATGGTGAAATTTCTGGCGGGCCCTGTAAGTGAGCAGCCACCACAGGTCTGTTTCCACAAAATCGAGCGACAACCCGAAGATGTGGATATCATGCGTAAAGAAGAAGTCGATCCACGAATGATAGTACACCTGTTTGGCGTGTATGCGTCGCAGTAAAGATTCTTTTGGAACTTCCTTGCTGGAGTAGAAGGTGCCGCTCACCACGTAGTTGCGCATCAGCTGAAGCTGGCCGCCGTAGTGCTCAAACCCGAGATTGATGCTCATGGGATTGAGGCAGTCGCCATGGATATGCCAATAATGGATATCATCCATGGTGTATCTGCGAAAGATGCTGTAAAATTTTTCGTTGATAAGGCTGGTATTTTCATAAGGAGTCCGGCCTTCCAGGGTAAACTCATAGTTGGTGGTCAGGATGTGCGCCGGCTTCAATGCGCGGATGGCGGCATGGATGCCATTGGCTTTGATTTCGGCGGCTTTGATGGCGATAAACGCTTTCAGTTCCCTTTCACGGAGTTTTTCTCTTTTGATGGCGGTTAAAAAAACCTCTTCATACAGCAGCGGGAATGGTTTTTTATCGTCCAGTTCCACGCAGTCTCCTGTATGACAGAAGGTGATGATATCCTGCAGCAGGTCTTTCCAGCTTTGTCCGCTGGAAATGTTGTTGATATCATTTCCGATTAATAAAATAAGGTTGTTCATAGCAGGTGTATATGGTTTTAGGGGTGGATAAAGCGGAAGGTGAGGTTGACCCTTCCGGAAATCTGCCGGTTTGTTTTGGGTACCTGATGTTCCCAGTACTGCTGCAGCGTCCCTTTCATGACCAGGAGGGAGCCATGTTCCAGCAATATTTCATGTTTCAGGTGCTGATCATTTTTATAGCGTAATAAAAAACGGCGGGAGGCGCCGAAGTTGACAGAGGCGATCACCGGATGGGGGCCCAGTTCGGGTTCGTCATCTGCATGCCAGCCCATAGAGTCGCTGCCGCTGCGATAAAGGTTAAGCAATACACTATTGAAACCAGTGCCGGAAGCGGGGGTGATACGGTCCCTTATTTCTTCCAGGGTCGGTGTCCATGGGCTGGGCGCAAAAGTATTGCCGGAAAAACTATAGGAAGTGGCAGCATCTCCGTACCAGGCCATTAATCGCGGAAATAAAACCTGTTTGCCATACATATTCATCGATTCCTGCTTCCAGTCGATTGTGTCCAGTAAGGTCTGATAATAATTATCACTCTCCGCCGGCTTAAAAAAGCGCGGATAATAAGCCAGTTCTCCGTTCTTAAGATGGATGGCATTCCCAGGACCGGGCTCTTCAAAAAGGCTTCCCTGCAAACTCATGATACAAATTTACAACGGCAGTACGCAATGTATTTACATGCTTATTGATCTTTCCATTGCCAGAGATAGCGGCAGGCATGGGTCCGGTAGGGGGCCCATTTAGCGGAGATCGTCTTTATCTTCTCCCGGAAAGCCTTTTTGTCACTGTTGTCCAGCTTGTAAAGACGGGCCATGGCCTGTTGTATGCCCAGGTCGTCTATGGAGAAAACATCTTCGCGGTGAAGGTGGAACATGAGCAGCATTTCCACTGTCCACCGGCCTACGCCTTTGATTTTGGTGAGGCATACGATCACGGCTTCGTCGTCCATTTTATGCAGCCGCGCATCGGTGAGCTTTTCAGCGATCACAAAGTTGGCCACGTTATGCACATAGGAAACTTTGGCGTTGGACAGTCCGATGGCGCGCAGCACTGCCGGATCGGTGGCGGCTACCTGTTGAGGGGTTGGTTCTTTATTGTCGTAAAGGGCAAGGAAACGGGCATAAATCACATCAGCCACTTTGGTGGAGAGCTGCTGGCTCATAATAGCGGCGATGAGGCGCAACGGGAAGTTCCGGCGCTTCTCCTGAGCGTCCAGCGGACCTTTGATGATTTTTTGCAGCTTTTTGTCCTTGCTGAGATGGGAGATATAAGCATGCTCCGTTACCGGAGTGCCTGATGGTCTGGGCATAAACGTTTGATTAGATGATTATATCCGCTATCCTGCACTCCGGTAAGAGCATTAGTAGGTGAACGGCTGATTGTAGATCACCTGCAGGATAGTTTGTCCTACTGCTTTTAAGGTCTTGGTATCGATCACGCTCATGTTATCGTTCTGGGTATGCCAGTGCGGCGCAAAGTTGCCGGTGGCTTGCCAGGCGATGATATCAAAAGTCGGGATGTTGGCCATCGTATTCACATAAATGTGGTCGTCGGTAATGTAAGATCCGTTTTTCTCGTACCGGAAATAGTCGGAGTAGCCCAGTTGATTGGCCACGTCCCAGAACATTTTCATCGGGCCGTAAGCGTATTGCTGGGAAGAGCCTTCCATATAAAACTGTGAGCCACGGCCGCCTACCATGTCCAGCAGTATGCCGTAATTGGCCTTATAGCCTTTTACGTGCGGGTTTTTAGCCCAGTACTGGGTACCGAGGCAGAAAGAGTTTTCGTTGTCTTTTACCCCGTAATCTTCAACGTCCACGAGCAGGATGTCTACACCGGCTTCGGGCCTTTGTGTTTTGAACTGTCGGGCGGCTTCCATCAGCACGCCCACTCCGCTGGCGCCGTCATCGGCGCCATCCAGCTTGCCTTTTTTGTCAAAGGCGTCTTCATCGGCCCATGGTCGGGTATCCCAGTGTGCCAGTAACAACACGCGTTGTTTGGCGGCAGGGTTGAAGCTGGCGATAATGTTGATACAAGGCAGTTTCTCTTTATGCGGCCCTTCTACGGTGGTACGTTGCACATATACGGTATCCGCCCATTTTTTCAGAGAGCTGATCATCCAGTCGGCACACTGCTGTTGTGCAGGGGTATTGGGAATTCTTGGCCCAAAGCTCACCTGTTTGGCGGTATAGGCATAGGCGGAATCTGCGCTGAAGGCCGGTACCGGCACACTCAGTTTGGCCACTTTGCCGGCGCCGGTGCTGTCGGCGGTATTGTCTGTTTTTGTGGAGGGCTGCTGACAGGCGCCGGCCAGGAGGGCCAGCGTTGTCAACATGCTAAGAACTTTACGCATTATTATCTGTAGATATTTGCTTATTGAACGCTATAAGTGACGTTACCATCTTTTTCGTCTTTGAGCTGTATGCCGATGCTCAGCAGCTCATTGCGGATACGGTCGGAGGTGGCGTAGTCCTTGCGGCCTTTGGCCTCCTTGCGCATGGATATCAGCATCTGCAATACGCCGTCGAGCAGCTGGTCGTCGCTGCTGGCGGGCGGTTGCTGTATGCCGAGGATGTCCACGAGGTAAGTCTTCCAGGTCTGCTGCAGCAGGTTAAAGGTACCCTCGCTGATTTCATGCATTTTGATCTGACCGCCCTTCAGGGAATTGATAACGGGTGTCAGCTCAAACAGGTTGGCCAGCACCTTGGCGGTGCTGAAGTCGTCATTCATGAATTCAGGGCATTCCTCGCACCAGGTGCGTACCTGTTTGTCCAGTTCCTCGTTGATGGCAGCGCCATTGGAAGCGTAGCTCAGCTTCTGCAGTGTTTCATAGGCTGCCCAGAGGCGTTGCAGCCCTTTTTCCGCGGCCTGCAGCGCTTCGTTGGAGAAGTCGAGCGTACTGCGGTAATGTGTCTGCAATACGAAGAAACGGATGGTCATCGGGCTGTAGGCTTTGTCCAGCTGTGCATTTTCGCCGGTAAACATTTCCGTGAGCTTGATGGTGTTACCATAAGCTTTGCCCATTTTACGACCATTGATCGTGATCATGTTGTTGTGCATCCAGTAGCGCGCCATCATCTCGCCATGGGCGATCTCACTTTGCGCTATTTCGCACTCGTGGTGCGGAAACTGGAGGTCCATGCCGCCGCCGTGGATATCGAACTGATGGCCCAGGTATTTGGCGCTCATCGCGGAGCATTCAATATGCCATCCGGGGAAGCCTTCGCCCCATGGGCTTGGCCAGCGCATAATATGTTCTGCGGGAGCTTTCTTCCAGAGGGCGAAATCCGCTTTATTGCGTTTCTCGTCCTGGCCTTCCAGCTCGCGGGTGGTTTCGAGCATGTCTTCCAGCACACGGCCGCTGAGGATGCCATAGTCATAGCTGGCGGCGTATTTTTTTACGTCGAAATACACGCTGCCGTCTACTTCATAGGCATAACCCTTTTCCATGATCGTTTTGATCATTTCTATCTGCTCTATGATGTGGCCGGTGGCAGTGGGCTCTATGCTGGGTTCCAGGTTGCCGAACTGCAACATGGCCCAGTGGAACAGGTTGGTGTATTTCTGTACCAGTTCCATCGGCTCCAGTTTCTCCAGCACGGCAGATTTGGAGACTTTGTCTTCCGCAGCGCGGCCCTCTTCTTCAAAGTGGCCGGCGTCGGTGATGTTACGTACATAACGTACTTTATAACCCAGGAATTGCAGGTAACGGTATACCACATCGAAAGTGATATACGGACGGGCATGGCCGAGATGTGATTCTCCGGACACAGTGGGTCCGCACACGTACATGCCCGCGTGGCCGGGATGCAGAGGGGTGAATACTTCTTTCTGGCGGTGTATTGAATTGTATATTTTGAGTTCTGACATATGCTGTAATTAAGAATGTCCGGGGGACCTGTTACAGGCAACAGGCCTTTTTTCCGGTGGTGGATGGCAAAGATAAATATTGTTCCAGATGTATGTTAAAAGTCCGGGAACAACATCGGTCAGATCTCAAAATATTAAACATTTTCATAATTATTCTTATTTGTTTACTTCTACTTCCTGCACACCGCTGCCAATCAGGCTGAGATTGGCGATGACCGGATAGTGGTCAGACAGGTCGGAGATGATCCTCCGGAAGCTGTTGACCTTAAAATCGGTACTGGCAAACACATAGTCAATACGCAGGGTGGGCGCCAGCCCGTTAAATGTGCGGCCCACGCCCCAGCCCTTGTTCAGGAAAGCGTCCTGCAGGTCGCCTTTGATCGTGAAATAGGTGTACGATGCCGGGGTATCGTTAAAATCTCCGCAGACAATTACCGGATAAGGGCTCTGCCGGATAAAATCACCTACAATATCGGCCTGCTGACTGCGGCGTATATACGCTTCGCGCATTTTCTGAATGATGTTTTTGGTGGCCACCAGACCGGTATCCTCCTGGTTTTTGATTTTGCGGATATCAGTATAGTCCTTCTCGTTGAAACGGTATGATTCCAGGTGCATGTTCACAATGCGGATGGTATCGTCGTCCTTTACAATATCAGCATAAATCAGGCTTTCACTCAGAGGCCCCATGCTCATTTTTACCTTGTCTGATGCAATAATAGGGTATTTTGAAAAGATGATGGAACCCCAGTGTTGCATCCCGTTCCGGTTAAAATCGCTCGAAAAGAAACGGTACGGCATTTTCATGTCCCGGGAAATATCCTCCCGGTTATTAAAATCATTCTTTCGTTCAGAGGTATAAAAATCCTGGAAGCACGCGATGTCCGGCTCCTGCTTTTTGATCAGGGCGAACATGGCCTGCCGGTTGTATTTGCTGTCTTTTTCACGGTACAGGCCAAACTGGCTCACATTATAGCTCATCACCATCAGGCTTTTGTCTGCCGGCGCCGGCTTGTTGCCGGAAGGCAGGTTAAACGCCAGAAAGGCGCTGATAGACTTCCAGCCCAGGAACAGGGCCGTGAGCGATAAAAACGCATAGCGGTAGTTGAAAAACAGCCACCCTATCATAAATATCACCAGCACGCCCAGTAAAAACGGGAAGGCCAGTGTAATGAAACTGATAGGCCAGAACCAGGCCGGGGAAATATACGGTGCAAGGCATGCGGCAAGAAAAAGCAACACCACTCCGACGTTGATGAATACAAAAAAGCCCTTCGTAAATAGTCTTAAGAATCGCACCGCGTTTCCACGTTTGTTGAATGAATAAAGTTAATGTTTTTTCAACGACAGACAGGATATAACCGGGAAATGCTCTGACTGCGGTATTTTCAGCACCCTGCATCCTTTGATGCTGAAATGCCTGTCGGGCAGAAGATAGTCGATCCGCAGGGTAGGCGACAGATAGGAAAGAGTCCTGCCCCAACCGAGTCCTGTTGCCAGAAAAGCGTCCTGTAATCCTGCTGCGGCGTGGCGGTAGCTGTAGGAGGCTGGCGTGTCGTTAAAGTCACCTGCTACTATGACAGGATAGGGACTGGCGGCCACCAGCACGGCAAGCTGTTTCGCCTGCGATGCACGACGCCGGAAAGTGGCCTTCATTTTACGGCCAAGGCTGAATATTCGCCTGCCCCGCAGGTCGTCACGGGTAAGCATATACGAAGTGAACTGTACGCTGAAAACCCTCACGGTATCACCGTGAATCACCAGGTCCGCCTGGAGGAAACTGCGCCCGCTGCCCCGGGCCAGGCTGTCGCACGGAATGGCGCTGGCGGCTGCAATAGGATATCGGGAGAAAAGTACGATACCCCAATGCCAGGTTTCCCAGAATAACTGGTCATGCGTGAAATAATGATAAGGATATCGCCCGATCAGCTTCAGGGTATCGATATTATGCGACATTTCCGGCTTGTCGTTGGTGTAAAACTCCTGCAGGCAGAGAATGTCCGGCGACGCATCCGTTACCTGCCGAAAAATAGCTGACCTGAGTTGCTGGTTGACTTTATACGCCTGTAAGCCCATACTGCTGCAGTTGTAGGTCATGAGCGTAAAATCCTTGCTGCCGGTTTCTTTGGTGAGATTTTCCTTCGGGGAAAAATGTAGCGCCCAGGTGTTTAAAGCAGGGCGGATACAAAGCAACATCGCTATACTGATGTAAATAAAATATCTCCTATGCTTGCGCCACAGCAACCAGAACGGCCATGTCAACAGGCAAATCAGGAAAATGACAGGAAATACCAGGGCGGCAAAGCCGGAGAGCCAGAAGCTACCGGGGCTGAGTTGGGGTAAATAAGCGCTGGTGAGAACAGAGATAATTAACAGCGAGCAAACAAACTTCATGTTTATTTGGATATTTTGTTATTGGGATATCGGGGAATGGTAAGGTATGACATTAATCGGCAATTGCCGTTAACAACCCATTAAATATCTAAATAACAAAATATCCAAATAACAAAATATCTAGTTGTCACTGGCGCGCAACAATGTTTCCCGCTCTTCGGGGGACAAAGAGTCGAGCCCCATTTCATTGATCTTATCAAGAATCTCATTGAGCCGTTGTTCCGGCACCTGGCCAATCTTGCGAAATGGCTGGCTTTCCAGTCGGGCGATGATTTTAGCGGCACTTTTCGGGTGGTTCGGGTCTATCTGCTGCGAAGCCGGATGGAAAGCGTGGGTCAGTTTAAACAACAGGTGGTTGAAACCTGCGCCCCAGTCGTGCCCTTTTTTCCAGCTGTACATGAACATCAGTCCTGCTAAAGCGCCGCCGGACAACTGCACCAGATAAGCGATGCCGCCCGGGCTGGATATGCTGGTGCCAACAGACAGGCCTACATATACGAGGGTAATGATCCAAAGGGGCAGGCCGCCGCCCAGTAATGGGAAGATGCGATAGCGCGGTGAAATCAGCGTGGCGCCGGCTGCCATGGCCATAATGCCGGGGGAAGAGCCCATCACGGCAGCATCGGGCAGCAGGGTATGCAGGCCGGGAATGGCCTGAACGCCAAGAAGGTAAAATATATTGCCCGTCAGGCCTCCAAACAGGTACATGGGAAGTATCCGCTGATAACCGGCAATATGTTGCAGGAAGGTGCCAAAACACCACAGCCACACCATATTGGTGAATATCTGAAGCACTTCTACATGGGTGAAGAGGGACGAGAGCAATGTCCACGGGCGCGCCAGCAGTTTAGCCGGATCAGCAGGCATTCGCAGCCAGTTCAGAATATTTTTATAGAAAAGGGCGTCCCCTTCCTTTCCTATTTCCATGGTATAGATCACCTTGGCAAAAAGGAGGAATATAAAAATCGTTAAGTTGACAACCACTAACTGAGTGACCATATTCCGCCCTTCCCCAAGGGATAGACGAGGCATTTTCTCTTTTTCCAACGCATGCATGGTACAAGTATTTACAATACAAAATTACGGCTTAATAAAGTCTTGCGTCAATAAAAATCCGATCGGTGCCTTTTATTCCAGCCTCTGAGCAGCAGGTACGCAAAAAGTGCGCCGCCCAGGTGGGCGAAGTGTGCCACGTTATCGTCCGGCGCGTTTTGTATACCGGCCCATACTTCTGTCAGGATCATAAAAGCCACAAAGTATTTGGCTTTTACCGGGAAGAAATACAGGAAGATGATAGCATTGGGGAACAGGTAACCAAAGGCGAACAGGATACCGTATACTGCGCCGGAAGCGCCTACCACGATGCTGTTGCTATAGTTGAGCATGTATTGTTTCACATAGATCCTGGCCATGTCGATGGCAAACTGGTTGCCCTGCGCAATGGCTTCTTTCATGTCCTGCATGCTCACATTGGCATTGTCCAGATGAAACTTGCGGTCCAGCGCCACGAAATTGTTGAAGGTAGGATCGTTCAGGAAAGCGTTGGCATATTTGGCCAGTGTCATGTTTTCATAGGTGAGCACGCCCATGTAACACAACGATGCGCCAATACCGCAGATGATGTAGAAGATAAGGAAACGTTTGGAGCCCCACCGGTTTTCCAGCGTGGAACCAAACATCCAGAGGGTGAACATGTTCATGAGCAGATGCCAGGGATCACTGGTAGAGTGCATGAACAGGTGGGTAATGAACTGATGAGGCCGGAATCCCGGTGACCCCCAGTAATGAAGGGCAAAAAGGTCGTTCATATCATACCCGTACCGCTTGAGCAGGGTAACCTGAACCAACCAAACCAACCCGTTAATGATCATCAGATTCTTGATCACAAGGGGTAAAAACTGAAATTTTCCGGGCCTGTACTCGTTCATTTATTGCTGATTATTTACTCTTTTCTTCAGTAACACCACATTTTCGATGTGGTGCGTATGCGGAAACATATCTACGGGTTGTACCTTTTCCACCGTGTACAGCGCATCCAGCAATGCCAGGTCTCTGGCTTGTGTAGCCGGGTTACAGCTTACATATACGATTTTTGGGGCAGCAATTTCCAGCAGTTTGTTGACCAGCTTTTCGTGCATGCCTGCCCGTGGAGGGTCCGTGATAATCACATCCGGTTGTCCGTGATGCGCAAAAAACGCGTCATCACAGATATCCACCACATCGCCGGCAAAAAATTCGGCATTGTTGACCTGGTTCCGGGCGGCATTTTCGCGGGCATCATCGATCGCTTCTTTGATCAGCTCGATGCCTACCACTTTCCGGGCCTGCCGGGATACAAAAATACCAATACTGCCAGTTCCGCAATACAGATCATACACAATTTCCGAACCGGTCAATCCCGCAAAGTCGCGGGTAACTTTATATAACACTTCTCCCTGATAGGTGTTTGTCTGGAAGAAAGATTTCGGGCCGATTTTGAAAACAAAATCCTCCAGCTTTTCTTCCGCATAACCTTTCCCAAAATAAACTTTGGGGTCCAGGTCGAAAATGGAATCATTTTTCTTTGGGTTGATGGTATACAACAAGGTGGTGATAGCCGGAACTGTTTTCAACAGATGGTCCAGCAGGGCTACCCTGTTTTCCTTGTCTTCATGATGAATCACCAGGTTGACCATGATCTCTCCGGTGGTACACAAACGTACGACCAGATTGCGCAACCAGCCTTCCTGCAGGCGGATATCATAAAAAGACAGTTCATGTTGTATTGCATACTCCCGGATGGTGTTCCGGATAAGGTTCACCGGCTCCTGCATCAGGTAGCAGGTGTTAATATCAAGCACCTTGTCGAACAGCTTGGGCACATGAAAGCCCAGCGCAGGGCGGGCCGGTTTCTCTTCGCCGTTGAGGGCGCGTATCTCCTCATTGGTGAGGTAGGCTTTGTTGCTGAAGGTAAACTCCAGCTTGTTGCGGTAGTGCTCCGTATGGGCCGAGCCAAGGATCGGGCTCATGGGAGGAAGCACCAGCTTGCCGATACGCTGCAAATGGTCTGCCACCTGTTGCTGTTTGTATTCCAGTTGCAGGCTGTAGGGCATCATCTGCCATTTACAGCCGCCACAGGTGCCAAAATGCTGGCAGAACGGGGTGATGCGCTTGTCGGAGTAACTATGTATATGAATGGCTTTGCCTTCCGCCCAGTCTTTTTTATTTTTGGACAGTCGTACGTCCACAATATCGCCGGGCATTACGCCGCCTTCAATAAAGATAACTTTACCGTCTTGCCTTGCCAGGGCTTTACCTTCTGCGGCATAGCCGGATACAGGTACTTTTTCTATTACTACGTTTTTTTTCCTCACGGCTGCAAAGGTAAAAGGAAATCATGAATCGTTGGCCGTAAAAGGATGTCACAGTTACCTTTTTTACTTGTATTTTTACATATTGTTACCAATTCCTATGCGTAAGATATTTTTCCTGCTTCTGACAGCACTCTCTATCCAGCTGCACCTGCACGCGCAGGGCTATCAGCTCTCTATCCGGCTGAAGAATTATACCAGCGGAAAACTGTTCCTGGCCAACTATATGGGACGGACCACCTACCTGACTGATTCGGCCGAGGTAAACCCGGCAGGAGAAGCCATCCTGAAAGGGAAAACGCCGTTGTATCCCGGTATCTACCTGATCGTGCTGCCCGGCAAACAACGATATGTGGAAACGCTCATCGATAAACAGCAGTTTTTCAGCGTTGCCATTGATACGGCCGACCTGGCCGGGAAAACCGTCTATAAAGGCTCTCCGGACAATGAGCTGTTTCTGGCCTACAACCGGTTTTTGTACCAGCAGGAATCACTCACCCGTAATATTGCCGAGCAACTGAAAACAGCTAAAACGGCTGCAGACTCCGCTAAAGTGTATCCACTACAGCAGGAACTGGGGAAAAAATTGCAGGAATACCGGCATGAATTCATCACCAAACACCCAGATGCAATACTGTCGGCCATTTTCAAGGCCATGAAAGAGCCGGAAATTCCTCAAAAGCCGGAAAACGAAGATTCCACCTTCGCCTATCGCTACTTCAAAGGGCATTATTGGGACGAGGTAGAGCTGTCAACAGACCGGTTGGTGAGAACGCCGGTACTGGAAGCCAAGCTGAAGAAGTATTTTTCCCAGCTGGTGGTGAATATGCCCGATTCTATAATTGCGGACTGTGACGCGCTCATTGCCCGCACACGTAAGAGCAAGGAGGCGTTTAAATATGTGCTGTGGTGGCTCACCTATAATTATGAAAGCTCTCCCTATATGGGCATGGATGCGGTATTTGTGCATTTGGTGGAGAAATACTATGTACCAGGAGAAGCTTTCTGGCTGAATGATGAGCAGCTCAATAAAATAGTGAACCGTGCTTATACGCTGGCGCCTAATCTTATCGGTCAGCGGGCGGCGCCGCTGGAACTGAAAGATACCGCTTCAAAACCCGTCTCCCTTTATAAAACAAAAGCGAAGTATACCGTGCTGGTATTCTGGGACCCTACCTGCGGGCACTGTAAAACAGAAGTTCCCCGGCTGGACTCTGCCTTCAATGCCAGCTGGAAAAGTAAGGGAGTGGCCATGATCGGTATCAAAACCGAAGGTACCCGTGAGGAGTGGTTGTCTTTTATCAGGGAACATCGCCTTTCCGGATGGGTACATGCGCTTGACCCGGACAACTCCACCAATTACCGCCGGCTATACGACGTGTATAGTACACCGGTAGTGTACCTGTTGGACGAAAACAAAAAAATTGTGGCCAAACGTCTCGCTGTAGAACAACTGAATGATTTTCTGGAGCGTTCGGGGCCAAAAGGCACGGCTGCGAAGTTGTAGAAAACAGGGTGTAGAACGTAGAATATATGCCTCGTTTTATTATGATAATCAATTACTTGTGATATTTTAACATTCTTTTGGCATACCTTTTGAATTTTGCTGCCCGGATCAAAATTTTAGGTTATGACCAAGAAGATGATTTTCCTGTCCTTTGCAGCGATGTCTTTATCATTGGCCGCAATGTCGCAAGCCCGTGTAGGCGTTAAAGGTGGATGGAACCTTTCTAATATCACTACCAGCAATGACGGTAGTACGAAAGACGCAAAGAGTTTGTCTGGCTTCAATGTCGGTGTCATAGCGGATTTACCGCTGGTGCCCCGTATTTTGTCTTTCCAGCCAGGTGTGTTTTACACCACCAAGGGGACAAAATCCGAAATAGGAGACAAGAACAATGTTACTATCACCAGCCCATACGCTAAGTACACCCAGAATCCATCTTACATAGAAGTGCCTTTGAACTTTGTTGCCAAACTGCCGGTAGGTGAGCACGCCAGCCTGTTTGCCGGTATAGGCCCGTATTTTGCATTTGGGGTAGCGGGTAAGAACAAATATGAGGTAACGACCGTAGCAGGTACTACCAGTGGTTCTTCCAGCATTAAATGGGACGATGACACCCCATTTACAGATGACCCCAACCGTGGCCGTGATAAGTGGAAACGGTTTGACTGGGGCGGTAATATCCAGGTGGGCGCCGAAGTCAGCAATTTCCTGATCAGTGCCCAATACGGTATCGGTTTCGCCAAAGTATACTCCGGACAGGATAACAGCACAGACAACAAAGACAAGAACCGTGTATTCAGTGTTTCTGTCGGTTATCTCTTTGGCGGCAGATAACGGTTTTTCCTGAACAATTTTTAACTCGTGTTGTAATTACAGCTAGCAAGCAAAAAGTACAGGCTGATTCATAATCAATTAGCAATCAAAAAAAACACAAAAAGTGATGTTACCAGCCTGTTGGCATCACTTTTTTACCCTCATCCAAATACACAAAAAATGAAAAAGGTACTCTTAGCTGCGATCGCCTTATTAATCGCAGGTGTTACATTCGGTCAGACAAAGTGGGGCATTGTAGCAGGCCCTCAGTTTTCCAGTGTAACCACCAAAGCATCTGCTTTTGGTACTACCTCCAAGGAAACCAGCAAGCTCCTGACAGGACTGAGAGCTGGCGTAACCGTTGATATTCCTTTAGGGGATGATTTCTACGTAGGAACAGGGTTATTGTATTCCGGCAAAGGCGGTAAATTCAAAAACACTGATATGAAAGTGTCACTGGGTTATCTGCAGCTTCCGATCAACTTCATGTTCAAACCTGAAGTAGGTAGCGGTAACCTGGTACTGGCAGTTGGCCCGTACATCGCATATGGCGTTGGCGGTAAATACAAGGATATACCAATCGTTGGCGAAAGAAAAGCTTTTGATGACGAAGCCGGCCTGATGAAACTGAAACGTTTTGATGCTGGTGGTAACATCCAGATTGGTTACGAAATTCCTGCCGGTTTATACTTTGGCCTGAATGCGGACCTGGGCATGGTGAATGCATTGGACAACACCAACAACGACGCGAAGTTCAAAAATACTTCCTTTGGCGTGTCAGTAGGCTACAAATTCAGCGGCCGTTAATCGCTGAAACACCACATCACAATTAATTAATAGGCTGCCTGGTAGGTTCCAGGCAGCCTTTTTTATATAAATCAAAACCTTTTGATTAGCTTCGCCGTTGTAACCATCGAGTGAGTTGAAAGACCTAATCTATCATAACGATAATTTATTGAGCAAACATCATTAATCCCGTAGTACAGTTCTACAATGAAGTGTTTAAAATTCCTGTGCGTGTTGGCCTGTATGGCCTGTGCCACAATTGTTAATGCCCAGGTGAGCTTAGGCTTGCAGGGTGGTTATTTAAATGCCACTATGGATGCCTCTCCGGGCAACGCCGAGGTTACGCGGCCGGATTCAAAAGCCCTGCACAGCTGGCAGGCTGGTTTTTACCTTAATATTCCTGTATTTCCCAATGGCGCACTGCAACCAGGACTGAGCTATGCTGTAAAAGGCGCTAACAGATCGTTTAACGGCCAGGAAGGTGTTAATGTGGCGCTGCCGGGCGCAACAAAAATCCGGCTGCAGTACCTGGAGCTTCCCGTGGACCTGGTGTATAAGATACCTGTCGGCATTGGAAAACTGGCATTGGGCGGCGGTGGTTATGCGGCCTATTGCATCCGGGGCGACTATGACCTGGCGATCTATAAAGAAGGAAAACTGTTACAGTCCAGCAGTCAGCGGGTGGATTTCGGTAAAAATCCCAATGTATTCTCTACAGACTATAACATTCACCGCTGGGATGCAGGTTTGAATGCCACGGCTACTATAGAATTTAATTGTTACCTCACGCTGGGTGTTAAATACAGCTATGGACTGGTGGACATTGACCGGTCCGGCGGCAGTCTTAAAAACAGATATTTCGGTGTTAACCTCGGTATACTGTTCAACAGAGAAGACTGGTAGTATTTAATATTAAAAATATTTATACATTATTTTGTTTTATATTTGTTGGTCGATGGATATTTCGGGGCAATGGCTATATTAAGAAGCCGGCTGCGAAGGAGCACTGTTATGCCGGATACAGGTTGAAAATGGCTGGCAGCGCGGCATCTACGATATCCGGCGTATAATTTCGTACATACTTATCAGTTAATCATTAATAGGACCAGAGAGGCCGCCGTTACAGGCGGTCTCTTTTTTTTGCCGGAGGAGTAGGGGTGTATGTGTTGACGTGCGTCTTTTTTACAGAAAGTTGCTTCCCTAAGGGGTTGCGATGATCATTGGACAGTTAATTTAAATGTGTGACAGTTATAGGGATATGCCACTACGTCTCTACGTAATGGCATTATAATATGAAAGAAAAGCAAAAAAGGGAAAGACTTTCGTCATTCCCTTTTCTTTTTATATAAAGTCGGTTAAATGTTATACGATCGCTTCCACTGCTTTGCGTACCACCTGCGGTTTGCCGAGGGTATAGTAATGGAGCACCGGCACGCCAAAGGCTTTTAGTTCTTTGGACTGCTGGATCAGCCATTCGGTGCCTACCTGTTCCACCTCTTTATCGGTTTTGCAGCGCATAATTTCGCTGGACAGCTCCGTGGGAAGGTCTACATGGAAAATCCTGGGAAGGATGTTCATTTGTTTTTTGGAGGTCAGGGGTTTCAGTCCCGGGATAATCGGTACTGTGATGCCCATTTCGCGGCATTTGGCTACAAAATCGAAGAATTTCTGGTTATCGAAGAACATCTGAGTAACGATATAATCCGCTCCCATTTCCACTTTCCGTTTGAGGTAGCCCATGTCAGTCTGCATATTGGGGGCTTCGAAGTGTTTTTCCGGATAGCCGGCCACCCCAATGCAGAAGTTGGTTTTTACGCCGCCCTGCAGGTCGTCTTCCAGGTACACGCCATTATTCATATGCACCACCTGGTCCAGCAGTTCGCTGGCGTAGCTGTGGCCGTGCGGGTCTGGTTCAAAAAACGTTTCGTTTTTCGGAGCATCGCCTCTGAGCACCAATACGTTATCGATGCCGAGGAAGGCCAGGTCGATCAGGGCGTTTTCCGTTTCCTCCCTGCTAAAGCCGCCACAGATCAGGTGAGGGACTGCATCCACCGTATAGTGGTTCATAATAGCGGCGCAGATACCTACCGTACCGGGGCGTTTACGGATTTCCACCTTCTCGAACGCGCCATCGGCCTTCTTTTTGAACATATGCTCACTGCGGTGGTAGGTTACATTAATATAAGCCGGCTTGAAGTCCATCAGCGGGTCCAGATGGTCGTAGATGGACTCAATGCTCTTTCCTTTCAGCGGGGGAAGGATTTCGAAAGATATCAGTGTATCCTTCGCCTGGGCAATATGTTCTGTTACTTTCATGTGTTATGGAATTTGTGGAATAATGGCTGTTTGGGTAAACCTTATTCCGACTGAAAATTTACGGGGGCAAAAATAACATATCCCCTCGTCAATCTTGTATGATTTTTCATCTTGGGCGAACTATGACTAGGCCAAGTGAATGAATTGTTTAATTTTGCTAAGTTTGATCATATGGCATTAAGAATACATACGGACCAGCTGGTAAAGCGCTATGGCGCCCGGACGGTGGTAAACCACGTGTCTGTTGAGGTTTCCCAGGGGGAGATTGTAGGGCTGCTGGGCCCTAACGGAGCGGGTAAAACCACCTCCTTTTACATGGTTGTCGGGCTTATTAAGCCGGATGAGGGGAATGTTTACCTCGATGAGGTGAATATTACCAAGCTGCCCATGTACAAAAGGGCCAAAATGGGTATTGGCTATCTGCCGCAAGAGGCGTCTGTGTTCCGCAAACTCAGTGTGGAAGACAATATCGCCGCTGTGCTGGAGATGACCAATCTGAAAAAGGCCGAGCAAAAAGACAAGCTGGAAGCGCTCCTGAGCGAATTCCGCCTGACGCATGTCCGCAAAAGCCCGGGGGACGTACTGAGCGGGGGTGAACGCCGCCGTACGGAAATTGCCCGCGCGCTGGCGGTAGATCCCAAATTCATCTTGCTGGACGAACCTTTTGCCGGTATCGACCCTATTGCCGTGGAAGATATACAGTCTATCGTAGCCAAACTGAAATACAAGAATATCGGTATCCTGATCACAGACCACAACGTACAGGAAACATTGTCCATTACTGACAGGGCTTATTTATTGTTTGAAGGAAAAATCCTGAAATCCGGGTCGGCAGAAGAACTGGCTGAAGATGAACAGGTGAGAAAAGTGTATCTTGGCCAGAATTTCGTTCTTCGGAGGAAGAATTACCTGGACGAAGCAGCTAAACAATAAAAACACGCTACTCCTATATATGAAGATTTTAAGTCCTGCCATATCACAACTCGCACGTCTGCGCATGGGGCGCATCGCCTATTTTATGCAATATCCCGTGCAAGTACAGCAGCAGGTATTCCAAAACCTTATTAGCGCCGCTCAATACACGGAGTTCGGCAAACAACACGGCTTTTCAAAGATTTATAAGATAGAGGAATATAAAGAAAGGGTACCGGTACACACGTACGATACCATCAAACCCTATATCCAGCGCACCATGGAAGGCCAACAGAACGTACTGTGGAATACGCCAATCAAATGGTTCGCCAAATCCAGCGGCACCACCGCTGATAAAAGCAAGTTTATACCCGTAACCGTTGAAAGCCTCGACGAGTGTCATTACCGTTCCGGGCGCGACGTTATCTCCCTTTATTACAATAACTTCCCTGACTCCGACGTATTTACCGGAAAATCGCTGATCATCGGCGGCAGCCACCAGGTCAATAAACTGTCGGAGGACAGTGATTCCTACTGTGGCGACCTTAGCGCCGTGATGTTGCAGAACATGCCCTTTTATGGTAACATGATCCGCACGCCCGACCTGGAAATAGCCCTGATGGACGAATGGGAAGAAAAAATAGAGCGCATGGCCAATGCCGTGATCCACGAAAACGTGACCTCCATTGCCGGCGTACCTACCTGGACCATCGTACTGATCAAAAGGATATTTGAGCTTACCGGTAAAGATAACCTGGCAGACGTATGGCCCAACCTCGAACTGTATATGCATGGCGGCGTAAGCTTTACACCTTACCGCGACCAGTTTGCAAAACTGATCCGTAACCCGTTGATGCACTACCAGGAAACCTATAACGCCTCGGAAGGCTTCTTTGCAGCCCAGGACGTAATCGGTGAAGAAGGCCTGCTGCTGTTCCTTAACCATGGCATCTTCTATGAGTTTATGCCGATGGAGGAACTGGGCAAGGAAAATCCGCGTACCCTGCAGCTGCAGGAAGTGGAAACCGGGAAAAATTATGCCCTGGTTATCAGTACCAACGGCGGACTATGGCGTTACCTGGTAGGAGACACCATACAGTTTACCTCCCTGCTGCCTTACCGCATCAAGGTGAGCGGACGTACTAAATCGTTCATCAATGCTTTCGGTGAAGAAGTGATCGTGGAAAACGCCGATATGGCTATCGCCAAAGCCAGCGAAGCTACCGGCGCCGTTGTGAATGACTATACCGCAGCACCTGTATATTTCAGCGACGAAGGCAATGGCGGGCACGAATGGCTCATCGAGTTTGAAGTGGCGCCAACAGATATAAACACCTTTGTGTCTGTACTGGACAATACCCTGAAATCCATTAACTCAGACTATGAAGCCAAAAGGCATAAGGACATCGCCCTGCGCCCGCCGGTAGTACATGTACTGCCTAAAGGCACTTTCTGCGAATTCCTGAAGAGCAAAGGCAAACTGGGTGGCCAGCACAAAGTGCCCCGCCTGAACAACGACCGTAACTACCTCGAAGAAATTCTGAAGTTTGCGGCAACCATGAACACTTAAAACCTATCAACTATAACATGAAATTACTGGAGAACAAAGTAGCGATTGTAACTGGCGCCAGCCGTGGTATTGGAGAAGCGATAGCTTTGAAATTTGCAGAACAGGGAGCCAACGTGGCTTTTACTTATGTAAGTTCTGATGAAAAGGCGAAAATCCTAGAAGAAAAACTCCGCGCGCTGGGAGTACAGGCGAAAGCACATAAATCAAACGCCGGTGTTTACGAAGAGACAGAAGTGTTGGTAACTGAAGTGCTGAAAGAATTCGGAAAAATTGATATCTGCGTGAACAACGCCGGTATCTCCAAAGATAACCTCCTGTTGCGCATGAGCCCCGACCAATGGGACGATGTGATGAACATCAACCTGAAAAGCGTGTACAACATGACCAAACAGGTGATCCGTCCGATGATGAAAGCCAAATCCGGCAGCATCATCAACATGAGCTCCGTGATAGGCATCATGGGCAACGCGGGCCAAAGCAGCTACGCCGCTTCCAAAGCCGGTATCATCGGATTCTCCAAATCCATCGCACAGGAACTGGGCAGCCGTAACATCCGTTGCAACGCTGTAGCTCCGGGCTTTATCGAAACAGATATGACCAGCTACCTGAAAGAAGGTGAGCAGGCAACCAGCTATATTCAGCAAATTCCGCTGGCCCGCTTCGGCACGCCGGAAGATATTGCCAATGTATGCCTCTTCCTGGCTTCTGATATGAGCAGCTATGTTACTGGTCAGACGATCAGCGCCTGCGGCGGCTTATGCATGTAATCTCCTATTACAGATAAAAAAAACGCGGGTGTGTATCACCCGCGTTTTTTGTTGTGTGGTTATCCTTATTTTTCCCACCATACTTTGGTGTTGATCTTATCTCCTCCCATCTGCTCTACTACCTTCAGGTAGTTGTCTGTATTGTTTACCTTAACAGAGATCGGATAATATAACCTGTTAGGCATCTTCTGATCATTATACATAAAAGTAGTGGTAGGCAATACGGGCAGGCCTGTACGGCGATGCTCAAACCATTGCTG
The DNA here is from genome assembly GCF_052045305.1 of Chitinophaga sp. 22308. Taxonomy (NCBI): domain Bacteria; kingdom Pseudomonadati; phylum Bacteroidota; class Chitinophagia; order Chitinophagales; family Chitinophagaceae; genus Chitinophaga; species Chitinophaga sp. 22308. The sequence continues at coordinate 634,207 of NZ_JBQEOP010000003.1, read as the reverse complement.
GTAATCTGTGAAGAAAAGCGCAAAATACTTTTGCAGCATAATACGGTCCAGCGTACCGTCGTATTTAGTGCTCTCCAGCGTGAAGTAATTGTCCGGCATCACGCCTCCCCACATCTCAATAGCAGCTTTTACACCTTTTTTGTAGTGATCTTCCGCTGTGGCGGCAGGGATAATGTTCCGCTGCGCCAGTTCTGCCTGGATCAGTTCCACTTCTGCGTAGCTGAGTATCGGTGCGATCATCGGTGCGATCACCAGTCGCTGCAGCAACCCGGAAGGACTGTAGTTGACGCTGGTAGGGGATTCCATATAGTTCACCGGCAAGCCTTTATACCCTATGTTTTTGTTGTTCTTATCCTTTGCCTGACCGGCAAACAAGGCTAAGCGCGGATCTTTGAAGTTGTTCAGGTTGTTGATAAAGAAATCGAAATACACACGACCGGTGCTGAAGTCCTGCGGCCTGCTCCAGGGGGAGATATTAGGCGTGGTACCGGTGATGCTGAGTACAGCGGCTTCGGCATTGCTCTGGAATACCGGGTACTTCGTTGCGTCCTGCAACATAGCGGCCATGATGTCTGCATTGCCGGGCAGTTTTTTCATGGTGCGCAGTAACAGGCGGAGACGGAGTGAGTTGGTGAACTTCCTCCATTTGGTCAGGTCATTGTTGAAAAGGATATCGGCAGCATACATGGTGGTAGTGCCGGTATTATACAATGTGTTGGCTCTTTCCAGGTCTGCCAGGATGGTTTTGTAAACATCTTCCTGCTTGTCGAAGGTTGGGAAGAAGGTGCCCTGTTCGCCGCTCAGGGCGGTACTCATCGGGACATCGCCGAAACAGTCTGTCAGCATGGAATAAAACCATGCTTTCAGCGTCAGGGATATCGCCAGATAGTTATTATTGTTCAGTTTAATGGCAGACAGCTCCATTTCGCGTGTATTGGCAAGGCACTGGTAATACGTGGCCCAGATGCCGTTACCAATATCTTCCCGGAAATCGTACAGGTAAGCCTGGTCTTCTACAGATTCATTGGGATATCCGCCGGCAATCTGCATCAGCTCAAAAGTGAAGGAGCGGCTGCGGCTCATGCCATAGGACGCACCGTTGTAAATGGTGGGATTCAGCAAAGTGCCCGGGGTAATGGTTTCCAGGCGGTTAGGATCTTTATTTGTCTCCACAAAGTCCTTGGTACAACTGCCCAGTAACGCAGTGGCCAGTACAGCGGCATATATGGTTTTAAAGCGGTTGCTTAAGTTCAGAGATATCATGGTTATGCTGATTTCAGTAACAGAGATCGGTTATAATTTTACTTTCAGGTTGAAGCCAAAAGTAGACGGTGTCGGCATCTGGCCTACTTCCACACCGGTGAGGATACCTGTCCCGCTGGCTTGTGTGGCCACTTCCGGATCATAAATCGGGAAATCGGAGATGGTTGCCAGGTTACGTCCGTAAATGGCGAGGCTCAGGTTCTGTATTTTGGTGCGGTTGAACCATGTTTTCGGGAAGTTGTACTCCAGCGACACTTCACGCAGTTTGATGAAGGAAGCGTCAAAGGAATTGGCTTCAGTGTTGTTCAAACGGTAGTACTGCGCATAATAATCGGCTGGTCTTACTTTTACCGTGTTTGGGCTGAAAGAGCCATCTGCATTTTGTACTACGCCTTCGCCAACGATCCATCCTTCTTCTCTGCCTTTCAGTGTGTGTCTCAGCTTACCCTGTTCTGTCATTTTATGGTGGGAGTGAGAATAGAGAGTACCACCCAGCTGTCCGTCGATAGTAGTGCTTAGCCTGAAACCTTTGTACGTCACGCTGTTGGTCCAGCCGGCTCTCCATTCGGGGTTGGTGTCGCCTACGTATTCGGTGACCTGCGTTACACTGGGAATGCCGTTAACGTAGATGATCTGGCCGTCCGGGGCGCGTTGGAACTTAAGACCATATAGTGCAGAAGCTGTTTGTCCTTCCACGGCGGTCAGTGTGGCGCTGGAAGAGCTCATGATAGACAGTTTGCCGCCCAGGCGGGGATCGAGGCTCAGCACTTTACTGCGTGTAGCCGCCCAGGTGATAGTAGTGTTCCAGGTGAAGTTTTTATTCGTCACTGGTGTGGCACTTAAGATCAGCTCCAGGCCCTGGTTGCGGACTTCACCGGAGTTCAGCAGCGCGGAGGCAAAGCCGGTGGCTCTTTCCAGGGGAACAGAGAGGATCTGGTTTTTAGTGCGGGTACGATATACAGATGCATCGAGCTTCAGGCGGTTTTTCAGGAAAGCCACTTCAATACCTGTTTCCACGCTGGTGGATATCTCCGGTTTGAATTCCAGGTTATACAGTTCTGAAGGTGCTTCAGCGGAGCTGGGGAAGCTGCTGCGGCCATAGTATTTGGCTGTTCTGCCCGGTTCAGTGTCGTTACCTACCTGGGCGAGTGACAGGCGGTATTTCAGGTAACTGATGGATTTAGGCAGCTGTACCATTTCGCTGATGATCATGCTCAGGTTGGCAGAAGGATAGAAGAAAGACCAGTTGGCTTCCGGCAAGGTGCTGGACCAGTCGTTTCTGCCCGTCAGGTCCAGGAAGATCATGTCCTTGTAACCCAGGTTGACGAGGCCATACAGGCTGTTTACTTTTTTCCTGGAGTCGTAGGTGGCTACCAGCGGGTTGCTGATACCGTTGGTCATCTTGTAAACGCCGGGCACCACCAGTCCGATCAGGGTATTATCGGTACGGTCGTAGCGGCTGCTCATGGCGTTACCACCGGCAGATGCGGTCAGGGTGAATTTGTCCTGCATCCATGCATTCTTGTAAGACAGGAGGAAGTCGGTATTGATTTCCTGCGTGTATACGGTTTGTTTAGTGTAGAAACCTTGCCCATAGCGGTTAGTGTCATATGGACGGCGTTGGTCCCTGTTCTGGTGGTTGGTGTTGATACCACCGCGCAGCATCAGGGTGAGTTTGGGCGCCAGCTGCACATCGGCTTTCAGGTTGCCGGTAATGGCGTTGCCACGTAAGCCGTTGGTGATATCTTCCGCAATAACGAACGGGTTATCGATAAAGGAGCTGTAAGGGCGTATCATGCTGATGCCTTCCGCTCCCGGTTTCCATTTTGCCCTGTACCAGTCGAGGTCTACGTTGGGGTTCTGGAAAATCATGAAATAACCGATGGAGTGGTTGTTATAGCCGAGGCCCGGCAGGTTGTCACTGGATTTATTGGTATAGTTTACCGCAGTGGACAGCCTGATGGCGTTAGATACTTTGTATCCGGCGTTAACGGCAGCGGTTATACGTTCAAATCCGGTGGTGGGCATGATCCATTTGTTGGAGGAATGTGTCACGGAAGCGCGGATAGAGCCGTCCTGGCCGGAGTTTTCGAGCGACAGGGTGTTGGTAACCGTACGGCCTGTCTGCCAGAAGGATTTACGGTTGTCCTTATAAGGTTGCCACAGTGTTCTTTCTGAACCGGTGCCCATTTTAACGGGGTCGTACTGGAAATAGTACTGTCCGTCGAATTTAGGGCCGAAGGCGCTGCTGCTGCCACCGGTGCTGCGACCGTCTTCCGTAGCGCCATAGGAGTAATACAGTTCACCTTTGGCGTTGTAGTTGGTTTTACCGTCGCCCTGGCCGTATTCATATTGCCAGTCGGGCCAGCGGGTGATCACATCAAAGCTGGTGTTGTTATTGAAAGAGATGCCCAGTCCTCTTTTGGCTTTAGCGCCGGATTTGGTGGTGATCAATACGGCGCCGTTGGCAGCGCGGCTACCATACAATGCCGTTGCACCGGGGCCTTTGAGGATACTTACGCTTTCAATGTCGTCCGGATTGATATCTGAGATACCGTTACCGAAATCGACCGGAACGTCGATAGAAGCATCGCCGCCCATATAGCCGTTGGAGGCTCCGGAAGTAGTGAGGCCTCCGTTTACGGGTACACCGTCTACTACCACCAGTGCAGCGTTGCCGTTGGAGGTAAGGGAGTTGGTGCCGCGGAGCCTTATCTCCTGCGAGTTAAGCGGGCCGCCGAGAGAGGCGATATTTAATCCGGCTACTTTGCCACGCAGCGCATCAGACCAGTTGTTGGGCCTGGAATCGGTCATGGCTTCATCGTTAAGGGTTTGTTGTGCATACCCCAGTGCTTTCTCTGCTCTTTTAATACCAAGAGCGGTCACCACCACCTCATTGAGCTTGCCGGTAGTTGTTTTCAGGCGTACATGCAGATTGGACGCATCGTCGTTGAACACCAGCTGCTGCTTTTCATAACCCATCATGGTGATATAAAGCTGTGCGCCGGGAGTAAGGGTCTTGATGTCGAAGGCGCCGTTTACGTCGGTGATGGCGAGGAGCTTGCCATTGGCCATGATAGCCGCGCCAGGGATAGGCTCACCTTTGTCGAAAGACTCTACGCGTCCTTTCACATGGACGGGCTGTTGGGCATATAGGTGGCCCGAGAGCAACAGTACAGTAGCAAGGCCCAGTGGTCGCTTCAGATACTTTGTAAATTTTTTCTTCATGCTTTGACTGGTTTAAAAAAAATTTTTAAACCGCAAAGCAATAGCACCACTGTTATGGGGATATTAATAAACCGTTACAAAACCGTTAAGTTGTTGACAATCATTTTCATATAAATTTAACTCACAGCATGGTGAAATTTTAATGACGATTACAGATAGGAGCAGGGGAGATATTGCTATTTTTTTTACACATCTCGGCGTTATTTACAACAATTTGTCAAATACCTCCGGACTTATCGTATCTTTTCATGGACGTATAACATATATTTGTTTGCGACCGATGAGCAATGAAGTGAGCAATGACGTGAACGATGGAGTGACCGTACAAGTAGCACTACAGCCAGTATAACAGCGTGTCAGGATCTGAATACTTTGGAATCGAGTTTACATATCAATCAACATAAACAACAGTTACCGGCTTTTGAAGGGCTCTTCAAAACGTACTATGCTGCGCTCTGTACTTTTGCGTTTGATTTTGTAAACCGTCATGAACTGGCGGAAGAGATTGTACAGGACACATTTCTCAAAGTCTGGGAACGTTATGATGACCTGGACATACAGATATCAGTAAAAGCATACCTGTACAGGGCTGTTCAAAACAATTGCATCAACTACGTTAAGCAGGACCGTATCAGGGCCCGCTATGGCCATGAGCTGCTACAACAGCTGGAATCCCGTATTACCTTAATGAATATGCCTGCTGCACTTACACCGGCAGAAAGGCTGGAGAGCGCGGAGTTGGAACATATGGCGGAAAAGGCGATCCGGAAACTGCCGCCACAATGCCAGGATGTATTCCGGCTAAGCCGCTTTGAACAGTTGAGTTATCCCGAAATCTCCCGCCAACTGGGCATTTCCGTCAATACTGTGAAAACACAAATGACCCGGGCGTTACAACGTCTGCGGAACGAGCTGTTGCCACTGCTGAAATAAATACCGAAAATTTTTTTTCTTGTTTGTCACCCTATGGGGACAAAAAGATTGTCTTACTACTTGTTTAAAAATATGCAGCCTAACTATTTACCTGGGCAGATGGATGATCTGATTGCGCAATTCTTGTCTGGTAATATTACGCCGGAAGACCAGCAGGAGCTGGAAAAATGGATAGATGCCAGCCCCGGGAACCGGGAATATTTTATACAGCTGCGGGATGCCTGGATGGCCACCGCGGCAACAGGTCCGTATAATGCAGAAGCGGCCTGGGAGGAAATGCGACAGGTCAACGCGCCGGTGTCCGTCAAAAGATGGAAACAAGTGCTGAAAATGGCCGCCTCCTATACGTTGCCATTTGTTTTAGGCGGGGGGGTGGTGTTTTCCTGGCTTACGCTGAAAAAAGGACAAGGAGACCAGGGAGTGGTGACGGTGACCAGCCCGAAGGGAGCAACGACCAAAATAGAACTGTCTGATGGCACAGAAGTATGGCTCAATGCCGGCAGCAAGCTGGAATACGCCTCTTCCTTCAATACCGCCGGCAGGGAAGTGAAACTGGAAGGAGAAGCGTTTTTTAAGGTCCATACAGATTCCCGGAAACCATTTACCGTGAAGGCTTCCGATCTCAGGATACTGGCACTGGGCACTTCGTTTAACGTAAAGGCCTATCCGGAAGACAAAGGCGTGGTGACCACCCTGGTGGATGGCGCCGTTCGGATAGATGGCAGCAGCACCGCCAATCCGTTTAAAATAATGCTAAAGCCACATCAGCATGTGGTGTATAAACAGACAACAGAGGCACCACCTGCCGGTAAAAACACCAGCAGCCACGCCGCCGCCCCAGCGCCGGTGGAAACAAAAGAAGTGAGCAACACTGATATATACACGGCCTGGAAAGATGGTAACTGGATCGTAACAGGTCAGACACTGGAAGAAATGGCTGTCACCATGGAGCGCAGGTTTAATGTAAATGTTGACTTCAAAGAAGACGAATTGAAAAACTACCGGTTCAGTGGCACATTCCGCCAGGAAACACTGGAGCAGGTACTAAATATCCTTAAACTGACAGCACCCCTGGACTACAGGATAGAAGAGGGAACTGTGACCATCAGCGTGGATAAAGTATTGAAGGAAAAATATGCCAACGCGCTGCGGAACGGTAAATAGCCGGGAGGCAGGCCAACAGAACAACCAATTATTAAACCTGTAAAAACCAATGAATGAACAGTAGGAACAACTGAAAAAAATTGGGGTAATGCGACTTACCCCAATCCAACGAAAATCACATAGTGTGCAGTAGCCTTTGCGACGGGCGTTCTGCCGTAATTCATCGTTTAACTAAAATCTATACAAGTTTATGAAATCCACTCTAAACTTGGCGGCATTTCTTTGCCCCAGGCGAAAATTATTCCTAATGATGAGAATGACGGGATTGCTAATTTTCGGAAGTATTCTACAAGCATCTGCCACCATTTCCGCACAAGACCGAATTAGCGAACTACACGCAGAAAACAAGAGCGTCCGTGAAGTTTTCAAAATGATTGAAAACAGCAGTAACTATCGCTTTTTTTACAATGAGAACTTTGCAGACCTGGACAAGGCAGTGTCCATCGACGTGAAAAACAAAAAGATCAACGATGTACTTGGCCAGCTGTTCTCCACTGCCAATGTCACCTATCGCGTATTGGAAAACAATCTGGTGGTGATCACCCCGGTGAATAACCAGCAGATGAAAATTACCGGTCGCGTAACCGACGCCGGCACACATGAGCCGCTGCCCGGTGTCACCATCGCCGTAGAAGGCACCTCTGGTGGCGCCGTGACCGACGCCAGTGGCCACTTTTCCGTACAGGTACCTTCCGGTAGCGCCACATTGGTGTTCTCCTTTGTAGGTTATGTACAACAGAAAGTACCAGTAAATAACCGCACAGAAATCAACGTAAAATTGGACGCAGACACCAAAAAGCTGGAAGAAGTAGTGGTGATGGGGTATACTACCACCACCGTGAAAAACCTCACCGGCGCGGCACAATCCGTAGGTGGCGCCAAACTGAAGGACGTACAGGCCACCAGCGTGGATAAAATGCTGCAGGGTAAAGTCAGCGGCGTATTTGTAGGCAACAGCTCCGGCGACCCCGCTGCCACCCCTACCATCCGTATCAGGGGCAATGGTACGCTTACTGCCGGTAATGCCCCGCTGGTGGTGGTAGACGGTATCATTGGCGGTCTGCCTAATCCCAGCGATATAGAAACGGTAACGGTGTTGAAAGATGCTGCCGCCACCACCCTGTACGGCGCCCGTGCCGCCAACGGCGTAATGGTCATCACCACCAAACGCGGCAAGGCAGGTAAAACACAGGTGAACTTCCGTACCAACGTTGGCTCCGCGCAACTCAATACCGGACGTTTCCATCTCATGAACGGAACACAGCTTTACGACCTGCAAACAGCTGCCGGCAGAAAACTGGACCCTTCCATCAGAGATATCAACACCAACTGGCAGAAACTTGCCTTCCAGAACGCCTCTAACCAGAACTATGAACTGTCTGCCCGTGGCGGTAACGAAAAAACCAAGTTCTACCTGGGCGGAAACTACTATAAAGAAGATGGTATCCTCAAAGGTACCGGCGTAGAGCGCTTCAGCGCCCGCCTCAACCTCGATCATAATATCACTGAAAAACTCCGTGTGAGCGCCAACTTCGCAGCGGTACAGCAGCGCGACCAGGACAACTCCGGCGGGTCATTGTACCAGTATTACACTAACCTGCCATGGGACAAACCCTATGACGCAGAAGGCAGACCGATCAACCCGATCAATACTGACGTGTGGTACGGCCGTGATATGACCAACTTCCTCTATGATCAGCAATATAACTATGATAAACACACCCGGCAGTCCCTCGAAGGCTTGCTGAAACTGGAATACGACATCACCAAATGGCTGTCATTCAGCACTACCAACCGCGCGCAGTACTATCACGACCGCAACGAAAGCAATGGTGACGTGAGAACTGCCGCCGGCGCTGATGACCGTGGCAACCTGTACAACTATTACCTGGACACTACCGTATATATCAGCTCCAACCTGCTGAAAGCCCGTTACACCATCAATAAGGTGCATAACATCGATGGACTGGTGGGTGCAGAGTTCCAGCAGGTTAACTGGGGTAACATCAATGCCAAAGGAAAAGGTATCCTGGCCGGTAAAGACGTATTGGGCGCCACCTCTTCCCCTATGTCTATCGGCGGCACCAAAATAGACCGTGTGTTCAATTCCTATTTTATTCAGGCTAACTATAACTACAATTATAAATACTACTTTACTTCTTCCTTCAGAAGAGACGGTTCTTCCAAGTTCGGCGCCAACCAGCAGTATGGTAACTTCTATGCTTTTGGTGTGTCCTGGGCCGCCTCTGAGGAAAACTTTATTAAATCCATCAAAGCTATTACCAACCTGAAAGTAAGGGCCAGCTATGGTACCACTGGTAATGCTGAAATCGGTGACTATGCTGCTATCGGCGCCTACGCCATCAATACGCAGTACAATGGTTTCCCTGGTGCATACCCCAGCATTTACAATGTACCTAACCTTTCCTGGGAAAAAGCATACAATACCAACATCGGGTTTGACCTGGGGCTGTTCAACCGGATCAACCTCAGCGTAGATATTTATCAGAAAGACAACAAAGACCTGTTGTTTAATGTACCGTTGCCCGGTACCGCCGGCTACAGCTACATTTCACAGAACGTAGGCGGTGTGCGCAACAAGGGTATTGAAATCAACCTGAGCACAGATAACCTCGTGGGTGAGTTTAAATGGAGCACCGATTTCAATATCGGTTTCAACAAAAACACCGTACGCGATCTCTATGGCGGCAAAAACTACATCATCGATCCGTTGAGTGGCTACTTTATCCTGCAAAAAGGCCAGGACATGCGCAGCTTCTATATTCGTAAATGGGCCGGTGTAGATCCGAGCAACGGTAACCCTACCTGGGAGAAGGTCACCACCGATGCTGACGGAAAGAAAACCGTTACCACTACCAGCAATTACAACGACGCTACCCTGCAGATCGTAGGCTCCGCCACGCCTAAATTCTTTGGCGGCATGCGTAACGTATGGTCTTACAAAAATTTCCAGCTGTCAGCCTTCCTGGCCTTTGTTTCCGGTAATGACGTATACAACAGTACCCGTGAACTGATGGACAACGATGGCGCCTACTACACTTATAACCTGATGCAGCTGGATAAAAACTGGAACCGCTGGCAGAATCCCGGCGATAACGCCACACATCCGAAATATGTGATCGGCGGCAATAAGAACGCGCATAAACCCTCCTCCCGTTTCCTGGAAGATGGCAGCTACCTGCGCCTGAGAAACGTAAACCTGAGCTACTCACTGCCCAAACAATGGCTGGACCGTGTGAAGGTGAGCAATGTGCGTGTATCCGTGGGCGGTGACAACCTGTGGACCCTTACCAAGTTTTCCGGCATCGATCCGGAAGTTGACGACCGCGGTATCAACGGGACTAAATATCCCTTCAGTACCAAATGGTTTGCCGGACTTGAAATCAATTTTTAACAGGGTGCAAAAAAAGATATTATCATGAAGCAGATAACCAAATATATTGCAGGGCTCTCACTGGTGGCTTTTACCGCCTCCTGTTCGCTCGATAAAGAACCATACAGTGCTATACCCGACGACGGTGTACTGAAAGATGAAACCAAATGGCCTGCCGCTACCGCCGGCAACTATGCCTTGCTCAAAGAGGAAAACTTTACCCGCAACTATTTCCAGATGGGAGAGTTCCCCAGCGACGATGTGGCGCTGAGTGGCGCCACCACTGACCCGCTGTTTTACTCTTACACTTATGGCCATCTTACCAACCAGGGTAATACCGGCCAGCTGTGGCGTATGGGATATAAAGCTGTTAACGGCTGTAACAGGCTGCTGGAGGTAATGCCGGAGGGAAAGTCACCCGCAGTAAATCAACTGATCGGTGAAAACCTATTCATCCGCGCATTTGTTCACTTTGCGCTGGTTCGTTCTTTTGGCCGGCCATACAGCCAAAGCCCGGAAACTAACTTAGGCGTTCCTGTTATTACAAAATACGATATAACGGCAATGCCTAAACGTAATACAGTAAAAGAAGTGTATGCCCAACTGGTAGCTGACCTCTCCCGCGCGAAGGCGTTGATGAACGATGACAACAGCAACAGCTATGCCTCCAAAAGCGCTGCCATGGCATTGCTGGCAAGAACATACCTCTATATGGGACGTAACGATTCTGCTGCCATCTATGCGGATTCCGTGATCACTGGCGGTAAATATTCACTGCTCAGCACCGCTGAACTGCCCCGTTATTTTACCAAAAGCAACGAAAACAATAACGAAACCATTTTCGCGATTCACCATACCTTACAGGACGACCGAACATGGAGTTCCATCGGCTCCATGTATTATATGTCGCCCGGTGGTATGGGATATGGTGAGATGTATGCCTCCCAGTCCTATCGCACCCTGTTGGATAGATTTCCGCAGGACGTACGGCATGCCTTTGTACAGCCGGTATATCTGAAAGCGCAGTCTGGCCAGGATTCTGTTGATGCCAATGGCAATAAGGTAATGGCTGCCCGTAACAACGTTCCCAAATGGTACATCCTGAAATACTCCAACCAGGACAATGTGCCTACCCTGAGTTCCCCGGTAGTGCTGCGTTTGGCGGAAATGTACCTGGTGCGCGCGGAAGCCAATGCCAAAATGGGTAAAAACGATGCGGCACTGGCTGATGTGAACATCATCCGCACCCGTGCCGGCCTGAGCGGCAACGCCTTGTTCTCCTCCGCCAACATGCAGGGGTATGCCTCTGCGTTGGATGTGGTATTGGACGAGCGCCGGCTGGAGCTGGCCTTCGAAACACACCGCGTGTTCGATCTCTTCCGCAACAACAGGAATGTTTTCCGTGATTATCCGGGCGTACAGCCGGAACATCCGCAAACTATCAAATACACCGATGCCAGAGTGGTACATTTTATCCCTGAATCGGAAATCCTGCTGGACCCCAACCTGATACAAAATCCCATACAATAACCAATAGCCGGAAAGCCCCGTACCACGGGGCTTTCCCATTTATGTAATTATCCATGAAAATAACCGCCATCCTGCGTAAATTCAGCCCCGCAGTGACCATATGAAAAATGTAAAATAATTATTGATGTATCAATCTAACCACCATGACCGCCTCGTGCGGAAAGGCTTGATGCTGGCAGGTTTTACCTTTACCTTCCTCGGCGCGGTTAACGCCCAGCAGATAAAGTACACCGCCGGCAACAATAACTGGGATGCCGATTCTCTCGGTAACCACCGGGCAGTAGTGACTTTCAACGGTACCGCCGGACCGGCCCGCGTAGTTATTCCGTGGCGCCGCCGTGACCAGCACCCGGAACTAAAGCGTATCATTGTACAGGACGCGCAGACCAAACAGCCGGTCAGTAACGTCTTTCCCGTGTCCATCAACCGCGAACAAGGGGACATCGTCTTTGATCCGGTGTCCGGCAAAGGGACCTATTATATCTATTATCTCCCTTATAAAAACGAAGGAAGGGCCAATTACCCCAAAGGGGTATACCTGCCAGCGGAACCCGCCGGCAGCAACAGCTGGGCGAAAACAATCGCTGTACCGCCCAGGCCCAATACAACGGTAAAAGAGCTGGAAGCCATCGATACCTTCAACACATTTTATCCGATGGAAGTGATAGCTACCACTGCTGAAATGAAACAGCTGCTGCTGCGTCACCCCGGCGCCGGTTACCTCGTATTCCCCGAAGACCGTGCTTTTCCTGTCCGCATGACCCACGACCTGCCGCAACGCTGGATACAGCAAGGACCTTCACAGTCCTTTGCCGGTCAGGCCGACAAAGGAGAGTACTACGCTTTCCAGCTGGGCATCTACGCCCTCCATGCGCTGAAGCAGGTACAGGTCAACTTCAACGATCTTAAGACGACAGACGGAAAAACGATTCCGGCGTCTCAGCTGCACTGCATTAATACTCATGGGACCACTTACGACGCGCAGCCTTTCACCGCTGCTGTCAATGTGCCGGAAGGTACGGTGCAGGCCATGTGGTGCGGTATCGATGTGCCAACAGATGCCGCTCCGGGCGTGTATAAGGGCATCGTCACCATTCACCCGGAAGGCATGCCTGCCATGCCGGTGAGACTGACACTCACCGTGACCGGTAAAACGGCCGTCAACAGCGGGTTTAACGAACCATGGAAACAAACTCGCCTGAAATGGCTCAACTCCACGCTGGCACAGGATAATGAGGTCATAGCGCCCTATACGCCGCTGGAGATGAAAGACAGTGTCATCAGCCTCCTGGGCCGTAAGGTAGGTATCCATAAAGATGGTTTCCCTGCACAGATACAGACCTTCTTCACCCCTGAAATGACATCACTCTCCAACCAGGCGAAGAATATCTTTACAGAACCCGTACACTTCCACTTCATCGCGGCGACAGATGGCAAAGACCTGAAATGGAAAAACAATGGCTGGCAGATTACCGGCCGTGAAGCCGGCAAAATCAGCTGGAAAGCCACCAATACCACCACCGGCCTGCAAATGGACGTGCTGGCAGCACTTGAATTTGACGGCTATATGGACTATACCGTGAAAGTGACAGCCCTGGAAGACGTTGCCCTGAAAGATATCACCCTTCACCTGCCTTTCGAAAAAGGAGCGGCCAAATACATGATGGGGCTCAATCAGAAAGGAGGCCTGCGCCCTGAAAAAATAGACTGGAAGTGGGACGTGCAACATAAAAACCAGGATGGCGCCTGGCTCGGCGATGTTAATGCCGGCTTGCAGTTTACGCTTCGCGATGAACACTATGTACGGCCGCTGAATACCAATTTTTATCTCCAGAAGCCGCTACTGTTACCTGTTTCATGGGGCAATGGAGAAAAAGGCGGTATCACGATCGGAGAAAAAGGGAAAGCTATCCTGGTAAATGCGTATAGTGGTGAACGTACGTTGCATAAGGGAGATACGTTGTATTTTAATTTCCACCTGATCATCACGCCATTCCATCCTGTAAACACAGACTTCCAGTGGAGCACCCGTTTCTATCATAAATACAATAACCTGGACAGCATCAAAGCTACCGGCGCTACTGTGGTCAACATCCACCATGGCAATGATATCAATCCATGGATCAACTATCCGTTCATTGAATGGAAGAAGATGAAGGATTATATTGATGCGGCCCATCAGAAAGGACTGAAAGTTAAGATATATAACACCGTACGCGAGCTGTCCAATCATGCCTGGGAAACTTTCCCGCTGCGCAGCCTGGGCCACGAGGTGTATAGTCCCGGCAAAGGCGGCGGCTTCTCCTGGCTGCAGGAACACATCGACAGTGACTATATCGCGGCGTGGTTTGTTCCCGAGTTTAAAGACGCCGCTATTATCAACAGTGGCATGAACCGCTGGCACAACTACTATGTGGAAGGTATGAACTGGCTGGTGCAAAACGTGGGCATCGACGGCATCTACCTCGATGATGTGGCCTTCGACCGGGTGACAATGAAACGTATTAAAAGAGTGCTCACTCAGGACGGTCATCCGGGTATTATAGACCTGCATTCTGCCAATCAGTACAATAAATCAGATGGTTTTATCAACAGTGGCATGCTCTATATGGAACATTTCCCTTACCTGAACAGGCTTTGGTTTGGGGAGTATTTTGATTATGAAAACAACAGTCCTGATTTCTTCCTCACAGAAGTGAGCGGCATTCCTTTCGGCCTTATGGGTGAGATGCTGCAGGACGGCGGTAATCCGTGGAGGGGCATGGTATATGGCATGACCAGCCGCATGCCATGGTCTGACAATGCAGACCCGCGGCCTATCTGGAAAGTGTGGGATGATTTCGGTATGCAGGGCACTAAAATGATTGGTTACTGGGTAGACAATAACCCGGTTAAAACCAATAACCCGCTGGTGCCGGCAACCATCTACAGGAAAGACGGTGCGGTATTGATATCGCTTGCCAGCTGGGCCAAAGAAGATACCACGGTACAGTTGAATATAGATTGGAAAGCACTGGGCATAGATCCTGCAAAGGCGGTGATCACGGCGCCGGACGTACGTAATTTCCAGCAGGGCCGTACGTTTGCCAAAGACGCGCAGATACCCGTCGCTAAAAACAAAGGCTGGATACTTATTATCCGATAAGCATTTAGTTTTTTGATTTTGCGATAAAAGCGAAGACCAAAGCTACTATTAGGACAGTTGCTTTGGTCTTCGCTTTTTATCAGATTACGAAATCAGGAAATCGTAAATCAAAAAATCCCTAAATGGTTTAGTATCGTTTCCCGGGAATATCTGTACGGAAGGTTTCCACGCACTTACGGTCCTGCAGGGTAACATATACTGTTTTACCGTCTTTATCACCGAAGATAAGGTTGCTGCAGTTTTTGCCTTTGAGGGGAACTTCGCGGATAAGTTCTCCTTTGGGAGAGAAGACAGCAATCACGCCTTTGCCCCAGCGGGCTATATGCAGGTTACCGGCTTTGTCGCATTTCATGCCATCGAGGCCAAAGTCAGGGAAAGAGGTGAAGAGTGTTTTGTTGGAGATGTTGCCGTTTTTGTCCACATCATATTTCCAGACTTTGCGTTGGACACTTTCGTTGACGTAAAGTGTTTTTTCATCCGGGCTCAGTTCAATGCCATTTGTAGTGCCCATGCCGGTTTCCAGCAGTACGGCCTTGCGGTTGGGGTCTATGCGCCAGATCTGGCCGCCACTGGAGGCCCAGGCAGGATCTGAAGCGAAGATCTGATCCTTTTTATTGATGCAGAGGTCATTGGGCTGGTTAAACTGGCTGGAATGCACGTATGCGCTGATTTTGCGGGTTTTCATGTCTACCCGTAACACGTTATGTCCTTTGAAGTCGGGGAGGAACATATCTCCTTTGCTGTTGAAGTTGACACTATTGCCTACACTGCTGTCGGGCAGGCTCACGAATATTTCCCCTGCGCCTGTTTGGGTGTTGATCTTGCCCACAGTGCCGTCCCGCTGGAAGTTGACCACATAGAAATTACCGGCTTTATCGAAGTTGGGGCCTTCAATGTTTACAGAGAACATATTTTCGGCGGTAAGGTCCCGGGCCTGATAAAGCGGGCGGTCAGTATGTTGGGCTAACGTGGAAAGGCCATGGCAGGCCATCAGCGCCATCAGAGAGAGATGTCTTTTCATGAGCTAGAATATTTGAAGGGTTAAGTTACTCAAGAATTACCGATTTTTTAACGGAGATCTGCATACGGGAAAGGGTAGGGACAAGGGTGGGGGTTATCGGCGAGCGGGACTGTCAACTTATTTCTTAATTTTGCGCCCATGATTCATGTTTCGGAATTCAAAGACCTTGCTCAGCTTACGATTCATAAGGTAGGCAACTCCGCTAATGATGAGCCGCTTCTTTTTTCAAAGGCGCCATTGAAGCTGGAAGATGAGACGATTGCCCAGCTGCTGTGTACCTATTTTATACAGCCGTTTGCGAATTCAGCGGAATTTTTCCGCTTTTATCATGAGGCAGATTTACAATTGAATGAAATATTTCAATATTGTCGCCGTATATTTACTGACGAGAATGAATTTCAAGAGCAGTCTGTTAATATAGCCAAACATCTATATAAACATTCCACCCATCCCAAAGTGAAAGGCGGAGAGCTTTATATAGCGTACTTTAGCAAATGTCAGGTGGATGGTGAAGAAGTTGCGGCCATAGGCATATTTAAATCGGAAAACCGGGATACCTATCTGAAAGTGTTTTTGTCTGATGAGAATTATCAGGTGGACTATGAAGATGGTATTAATATAAATAAACTTGACAAAGGTTGTCTGATATTTAATACAGAAGAGGATAACGGTTTTAAAGTCAGCGTAGTTGACAGTACCGGCAAACAAACAGAAGCAGTTTATTGGAAAGACGCGTTTTTACAGGTGCAGCGCCGTGAAGACAGCTACCATCAGACAGAGACTGCTGTGAATATGTGTAAACAGTTTATTCACAACAAGCTGCCAACCGAATATGAGATGGATCGTGTAGATCAGGTAGATTTATTAAATAAATCAGCTGCATATTTTAAGGAAAAAGAACAGTTCCAGCTGGAAGATTTTGCACAGGAAGTATTAGGCCATCCGGACGCGATTGCATCATTTAAGGAATTCAGGAACGAATACCAGCAAACGTATCAACAGGAGATCCCTGATGAATTTGATATTTCGGCCCCGGCAGTAAAAAAACAACAAAAGGTTTTTAAGAGCATACTGAAACTGGACCGCAATTTCCATGTGTATATTCATGGTAACCGCGAAATGATTGAGCGTGGATACGATGAAGCCACAAACCTGCACTACTATAAGCTGATGTTTGAAAACGAGTCGTAGGCGAAGTAGGCCACAGGTAGCCGTGTTGTTGAATTGGTGAGGAGAGAATGATCAAAATATTATTAAGTTTTTCTCATAAGCAAAAACCAATTGTTAACAAAGGCTGCCTCATCTGGGCGGCCTTTTAGTTTTATATATCTACTTAATTAAGCAAAAAAAAAGACAACCGTTACGGTTGTCTTTTTTTTATCCTTTGTTATTGTTATCCGGTTTGGGCCTGGGTTTATGCCTTGGGGGGCGACGGTCCTGTTTAGGCTGTCCGCCTCCTTGTCCCTGTTGGTTTCCCTGGTTTTGCGGTGGCTTTTGTCCCTGTTCCTGCCGGGGTTGTTGTTCACGGCCTTGTTTGGGTTGTCCGCCTTGCTGGCCTTGTCCCTGGCGCTGCTGATTGCCTCCTCCGCCGCGTGTTTCCTGTTTGTTCCTGTTACGGTCAGGATGATGGCGTTCGTGGCGTTCATGCCGCTGTTGGGCTGACTTTTGTTCCTGTTTCGGTTCGTTTTTGGGTTGTCCGCCCTGCTTCGGCTGTTGTTCGCCGGCTTTCTGCTGTTTCTGGCGGTCTTTGTCCTTCTGCTTACGTTTCTGGACTGTTTTTTCCAGCGACTTGAGGCTGATCTGGCCTACCACGTCAGCGAAACCGAGGTCGGTTTCCTTAGGTTTGGCCGTCACTACTTCCACCGCTTTCAGTTCTTCAGGTTTCACGCCCTGCCGGTTGAGCTGGCGGATTTCTTTTACCCTGGTGATGGTGAGCGGGTACTGTTTGTTGCTGCCTTCATAGGAATACCACATGAGGCTTTTGAAGATGTCCCGTTTCTGCAGGTTGGCAACGCCGCCTGCGGTTTCGATGGTATCAGCATCGTCGGGGAATTCTTTCAGCGCATCAAGATAGGTGTCCAGCTCGTAGTTGAGGCAGCATTTCAGGCGGCCGCATTGTCCGGACAGTTTAGCCTGGTTGATGGACAGGTTCTGATACCGGGCAGCCGTGGTGTTGACACTTTTAAAGTCAGACAACCAGGTTGAGCAGCAGAGCTCGCGTCCGCAGCTACCGATGCCACCTACTTTTCCGGCTTCCTGGCGGGCGCCGATCTGGCGCATTTCCACCTTGGCGCGGAATTCAGAGGCATATACCTTGATCAGCTCACGGAAATCGACACGGTCGTCTGCGGTGTAGAAGAAAGTGGCTTTACGGCCATCGGCCTGTATTTCTACTTCTGCCAGTTTCATTTCGAGGCCCAGGTTACGGGCGATGGCCCTGGATTTTATCAGGGCATCTTTTTCGCGGGCCTTGTTATCGGCCATCCTTTGCAGGTCGTCATTGCTGGAACGACGTAATACTTTTTTGATCTCGGGGGTGTCTTCAGCACGTCTTTTCTTCATCTGAAGTTTTACCAGCTCGCCCGTGAGGCTTACTGTGCCAACATCGAAACCACTGACACCTTCTACTGTTACCATCTCACCCTTGTCAAGGTGCTGCCTGGTAACATTGCGGAAGAAGTCCTTACGGCTCCCGTTGTTGAAACTAACTTCTATAATATCGAATGGTGCTAAGCTATCGCCAAGCGGAATATTGGACAGCCAGTCAAATACATTCAGTCGGTTACAACCTCCCGTACTGCATCCTCCATTACTCTTACATCCTGACGGCTTTCCTTCCACACCCGTACCACATCCGGCACAAGCCATATTAATAAATAGTTTAAATTTTATAAATAAGCATTTCAGGTTACTCCAATCCTTTAAAATACATTTTTCCCTTCAGAAAAACAAAAAGGACGGGAGATGACAAAGGTAAGGAAATGCCATGACAAGAGGGGAGCGGCTTTCCGGTTATTACAGAACAGGTAAAGGTTTCTTTTTAAATATATATTGTAGCTTGATAGACAATGCATGAAATAGCATTTTTGCATTAGCATTGCGTTCAATATGATAATACGCGTTGTCTAATACATCAGCAATCTGCCTGGTTTGTTCCAGATTGGCCAGTTTGGCCAGTTTGGTGGCAAAATCCACTTCCTCGTCTGAAAAAGCCAGCTGCGCCTTGTCTATATACTGAAGGCGGAGGGTATGTTCCAGCAGGTTGATGAAATACCGCAGAAACTGCTTCTGGTTTTCACGGCCGGTTTTGGCGCTTGAAATACCTTCAATCCATTCCTGCAGGGCTACCCGGTTACCGGTGAACAGGTAATTGAGCCAGTTACGCAGCAGTTCATGGTAGTCATCATCGGAGTGCTGAAGCAGAAAGATAGCCTCCCGGTAGTTGCCTGCCGCAATGGTGGCAATCTGCCGGGCCTTGGCAGCCGGTACTTTGGCCCGCTCGGTCAGGGCTTTTTCCATGTTTTCCCGGGAGAGCGGATTTATTTTTATCAGATGGGTGCGTGACAGGATCGTGGCCAGGATCTGTTCCTGGTTTTCTGCAATCAGGACAAACAGGGTATTGGCCGGAGGTTCCTCTATCAGCTTCAGCAGCCGGTTACCTTCGTTGCCCAGATATTCCGGCATCCACATCAGCAGGATTTTATAACCGCTTTCAAAGCTTTTCAGGTTCAGTTTACGGATAATGTCCGAGCACTCATTGGCAGTGATATTGCCCTGCTTGTTTTCCGCGCCGATAAACTGCAGCCAGTCATATGCATTGCCATACGGATTGGTGGTCACAAACTCCCGCCATTCGGAAATATAATCCGTGCTCACCGGCTTGTCACCGGGTTTTCGGGGTATCACCGGATAGGAGTAGTGAATATCAGGATGGATATGCTGCGCCGCTTTCAGACAGGACGGGCACTGGCCACAGGCGTCATGTGCCTGCTTGTTCTCACATACCAGGTATTGGGTGAAAGCCAGTCCCAGGGGCAACCCGCCGGCCCCTTCGGGAGCCAGTAGTATCATCGCGTGACTGAGGCGGTTCTGTTGTATCGATTGTATCAGCTGCTGTTGTGCTGCTGCTTGTCCTATGATCTCAGAAAAAAGCATGGGCGCAAGATACTGAAAAGGGGCTAATCCTCACTTAGGGTAACGTCACATAACAAGCATTCCGGAACGTGCCGGAGCCGGTAATCTTGCGGCCTTCCGCCTCGAAATAGTAGGTGCCGCTTACTTTTTTTAGTTTGGTATTAATAAAAGTAAGGGTGATGGCAGAAGTATCGGTGTTCAGATACGTGTAGTCTCCAACATTGTTCATTGCCGCCACTACCAGTCCTCCCTGCAATCTGCGGGCTTTGGAGTATACATATGTTTTCAGTTTGAGGCTGTCGTTGCTGATGGCAGGATCTGAATAAGGACCGTCCATCAGGTTAAGCACGAATTTAAAACTGTCTGAGACAGCCTCCATGCTCAGAAATTTAACGCCGCCACTGTCCAGCTGCTGCCTGAACAATGTGCTGGTGGAGAGGTTCAGGGTACGAGTGGTGTTCTGAACGGTACCAGTCATCGTCATTTCGGGGCATGATAAAATGGGCGTATCGATGCTGTGCTGGCAGGCTGCCATGCATAACAGGATAGCCGTTAAAACCGGGATCACGGTTTTACTACGGTGTTCGGAATGGTATTTCATCTGTATTAAATATCCACTTGTTGTAATGTTCTCAGGCACGCTAACGTATATACGCAGGCGTGCGGCATTTTATTACACTAAGTTGGCAAAAGGTGTGAAGCAATGCTACTTTTCAATGGCAGCAATCACCTCTGGCGCATCCGGTTGTGTTTTGGGTGAAAACACAGCAATGAGATTCCCTTTTTCATCCAGCAAATATTTCTGGAAGTTCCACTTAACGTCTGCCGGCTCCAGGTGTTTGGCTTTACTTTCTTCCAGCAGCCATTTATACAGTGGGTGGATATCATCTCCCTTTACTGATATTTTGGCGGCCATGGGAAAGGTAACAGCATACTGTTTGGTGCAGAAGCTTTTGATTTCTGCATTGGTGCCAGGCTCCTGTGAGCCGAAGTTATTCGCCGGGAAACCTACGATTACGAGTTTGTCCTGGTACTTCTGATATATTTTCTCCAAACCTGCATATTGTGGCGTATTACCACAGAGAGAAGCAGTGTTGACAATCATTATTTTTTTACCCTTGAAACGGGAGAATTCAATTTTACCCCCGTCTACTGCATCTACCTTGAAGTCATAGATGCGCGGACCTGCAAATAGCAGAAGGACCGAAAGTATGGCCAGTCTCAACATAAAAATATTTTTTAGAGGGATTGATCGGTGGTTAATTAGTCAGCCTGCAGCGGACTTTACGGTGTAAAGATACACATCCCCGGGAAGAAAAAGAATTAACTTTTTGTTAGCCGGAGGCCCAGGCGAGACAACAAACACCCACTGTGGCGCCGGCTTCCAGCAACGCCTGTCCGGCAGCCTCTGTGGTGGCGCCGGTGGTGATCACGTCGTCTATCAGGAGTACATGCTTTCCCGTTAGTAACGCTGGGTTTGCTTTAAATACGGTCTTTACGTTTTCCCAGCGACTGATACGGCTCTTCCGCGTTTGGGTATCTGTGTACTGCACCCGTTGCAGTGCCTGCGAAAGCACGGGCTTGTCCATCACTGCGCCGATGGCCATCGCCAGCAGCGCTGCCTGGTTGTAGCCCCGTTCCTTCTCCTTGCGGTGATACAATGGCATTGGCACCAGGCAGTCTGCAGCAGCGCCCCATCCACCGGTCTGTAACACATGACCGGCTTGTTTTCCCAGCCAGTCCGCAATATCTTTTCGCTGATGATATTTAAACTGGTGCACAAGCCGCTGCAACCCTGAAGCCTGACTATAATAATAGACAGCGGTCGCATGGGTGACGGGCATGCGCCCACGGAAAATATTCGCCACAGGATTGTCTGCATGATGGTGAAAACCTGTTAACGGCAGGCAGTCCTGGCAGTGCAGGCACAACAGGTCATTTGCTGAAGCCAGTTCCTGTCCGCAAATTTCACAGCAATGCGGATAAAACAAGTGTACCAATGGGGATAACAAACGGGTAAACATGAGCCTTATATAAAGGTGTCAGAATAATTGTTGATATACTTCTTCCACTCTTCCTACCGGCACTACTTCTATATTGAATTTAGTGAGATCGATTCCTTTTTTGTTATAACGGGAGATGAATATTTTATGAAAACCAAGTTTTTCCGCTTCCGCAATACGTTGTTCAATACGGTTGACAGCCCTGATTTCACCGCTCAGGCCTACTTCTCCGGCGAAACATATCTTATTGGCAATAGCATTGTCTTCATAAGAAGAAAGCAATGCGCAGAGCACTGCCAGATCGATGGCCGGGTCTTCCACGCGGATACCGCCGGCGATATTGAGGAAAACATCTTTTACGCCGAAGTGGAAGCCGCCGCGTTTTTCCAATACTGCCAGCAACAGTTGTAACCTGCGCAGGTCGAAGCCGGTGGCGGTACGTTGTGGTGTGCCGTATACCGACTGGGTAACAAGCGCCTGCACTTCTACCAACAGTGGCCGGAGACCTTCCATGGTGGCGCTGATGGCCACACCGCTCAACAGGTCGTCGCGTTGGGAGATCAGTATCTCTGAAGGGTTGGTCACTTGCCGGAGACCAGTGCCGGTCATCTCATAAATACCCAGTTCAGCAGTGGAGCCAAACCTGTTTTTAATGGTACGCAGTATGCGGTAGGCATAGTGTTGGTCGCCTTCAAACTGAAGTACGGTGTCCACCATATGTTCCAGCACTTTCGGTCCGGCGATGGAGCCGTCTTTGGTAATATGTCCGATCAGGAAAACCGGTGTGTTGCTTTCCTTGGCGAAGCGTTGCAATTCCGCAGTTGTTTCCCTGATCTGTGAAACGCTGCCGGGTGCTGATTCAATCAGGGGAGTGTGTAGTGTCTGGATGGAATCCACGATCACAAGTTGCGGCTGCAGTTTTTTTATTTCAGAGAAGATAGTTTGTGTAGATGTTTCCGTAAGAAGATAGAACTGATCATTGGTGCTTTTGATGCGGTCGGCCCGCATTTTTATTTGTTGCTCGCTTTCTTCTCCGCTGATATAAAGTGTTTTTATTTGTTTCAGCTGTAGTGCATTTTGCAGGAAGAGCGTGGATTTTCCGATACCAGGCTCACCGCCTACCAGTACCAGTGAGCCGGCCACTATACCGCCTCCGAGTACACGATTCAGTTCATTGTCTGGTGTCAGCAGGCGTTTCTCTTCGTTAGTGACTACTTCAGCCAGGTTGATGATTTTCTGGTGCCGGGCATTGCCGGTATCGTTATTTTTCCAGTCGTGTTGTTTGCCGGGAATATCTTTCTGTACTCTTTCCTCCACGAAGGTGTTCCATTGTCCGCAACTGGGACATTTACCATTCCATTTTGCAGATTCGTATCCACATTGCTGGCAAAAAAAAGCGGTTCTTATTTTACTCATAATTTTTTTGAAACAGGATGTTACAAAGTAAGTTGTTTTAGAAAAAACAGGGGTGAAATGTTAACAGGAAGGGTTAAAAAAGGGGGTAATCATGTCTTTAAAAGAGAAAAGAGCCAAACGGAAGATTCCGTTGACTCTTTCTACTTACTAACCCATTAAATTCAGGTCTAAATTACAAAATGGCTTCAGAATAAAAAAGTTTATTTGATTGATGTGAATAACTTTTGATTGATTTTCGTAATGTAAGAAAGTGGCTGCCAATGCCTGTTTCAGGCCATAAATTGTCCAATATTACTTTCATTGGCAACTCGTAAAATGTTGATAAATAGGATTGATGTTGATGATTTTTGCATATGAAAAAAATGTCATAAGATCGCCGGCGACTTCTGCCAAACCGGCCGTAATTTCAGGTGATTTTCTTCAAAAAAGACAAAATGACAGTGTTAAATTTCTGTATGAAAGGTAAAAGGCAGGGTTGGCAGGAAAACTCTTAAATAAAACTTAAAACGGGGCATCTGGACAGAAATTTGTGCGTTCAGAAGCATCAAAAGTATGAGTATGACACCAGGAATCATCTTTGTTTCGCTGATTTTTGTGGGGATCAGCTTTCTTGTCAGTTATGTATTAAAAAGTAAATTCCGGGCCTACAGTGAGGTGCCGACCTCATCCGGTTTCACGGGCAGGCAGATTGCAGAGAAAATGCTGAGGGACAACAACATCTATGATGTTCAGGTACTGTCTGTGGACGGTTTTTTATCAGATCACTATAATCCGGCGAATAAGACAATCAACCTGAGCCCCGACGTATATGCAGGGGCCAATGTGGCTGCTGCGGCCGTGGCGGCGCATGAGTGCGGGCATGCGGTGCAGCATGCGGCGGCTTATCCCTGGCTGGGCCTGCGTTCCCGGTTGGTGCCGGCCGTACAGTTCAGCGCTTCGCTGGTACAGTGGGTGCTGCTGGGCGGTATCCTGCTGATTAATGTGTTTCCCCAGCTGTTGCTGGCGGGGATTGTGTTATTCGGTATTACCACTGTGTTTGCCCTGATTACGCTGCCGGTGGAATTTGACGCTTCCCGCCGCGCGCTGGCATGGCTGGACCGTAGCCAGGTAATGCGCCCGCAGGAGCATGATAAGGCTAAAAATGCCCTTTGGTGGGCGGCTATGACCTACGTGGTGGCGGCACTGGCCTCTCTGGCCACCCTGTTCCAGTATATTTTAATATATATGGGTGCCCGGGACCGGCGATAACTTTATTCTAATAGCTGAAAATATTAAAAGGGCTTTCCGGAAGGGAAGCTCTTTTTTATGTGTCGCCTTCCTGTTGAATGTTTATTATTTGATATATAAACAATGTATCTACATAAATATTTAGAGAACAGGTTACTGTCCGGTAACCCGGCAAAATGGCAAGGGAGGGGGCTGTTGATACGGCAGCGTCCGTAATATCCCCGCAGCAGGCGTTTTTAATAGGTGTTAATAACTTTTATTCAAATTTTTTATTGAAGATCAATCAATTGCAAAGGTGTCTTACAAAAAATCACGTAAAATGTATGGTTATTCAGAATAGTGAATGTACCTTTGCACTCCCCGTTACAGGGGGAATTGTTTACAAGACGTAATTTTTATCGTATACAACAATGAACACATTAAGCTTTAAAACTAAATCGGCTAACGACGCTTACGTAAAGCGTGAGTGGCATATAGTAGACGCTACCAACCTGACTCTCGGACGAGTTTGTGCGAAAATGGCAGCTATCCTGAGAGGTAAGAACAAGCCTTACTATACGCCTCATACTGATTGTGGTGATTTTATCATCGTGATCAATGCGGAAAAAATCGCTTTGACCGGCAATAAAATGGCGGAAAAAGAATACATGCACTACACTGGTTACCCAGGTGGTCAGAGAGTTGAACTGGCAAAGGACCTGATCCGTCGCCGTCCTGAGGTTATGATTGAGAAGGCTATCAAAGGTATGTTGCCTAAAAACCGTCTCGGTCGTAAAATGTACAAAAAACTGTTTGTATACGCAGGTGCAGAACATCCTCATGCAGCGCAGAAACCAAAACCATTAACTTTCTAATTTTTCTCTGATACATGGAAAAGCAAAAAAATACAATAGGTCGTCGTAAAGAAGCTGTTGCCCGCGTGTATATCGCAAAGGGTACCGGTGCCATTACCGTAAACGACAAGGATTATAAAAACTACTTTTCTCTGATCTACCTGCAAAACCAGGTTGAATTACCCTTCAAAACTATCGACGCGCTGGATAAATTTGACGTGAAGATCAATGCACAGGGTGGTGGTATCAAAGGACAGGCAGAAGCGATTAAACTGGGTATTGCACGTGCACTGTGCGAAGTGAACATCGAGTTCCGTCCCGCACTGAAAGCAGCCGGTCTGCTGAAACGTGACCCGAGAAGCGTAGAACGTAAGAAACCAGGTAAAGCGAAAGCAAGAAGAAGCTTCCAGTTCTCTAAACGCTAATTTTGAGTACTTAGCCATTATCGCTAAACATTATTTGATCCTTTTAATTGAGCAATATAAACATGGAAAATAATACCTCATTGCAGCAGCAGTTACTGGAGGCAGGTGTTCACTTCGGTCACCTGAAGAAGAAATGGAATCC
Source organism: Chitinophaga sp. 22308 (assembly GCF_052045305.1). Lineage (NCBI taxonomy): Bacteria > Pseudomonadati > Bacteroidota > Chitinophagia > Chitinophagales > Chitinophagaceae > Chitinophaga > Chitinophaga sp. 22308. Next base: position 608,349 of record NZ_JBQEOP010000003.1, on the reverse strand, counting down.
TAAAATGCTGCCTTATATTTTCGCAGAAAAGAAAGGTATTCATATCATTGATCTGAACAAAACCGTAGAAGGCTTACAGGAAGCAGCAGCTGCCCTGAAATCCATCGCTAAAAGCGGTAAAAAGATCATGTTCGTTGCTACTAAAAAGCAAGCGAAAGAAATCGTAGCAGATGCTGCGCGTAACATCAACATGCCTTACGTTACTGAAAGGTGGTTAGGTGGTATGCTCACCAACTTCTCTACTATCCGTAAGAGCGTGAAGAAAATGCAGAGCATTGAAAAAATGCTGCAGGACGGAACTTTCGACAACATCACCAAAAAAGAACGTCTGACTTTAAGCCGTGATAAAGAGAAAATGGAAAAAGTGCTGGGTGGTATTGCCCAACTGGCACGTGTTCCAGCCGCTCTGTTCATGGTGGATATCAGCCACGAACATATTGCACTGGCGGAAGCAAAACGCCTGGGCATTGTTACCTTCGGTATGGTAGATACCAACTCCGATCCCAGCAAAGTTGACTTCGCTATCCCTGCGAACGACGATGCTACTAAATCTATCGCTATCATCACCAGCTACATCTGCGCTGCTATCGCAGAAGGCCTGTCTGAAAGAGCTACTGAAAAATCTGAAGAAGTAGAAGAGGAAGAAGAAGCAGACGACAAAGCCCGCAGATTTGACGTGGAAGGTGGCGAAGACCGCGAAAGAGGTCGTAAACCACAAGGCCAGGGCGGTGGTCGTGGTCCGGGCGCTGGTGGTAACCGTGGCGGTGGCCAGGGTGGCAACCGCGGTGGCCAGGGCGGCGGCGCTAATCGCGGCGGTGGTAACCGTGGCGGTGGCCAGGGTGGCGGACAACGTCGTCCCTCCAACGCTGGCGGCGGCGGTCCAAGAAAACCAGCCGGTAAATAATATCATTCTCTGATTTTGATATTGAAATATTAGGTTATTTAAATGCAGCGAAGATTACTTCGCTGCATTTTAAATAACCCGATAACCCAACAAGAATTAATCAATTATTAATATTCATAAATCAATATAGCTCATGGCAACAATTACAGCGGCTGATGTAAACAAACTGCGTCAGCAAACTGGTGCGGGTATGATGGATTGCAGAAAAGCACTCGTGGAAAGTGATGGCGACTTTGAAAAAGCAGTAGACTATCTGCGCAAAAAAGGTCAGAAAGTAGCTGCACTGCGTTCCGACCGCGAAACTAAAGAAGGTGTTATCATCGCTAAAGTTGCTGCTGATGGTAAATCCGGCGTTATCGTAGGCCTGGGTTGCGAAACTGACTTCGTAGCGAAAAACGAAGACTTCGTGAAATTTGCACAGTCTATCGTTGAACTGGCCCTGTCTAAAGGTATCAAAACCATCGAAGACCTGAATGCTGCTGAGCTGGACGGTGCCACCGTTGCTGATAAAGTAAACGACCAGGTTGCTAAAATCGGTGAAAAAATCACCCTGAATAAATTCGAATTCGTAGAAGCTGGCGGTGTAACTGCCTACATCCACGGTAACTACCGTATGGGCGTTCTCGTTGCCTTCTCTAAACCTGTATCTGAAGAAACAGGTAAAGACGTGGCTATGCAGATCGCTGCGATGAACCCAATCGCAGTTGACGCAGACAGCGTTCCTGCTGATGTTATCGCCCGTGAAAAAGAAATCGCTGTTGAACAGGTGAAAGCTGAAGGCAAACCTGCTGAAATGGCTGAAAAAATCGCTGCCGGTAAAGTGAACAAATTCTTCAAGGAAAGCACCCTGCTGCAACAGGCCTTCGTGAAGGACAACAACAAATCCGTAGCAGATTACCTGAAGTCTGTAGACGCTGATCTGAAAGTATTCGGCTTTAAACGAATCGCTTTAGGTTAATACAATCATATTGAAAAAAAGGAGAGAATTTTGGTTCTCTCCTTTTTTTTGCGCACTGCAAAATCAGGCGCCCGCAATCTCCTGCTTACAACAAAATCACCCGGCATTTTGCTTTCACTAGCAGGTTTTTGCTTTTAAATTGTATCTTAGGATACCGTAATTACATTAGCAAATCACAATCTTACAATATTTTATAGCGTCATGTTGCCAAAGTATAAGCGTATTTTGCTCAAATTGAGCGGTGAGGCCCTTATGGGGGATGCAAATTATGGTATTGATCATAAGGTAATTACCCAGTATGCCTACGATATCAAAGCAGTTACCGACCTCGGCGTACAGGTAGCCATCGTGATCGGCGGCGGTAATATCTACCGTGGAATGAATGAAGCCGAAACCGGCATCGAAAGGGCCCAGGGAGACTATATGGGCATGCTGGCCACCGTGATCAATGGTATGGCCCTGCAAAGCGGACTGGAAAAAATAGGGCTCTATACCCGCCTCCAGTCAGCTATTAAAATGGAACAGATCGCAGAACCTTATATCCGCCGCCGCGCTATCCGCCACGTGGAAAAAGGTCGCGTGGTTATATTCGGAGCAGGCACCGGTAACCCGTACTTTACAACCGATACCGCAGCTTCCCTCCGTGCTATCGAAATCCAGGCGGACGTCATCCTCAAAGGGACCCGCGTTGACGGTATCTACACCGCCGACCCGGAAAAAGATGCTACCGCCACCCGGTTCGAAACCATCACCTTCTCTGAAGTATATCAGAAATCCCTTAACGTCATGGATATGACGGCCTTTACCCTCTGTCAGGAAAATAAACTGCCAATCATCGTATTCGACATGAACAAACCAGGAAACCTCCTGAACGTGATCATGGGCAAAAACGTTGGTACCCTGGTAAAGGACTAAAATAATTACGAATTATGAATTACGAAAAAGAGCGAAGACCACCAGTTGATCTTCGCTCTTTTTCGTAATTCGTAATTCGTAATTATTTTAAGATGCTTTTCAGCTCCGTAAACGGAATAAACAGCGTCACCTGCCCCAATGCATAAGGCCCTATTTCGTAAGGCACATAACTGAATGCCACGCCCTTGCCTGTTACAATAAAATTGTTGTTGGGCACAATCGTCTTCACCAACAGGTTCTGATCAAGCGACTCGTCCTCATCGATATGGAATTTCTTACGGAAAGCCTTGTCCAGCAATGGAGACAACACTTCTTTATAACCAGGCTTAAAATACTCGTCCGGCGTGACCACTTTCCTTTTGGCCAGATCAAGCGTCTGGTAAAAAGCGCCGGAATTACCATGGGCGCCGCCGGTAAAATCATAGGCATATTTCTCTATCACCAGCAAAGGCCAGGAATTGTATACCACCTTCATATCGCTTTCGGTAGTCCAGTTCCAGGAGGCTGACTCGCCATCGGCGATATCGCTGCTATCAGCATCTTTGGCGGCTATACGATAACTGGTCACAAAAGAGTCAATGGCCCTTTTTACAAACTGCTGTGGATCATTGATCTTAATATCACCGGTGATCGCTTTCCGGAGAAATGCGGCCAATGTGGAATCCGTGGCTGAGTCTGGCCATAGGATGCTATTAGACGCGATGCCCAGCGGTGAATTGGGGAATGAAGGCAGTAACTTCACAGAATCGGCATCGTAGTATACCTGTAGCCGCTGGGCCTTCCGGAGGTCGGTATGCAGCTCAAAATGATAGGAGGTGCTGTCTCCATGCCATACGCCTTTAAACGTACCATCGTCGCCCAGGGAGCCACCAAAAAAACGTTCTTCTTCCCTGCTCCCGTTATCTTCATAAATCTTTACCTGGTCAGCGTCCTGGCTGCCCCAGATGCTGATAGGCAGACCGGTACTGTCGTAATAGTAATAGCCACGAAACAGGTTGGGAGCGGTTTTCAACAACTCCATGGTGATCTGGCGGCCACCCACTGCGCCCTTTAACTGCGTGTAATAATAAGGTGTGCTCAACAGGGGAACTACCGCGCTGGCTGTATCGTGTTGGGCCTTTTCTTGGTTACCGTTGTGGCAGGCAGGCAACAGGCCGCCGGCCAGTAATAGTAATAGGAGCGCTCTTTTCATACTATGATTTATATCAGGTCGCCCAAAATTACTATTATCCTTCCATACCTTTGTTGACAGGTTTGAACCAATTAAATATTTACGATCATGTTAAACCAGAAAGTAGCAGACCTTCGGAAAGATTATAAACTGGCTTCCCTCGATGAACAGGATGTGGCCCCGTCTCCTTTGCAACAGTTCGGCAAATGGTGGAATGACGCCACTTCCAGCGAGGTTGACGAGCCCAATGCCATGACACTGGCCACTAGCACACCGGATGGGCGCCCTTCCGCCAGGATCGTGCTGCTGAAAAATTTCGATGACGAGGGATTTATGTTCTTTACCAACTACGAAAGCCGTAAGGGGCATGAGCTGGCGCAGAATCCGTATGTGACGCTGCTGTTCTTCTGGCGCGAACTGGAACGCCAGGTAAGAATAGAAGGGATCGTATCCAAGGCAGGAGAGCAGGTAAGTAATGAATATTACAACAGCCGTCCGCTGGGCAGCCGGATTGGCGCTATTGCATCGCCACAGAGCCAGGTTATTCCTGACCGCCGTTTCCTGGAAGAAAAAGTAGATGAAACCGCCGCAAAATATGAAAAAGAAACGCCTCAACGGCCTGAATACTGGGGCGGTTATGTGGTAAAACCGGTAGCCGTGGAGTTCTGGCAGGGGAGAAGCAGCCGCCTGCACGATCGTATTCTGTATACACAGACCACTGGTGGCAGCTGGAAGATAGAAAGGCTGGCACCCTGAGCCTGTCAGTGATTTTCTGATTTACGGATTTTTTGATTTGGGGGATTCCTGTCGTTCATACACGAAATCAGGAAATCCCTAAATCAAAAAATCCGTAAATATTTATGCTTTTTTCTCAGCTTTAGGAGCAGCTGCAGCAGCGGCTTTCCTGGTTCTTGCTGGTCTGGATTTACCGAAAGATTTGCTGAAGATTTTACCTCTTTTGGTTTTTACATCTCCTCTACCCATAACGAATAATTTGAAGTTTGTTGTTTTATTAAAAAGGATGTTATCAGGCTGCAAAATACGCTAAATCGCGGAAATAGCATACAGCAGGACTTCTATATAAAAAAAAAGCAAGAAACATGATTGTTCCTTGCTTGAATAAGTTGTGCTAACTGATTAGAGCTTGTCGGATAAAGCTTTACCAGCTTTGAACTTAGCAACTTTCTTAGCTTTGATCTTGATGATCTGGCCAGTCTGTGGGTTTCTACCGTTACGTGCAGCACGTTTAGAAACAGAGAAAGTACCGAAACCTACCAGTGTTACTTTACCACCTTTTTTCAGGGTATCAGCAACAGCTTTAGTGAAAGAGTCCAGCGCTTCGTTAGCTTGGGTTTTAGTGATTCCTGCGTCTTTAGCAAGTTTGTCGATTAATTCGGCTTTGTTCATAGTTAGTAAGATTTAACTAGTGAAAAAATGTTTGATGTGAGCAAATATAGCGCGTTTTATCAGATTACCAAATTTTTTACAATTTTTTTATAGAAATTTTTATCGGCTGAAAAACGCTACAGGTAACGGTTACAGCTGATTGGGTGGATGCCTGCTAAAGAGATGAACTTTAGCAGGCTCTCGTAAAACGTTGTCCCATAGCTGATTTCCGGACTTTTAGGCTGTAGAAGAGGGGCTTTTCCAAGTATTGTACCAAACTCCGGAGGCCTTGAAAATAGTGAATTTCCTGTGGATAAGTTTAATTGTTAAGCATGGTTTAAATGACTTCCATAACGGTATGAAAGGCCACAAAACGGTCACCAAACAGGTCGTAGCCCCTTTGCCGTAGCGCGTTTGCCTGTACGGCCTGGAAGGTCTGATAGTGCTCGAGGCTGGAGGTAAAGAACTGTATCACGTACGTAGGCCCCTCCGCGTCATCCTGCTCCAGCAGCCGGCACATACGGTAATCACTAAAAAGGCCGGTGCTTAATATCGCTGGAATATGCTCTTCCCGCATCCACTGTAACCAGGCGGAATGCGTATCTGTGGCCACTTTGGCCGTTACGTTGTATATGATCATAAATGTTGCTGCGGGTATAAAATCCACCTGTCCCGTGACTGTAAAACCTGCCTATAAAGACAGTTCCAGGAACACCGGACAGTGGTCTGAATGTTTCACTTCCTGATAGATGGTGGCGTGCTTTAGCTTCTCCTTTAACGGGGTGGTCACATTGATATAGTCAATACGCCAGCCTTTGTTATTGTTCCGGGCATTAGCGCGGAAGCTCCACCAGCTGTATTGGTGCGGGTTGGCATTAAAATGCCGGAAACTGTCCACAAAACCGCTTTCAAAAAAACGGTCCATCCATGCCCTTTCTTCCGGCAGAAAACCGGTGGAATTTTTATTGCTGACAGGATCATGGATATCGATAGGCTTGTGGCAGATGTTGTAATCGCCGCACAGCACTACGTTTGGCCGGGTTTGTTTCAGTTCGTCCAGATGTGCGAACAATTCTTCCAGCCACTGGTACTTGTAAGTCTGACGAATATCCCCGCTGGTGCCGGAGGGGAAGTAGGTATTGATCAGTGTCAGATCGCCGAAATCCAGCCGGATAAAGCGCCCTTCTTCATCACTCTGAGTATGTCCGCTGCCGTAATACACCTTGTCGGGTGTAATACGCGTCAGTACCGCAACACCGCTGTACCCCTTCTTTTGTGCCGGGTACCAGTAATGTTCGTAGCCCAGCGCTTCAAATTGTTTGAAGTCCACATTATCCTGATGGGCTTTGATCTCCTGCAGACAGATCACGTCTGCAGGATCAGTTTGGAGCCATTCGGTGAAACCCTTGGTCATAGCGGAACGGAGGCCGTTCACATTATACGATATGATTCTCATGTGTTGGATTAAATGTCATATTCCAGATTTGGGCGGAGCCATTTTTCGGCTTCTTCCACCGTCCAGCCTTTACGGGCTGCATAGTCCGTTACCTGGTCTTTTTCAATTTTACCGAGCCCGAAATACCGGGCTTCCGGATTGGCAAAATACCATCCGCTTACGCTGGCGGCAGGGTACATGGCCAATGATTCGGTTAAGGTGATGCCGGTGTTTTCGGTGGCATTCAACAGGTCAAACAGCTTGTATTTCTCTGTATGTTCAGGGCAGGCGGGATAACCCGGCGCCGGGCGTATGCCCATGTATTCTTCCTGGATCAGGGCTTCATTGCTGAGGTGCTCATCACTGGCATAGCCCCAGAACTCTTTACGCACGCGCTCATGCAGCAGCTCTGTAAATGCTTCCGCCAGCCTGTCGGCCAGTGCTTTCAGCATAATGCTGTTGTAGTCGTCGTGCTCTGCTTTGAATTTATCTAGCCATTTCTCGATGCCAATACCTGCTGTGACGGCGAATCCGCCGATATAATCGGTTTTGCCGGTGGAGGCAGGGGCGATATAGTCAGCGAGGGACTGGTTGGGCTGTCCGGGTGCTTTTTTGATCTGCTGGCGCAGGAATTCGAGCTTGACGGGTGCTATGTCTGCCTGCTCGGGCGTAACCTGTACAGTGTCCGGGGCGATGGCATTGGCCGGGAAAAGGCCTATCACCGCCTTGGCGCCCAGCCATTTTTCGCTGACCACTTTTCCGAGCAACTCCTGCGCGTCTTTGTAAAGTCGGCTGGCTTCTGTGCCTACTACTTCGTCTGTCAGGATCTGCGGGAATTTACCGTGCAGTTCCCAGGCAATGAAGAAAGGCTGCCAGTCGATATATTTGGCTATTTCTGCCAGGTCGTAGTCTTCAAAAACCTTTACACCGGTGAACTTCGGCTTCACGGGGGTGAAGGCGTCCCATTTGATCGGGGCTTTGTTTTCCTGCGCCGTGGCAAAAGGAAGATACTGTTTGACCGGTTTTTTATTTTTGAAGGACTCGTTCAGCTTTTCGTATTCTGTTTTCACAGAGGCCAGGAAGTCCTTTTTCAGGGCTTTGTTAAGCAGGCTGCCGGTAACGGTCACGCTGCGGGAGGCGTCCAGTACGTGGACCACACCATGGGCGTATTCCTGTGCAATTTTCACTGCCGTATGGGTACGGGAGGTGGTGGCGCCTCCGATGATCAGCGGAATATCGAATTCCTGGCGGCGCAGTTCGCGGGCCACGTGCACCATCTCGTCCAGGCTGGGCGTGATCAGGCCGCTGAGGCCGATGATGTCCACTTTTTCCTGGCGGGCGGTCTGCAATATTTTTTCTGCGGGCACCATTACGCCGAGATCGATGATCTCGTAGCCGTTACAGGCCAGTACTACGCCTACGATGTTCTTACCGATATCGTGTACGTCGCCTTTAACGGTGGCCAGGAGGATCTTTCCGGCAGACTTGATTTCTCCGCCGTTGATGGCCTGGTTGCGCAGTTTTTCTTCTTCTATATAAGGAGTAAGGATGGCTACCGATTTTTTCATCACGCGGGCGCTTTTTACCACCTGCGGGAGGAACATTTTACCACTGCCAAACAGGTCGCCTACGATGTTCATGCCATCCATCAGCGGGCCTTCGATGACATCGAGCGGGCGAGGGTATTTGACGCGGGCTTCTTCCGTATCAGCATCTATATATTCGGTGATACCGTTTACCAGGGCGTGGCTAAGCCTTTCTTCCACGGATCCCTGGCGCCATGTCTCGTCTTTTTCAATCACTTTGCCTTTGGCTTTCACCGTTTCGGCAAATTGTATCAGGCGTTCTGTGGCGTCTTCGCGACGGTTTAGTATGGCGTCCTCACAGAGCTCGCGGAGCTGTGGTTCAATGTCGTCGTATATCTGGAGCATGCCGGCGTTCACAATGCCCATGTCCATACCGGCTTTGATGGCGTGGAAGAGGAACACGGAGTGCATGGCCTCACGCACGGTTTCGTTACCGCGGAAAGAGAAGGACACGTTGCTGACGCCGCCGCTCACTTTGGCGAGTGGCATCAGTTCTTTGATCCGGCGGGTGGCGTTGATAAATTCCACCGCATAGTTGTTATGCTCTTCTATACCGGTAGCGATAGCGAAGATATTGGGGTCGAAGATGATGTCCTGTGGATCATAACCCACTACTTCGGTCAGTATTTTATAGGCACGATGGCTGAAGCTGACCCGTTTTTCTTCGGTGTCGGCCTGGCCGTGTTCATCGAACGCCATGACCACCACTGCGGCGCCGTAGCTTTTGCAGATGTAGGCCTGCTCAATGAATTTGGCTTCTCCTTCCTTCAGGCTGATGGAGTTTACCACGCATTTGCCCTGTACGCATTTCAGGCCGGCTTCAATAACGCTGAATTTACTGGAGTCGATCATAATGGGGATACGGGAAATATCCGGTTCGGCGGCCAGCAGTTTCAGGAAGGTGGCCATGGCCTGTTCCCCGTCGAGCAGGGCGTCGTCCATGTTTACGTCCAGGATCTGGGCGCCGTTTTCCACCTGTTGGCGGGCAACGGACAAGGCTTCTTCATAGAGGCCTTCCCGTATCAGGCGGGCAAATTTTTTGGAGCCGGTTACGTTGGTACGTTCACCGACGTTGATGAAATTGGTTTCGGGCCTTACCACGAGTGGTTCAAGGCCGCTAAGCCGCATATATGGCCGGATGACCCGTTGTTGGGTGTTTTCCGGTTCTATGACTATCGTTTCGTTGACCGTATTGGAATGTGTGCTTGCGCTCATGATTGATTTCGCTGTTTAGAGGGTTATGCCAGGGTGTCCACCAGCTCGGGTTTCCGGCGTGGTGCGATGTTTTTTACATGCTGTGCAATATGGCGGATATGGTCCGGCGTGGTGCCGCAGCAGCCTCCCACAATGTTCACAAAGCCTGAACTGGCAAAATCTTCAATGATACAGGCGGTATCTTCCGGTTCTTCGTCATACTCCCCGAATGCGTTGGGAAGGCCGGCGTTGGGATAGCAGCTGACATAGCAGCTGGCGATGTTGGACAGTTCTTCCACGTAAGGGCGCATCTGCTGGCCGCCAAGGGCGCAGTTAAGGCCTACGGAGAAAGGATTGGCGTGCATCACCGAGATATAGAAAGCTTCCAGCGTCTGGCCGCTCAGGGTACGTCCGGATGCATCCGTAATGGTACCGGAGATCATTACCGGCAGCTCTGGTTTGCCGGATTCCCGGAAATACTTTTTGATGGCGTATATGGCCGCTTTACAGTTAAGCGTATCAAAAATCGTTTCAATCAGCAGGATGTCCACGCCGCCGTCTGAAAGGCCTTTTATCTGCTCCTCATAGGCTTCTGCCACTTCATCAAAAGAAACGGAGCGGTAACCGGGGTTGTTCACGTCGGGAGAGAGCGAAAGGGTCTTGTTCAGCGGACCGATGGCTCCTGCCACAAAACGGGGCTTGTCCGGGTTTTTGGCGGTGTATTCCGCAGCTGCCCTTTTCGCCAGTTGGGCCGCTGCCACATTCAGCTCGTAAGCCAGGGCCTGCATATCATAATCGGCCATGGCAATAGACGTACTGCTGAAGGTATTGGTTTCGATAATATCGGCGCCTGCTTCCAGGTATTCCTTGTGAATGGCTTCGATAATCTGTGGTTGAGTGAGATTGAGCAGGTCATTGTTGCCTTTGAGGTCCATATGATAGTCGGCAAAACGGGTACCTCTGTAATCAGCTTCCTGGAGTTTGTATCGCTGGATCATGGTGCCCATGGCACCGTCGATGATGAGCACACGCTCATTAGCGCAGTCTTGTAAAGATTTCATGATTTTCTTTGCTGTTTATTAGTTGCTGTTAAAATCTAACAGGGTCGAACAATAAACAAATCCACCCCGTATATCCTGTAAAGATACGCTATTTTCATTGTAAAAACAGGTTATTTGCCTGTCAGGTCCTGTATGGGACGGCATTTCTTCCCTGGGTGATATTAACTGCCTTTTATATAGATTTTGTCTATATTAATATTTTTATTTGGTAGAAGTCTATAAAGTCTACTATATTTGTAGGGTAATAGAAAAACACCATGCAACAACAAAAGCTGAACATACTGTTGAACCCGGCCATGGCCTCCCACCAGCCCTATGCCTGCTGTCCCTCGGGGCGCTGCTGCTGCTGTTAACAGCACACTGTTTTTCCTTAAGTTCTTCCCGGTTTTTATTACAACAACAAAAGTTTTTTGTCATGACAATAGCAGAACATATCCATGCGCTCAGGAAGCACCTGGCAGGTCTGGGCCTGCAACCAGTCCCTGAGATGAATGATGAAAGTGAGCCCGCAGTGTTTAAGGTATGTTTTCTTAATAAATATGAAATGCAACGCTGGAAAGAGTTGCGCGAAAAAGAATCAGAAACCAATCATACCATATTTCAGGGTACGCCCGAAAAAGACGTACACTGACCTTTTTCATAACGTGGAATTACAGGTTAAACGAAGACGGGCGTTATTGAACGCCCGTATTTTATTTTGCTATTTTGCCATTTGATTATTTTAATCACAATAGCTAAATGATAAAATGACCAAATGATCAGGGTTTGACGTAACTGTCCAGCGGCAGCCTGTTGGAAATAGACCGGGCCAGCGTCATCTCATCCGCATATTCCAGTTCCCCGCCAAAAGCAATACCCCGCGCAATGGTGGTGATTTTCACAGGATAATCTTTCAGTTTCTTCGACAGAAAATAAATGGTGGTATCCCCTTCAATGGTAGGGCTTAACGCCATGATCACCTCTTCTACGCCCTGGTCTTTCACCCGCTCTACAAGCGACTGGATATTCAGTTGTTCAGGACCAATACCATCAATAGGAGAGATAATGCCGCCCAGCACATGATACAGGCCATTGAACTGCTGTGTGTTTTCAATGGCCATCACATCGCGGATACTTTCCACCAGACATACAACCTGCCGGTGACGGGAATGATTACTGCAGATGGCACATATTTCTTCATCGGAAACATTGTGGCATACTTTGCAGAAGCGGATCTGCTGCCGCATACGGGCTATCACTTCACCAAACTGCTGTACCTGTGCCGTTTCCTGTTTCAACAGGTGCAGCACCAGCCGCAGGGCTGTTTTTTTTCCGATGCCCGGCAGCTTGGCAAATTCATTGACAGCGTTTTCTATCAGAGCGGACGAGAATACCATAATGCAAAGTTAGGGATATTGCCGCTGTACTGGCCACAGGAGCCGGCACAACGGCAATAATTATATTTCTATCGTTGGCCGGACGGTCCAGTAAGCTTTCAGGTTCTGTTTGCCTGGCACGAGGATTACCCGTTCAGGCTGCCGTTTGGGCTCTTTGTAATACTGCCCGCGGTCCCATTTGCCGTTGCCGTTGGCATCCAGCAATACCCGGACTTCATATTCGCCGGGAGTGATGAATTTCTGCAGCCAGGTGCCGTTAACAGCAGTGCCGGAATATTTGATGGTTTTGTCCTGCACCAGCTGTATCACATAATGCATGGTGTCACTGTTGATGGCCTGCCGCGTGCTGTCACTGATCTTCAATGTTACCCCAAAAATGGCGTAATCACTTGATTTCTTGGACTTAAAGCTGATGGTATCGGCCTTGGGCAATTGTTGCCCGGTGGTATCCGTGGCGGCATCTGCCGGAAAAATCATCCGGTACGGCGTGCCTTCTTTCCAGGAGTAAAGCACAGACAGCTTGGTATGTGTGCTGTCCATCTGTGTATGGAAAGTGACAGGGGTAAAAGTGCTGTCTTCCGCTAAAATTACCCGGGCACTGTCCAGCGTTCTCAAAGGAAGGTTAAAGGTCAGCTGTAAGGGCGCAGGCAGCTCCTGCATGCCACCATCCAGTGTGGGCGTGATTTGCAGCTTGGGCGTTTTTTTCTTTTTCTCTTTCTCCTTCTCTTTTTCCCTGTCCTTCTCTTCCTGGTCCAGGGCGAGGTCCAGGGAGTCCTTTGGTGTCAGCGGCTCTTTAATGGTGCTGTCACGCTCCATAAAAAGTAACAGGTTCACCCCTTCAATATTCTTTTCCTTTATGACGATCGGCTTTTCGACGAAAGCGATCATTTCGGATGGCTGGTTGTATTGCAGGTCACGGTCCTCTTCCTTCAGCGCAAACAGCTTATAGGTGCCGGGAGCCATGTTTTTAAACCGGAAAGAGCCGTCAGGGCGGGTTTTGGCATAGTAAACAGGTTTCTCCTTGGATACAATGGAGTCTTCCAGGTTACGGTACAGCATCACGGCCACATTACTGTCGGGTACACCGTTTTCGGCATCTATGAGATGGCCCTTCATCTGGAGGCTGTCCAGGTAATTGCCGGTAGATACTACATACTGAAAGTCGGGAATAGCATTACGCTCATTGATGTCCCGGATGGCATCTGCAAAGTTGAAGGTGTAAGTGGTGTTCTCCTGAAGGGTGTCTTTCAGTTCCATGGTCACCGTCCGCAGTTTGGCAGTAACGATAGGCGTGCGTTTTAGCGTCGGAGACACAATGAGCTTGTCATTCACGTTGTCCAGCTCCACAAACTCGTCAAACACAAAATATACCTTCTTGTTTTTGAAATGCAGGGAGGAATCCGGCGGGTTCACGGCCGCCAGGGTGGGAGGGAGACTGTCACGCGGTCCTCCGCCAGGTGGCACTATGTTGGCACAACGGGTCATCGAAACAGCAATCATAAAGGATATCAGCCAGAATGCCCAGCTCCTGATATATTGATACATATTTCCGGTCGGATTAAAAATATGTTGCAAACTTACGAAAACGGCGGAAAGCTTCACTTTTCTTTTGATCACCTACAGGGATGGGCATCAATGGCGTACCTTTATCCCATGGCCAGTATCTTTTTGCTGCAACGCACCCAGTTTATACCAGCCCCGCTGCCACAGGTGTGGGACTTCTTCTCCAATCCCAATGGTCTCGCGCAGATCACGCCGTCTAATATACGTTTCCGCGTTACCTCGCCGCCGGATGAAAGGAAAGTATATCCCGGCCAGGTCATCACTTATACTATTTCCCCGCTGGCGGGCATCCCGCTGGAATGGATGACGGAAATCACGCACGTACGGGAAGGGGATTATTTTGTGGACGAACAACGGGTGGGCCCCTACAAGCTATGGCACCACCAGCACCACTTCAGGGAAGTACCGGGAGGGGTGGAGATGACAGACACGGTGCACTACCGCTTGCCACTGGGATGGCTGGGCCGTCTGGCGCACACCTTGTTTGTGCGGCGTCAGCTGGAGCATATTTTTGCTTACCGGCACCGTGCAGTGCAGGAGCTTTTCGGATAACGGCTATTCTTTGGTGGTCAGCGTCGTGCTCAGCTGGTCGCCGGTATACACTTTAATATTGCTCTGACCTGTTTTTGGGATGCTGCCAATCCACAGCGGCACCATGCTGGAGGAACTTTTTTCCGCCTGTCCTGTCGCTACGAAATGCATTTCTGCATTGTTGGTCAGATCGTCTGTGGTGGCAGATGCCAGCTGTATCTGCGTGCCATAGAAAGTGGCCGGCATAGTGGCGGCCACCACTACATGGGTGCCAAAATCGGGACGGTCAATTTTGTTGTTCATGGTTTTGGCAACGCCAAAGAGGCTGTCGAAGGTAGCAGGATTGTCAATCAGCCAGAAAGTGAGGCTGTCGTTTACCTGAATCGTGTTTTTAACAAAATAGCCATTCAACGGCTGTACGTCAAGGCTGCTGCCGTTATCAGGATGTACGTTCAGTGCAGTGTCATTAACGGCGACACTATCGGCGGTACTGTTACGGGTGGCGCCTCCACAGGAGGCCAGCAACAGGAGGACGGCTGCGGAAAAAGACAGGCGGCTGTTCATGTGTTTTTTCTTTTTTAGTAAGATAACATCATTGCAGGAAATAGGTTGCTTTGGAAAGGGGAATTAACAAGCTAATATTTCCGACAGAGTGTTTGCCGGTGCCGCTCATCCATGCTGTAGCTGTTTGCTGGGTGTAACGGATGCTGGTGCGGCCGATACCGATACCCACGCCATAGTCCATGCCAATGGTAAACCGGCGCATATGTGATGTCTGTTGGTTGGACAGTTCCTCAAAATTGGTGTCAGTAGATTTGAAGATGCCGCCCTGCAGTAGAGCGTTGAAGAAGTTCATGGCAAAACGTGGCCGGATGAATAGGTATAGCTGGAACTTGCGGCGTGCGGCAGCGTTCAGGTCCAGTGCGCCGAAATAAGGATTGATTAGTCCATAACGCCCATACACCCATGCACCTAGTGATGTCATCATCGTGCCCGCCTGTGCCTCAATACCTCCAAGGGCTTCCACGCTTTTGACAGGGTTCCACAACATTTTTTCAAAATAGGCATTGTAGTTCAACAGCGGGGCGTTGGGCACCTGGTTGCCCCATCCCTCCGGTTCCTGGTAATGAATGAGCCGGTGAAAGAAGCGCTGTGTTTGTTCAGCCCCTGCCCAGGGGCCCAGGACGCCGAAAACCAGTTCGGTGTGGATAAGGAATTTTTTTGCCGGATTATAGGAGGTAAGGCCATGAGTGGCAAAGAGAGCGCCTGCATAATAGAAATCACCGGGATCAAAAGAGGAGTCTGCGATCTGATTGGGGGTGATCATGACCTGCATCAGGTCCCACTCAAAAACATTCACTGCATAGGGGCCGGCCTTTGGGAAGATCCATTTGTCTATAAAAGTGGATTTTTTCTTCTTCATATATACGTAACCGATAGCCGTGCCGTTGCTGTAACCCCGGTCGGTCCCTCTTCCCCATACATTGAAGAAATCGTCATCTTCGTTTATGCGTAGCTGTCTGGTGGCATTCTGGGTGATCTGTGCCTGTACGGCAGGCAGCGTGCTGAGACAAATGAATATTCCCCATAACAAAACTTTCATAGGCCCTTCTTTTAATCCTGACAGTTATCTGTATCAGAACACCTTGAATATTTCAAAGGCGTCTTTCTGCAGCTGCTCCCGGTGATCGGGATGTGCAATATTGATAAGCGCCTGTGCGCGTTGTTTCAGGTTTTTTCCCAACAGGTGTGCGATGCCGTATTCCGTTACTACATAATGCACGTGGGCGCGTGTGGTCACTACACTGGCGCCGGGTTGCAGCCGGGATACAATACGGGAAACGCCTCTGCCGGTGACAGACGGAATGGCGATGATGGGTTTGCCATCGGCAGACAGGGCCGCGCCCCGCATGAAATCCATCTGGCCGCCTACGCCGCTGTATTGCCGGAACCCGATCGAGTCGGCGCATACCTGTCCAAAGATATCGATTTCTATAGCACTGTTAATGGCAGTGACCTTTGGGTTTTTACGTATAGTCGTGGGGTTGTTGACGTATTCCACGTCCATCAGGCGGATGATAAGATTGTTGTCCATAAAGTCATACAGCCGGCGGCTTCCCATGGCAAAGCTGGATACCAGCAGGCCGGGGTGGATAGCTTTGTAGCGGTTGGTGATAATACCTTTTTCCACCAGGTCGATGATACCATCGGAAAACATTTCTGTATGGATGCCCAGGTCCTTATGGCTATGCAGGCATTGCAATACGGCATTGGGGATACCGCCGATGCCCATTTGAAGGGTGGCCCTGTCATCTATCAGGGAAGCCACATGTTCTCCGATGGCCAGTTCAGCGTCGCTGGGCGGCCGTACGGCCTGCGCATAGATGGGATAATCAGTTGCTATGGCCGCGGTGATACGGGAAATGTGGATCACGCCGTCGCCAAGCACGCGGGGCATATTGGCGTTTACTTCCGCGATTATGATACGTGCGGTGTCAATAGCCGCTTTAGACACATCGCAGGATACGCCGAGGGTGCAATAGCCGTTTTTGTCCGGCGGGGATACGGTGATCAGTGCCACATCGATGCCTGATGCAAGGGTACGGAAATACCGGGGCACTTCACTGAGGAACATAGGGATGTAATTGGCCCTCCCTTCGTTGACCGCCTGGCGGATATTTTTACCGACAAAGAAAGTATCGATATCAAACGCATGGGAATGTTCAGGGGAGGCGTAAGGTGCATCCCATTCGGTATGGATGCTTACCAGCCGGACATTTTTCAGTTCACTGCTGCGGTTGGACATGGCGTTGACAAGCTCCCGTGGCGTGGCTGCTGCGGTATGGATAAAAACGGTGTGGCCTGACTGGATCAGCTGGATAGCACTCTGGATCGTAGTATAAGACATTCTCGTTGGTGTTGTTTGAGCAAATTTATCGAGCGTTTGATAGATTATTTATGAGTAATATCATGTTGTATTTTTATATGCCGCTGTTTTATCCAACAACCAGCCATGCTTATTTGTTGGATAAGCAAACACTGGAAAAGAAAACAAATGGACACCCTTGTTTATGAAATGGCTATCCCGGCAGATGTAACTGCGATACGGGACCTCTCATTGTTAAGTTACGGTGAATTTGCGCCGGTACTGGGACCGGAGCATTGGCATACCATGCATAAAAACCAGTCGGATATAGATAAGCTGGCTGCATTGATGAAACAGGCAGACACGTTTGTATGCCGTTCCGGTGAACGTTTGGTGGGCGTGGTTTTTATGGTGCCTTCCGGTCAGGCTACCACTATCTATCCGGCAGAATGGGCTTATATCCGCCGTTTGGGAGTGGACCCTGCTTTCCGCCGGATGGGCATCGGGCGCCGGTTAATGGAGCTGGCGATTGAAGATGCCAGGCATTCCGGCGAAAAAATACTGGGGCTCCATACCAGCACCATAATGCCTGCTGCGCGCAAAATGTATGATGAACTGGGTTTTTCGCTTATAAAAGAACTGCCGCCGATATTTGGACAGCCTTACTGGCTATACAAGATGGTCCTGTAGAAACTTGTCCATTTCAGCTCTATGTGTGAATAACTCGTAGCGTGATCAATTCATATAATTTCATAAATTAGCGAACTTATAAATGTAAGCACAACTGTTTGCGGAGAGATCTGACACATATAAGTGAGCAAATGCTTATAGAACGGCTGGCGTTGGGTGATCCTGCAGCAAAAGAGCTGTTATATGACCGTTACGCTGGCGCACTGTATGGGGTTGTGCTACAGCTGGTGCCTATAAAAGATAGGGCCAGCGATGTTATAGTCAAGGTTTTTGCGTGGGCATTCCAACATATTAATGCGTTCCACTCTTCAGGCTTCCGCACTTTATTTGCCTGGTTATTACGCAAAACAAGGGAACTGGCCATTAAGGAAGCCATCCCGGAAACCGCGCTCACAGGGACAGAACTGATGAAGAAAGAAGAAGGTATCCTGCAGCAGTTCTATATCATTCTTCCGGCTTCAGAACAGCAGGTGTTCAGGCTGAGTTATTTTAAAGGTTTATCAATCACAACTATAGCCCGTATGCTGGGAGTACCAGAAGGGCAGGTAAATGAAATACTGGGGGAAGCAATGAAAGCCTTCCGAAAATTCTTAAAAGAACATTGGAACTAAAATTTTATATCGAAAGCGGCATCATCGAGTCTTATGTGCTGGGCCTCGCTTCTGAAACGGAAGTGGAAGAGCTGGAGCATATGAGAAAACTGTTTCCTGAACTGGACACAGAGGTGGAACTGGTGGAACGCCGGCTGGAAAAGGCCTGCTTTGATGAAGCCGTGTTACCTCCTGTGGAAATACGGGAACGGGTACTCCAAAAAGTTCGCTGGGAATATGCCGGCGCACAGGCAGATGCGCAGTCCAATTACACGTTCATCAATATCCAGCCCAAAGATGGTAGCCATATCTCCGTACATCGCTGGTGGAAGATATTCTTTATTATTATTTTTATCCTGTCTAAAATCTTTCTCTTTTTTGCCATCCTTTATTATCTGAAATACCGCCAGGAAAAAGAGAGGCAGGAAAAACATGCTGCCGCCACCGTGTCTATACATGAGCAAAAAGAAAATATTTTTTATATATAATATAACCTGCGGCAATCCTTTATTTAAATTATTTTCTCAATTTTACAATCCAACCGGCAGTGGAGGTTCGTAGATATTTTGTTTATCCATCATGTTTGATGGTATACGGTTTTTTAAATCATTGCTTTGGACTTAAAAAACTACATTGATAGTGGAGTAATTGAACGTTATTTACTCGGCCTTGCCACACCTGAGCAGGAGAGGGAATTGACGTACATGAGAAGGTTACACCCCATTCTCGAACAGGAAATAGCCGCAGCTGAACTTCGCCTCGAAAATAATATCATGGCTGAAGCCGTACCGCCGCCTGTCCGGCTGAAAGACAGGGTCATGGAAGATGCCCGGCGGTATAAACACCAGGAATACTATTTTAAACACGCCAATGGAGGAGACGGGGAACAACCTCCGCACGAACCCGTTTACATTGATATCAGGCCCGGATGGAACCGTAAAATAACCGTCAGCATCTGGTGGCGCTGCGCATTTCTCGCCCTTTGTGTACTGACCATGTCCCTGGCCGCCAGCACATGGTACCTCTACAAACGGACCAATCAGCTGGAAGAAGTGCTGATCAGGCTGAAAACCCCGGCAGAAGCCCTTTTGCCCGCCAGCCACTGACCGCTTACATATTCATTTGGTACGTTTCTTGCAAATGCTGAACTTGCCGCTGTATTCAGGCTGTTTAAACCTTATTGTAGCACAGCTGTTGAATGCAGAGAAGGCATTAAAACATACAAATTATTATTCCCATGAAAAATTTATCATTCGCAGCATTGTTTCTGGCTCTGGTCGCAATCCTGGGTACTTCCTGCTCTCCTAAACAGGGCGTAACCACCAACATTAACAAAGGCGCTGTAAAAGGCAACTGGGTGCTGACCGATATCCGTTATGAAGGTATTCCTGATAATGCCAAAGTAACCGTTTTTGACGAGGCCAATGCGAAATGCTTCATCGGCAGCCAGTGGGTATTGCCCGACAATAATGCAAATGGTTCTTATACATTGTCCTCCACGGCAGACGGCTGCAGCCCTGCTACCCAGAAAATCGTATGGACAATCAGCAAACAGGGAAATGTGACCATGTTCGGGTTCAAAAAACTGTACTCCGGCGTAAAAGCTAAAAACGTGGCAGACGGCTACCTGATGGAATGTACAGAAGCCGGCAGCTCCATGACATGGAGAGCTAACGTAAACTTCGAAGGCAAATCCGCTGCTATCATCTACTCCTTACAACGTAAATAAGCTTACCGTTTTATACGAAATTCATCCTGCCTGGTAATTTTCCGGGCAGGATTTTTCATTTATTCGTATGCACAGATAATAGTATATTTAGATAGGTAAAAAACCAGATGACTATGAGCACGCAGCATTCGAAAATCAAATTCCTGGGGCATGCCAGTTTTCAGCTTACCTCCCCGGAAGGCCATATCATTCTCGTAGACCCCTGGTTTACCGGCAATCCGGCTCTGCCGGACGATTATACCATCCCGGAACAAATTGACCTGGTCCTGATCACTCACGGCCACAGGGACCACCTCGACAGTAAAATCATTGACCTGATCCGGTCCCATTCACCTAAAGTGATCGCCAACCCCATCGTCCGCCTCTTCTTGCAGGAACAAGGCGTACCGGAACATGTCTTTGAACAGATGAATGCCGGAGGCACCATCTCCTTCCTGCAAACAAAAATCACGATGACCAACGCCTTCCATTTTGCACAGGTATGGATGCCGGACGGTAAAATCGGATATACCCATGCGGCCAACGGATTCATTATCTGGATGAGCGATGATGTCTCCGTTTATTATTCCGGTGATACCTCCGTTTTCGGCGACATGGCCCTGCTGGGAGAAATCTATGAGCCGGATATCGCGATCCTGCCTATCGGCGACCGCTTTACCATGGGCCCCCTGGAAGCTGCTTTTGCCATCCGCCTGCTCAAAGTGAAACACGTAATCCCCTGCCATTACGGTACGATGCCTTCACTTACGGGCACGCCCCAACGGCTGAAAGAGCTGACACAAGACCAGGCACGGCTGGAAATACATTCGCTGAAAGCCGGTGAAGAATTGGATATGGCGCAATTACAACTACATAAACCTTAACGGTCCCTTGTTATTTTTTTAATCATCCGTATATGTTACCCCTGATCACATCCCGTTTATTGGTATGCCCTTGCCGCCTGCCACTGATTACTGCGATCTATCTGCAGGACCCGCAGGCTGTCACCATGCTGAATGCATCCATTCCGCCTGAATGGCCGCAGGCAGAACTGAAAGAACTGTTGCCACACCTGATTGAATTACTTCAACACGACCCGAAATCATTCCCCTGGCTATTGTGGGCCATTGTGTCCGCAACAGACAACATCGTACTGGGAGACATTGGCTTTAAAGGCCGCCCCGATGAAAATGGCATGGTGGAAATAGGCTATTCCCTGCTGCCAGCCCACCGCAACCAGGGGTACATGCGGGAGGCCGCGGCCGCACTGGTCACCTGGGCCTTTCAGCAGCCATTCGTAAAAAGTATAGAGGCAGAATGTGAAGTGAACAACATCGCTTCCGGAAAAGTGCTGCAACACCTGGGCATGCGGCAAACCGGCATGCAGGACAACATGCTCCGTTGGCAGCTGTTGGAAAAAGACTTTTTGCGGTAAATTATTCGGTTACATGCTGCCGCGCAAACTTGATGAAAAGCTGGGCGAGTTTGTCCTGAAGACCCTGTAAGTAAGTAAAATGCAGTTTTCTGATCAGCTTGAAATTTTTGATGGGAAGCACAACAAACTCTCCGGCTTCTACTTCTCTTTGCACGGCCTGTAAAGAGATAAACGCCGCACAGGAAGAATGATGCAGGTAAGATTTAATACTCTCAGTGCTGCCCATATACATGGCCACGTTCAGGTCCGTGATCTTCAGCTTCAGACGCTTCAGTTCATCTGTGATTACCTCCAGTGTGCCGGAACCATGTTCCCGCATAAGCAGGGGAATGTTCCGCAATTCAGTGGCGTTGAGTGGTTCGCCGTTGCCGTAAGCGTGTTTGGGGTTCCCGATGAGCACAATTTCATCGCGGGCAAACTCTACATACTTCAGCAGTGGATTTTTAGAGCTGCCTTCTATAATGCCCAGTAAGATACTTTTTTCAAAAAGCGCTTGTTCTATCTGCTCTGTATTACCGCTGGTGAGCGACGTTTTTACATCCGGGTAGCGCTGGTTGAATTTGGCCAGCAGCGGTGGGATCAGGTATTGTGCTATAGTAGTGCTGGCGCCGATGGCCAACAGGCCGCCCTGCGTGTGTTTCAGCTGGTTGATTTCATATTCCAGGTTACGGTAATCGGTAAAAATGATCTCAGCATGATGCATGACCAGCTGGCCGGCACGGGTAAGTTTAATACGGTTGCCGATCCTCTCAAACAAAGCCATGCCCAGTTGTTGCTCCAGCTCGTGAATATGTTTGGTAACGGCGGGCTGGGAGATATATAATTCTTCTGCGGCTTTGGTGAAGCTGAGACGCTTCGCAACGGTATGAAATACCCTGAGTCTGAAATCGAACATGCAATAAAAGTAAGTTTTTTAGCGGGCAGTTATTGGTTGTTGGGGCTAAAGGTAAAAAAATAAGGATTAAACCACCGGGAGGTGGCTTAATCCTTATCGGAGGATAATGTTATGAATCAGGATTTTTTCTTTCCTGCGTTTGGATTATTTGATTTGTAGCGCATGTCAGGTGTACCGTCTTTCTTTTTCGGTCCTGTTGTTGCCGGCGCTGTAGTAGTGCCTTTGTTTTCCTTGAAGCGCTTGTCAGGAGCGCCGCTCTTGGTAACGTGCTCTGTTTTTGCTACCGGTGAAGCCTGAGGAGCGGGTTGCCCTGCTTCTTTCTTAACAGCGGCTGCTTCTTTCTTGGCAGCTTTTTGCTCAGTTTTAGCCTTGGTTTTAGCTTCTTTTTGGGTGGTGGAGGCAGGAGCCTGGGCCATGGCAACAGTTAAGCCCATGAACATAGCCAGAACACCTGTAAGCAACTTTTTCATAAGAAATGTTTTACCAAAAATTAAGCTTTTTTATTGATGCGAACACATTTCACCCTATATTTTTAAGCAATATTTAATAATTAGTTTTTGTCCACCCACATACCGTTTTCCCGGATCAGGCTGATAAGCTCGTCTACAGCCACATCGCTGTTCAGGCCACGTTTTACGATCTCTTTGCCTCTATAAAGGGTGATTTTGCCGACGCCACTGCCTACGTATCCAAAGTCCGCGTCCGCCATTTCTCCGGGACCATTTACGATACAGCCCATGATGGCGATTTTCACGCCTTTGAGGTGGTGGGTGACGGCCCTGATGCGTGCAGTCGTTTCCTGAAGGTCAAACAACGTACGGCCGCAGGAAGGGCAGGAGATGTATTCCGTTTTGGAGATACGGGTCCGGGTGGCCTGCAAAATGCCGAAGGCGATATTGTTCAGCAGTCCGGCCTGTGCCGTGTCCTGGTCCTGGTTGGTCAGCCAGAGGCCGTCGCCGAAACCGTCCAGCAGGAGCGCGCCGGCCTCGGTGGCATGATGGATCAGGTGCTCATCGGCAGTTGCCTGTAGACTAACACTGTGGATGACCACTGGTACTGTCAGTTGCTCTGTTGTCAGCAGAATGAAGAACCTTCTGATGCTGGCCATGGCGTTGCTGCCGGAGGCATGGGCTGCCAATATGGTAGCGCCGGCAACAGCAGGCTGGCGCAGTTGTGTTAATAAGTCACTGATATCAGCAGTATCGAGGTCGTCACAGTTAACGGCCACAAAATTCTTTTTACCGGTTTGTCCTGCTGCGATGGCGTCAAGGTAGGTACGGGTAGCAAAGTAAGGCACATACGCAGCTTTGTCGGCCAGTGTCTGCCACTTGTCGGCGTCGAGGACTACCTGGAGGGTGCCGGGCAGGGCAAAAGAGGGTACCTGCGTGCCGGTATAAATATAATCTGCGGCGGCATCGGCGATGTTCCATTTATCAGATGGTTCATCATACGTATAGCCGATCGCGTTAATGTCAGAAGGCTGTATGGCACTAGAGCTGCGGTAATCTGCCACTACTACGGGCACCTGCTTGTCGCCGGTGTTGTCTACCACGATGCTTTCGCGGCGTTTGTAGGAGAACGGGGAGTAGGGCAGGGTGCCCAGCGGCCGGGAGGTAGCCGGTTTTTCGGTACGGTTGCCACTGTAGCGTTTTACAATATCACGGCATACGGGCAGCTCAAATTCCGGATCTTCTGTCAGGGATACCCGGATCGTGTCACCCACACCGTCTTCCAGCAGGGTGCCGATACCGATGGCCGATTTGATACGGCCGTCTTCTCCATCGCCTGCTTCTGTAACGCCAAGGTGCAGCGGATAGGCGTGGCCCAGCTCCTGTTGCATGGTTTGTACCAGCAGACGGTAAGCCTGCACCATCACCTGCGGGTTGCTGGCTTTCATGCTCAGGACAATGTTGCGGAAGCGGAGGTCTTCAGCGATACGCAGGAATTCCATGGCGCTTTCCACCATGCCCATTGGGGTATCGCCGTAGCGGCTCATGATACGGTCGCTGAGGGAGCCATGGTTGGTACCAATACGCATGGCGGTACCATGTTCTTTACAGATATTCACCAGCGGGGTGAAACGTTCCCGGATACGGTCTATTTCTTCCTGGTATTCTGCGTCGGTATATTCAAGTGTTTCAAACTTCTTTTTGTCGATATAGTTACCGGGATTGATTCTCACCTTTTCCACAATGCGGGCGGCTATTTCGGCGGCATTAGGTGTGAAGTGTATATCTGCTACCAGCGGGGTATGGTAACCCTGGCGACGAAGTTCATTTTTGATGTTCAGCAGGTTTTCTGCCTCTTTTTTGCTGGGAGCGGTAATACGCACCAGCTCAGCGCCGGCTTCGATACACCGGATGGCCTGGGCTACTGTGCCGGCCGTGTCCATGGTATCGGTCGTGGTCATCGTCTGGATCCGGATAGGATGGAAATTGCCAATGAGAAGATCACCTACCTTTACTTCCAGTGTGGCCAGTCGCTTATATTCTGTCAATGAGTTGCAATAAAGCTGCATACGTTTTTGTTTTCTGCAGGTGCAAAGTTAATAAACCTGAGGGGCAATTACCCCACACCTTAAAGCTACATTAAATTCCACGAACGGTGCCGTCAAAAGCGGGCCATTCGTTTAAATTTGAAGTACTTATGTCGAATGATAAAAGCATGGACATTCCCTATCAGGAATGGCCGATGAAATCACATTTCAACATTGCCCCGCTGGGGATGGCTGCTATGGATTTCACCCACCAGCCACACCGGCATCACCATTTTCAGGTTTTATGGTTTACCAAAGCCAAAGGCCGCCATATGGTCGATTTTGTGTGGTATGAAATGGAAGATAATATGTTGTTCCTGTTGCGGCCCGGACAGGTGCACCAGCTGGACTGTGAGCGGGAAGGCCACGTGATCTTCTTTACAGAACGCTTTTATTTCGCTAACAAACACGACAAGGAAACCCTGTACGACTTTTCCAACCTCTTTGACAACTGGCACGGCTACGGACCCATCTATATCGGGGAAAACACGGCCCCGTCGTTACTGGGACTGGTGGACCTGATGAACCGGGAACACCGCGCACCAGGGACCAATAGCCGCAGTATTATCAAACACTATCTCAATGCCTTCCTGCTGCTGGCGGAAAGGGAGAAAAAACGCAATGCGACCGATACCATGAGGCCGCTGCATCACGATTCCCGGGTGGTACAACTCCGCCGCCTGCTGGAAAAACACTATACCCGCGAACATCAGGTGGCCTTTTATGCCAATGCCTTTGCCCTGACGCCCAAAAGGCTGAATGAAATCACCAAAGAAACTACCGGCCGCACCGTGACAGAGCTGCTGCATGACCGTATTATCCTGGAAGCAAAGCGGAACCTGGCCTTCAGCCATAAAAGCGTCAAAGAAATCTGCTATGAGCTTGGTTTTGAAGATCCTGCCTATTTCAGCCGGTTCTTTAAAAACAACGCTGGCATCTCCCCCCAGGACTTCCGGGACATTATGTTCAAATAGTCCAAGTCAATAGCTGAATTGTCCTAGTAGATTGGCCCGCCCACACGTAGTTTTGCGTATTGAATTGTTCTACCCGCTGACGTTAAACAGGAAATCATGCTAGGATGCCAAATTGTGTTAACTGTGCTGTAAGTCTTCCCGTCTCCCAAACAATTTAGGGGACCGGATGGGTGGCAAACCCTCTGGTCGATGCCAGCGATCAATGAGAATAACAGGCGGCTGCCGCTGTGCGCTGCTTAAAAATAGTGTGTTTTAAAGTTCGGGGTGATGCTTGCCTGCAACGTAAGATGAATACAACGACCGTCAGGCTGGAAATTAGGTAAAGAGTAACCAGTCAGGTGGCAGGCATCTTCCCCTTATTTTAACACTAAAGAGTACTGTTACCATGCGTAACTGTTGTAGGTTTAGGTAAAATGGCCGGAATAATCCTGTTCCGGTTTTTTTTATATAAAAAAATCCGGCAGTATCATCAGTACTGCCGGATTTTGTTCTTTGTTGAGTGTATAATTAAGATTACCAGTCTTTTTCCACCGGTACGGTTTGGCCTTTCACTTTTTTGGCTTTGTCCTGCAGCTTCTTTTCTTCCTGGGACAATGCCTGTAACAGCCTTTCCGCCTCCTGTTTGTTCAGTTTGCTGGGCTGTGGTTCCGGTTTTTGTTGTTCCTGCTGGTCTTTGTCTTTATTCTGGTCCTTGTTTTTGTTCTGCTGGTCTTTGTTCTGGTCTTTCTTGTCTTTATCCTGCTGGTCTTTGTTCTGATCTTTATTCTGGTCCTTGTTCTGGTCTTTTTTATCCTTGTTTTTGTCTTTGTTTTTATCCTTGTTGTCTTTATTGTCTTTGTTGTCCTGCTGTTGTTTTTTCAGCATGGCCTGGGCGTAGGCGAGGTTATAGCGGGCATCTTCATCAGCAGGATTTATTTTCAGGGCCTGTTTGTAGGATTTGATGCTTTCTTCCCACTTTTTAGCTTCCATAAAGGTATTGCCGATGTTGTAGTCTGCGTCTGACTTGATGCGGCTGTTGTCCGCGATTTTCAGGCTGTTTGCATACTGGGTGCGGGCATCATCGTATCTTTTCTGTTGATAGAGGGAGTTGCCCAGGTTATAGCTGCCTACGGCAGACTGCCCGTTTTGCTCAAGCGCCTTTTTGTAGTTGGCTTCAGCGTCGCTGAACAGCTGCTTTTGATACAGTTCATTGCCTTTGCGGATAAACTTGCTGGCGCCATTCTGTGCCAGCGCGGTAACGCCGGTGAGCAGCAATGAAGCCATAAAGCAACCCTGTTTTATAAAAGTAATGTTCATGATCTGTTGATAATTAGGCTACTGTGGTTTCCCTGGGGACACGTGGATGACGTACTTCCGGAATGAAGAATTCAATCAGCAGTAACGCCAGGCAGATGCCCAGGAAATATTGAAAATAGCTGTTATAGTCTGTGAATACATTTTCTCCGAATTCTTTCTGCTCCATGCTGTCGATCTTGTTCACCAGTGTATTCACTACATCGTCTGTATTGTTGTCCAGGTGCTGGTATATGCCTTTCCCGGCGGCGGCGATTCCTTTCAGCTCATTTTCATTGAGTTTGGAAATCACGGTATTGCCTTCGCGGTCTTTTTTGTAACTGCCTGTTTCCGGGTCAGGAAGCGGGGAGCCGGCTACGGAACCAATACCGATTGTATTGGTAACCACGCCGTTATCAAAGGCTGTCCGGGTTTTTTGCAAGGCTGTTTCGTCGTGGTCTTCCCCATCAGAGATAACTACCAGCGCTTTATGTTTGCGTTCTTTTTTGTTGAAGGCTTCATCAGACACCTGTATGGCCTGGCCGATGGCGGTGCCCTGCGTAGGGATCATGTCCGGAGATACAGTGCTCAGGTACATTTTGGCGGCGGAGTAATCGATGGTGAGCGGCATCTGCAGGTAGGCATTACCGGCAAATACCACAAGGCCTACACGGTCATTGTCGAGTTTGTCCATCAGTTTGCTGATGAGCTGTTTGGCACGGGTAAGCCTGTCTGGCTGGATATCATTGGCCAGCATACTCTTGCTTACGTCCAGCGCGATCACAACGTCCACGCCTTTCCTGGTGATTTTTTCCATGCGGCTGCCCTTTTGCAGATTGGCGAGCCCAAGTACGCCAAAGAAAAAGGCGAGGAAAATCAAAAGGAACTTGAATACGAACAGTTTACGGGAATAACCGGCAAACAGTTTTTCTACAAGGGCCGGATCACCGATACGGCGTATGGAGCGGCGTTTCCACCAGGATATACCCAGGAAAGCCAGCTGCAGCACCAGTAACAGCGTCAGTGCCCATAAATATTCACTATGCTGAAAACGTAACATATGCAGTTTTAAGATCGCTTGCGTTGGCAAGATCTCAAAAATAATTTTTTTGTCACGTATTACAAGAGCGGGAAGAGGGGTTTAGGTTTTTTTTAACCAAATACAGGCAGGTATTTAAAATCGTTTGGCCATTCAGGTACCGGTTGAAATAACTGAATGGCCAAATTATCTTAAATAGCGGGACAATTACATTTCTCCTTTGAAATAGCCGGCTTCGGTGAGAATATTACGGAGAATATCCATCCGGTTTTTGACCATGTCGAAGTTAGGATCTTCTGTTTCTATGTTCAGCACGAAGAAGGAGGGATGCCTGTTTTCTTCCACCCAGCCTACTATCCAGCCAATTTGTTTGGCGCCGTTAGTGCCCCAGCCGGTTTTGTAGGACAGCTCATACTTAGGTGTTTTTTCCATCAGCATCACGTCACGCACGCTCTGCATATTGGTTTTGGCAAAGGGCAGCTGGTCGAAATAAAGTTTTTTGACAAAGCCCAGTTCCTCATCAGGAGAGATCTGTAGCGAGTTATCCAGCCAGAAAGTGTCGATACGGCTGATTTTCATGTTGCCATATTTGACAGAGTCAAGCCATGCCTGCATATTGGTTTTTCCAATCCGGCGGGCCACTTCCTGGAAGTAGGGCACAGCAGACACTTTAAAGGCCTGTTGCATGCTCAGGTCCTGGTTCCATGCGGGGTATTTGCGGGTAACGCCGTCCCACGGAATAACCATGCCGGTATCTTTGATGACGCCGGTCTGCAGGCCTACCAGCGAGTTGAAAATTTTGAAGGTGGATGCGGGCAGAAAACGTTCTTTGGCGCGGTCCAGGTTATACACCCTGAATGTACCCTGTGCATTGTTGAATAACATAAAGGTGCCTTCCACCTTGTATTGGGTGAAATATTTCTCCCAGCCTTTTTCTTCCTTGACATTATTCGGTGCGCAGGCGGCCATGAAAAGGCACAGTGCTAACAGTATCCAGCCAAATCGTTTCATCAGTATCATGATTTAGTAAATAATCAGGTGCGAAATTACGAATTAGGAATTACGAATTACGAATTGAGGGCTGCTTCATGGAAAGGTTACTGAATAACCGATCTATAAAACAGCCCTCAATTCGTAATTCGTAATTCCTAATTCGTAATTATTTGATCACGCCCAGTTCCCTTCCCACTTTGGTGAAGGCGGCGATAGCTTTATCGAGATGGGCCTGTTCGTGGGCAGCGCTGAGCTGTACACGGATACGGGCCTGGCCTTTAGGCACTACAGGGAAGAAGAAACCGATCACGTAGATACCTTCTGCCAGCAGTTTTTCCGCCATTTGCTGGCTTAGTACTGCATCGTACAACATAACAGGTACAATCGGGTGATCACCGGGTTTGATATCGAAACCGGCTTCCGTCATTTTGTTGCGGAAATACTGGGTATTGTACTCAAGTTTGTCACGCAGCTCAGTGGTTTCGCTCAGCATATCAAGTACGGCGATGGAAGCGCCGACAATGCTTGGGGCCACGGAGTTGGAGAACAGATAAGGACGGCTGCGCTGGCGCAGTATGTCGATAACTTCTTTGGGACCACTGGTGAAGCCGCCGGAAGCGCCGCCCAGAGCTTTACCAAGTGTGCCGGTGATGATGTCTACACGGCCCATAACGTTGCGGTACTCATGGGTGCCACGGCCGGTTTTGCCGAGGAAGCCAGAAGAATGGCTCTCATCAGACATAACGATGGCGTCATATTTATCCGCCAGGTCGCAGATTTTGTCCAGCTGGGCAATGGTGCCGTCCATGCTGAACGAACCGTCTGTAACAATGATACGGCTACGGCAGTCCTGGGCTTCTTTCAGTTTAGCTTCCAGGTCGGCCATATTGTTATGCTCGTAACGGAAACGTTTGGCTTTGCACAAACGTACGCCGTCGATGATGGAAGCGTGGTTCAGGGCGTCGGAAATGATGGCGTCGTCTTCGCCGAACAGCGGCTCAAATACGCCACCATTGGCGTCGAAGGCTGCTACGTACAGGATCGTGTCTTCGGTCCCCAAAAATTTGGAGATCTTTTCTTCCAGTTCCCGGTGAATGTCCTGGGTACCGCAAATAAAGCGGACACTGCTCATTCCGTAACCATGCGTGTCGATGGCGTCTTTTGCCGCTTTGACCACGGCCGGATGAGAAGACAGTCCCAGATAGTTATTGGCGCAAAAATTTATGACAGTCTTACCGCCCACCTGTATTTCAGCTCCCTGCTCAGATGTAATGATACGCTCTCTCTTGTACAGGCCGGCTTTGTTGATTTCTTCCAGTTCTTCCCGTAAGCGGGACGTAAACTTCTTATTCATAGTAAGTACGATGTTTGATAATAACGCTTTTGCAAAGTTATAGATGATAAAAGTATTACGAATCTCCGTCGCATCCACAGTTAACGGCCCGGGGAGTAAAAAGTTTGACCAAGGTGTAACATTTACCAACAGCATTCCGTCATAATACTATCATGCCTGAAGATGCCATGTAGTGGAAAACTGAAAATTTAACCTGTGTGAAAGAGATATAAAAATAGTGTATTAAGTAATAGGTTGATGATCAGTTTAAA
The DNA here is from genome assembly GCF_052045305.1 of Chitinophaga sp. 22308. Lineage (NCBI taxonomy): Bacteria > Pseudomonadati > Bacteroidota > Chitinophagia > Chitinophagales > Chitinophagaceae > Chitinophaga > Chitinophaga sp. 22308. The sequence goes on along the minus strand of NZ_JBQEOP010000003.1, from coordinate 577,666 downwards.
AGAAACTGTTCCTGCTGTGCAAATCGAAAAATCGGATGTTACTGACAATTAGGTGTGGGTAAGCTGGATGGGGACCATGATAGGTATTAAAGTAAAAGTCGGAACTTAGCACTAAAATCCCGCACCACCGGAATGACGGAAAAGGAGTACAATAAATGTGTGGATCTGTATTCGGACAATATATTCCGCTTTATCATCAAAAATCTGGATCACGCGGAAGACGCCAGGGACGTAGTACAGAACGCATTCGAAATATTGTGGAAGCACTGCCAGGACGTGCCTTTTGAAAAGGCTAAGTCGTACCTGTTTACAGTGGCGTACCATAATATGATCGACCATGTACGTAAGACAAAGCGGGTGACGCTGGTAGACGAATTCAAGGATGAGATGAAAGTGTCCGACCACCGGATCAATAATGCTAAAGAGGTGATTGCCAAAGCGTTGGCCAATCTGAGTGAGGTACAACGGTCATTGGTGCTGCTAAAAGATTACGAGGGTTACAGCTATGAGGAAATTGGTGAAATCATGCAGCTCAATCCTTCCCAGGTAAAGGTTTACCTCCATCGGGCCAGGATACATTTAAAAAATTATCTTGTAAAGATGGAAAACGTCATATAAATTTTTATAATTGTTAATTGATTAATAATAAGCATTTTTTTGGCTGTAGAGATCAACATATCAAATTACGAGTCTTACCTGCTCAGTTACGTGGATGACGAACTGAACGACGCGGAACAAGCTGCGCTCGAACAGTTTCTGCAAAAACATCCTCATATACAGGCCGAGCTGGACCTGCTGAAAGGCGCCCGTGTGGTGCCTGACGAGCACGTGATATTTGATCAGAAGGCAGCCTTGTACCGTTACTCCCCGTCAGCTGCCGCAGATGATTATGCCTCTATGATGCTGAGTTATGTAGATGGAGAGTTGTCTGAGGAAGAAACTGTCCGGTTAAAATCCTGGCTGAAGGAACATCCGGAAGCCCGTCAGGAAATGGCACTGCTGCAGGTGGTTAAGCTGGAACCGGACAATACCATCATATTTGAAAACAAAGCCAGCCTGTATCGCAGCTCCCGTAAAACCATTAAAATGGGCCCTTACTGGTGGGGTGCTACCGCTGCCGCTGTATTAGCGGGCCTGCTTATCTGGTTGTTGCCCGCTGGTAATCACCATGATAGTCAGCCTATTGCAGGTACAGTAACGCATGAGGCGGTGAAGCCGCCGGTAGCCCAGCCTGCACTGGCACCTGTAGCCCAGCCTGCCCCAGCGAAAACAGAAACACCTGCTGAAGCGCGTGCAACCCCTGCTCCACCGGAAGTGGCGCATACACCGGTTAACCGCACCGCCACCAGGAAGAAGGAAGTTGTTCCGGTGAAACCCTCCCCGGCATCCCCGCAGTCACAAAATAACAATACCATAGCCGTAGTCCCTGTACCAGCCGATGTGCCGGTAATTTCCACCCTGCCATCGCCTCGCAACACTTCAGATGAAGTGGTGGAAAAGCACTTGCAGAATACAACGCTGGCCGCGGCATCTCCAGCTGATAATACACCTTCAGCCAGTCATGCCAGGGAAACCGTTATTGCAGCCAATATGCCGGCTTCGCCTGCTAAGGTGTCCGCCCCGGCGGCTGCAGCTCCTGCCACTGTGAAAGGGGAACTGATCCTGTCCGTCAGTGGAAGCGATAGCCGTATTCTGGACAAGGTGACGAATGTTGCTAAACTTTTCTCCCGTAAAAGGAATAAATAAAACTATGAAGCATAAAGTTTTACTCTGTTTAATATTGATGTTATGTGTAGGATGGGCGCAGGGGCAAAACGTTGATACCAGCCATCAGGGCAATATGGCCACAGCGCCGGCAGCTGCTCCCGTTCCGGACACTTTCTGGATCAAGGGGCTCATCCTGATCAAAGGGAAGAACGAAAAAGGTCGCAATTCCTACAAAATATACAGTGACACCGCCTACGCCCGCGCAAGGCTGAAGAAAAACCTGCAGACCAGGTGGTTTGTTTTCGATATCGGATTTAACAATTACATCGACAGGAGTGAGTATGGCGGCGCCAGCTACATTTCTTACTACCCCAATACTACCAGCTTTTACAATGGTGCAATGCCCGCAGGTAAAGCATATGACTACTCCGCTGTGGGGCTGGCCACCTTTGCGCCAAGAGAAGGAAGTGAACCTTTAACACCCGCTGAATTTAAACTTATCACCGGAAAATCGATCAATTTTAATATCTGGTTATTTGAACAGCGGCTTAATATAACAAAACACAAACTTAACTTGTTATATGCTCTGGGATTGGAAATGAATAATTTCAGATACGCCCGGAATATTACTTATCAACCCGGTTATATCACCAGGATAATCAGGGATACAGTAGAATTCTCAAAGAATAAGTTGTTTGCCGAATATATATCGATCCCGGTAATGCTAAACTTTAATTCTAACCCGGCCCGCCCTAATCGCGCGTTTCAGGTGAGCTTGGGCGTCTCTGGCGGATATCTGATCAAATCCAGGACCAAACAGATCAGTGAGGAGAGAGGAAAAGTAAGGAAAACCGATGATTTCAACCTTAACAAATGGCGTTTCGGACTGACCAGCGAACTGGGTTATGGCCCGGTAAAGCTGTACGGCAACTTCGCCCTTACGCCTTTGCATGATTACGGATTACAACAATATCCGTTTTCTATCGGGTTGCGGTTAAACGGGTTTTAAATTTTTTGACCTGACCAAAATTCTATCTATGCGCTCTTTTGTCGCCCTGCTCGCATGCATTGGTTGTATTGCGTGGGTGCATTCCTGTGATAAACGCCTGCTCGGTGTAAAGGCTTCGGCAATATCTGCCGAAGGCCAGCTTCCGGTTGATATGCCTTCCTTCAGCAGTATTCCTGTTGCGGTACCGCAGAAGGTAATTCCCGCCACTATCCGGCAGGTTTCTGCCGTTCATAAACCAATGGTAAAGCCGGCAGTGGCCAAAAAACACCATACTGCCGTTGTCCAGGCGGATTCCCTCTGGAACAGCCTCGTGATAGGAAAGCGCGCCGCTTTTTTAATGAACAACCTAACTCCCTGATATTTAATTAAATAATTGACTTTGTCACCTTGTTGCCCCTTCCGGTTTTCAATCGGTTGAACCTTGTCTTGTGTTACCGCTCATAGAATTATCTTTTGTGAGCCCGCTGTATTTTTTTTCCTTCCGTTATATTTGGTGACTATTTTCAAACCAACCTAACAAATTTCTATGAAGCTGCGTAAACTAGCTGTATCGCTGTTGTTGTTTGCAGGAAGTCTGCCAACGGCCATGGCTCAGGGAAAATTTCAGTGGAAAGAAGCTACCTCCGGCGGGTATCCCTACCGGTACGTAACAGACGACCCCATGAAAGCCCGTTTTTATACCCTGAAAAATGGCCTCACCGTTATTTTAAGTGTCAACAAAAAGGAACCCCGTATTCAGACACTGATCGGCACCCGCGCCGGCAGCAACAACGACCCGAAGGACCATACCGGCCTGGCCCACTACCTGGAGCACCTGCTCTTTAAAGGTACCCAGCAGTATGGCTCTCTCGACTGGGCAAAGGAAAAACCCTATATCGACCAGATCGAAAGCCTGTATGACAAATACAATAAAACCACTGGCCAGGAAGCCCGGAAAGTGGTGTATCATCAAATCGACAGCGTTTCCGGCATCGCGGCCAAATATGCGATCGCCAACGAATACGATAAAATGATGACCGCCATGGGCGCTCAGGGCACCAACGCGCATACCTGGGTGGAAGAAACCATTTACGAGGAAGATATCCCCTCCAATGCGATCGACAAATACCTGACCGTACAGGCGGAAAGGTTCCGCGATCCCGTGTTCCGTCTCTTCCACACAGAACTGGAAGCGGTGTACGAGGAAAAAAACCGCGGACTGGACAACGATGGCCGTAAAGTATACGAAACCTTGCTGGCTGCCCTGTTCCCTACCCACAACTATGGTCAGCAATCAACCATCGGCACGGTAGAACACCTGAAAAACCCTAATCTCAAAGCTATCCGCAATTTCTATAACACTTACTATGTGCCTAATAACATGGCCATTGTCATGGCAGGTGACTTTGATCCGGACTACGTGATCAAAACCATCGACCAGCAGTTCGGTTATATGAAAGCGAAACCGGTAGCGGAATATAAACCAGCTCTGGAAGCTCCCTTCAAAGCTCCTGTTGTGAAAGAAGTGTTTGGCCCGGACGCTGAAAGCATTGATATCGCCTTCCGTCTGCCCGGCGCACTCGACACCCAGTCCAGCCTGGTCCTGGGCGTACTTTCCAGCATCCTGCAGAACGGTAAAGCCGGCCTGCTGGACCTGAACCTTAACAAACAACAGAAAGCACTGAGCGCCGGCGCGCAGGTATTGGGACTGAAAGACTATTCCATCCTGATTTTGTCCGGTAAAGCCAAACAGGGCCAGACACTGGACGATGTAAAAAACCTTTTGCTCGGACAACTGGACATCCTGAAAAAAGGATCTTTCGACGAGTCCCTGGTAAAAGCGATCGTGAACAACTCCAAACTGGCTGAACTGCAAGGTCTGGAAAGCAACAACAATCGCGCTACTTCCATCATGGACGCTTTCATTAAAAGCCGTGGTACCAACTGGGTACATGATGTGTCTTATGTAGATGACATGGGTAAGATCACTAAAAAGCAGATCGTTGATTACGCTAATAAATACCTCGCCAACAACTATGTGGCGGTATACAAGCGCAAAGGCGAGGATAAAAACATCCAGAAAGTGGAAAAACCTGCGATCACCCCGGTAGAAGTAAACCGTGAGGCGCAATCCGCTTTCCTGCAGAAAGTATCTGCCATCCCTGCCACACCGGTAAAACCACAATGGCTGGATTATGAGAAAGATATTCAGACTGCCCCGGTAGGCACCACCAACATGATGTACGTGCAGAACAAGGACAATGGCCTGTTCCGTTTGTACTACCGTTTTGACATGGGCTCCTGGAACAACAAGAAACTGGCCCTGGCAGCACAATACCTGCAGTTCCTGGGTACAGACAAGTATACTACCGAACAAATCAGCAAAGAGTTTTACAATATTGCGTGCAACTTTAACGTGAGCACTTCTCCAGAAAACACCACTATTACTATCAGTGGTTTGCAGGAGAATTTTGATAAAGCAGTTTCTTTGTTTGAACACATATTGACCAGCTGTAAACCTAACGACCAGGCGCTGGCTGCCCTGAAGGGACGGTTACAGAAGTCCCGCTCTGATGCCAAACTGAACAAGTCTGCCATCATGAAAGGGGTGGTGAACTACGCTATGTACGGCGCCAACAATCCGTTCAACAATCAATTGAGCCAGGCAGACCTGGACGCTGTTTCCGCTACGGAACTGACAGGTCTGCTGCACGAACTGCCTTCTTACAAGCATACTATTATCTATTATGGCCCTCAGCCGCTGGCTACTGCTGCAGCCGATGTACAGAAATTACATGCGCTGCCGGCCAGCTTTAAAGAAGCACCAGCTGCCGTGAAATTCAGCAAAACTTCACAGACAGCTAACCAGGTGTTGTTTGCCGACTATGATATGGTGCAGACAGAAGTAAACTGGGTTGGCAATGAATCAGTTTATGATCCGGCCAATACAGGTATTATTTCCCTGTTCAATAACTATTTCGGCGGAGGCATGGGATCTATCGTATTCCAGACCATTCGTGAATCAAAAGCACTGGCATACTCTACCTATGCAATGTTCGTATCTCCGGACAAAAAAGGAGAACGTTATTCCCAGATTGCCTATGTAGGCAGCCAGGCGGATAAAATGAACGACGCTATTAAGGGTATGAACGACCTGTTGAACGATATTCCGCGTTCTGATAAACTGCTGGAAACCGCCAAGGAATCCATGAAGCAGGATATCGAAACAGAACGTATCACCAATGATGGTATTATCTTCAGTTATTTGGCTGCGCAGAAACTGGGCCTCAGCACAGATATCCGCAAACAGGTGTACGAGTCTATTGATAAAATGAATTTCGATGATGTGAAGAAATTCCACGATACCAACATCGCACACAAACCTTATACATACTGTGTGGTGGCTTCCGGCAAGAAAGTCAACATGGACGATCTGAAAAAAATCGGTGAAGTGAAAACACTTTCCCTGGAAGATATCTTTGGTTATTAATATCATTTAAAGGCAATGCCAGCGCAGCATACAGCTCATTTGTATGCTGCGCTTTTTTTTGTAACACTGCAATAAATAACTACCCTGCGACGTTATCAGGATTATTTAACCACCCTATGAAAAAGTGCCGAATTTACGGGTACGCAGTAATACTGTTGCTGCTGCCGTTGTCAGGGTTTGTTGGGAGCAGCGTTGATCTGTACAATGTACGGTTAACCACCACCAATATTAATCCGGACAAAATTTTCCTGCTGGTAGACAAAAGTGATTACCGGATGTATCTGTATGAAGATGTAACACTGAGAAAAATTTACAAAGTGGTTTTTGGCAACAAAGACCAGGGAGATAAGCTGGTGGAGGGCGATCGCAAAACACCGGAAGGAACGTTCCATATCCAGGCCAAAAGGATCGACAACCGATGGAGCCGCTTCATGTTGCTGGATTATCCCAATGAAGATTCAAAACAGAAATTTTTTCAACGCCAGAACGAAGGGAGCTTGTCCCAGGGAGCGAGTATGGGAGGAGGTATTGGCATACACGGCGTGGAATATGGCGCCGGTATCCGGGATAATTACGTGGATAGCCGTATCAACTGGACATTGGGCTGTGTAAGCATGAAGAATGGCGATGTAAATGAATTATATGAAATTGTTAAAGTAGGTACGCCCGTAGTGATCCGTCCTTAAAAAGGAAAGGTTTTTGCGGAGAGTAGCAGGTGTTTTCCAATGGCAGCGTAAGGGAGTAACTTTATACTGCGGTCATTGTGTACGGCATCTAGTGGTACAGGTTCAATGTACCATGACTCCAATATATACGGCGGGTCAGATCCTGTGAAGAGCGCGCTCCACTCGGATGGTGCGCGCTTTTTTATTGTGCCATGAAATCTTTCACCAGCTGTTTCCATACAGCGCCATCTTTCTGACAGAAGGACTGATGCCCGGCATCCTTAAAAATATGCAGTTGTTTTTGTTGGGCAGCCAGGTGGCCGAACACCCGTCTCGTTTCATCGGATGTAACCCTGATGTCCTGTTGCCCCCAGCAGTAAAGCACCGGCGCCTGAATGTGGCGGGCATAATCCTGCGGGTTATGGCCGAAGCCCCAGAAGCCCAGTTCCAGGCCGCCCCAGAAGGTGAGCATCTGGGATAGCGGTGTTGCCGGCAGATGCACGGCCCGCATACGGCTTTTAACGGCATCGAGAAGGGTGGCGAATGGCGATTCGAGGATAATTTTCTGCGGAGTGAGGTGAAATTCCGGCACTGCTTTCATGATGGCTGCCGCACCCATGCTCATTCCCCAGAGGGTGACAGGCTTGTTGGAACGGGACAGCACATAGTCCCATGCCAGTTTCACATCTTCCGCTTCTTTGTATCCGATAGTGCAGGCAGTGCCGTCACTGTTACCATGACCACGGAAATCTATCAAAAAAGTGTTGTAGCCCAGTTGCCGGAACCAATATGCTTCCGGCAGGTGTGAACCTTTGTTGCCGCCATATCCATGAAAGAGAATAACGGTGCCTTTGGCCTGTGTTACGGGCATCCACCATCCTTCCAGGTGCAGCCCGTTGGCCGTCAGCAGCTGTACGGTGTCATAAGCAATATTGGGGCGTGCGCTGGTAATGGACTTGGAGAGCCTGACGCCGAAGAATATCATGTTTAATTTTTCACCGATGCTCATCTCTTCCGGCCGCTTGTTGCGATGGCGGTTGTTTTCGGAGAAGTGGGTGAATTTATAGGCATGAAAAGCCGTGATGCAATTGAACAACAGCACAAGAAACAGGAGGGCATAGAGGGCTTTTTTGAAGAAACGCCGCATGGGAATTTACGGATTTACGATTTTTTGATTTATAAATTTAAATGCAGCGAATATCACACAATATCATGTGATCTCCGCTGCATTTTTAAATATCAAAATCAGAAAATTCGTAGATGACTACAGTTTACCTTTTTTGATTTCATCTACCACGGCCGGGTCGAGGAGGGTAGAGGTATCTCCGAGGTTATCGAGGTCGTTTTCCGCTATTTTCCGCAGAATACGGCGCATGATTTTACCGGAACGTGTTTTAGGCAGGCCGCTTACAAACTGGATCTTATCCGGTTTGGCGATAGGACCGATGATGCGGGACACCGTTTGTGCGATATCTTTTTTAGACAGCTCCGGTTCATGTGTCATTCTTTCCATGATCACGTAGGCGTAGATGCCCTGGCCTTTGATATCGTGCGGGTAGCCTACCACTGCGCTTTCAATAACGCCGGCGTGCATGTTGATGGCGTTTTCCACTTCAGCGGTGCCGATGCGGTGACCGCTCACGTTGAGCACGTCGTCTACGCGGCCGGTGATACGATAGAAGCCTTCTTCATCGCGGGTACAGCCGTCGCCGGTGAAGTAGAGGTTCTCGTAGGTAGAGAAATATGTTTTGCGGAAGCGGTCGTGATCACCGTAGGTAGTACGGAGCATGCCGGGCCACGGGAATTTAATACAGAGGTTGCCGCTCACGCCGTTGCCTTTCACTTCCTGGCCGTTTTCATCTACCAGGATGGGTTGTACCCCAGGCAGCGGTAAGGTGGCAAAGCCGGGTTTTTCTTTGGTGATGCCTGCTATGGGCGTGATCATGATACCACCGGTTTCTGTTTGCCACCAGGTATCTACGATCGGGCAACGGCCTTTACCGATATTATCCTTAAACCAGTGCCATGCTTCTTCGTTGATAGGTTCACCCACGCTGCCCAGCTTTTTGAGGGAGCTGAGGTCTTTGTGGTTGACAGGGCCGAGGCCATAACCCATCAGGCTGCGGATAGCGGTGGGAGCGGTATAAAGGGTATCGACGCGGAATTTGTCCACGATTTCCCAAAGCCTGCCGGCGTCGGGATAGGTAGGCACCCCTTCAAACATGAGCGTGGTAGCGCCTGCGCTGAGCGGGCCGTATACGATATAGCTATGACCGGTGATCCAGCCGATGTCGGCAGTACAGAAGAATACTTCTCCTGGTTTGTATTGGAAGGTATTAACGAAGCTGTAGTTGGCATACACCATATATCCGCCGCAGGTATGTACCACGCCTTTGGGTTTGCCGGTAGAACCGGAAGTATAGAGGATGAAGAGCATGTCTTCCGCGTCCATTTCTTCCGCAGGGCAGGAGGGGTTGCCCATGGTTTCCACCTGTTTGATCTCATCTTCCCACCATACGTCTCTTCCTTTGAGCATGCTCACCGGAGTGCGGGTACGGGTACATACGATTACTTTTTTCACAGTAGGGCAGGCCATGAGGGCGTCATCGATCACCGATTTCAGGGGAATGTCCTTGTTGCCGCGGTAAGCGCCGTCGCAGGTGATAACGAGGCTGGCTTCTGCGTCCTGGATCCTATCAGCGATGGACTGGGCGCTGAAACCGCCAAACACGACGGAATGGATGGCGCCAATGCGGGCGCAGGCCAATACCGCGATAGCCAGTTCCGGGATCATGCCCATATAAATACATACGCGGTCGCCTTTTTTAACGCCGTTGTTTTTCAGGACGTTGGCGAACTGACATACTTTGTTGTATAAGTCACGATAGGTGATGATGCGATGGCGTTCTTCGGGGTCATTCGGTTCCCAGATGATGGCCGGGGAATTGCCGAGGGTGGCAAGGTGGCGGTCCAGACAGTTTTCGGTGATATTCATTTTAGCACCGGAGAACCATTTGATTTCGGGGTCCTTAAAATTCCAGTCCAATACCTTGTCCCACTTACGACGCCACATGAAGTGGTCTGCTACGTTGGCCCAAAAGCCTTCGGGGTCCATAACGCTCTGCTGATAAGCCTGTTGATAATCTTCTAAAGTCTTGATCTGGTATGGGTACGACATAGCACCATGATTGTTTATTGGTTAAGTACAACTTTTTCCTAACGGGCTTTAAATTTAAGAAAAACCCGACGGTATGCTAGAAAAAATCTAAAAAAACATGTTAAAACCAGATTATTTTTCAAAACGGTCCGGAAGACGGGCCATGATCAAGCACCTTTAGGGCAAAGCAATAGCCGCTGCCGGTTGCGGACAGGTAATTGTGTGCCACTAAAGGTGTTGAAAAAAAGAAGGAAGGTTGGTAGGTTATTTGCCGGACGGGCCAATGGGGCTGCAAGGGCCTGTTTATCTCGGATTGCGGAACTTGATCGCAGACTTCCAGAAAGTGTTGTACACTTCGTCCATGATTTCCACGATGCGCTTTTTCTCCGCGCTGCTCAGAAAAGAGCTTTGTTTGGTTTTGTCGGCCGGGCCGCGTCCTTCTTTGGCGCGCATTTTCCGGTAAAAGGTAGGCGTGCTCCAGTTACAATCCTGACATACTCTTTCCCGGAAGAGGGCAGCCATGCCCGAAAACTTTTCATGAATGGAAAATAAAAGGTTGGGTGTTTCCTTACTCATAGCAACAGACTTTTATGATGAACAGTGACACCAATTATGCTGTACTGCCGGTCGCAAAATGAGATTAATTATAGCTATCAGCAAATACAGTTATAACTGTGAAATTTATCAGCATAAAAATACACTATTTGTTGTTATGATTCACCGGCAATCCTTTGTGGTATTGATTTTGGGTTGTCCTGTGGACAAATTTCCGATCAATTTCAACGGATAATTATCATCCTGATAATCGATCATTTGTTCTTCAGCTTTTCCTATCATTTTATCATGATTTCGATCAAAATGATCGAAAAATAATTTTTTTTGCCTACGTATATGCATAAAAGTTAGCCTTTCTGATCATTATGCCACTTCCTGTGATCATTTTATTATTTTTTAACTCGATTTGATAATTTTATTTACGAAATGAAAGATTAATTGTTATATTATACCATTATTTATAAAAAAGGATAAATGATGCAGTCGAGTTTGATACATATGGGCCAGCGATTAAAGCAGATACTGAAGCAGAAAAAAATCAAAATCATCGATTTTGCAAAAATGGCCGGCTTCACCAACCAAATAGCCCATTACCACCTGCGGAACAGTGATATGAAGCGGGTCAACCTGGAACGGTTCTGTGACATTATCGGTATCACGCCTGATGAATTCATCCGGTGGAACGGCACTATGCAACTGGCCAACGGGAAAAGCATACATCATGGCAACCGCCTCCAGCACCTGATTGCGGAGAAAGGACTTAACAAAAGCAAACTTGCGGAACGCCTGAACATGAGCCGGCGGACCATGTACAACGTCTTCGAGAAAGAAACATTTTCTCCGGATGAACTGGACCGTGTGGCCCGTGGACTGGACATCACAACGGAAGCCTTTCTGAATCCCGGCACAACCCAGGAAACAAGGCAAACAGACAGCGAAGAAATGATGATGCTGCGGGAGAAATATTATAAAATCCTGGAAGAGCACACCCAGCTGCTGAAGAACTATACTGCCCTGAAAGATGATGTGCTCAAAATGAAGAAGGAGCTGGCCACCCTCCGTAAAGGAAAAACGAAGAAGGGGTGATGAGCTTCTGTGACCAGCCGGTATTGTTATCCCCCATTGTGGTTATACCCGGGCAGCCGGTACTTCTACTTCCAAAGCTGCTGCTACTTCTTCCCAGTTGTGTACCCGCTCGTAATCTGTCAGATGAACATTGTGCGGAGCAGTAAACAACAACTGTCTTCCTTTAAAATGACGCAGATTCTTGTCGTAATCATCAATCATGATATCGGCATTGACAATGGTTTTGGAACCGCAGAGCACAATATTGTGCCAGCTGATGAATGGAAAATGTTCATGCAGCCATTCCAGCTTTTCTCTAAGCGACTGTGGAAACTCCATCGCCGCTGATACAATAAATACCTCGTATTTCTCCATTAGGGCCCTGATCACCTCCTGGCTACCTGGCATCACCGGCGCAGTCCGGAAAAATCCCGGCGTAAGTAAAAACTTCCGTACGCTACCATCGGGCAGTATTTCGCCTTCCGGTATCCCGTGTAACGACTGCGGGTCCAGCTTAATTCCGTTCGCCGCTTCGTAATATGATAAATAATGGCTGTAGATGTCCGCCATTACATTGTCCATGTCTATTGCTATTCTTGCCATATTTTGCGATTTATTGCAAATATATGCAAATTCTAGCAGAATATTGCAAAATGTTTCATAATATTGCATAAAATAGCAAGCATGCTGAAAGAGGAAAGACTTGATTATATATTAAAGAAGCTGCAGACGGACCAGAAGGTATTGCAGACAGAACTGAGTTCTGACCTGCAGGTATCGGAAGATACGGTTAGGCGTGACCTGGAATCGCTGGCACAAAGCGGACAGTTGATCAAGGTGAGAGGTGGCGCTATCCCGCACTCCCCCAATCCCTATTCTTTCAAAGAGAGGATCGAGCGGCATGCGGCCGATAAACAACATATGGCCGTTAAAGCCCTGAGATTGCTGCATGACGGGCAAACGGTACTGATGGACGGTGGTACTTCCACACTGGCATTAGTGAAAATATTACCCCCCAATTTGCGGCTGACCATCATCACTAACAGTGTTCCCATCGTTACCCATTTAATAGAGCATCCCACCATCGAAGTGATATTTACCGGTGGCCGCATCGGTAAAAACTCACAGACCGCCACGGGCATGGACACCATCCGCACTTTACAGAAGATACGGGCAGACCTGGCATTTGTGGGTATCTGCAGCCTGCACCCGGAAGCTGGCGTAACTGGCCTGGACCTTGAGGAAGCAGATGTGAAAAGTGTAATGGTGGAAGCGGCCAACAAAATTGTGGCGTTGGCCACCAGCGATAAAATGGATACGGCGGAACCGTTCAAGGTCTGTGAGATCACCGGCATCGACGTGATCGTAACCGACAAGCCCGAACTGCCTTTATTTAAACCTTATCAGGACCTGGGCATCCAGGTGATATAACGTTAAACGGAAACCACACTCTGAATTACACAACGATGTTACAGAATTTGTCAGTACCGGTTATACATAAGAGAGGCGCCCGCATTGCGGTAAGCGCATTGTTTTTTCTGACCGGTTTGTGTTTTGCCAGTTGGGCATCCCGTATCCCGGACATACAGCAGTCCATGCGTTTAAATGATGCAGGGCTGGGCAGCGTTTTGCTGGCATTGCCTGTCGGATCGCTGATTTCACTGCCGGTGGCAGGTATCCTGGTATCGCGCTTCGGCAGCAAACAGGTGCTGCTGATCGCCGCGGTGGCCTATGCCGCTATTTTACCGGTACTAGGACTGGCGAAGGCTCCCTGGGAGCTGATCTCCTTCCTCGTGTTTTTCGGTTTCTGCGGCAACCTGGCCAATATCGCGGTCAACACGCAGGCAGTGGCAGTGGAAGCGATGTATGGCCGTTCTATTATGGCTTCCTTTCACGGGCTATGGAGCGTGGCCGGTTTTACCGGTGCTGCTATTGGCGCCACTATGAGCGGACTGCATGTTCCGCCGGTATATCATTTTCTGCTGATCACCGGTATTTCATGGACACTGGTGTTGCTGACCATGCGGCATATTGTGCAACAGGACACCAATGTACAGGCCAATCAGCCACTGTTTGTCAAGCCAGATCTTTTCCTGTTGACACTGGGCATTATTGCCATGTGCTCCATGATATGCGAGGGGACTATGTTTGACTGGAGCGGTGTGTATTTCCGCCGGGTCGTGAAAGTTGAGGAAGGACTGGGCGGCGCCGGCTATGCAGCCTTTATGGGCACGATGGCATCGGGCCGTTTTGTGGCTGACTGGGTGATAACGCGGTTGGGTACACGAAAAGTGCTGATCATCAGCGGGGCGCTTACTGCCGGCGGGTTGCTGATAGCAGTGGTTTTTCCTTACCTGGTAAGTGCCTTGCTGGGCTTCATGCTGGTGGGCGCAGGTGTTTCAGCGGTCGTACCGCTGGTATACAGCGCCGCCGGCAAGTCAAAAGTATTGTCGCCGGGGATGGCGCTGGCAGCGGTTTCCACGATTGGTTATCTCGGCTTCCTGTTTGGTCCGCCGTTGATTGGTTTTGTGGCGCAGGCCACCAGCCTGGCGGTATCCTTCTCGCTGATCGCTGTGATGGGCGCCACTATCGCCGTTATGTCCACCCGTATCAAAGTATAAATGGCGTGTAGCCCGGGACGTACCTTGGTTCCGGGCTACACCGAATGCAGTGTGGCGGTGCTGAAAGCCATTTCTTCGCCGCTGTAATCGATGATCAGCAGCCAGTCGCCGGCGGCCGGCATTTCTGCGGGCAATCGCAGGGCTGACAAGGCTTCCAGCAGCGGGCCTGGTTCATGGTCAAAAGGAATATATCTCACTTGTGAAGCGGCGTCCTGTTGCTTCGGCAGAAACTTCAAGGCATTGATAGCAGTCTCCATCCGCAGTATTTCCGGCAGGTATAATAACTGCAGGCGGCCATCGTTTATTTGTTTTTCCAGGTAGTCTGTAAAGAGCTCAATCTCCCGTTTGAACTGGAGGTCAGATTGCCGGCATGCCTCCCAGAAAGCCGTGGCCAGCGGCATCAGCCTGTCGCCCAGTAACAGGCAGGTATAAGGCAGCAGTGTATAGATAGGCGTGATACGGTTAACGCGGTACAGCGTGCAATTCACTGACATGCCACGTTGGAACACAACGGTCTCTAACCGTTTTCTTTCGCGATCGGTAAGATCATAAGGAGAGAATACTTTATCCGGTTGCTGCCTGGCCTCCACGCATAATTCCGGGGATGCGATCAGTGCGGCCAGTGCCCGCTGAAAGGAGAGGAGTGACATGATCGTTTATATATGATATTGATTCCACACTGCTTTTGCCCTGTTTAATTCGCGTGTAACGCCCTCGAACTGTAGCAGGTGAAAATAGGATTCATGAAATTCAAAGGTGATGCCGCAAAGATTGGGTACTAACGGTAACGTATACCCGAGCAGTTCCCATACCGCTTCGGGGCAGGGCCCTGCGTGAGAATCGGTGTACATGCCCGCCATTTCATTGCCGCCGGCGATATGAATTTCCACCACTTTGTCGAGGTCCAGTCCGGTGATGAAGCTGCGGGCATCAAAGCCGTGGTTTACGGCGTTCGTATATACGTTATGGATATCGAGCAACAGTCCGCAGGAGGTGTCTTTCGATAATTCATTGAGGAAAGCTGTTTCGGAAAGTTCCTGATCGGGGAGGTCAATGAAGCAGACGTTGTTCTCTACCAGGAAAGGGGCTCTGATGCTGCGGCTGATGGCGTTGATACGGCCATCGATCATATCCAGCACTTCGTAGTCGTATGGCACGGGTACGGCCATGCCGGCATTGTGTTCCTGCCCGTTTTCATCGTGTACTTTCACGAAAGAGAGATGGTCGCTGTGCCACACAAAGGAGTAGCGCTGGTGCCATTTTTCCATTTTGTGCAGGTAGGCCATATCGAAGACGCCGGCGCTGCCCAGTGAATAGGAGATATTGTGGGCGGTGAGCGGATAACTGTCGGCTAGTTTTTGGAGTACGGCCATCCAGCTGTCTATTTCTTCAAAGCGGTGAGGGTGGCCGTTGCCGAGGTCTGACCAGAACATATCGGGGATGATTTCCACATAGTCGCAGCAGGAAGGCTGGCTGTCGAGGTATAGCTCCAGGGAAGGATTATACAACAAACCTACGCCCAGCCTGGGGATGGTTTTTTCGTATAACCGGCTGGTGTGGCCGGTAAGTGTGAAGGGGTACATGGGAGCGGTGTTTTAAAAGGCCCCGCTCCGGAGAGCGGGGCGGTGATACGTTAGTGGCCAACGGCGGTTCCTTTGATGGTCGCCATTTTGTCGAGGTCTACTTTCATAACATGTTCCAGTTCTTCCCGGATGTTGAAGTGGACGCCTGACAGGCAAGCCTGACAGCCACGGGGGTTAATTTTTGAAATCACCATTTCCTGTAGTTTGGCGATATCGGCCATCTTGGTGCCTTTGGGCACGGTAAGGTTTACCTGGCCATCACTTCCATAGTGAACTTCTGCTGTACGCATGACATGTGGTTTTTGGGGTGATAAATGATAGATATGAAATGACAGATATACTAATGAAAAAAAAGCTGCTCGATCGATTGCCGGTCATTTGGGGTTGGTGTACTAACAGGACCTAAAGGTAGGATATTCTACTATGATAGCACAACGTAATTATACGGAAAAATACAGGCCGTATTTCTCCTGGAATCCGCCTCTGCCGTGGCGTTTTATAAAACAATTATTGTATGTGAAAAAAGCATTCTATTATCTGCTCCGGAAAATTCTTTCCTAAAAAATGAAATTTTATTCCATTATTAAATTTCAAATGACGTAACTTTGCACGATTTTTTTGGTCCCTCGTACGGCATTAAAATCAATGTGGTTTTTCATTTTCAATAGATTACAAAAATGCCAAAAGACTCATCTATCAAATCTGTCCTCATTATCGGATCTGGTCCCATTATCATTGGTCAGGCTTGCGAATTTGACTATTCTGGTTCCCAGGCAGCACGTTCGTTGCGGGAAGAAGGAATTAAAGTGATTTTGATTAATTCCAACCCGGCTACCATCATGACGGACCCTATGATGGCCGATAAGGTTTATTTGCTCCCATTAACTGTGGAAAGCATTGAGCAGATTCTGGAAGAAAACCAGATTGATGCCGTATTACCTACCATGGGTGGTCAAACAGCACTGAACCTTTGTAAAGAGGTAGATGAGCTGGGAGTTTGGGAAAAGTATAATGTTCGCCTGATCGGGGTAGACATTAAAGCGATCGACAAAGCGGAAGACCGTGAACAGTTCCGCCAGTGGATGATCCAAATCGGTATCCCTGTAGCGCCTGCGAAAACAGCTAACTCTTTCCTGGAAGGTAAGGAGTTTGCACAGGAAATCGGTTTCCCGCTGGTAATCCGTCCTTCTTTTACCCTCGGCGGTACCGGTGGCGGTTTCGTACACAGCAAAGACGAGCTGGACGAAGCGCTGGACCGTGGCCTGAAAGCTTCTCCCATCCACGAAGTGCTGGTTGAGAAAGCAGTATTGGGCTGGAAGGAATACGAACTGGAACTGCTGCGTGATAAAAATGACAACGTCGTTATCATCTGTACCGTGGAAAACCTGGACCCGATGGGTATCCATACAGGAGACTCCATTACAGTGGCTCCAGCCATGACCCTGAGCGATACCGCTTTCCAGGATATGCGTAACAAAGCCATGCTGATGATGCGTGACCTGGGCAACTTCGCCGGTGGTTGTAACGTACAGTTCTCCCTCAATCCTGAAACAGAAGAACTGATCGCGATTGAAATCAACCCGCGCGTAAGCCGCTCTTCCGCACTGGCATCCAAAGCAACCGGTTATCCTATCGCGAAAATCGCTGCCAAACTGGCTATCGGTTATACTCTCGACGAGCTGGAAAACCAGATCACCAAAACCACTTCCGCTTTCTTTGAGCCAGCACTGGACTACGTGATCGTAAAAATGCCACGCTGGAACTTCGATAAATTCAAAGGCGCAGACGACACACTGGGCCTGCAGATGAAATCAGTAGGTGAAGTAATGGCTATCGGCCGCACTTTCCCTGAAGCCTTGCAGAAAGCCTGCCAGAGCCTCGAGAACGATGCGCTCGGCCTCGGCTACTATGGCAAGTCGCTGATGAAGTCTGAACAACTCATCGAAAAACTGAAACGTCCAACCTGGGACCGCATCTTCCGTATTAAAGATGCCCTGATGGCCGGCGCTTCTGTAAAACATATTCACCAGCAGACTTACATTGACCGCTGGTTCCTGCACCAGATACAGGATATCGTGAATCTGGAAAAACAACTCGGAGAACATGACCTGGAAAGCGTTCCGGCTGATATGCTGAGAGACGCCAAAAAAATGGGCTTCTCAGATGCCCAGCTGGCGGTGATCTTCGGCAACTGTGAAGAACACGAAGTATACGAAAAGAGAAAAGCGAACAACATTGTACGTACCTATAAAATGGTAGATACCTGCAGTGCTGAGTTTGAAGCGAAAACACCGTACTTCTATTCCACTTTCGATACAGAGAACGAAAGCAAGGTAACCGACCGCAAAAAAATCATCGTACTGGGTTCTGGTCCGAACAGGATTGGCCAGGGTATCGAGTTCGACTACTGCTGTACCCATGGTCTGCAGGCTATCCAGGATTGCGGCTATGAAGCAATCATGGTAAACTGTAACCCTGAAACTGTATCTACCGACTTCGACATGGCAGACAAACTGTACTTCGAGCCGGTATTCTGGGAGCACCTGTGGGAAATCATCGAGCTGGAAAAACCTGAAGGGGTGATCGTTCAGCTGGGTGGCCAGACAGCGCTGAAACTGGCGAAACGCCTGGAAGAAAAAGGGGTTAAGATCATTGGTACTTCCTTCGATAACATGGATATCGCAGAAGACCGTGGCCGTTTCTCCGACATGCTGAAAGACCTGGGTATTCCTTATCCGAAATATGGTACCGCCTACAATACTGACGACGCTATCGAAGTAGCGAAAGAAGTAGGTTATCCGGTACTGGTGCGTCCGTCCTACGTATTGGGCGGCCAGCGTATGCGTATCGTGATCAACGAAGAAGAACTGGAACAGTCAGTATTAAGCCTGCTGCGTCACCTGCCGGGCAACAAGATCCTGATCGACCACTTCCTGGACCGTTGCCAGGAGGCAGAAATTGACGGTATCTTCGACGGTACAGACTTCCACGTAATGGGCGTGATGGAACATATTGAGCCTGCCGGTATCCACAGTGGTGACAGCCATGCGCTGTTGCCAGCCTTCAACCTCACACCGATTGAAGTGACTACCATGGAGTACTACGCAGAGAAGATTGCCCGCGCGCTGAATATCCGTGGTTTGATCAACATCCAGTTTGCGATTAAAGGCGGACAGGTATATGTAATTGAAGCCAACCCACGTGCTTCCCGTACTACGCCGTTCATCGCCAAAGCCTACCAGGTGCCTTACCTGAACATCGCTACCAAAGTGATGATCGGTGATAAGAAACTGAAAGACTTCAAAATTGAAAAGAAACTGACTGGCTTTGCCATCAAAGAACCAGTGTTCTCCTTCAATAAATTCCCGGGCGTAAACAAAGAGTTAGGCCCTGAAATGAAGTCCACCGGTGAGGCTATCCGCTTTATCAAAGACCTGAGGGACCCTTACTTCCGTCAGTTGTATAAAGAGAAGAGCATGTACCTGTCTAAATAAAACAGGTGACAACATAAAAAAGAAAAAGCCCGTCAGTATAATGCTGACGGGCTTTTTCTTTTTATGTTTTAATATGTGACAGCGATAAAAAAAACAGAGCCTGATAAAGATCAGGCTCCTTCTTTTCCCTCAAAATAACCATTAAAGACACGACTATTGAATCTTGATACGACACAAATAGCGTGACCGGTAATGCATTTTACAAATAATATTATATTTAAAGAAGATGTTAACTAATCAATAACAGATTTGCGAAGTGCTTATATTTAATATATTAATATTCAATATTATAAATATTATTAAAAAATAATTTGTTAATTCCGTTAACATGTCCTGAACCAAAAATTACCTAGTTATCATATCTTTTTCGCATGTGCTGTTTTTGCGTTTTTCAGACGGTTTAATTCTTACATTTAAAGACGTTAAAGTTGACCCCTTTTTATGCAATTTGAATCATCCATGTTTGTCGCCGCATGTTGGAAACGTGCGCCCTTTCTGCGATTGACGGTCCCATTTATGGCCGGCATCAGCATACAGTATAATGCGCCCCTCCCGGCGGTGTCGCTGTATATCCTTGTCCTGTCTGCATTTGCAGCTTTGTTGTTCATACGTTTGCTACCGGTTGCATACCGTTACCATTACTCGTGGGCGAGTGGTATTCCTGTTTTTATACTGCTATATGGCAGCGGGGCGATGTTGCTGGTTTCTGCCGGTATCAGGCAGACGGACAGGGACGTTTCCGCATGGCCTGCCAGCACGCAGTACTGGTTGGCAAAGGTAGAAGAACCTTTACAGGAAAAACCCCGCTCCCGGAAAACACTGCTGACAGTTACTGCTGTATATGCTCAGGGCCGCTGGAGGACGTCCGGAGGACGTTTATTGGCCTATTTCAGCAAGGATAGCCTGTCAGCGGGATTAACGTATGGTTCAGTGGTATTGTTGTCAAAAAGGCCGGTTAAAATCACAAACAGCGGCAATCCCGGCGCATTCGATTACCGGCAGTATTGTGCTGCGCAGCAGCTGTACCATCAGGTGTTCCTGAAAGAACGCGACTACCGGCAGCTGCCCCGTCCGCAGCCGCGAGACCTTACAGCCTGCCTGCTACAGGCGAGGGATTTTTGCCTGGGGCAACTGAAAAACCGCATCGGGAAAGGCACTGAAGCAGGTATGGCGGAAGCCTTGCTGATAGGCTACCGGCAGGACCTGGACCCGGAGGTGGTAAATGCCTATAGCAATACCGGCATTGTGCATATTATTGCGATCTCCGGGATGCATCTGGCGTTGCTGTATGGCTCCCTGCTATGGCTGCTGCGCTGGCTCCCGTCCCACAGGGGCGCGAACATCGTACGGGCGCTGCTATTGTTAACTGTTTTATGGGGCTTTGCCCTGTTGACAGGCGCCTCTGCTTCCGTGCTCCGGGCGGCGGTGATGTTCTCCGGTATTACGGCCGGCAGCCTGTTGCTTGGCAGGAAAGCCAGTACATACAACATGCTGGCCGCCTCGGCGTTTGTGCTGCTGTGTTATCATCCGTGGCTGTTGATGGATGCCGGTTTCCAGCTGTCCTATCTGGCAGTGCTTAGTATCCTGTTATTTTATGATACGATATACAAACTATGGGGATTGCAATCGTGGTGGGCCAAGGCTGTCTGGCAGCTGGCCGCACTCTCGCTCGCTGCGCAGATACTCACATTACCGGTATCGGTCTACTATTTTCACCAGTTCCCGGTTTATTTCCTGCCGGCCAATCTGATAGCGGTGCCGCTTTCTACAGTCGTGATATACGGGGAAATACTGCTGTTGTTCCTGGCTCCTTTTGATACTTTGGCCGGATGGGTGGGAATGGCCCTGCGCTGGTTGATATACACGATGAATACGGTTGTGGCATGGTTGGGACAACTACCTTTTGCCCTGGTAGAGGGCCTGCAATGGAGCCTGTTGCAAACAGGCTGTTGTTATCTGCTGATCACAGGGATGGCGGTATGGCTGTCGGGCCGCTACCGGCGTGGCTTTTGGCTGGCATTGTCTGCCTGCTGGATAATGGTGGGGGACCAGGCTGCCCGGCATATCATCAACCTGCAGCGGAGGCAGCTCATCATCTATAACGTTCCCGGCTATACGGCAATAGACTGCATCAGTCAGGGAAAAGTGCAGTTCATGGGCCATGACAGCATCTGGAAAATGCCGGCAGCAAAACAACTACAGGCTGCCCGGGCTGCCATGGACGTACAACCGGGAATGGTGGCAGACATAGAACAGCGTGGCCGCTATCTCTGCGTGGGCCGGAAACAACTGGTGGTGCTGGACAACATATTGCCAACATCGGTACCTGTACAACGGTTGCGGGTCAACTATCTGTTGCTGAACGGGAATCTCAATATGAAGATGGACCAGGTACTGGCATGGTATAACGCCGACACTGTTATTTTCGGCGGCGCCTGCCCGCCCTTTCGTATCCGACGCTGGGCTGAAGCCTGCACTTCTTCCGGGATACCGTTTTACAATATCCCGGAAGAAGGAGCATTCATTATGCCTTTCTGATAAGTTATTGTTGGGGCAAACGGGCTTCCAGTGCTTTGATCTGTTTTTTCATCCCGATCATGTGAAGCGTCATTTCTTCCGGCTTTTTCAGTAACTGCTGGTTCATTTCTCCCAGGTCAATACCATCGGCGGCCACTTCAGCGGCGGAAGGAACTTCAGGAACATGCTGATGTGTGCGGATAAACGCTTCGGATTTCTCCCTGTAAAAACATAGGAGGGACAGACATTTCTCAGGTGATTTTTTAAAGTTGGTTAAATAATTTAGATGGGAAATTAATTTTTTTGGTCGGCTAATGCCGGATTCAGGGCCTTTCCTCATTATTCCCCATTAACCGGAAGTGGAAAAGTGATCCTTACGTGTTAACTTTGCGCAGCTTTTCGGTTCCGGACCAGGGGCCTATGTTATTAAAATTTCTAATGTTTCCTTCATGCAAAAGCAAATTAAATCAGCGTTGATCTCCGTTTTCTATAAAGATAACCTGGAGAACATTGTTAAAAAATTAGGTGAACAAGGTGTGACCATCTATTCTACCGGTGGTACCCAAAAATTCATTGAGGAACAAGGTGTAAAATGTGTGGCAGTAGAAGATCTGACCGCTTATCCGTCTATCCTGGGCGGCCGTGTGAAAACACTGCACCCTAAAGTATTTGGTGGTATCCTGGCCCGCCGCGAAAATCCCCAGGACCTGGAACAGCTGAAACAATACGAGATCCCGGAAATTGACCTGGTGATCGTTGATCTGTACCCGTTTGAAGAAACTGTGAAAAACACGACTGAAGAACAGGCCATCATCGAAAAGATCGACATTGGCGGCGTATCACTGATCCGTGCTGCCGGTAAGAATTTCAAAGATGTGGTGATTGTGGCTTCCAAAGATCAGTACGCTGACCTGGAAAAAGTGCTGACAGAAAACAACGGAGCCACTTCCCTGCAGGACCGCAGAAACTTTGCTGCTAAGGCATTTGAAGTATGTGCCCACTATGACGTGGCCATCTCCCAATATTTCCTGAACAACGAACCTGGTAATTACTTCCAGGTGTCCGTTCCGCAGGGCCAGGTGAACCGTTATGGTGAAAACCCGCATCAGCGTGGTATTTTCTACGGTAACCTGAACGATATTTTCAACAAACTGCATGGCAAGGAGCTTTCCTTCAACAACCTGGTAGACGTAGATGCGGCCTGCCAGCTGATCCAGGAGTTTACTGAAACCACCTTTGCCGTTATCAAACATACCAACGTATGTGGCATCGCTTCCCGCCCTACCCTGAAAGAAGCCTGGGACGCAGCATTGGCCGGTGATAAGGAAAGTGCTTTTGGGGGCGTACTGGTATGCAACCAGCCCATTGACAAAACTACAGCGGAAGCCATCAACGAAATCTTCTTTGAAATCCTGATCGCTCCCGGTTTTGATGCAGAAGCCCTCACAGTATTGCAGGCCAAGAAAAACCGAATCCTGCTGGAACAAAAACAGCCGGTGAAAAGCAAGTACATGTTCAAAAATGTACTGAACGGCGTACTCCTGCAGGACAGTGACAACGGGAACTATAAAGAGTGGAATGATGTAGGCGCCCAGGCTGCTACCGCTGCACAAAGAGCCGATCTGGAGTTTGCCAATATCGTGTGCAAGCACCTGAAGTCCAACGCTATCGCGCTGGTGAAAGACAAACAACTGATTGGTAAAGGCTGTGGCCAGACTTCCCGTATCGATGCGCTGCGTCATGCTATTGAAAAAGCCGGCCAGTTCAGCTTCGGGCTGAAAGGTGCTGTGATGGCTTCCGACGCCTTCTTCCCATTCGATGATTGCGTACGCATTGCGCATGAACAGGGAATTGAAGCTGTTATCCAGCCCGGTGGCTCCGTTCGCGACAACGATTCCGTAGAATTCTGCAAACAACACGGTATGGCCATGGTAATGACCGGTATGCGTCATTTCCGCCACTAATCCCGTTTACATACAAAAGATAAAAGCGGAGATCATTTCCAGAAATGACCTCCGCTTTTTTTTAAGAAAAATTGGCGCCATTGCCTGAAAATAGCTAGTATTGTTATTCATGGCCTTTATCAAGCAAAATATCATGCAGGATACAGCAGATGCGGACCTTGTCCGGGAGTACCAGACTTCCGGCAATCTGGAGCTGCTGGCTGCCCTCTACCAGCGTTATATGAACCTGGTATATGGTGTATGCCTGCAATATTTTGATGAAGAAGGCAGTAAGGACGCCGTCATGCAGATCTTCGAGGAGCTGATCGACAAGCTGAAGCGGCATGAAGTACAGAACTTTAAAAGCTGGCTGCATGTTTTGTCGAGGAACCACTGCCTGATGAAGCTCCGGTCCATGAAAAACAAGGAATCGCTGCAGGTAACCATTGAAGATGATTCCCCCCTTATGGAAAACGGAGAATTGGCGCATCATGACCACGAAGTCACGCTGGAAGACAATCTCCAGTCCATGGAAAAATGCCTGGAGACCTTGCCGGAAGAACAAAAACGCAGCGTGAACCTGTTTTACCTGGAGGAAAAAAGCTACCGGGAGGTAGCTGCGCTCACCGGATATGAGATGAATAAGGTGAAAAGCTATATCCAGAACGGAAAGCGGAATCTTAAAATTTGTATGGAGCAACAACAACATGCCTGATAAGCACGCACATAACAAACCTGCCGTAAGCGCCGAGCTTATCCGCCAGTATCTGGCCGGGGAGCTGGATGATAAGGCCATGCACGACCTGGAACGCCAGGCGCTGGATGACCCGTTCCTGGCGGATGCGCTGGAAGGTTATGCGTTGCATGCCCCTGATCAGCAGGCCCACCAGGAAGACCTGATGGCGCGGCTGACAGAGAGAGTGGCTCCCCCTAAAGCTGTAGTGCGCCCGTTGTACCCCCGTTTAGCGGCAGCAGCAGCTATTTTGCTTCTGCTCTTTACCGGCGGCTGGTACCTGTTCCGCGAGCAGCAGCGCAGCGCAACAGCACCTATCGCACAGGTGGATACCAGGCCCGATGTGGCCGTACCGGATACATTTGCCCCGGCGCCCGCTGCTCCGGCCACGCCTGAAATAGCCATGGTGAAACCGGCTGATGCCAATAGTAATAGCAATCAGCAACCTGCTCCTGCTGCAAGACAAAGTGCGCCGGCCCTGGCAAAAGCCGAGGAACCTGCCGCTGATATCAGTGCGGCTGATGAAAGACTGGCGGAAAGACCATTGGAACGCAGAGCTTTAAAACAAACGCCGCCACCGGCCACGTTCTCTGCGCCAG
Organism: Chitinophaga sp. 22308; assembly: GCF_052045305.1. Lineage (NCBI taxonomy): Bacteria > Pseudomonadati > Bacteroidota > Chitinophagia > Chitinophagales > Chitinophagaceae > Chitinophaga > Chitinophaga sp. 22308. The sequence continues at coordinate 552,549 of NZ_JBQEOP010000003.1, read as the reverse complement.
TGCCACCACCCTCCGCTGTTGCCGCTTCTCCTGCAACGGATAGACAATTGAGCGAGATAGTTATCGCACATCCGGACTCCTCTGCTATGGCTTATGACAACGCTAAAAGCGCCGACCTGAAAGAGGTGAAAGTAACTGGCTTCGCTGCCCAAAACAAAAAGGCAGGCGTCTCCGGACAGAATGATTCCGTTCATCCTAATGCAGACGGCTATGAGGTAGCCGGCATTTTGCAGGGTAGGACTGCCGGCGTGGACGTGACTGGTGCCTCCCCCAGAAAAAGAAAAGCGGCGATTGTGCCGGGAGATACGCTGCCATCGCCGGTTAACGGCAGAACAGCCTTTCAGCAATACCTCGCCCAACATACCGCTAATCCCGGCGGGTTTAATGGCCTAGTACGTATATCGTTTACCGTTATGCCGGACAGTACATTGCAGGACATTAAAGTAGTGCGGAGCGTGCATGTGAACGCAGCCTGTGAAGCGGAAGCGATCAGGGTGGTGAAAGAAGGGCCCTTGTGGAAACCCGCAGCAGACGGAAAGCCTGCCAACGTAACATTGGATGTGGTATTTAAAGAAAAAACAGACCAATAATTATATCAGCCTTTCCTTTCTTTCCATTGCTGGTTAAAGGATTTGGCAGCAAACACCGGCAACTCACGGTTTTCTCCCCAGCTTTTTGCGAAGAATTTACGGAAGAAGAAATTTTTCATTTTACCACTGGCCATATTCATCATTTTACGGCTGTTGCATCCCTGTTTCCATACAAACCAGGCAAATTTTTCTCCGCCTGAAGTATGGTTTTCCTCTACTGCCTTCTGGCGGTTGTGAAGCAACAGTTCATGCAGATTGATACGGACAGGGCATACTTCGGTGCAATTACCGCAGAGGGAAGATGCAAAACTGAGGTGCATGTAGTTGTCCATCCCTTTGAGATGGGGCGTAATAACAGAGCCGATTGGACCGCTGTAGGTGGTGGCGTAGCTATGGCCGCCGATGTTTTTATAAACGGGGCAGGCGTTGAGGCAGGAGCCGCAACGGATGCAGTAAAGGCTTTCACGGGCGGCGGTGTCCTGGAGGATATTGGTACGGCCGTTGTCCATCAAGATAACATACATTTCTTCAGGGCCGTCTGTTTCGCCTTCCTGGCGCGGACCGCTGAAGATGCTGTTATATGCCGTTACTTTCTGGCCGGTGCCATAGGTGGCCAGCAGTGGCCAGAACAGCGCCAGGTCTGCCACAGAAGGCAGCACTTTCTCGATGCCTACCAGTACAATATGTGTTTTGGGAAAGGCGGTGCTCAGGCGGGCATTGCCTTCATTTTCCGTAACGGCCACGGAGCCGGTATCAGCGAGGATGAAGTTGGCGCCGGTGATGCCTATTTCCGCTTCCAGGTATTTTTGTCTGAGTTTTTCGCGGGCAACAAGTGTCAGTTGCTCAGGAGTGAGGTCCGGCGGCGTGCCCAGTTTTTCCGCAAAGAGACGGGCCACATCTTCCTTGCTTTTATGCATGGCCGGCGTTACAATATGATAAGGCGGTTCGCCGTCCAGCTGTTGGATATATTCTCCCAGGTCGGTTTCCACGCATTCAATATTATGTTGCGCGAGAAAGTCGTTCAGGTGAACTTCCTCTGTTGCCATGGATTTGCTTTTGACAATGCTTTTGCATTGTTTGGCCTGGCAGATGGCGAGGATTTCCTGTTGTACCTGTTCGGCTGTTTCAGCCCAGATAACTTTGCCGCCACGTTTTGTGAAGTTCATCTCAAATTCTTCGAGATGGTTGTCCAGATGCTCTATAGCTCTCCACTTGATGTTCTTGGCCCTTTCACGCGCTACCGGCAGGTCTGCAAACTGCTGTTTACCGACTTTTACAGCGGCATTATATTTTCCTATGTTGAAGTTGATCGTCTGGCGGTGACCGAGATCTAATGCTTTCTTTTCACTTGCTTCGAGGAAAGTGGAGGCTGTTTGATGCATAAGCAAACGATAATTCCTTGATAAATATAGCGTATTTAAGCATTGCGTGATAGCCGCTGCTCAAATAACTCCTTCTGAATCATTAAATAACAAAATCTCAACAATCCAAATCAACGGGTGATTTAGTATTTCTTGGTGGCGATTTTATCCAGCACTTCATAAAATTCCGTGCCGTATTTTCTGATAATAGCATCCTTCAGGAATCGGTATACCGGAACTTTCAGGGACCGGCCGTTTTTACAGGCAGGTTTGCAGATGTCCCAGCGGTCATAATTAACCGCTTCAAACGACTCATATTTTTTTATCCGGATGGGATAGAGGTGGCAGGAGATGGGCTTTTTAAAATCCACTACGCCGTCGTTGTATGCTTTTTCGATGCCGCAGCCTACGATGCCATGTTCATCGATGGAGGCATAGGCGCAGATGCCTTTGTTCACGATAGGCGTCACATATCCATATTCCTTATCGGTGGTGTTGGTACCAGTACGTTCAATTTCGTCGATACCTTCCTGCCGCAGGTAGGATTTGATCTTCGGGTAGATTTTCTTCAGGGTTTTAGTTTCGTCTTTGTCAAGGGGAGCGCCGCAGTCGCCCGCTACACAGCAGGCGCCTTTACAGGCTGACAGATTGCATACGAACTGCTCTTCAACTACTTCGTCACTAATATATTTATCGTCAATGATAATCATCGGGTTATGGTCTTTTGTTTGTCCTGTGGGGGACGAACAAGCATTTAAAGACCACAAAGTTACGTGATTGCCGGCTTATCTCCAGCGGAGGGTTTCCACCAGGTGCCACATATCTTTTTCCAGGAATGCGTTCACAGGCGCCAGAGAGTCGGCCTGAGGAGGGGCATAGAAGTAGAGAGCGCCCCGCAGAAAGTGTTGTACAGAGTCGGTGGCAAAGAATTGTTTGGCAGAGGCCGCATTGCCGCCTACTTCGTAGAAGGTGCCGGCAACATGGTTGGGCGTATGGATTTTGTTTTCGTCGATGTATTCCGCCTTGTAGGTGTGTTTGTAGGTCATTTTATAGGCATCGTCCACCAGTTGCTGGAAGCTGTTGCCTTTGCCGATGATTTTATAGCTAAGATATATTTTACCGTTCAGGGTGGGGAAATCGATATTGATCCAGTAAGGATTTTCAGGTTTTTCCCCAAAGAAGGAGGTATCTTTTACCACGTTGGCATATACCGGATATTCAAAGGTATACGGGTAGCCAGGCACATCAAAGGTCCGGTATTTTTTTTCCGGGAATTTCATCAGGAAGAAGCCCCTGGGCTTTGGCGTGGGCGGCGTGTTGCAGGCAACGGCCAGGATAGTGATCAGCAGGGACAGGAGGGCGGCGCCCTTTCCTTTGAAGTATGGCATTTTTTCTGAAATCGTTTAGCAGGGCTGGATTACGCTTCTTCGGCGGCGTCCGGCCGTATGGTGACCTGTACTTTCTGGATGCGCATTTTAGTGACTTCCAGTACAGTGAAATCGTAGTTGTTGTAATTGATAACGCTGTTTTCCTCCGGAAATTTTCCTGCCAGTTCGAGGATGAGTCCTCCGAGGGAGTCGCTTTCGCCTTTTACTGATTCGAAGGTTTCCGGCGGGATGTTCATGATGCGGCAAACGTCGTTCAGCATGGTTTTTCCTTCAAAAACGTAGGTGAAGTTGTCCAGTTTGCTGTAGTTGAATTCTTCCTCATCGAATTCATCTTTGATATCGCCGATCACTTCTTCCATGATGTCTTCGAGGGTAACGATACCGGAGGTGCCGCCGAATTCGTCCACTACTACCGCGAAGTGCATGCGTCTGCTCTGGAACTCAGAGAGGAGGTCTTCGATCAGTTTGTGACCGTGTACAAAAAAAGGCTGGCGCATTACTTCGTGCCAGTCGAATTTATTCCCTTTATCGAGGTGGGGGAGCAGGTCTTTGGTATGGATGACGCCCACGATGCTGTCGAGGTTGCCCTTGTATACCGGGAGGCGGGAGTAATGCAGGTCTGCCACGTATTTGATCACTTCTTCAAAGGTGCTGTCATATTCTATCCCGTTTACATCGAGGCGGCCGCGCATGATCTGTTTAACGGTGATATTGCCGAATTTGAGAATGCCTTTGAGGATATTTTTCTCTTCCTGGGATGCGGTGGGGTCCACACTCATTTCGATGGCTTCATCAATTTCGTGGTAATTGACGGGGCCGGCGCCGCGGTGAAACAGGCGGGCTTCAATGCTGCCGCTGATGCCAACGAAAAAGTCGCTGACAGGTTCCAGGGTGGCATGAATAAGGCTGACGAACCACGCGAAGTAGGTAGCAAAGCGGATATTGTTCTGGGCTGCCCATACGCGGGGGAGTATTTGTCCGAAAAACAGGAGAATGAGGCAGATCATTGAAATCCTCACCACAAAGGACACTACCGGCAGGGTTTGCAGGTCTTCCATTTGTGTCACCAGGTAATTGGTGATCATGATAAAGGCGATCATGAGGATGATGCCGGCGATCTGAAGGGATGCCAGGAGTGATTTTGGTTTTTCCAGCAGTTTGGTAATCAGTTTGCCGGAGGTGTTCTGTCTTGTTTTGAGCACGTTCAGGTCCTTGTAGTTCAGGGAAAAGAACGCTACTTCTGCACCGGAAACGATAAAGGTAAGCAGCAGTATTACAAAAATGACAAGTAGGAATACCACCATGTTTGGCGTTGCGATAGGTGTATTTACTTGTAACAAACAGGACATGTTGCTTGCCGAGAGGATCTCCAAGATATTTAGCTTTGATGTAATCAATCAAAAAAACAGGAAAGGTAATTCACACAACTACATTTCCTTGCACGCAAATATAAGTAATGTCCCTATATGGGATTACGTACTTTCGGAAACTTAATATTTTATCAGATGACTAAAAAGGCAGATCGTCTGCGGGCTCGTTCAGCGAAGGGGGAATTTCCAGATTGTTTGCGAAATTGTCTCCGCTTGAAGATCCTGAACTGCTGTGGTGAGGTATGGGGTGGTCTGAGCTGTTGAGGTCCATGCGTTTGTCCAGCATAACCAGGTTGTCTCCTACAACTTCAGTTGCGAATTTTTTGTTGCCTTCCTTGTCTTCCCAGCTGCGGGTGCGCAGGCGTCCTTCAATATAGACCAGGCTGCCTTTGTGCAGGTACTTCTGGGCCAGCTCTGCCAGTCCGCGCCAAAGCACTACTGTATGCCATTCTGTTTGAGAAATAAGTTTTCCCGCCCTGTCTTTAAAAGTTTCGGTGGTGGCCAGGGAAAACTTCGCTACTGCGATGTTACCTTCGAGAAACTGCACGTCCGGGTCTCTGCCTAAATTGCCTATCAGAATTACTTTATTAACACCTCTCATAGTTGTAGGTTTTTTTAGTCTATTGTTAAAAGGTTCTTCTTTTATAAATAAACAACCTTCTTAAAGTTAATATTTTTTTCCAATCGACGGTGAAAAATTTCTTGCTGGCAGCGTGTTAAGCATGAATGGCCACATGTATTATAACTTCCTGTAATCTAACCAAATAATGCATTTTAATTTTTTAAAATATGTTTAACATTAGAACAATTGCAGCTTTTTACTTTGCAAAAAGGCGGTGATGGTTTTTGGAAAAGCGTATTTATCAAGTGTTTTGCGGGAAACGAGCTGGTAGTCGCCGGTTGGCAGTGGCTGCTTTATTTCGAGGGTAAAGAAGCGGCTGTGGATGGTTTGATGGGTAAGTTGTTGTTTTTGCGGAGCGGAGACATTAATGACTGTAAAAGGTGTTTTGCCGAAAAGCTGCCGGAAGGTGTCATTTTTCCGGAGTTCGTCGAGCTCTGCCGCCTCCGGCGTTTCGATCAGGATAAATTCGTGCAGGTTTTGCCAGATATCTTTTTCGGTCCTTTTCCGGATATAGATTTTGTCGTTGAATTCCACGAGGAAGTGGTTGAAATAACGTTTTTTGATCTGGAGTTTTTTGGATTTTACCGGGAGAACGTCTACCAGTTGATGCTGGCGGGCCAGGCACTTCCGGTTGAGCGGACATTCTTTGCAGTTGGGTTGTTGTGGTTTGCAGACCACTGCGCCGAAGTCCATAATGCTTTGATTATAAGCGGCTGACTGGTCAGCAGGCAGCAGTTCCTGCGCCAGGTCGCCGAACTGTTTTTTACCGGCGGTGCTGTCGATCGGCGTGTCGATGGCGAAGTAGCGGGAGAGGACACGGTATACGTTGCCGTCCAGCACTGCATACGGGAGATGGAAGCCGAAGGAGGCGACAGCCGCGGCGGTGTAGGCGCCTATTCCTTTCAGGGCCTTGATCTGGTCGTAGGTACCGGGAAATTTGCCTTTATAGGTAGTGGCAATTTCGCGGGCGGCGGCCAGCATGTTTTTGCAGCGGGCATAGTACCCGAGGCCTTGCCAGAGCCGGAATACTTCCTCTTCCGGGGCCTGAGCCAGTTTGGTGGCGGTGGGATAGTGTTCAATAAATTTCTGGTAGTAGGGTAATCCTTGTTCCACGCGGGTTTGCTGGAGGATAATTTCGGACAGCCATATCCGGTAGGGGTCTTTTTCACCCTTCCAGGGCATGGTACGGGTGTTGCTGAGCTGGTTCCACTCCAATAATTTTTCTGTAAAAAAAAGTCGGGAATCGGCCATTTATATATTATTTTAATAAAATTATTTAGTAAATTGATATGGTAAAAGCTGTCCTAAAACCCTATGGAGGTACACCAGATACCGTTTCCGGGCCTGCAAATAAATGTAAATTATCATCAATACAGGTATAAGAAAAAATGATAAAATTTATTTGCTTAAAATTCAGCAATTAAAATTTTTAAATTAACTTTGAGAGTAAAGTAATCCTCTCGCTTTCATATGAGAAAAGCTGATTTAATAAACAACATTGCTGAAAAAACCGGCATCCCCAAAGTAGATGTTTTAGTCACACTGGAGGCTATGTTTAAAGAGGTGAAAGAAGCTCTTGCCAACGGTGAACACATCTACATCCGTGGGTTTGGCAGTTTTATCACAAAGAAAAGGGCCGCCAAGATTGGCCGCAACATCAAGAAGAACGTAGCGGTGGAGATTCCGGAGCATTTTATTCCGGCGTTCAAGCCATCTAAAGAATTTGTTGCTGAGGTAAAGAAGCTTAAAAGTTCTTAGTTTTGCAGCCTAATCTTTAGGCGATGCGAAAGTCACAAGTTCTCCTGGTTGGTGCAGCTGTAGCACTATTGGTGGTTTTATATGCTTTTGGCCGTACTGTACCCCGGTCAGATAAGCAAGCTATGTCAACTGCCGCTCCTATGCAGGGCGGTCAGGGTGTAGAGCCTATTGCCTTTTCCGAACTACTGGAAACGGCGAAAGGGAAGATTCCTGCTGAAAAATTATTATTAATCAACACGATTGAGACCAACGTTGTACGCGGGGACGTGAAAGCCCAGCAAATAGCCGCGTACAAACAGTTGTATAATACCTGGGACAGCCTCAACCAGCTTCCTGTAGCGGCTCATTATCTTGGCGAAGCCGCTAAGTTGGAAAATTCCGAAAAAAGCCTCACCTTTGCAGCCAATTTGTTTCTGGCTCACCTGCAACATGCTCAGGATCCACGAATTGCAAAATGGGAAGCCGACCAAGCTAGCGCACTGTTTGAACAGGCGATTCAGCTGAACCCGGCCAACGACACCCTGAAGATATCACAGGCCATGGTGTATATGAACACCGGCGAACCGATGAAGGGAGTTGCCAAATTGAAGGAAGTCGTAGCCAAAAATCCTGATAATATCGACGCACAGGTTACTTTAGCGAACCTGGCCATTACATCAGGCCAGTATGATAAAGCTATCGAAAGACTCGAAGGCGTGATGCAGAAACACCCGGACAATGCCAAAGTACTGTTTGTGCTGGCAGAATCCTACAGAAGTAAAGGCAACAAACAGAAAGCGATTGAGCTGTTTGAAAAAAGCAAACAGGCCATGACCGATCCGGAGTTGAAAAAAGAAGTAGACAGCTATATTAAGAGCATTCAATAATATTTTATTTTTTCCATCATTTAAAAACGTATAAGCGTATGCCTTGCGGTAAGAAAAGAAAAAGACATAAAATTGCCACTCACAAGCGTAAAAAAAGACTGAGAAAGAACCGGCATAAAAGTAAGAAGAAATAATTACTCCAGTTTCCCGCCATTTATACTAACCAGGTATTTCCCGGCGCGGTGGTCGGATAAAAAATTTTCATATACCCTGCATGATTCTGGCATTTAATCTTAAATTGCCTGAGTCATGCAGGTTGTTTCCATAGATCCCGCAACCAGATCCCCGGACGTTGCCTGCAGTGATCGCTGAACCCTTAAGCAATCCATCATCACATCGGTGAAGAATATGCTAACTTTATAGTGAGCTATTGTTTGGTATGCAGTAAGCTGTTCTTACATAGCTGTGTGCATAGCATAAAAGGTGAAGTTTTAAAGGTTAAAATTTTGGACGCTTGAACAAGGAACTTATTATAAATGCGGCTCCCACAGGTGTGGAAATTGCGTTACTGGAAGATAAAAAGTTAGTGGAACTGCATCACGAAAGCGGCAACCCTAACTTTGCAGTAGGCGATTTATACCTGGGCAAAGTGAAAAAGCTGATACCCGGCTTAAATGCTGCATTTGTGGACGTAGGCTTCGAGAAGGATGCCTTTTTACATTATACGGATCTCAGCCCCTATATCCGTTCCATTCTTAAATTTACTGCAACTGCCATCAGCGATAAAACACCTGAAGGATTTGATTTCACTAAGTTTAAAAATGAACCGGAAATAGTTAAAACAGGAAAAATCACTGACGTACTCGGCGGTAAACCCAACATCCTCGTACAGATCCTGAAAGAACCCATTTCTTCCAAAGGCCCCCGCCTGAGTTGTGAAATTTCTCTTCCCGGAAGATTCATCGTGTTAACTCCCTTTAACGATATTGTAGCGGTTTCTAAAAAAATCCACTCTTCCGAAGAAAGAAAAAGATTGCAGAAAATCGTGGAAGCCATCAAACCGCCTAATTTCGGCGTGATTGTACGGACCGCCGCGGAAGGAAAGAAGACAGCTGAACTGCACGAAGATCTGACCACGCTCGTTCAAACCTGGAAAAATATCCAGTCCAACCTGAACGGCGCCCAGGCTCCCCAGAAAATCCTGAGCGAGCAAACCAAAACCACCAGTATCCTTCGTGACCTGCTCAACGAGAGCTTCAACCGGATCGTGATCAACGATAAAAATATCTATACAGATACCAAAACGTATATCCAGAAGATCGCTCCGGAAAAGCAGGACATCGTTAACTACTACAATAACGGCTCACCCATCTTCGACAACTTTGGTATCACCCGCCAGGTAAAGGCTTCCTTCGGGAAAACCGTCAACCTCGACAGCGGCGTGTACCTCATCATTGAAGCAACGGAAGCCCTGCATGTAATAGACGTTAACAGCGGTTATAAAAGCTCGAGCAACAACCAGGAACAAAACGCCCTCGCGTCCAACCTGGAAGCTGCTGCAGAAATTGCCCGTCAGCTCCGGCTGCGTGACCTTGGCGGCATTATCATCATCGACTTTATCGATATGAAACTGCCGGAAAACAAAAAGACCGTTTTCGAAGCCATGGAGAAATTCATGGCACAGGACAGGGCCAAACATACCATTCTGCCTATCTCCAAATTCGGGCTGATGCAAATCACCCGCCAGCGCGTAAAACCGGAAATCACCATTTCGGTGGCCGAAGATTGCCCCACCTGCCGCGGTACCGGTAAAATCGGCGCTTCTATGCTGATACTGGAAGATATCGAGAAAAACCTGCAATATCTCCTGAACCACCAACACAAAGGACTGACCATCCGCGTACACCCGATCCTGTACGCTTACCTGACAAAAGGCTTCCTTACCTCCAAACAATGGAGATGGTATTTCCAATACAAAAAGTGGATCAAACTCAAAGCAGATACCAACTACCACCTCACTGAATACCGTTTCTTCGACGCTAATGATGAAGAAATCAAACTATAAAACTATTTGAAGATTTGAAAATTTGGAGACCTGAAATAACTTTCAATATCCAAATTTTCAAATTTTTATTTTCATTTGTTAAATCCCAAATCCTCCTTCAAACTGTATATATTTCATACATTTATGCGATAAAGCAGTAGCTAATCCCATACTGTTTGTTGTCATGTTTGTTCTTGTTTCTTAATCACATCCATTACTCTTATGACCGTACGTTTTTACACGACCCTCTCTTTATTGGCCCTGATCATCCTCGTTGCCTGCCAACAAAACGGTGGCTTTCGCAAGAGGTTGAAAATCAGAGATACTACACATTATACCAAAGAGGCGTATATTGAAGAGACGCTGGACAGTAACCTGCTCAATAAATTCCTGGCAGGGAATACCAACTTTGACCAGTATGATGAATACATCCGTAATTTCTATCAGAAGCGGGGGTACCACTATGCCTGGATCAACAAAGACTCGCTGACAGAGCAGGCGGCCAACTTCATCAACATGATGAAAAATGATGCCTCCTATGGTATTAAAGACAGCAGCCTGATCAATCCGCAGTTGCAACAGCTGACCGATAGCCTGCTGCAAAGCGACGCCGGACTACGCATCGCTGACACGGCCCGCCCACAGCTGGAAGTACTGCTGACCGCCCAGTTCTTTGCCTACGGCAATAAAGTATGGGGCGGCCTCACCGCTGATTCGGCCAAAGACCTCGAATGGTTCATCCCCCGGAAAAAAATAGATATGGAAAGCCTGCTGGACTCCGTGGTCCGCAAGAAATCCAATGCTTTTGAAGAAGACGAACCGGTGAACCGCCAATACAAACTATTGCGCAACGAGCTGAAAAAGCTGGCTAACCTGGAAGCCTCTACGAAATGGGACTCCGTTCATATCGCCCAGAAAGCGACGTTCAAAAAAGGAGATTCTTCCCGGGTGGTCGTTGCTGTAAAAAGCAGGCTGGCAGCACTGGGCGACCTGGCTGTTAATGACAGCAGCAGCCGCTTTACACCGGAACTGGACAGCGCGGTGCGTTCCTATCAGGCCCGCATGGGCCAGAAAGTAGACGGTATCATCAAACAAACCACGGTAGACGCCCTGAATGTGCCATTGCAACAACGTATCCGTCAGATACTGGTGAACATGGAACGTTCCCGCTGGGTACCGCTGGAACCTGCCACAGACTATATCCTGGTGAATATCCCGGCCTTTACCATGTATGTGTATGATAAAGGGAAACTGGACTGGAGCTGCAATGTGGTTGTTGGCAAACCGGGAGCCAATACGGTGGTGTTCTCCAAAGACCTGCGTTATGTGGTGTTCAGCCCATACTGGAACGTGCCTCCGGGCATTCTGGCCAAAGAGGTGTTGCCGGGCCTTAAACGCAGCGGCAGCGGCTACCTGGCCCGTCAGAACATGGAGATAGTAGGGGCAAGCGGCAAAGTGATACCGCCAGGGTCCATCAATTTCAGCAAATATTCCGGTGGTAATTTCCCCTATATCGTGAGGCAACGGCCTGGTGGCAGGAACTCACTGGGCAAGGTGAAATTCCTGTTCCCCAACGAGTATAACATCTACCTGCATGATACGCCTGCACGCTATCTTTTCGGGGAGAATAAACGTTCCTTCAGCCATGGCTGTATTCGTATAGCCGAGCCGAAACATCTGGCGGAATGGCTGCTCCGCAAAGATTCCAGCTGGACTGAGAAGAAGATCGATGATGCGCTGAATGCCAATAAAGAGAAGTTTGTCACCGTGAAAGACAAGGTGCCGGTGTTTATCGTTTACTTCACCGCCTTCGTGGACAGCAAAGGAAAACTGAACTTCCGCGACGACGTTTATGGTCACGACACAAGACTGGCCGCTACCTTGTTCGGCAACAGCACCCCCAAACCGGAGAAAGTTGATTCATCCGGCAGCCAGGAAAAATACTAGCGTAAAAAAAAAGACATGTCCGCGGACATGTCTTTTTTTTGTGATCTCTCTTTAGAGCGTCACAGGTTTAGCTATGTGCTATCACCGATATTTCCACATTCACTCCCTTGGGCAAACCGGCCACCTGTACGGTTTCGCGGGCAGGATAGTTGCCGGTGAAGTAGCTGCCGTACACTTCATTTACTTTAGGGAAATCGTTCATGTCTGTCAGGAAGATGGTGGTTTTCACCACGGCGTCGAAAGTCAGACCGGCTTCTTTCAGTACTGCCTGCAGATTTTTCATGGCCATGTGGGCTTCATCGGTGATGCCTGATTTTACCAGCTCGCCGGTGGTGGGGTCAAGAGGAATCTGACCGGACACATAGAGAATATTACCAGCTTTTACAGCCTGGTTGTATGGCCCGATAGGAGCGGGCGCCTGATTGGTATTGATGATTTGCTTTTCCATATAACGAAAATAAATAAATAAGTGGTGCCGGCATCGGCTGTTGCCCGGCAGGAGGTGGGTTTAACAGGAAGATAAAGGGATTTTTTTCTTAGGTTTGCCGAAATTTAACGCATGAATATCCTCGTAATAGCAGATGCGCAGCGGTATGATGAATTACAGCAGAGAGATCTTTCCCGGCATCAGGTGCAATGGAGAACCAGTCTGGAAGAAGTATTGTCTGTGAAAGCGTTTGACCTGGTGATAGATCTTATTTTCGATGACCGGCCGGACCATGCAGCGGTATATGCGCGTAATCCGGGGGTGCCGGTGCTTGCGGGGATTGTGAAAACATCCTTGTCCCAGGTGATGAGTGATTATGCGTTTGAGCAGGGTTTCAATATTATGGGATGTAATTTCCTGCCGGGATTTATCAGTCTGCCGTTGCTGGAAGTGACGCTGATGGACGACGGGCAGCAGGAGGTGTTGGCAGACATCATGTACCAGCTCCACTGGGAATACACGCTGGTGGCGGATGCTAGAGGGATGGTGACGCCAAGGGTGGTATGCATGATCATTAATGAAGCGTACCTGACAGCCCAGGAAGGCACTGCTTCCCGCGCGGATATTGATACCTCGATGAAGCTGGGCACCAATTATCCGTTTGGGCCTTTTGAGTGGTGTGAGCGTATAGGCGTGAAACATGTGTATGAAGTACTGAAAGCAGTACACGATGCTACCGGTGATGACCGTTACGAGGTAGCTGCATTATTACAAACAGAATACGAGGCGATATAACAATGGCATTAATACTGAGCATAGATACAGCCACTACCACCGGTTCGGTGAGCCTGGCACGCGATGGTAAAGCATTACAGACGCTTGTTAACGAGCAGCAGCAGGACCATGCCGCTGCGATGGTGTTGTATGTGCAGCAGGTATTGCGTGAGCAGGGCGTTACCGCTGCAGAGCTGGATGCGGTGGCGGTGAGCGCGGGGCCGGGATCTTATACGGGTTTACGTGTAGGCGTGGCTACCGCCAAAGGTCTGTGTTATGCCTGGAATAAGCCGTTGTTGGCCGTTTCCACGTTGCAGATGATGGCGCAGGGCGCCAAAGATGCCGTGCAGGATGATAATGCCTGGTATTGCCCTATGCTGGACGCACGCCGGCAGGAAGTGTTCACCGCTATTTATGATGCCTCGTTGCAGCCGGTGCTGGAGCCGCAGGCGCTGATACTGGAGCCGGGCTCAATGGATGCCTGGCTGTCGCAGCAAAAGATATATTTTTTTGGCAATGGCAGTGCCAAATGGGCTGCCATGCAGCCTTCCATCGATAATGCCGTTTTTGTTCCCCATGAAATGAGTGCTGCGCATATGGCGCCACTGGCAGAAAAATTATTCCTTCAAAAATCCTTTGCTGACCTCGCTTATTTCAGCCCATTTTATCTAAAAGGCTTTTATTTCCCCCAAAAACCCTAACACTTTCGTATTATTTGTCATGATATTGTCAAATTACATCTAATTTGCACATATCGCCGGGTTATATATGATAAAATAAGGTATAGAAATTTTTTTTATTGTGACAGATATTATATTTTTGTATAAATCGATAACCGCATTTGTTGTCTAACTGTTTTGCGATTACTGTCCGTTGATCCCTTTCATTTCATCATTTTTTAAAAACTATTATGCGATGGAAAAAACATTATTAACTACCTCTTCTAATACTCTTATTATTTCTAGAGGTAACAATGAAAAAGACCAGATCAAATTGGATTACATTGCCGTTAAAAAGGCCGCTATGGTTTTGCGTGCTATCAACCATAAGTTGCGCCAGCAGATGATTAAGCTGTTGGAGGACCATAAGAAAATGACTGTGACAGAGATATATGTAAAATTGCGTTTGGAACAATCGGTAGCATCGCAGCATCTGGCCATATTAAGACGGGCTGGTATTGTAATTACAGAAAGAGATGGTAAGTTCATCCACTACACCATCAACAAGCAGCGTATTGCTGAGGTGGCAAAATTTGTGGAAGAACTGGTTGGTTAATGCATATTAGCCATTTTTAAATACGGAATTGAATTATTGAAAAAGTAGCCGCGAGGCTACTTTTTTATTTTAGTATAGATTTTATCCATACGTGCGAGGGGTGATTTATTTGTAAATTTGTAGGATTACAAAAACCAACAATTCAAAAAGCCAATCCATGTACGTAAAACAATTATACACCAATTGCCTGTCAGAAGCGGCATACTTCATTGAATCAGGGGGAGTGGCCGTGGTGATAGATCCGCTGAGGGATATCGATGTATACCTGGACCTTGCCAGAGAGCGTAATGCTGCCATCAAGTACATTTTTGAAACACACTTCCACGCTGACTTCGTGTCGGGCCATCTGGAACTGGCAAAAGCCACCGGCGCACAGATCGTGTTTGGCCCGGACGCTGAAACCGGCTTCGATGCGTACGTGGCAAAAGATAACGAAGAATTTGCCATTGGTGATGTGACCATTAAAGTGTTGCATACCCCTGGCCATACACTGGAATCGACCTGTTACCTGCTGCTGGACGCTAATAAGGCGCCGCATGCCGTTTTCACCGGTGATACCCTGTTCGTAGGCGATGTAGGCCGTCCTGATCTGTTCAGCGGCAATCTTACCAAGGAAGAGCTGGCAGGTTATCTGTTTGAATCACTGAATAGCAGGATCAAGACGCTGCCTGATAACGTGATCGTATATCCGGCGCATGGCCCCGGATCAGCCTGTGGTAAAAACCTCGGTCCGAACACCTACAGTACCATCGGAGAAGAGAAAAGCACTAACTATGCGCTGCTGGCGACTGACAAGGCCCAGTTCATCCAGGAGGTGACCAGTGGTTTAGCTACACCACCATCTTATTTCCCGATCAACGCAAAAATCAATAAGGAAGGTTACGATGCCCTGCAGGCTGTGATGGCAAAAGCGCTGCAACCGCTTTCTGTGGCTGCTTTCAAAGAAAAGAGCAAGGCCGGTGCCCTGATCCTCGATACCCGTCCGGCTGCTGAATTCGGCGACGGTTTTGTGCCAGAATCCATCAGCATCGGCCTGGAAGGCCGTTTCGCAGAATGGGCCGGCAGCCTGTTGCCTTTTGATCAGGAAATTATCCTGGTCACCACACCCGGTAAAGAGGAAGAAACAGTGGTAAGAATGGCGCGTGTAGGTTTCGAAAACGTGAACGGTTACCTCGAAGGTGGTTTCCCTGCATGGGAAGCAGCCGGTGAAGAAAGAGACATGATCATCACCGTAGAAGCAGATGAACTGGCGATGGACGTTCCGCATGATGAAAACCTCGTGATCGTGGACGTGCGCAAACCGGTAGAATACGCCAACGGACATATTAAAAATGCCCTCAGCCTGCCGCTGGGTGATATGATGGACCCTGCCAACCTCGCCGGCCTGGAAGAACATCAGAACCTGTATGTCCACTGCCAGGGCGGTTACCGCAGCATTATTGCCTGCTCTATCCTGAAGAGAGAAGGTATCCACAACCTGCGTAATGTAGATGGTGGTTTTGCCAAAATGAAAGATGAAAAAGGACTGGAGGTAGTGCAGGAAAAAAATGTGCTCAACTAAGCATTTTCCCATTACAGTATATCAAATATCAGCAGGCCGCAAGGGATTCCTTTGCGGCCTGCCTGTTTTATATAGATAAATAAAATAATATATACCACTGCAGCCATATTTCTCCCAAATCCTTTATTTACAGGGGCTTTCTTTCACACAGTCGTTATAGTTGTATCAATTTCTGATTGATTAACAATAAGTTAAACGAGAAAAAATTTTCTATTAGCACGTTATTTGTTATCTTCTGGGACTAAAACTTTCTAACCATGAATAGAAAATCCTTAGCACTCGCCCTTTTGATGGTGATGGGCGTCTTCTTCTTCGCCTGTAAGCCTTCGGACAGCAAGATCCAGCAGGCCGTTAATGAAAAACTGAGCACTATTCCCGGTATCACTGCTGAAGTGAAAGGCGGTGTGGTAACGCTGAACGGCGAAGTAACAGACGATGCCGCCAAAGCAGCAGCGGAAGAAGCCTTAAAAGGTGTTTCCGGTGTAAAATCTGTTACTAACAATATCACGGTGAAAGCGCCGGAACCAGCCCCGGCTCCGGTTACCATTAACCCCGACGACGTGCTGAAGAAAACCCTTGATTCTGCTTATGCCGCAGGCGGATTTTCTACAGTAACCGTTACCGTGGCCAATGGTGAAGTAACCCTGACTGGAGAAGCTAAAAAAAGCGATCTGCGTAAAATTATTCAGACGGCCCAGGAATCAAAGCCTAAGAAAGTCAACAACAATCTTAAATTGAAATAACCCTTTAAAAAATTACTGTCATGAGCTTACAGGATAAATACCAGGAACTGATCAGCCAGGCCAACAGCGCCGGCGTTACCAATTTACAGGTAAGGGAACAGGACAATGTACTGTACATCGACGGAGAGGCCACTGCAGCGGTGAAAGACCAACTGTGGAGCACCTACGAAAAGCTGGACCCCGAAATGCGTTCTGCTGATGTAGTAATGAATATCGCTGTTGCCGATGGTGGCGGTGGTGAACAGGTCTATGAAGTAAAATCCGGCGATAGTCTGAGTAAAATTGCGAAGAACTATCCCGGCGTTTCCTGGAAAGACATCTTCGAAGCAAACAAAGATCAGATCAAAGACCCCAACCTGATCTTCCCCGGACAGAAACTGAAAATACCCGGATGATAACGGGTGAGCGTATAAATGAAAAGGCCTGAGCTACTGCTCAGGCCTTTTCATTTATACGCTTGTTTCAGTGGTGCCAGGGTATTGATGTTTCCATCTTCTGTGGCTCCATACCCACACTTCGGGTTGTTCATGAATATTATTCTCCAGGAACCGCACAAAGGTTTCGGTGATTTTCCCAACGGGTTCCTTTTGCGGCTCTTCAAACATCAGCTTCAGGGTAGCGTGATAATAACCGCGCTTGGTTTTGCGGATATCCACAAACACCACGGGGATATCGTTTCTACGGGCTGCCATTTCAGGGCCTTTGTAGAAAGGCGTCATCTTGTTGAGGAACGGATACCAAAGGCAGCTCTTCGGATTACCGGGGTTCTGATCAGCCACCAGTGCAATCAGGTATTGTTTGTCAAGCCATGGCTTCATGCTGTTGGCCATATCATTGGCGGGGATAAGGATGGACCCGAATTTCTCCCGGAAATGGCGGAACATGCGGTCGGCCGGTTTGCTGCTGAGCGGCATATATACCACCAGAAAGGGGAAGGATACGCCCTGCATACAGAAGAGGTTGGCCCATTCCCAGTTGAAATTATGCCCCAGGTGCAGCTGACAGCTTTTTCCTTTGGCATACAGTTCATGCAGTACCGTCAGATCGCATACGAAGCGCTTTTGCAGCTGTGCTTTGCTCATGGTGAGCAGTTTGATGGTTTCCACCATCATATCGGTAAGGTTGCGGTAGTATTTTTTAGCCAGCAGTTTGATTTCTTCCGGCGACTTGTCGGGAAACGCCTGTTTCATATTGGCCAGCACTACTTGCTTCCGGTAGCCAAATACATGATACACCAGTGTATACAGTATATCACTGATGAAGTAGAGTACCGGGAATGGCAAGAAGGAAATACCGTAACAAAATACAAGAAGCAAATAGTACATATTCCTCTCTATCTAAACTTGAATACCCCGCAAAGGTAATGAAAACCAGTTGGTTGGCTTACAAGACAATATTTTGTACCAGTTCACATTTGTATGGATAGTCTGTATTGTAATGCAGGCCTCTGCTTTCTTTGCGGAAGGACGCGCCTTTTACGATCAGGTATGCGGCCGTGATCAGGTTACGCAGTTCGCACAATTGAGGCGACACTTCCGTTTTCTCGTAGAGTGCTTCCGTTTCTTCATGCAGCATATCCAGGCGGCGCAGGGCGCGGGCCAAACGTTCGTTGGTACGTACAATGCCCACATAGTCGCTCATGATCTGTTTCAGTTCTTTGAGACTTTGGGTAATAAGGATCATTTCCCGGGGGGCGGTAGTACCGCGTGCGTCCCAGTCCGGCACATTGTCCCGGTATTCCAGGGTATCTATTTTGCTGGTAGCGTCCATGAAGCAGCGATGGGCGAACACCATGGCTTCCAGCAGGGAGTTGGAGGCGAGGCGGTTGGCGCCATGCAGGCCGGTGCTGGCGCATTCGCCGCAGGCATACAGGTTCCGGATGGAGGTCTGGCCCCACTCGTTGGTTTTGATACCGCCGCAGCTGTAGTGTGCCGCAGGTTCTACCGGAATCATCTGTTTTTGTACGTCGATGCCGGCAGCTTTGCAGGTCTCGTAAATATTGGGAAAATGATGAATGAACTTTTCGATGTCCATATGCCGGCAGTCGAGATACACATGCTCGGTACCGGTGATCTTCATTTCACTGTCGATGGCGCGGGCCACGATATCACGAGGCGCCAGTGACAGGCGGGAATCGTACTTGTGCATGAAATCTTCGCCGTGGATATTACGGAGAATACCACCATCACCCCGTACAGCTTCCGTGATCAGGAAAGAAGGGTTGACACCCGGCTGATAAAAAGCCGTAGGATGGAACTGGATAAATTCCATGTTCTCGATACGGCCTTTGGCGCGGTACACCATGGCCACGCCGTCGCCTGTGGCGATGGTAGGGTTGGTGGTACTACGGTATACCTGCCCGTTGCCACCGGTGGCCAGCAGGGTAACTTTTGCCAGTATGGTTTCTATTTTTTTATTGTTGAGGTTGAGTACATAGACCCCATAACACTCGATATCCGGCGTGGATTTGGTGACCAGATAGCCCAGGTGGTGCTGGGTGATCAGGTCTACCACAAAGCAGTGGGTGACCAGTTTAATATTGGGACGGCGGTGAATAGCTTCCAGCAATGCGCGTTCAATCTCTTTACCGGTAATATCTTTATGATGGATCACCCTGAAAACGGAGTGCCCGCCTTCACGGCCGAGAGAAAAATCACCATCGGGTTTTTTGTCGAAGTTAGCGCCCCATTCAATGATTTCATTCACTCTTTCCGGGCCTTCCGTGACAACGATTTCCACGGTACGTTCGTTGCAAAGCCCGTCACCTGCGATCAGGGTATCTTCTATATGTTTTTCAAAGCTGTCGTTTTCCAAATCATTGACCACCGCCACGCCGCCCTGTGCATACTTGGTGTTGGTCTCATCTTCACGGCTTTTTGTGATAATGGTGATCGTTTTATCAGGGCATTGCTGAGATACTTTGAGTGCATAGGTCAAACCTGCAATCCCGGAACCGATGACAAGAAAATCTGTTTGCTGCATAGGCTACGAAATTACCGCTTTTTTGTTACCAATACCGGTGATTTTTGTCAGCGGCGGTAATACTGTACGGCGCCATAAACCAGTCCGGCCTGCGCCAGTCCATAGGTTAGCATGACCAGTTGTCCGCCTGCCGGCAGGGGATGGTAAAACCGGTTCAGGGCAATGAGCGAATCAGACAGAACAAACAGCACTGCGCCACCTACACAATACCAGGCCATCCGCTGATAGCGGAAATGGAAGGCATGTATCACGCTTTGCAGCATGATGGAGATCACCAGCGAATAAATGATCACCGGGATGAGCATATTACCGAGGTGAGGGATGAGGAAAAGGATATAACCGATGACTGCCGCGGCATTCAGAAATACCCAGTGATATTTGCAAAAGGGTACGGGTGGGTTGGAATATCGGATCGTCAGGAAAAAAATGATGTAAAAAATATGGCCGACAAGGAAACAGCCAAGTCCGGATAAGAACAGGTGGTCAAACATCAGCAGTACATCTCCCAGTAAGCACGACAGCATGGCGCCATACATCCAGGCTTTTTGTTTGGCCGGCATAGCTTCACCGGCTGTCAAAAAGTAAACGGCCAACAAGGGAACCAGCAGGGGCTTTGTAGCAAACCGAAGACTGTCCATGTTCAGGCTGATCAATACGAGATCGGCAAACAAAGTCAGGAAATACAGCGCTAACCATCCGGATTTGTTCATGAGTTGTGCAGGTTGTTATTACAAGATAACAAACTTTTTGCACAAACATCAGGTATTCAGCAGAATAAGAAACGTAGACCCGTTTCCGTTATTTCCGGGACTTAACACCTTCAACTGACCGCCATGCATTTGAATGATCTGTTGAGACAGACTGAGGCCGATGCCTGAACCGGTTTTTTTGGTTGTGAAGAAAGGAATAAAAATTTTGTTCATCGCTTCGGTGTCAATACCGGGGCCGTTGTCGGTGATTTCAATGCATACCTGTTGTACGTTGTTGAGGTACACTTTCATGTGGATACTGGCATTGTCTGTCTGTTCCAGTGCGTCCATAGCATTTTTTACCAGGTTGATCAATACCATCTGCAACTGGGATATATCGGCATGTATCTCCACGTTTTCCGCGTCCACTTCGAGTTGAAAATGAATGTCGGCCTGTTTCATGTCGGCCTGGAAAAGGCTGCTCACGGTAGATACGAGCGATTTGATGTTGACCTGCGTGAATTGTGGCTGCGGAAGGGTGGTGTAATCGCGGTAGGCGTTTACAAAGTTCATGATGCCTTTACTGCGGCTTTCCACTGTCAGCAGGGCCTCCCGGAGGTCATCAATACCTTCTCCGTTACCGGCGGTGGGAGCAATATCGAGATCCACGATTTCTTTCATGGTGCCAATGAGCGACACAATGGGGGTGACGGAGTTCATGATCTCATGTCGCAGTATTTTGGTCAGGTTCTGCCAGGCTTCCAGCTCTTTTTTCTGTAGTTCCGAGTGGATGTTCTGAATAGATATCAGTTTGATGAGACGTCCCTGCAAGCGCACGGTAGCGGCCTGGATGGACAGCTGTTGTTCCTGGCGGGTGGCGTACAGGATTTTGTTGCCGGAAGACAGCTCTGTCAATAGTTCAGCGAGACCGGGATGTACCGGTTTCAGTTCCGAAATATTGCGCAGTCGATAGATGCCAAGCAGGCGGAAGGCTGCGGGGTTGATCAGTTCTATCCGTCCTTCGGCATCAAAAGAAAACACGCCGATGCTGATATGCTGGATAATGGTATCGATGTATTTGAGATTGGCTTCTTTTTCAGCGCGGGTCTGGCGGAAGGCTTCCAGTACTTCGTTGAACTGATGATTGAGCATACGGAAGCTTTTGCCGAGTTGGTTATCAGCGCTGAAGCGGATAGAGAAATCTTCATACCGGATAGACTCGAGGAACAGGGTGAGTTTTCGATTGATCCTGTTGAGGTAATAGTAGATGCCGTAAATCTGCAGCAGTATCAAAGGGATGGTAAGGACTGCCAGCGGTGTCATGCCGCGCATATACAGCCATACCGCAGCGGCCAGTGAGATGGTGAGCAGCAGTATGCGAAGGATGATATTGACGCTGAAACGGTTCATGGTAGAGTAGTTTGCCGGGGCGGGCCCTGCAAACGGGAACTAAATATTGTATTTCTCAAGCCTTCTGTAAAGCGCCGCCCTGCTGAGGCCCAGTTCTTTAGCGGCTTCGGTGATATTTCCGTTGCACTTCTTCATGGCCTGGGTGATGATGGTGCGTTCCATTTCTTCCAGGTTGTAGCCGGTGTCCATCTGCGGGTCCTGTGTGTTGTTGTTTTTCACGAACACGTCTTTGGCCTGAAGTGTTTTGCCCTGTGAGAGGATAACGGCTCTTTCTATGGCGTGTTGCAATTCGCGGATGTTACCGGGCCATTCATATTTTTCCAGTTGCTGAATGAGTGATTCATGCAGGCTGTTGACCTGGCGCTTGTACCTTTCGCGGTACAGTTGCAGGAAATGTTCTGCCAGCGGCACGATATCTTCCTGGCGTTCGCGCAGGGGAGGCAGGTGTATTTCGATGGTATTGATGCGGTACAGCAGGTCCTGGCGGAAGAGGTGCTGGGCGGCCTGTTGCTGGATATTGCGGTTGGTGGCGCAGATCAGTCTAACGTCGATGGGTATACTCTTATTGGACCCTACTTTTGTCACTGATCTGTTTTGCAGTACGGTCAGTAGTTTGGCCTGAAAGGGGATGGATATATTGCCGATTTCATCGAGGAAGATAGTGCCGCCGGAGGCTTCTTCGAAGCGGCCGGCCCTGTCTTCGCGGGCGTCGGTGAAGGCGCCTTTCACATGTCCGAAAAGTTCGCTTTCGAAGAGTGTTTCGCTGATAGCGCCGAGGTCAACGCTGACGATCGGTTTGCTGCTGCGGTGTGACTGCTGGTGGATATGCCTGGCCAGCATGTCTTTGCCGGTGCCGTTTTCACCGAGAATGAGCACGTTGGCATCGGTGGCGGCCACCCGTGAAACGGTGTCAAACACGGCCTGCATAGCGGGGCTGTTGCCAACTATCAGGTTGCCGGTATTATGTACTACCGGCGGCTTGTCCAGCTTGGCCGCGCGTTTGTTATAGGCTGATTGTATGGTGGCCAGCAGTTTTTCATTTTCCCATGGTTTGAGCACAAAGTCCACTGCACCGGATTTAATGGCCCTTACCGCCATTTCCACATCGCCGTAGGCGGTAAACAGTACTACTGCGGTATCCGGCTTGATGTCGAGGATACGGTCCAGCCATTCAAACCCTTCCTTGCCGCTGCTCAGGTCACGGGTGAAGTTCATATCCAGCAGGATAACATCGTAGTCGAAGTTGGTGACCAGATAAGGTATCTTTTGCGGATTTTTTTCAAAATCCACCTGTTCAAAGTGCCGTTTCAGCAGCAGACGGGCTGCGCGCAATACATCAACATCGTCGTCAACGATCAGAATTTTTCCGGGTTGCATGGTGGTCATGGGTAAAAGGTGAATGCAACAATATTACAGAAAGATTTTTTACAAAAGCGCTTTATTTCCCGCTTTCCGAAAAGTGTCCGTTTATGAACACCGGTTGTCCGCCACAGGACATTTTTTAAGTACGGTTATCCGCTATGATGCTTGTTGGCAGGGTGTTTTGTCCTTTGGCATATGGATTGGAATTCCATGGGCACAAACTTTTTGGTAATTAACATGGACAGAAAAATAGAAAAGAAGTTCTGGAATAAAAAACGCATCCTGATGATCAGCGGAGGCGGTCTGGTAGCGCTGTTGTTAATATACACACTGATCTTTGCGGACCACCGGGCCACACTGAACGTGGAGAAGGACAAAATCACCATCTCCGCTGTCAAGAAAGGGACATTCGATGTATATATCGCTGTTACCGCTGTGGTGATGCCTTTGAAAACCATCCGTCTTGACGCCATCGAGGGCGGTTATGTAAGCCGTAAGTACCTGGAAGGCGGCAGCATGGTAAAAGAAGGGGATTCCATCCTGAAGCTGGACAACCAACATATGATGATGGAATTTGTGAACCATGAAACAGAGATCTACCGTTTACGGAACGAATTGCAGAATACCCGTCTGAATATCCGTCAGCAGGACTTCGTGATGCAGCAGACCATTTCGGACATTGATGCCAAGATCGATGCCGCGCAGGACCTTTATGACCGCAATAAGCAGCTGGTAGACGAAAAGATCGTCGCCCGCCAGGAATTCAACAAAAACAAGATAGAGCTGGAAGGTCTTAAGCGCCAGCGTGAGATCCAGTTGCAATCCCAGGCCTATCAGCGTGATAACGCCCGGCAGCAGATTTCACAACTGGAAGGAACGTTGTCCCGCACACAGCGTAACCTGGAGCTGATGAAACAAAACCTCAACAGCCTGATCGTACGGGCCCCGGTGTCTGGCCAGTTATCTTCCATTGATGTAGAGGTTGGCTCCAGCATTACCGCCGGCCAGAATATCGGCCAGATTGACGATCTAAACGGTTTTAAGTTGCGCGCAGATATTGACGAACACTACGTATCACAGGTATTCGCAGGGTTAAAAGCCACCTTTGAGTTTGACGGCAAATCATACGACATGGTGGTGACGAAAGTATATCCCGAAGTTAAAAGCGGTCGTTTTCAGGCAGATATGAATTTTGAAAAACAAACACCTGAAGGCATCCGCCGTGGTCAGTCCACCCCCATCCGG
This sequence comes from Chitinophaga sp. 22308, assembly GCF_052045305.1. Lineage (NCBI taxonomy): Bacteria > Pseudomonadati > Bacteroidota > Chitinophagia > Chitinophagales > Chitinophagaceae > Chitinophaga > Chitinophaga sp. 22308. The sequence continues at coordinate 528,195 of NZ_JBQEOP010000003.1, read as the reverse complement.
CTGGTACTGGGCAAATCACAGGAAGCGCTGTTATTGCCCCTTGGCGGATTCTTTTCCGACACCGGCGGCAACTGGGTATATGTGGTGGACCGCAGCGGGAAAAAGGCGGTTAAGCGTAATATCTCCCTTGGAAGAAAAAATCCTTTGTATTTTGAAGTACTGGAAGGGCTACAGCCGGGTGACCAGGTGATCACCTCTTCCTACGAGAACTTTGGCAACAAAGACGTACTGGCTTTCTAGCGATCATCCATTTTTATATAAACTAATGTAAAAACCATCATTCATTAAAGACAATCAAACGATATGATACGTACCGTTAACTTACAAAAGCTGTTCACAACAGAAGAAGTGGAAACAACCGCACTCAATGGGATCAACATGGAAGTGCAGGACGGAGAGTTTGTGGCCATCATGGGGCCGTCTGGTTGTGGTAAATCAACCTTGTTGAACATACTTGGGTTACTGGACAATCCCAGTGACGGTGAGTATCATTTCTGGGGAAAAGAAGTGGCGAGAATGAGCGAGCGCCAACGTGCACAGCTGCGCAAAGGCTCTATAGGATTCGTGTTCCAAAGCTTCAACCTGATTGATGAACTGACGGTTTATGAAAATGTAGAGTTGCCATTGTTATACCTGAAAGTGGCGCCGGCAGAAAGAAAACAGAAAGTAGAAGAGGTGCTGGAGCGGATGAATATTATGCATCGCCGTAACCACTTCCCGCAACAGCTGTCTGGTGGCCAGCAACAGCGTGTGGCCATCGCCCGCGCCGTAGTGGCCAAACCCAATCTGATCCTCGCGGATGAGCCCACCGGTAACCTCGATTCCTCCAACGGCGAAGAAGTGATGAAGCTGTTGCAGGAACTCAATAATGCCGGTACTACGCTGATCATGGTGACTCACTCACCTTACGATGCCGGGTTCGCACACCGTATCATCAATTTATTTGACGGACGGGTAGTGACTGAGAATATAAAGGAACAGTTTCACGTGTGATTTTTTTCTTCCGCCATTCTAAAATTACCGCATTATGTTCCGGAACTATTTCAAGATCGCCATTCGTCATTTACAACGGCATAAATTTCTCACTGCCATCAACATTTGTGGGTTGGCAGTGGGAATGGCCTGTTGTATCATCATCGTGCTGTATGTACGGGACGAGCTGAGCTTTGACCGGTTCCATCACAAAGCGGATAACATTTACCGCCTTACCAAGATAGAAACTAATACGGCCAATGGCACCATGGACTACGGGGCGTCAATCCAGTTTCCCGTTGGCCCGGCGCTTAAAAAGGAGATCAGCGGCATCAGGGATGCTGTCAGGATATTCACTTCCAACACTACGTTGTTTACCCAGGGAGACAAGAAGATACTGGAAGAACATTCCGGTTATGCCGATGCCTCTTTTTTTCAGATGTTTGATTTTCCGCTGCTGGAGGGTGATCCTGCCACTGCGCTGAAAGACCCCTATACAGTAGTACTCACCGCCAGTGCTGCTAAAAGATATTTTGGTCAGCAATCGCCTATCGGCAAAACGCTTAAAGTAGACAATAACTATACCTGTACTGTTACCGGCGTAGCACAGGATATGCCGGCCAATACAGATCTCCGGATGGATATCATTCAGTCTTTTTCCACCCTTATGAGCCGGCATAAAACATGGGAAAAGCTATGGTTCATGTTCAGTAGTAACGTAACCTATGTACAACTGGCCGACGGCACCGACCCTAAAAAAATGGAGCCGTTGCTGAAAGACTTTGTTAAACTACACATCGGCCGTATTATCGAAAAGTACGACGTTCATTTTTCCCTGGAGCTACAGCCTCTACAGCACGTTCATTTACGTCCGGAAGGTGACAAGGGGGGAACCGACAATATGATGGCAATCCGTCTCTACGTCGCTATCGCTGTATTTATTGTATTAATAGCCTGTATCAATTTCATGAACCTGACTACCGCGCGGGGCCATGAAAGGGCAAAGGAAGTGGGATTGCGCAAAGTGCTGGGAGCAGAAAGGCAACATCTTGCGTTCCAGTTTTTGGCAGAGTCAGTCCTGATCAGCTTTTTGTCGCTCGTAGCCGCGTTGATACTGGTATTGATTTTCCTGCCGTTATTCAACGGTATTACCGGAAAATCCCTGCGGTTATTTACTTCCACAAACAGTTTTATTTACGGTGGGTTGCTGGGGCTGGCAGCTATAGTAGGCTTGCTGGCAGGCAGTTATCCTGCCTTATACCTGTCGGGATTGATGCCCGTCAGGGTATTAAAGGGGCGGTTTATGGCGGCGGCCACCAGGTCGTTCGTCCGCCGGGCGCTCGTAGTATCGCAATTTGCGATAGCTGTGATATTGATCATTGCCACCACCGTAGTGTATACACAGCTACGTTTCTGGCAACAAAAAAATCTTGGTTTTGATAAAGAACACTTGGTCAATATATACGTCGATGGTCTTGATACGGTGTCCAGGGCGCAACTGCTGAAAGAGGCATTGAAGGAGTTGCCCGGTGTGCAGCAGGCATCACTGAGCAACTTCCTGATAGGCACAGGTATTCAGGTGGATTGCCCTATAGGCATGGCGGGCGGCTCAGACAAAGAAGCTTTTGTAGCCAGTGTAATCAACGGAGATCATGACCTGCTGAAGACCACCGGCATCAGGCTGATCGCCGGCAGGGATTTTGATCCTGCGATGGCCACAGATTCTACTGACGCTTTTATTGTCAACCGGGCCGCTGTCAGGAGATTGGGGTTGACAGACCCTATCGGCAAACGTATTGAGTGGCGGCCGGGCCATTTGGTTAAACAAGGAAGGATCATCGGCGTCACAGAAGATTTTAACTTCCGTTCCCTTCATTACCAGATTGACCCCGTGATATATCAGATAAGGCCGCAGGATGCACAAGTGCTGACTGTCAGGCTTGCGCGGGGGAACCATCTTGCCCAGCTGGCAAGTGTTGAGAAGGTATGGAATAAGCTGGTTCCTGATAACCCTCTCAACTATTCTTTTGTACAACAGGACCTGCAGTCGCAATACACCAGTGAGCGAGCCATGGGACAGATCTTCGGCATTTTCGCCAGCCTGGCTGTGTTTATTGCCTGTATCGGTTTGCTGGGGCTGTCTATGCTGATAGCCCGGCAACGCACCAAAGAAATAGGCATCCGTAAAGTACTGGGGGCGTCGGTGGTACATGTCTCTGCGCTGCTATCGCAGGATTTCCTGAAACAGGTGCTGGCGGGTATTGTTATTGGCGTGCCGGTAGCCTGGTTCTGTATGGAGCAATGGCTGCATCATTTTGCTTTCAGGATACACCTGTACTGGTGGATGTTTGCCCTTACCGCTCTTATTGTTATCCTGATCGCCCTGTTTACCGTGAGTATTCAGTCTGTAAAGGCTGCGCTCATGAATCCGGTAAAATCATTGAGGACTGAATAATTTAACGTATATGTTTCTCCGTTATATACAAATAGCATTCAGGAACCTGCGCCGGCAAAGGTTGTTTGCCTTTATCAATATTGCCGGTCTTGCATTAAGCATGACGGTATGTTTGATGGTGTTGAAGTCCACCAAAAAGAATTTCAGCTACGATAAGTTCCATCCTGCTGCTTCCCGCACCTGGCGCATTACTTCCCAGGCCACCACGCAGGAAGGGAAACATTATCACATGGCCAGTTCACCGTTGCCCCTGGCAACGGTATTGCGGCAGGACTATGCTATTGCGGAAGAGGTAGTGCGTTTGTATAGTGTATTATCCGGCACTGTGTTGGAGGGGAAAAAGAAATTGCCGGTGCAGGGCACTTTTACAGAGCCCTCTTTCTTTCATGTGTTCGGTTTCAGGCTGAAGATCGGAGATCCGGCTACGGCTTTATCTGCGCCCAACAGCATTGTATTGAGTGAAGCAACGGCCGGCAGGATATTCGGAAACACGCCTGCCATGGGCAAGGTGGTGCATTTTGAGCGGCTGGGGGATTATATTGTTACCGGTATTATGGCGCCTTCTCCAGGTCTGAGCCATATCGATTATGACGCTTATGCTTCGTTGTCATCTGTACCGGCACTGGAACAGCAGGGCATATTGCCGGGCCGGCTGACGGACTGGAACCAGGTGCAGGACGGGTATACTTATGTGAAGCTCAAACCCGATGTCAGCAAATCTTCATTGGCTACGGCTTTGACGTTTATCTCCCAACGGTTTTACCAGCCCGCGGCCAAAGGCATCGGCAGTATCAGGCTGGAACAGCAGTCTCTTGGCAGCATTTCGCCTTCAAATGAATTATATAACGATATTGGCAATGCTCCGCCATGGGGCAAGGTGCTGGCGGAAATAGCCGTTGCGCTGGGGCTGTTGATATGCGCTTGTTTTAATTATACCAACCTTTCTATAGTACGTTCCCTGCAACGGGCACGGGAAGTGGGTGTTCGCAAGGTAAACGGGGCATTGCGCTGGCAGGTGTTTATGCAGTTTATTACCGAATCTGTTGTGATGTGCATGCTCTCGCTGGTACTGGCGGTACTGCTACTGATACTCGCAGAAAACTACACTTCTGTCGGTATCGGTTTCCTTTCCGGCGAACCGGTCGACTTTGCGCTGTTTGGATGGTTCCTGGTCTTCAGCCTGCTGACGGGCATCCTGGCGGGTATTATCCCGGCCTGGGCCCTGTCTTCCTTTCAGCCGGCCAAAGTACTGCGCAATATGGTGGACATCAAATTATTCGGCGGGCTGGGCTTGCGCAAGACCCTTATCGTGATACAGTTCACGTTATCGCTTACGGCTATTATCTTTTTTGTGACCGTATACCGGCAGTTTGCCTATAAAGAGGATTTTAACATGGGATTCTCCAGGGATAATATTTTGGATGTTCCCCTGGCAGATGCTGACTTCCAACTGATGAAAGACCGCATGATGCAGGTGAAAGGCGTAGAGGCGATCACTGCCAGTTCCGGCGTGCTGGGCGTTCCGCGTCATAGTGGTTTTTTGCAGGTGAAGACAGAAACGAATGGCAACCGTATGCAAATTGGCTACTATGCGGGCGATGCCGACTTCCTGAAAATTATGCAGCTGAAGCTGCTGGCAGGATCTAACTTTCCGGCCACCATGTCAAGGGAGCATGAGCAATACATTATTGTCAATGAACAAATGGTAAAGTCCCTGAACCTCAAATCACCGTCAGACGCCATTGGCAAGACGATATGGCTCTCTGACTCCTCGATGGTCAGCATTATCGGTGTAATAAAAGATTTTAATTATCAACCTATAGAGGCACCGATATTTCCAATGGCGATAAGGTTTGTGCCAGGCGAGTTCAAACAACTGCAGATACTGGTAAATACGAAAGATAAAGAAACACTGATGGCCGGTATTAAAGCGGCCTGGCTGGAAATGCACCCGGGAGAGACGTTTTCGGCTGAGTGGATGAATGATTTGCTGCATGAGAAAACGAGCGGAAAAGAACCTGTGTCCGCAGTGGCAATACTGGTATTGATGATTACAGTTATTGCTGCGCTGGGGCTGCTGGGCGTGGTGTCTTATACTACGTTTACCCGTCGCCGGGAGATTGGGGTACGTAAGGTGATGGGCGCCGGAGTGTCCGGACTGGTACTGTTGCTGTCCCGCAATTATCTCCGGTTGATTTTACTGGCAGGCCTGATCGCTTTACCGCTGGGATATCTGGGCAGTCAGCTGTTCCTGCGCATATTTGCCAACCGTGTTAGTATCGGGTTCTTTACACTGGCAGGAAGTTTTGCAGTATTGTTGTGTATAGCGCTGCTGGCGATCATCTCCCAGACATGGCGCGCAGCGTCGTCTAACCCGGTGGATGTATTAAGGAATGACTAAAATTATTATAAAGAGAATAACAAGTGAACAGCAAATCAGAGTGTGTTTCTACGCGCCCTGTTTTATTTTATAATTTTTTAAAACAGATGATGTCCCATGTTTACAAGCTACCTTAAGATTGCGTGGAGAAACTTATGGAAACAGAAGGTATTTGCTACGGTCAATATGGCTGGCATGAGTATCGCCATCTGCGCGGCACTGCTGCTATCCCTTACTGCTTACCATGAATGGTCCTATGACAATTTCCAGGAAAATAAGGACCACGTGTACCAGTTGTACCGGCAGGACAATACCGGTAAAGGCATACGGGTCAACAAGAGCTTCTCAGAACCGATGGCCGGCGTATTGCAAAAGGAAGTGCCGGGGGTAAAGCACGTTTCCCGCATCGGTGGCGGGGATATGCCTGTGCGGTATAAGGACAAAAATATTTACCTGGACGTGGAAATGGTAGATGCCCCTTTTCTGGAGATGTTTTCTTTTCCCCTACAGCAGGGCAACAAACAAACAGCCCTGGGAAACCTCGATCAGCTGGTACTGACACAAAACTCAGCAAAAGCGCTGTTCAACGAAGAGAACCCCGTAGGAAAAGCGCTGGAAGTCAAAATCGGCGATCGTTGGAAACCCTTCGTTGTTTCCGCAGTGACGGACAATATACCCGACAACTCCAGCATCACCTTTGAAGCACTGGTCCGCTTTGAGAATGTGGAAGATTACAGCAATATCCGGGACAACTGGAATGTTTCCAGTTATCCGTTAATGGTAGAAGTAGCACCTTCTGTCAGTGCCGCGGCCTTTGGCAAAAGCCTGGTCCCTATTACACATAAGTATTTGGCGGACCTTATCAACAGCCTGAAAAGCATGGATGGCGTACCCGATAAAGACGGAGAGTTGTTGCGCATAAATACCATTGCGCTGAAAGATATACACCTTTCCCCCTATAGTTCATTTGGCAGCGGGTTGCGTCCTTTTTATCCATGGATGATGCTGATGCTGGCCTGCCTGATCATAGGCATTGCCTGTGTGAATTTTATTAACCTGTCCATCGCCAGATCGTTTACCCGTGGCAGTGAGATCGGGCTGCGAAAGGCACTGGGTGCCATGGACAGGCAGCTGATGCTGCAATTTTGGAGTGAGGCCTTTCTTCTTTGTTTGGTATCTCTGATAGTGAGCCTGTTACTGGCCGTGCTGCTCCTGCCTTACTACAATGCCACCTTCCGGCATCAGCTGAGTTTTCAGCTTTTCCGCAACGGCTGGATAGTACTGGGTACGGCGCTGGGTTTCTTCCTTGTAACACTGCTGGCGGGTGGTTACCCTGCCTGGAAAATAGCCAGGGTCAATATTATACAGGTGCTGAAAGGTAAACTGAACTTAAACCGCAGCAGTGGCGTGCGGAACGGCCTGATAGTTTTCCAGTTCATGGTAGCGGCGGTCTTAATCAGCTGTACGGCCATTATCTGGCAGCAGATTAATTTCATACATGCCACACCGTTAGGTTACAATACCACGCAGGTCATCAGTATCCCGGCAGATAATGCCCCGTTGCAATCCCGCACCGCTTTCGGTAACCGGCTGGCCACGGAGCCTTCGGTAGTAAGCGTTTCCGGCAGTATACTGAACCTGGGCATTGGAATGGACGGATCTTCGGGTAACTGGACACGTGGTTTTGACCACAAAGGGGGCCATATCAGCACGCAGTGCATGGTGGTGGACTATGATTATGTGAAGACGCTGGGGTTGAAGATGGTAGCCGGCCGGGACTTTTCCCGCCAGTATGGGACAGATTCCTCCGGGGTGGTGATCAATGAGCAACTGGCCAAACAACTGAACGAAAAAGACCCGCTGGGCGCAACGATTAATACTGGTGGCCCGGTTTATCACGTCATCGGTGTGATGAAGGATTATCATTTTGAGTCCCTGCACAAAAAAATAGAGCCGCTGATGTTGACAATGGACGCGCAGTCCCGGATGAATTATTTGTTCGTGAGGGTGAATACTGACCATCCGGCCGCAACGATGGCGCATATCAGCGCTATCTGGAAGGAAGTTAACCCGTTGGCAAAGAACACACCCAGTTTTCTGGATGAGAATGTTGACCGGCTGTACCGCCAGGAGGGCCGTTTCTCCAGGATATTTATGAGTGGCGCCATACTCGCCATTTCCATCTCCTGCATGGGGCTTTTTGCTATTGCCGTAATGGTAGTGGCACAACGGCGCAGGGAAATAGGCATCCGCAAGGTACTGGGCGCTTCTGTGGGCAGCATAGTGGTGCTGTTGTCGGGAGATTTCCTGAAACTGGTGCTGATAGCGGTACTGGTCGCCACGCCGCTGTCGTGGTACCTCATGCAGCGATGGCTGAATGGATTTGCTTTCCATGTGGAGATCCGGTGGTGGATGTTTGCAGGCGTTTGCCTGCTGGCAGTGGTGGTCGCCCTGGCTACTACCGGACTGCAAACCATACGGGCTGCATTGGCTAACCCGGCAGCCAGTTTGAAAGTTGATTAGCGATTATAAACAAATACCTGATGTGGAAAAACTATTTTAGAATAGCAGTCAAAAATCTCCTGAAACGTAAGTTATACGCAGGTATCAACGTTTTCGGGCTGGCTACCGCCATCGCTTGTTTTGTATTGTTGTCCCTGTACCTTGAGAACGAATGGACTTACGACAAGTGGTACAAAAACGTATCGGAGATATACCGTATCCGCCTGGATTACGGCGTAAAAGGGGAGAAGCTGGTACAAACAGCCGTGACGCCGAATATCCTGGCAACCACCATCAAAGGTTTGCCGGAAGTTCAGAAGGTGGTGCGCGTGTATCACCGGAATGTGAGTATCCGGTATGCAGACAAAAGCGCAAACGAAAACCGCTTCATCTACGCAGATGCACCATTTTTTCAGCTGTTTTCCTTTCCGCTGAAAACAGGTAATGCCGCAACGGTGCTCAATGGGCCTAATATGGTGGTCATTTCTGCTTCCATGGCGAAAAAATATTTCGGTGATACCGACCCGGTAGGGAAAACCCTGATGATCAATGGCGACCGTCCTTTCCAGGTGACCGGTGTGGCTGTCGATGCACCGTCCAATACACATCTTAAGTTTGATTTTGTGGCCAGCTACAGTACGCTGCAATTGCGCGAATACTGGGGATCAGCCAACTACTACACCTATGTGCAGGTACAAAACCCGACCCAATTGAGTACGCTGCAGGCCAGCCTTACGGCTATCGGCAAACAACAACTCAGTGATGAGGAACGTAATGGTGGAGCGGTCCTGAATTTCGTGCCGGAGCGTGTTTCAGATATCCATCTGTATTCAGTGGCGGCAGATATGGAAGAAAGAGGGGACATACGCTACAATTATATATTCGCGCTGATAGGCGGCATGTTGCTGATCATCGCCTGCGTCAACTTCATGAACCTGGCCACTGCGCGGTCTACCGAGAGAAGCCGGGAAGTGGGCGTACGCAAGGCCTTGGGGGCGCATCGGGGACAGCTCTTCTGGCAGTTTATGATGGAGTCGGCACTGCTTACCGGTATTGCAATGGGCGTGGGGCTGCTGCTGGCGAAGCTGCTGCTGCCGGCTTTTAATCAGCTGGCGGACACACAGCTGCAGATGGGCGGCGCCGGAGGTTACCGGATTTATTTTATACTCATCGGCGTATTCGTGCTGGTTTCATTTGTGACAGGGATTTATCCGGCCCTGTTCCTTTCCGGTTTCAGGCCGGTGCAGGTGCTGAAAGGCTCGCAGGCGGCCACTCCCAAAGGACGTGGTATCCGTCAGTCACTGGTGGTGTTCCAGTTTGCTGCTTCTGTTTTCTTTATCATATGTACCCTCATTGTACAGCGTCAAATGCAATATATCCAGCATAAAAAGCTGGGGCTCGACCGCTCAGAAGTGATGGTGCTGAGCGGGTTTAAAGGGGATGCGCAGCAACTGGCATCTCTTAAAGGACAGCTGTTGCAGCTCTCCGGTGTTACAAACGTAACGGCCGCTGCGGAATCACCCGTCTTTATTCAAGGGGGCTACAGCATTAACAATATCGAAGGCAGACAACCGAATTATGAATTGAACATCAATGCTTTGCCGATTGAAAAAGATTTTCTGAAAACCATGGGGATCGCCCTGTTGGCAGGGGAAGACCTTACCCAGGCTGATATAGCGGATGTCCTGAAAGAAAAATCAGAAGAAAGGGCCTATCATTTCTTCCTGAATGAAACAGCGGTCAAAAAACTGGGCTGGGCGCCGGAAGCGGCGGTAGGTAAGCGAATAGCGCTCAATGGTCGTGTGGGAACGGTAAAGGGGGTTATCAGGGATTTTCACTTTGCTACCATGAAAAGCAAGATAGAACCTGTTGTCATATTCCCGGAGTATGACTGGTTCCATGAGATATACGTTAAAACAGGCGGAAGTGACAAACGGCAGGTGATTGCTAGTATAGAGGCGCTCTGGAAAGAAAAACTGCCCGCAGTGCCGTTTGATTATCATTTCCTGGACGATGATTTTAACCGGATGTACCAGTCGGAATATCGGGTAGGCGCTGTACTGGGCACTTTTGCCACATTGGTAATGGTGGTGTCCTGCCTGGGTTTACTGGGGCTGGCGGCACTCACTACGCAACAACGGACACGGGAGATTGGCATCCGCAAAGTGCTGGGCGCTTCGGTGACCAGTGTGGTGGCCATGTTATCAAAAGATTTTATCAAACTGGTGCTGATGGCGCTGGTGATAGCCATACCAGTAGCCTGGTTTGTTGGTCATAACTGGCTGAATGCTTTTGCCTACCATGCTTCGCTGAGCATCTGGCTTTTCCTGATGGCGGGTGCACTGGTTATTTTAGTAGCTCTGCTGACGGTCAGCCTGCAGTCCGTGAAAACGGCGACTATGAACCCGGTGAAGAGTCTCAGATCGGAATAAAAAGAAAATTATGTTTAGAAACTATTTGCTTGTAGCAGTCAGAAATATATGGCGCAATAAAGTCTTCTCCCTGCTGAATATCCTGGGACTGGTGACCGGTATCAGCGCAGCACTGGTGGTATACCTGGTAGTGTTTTATGAGTCGGGTTTTAATAAGGCCGTACCCCGTGGAAACGATGTTTACAGGATCGTTTCCACGATCAGCTTCTCCGGCGACAGCGTAAAAAACAGCGGTGTAACCGTTCCCGTTATAGCTGTGGCAGAAACGAACATACCGCAGATAGAAAAGGCCGTTCATTTTTTTATTAACAATACGACTGATCGTATTACGGTTGATGGAAAGGACTTTCCTAATAAGGAAGATGTCATTTTCGCTGACAGGAACTATATGGATTTGCTGGGGTATGAGTGGTTGGGCGGGAATGCCGCCACGGCATTATCTCAGCCGCTTTCGGTGGTACTGACCAGAGAACGTGCCCGTTTGTATTTTCCCGGTCTGCCGGTGGACCAGGTATTGGGAAAACAGGTGCTTTACGATGATAGTATCAGGGTTACTGTAACCGGTGTTGTGAAAGACCTGTCCCACACCACCGACTTCTGGTTTGGGGAGATGATCTCGATGTCTACCCTGGAGAGTAACAGCAGCTTTAAACAGATTTATCTTGACCAGGACTGGTCGAGCACCAGTTCTTCCACACAACTGCTGGTGAAGCTCAGGCCGTTCGCCAGGCCGGAGGACGCGGCAGCCGTATTGAAAAGCTATGTCGAGCCACACAACACAAAGGATTCTAAAACGGTTTTGTCACTGCAGCCACTGAGTGATCTGCATTTTAACACGGACTTTCAGGCTTATCGCCGTACTGCGGACAGGAAGCAGCTGAATATACTGACCTGGGTGGCCGTGGCTTTATTGGGACTGGCGGTCATCAACTTTGTGAACCTGACCACAGCTCAGGCATCCCGCAGGGCAAAAGAAACCGGTATCCGTAAAGCAATCGGGGGAACTACCCGGCAGCTGATCAGGCAGTTCCTTGGGGAAACGATGGTCCTGACGTTGTTGGCGGCGATGCTTTCCTTATTAATGGCGCCGTTGCTGATCATCAGCTTTCATGCCTTTCTGCCGGAAGACCTGCCTGTAGCGCAGCTGTACACTGCGCCGGTGTTGATGTTCCTGTTTACGCTGGCGGTAGTGGTGGCGCTGGCCGCCGGTATTTATCCGGCTTATGTGCTGGCGCGGTTTCAGCCAGTGGCCGTGTTAAAGTCCAATACAGGCCATAAGGGCGGAAAGGTATGGGTGCGTCAGACGCTGACCGCGGTGCAGTTCACCATAGCGCAGTTTTTTGTTATCGCCACGTTGGTGGTCAGTAAACAAATTCACTTTTCCTTGAATAAAGATCTGGGATTCAGGAAAGACGCCATCCTTACCATTACCACGCCGAGGCTCGATCCTGACCCGTCCAGGCGCAGGCTGCTGGAGAGCAGGATTGCCACCCTGCCTGAAGTGGACAGGGTGAGCCTTTCAGGACGAACACCTGTAATGAGCGGCTGGATGACTATCTCCATGAAATACAATAATGGCCGGCAGGAAATAGAAAAGGTGGTGGACGTGCGTTATGGCGACAGTGCTTATTTGCCGGTATACAACCTTCGGTTGCTGGCTGGCCGGAACATTGTTACCTCCGACTCAGTACGGGAATGGCTGCTGAATGAAACCGCTGTCAGGGCTTTTGGGTTTAAACGCCCGCAGGATGCCATCGGTCAGCTGGTAGAAGGGCATCCGGTAGTAGGAGTGGTGGGCAACTTTAACGTGGGCAGTATGCGCCGCGAGATCCCCGCAGTGGCTATCGGCAGCGATGCATTGAGAAGCCACCGGACCCTGCATGTGCGGTTGCGTAATGCGGGGGAAGGCGGGGTGGTTTGGAAAAATGCCTTCGCCGGCATGGAAAAAGTATGGAAAGAAATATACCCGAGGGAGGAATTCAGTTATGAATTCCTGGATAAAACCGTGGAAAACCTGTACCGGAAAGAGCAGCAGATGGGCAATCTGCTGAACTGGTGTGCCGGCCTGGCTATTTTCATCAGTATCGTCGGATTATTGGGGCTGGTTATTTTCATGACAGACCAGCGTACAAAAGAAATAGGTATCCGTAAAGTGCTGGGAGCAACGGTCTGGCAGGTGGTCGGCATGTTGACCACTGATTTTATGAAGCCGGTACTGGTAGCGTTCTTACTGGCAATACCCGTGTCCTGGTGGGCCATGGACCGGTGGTTGCAGACTTTCGCCTACCGCACTGGTCTTTCCTGGTGGGTGTTTGCCGCAGGAGGAGTGATCATGGCCATCTTGGCTTTGACTGCGATGAGCCTGAAGACAGTGCGGGCAGCCCTCAGTAACCCGGTCAACACTTTAAAAACTGAATAAAAAGATCCGGTGAAATGAACTTATATTGCTTTACCGGAAAATTGTAAGCAAGTCCAAAATTCAAAAAAACTATCATGATACAACTGCAGAAAATATCCAAGCATTACCCGGTAGGATTTGGTAAAAACGAGATCCTGAAAGATATAGACCTGACTATTGAAGAGGGTGAATTTGTGTCCATTATGGGACCTTCCGGATCCGGTAAGTCAACACTGCTGCATATTCTGGGGCTGCTGGAAGAACCTTCTGCCGGACAATATCTCTTTCAGGGAGAACGGGTGGATAAAATGAACGAAAAAAAGCGGACGCAGTTGCACCGCGGTGCCATCGGGTTTGTGTTTCAGGCATACCATCTGATCGATGAGCTGACTGTTTATGAAAACATTGAGACCCCGCTGTTATATAAAAGCCTCTCCAGCTCCGAAAGGAAAAGCAAAGTAGCCGACGTGCTGGACCGTTTTAATATGGTTGCCAAGAAAGACCTTTTCCCTAATCAGCTTTCCGGCGGGCAGCAACAGCTGGTGGGAATAGCCCGTGCCATTGTGGCGGAGCCCCGGGTGATACTGGCAGATGAACCTACCGGCAACCTCCATTCCGATCAGGCTAAAGTTATCATGGAACTCTTTAAACAACTCAATGAACAGGATAAAATAACCATCATACAGGTAACCCACTCTGACCTGAATGCAACCTATGGAAACCGGATCATTCAGATCCGGGACGGACATATACAGGGATAATCACAGATGGTGTTCTTAATCAGTATTAATCTCCAAAAAAAAGACTATGTTGTATACGCATGGCGTAAGGTATGACACCATACCTAACAAAATTTTGCCTTCTATCAAGAAGCGAGGAAAACTATCCTTACATTTATTATATTTTTGGCATGTTATGAGAATATCCCAAATCGCAGGTTTTTTCCTGCTCTTCTGCTTCTTTGCTAACATAACCCCGGCTGTGGCGCAGGATACGTGGAGTTTGAAACGTTGTGTGGATTATGCTATGGAAAACAGCATCACTGTAAAACAACAGGAGGTGCAAAAACGGCTGGCAGAACTTACTCTGCAGCAAAGCCGTCTCAGTATGATCCCCAACTTTAACGGCAATGTTAACGCAGGGTATTCCGATGGTCGTATCGCGAGCATTCAGGACAACGCTTATATTAACCAGTCTATTTTTAATGCCAGCGGCCAGCTCAATATGAGCGGCGATCTGTTCAACTGGTTCTCTAAACAAAACCTGATTGCCGCCAACAGGTATGATGTGGCGTCCAATGGTTTCCTGCTGCAAAAAGCCCGTAATGATCTCGCTTTTAACGTTGCCACTGCTTTTCTGCAGATCCTGCTGAAAAACGAACAGGTAAAGGTGAATGAAGTACAGGTGAACCAGACACTGTCTAACCTCAACAATACCAAAAAGCTGGTGATCGCCGGTTCTGTTCCGGAAAGCAACCAGGCCGACCTGGAGGCGCAACTGGCGCAGGACAGCACCAACCTGGTGACCGCCCAGAACGATGTAATTTTGGCTATCCTGCAAATGAAGGCCTATCTGAACCTGAGTTTTGAGATACCTTTCGTACCGGAAATCCCGGAGAACATATCATCCCTGCCTATCACCCCGCTGGCTGAAATGGCCCCGGAAATGGTGTATAGCGCGGCGCTGACAACTTATCCGCTGGTGAAGTCCGATGAGCTCAGGATCAAAGGGGCCTACAGATCTTACCGTTCCGCAGTGGGACAGTTATTCCCCTCCTTGTCCCTGGTAGGGGGGCTTTCCACCAGCTATGCCAATAACTTCTATGGAATAGACGGAAAACTGATACCTTTCAACAAACAGCTGGACAACACCTTTGGTAAAAATATAGGGCTGAGCCTGAGGATTCCGCTCTTTAATGGTTACCAGCAACGGACCGCTGTTTCCAAAGCAAAGGTCAATGTGTACAACATGGAGCTGACCCGCGACCTGGACAATCAGAAACTGCGGCAGGACATCTATACCGCCCATGCCAATGCAGTGGCCGCCCTGCAGAAATACAACGCTTCCACCACCGGGGTAATGGCAGCCCAGAAAGCGTACGACTTTGCCACCAAACGGTTCAACATCGGATTAATGAACACCATTGATTATATCACAACGCAAACCAGATTGTTCAAAGCCCAGATTGATAAAGTCTCGGCACAGTACGACTATATTTTCAAAATGAAATTGCTGGAATTTTACCGGGACCAGAGAATATCCCTGTAGGACGCCAGGTAATAAACTGCTTTATGAAGAAGAAAAAGACCCTTTTTTGGCTCACGGGCTTAGGTTTACTTGTTATTTTGCTCATTGTTTTAAAGGCTTCGGGTGTTATTGGTAAGGAAGAACTGCTGAACGTGGCCGCAGACAAGGCGGAAAAAAAGAATATCATCGAGGTAGTGACTGCCAGCGGAAAAATTTATCCCGAAATTGAAGTAAAAGTAAGCTCCGACGTATCCGGTGAGATTACAGAGCTGACGGTGCTCGAAGGAGACACTGTGACCAAAGGCCAGGTACTGGCCCGTATTTACGGAGATATTTATGGCTCCATGGTGGACAAAGCCATGGCTTCTGTAAGCCAGTCACAGGCACAGCTGGCCAATACCGCTGCTGCGCTCAATTCCTACAAAGCCCGCCTGGACCAAAACAAGGCCGCTTATCTTCGTAACAAAGAACTGCTTTCCCAGAAGGTAATTTCCCGCTCTGAATTTGAAACCAGCGAAGCAACTTACCTCGCTTCCCAGGCCGACTATAACGCGGCGGCACAGCAAATCAACAGCAGCAAATTTGGCGTGCAAAGCGCACAGGCCAACCTGAAAGAAGCCAATAAAAACCTTGGCCGTACCACTATTACCGCTCCCATGAACGGTATCGTTTCCCTGCTCAACGTAAAGAAAGGCGAACGCGTGGTAGGTACCGCCCAGATGACCGGTACAGAAATGCTGCGCATCGCGGACCTGAGCCGTATGGAAGTACAGGTGGACGTTGGAGAAAATGATATCCCCAAAGTGAAATACGGAGATACCGCCCTCATTGAGGTTGATGCCTACAATGGCCGCCGTTTCAAAGGGGTGGTGACACAAATCGCCAGCTCCAGCAAAGGCGCCGCCACTGCTACCGCTACCACAGCGTCTTCCGCAGAACAGGTGACCAGCTACATTGTGCATATCCGCATTCTGCCGGAATCCTATGCAGACCTGCTGACCAACGCCCGTCACAAAGCATTTCCTTTCCGCCCGGGCATGAGCGCCAGCGTGGATATACAGACCCGTCACGAAAACAACGTACTGGCAATACCCATCAATGCCGTTACTACCCGCGATGCGGATTCCACCAAGAGCAACAGCGGAGATAAGAAAAAAGACGACGCCAAAAGCAAGGCGGAAATGAATGAAGTGGTGTTTGTATTGCAGAAAGACAACTCCGTGAAAATGGTCCCCGTAAAAACCGGTGTACAGGACGATTCCTATATCCAGGTACTGGCAGGCTTACAGGAAGGAGACCAGGTGATCAGCGCCCCTTACAGCGCGGTTTCCCGTACCCTCAACAACGGTAAAAAAGTGAAAGTGGTGGCTAAAGACAAGCTTTTCGAAGGACAGAATAAATAATCGCGCAAAAGCGCTAAAGCTTTTTTAGATAATAAGAACGCAGAGAGGGCGGGGACCACAGTTGGTCTTCGCCCTCTCTGCGTTCTTACTAAATAGGTCTGCTTTGCCTCTTTGCGTGCCGGATTTCCTATCTTGCGTAAAATTAGCATTGTGAGCAAGGAGAATCGCATTGGTATAATCGGCAGTGGCAGTTGGGCTACTGCATTGGCAAAAATACTGACAGATAATGGACAGCATATCCACTGGTGGATCCGTAATGAAGAGACGATCCGGCATATGCAACAGCGTCATCATAACAAACATTACCTGACTTCTGTATACTTTGATACCAGCCTGTTGTCGCTCAGCAGTGATGTAAATGCCGTTGTGGCGGCGTGTGATGAGATTGTGCTGGCGGTCCCTTCTGCTTTCCTGACAGATGTGCTGGACCAGTTGCCATCATCAGCGCTGGAAGGTAAAAAAGTAATTTCGGCCATTAAAGGATTGGTGCCTGGCAACAACCAGTTGATCAATGAATACCTGGAAGAGCGCTTCCAGCTTCCGCCGGCGCATTATTTTACCATCACCGGCCCATGTCATGCGGAGGAGGTGGCCAATGAAAAGCTCTCCTATCTTACTTTTTCCGGTGTTCATCAGGAGGCGGCGCAGGCAATAGCAGATAAATTTACCGGAAGTTATTTGCAGACGATCGTTAATACAGATATGATTGGCGTGCAGCTGGCGGCGGTGATGAAAAACATCTATGCACTGGGAGCGGGGATTGCACATGGACTGGAATATGGTGATAATTTTCTGAGTGTATATATCACCAACTGTTTCCGGGAGATGCAGGCTTTTCTGGAGCAGTACGAGGCGCAGAAGGCAGCGCAGCGGGGCAGCGAGCCGATGGTCCATAATTACAGCGCCAGCGCCTACCTGGGCGATCTGCTGGTGACCTGTTATTCCCTGCACAGCAGGAACCGGACTTTTGGTAACATGATTGGGAAAGGATATTCCGTAAAGGCGGCCCAATTGGAGCTGAATATGATCGCAGAAGGTTACTACGCCAGCAAATGCATGTATGAGATGAACAAACAGATAGGGGCGGTAATGCCTGTGGCGCAGGCCGTATATGCGATATTATGGCAGCAGGTGCATCCGTCTGAAGCCTTCCTCTCTCTTGAAAAAGGGTTTATCTGATAAAGGACTGACGACTAGTAGTCGTCATAGTCCTCATAATTATCTTCCCCTACTTTAACAATGGCTTTTACTTTGGGAAAATACTGTTTAATAAGAGCAGCTATTTTCTCAAAGAGATAGTCGTCTAATTTCGGTCCTTCATAATATTCCACTTCGTTTGTCTCGTCAGAAATGATGTATTCTGTTACTGTCTGATCTACAATTGCCAGGAATCTTCTTTCTTTGGCTACTTTCCGGATGTTGATTTTAGTGGGGACTCCATCCACGTTGAGGGTACATGCAATATGTCGCATAAGCGCGGTAAGGTTTTTATAATGAATAGATAGATTTTGATCCTGTTTAAATCGCCGATACTTGTTAAAACGTGTCGATAGGAGTGTGTTAATCTCTGGTTAATTTGGTCTGATATGGTTACGAATTTAAAAATAAGCAAGTTTGGACAATTAACAAAATTGTATACATTTTTTGTTTTTTTAATTGTTTTTTGATTGATACTTATCTCATGTTTTACCCTCGGTTTTTTCTCTCAATTCGCCTTTGTTTCCAGCCATAGTCAATGTTTTAAGCAATTAATATAATAACGCCCGCCATTGGTCAATATCCCTTTGCCAATAACAGTTATTTTACAATTATAATCAAAAATAAATATACTAAGTGTTAATCAAATCTAAACGTGTACGATTTACACTAAAAAACGTGTCCACACCGTGAAACCGCGATAAACATATGGGGAATATTTTCCACAGTTTTAGTTTGATGAATTCGCTAAAAAGCAACAGGCAGGCATTGGATTGATATTTGAAAAGCTACATCCCGGACGCAGAGTGGTCCACAGTGAATGAAAGCCTTAAAATTTTGACCAATGACTAAAAACTTGCTTTTTGTATCATCTTTTCCGCCCCGTGAGTGCGGCATCGCTACATTTGCGCAAGATCTGATCAACGCGCTGGACAAGAGTTTCGCAGGAAAACTGAATATCGAAATCTGTGCATTGGAAGAGTCGGGGAAGCCGTGGACAGACAAACAGCCACCGGTCACTTATACCGTAAATCCTTTCAATATTGACAGCTGCATCGCCTTTGCGCAGCAAGTCAATGATAATCCTAAAATAGACCTGCTCTGCTTTGAGCATGAGTTTGGCCTCTATGGCGGAGAATACGGACATAATCTGCTGGCCATGTTGTCCTTGCTGGACAAGCCTTTTATCGTCCGTTTTCATACCGTATTGCCTTTCCCCGACCAGAAATGCCTGAAGGTGGTAAGCCTTATAGGCGCCCTGGCGACTAAGGTAACGGCCATGACCCGCTCCTCGGTAAACCTGCTCCGCGACGTTTACCAGTTGCCGGCAGATAAGATCGTTCATATTCCGCACGGCACCCATGCACACATCATCGACGATGTGAACGCCCTTAAAAAACAGTATGACCTGGAAGGCAAACTGGTACTTAGCACCTTTGGCCTGTTAAGCGAAAATAAGGGGCTGGAAACGGGTATCAGGGCCATGAAGAAGATCGTCAAAACATATCCCGATGCCATCTATCTTATTTTAGGTAAAACCCATCCGGTAATCATCGCACGCGAGGGAGAGCGTTACCGCCAACAACTGGAAGACATGGTGAAGGAATACCATCTGGAAAACAATGTGCGGTTTGTTAATACCTATCTCTCGCTGGATACTTTACTGGATTATTTATCACTGACAGATATTTACCTTTTTACCTCCAAAGACCCGCATCAGGCTGTCAGCGGCACCTTTGTCTACGCTATGAGCGCAGGTTGCGCGGTTATTTCCACCGCCTTTGTGCAGGCCAGAGAGATGCTGGACGAAAGTTGCGGCTGCCTGATTGATTTTAACGACGCAGACCAGCTGGCGGCTGCCGCCATGAACCTGCTGGGCAATCCGGAGCTGCGCCAGCGCATGAGCCGCAATGCTATTGAAAAAACACGCAGTTCCATCTGGGACAACGTGGCCATTGCCCATATGGCCATGTTCAGTGAAGTGCTGGATGATAACAAGGTGACCATGCCCAATCTGCCGGCTCCTTATCTGGACCATATCGACCGTCTGACGGATGAACTGGGCATGCTGCAATTTGCCCGTCATGATGTGCCGGACCCGGCCCACGGATATACCCTCGATGACAATGCCCGGGCGCTCATTGCGCTCTGCATGTACATCACTACGATCAAACCCAGTAGTTTCGCGGATTCCCTGATCCGAAAATATATCCGCTTTATAGCAAGTTGCCGTAAACCCTCCGGCAGGTTCCTGAACTATGTGGATAAAGACGGCAATTTCACCAGCCAGAACGATGAAGTAAACCTTGAAGATGCTAACGGTCGTACGGTATGGGCGCTGGGATATGCCCTGTCCTGCCACCAGGTGCTGTCTTTTGATATGACACAGGAACTGTTGTCCCTTTTCAGGCCCTGCCTGCGCTGGATTGACAGCCTCTCTTCCCCGAGGGCCATGGCGTTTGCCATGAAAGGACTGTTTTATTCGCTGCAATACCGGAAAACCGAACAGGCGACAGAACTGCTGAATAAACTGGCCTCCAGATTGCAGGAGCAATATATAGCAGAGGCAGATGATAACTGGAAATGGTTTGAATCCAGCCTTACCTATGGCAATGCCGTCATCCCGGAAGCGATGATGATGGCCTTCCAGGTAACAGGGAACCCGGCCTATCGCAAAACAGCGGAAGAAAGCCTGGCATTCCTTTGCAGCAAAACCTTTACTGATAGCTATATGAAAGTCATCAGCAATAAAACATGGTACCATAAAAACACGCCTCCTGCCAGTGAAGCCGGTGGTGAGCAATCCATCGAAGTGGCGTATACCATGTTGGCTTTGGACACCTTTTATAACAATACTAAAAACCATTTGTACTTCGAAAAGATGCGCGTCGCGTTTAGTTGGTACCTGGGGAATAATCATCTGAAACAGTTGGTATATAATCCCCTTACTTACGGATGCTATGATGGCCTGGAACGTAACAATGTAAATCAAAACCAGGGCGCTGAGTCGACTGTGTGCTATCTGATAGCCCGTCTTTTGATGGAGCAATGGAACAAACACAAATATGTTACAACCAAAAAAGAGACCCGTGAACCGGTCCGGATTGGATTCAACGGATGAAATAAAAAACGGACCTAATATCCTGATTATCGACGACGAACCGGACATTTGTCGATTACTGCAGTTGACCCTCGTCAGGCATGGCTATCAGGTTCAATACGTCCATGCACTAAATGAAGGACTATCACACCTGCGTAGCCAGCAGCCGGACCTGCTGTTTCTGGATATCCACCTGCCGGACGGGTCAGGACTTGACGCGCTGCCGGAGATTAGAAAAGAATGTCCAACTTTACCGGTTATCACCATTAGTGCATATGACAACGGTATGGAGAAACAAAGGGCGCTGAGCGCAGGAGCTACCTTTTTCCTTGCCAAACCCTTCAGTGTAAAACATGTTGATGAGCTAATAGGTAACATCAGGCCGGCTATCAGCTGAGATTTATTTAGTAATTTTAGTAAGCTGTTGACAAATACCACATATTAGAGAAGTATGAAAAATATTCTGATTATAGATGACGAAATCAATATCTGTACGCTCCTCAGTAAATTTCTGAGCAAACATGGGTTCAATGTAGACACCACCATGACGGGCGCTGCTGCGCTCAAAATGATGAAAGAGAAAACATTTGATCTCGTATTGTGCGATTACAGGCTGAAAGATACAGATGGCGCACAGTTGCTGCAGGACATCCATCAAATCAATCCGCAGACGATCGTCATTATCATCACCGGCTATACCGATGTGCGTGTGGCTGTGGAAATGGTGAAAAATGGCGCGTATGATTATTTGTCCAAGCCGCTGTATCCCGATGAAATACTAAACCTGGTGCATAAAGCTTTTGCACATAAGGAGTCCGAACAGGAACGCATGGCGGTGCAGCCGGTAGATGCCGGCAGTGCGCCAGAAGCCCGCGAAACGCTCCTGTCCCGTAACCAGAACGAGAAAAACGATAAATACGTTTATGGCGAAAGTGAAGGCGCCCGTGAATTGATCCGCCAGATAAAACTGGTGGCGCCTACCGACTATAGTGTGATCATCTTCGGAGAAACCGGTACCGGTAAGGAATCGGTGGCCCACCTGATACACCATCACAGTAAACGTTCTTCGCAACCGTTTGTGGCACTGGACTGTGGCAGTCTCTCCAAGGAACTGGCCGCCAGTGAGCTGTTCGGGCACGAGAAAGGCGCTTTTACCGGCGCTATAGGCACTAAAATCGGTGCCTTTGAGCAGGCGCAGGGAGGCACGCTTTTCCTCGATGAAATTTCCAATCTCTCTTATGATATCCAGGTGGCCATGCTCCGCGTATTACAGGAAAAAGTGATCCGCCGCGTGGGCAGCCTGAAGGAAATACCGGTAGACGTCCGCATCATTGTGGCTTCCAACGAAAAATTGTCGGAGTCCGTACAACGCGGAAAATTCCGGGAAGACCTCTTCCACCGGTTCAACGAATTTACCATCTACATCCCGCCGCTGCGTGAACGCCGGGAAGACCTGCCGCTGTTTGTGGCAGCCTTCGTTGAACAGGTGGAAAGAGAACTGGAGAAGTCCTGTGGTAAAATATCTCCGGAAGTGTGGAAGTGTTTCCATGAGTACAACTGGCCGGGCAATATCCGCGAACTGAAAAATATCATTCGCCGCGCCTGCCTGCTGACGCCGGAAATGCAGGAAATCACCATGTCGGCCCTGCCGCTGGAAATGAAAGAATCATTTGCCCAACCGCAGGATGAACTGCCGGTAAGCGGGGAACTGGCTATCATGGCTAACGATAACGACCTTAAAACAGTGGCGCTCCAGGCAGAATACAATAAGATCATCAACGTACTCAAAGAAGTAAAATATAATAAAACCAAAGCAGCACAGCTGCTAAACATCGACCGTAAAACGCTGTACAATAAATTACGCTTGTTGAATATCAACTACTAGATAAATGAGATGCAGGCAGACTTTTTGCCTGCATCTCATTGTAACAAATGAGGCAGCTATGAAACCACTATCCGAAAACCAGTCTGGTACCCGATTTTTTGAAACCATGGCCGCCAAAGTTATTGCTGCAACCGGCAGCGCCTGGGCCTTCTTCCTCGCATTGGCTGTTATTATCATCTGGGGTGTGACCGGCCCTGTGTTCCACTACTCTGATACCTGGCAGTTAGTGATCAATACCGGTACTACCATCATTACTTTCCTGATGGTGTTTATCATTCAGAAATCACAAAACAAAGACTCCAAATCCATCCAGCTGAAGCTGAATGAACTGATTGCTGCGCATCAACTGGCCAGTAACCGCCTTATTGACGTGGAAAACCTTTCTGAAGAAGAACTGGACGTTCTCCACAAATACTACCATGTAATGGCGGAAGAAACCAAAAAAAGGATTAAAATGAATGAATCGCACTCCGTGGAAGAAGCGATTGACGGTGCGCTCAGTAAGCACGAAGAGCAACTGCGCAGACGTAAGAAATATCCCGAAGGCGGCGGGTCTGGAGAAACTAAACCGCTGGCAAGGTGATGGTAAAAGTCGTTCCTTTGCCCTGTTCACTGTCTACATGGATGGTCCCTTTGTGATTAAGCAGGATATTTTGCGTGCTGGTAAGCCCCAGCCCTGTTCCTTTGGCTTTGTTGGTATAGAACGGGTCAAACAGGCGTGACAGCTTTTCTTCCGGGATGCCGATGCCGTTATCGGAAATCTGTACCTGTGCCTTGTCCTGGCTACGCCGGGTGGCAACTGTGAGCATGCCTTTGCCTGGCGCCATGGCCTCGATGGCATTGATGATAATATTCAGAAAGGCGATCACCACTTTTTCGTCGTCAACGTTCACTTTGATATCAGGGGTAACCAGTTGTTTACTGAGCCGTATTTCATGCAGCTGCATACGGTCCTGTGATAGCTTCAGCGCATTTTCAATCATTTCATTGATGCCATGTTCTGCGGTGTGCAGTTCTATCATACGCGTGCTGTCCAGCAGTTCGGTGATCAGCTGGTTAATACGGGTGCAGTTGCGTTCAATGATATCGGTGTACAGGTCAGATTCATCGTTTGCGGCTATATCGTCTTCTTCTTTGAACTGGCTTACGGCCAGTAATATATTGGTGAGCGGGTTTCTTACTTCATGGGCAATCACCCGGGCGATGCGCCCTGTGATCACGAATTTTTCCTGATGTTGTTTTTCCTGTTCTTCTCTTTTTTTCTCTGTGATGTCTTGTATCACACAGAGGAAGATTTGTTCTGCCTCGTCCAGCATGACGGCATTAATGAGCACAAATAGTTTTTTGCCGTCGTGTGTTTTGAATTCGTATTCCTGTGTGCCGGCAACGCCATCGTTACAGATGTTGCTGAGGAATTGTTCGCTTTGCTCTGGTATGGTAAAGAGATCACGGAGGTGCAGTTTCAGTATTTCTTCTTTCTGGTACTGTAATCTCCGCAGTGCGGCCGGATTGGCGTCAATGATGTTTTTATCACAATCCGCCAGGATAATGAGGTCGTGGGCTTTTTCAAAGATGCCGAAATATTTTTTCTCGCTCTCTTCGATGGTGCGGAGGTGTTTATATTCGTCGAGCGCATAGCGGATAGAGCGCTCAAGGAGGTCGGCGGTGATTTCACCTTTTACCAGGTAGTCATAGGCGCCGGCTTTCATGGCTTCCTGGTCGATGGCATAGTCGCCTTTACCGGTAAGCATAATGACGGGCATGCTATATTGCATTTCCTGAAAATGATGGAGAATATCCAGACCGGTGTGCGGTCCCAGCCGGTAGTCCACCAGGAATATGTCATGGGTTTTCCGTTCAATGGCTTCAATGCCTTTCTGATAGGTGGGGGCCCATTCCAACACATATTGACCAGGGGAAATATCGCGCAATAGTTCCGTTACCAGGAAAAAATCATCTTCATCATCATCAATCATGAGTATTTGTATCGGGCGTTCGCTCATCTGGATAAGTTAAAGTGTGGCAAAAGTTATCTAAACTTTTGTCCCGCAAGAAAAGTGCTAATCTTTTATTTATCGTATTATCCTTCGTTTTTATTGCCCTGTAGAATGGGTAAGACAACGATAAAAGTGGCGCCCTGGCCGGGTTCGCCTTCGGCAAAGATGAAACCGTTGTGACTGTCAACAATTTTTTTGCAGATCGCCAGACCGATGCCGGTGCCGGTGTATTCACTGATGCCATGGAGGCGCTGGAAGATAAGGAAGATACGTTCGGCGAAGGCAGGGTCGAAGCCGATACCATTGTCTGCGATACTGATACGGCAGAAAAGCGTGTCCCACCGGTTTTCTTTCACGAAGCCCAGCTCTTTACCGGTCAGCACCTGCTGCCGTATACTGATCACCAGCGGCCTGTCGGGGCTGGCGAACTTGATGGCGTTGGCCAGGATGTTCTGAAACAGCTGGTGAAAAGACGTATCGCTGCCTTCTATTTCCGGCAGTTTGTCATAGGTGACGGTCACATTTTTTTCTTCGAGGGTTACTTCAAGGTCGGTAAGCACTTCCTGCAGCAGCACGTTCATATCCACGAGGGTAATGCTTTCGGGCGTAATGCGCCCTGCCCGGGAAAATACCAGGAGATCGTTGATCAGCACCCGCATGCGGGACACGGCCGATACCATACGGTCTATCAGCTGGGTGGCGTCGGGGGGCAGCTGGTCTTTGTATTTCATCTGCAACCTGTCACTGAAGGTGGATATCTTACGCAGTGGCTCCTGAAGGTCATGAGAAGCAACGTAAGCAAACTGTTCCAGTTCCTGGTTGGTTTTATTGAGCAGGGAGATATTTTGCTGAAGATCGCGCTGATAGGACTTCATTTTGCTCTCGATATGCAGCTGTAGCCTGAATTCACGGGTAAGCGTCACATAGGAATAAATGCCTATCAGGATGGCCACGATAGAAGAGATAAAGATCACGGGCACCCACAATACGGAGAAGAAATGAAACAGCTTGGATTTTTCGTGTACCTGGTTTTCCTCAATGCGGATCATGTCCTGCACTTTGCGGTCCAGCCGGTCAGCAGCTTTTTCTCCTTCTTTGACGGAACTTTCCTGCCGGGCTACGGTCACTGTCTGGCTGCCGGTCATCAGCTGCTGGTATTTGATGGTCAGCAACTGCCGCAGGGTATCCAGGTGTTTCTGTTGCCGGGGGCTTTCAGCGGTGATTTTACGTAACAACAGGTATTCCCTTTCTATGCGTTTGCTTCTTTCTTCCATGCTGGGGTCCAGGAAAGAGCTGTCTTTCGTGAGATTATAGCCTCTGATGGCAGCCTCTGCTTCCTTTAACTGACGGGTGATTACTTCCAGCCGTTTAGACACCTCGATGGCGTGATTCAGCCTTCCTGCGTTGTCCAGCAGGTTTTTGGCTACCAGGTAGGAAAAGATGGATGCAGCGATAATAACCGTAAAGGCAATGAAAAATCCGATGCGTATTTTTTTATATACTGGAAAATGCATTTGGTCTCTTCAATAGTGGTTACTGTGTAAGCAATTCAAGATACTATTTTATGCATTAAAAACAGGTGACCGGGCGGTGTATTTTTTTTGGAACCCTCGCTGCGCAACTATTTCCACAGTGTGCTACTTATTTCTACGGCTGATGGGGAATCCAAAATACAGCGTGCGGCTGGCACCGTTGGCGTTTATTGTTAACGAATGAAACCCTTTGCTGCACAATGTTTGCGGCCAATGCGGGGATGGGTGGGCGACGGATATTGCGGCCTTGGAATGAACTTTGATTTTTTTTAGATAGTTATTTAACCCATAAAACTGTAAGCTATGAACCCGGAAAGACAAAAGCAGCCAGACGAAGAACCTAAGCCGGATAGAGAACAACCGGGAAGGGAAGCTCCGACACCTGTGCAGCCACCTCCAGACAAGCCTGAGCCTATTCCGGAAGAATTGCCCGAAAGGGAAGTCCCCCGGCAACCGGCAGACCCAAAGGCTGAACAAGCATTTCAGAGACAAAAACCAGATAAGTAACATTTCCTCACGCAACTAAATTTACGTTTTATGCCTACGTCCAAAACAACAGCAAAAACAGCTTCCACTAACAGAAAACCCGCCCGCAAATCCAATTCAGCGGAGCAAATGAGTAATTCCAAATTCCATGAACTGTTCATGGAAGAACTGAAAGATATCTACTGGGCAGAGAAAGCACTGGTAAAAGCACTGCCTAAAATGCAGAAATCAGCTACCTCTGAAGAACTTAAAACCGCTATCGGTGATCACCTGGAAGAAACCAAAACCCATGTCAGCCGACTGGAGGAGATTTTTGAAATGATGGGAAAAAAAGCCACAGGCAAAAAATGCGAAGCGATGGAAGGGCTTATTGCAGAAGCACAGCAGGGAGTGGAAGATACCGAGGAGGATTCCATGGTACGCGATGCGTGCATCATTATCGCCGCCCAGAAAGTAGAACACTACGAAATATCAGCTTACGGCAGTCTTCGCACCTTGGCCAATGTTATGGGACACAGCGATGCTGCAGATCTGCTGGAACAAACACTTGAAGAGGAAAAACACGCCGACAGCCTGCTCACAGAGATAGCTGAATCTACCGTTAATGAAGAAGCAGCTGCCGAGTAACCACGCTTGTGTAAAAGATTGTAATTGTTGAATAGAAACAAACTGCAAGGGTCCCTGCCGGTATGCAGGGGCCTTTTTTCATCAACTGAGATACCATGCAAAAGTCCCATCCGAAGAAAGCCGTACGGCCCGCACAGAAACAACCACGCCAACCGGGCCTTGAAACAGAAATGGAACCCAAGCCTGTATTTGACAAAAAACAGGCGCCTGAAGGCCGCCTGCAAGGCAAAGTAGCAGTGGTCACCGGTGGAGACAGCGGCATCGGCAGGGCCGTGGCTGTTGCCTTTGCCCGCGAAGGCGCTGATGTGGCCATCGCCTTTTATGATGAACAGGAAGATGCTGCTATCACCGCTAAAGAAGTGGAAAGTTATGGCCGCCGGTGCCTGACGATAGCAGGGGATATCCGACAGGAAAAACATTGCGTGGATATCGTCAAAAAGGTGATCAAACAGTTTAAAACATTGGATATTGTGGTAAACAACGCCGCGGTCCAATACCCGCAAAAAGGGTTGGAAGACATCTCCGCGGAGCAATTGCATAAAACATTCGAGACAAATATCTACCCGCATTTTTACCTCACCAGAGCGGCATTGCCATACCTGAAAAAAGGCAGCTGTATCATCTGTACCACTTCGGTTACAGCCTACCGCGGCAGCAGCCACCTGATAGACTACAGCGCTACCAAAGGCGCTATCGTTTCTTTCGTCCGCTCATTGTCAGCTTCCCTGACGGAAAAAGGCATCCGGGTCAACGGCGTAGCCCCCGGCCCCATCTGGACGCCCCTGATACCGGCCACTTTCAAACCGGAAGAAGTGTCCAAATTCGGATCAGACGTGCCCCTGAAAAGGGCCGGCCAGCCAGTGGAAGTGGCATACTGCTATGTATTCCTCGCCTGTGACGAATCTTCTTATATCACCGGTCAAATCCTGCATCCTAACGGAGGGGAAATTGTCAATGGATAACCTTGCGATCATAACAGACCCGGAGGCGGTGGCGAAAGCCGTCAAACTACGCTATGTCAAAGCCGGTGCCCCTGGCTACTCCCGCGAACGCACGCGGGACGGCGGTTTCTTATATAGAGATGAACAGGGCGCCCTCATCACCGACGAAACCGTATTGGAACGTATCCGTAAACTGGTACTGCCGCCGGCCTGGGAAGAAGTATGGATCTCCAAATGGCCCAACGGCCACCTGCAGGCCACCGGCGTGGACGTGAAAGGACGGAAACAATACCGCTACCATGCAACGTGGTCGCAGGTACGCAATGAAACGAAATACGACCGGCTGCGTTATTTCGGTGAACTGCTGCCTGCCATCAGGGAACAGATAAAACATGATCTCCACCGCAGCCAGCTAAACAAGGGAAAAGTGATTGCTATTGCTCTGGCGGTAATGGAGGAAACACTCATCAGGGTGGGTAACAATGCCTACGAAAAACTGTATGGCTCATACGGACTCACCACCTTGCGGAACAAACATGTTAAAATCAACGGTACTGCTGCTTTTTTTCAGTTCAGCGGCAAAAAAGGCATCATGCATAAAATACAACTCCGCCATGCCGCCTTAACACGCCTGCTCAAAAAAGTCCGTGACATCCCCGGACAGGAACTCTTTCAGTATTACGATGAAAATGGGGAAACACATGCGCTGGATTCCGGAGAGATCAATGACTACCTGAAACAGTGTACCGGTGAAGAGTTTACCTGTAAAGACTTCCGCACCTGGGCCGGTACGGTACATGCGCTGAACCTCCTCGCCGGATTGGAGGACTTTACTTCAGCCGCGGCCTGTAAACGCAATGTCGTGGGGATTATCGACAGTGTGGCCGCCAAACTGGGGAATACCCGCGCCGTTTGCAAGAAATATTATGTCCACCCCCGGCTCCTGGAAGATTATGAAAACGGCTCCCTGGAACCCTGGCTGAAGAAAATCCGCCTTCAACGCAAACAACCCGCCAATGCTGACGGGTTGCATGCTGATGAAAAAATTTTGCTGCATTATCTGAAGCAGTTAGCCAAATAACAACTGCTCTTCTCTGTCTTCCACTTTGATTTTTTTGATAAACTCATCGAACCAGGGCTCATCGTGTGAAGAATAAGCACCGTAAGCGTCCAGTACATACCCTTTATTGCCCTCAGCGTCTTCCATCACATAAAGTATGGAAGAATCTGACGGGTCCGATTCCCCTTCAAAACGATAGGTTTTAATGATAGTGAGATCTTCCGGATTATAAATTTTCTTTGCGTCCGGCGACTGCATTCTGCCGTGGTCACTCATCTTCAGCTCATGGTCATATCCTTTTTCATGTAACCGCTCTAAAACGCGTGTCAGTGTTGTCATTTCTCCAGGCTTTTCCATAAAATAAGGGTTTTTGGTTACCAATGGAAAAACCAAAAGTTATGCCGCGCTGTTTAACCATTATAGCGTACACTGGTACTATTTGTGTTAACATGAACGTATAACCAAAAACTTCACACCATGCGAGCAATTTGGTCAGGATCAATAGGCTTCGGGTTGGTGAACATACCCGTCAAATTATACAGCGCCACACAGGACAGCAGGCTGGACCTCGATATGCTGGACAGCCACGGATTGGCCCACATCCGGTTTAAAAGAGTGAACGAAAATACCGGGAAAGAGGTGCCCTGGGAACAGATTGTGAAAGGATATCTATACAATGACGAATATGTGATACTGGAAGATGAAGATTTTGAAGCCGCCAGCCCTAAAAAAAGTAAGATCATCGAGATAGAATCATTTGTGGATGAGGTTTCTATAGATGATATCTATTTCGAAAACCCCTACTTTTTAGAACCGGCCAAAGGAGGTGAAAAAGCGTATGAACTGCTGCTGGAAGCCTTACAAAAAACAGGTAAAGCAGGCCTCAGCCGTTTCGTGCTGCGCACACAGGAACATCTGTCGGTCATCAGGCCCCGGGAAAACTACCTCATGCTGCAACAGCTACGCTATGAAGAAGAGATACGCTCCGCTGAAGATCTCAGTCTCCCTGACAATGTCAAAATAGCGAAAAGGGAACTGGACATGGCCATGGAACTAATTAAACAGTACTCTGCCGAATTTGATATCAGTCAGTATAAAGATGAATACAAGTCCGAGCTGATGAAGATCATCAAAGCTAAAGCCGGTGGTAAAAAACCAGTGGTGAAAAAAATGAAGATAGTACATACGAAAAGCGATGACCTGTTTGATCAGCTGAAAGCCAGCCTGGGCAGCAAACCGACGACTTCTAAAAAACGCGCCTCATGAGTCTTGCCAAATATAAAAAGAAACGGAACTTCGATGAAACCACAGAGCCTACGGCCGGTAAGCCGGAGAAAGGGCAACATATCTTTGTGGTACAGCGGCACCATGCCAGCCGGCTGCACTATGATTTCCGCCTCGAAGTGGATGGGGTGCTGAAAAGCTGGGCAGTGCCCAAAGGGCCCTCGCTGGACCCCGCCGATAAACGCCTGGCCATGCAGGTCGAAGACCACCCTTACGACTATAAGGATTTTGAAGGTACCATCCCCAAAGGGAATTACGGCGCAGGTACGGTATATATCTGGGACAAAGGCACATTTGAACTGCTGCGCAATGATGGTCAAAACTTCGATAAAGAAGCCCTGAAAGAAATAGCAGCCGGTGACCTGAAAGTAGTGCTGAAAGGCAAAAAGCTGAAAGGGGAATTCGCCCTGGTGAAGATGAAAGCATCCGACGATAACGCCTGGCTGCTGATCAAACACCGGGATAAATATGTGAAAGAAAAGTATGACAGTGAAGACTATACGCCGGAACGTGTGAAAGCACAAGGCCTGCGTGAAAAAGCATCTGCCCGTAAAAAAAAAGCCCCGTCCCCGCAGCGGAGCCGGTAAAGCAATCGGCTCCATCCCGTAAGAAAGAGCCCATCAAAAAGATCTATAAGCCCATGCTGGCCACATTGGTAGACGCTCCTTTCGATGATGCCGACTGGCTTTTTGAAACCAAATGGGACGGATACCGCGCTATCGCTGCGGTACAGCAACACAAAGTGCAACTCTATTCCCGTAATGAAAAAGACTTCGGAAAAGATTATCCCGCTGTAGTGGCGGCCGTAGAGAATATTGCGCACAATGTGGTGCTGGACGGAGAAATTATCGTCCTCGACAGTAAAAAGAATTCCCATTTTCAGTCTTTACAGAATTACAAAACTACCGGTAAAGGCAACCTCGTGTACATGGTGTTTGACCTGCTGCATCTCAACGGTGTGGAGCTTCAGCAACTGACGCTGCTGGAACGCAAAAGTCTGCTGAAGGATATTGTAGCACAGCTGAATGACAAGCGGGTGCAGTATTCCGGCCATGTGCTTAAAAATGGGAAAACGTTTTTTGAGAAAGCCCGGCACCAGCAGTGGGAAGGGATGATCGCCAAAAAAACAGACAGTACGTATGAAGAAGGCCGCCGTTCTGCCTCCTGGCTGAAGATAAAAGTCACGAACGAACAGGAAGCCATCATCTGCGGATTTACGGCGCCCAGAGGCAGCCGTAAGAAACTGGGCGCGCTGGTACTCGGTTTGTATGATGATAAACAGCTGAAATATATCGGCAACTGCGGCGGCGGCCTCAATGAGGCTTCGCTGGATATGCTGTATAAAAAGCTGCAGCCACTGGTGCAACAGGCGTCGCCTTTTGGCCGCAGGATAAAAACAGACATGCCCGTCACCTGGGTGAAGCCTAAACTGGTGTGCCAGGTGAAATTTTCGGAATGGACCGGCGATGGTATCCTCCGTATGCCGATATTCCTGGGACTGCGAGAAGATAAACCGCCTGCAGATGTACATCCGGAAACACCTAAAACAGTTCAGACTATGGCTACTGCTACCGCTCCCGCTGCCGGGGAGAAAGACCGCGTTATCACGCTCAACGGCAAAAAGGTAAACCTGACCAATCAACAGAAAATATACTGGCCCAAAGAGAAAATCACCAAAGGCCAGCTGGTAGACTACTACCTTTCTGTGGCGCAGTACATACTGCCACACCTGAAAGACAGGCCCATGTCGTTACACCGGTTCCCGAACGGGATTGACAAACCCTCGTTTTATCAGAAAGACCTGGACCTGGAACAGACGCCGGCATGGATCAAAAGCATTGCGCTGCACGCTGCTTCTACAGGAAAAGACGTAGACTACCTGTTATGCAACAACGAAGCTACGTTGGCCTATATGGTCAACCTGGGCTGTATCGAGATCAATCCGTGGCTGTCCCGTACCAGTAAGCTGGACAACCCTGATTACGTGGTGATGGACCTCGATCCAGAGAACATCGATTTTAAATATGTGGTGGAAGCCGCCCTGCATATCAAGGCTTTCCTTGACCCTTATAAGATAACCGCTTTCTGTAAAACTTCCGGCTCTACCGGGCTGCATATTTATATTCCCACCGGAGGAAAACACAGTTATGATACCGGGCGTTTATTTGCGGAATATATTGCCCGCCAGGTAAACAAACAGTTGCCGAAGAGCACCAGTGTTACGCGGGCCAAATCCGCCCGCAATAAAAAGGTATATCTTGATTTCCTGCAAAACAGCCGGGGCCAGACGGTAGCGTCGCCTTATTCTGTAAGGCCCAAACCCGGCGCCACCGTGTCGATGCCGCTGCAATGGAAAGAGGTGAATGAGAAACTGAAGATCAGTGATTTTGATATATTTAACTCACTGGAACGGATAAACGAACTTGGTGATATCTGGCACGATATTCAAAGTACAAAAAATGATCTGCGGAAATTCATACGCGACGTGGAACAGTCCGCCGATACTTGATTTTTGTACGTTTAAAAAGCTATGCTATGCAACAGTCATCGCAAGTTCCTGTGAAGCTATCCCCTGTTTACGGAATCATTATCGCTGTTATTTGTATGGCACTGACAGTTATCTTTTATGTAACCAATCAGTACGGTGCTTTTTGGACAGGCTTTTGCACGAGCCTGGTCTTTTTCCTGGGGATCATGTTGTCGATCGTGCATTACAACAACAAGCACCATAATGTGACCTCGATGAAGTCGTCTTTTGCCATGGGCTTTCGTACTACACTGTTGGCCACTTTCCTGGTGGCGGTATTTTCATTGGTATTTCATTTTCTGGTGATCAACGGGGAAGGGCACTATATGGTCCAGCAGGGAGAAGGTGGCGGAACAACCGTTATCAGCAACCAGGACACAGAGCAACAGAAGTTCTGGATCATGTTCCTTGGAAATATCCTGTTTGCTAATTTAGCCATGGGCGCATTGGCCGCAGTGCTGGCAGCCCTTGTACTTAAAGCCAATCAGAAAACCTCCCGCAGCCGGTCGGCAGAAAACATATAATCATTTGGCTATGGGGTTATCGGGATATTGATGAAGGATATTGGGTTATTTAGTTACTTTGTTGTGTTTATCCCTGGATAAATATCTAAATAACAAAATGACTAAATAATAAAATACCTTGAAGGGCCATATACTTATTATCGACGATGAAGACCAGCTGAGGAAGCTCCTGAGCCGGTTGTTGGCACTGGAAGGATATACCCTGCATGAAGCAGGGAATATCCGTTCTGCCATGAAAATCCTGGAAAAAGAGGAGATCAGCGTGGTATTATCTGACGTGAAGCTGCCTGACGGCAACGGCGTAGAGCTGGTACAAACAATCCGCAGCCGTTTCCCGCAGGTGGAAACCATTGTGCTCACGGCTTACGGCAACATCGCCGACGGGGTACAAGCCATTAAAAACGGCGCGTTTGATTATATCACCAAAGGTGATGATAACAACCGTATCCTGCCGCTGGTCAGCAAGGCAATGGACAAAGCCCGGTTACAGTTCCGCATCCGCGACCTGGAAAAGAAAATAGCCGGTAAATATAATTTTGACAACATCCTGGGTAATTCCCCTGAAATCAATGCCGCCAAAGAGCTGGCCCGGAAAGTGGCGCCTACGGACATGACCGTGCTGTTACTGGGTGAAACCGGCTCCGGCAAAGAGGTGTTTGCCCACGCTATCCATGAGGGCAGTAACAGGCGCCAGCAGCCATTTGTGGCGGTCAACTGCAGCGCTATCGGTAAAGATATCCTGGAAAGCGAGCTGTTTGGACATGTGGCCGGTGCCTTTACCGGAGCGGTAAAGGATAAAAAAGGCTTTTTTGAAGAAGCCCGCGGCGGTACCATTTTCCTGGATGAAATGGGAGAGATGCCGGTGGAATTACAAGCTAAACTGCTGCGGGTACTGGAAGCGCAGGAGTTCTATAAGGTGGGGGAAGCCAAACCGGTCAAAACCGATGTACGGGTAATTGCCGCCACCAACCGCCACCTGGAACAGGAAATAGCCGCCGGCAACTTCCGGGAAGACCTGTTTTACCGCCTCTCCGTATTTCAGATCGCTTTGCCTTCACTCAATGAACGAAAAAAAGATATCCCGTTACTGGCGACCTGGTTTATACAACAGTTTTCGCCCAAGCTGAACAAACGCCTGACCGGTATGAGCCCGGCTTTCCTGCAGGCATTGCAGCAGCATAGCTGGAAAGGGAATATCAGGGAGCTGCGCAATGTGCTGGAGCGGGCAGCCATCCTCACGGACACGGATATACTGGATGTGCCGTCGCTGCCCTTCGATTTTCAACAGGGAGTGGACAGCACCTCTTCTTCCCTGCGGCTGGCGGATATGGAACGAAGCCATATCATCCGGGTGCTGGCCCATGTAAAAGGCAATAAAACCAAGGCGGCGGAGCTGCTGGATATCGGCCTCACCACCCTGTACAATAAAATCAGGGAATATAATATCTGAGCTATAGCAGCCAGCCCATTAACAGGCAGGCAATTACGATAAATGGCGATGGCAGTCTGGTGAATAGCAGCAATGCCAGTGTGGAGAACATGATCAGCAGGTTGTACCAGTTGATAGGAATAGCGAAAAACAGGATGAGGGTGGCCGCCCACATAATACCTACCACCACAGCGTTTATCCCTTCCAGTGCCCGGTAGATGACCACATATTTTTTCAGGTTATGCCAGATGGGGAAAAAGAAGAGCACCAGTAACAGGCTTGGCAGGAAGATCGCGATAGGGGCGAGGATACAGCCGAGGAACTGGTAGCCCATGCCCAGGTTGCGCATCGCCATGCCGCCTACATACGCGGAGATGGAAAAAGTCGGCCCCGGAAGGGCGCGCATAATACCGGCGCCTGTCAGCAGTTCTTCCGCAGTCATGTAGTTGGACTTTGTGCGGGTCACGTACTGTTCCAGCATCATGGCGATGAGGATATCGCCGCCGCCAAAGACCAGGCTGCCGAAACGGTAGAAGTTCTCAAAAAGGTTGAAAGGACGACGGGTGATCCATTCATGGGAACGGGCATATTCAGAGAGAAAACCGGCCAGCACAAAGATGAGCACAAACAGCCAGATGTTTCCCCATTGTATTTTTTTGGGTTTGTCCGGGATGTCCGGGATACGTTTGTTACTGAAGTTGGAAACGATGCCCCCCAATATGATCAATGCCGGGAAAGTCCACGGCGATTTCAGGTAAAAGGCTGCAAACATGGACACCATCATGATTACGAAGGTCGCCAGGTTGTTGATACTGATACGATAGGCTTTGATGCTTCCAAAAGCCAGGAAGCCTACCGCCATCGGCTGTACGTATTTAAAGATATCGGTCTGTAGCGCCCGCTTGTCGAAATACTGCAGCAGGAAGCTAAGCGATCCCATCAGCAGGCAGGCAGGAGTGATCCAGATCAGCAGGGTCACAATGGCGAGCATTACACCGCCACGTTTATAACCAATAAGGGTAAGTGTTTGAGAGGAGGATGCGCCCGGGAGGAGCTGGCAGAAGGCGTTATATTCCATCAGTTCCTGCTCGGTAACGTCTTTTCGCTGGTATACGAATGTTTTCATCATCATTGCCAGGTGCCCCTGCGGGCCACCGTAGGCAGTTATGCTATGTAATAGCACCGCTTTTAAAAAAGGTATATGACGTAGAAACACAGTTATTGATAAAGTGAATTCCGCTCGAAGGATTCAATAAGTTAGTAAAAATAATCCGACAAAATACAACAGTGTTGCTAATAATACTAATCTGTAATATAATAAGGGCACAATACTTGTAATAAGGGTGGCTGTTGTAATCGAATATGGCCTTTTATCCGTTGTAACTAGTTTGTACTGTGAAGCTTATAACCCACCGGCATGAAACAGTGCCCGGACCAAAAAAGTGACCATATCAGAAAAACCTTGCATAAAAAATAACCATGCTGAAAAGCCAGAAATAACCAGGTTTGCCCTTGCGCAGGATAAACGGAAAGTCCCGGTAGGTAGTCCTGCCGGGACTTTAAATCTTATAACAGGTTTATTTTTTCAGTCCGATTTCGCGCAGCCTTTCGTCCAGATATTCACCCGC
Source organism: Chitinophaga sp. 22308 (assembly GCF_052045305.1). Classification (NCBI taxonomy): domain Bacteria; kingdom Pseudomonadati; phylum Bacteroidota; class Chitinophagia; order Chitinophagales; family Chitinophagaceae; genus Chitinophaga; species Chitinophaga sp. 22308. Next base: position 491,189 of record NZ_JBQEOP010000003.1, on the reverse strand, counting down.
GGAAATGGGTTCATATGCCAGCGGATTCTCTGCGGTAACGCAGCTTTCCAGGCAATCCAGTCTCATGGCGGACTTAGGATGCAGGAAGAAAGGAATGGAGTAGCGGGAGGTGTGCCACATTTCGCGGGGAGGATTTACCACACGGTGGGTAGTGGATTTTAACCGGTTATTGGTAAGACGCTGCAGCATATCGCCTACGTTCACCACAATCTGTTCCGGGAGGGACGTTACCGGTACCCAGTTGTTTTGTTTATCGAGGATCTGTAACCCGTCGGCAGACGCGCCTACCAGCAGGGTGATCAGGTTGATGTCTTCGTGTTGCTCTGCCCTGATGGCGGATTTAGGCTCCTCTTTGATAGGAGGGTAGTGAATGGCCCTCAGGATAGAATTGCCATTGTGGATTTTGTCATCAAAATAATGCTCGTCCAGTCCGAGGAACAGGGCGATAGCCTGCAACAGGTATTTACCGGAAGTTTCAAAGCCGCGGTATGCTTTAAAGAAGGTGGGCGTAAATGCCGGCACTTCGTCTACCTGCACATTCGGCGGGTATTCTGCTCCAATGGGATCGTTATCCTCCACGGTTTGTCCAAACTGGAAAAACTCTTTCAGGTCAGGGGCGTCATATCCTTTGGCATGTTCTTTACCGAAGGAAGTGTAACCGCGCTGCCCCGCCAGTTCAGGGATTTCATAGTTATGCTTCGTGTCAAAGGGCAGCTGGAAGAACTGTTGAACATATTTGTAGAGGTCCGCGATCAGCTCATCAGGAATGCCATGATTCTTTACTGCCACAAAACCAACTTCTTCATAAGCTTTTCCCAGTTGCTGCACAAAGGCTGCTTTCCGGCTGGCATCACCAGAGGTAAAGTCCGCCAGATCTACAGAGGGGATGGAATGGGTTATTGCCATATCGTATATTGTTTTGGAGCGGTAAAGGTACGGAATCCAATTACGAATTACAGATTACGAATTACGAATTGAGATTTTATTTAATGTATTCTGCATGGCTAAATTCGTCATTCGTAAATCGTAATTATTTAAAGTAGCCTTCTTCCTGCTCACTGATATCTACGATGGCGTAGCGGTCCACCTGGTTGATCAGCATTTCATCCATGATATCTACCACATTCTCGTAACGGGCCTGTTTAACGGCTTTGATCAATACCATCAGGTCATTCTTTTGTGTGTGCTGGTACACGGCTTCTTTCTTCCGGATAATCACATCACGGATACCGTTATGATTGGCGAAGCTGGTGTAGTTGACCTGCGGCGGTGCGGTGATATCATCACCGATGCCTTCATACCAGGCAACGCGGCCCTGCGGCCCCAGGATAACCGTCAATGCTTTTTGTGCGGGCAGTGACATAGAATCGCCATCGCTGCGGGGCATGAGCAGTTGCATGGTTTTAGGTTGAGCCAGCGTGGTGGTCAGCATAAAAAAAGTGATCAGCAGGAAGCCAAGGTCCACCATGGGCGTCATATCCACGCGGGTTGATTTTTTACTGCAGCGGGCATTTTTATTGCCGTGACGGCCCCCGGGCGCGTCGTTGTTCATTTCAGCCATAAGTAACGGTTTGGGATGTACGAAATTGGTTGAAAGCGCTTTCTGCATAAAAGATGCAGCAGCATTAATTTTCCATACAAGGCAGTTGTTCAGCAGGAAAAATCGGGCAGGCATTAAAAGGAAAAACCCGTACAAGCCAGGCCTGTACGGGTTTTAAATATCTAAAAAGAGAATGCCCGAAGGTATATAAAAGTAATTGCAATCAAATCACAGCCGTGTCAAACAATCAGGCGGACCAGTGATAATCAGGTGCATCACAGTTAGAATTCGGCATTTTTCGGTGTTCTTGGGAACGGTATGACGTCTCTGATGTTGGTCATACCGGTAACGAACAGCATCATGCGTTCGAAGCCGAGGCCGAAACCGGAGTGCGGTGCAGTACCGAAGCGGCGTGTGTCGAGGTACCAGGACAGCTCTTCTACCGGCACATGCATTTCCTGCATGCGCTGCACCAGTTTTTCGTAGTTCTCTTCCCGTTGGGAACCACCTACGATTTCACCGATGCCGGGGAACAGGATGTCCATGGCGCGAACGGTTTTGTTATCGTCGTTGAGCTTCATGTAGAAAGACTTGATTTCTTTCGGGTAGTCCGTCAGGATCACCGGTTTTTTGAAATGTTTTTCTACCAGGTAGCGTTCATGCTCGCTCTGAAGATCGGCGCCCCATCCTTCGATGAGGTACTGGAACTTCTTGTTCTTATTGGGTTTGCTGTCTTTCAGGATGCTGATCGCTTCGGTATAGGTGATGCGAACGAATTCGTTGTGCAGCACAAATTCCAGTTTTTCGATCAGCCCCATTTCGCTGCGTTCCTGTTGCGGCTTTTGTTTTTCCTCTTCTGCCAGGCGGTTGGCGAGGAAGTCGAGGTCTTCACGGTTGTGCTCCAGGACGTAGCTGATGAGTGATTTGATGAATGCTTCAGCGAGGTCCATGTTATCTTCCAGGGCATAGAAAGCCATTTCTGGTTCTATCATCCAGAACTCAGCGAGGTGGCGGGCCGTGTTGGAGTTTTCTGCGCGGAACGTAGGGCCGAAGGTGTAGATCTCGCCCAGGGCCATGGCTCCCAGTTCCCCTTCCAGCTGGCCGGACACGGTAAGGTTAGTAGACCTGCCGAAGAAGTCCTCTTTATAATCGATATCGCCGGCTTCGGTACGCGGCGGGTTCTGCATGTCGAGGGTGGTCACCCGAAACATTTCACCGGCGCCTTCTGCGTCAGACGCAGTGACGATGGGCGTATGCAGGTATACAAAACCCTGTTCGTTGAAGAACTTGTGCACTGCAAATGCCAGTGAGTGACGGATTCTGAAAATAGCACCGAAGGTGTTGGTGCGGAAACGCAGGTGTGCGATTTCACGCAGGTATTCCAGGCTGGGCTTGTTTTTCAGCTGCAGCGGGAATTTTTCCGGATCGCAGTCGCCCAGTATTTCGAGTGTTGCTGCTTTCAGTTCCACGCGCTGGCCTTTCCCCATGGAAGGAATGATCTGGCCGGTGGCGCTGATGGCCGCACCGGTGGTGATCCTTTTCAGCAGCGCTGCATCGGTATTTTCAGCGTCGATAACGATCTGTAAATTATTATTGGTAGAGCCGTCGTTTAAAGCTATAAACTGATTGTTACGGAAAGACCGTACCCAACCTTTTACTGTTGCTTCGTAATGCGACTTGTCGTCGGACAAGATTTGTTTGACTTTCAGTCTTTGGCTCATAAAAAATTAAATTTTGGAGTGCAAAAATAAGTTTTCCCGGCAATAGTCCATATAGTCTTATGCCGGTCCCTACAAGATAATTACTCCTGCCGGGATGCAAAAGAAATGTTAAAAATAGATATAATACAAAAAAGGATATATGTCCGGGGCCGGTTTTAAGGCCCGCGCCCTTCGGCATTTATAGGGCGGGGGAGGAGGCCGGAATAGCGTCACAGCGGTGACTGCGGGGCATTTGGGCTGAAATTTTTTTTGGATAATAATAAAACTTGTTTTAATCTTGCGGTATAATCTGCCTGATTAAGTTCAAATCACATCTTCATCGGCAGTTCCTAAACTCAATCATTCCCTATCAAATTTAATAATCAATTAAATTTCTTGACACAAAACAATTATTTGTAATTGGTGTATGTTGGTATGCAGTGGTACCCGCCTCACAACACTTCTAAAATTTGACAACACAGATGATGTACGACATCTTACAATTGAACGACATGCTCGTTCCTGAGCTGCTTGACATTGCAGAGAAGCTTGATGTTCCCAACGCAAAAAAACTGAACAAACAGGACCTGATCTACAAAATTCTGGACAAACAAGCGGTGATGGCCTCAGAAGATAACCAGTCCAACGGAGAAGAGAAAAAAGCACGCAAACGCAAACCTGTAAAGAAAGAAGAAGCGCATCACGAGACTGAAGAACCCTCCTCCGCGGAAGAAAAACCAGCCGCAAAAAAATCTACCAAAAAAGTTTCCGGAAGCAAAAGCAAAGAAGTAGAAGCAGAACCAGCACCGGCTCCGGCGGCTAAATCTAAAATAAAGGATTTCGATATAGACCTGGACAGCATTCCTTCTCTCACTTTTGATGATGATGACGATATCATCATTCCTGCTTTCACGGAAGATGAAGCAGAAGAAGAGGAAACCGCGCCTGTTCCGGCATTGGAAGAGGAAGAAGAAGAGGACGATGATTTTGTGATGCCGGAAGGTCTGGACCCGGTTGTTCCTGCTGCGCAAAAACAGCGCTATCCAAAGAAAGACGTTGCTTTCAATATAGAGTTCGACGGCGTGATCCTCAGCGAAGGCGTGCTGGAAATGATGCCCGACGGCTACGGTTTCCTGCGCTCCTCTGATTATAACTACCTGAGCTCTCCCGATGATATTTATGTATCTCCTTCCCAGATCAAACTGTTTGGCCTGAAAACCGGTGACACCGTGAACGGTTCCGTTCGTCCGCCGAAAGAAGGAGAGAAATATTTTGCACTGCTGAAAGTAGAAACGATCAACGGCAAGTCACCGGAAGAAGTACGTGACCGCGTGCCTTTCGACTATCTGACACCGCTGTTTCCGTTCGAAAAACTGAGACTGACCACTACTTCCAATAACTACTCCACCCGTATCATGGATATGTTTACCCCTATCGGTAAAGGACAGCGCGGCTTGATCGTGGCGCAACCGAAGGTGGGTAAAACCATGCTGCTGAAAGAAGTGGCCAACGCCATCGCTACCAACCACCCCGAAATTTATCTGATGGTGGTACTGATCGATGAACGTCCGGAAGAGGTGACCGATATGGAACGCAGTGTAAAAGCAGAAGTAATCGCGTCCACCTTCGATGAACCAGCTGAAAAACACGTGAAAGTGTCTGCTATCGCTTTGCAGAAAGCAAAACGACTGGTAGAATGCGGCCACGACGTAGTGATCCTGCTCGACTCCATTACCCGTCTGGCAAGAGCCCACAATACCGTTGCCCCTGCCTCCGGCAAGGTGCTGAGCGGTGGTGTGGAAGCCAACGCCATGCAGAAACCCAAACAATTCTTCGGCGCCGCCCGTAAAATAGAACACGGCGGTTCCCTCACCATCCTGGCCACTGCCCTGATTGATACAGGTTCCAAGATGGACGAGGTGATCTTCGAAGAGTTTAAAGGTACCGGTAACATGGAACTGGCGCTCGACCGCAAACTGGCGAACAAACGTATCTTCCCGGCTATCGACGTGTCTGCGTCTTCTACCCGCCGCGACGATCTGCTGCTGGACAAAGATGCGCTCAAACGTATCCACATCCTGCGCAATCACCTGGCAGATATGAATACAGACGAATCCATGCACTTCATGCTGCAGCATATGCGTGGTACTAAAAACAACGAAGAATTCCTGATCTCCATGAACGGATAATCAGGAGTCCAACTTATACAAATGCGAAAAGCCCCGCCGGTATGGCGGGGCTTTTTTGTGTCAATATGTATCAGGCAAAATAAAAACCACCTAAAACAAGAATCCCGCTACAGTAATACTGCAGCGGGATTATCCAATCTATCTAACCTTTTGACTTTCTTATGTAAAACATCAATCAATACAGACTAGAAAATGAAGTTAACACCCAGGTTCAACTGTTTAGTGAAGTTGAAGTCGAAGTCGCTAACGTTGGTTTTAACACCGGATCCTTCAGCTTTGTGCTGAGCATAAGTGTAACCCAGGCCACCGAAAGCACCTTCAATCATGAAGTGTTTAGTCACGAAGTAAGTGATACCAGGCAGTACGTTTACGTTGAAGCCAGTGTAGCTTTCAGTTTTGTTGCCGTCTACTTTAGTGTTACCAAAACCGTAACCAGCATTTGCTTCAGCAAAGAATGCAAATTTGCTCTGGCCAATCATGTGGTAGTTGCGAACGAAGATACCAGGAGTGATATCCAGGGTTTTGGTTTTTACATCACCGGTTGCAGTAGCAACTTTTTTGTTGCCAAACTGAGTTTCAGCGAAAACACCAATTACCCAGTTAGAATTCAGCGCGTAACCTACTTTAGGGCTAACACCAAAAGAAGTATTGGTGGTTTTGTTGTCTGTGTCTTTTACTTTCGCAGAAGTGGTTTTTACATTAACATTGCCACCCAGGATAACATCGCCTTTTGATAACTGTGCCTTAGCTACTTGTGTGCCGAACAGTACTACTGCGGCCATTACAATCAACTTTTTCATCTTTCGTAAAATTTAAATATACATTAAAACTGTTCTCTCTTGTCTTTGATTCTTCTACATACATTAAAGCCTGTCTTGGTTGATTGCAGGTCTATATCTTAATCCATTAAAAAAAATGTCCAATACCTTTTTCTCTCTTTCCATGAAACAATGCAGCGCCTCACGGTCCAGCGGGTTAAAGCCTGTTACCTGCCATTTACACCATATTACCCATAGTCCGAATAATACGTTGATCAACAACTGCGCTGTTGCATCAGCATCAGTGTCTTCATTCAGTTCACCCAGGCAAATCCCTTTTTTGATAGTGGCGGAAAGGAAGGAAATTTCCACTGTCTGTAGCAACTCGATTGTTTGCCGCATCAGCGTAGATGGCATATCTTTTATCCATTGGTTGATCCCAAACAGAAAATGATACTCTTTCAACATGGTTTCCTTCAATTCCAGATACCGGTTAATAATCGCATCGGTAGAGGTAGCTGTGTCCACAAAATCAGACATGTCGAGAAAACAATCTGCTATCATGCGCTCCACAACCGCTACGTAAATGGATTCCTTATCTGAAAAATAATAATACAAAGACCCTTTTGAGATGTCCAGATCCCTGGCGATCTCTTCCATGGTGGTTTTAGACAGTCCGAACCTTTTGAACCGCTTTAAAGCGGCCTCAAGAATAAGTGTTCGCTTCTGGTCTAATTCTGCCATAGATAGTTCGTCAATTTTCGTAGTCTGACTGTCTGACTATTTTGTTTGACGAGTCAAAAGTACGACCAAAACCTATTCCACCAAATTTTTTTGTTAAATAATTGTTACGTATCCTCCGCGCAAATACATCGAAAAGAAAAAAAACAGGGCGCAGGTTGTTCTGCCCGTTAAAAAAGAAGTGATTTATTTGAAAGAAATTGAAGGAGGGTCAACAAAAAATTGAAATTGCGAAATATGCAGGTGGCAAATGCCAGCCAGATCAACGTTTACATATATACTGTTCCCTGCTAAGCTGCGCTACCGCTGCAAGCGCGACAGCAGGTCCTTCCTGCGGCGCTCTGTGATCTCCACCACCATACCGCTCTTGAGCATCACACGGCCATGGTTGGCGTCTATCTGGCTGATATTGGACAGCTGCACCATCTGCATATTGTTTACCTGGTAAAACTGTAGTGAGGAAAAGAGATCGGCATAATACCGGAAAGGCCGCTCCGCCTCAATTTCCGCCCCGGAATCCATCCGGAACAGGCAGTTGTCCTGCCGTGATTCCAGGCATTCCACGGAAGGAAGAAATATCGTTTGGGTGTCCCCGTTAGTATCCTGTACCAGCAGCTTCCAGGAGGCATGCTGCAGGTTATGGAAATTCTCCAGCAGCACCTGGTAACGCTGCTTGCTGCTATTGCCGGCAATCCGCTCCCGTACCAGCGATACCGCCTGCAACAGGCTTTCTTTGTCAATCGGTTTGAGGATCAACTCTACTTCAGCGCAACGGATCACATGCAGGAACTTCTTCTCAAATGCGGTCACAAATACCGCTTCAAAGGGAACGTCTTCCCTTGTGCCCAGCAGCACGTCAAAGCCGGTGCCATCAGGCATTTCAAGGTCCAGGAACACCAATTCCGGCTGATGCTCCCTGATCCGTACAATGCCTTCTGCACAATCGGAAGCCGTGGCGGCTACCGTTACCTCGGGGCAATATTTCTCCAGCATCAGGGCTATAATGTCCCGGCTGTTTCGCTCATCATCAATGATCACCGCTTTTATCATGACAGTAGTATGTTGCTAACTAACGTTTATGTATATATTATTATAGTTGAGGTATCAGGATCTTCACTACCGTGCCGCTATCTGCTTCATCCCGTGCTGATAGGTCTATGATCTCGATATGAATTTCCGTATTGTACATTTTATTCAGCAGCTCCGCCCTGTTCTGGCTGATCTCCATGCCGGACGACTGGTGGTGTTTGGGCAGTGTGCGTAGGGAGCGGGAACGCGCAATGCCAATACCATTGTCGGCTATAACACATTCCAGCATGTCTGCGGCCACCTGCGTAAACCGGATCGATAGCTGGCCAATGGGCTGCTGCGGATTGGTCATGCCGTGTTTCACGGCGTTTTCCACATAAGGCTGCAGCAGCATGGCGGGGATCTCCAGTTCAGCGGTGGTGATCTCCGGATCTACTACAATTTCGTACTCCATCCTGTTCTCAAACCGCATCTTTTCCAGACCGAGGTAAGTATTGAGATACGTGATCTCATCTGCCAGGGAGATGAAGTTACGCCGCGAAAAGTCCAACGTTTTCCGGATCAGATAGGAAAAGTCTGACAGGTATTTCTGGGCGTATTCATAGTCGCGCTGCATTACAAACAACTGGATGGAGTTGAGGCAATTGAAGATAAAGTGGGGATTGATCTGCGCCCTGATGGCTTTGAGTTCTATCTCTGTCAGTTTTTTATCATACTCTGTCTCCAGCTGAATTTTTCGCTGCTCTTCCAGCTCATGTTTCTTGCGCAATATTTCTGTGGTCTGTTCTTTCACCAGTTCTTCGAGCTGCTCATTGAGCTTGCGTTGCAACTCCTTGTTTTTATTGAGTTGTTTGATCAGCAGCTCCTGGGTACGGGTCCTTTCCAGGTGTACCAGCTTGTTGCGGTAACTGAGGCCGGCCAGGAAGAACATGGCCTGCAGCAACACGCCGCCGATGAGCAGCATGGTTGGTGCGGCCAGCTCGCCCAATGCGCTCAACAGCCCCAGGGGCCTGATATGCATAAGGAAGGAGCCGAGGCAGGCCAGGTACAGGCATACGGACCCATACAGGAAAAACCGCAGCAACGGGTGATGACGGGAACGCCGTGCCAACGCTATAAATACCACCAGCAACGGCAGCAGCGTGCAGAAATACACATAGCTGTAAATGATCACCGGAAGATGGTACTGCTCCATCAGGATACAATAAATACAGACGATGATCAGTCCGCCCACGACAGTGGCTACCCAGGTGAACACCTGTTCCATGAAAGGATACCGCTCTTTCAGGTTGAGGAAGGTATTACCGAACATGAGGTACATGAGATAAAAACAGAACAGCAGCCCCGGTATGTCCCAGTAATATTTCAGCATAGGCCAGCGGTGGAAGAAAGAAAGCTGATAGGGCTTGCTTTCCAGCCGCAGCGCGAAAAACAGGATCAGCCCGAGGATATAAATGGCGAAGTAGATATACGACCGGTCGGGCAGCTGGATATAGTTGATGATGGAAATACTGAAGAAAACGAGGAGCATGCCCAGCACCACCTGTATGATCACGGCTTCTTTGCGGTAGCTGTCCTGTTCCCGGTTATGGAACCGGGCAAAGGCCTGTTCGCTGAAGAGCATGGGCATGAGCGGGTTTTCATTGTACGACTTGTTAATGATATGCAGGTAGAAAGTGCGGGCCTGATGTGGGGGCACATTAACGCTGAAGCCGTAGTGGTCCCACCTTTCCACGCCGCCTTTGTCATACATGAGGCCTGTCTGCATCAGCAGTGCGGCCGTATCGCCGGGCGATTTTTCGTACCAGTCCATGAAATCGTGCCAGCCGGCAAAAAGAATAGCGGAGAGGGTGTCGGTGCCTTCGTTTTTTACCTGTAGCCGGAACCAGGAGTTGTTAACCTGACCATTATTTTTTTTGTAGTTGTGAAAAAGTTGCGGGGCGGCAGTAAAAGGCAGGTGTACCACCTGCTGAATGGACAGATGGCCCTCCGGATCGGAGAGGCTGTTTATGTAGGGGCGCAAATCCAGTGCCGAGGCAGCAAAACCGTCTTTTACTGTCAGGGTGTCCGGGGTGGGGTCCAGGGCAAGGGCGCCTGTGGTGTAACAGTACAACAACAGCATTAAGATGATAATGCGCTTCACAAATGGTGTATGGATTTAATTATAATAATTGATCGATAGCTTTTGCCAGCGCGCGGTCTTTGTCAGTTACCACATTGCCTGCGTCGTGTGTACTGAGGTAGATGTCCACTTTGTTATAGACATTGGTCCAGTAGGGATGGTGGTCCATTTTTTCTGCGACCAGCGCCACTCTGGCCATAAACCCGAATGCCTCCCGGAAATCTTTAAAGGTAAAAGCCCGGTGCAGTTGATTGTCTTTTTCTTCCCACATACAGCAAGTGTTTAAAGGTGAAAATGCGGCAATTCACTAGGTTACTGGTCAAAATATAGCTGTTGGTTGCCTTCCTGTCTTAGAAAATGAGGTTCATTTTATTTTTGATCTCCCTTGTATCCAGTAAAGATACTAATTGTACAAGGGGAACAAGGCGTAATTGTTCCAATAATTTTTTAATATCATCAGCCTGGTAATAGTCGCCTTTGATCATCCAGAGGAAGTGAATGTGTTTGAGCTCAGGGAGCAGGAACTCAGCCTGGCAATGGTTGTTATAAAAATAGTGGGATACGGAGTTGGTCGCCTCATGGAACTCCATCACAGTAAAATGGAACGACCTGTTTTTCTTGGAAAGGGTGATCTCCAGCAGATTGTTGACCCGGAAATTGGTATGCAGTTGCCGGTTGATCTGCCAACAGAGCTGGTAGTCACGGGCGGTAGAGGCGATACCGATCAGGTGGGTGTTTTCAAAGAAATCCTCTACCAACTGTTCCTGGTCCAGTTTTAATTTAAGTATCGACATAATATAAAAATAAGGTGATTTGGGGGAATTAGTGCTCAGGCTTTCTTTTTGACAGCTTGTTTGACGGCTTTGCCAGCGGTGGCAGCTTTGGTTTTGCCCGGGTCCCAGAATACTGTTTTAAAGTCGCTGACCTTATCATTTTTGATGGTGACGCCTTCCTGTTCCAGCAGTTCCTGCATGAGGGTAGGGGTGGCAAAGAATTGGCGGCCGCTGAGTTCGCCGTTACGGTTCACCACCCGATGGGCGGGCACGGCCGGTTTGGCGTTGCCGGCGCCATTCATGGCCCATCCCACCATGCGGGGCGTCAGTTTGATATCGGCTGCTTCGGCGATGGCGCCGTAGGTGGTTACACGGCCCTTCGGTATTTTACGGGCTATTTTATACACCACATCGAAGAAAGAGACGGGCTTAGGACTGTCCGTCTTTTCCTTCGTTGCGGCGTTTTTCGAGGAGGATGGACTTTTTGGGTTCGGGTACTTTTTCATATGAAAATGGACAATGTTTACAGCCGTTGCCACAGCAGTAGCCCCGGTCCAGGTGATATTTTTCGGTAAATACCATATAACCCTCCGCGTTATAATAAAAATCAATCTTCTCCACCAACGGTTGCTTCATCGGAAGGCAGTTTTATGGTGCGCCAGTTCAGCGGTGTGTCCGGCAGCCGGAATTTCAGGTAGCGGATAGTGCGGCCGTCTGCCAGGTGCATACCTTCGTAGTAGGTCTGTATTTTCAGCAGTGCCGGTACTTCCGGCAGGGCGTACACGTCCGGGATGTCTTCAATAAGGGTGAGGCCGGCAGCGGCGATCACTTCCTGCGTGAAGGCATATAATTCCGGTGAGTCTGTTTTCAGGTTGATGGTAGCGCCTGTTGCCAGCAGCGGCTGGTACAACTGCAGGAACCGCGGATGGGTCAGTCTTTTTTTGGCTTTGGATTTACGGAGAAAAGGATCGGGGAAGGTGATCCAGATGTCCCTGATCTCTCCGGGCGCAAAATAATTGTCCAGTTTCTCGATCTGTGTACGAAGGAATGCCACATTATTGAGTGACTCATCAAGGGCGGTTTTAGCGCCTCTCCAGATGCGGTTGCCTTTCAGGTCTACCCCGATGAAGTTCTGGTCTTTAAACAGGCGGCCCATTCCAAGGGTATAGTCCCCTTTGCCACAGGCCAGTTCCAGAGTGACCGGATGGTTGTTTTTAAAGTATTCGTTCCATTTTCCCTGCATGCCTTCCGGGTATATCAATACGTTGGGGAAGGTCTCAATTTCAGCAAAGCGTTGTAGTTTTTTCTGTCCCATTGGGCGCAAAAATACCACGTTATTTTTTTATTTAGCCATTTGGTTATTTAGCTATTAGGTTCAGAAGGACCTACTAATAAACAAATTTCAAAATAGTCAAATGTTAAAATGAAAAAAGCCCATGGGCCATAGGCTCACGAGCTCTTTAAACCAATTTGGCTGTAGGAGGAGGAGTCGAACCTCCACGGGGCAGTTAGCCATAGCACAATTAAGATTAGTGGTCAACCCATTTATGCTACGTTTATCCCGAGCTCCCCACCCCCGAGACAAGGGGGCATGTCTGCCAGTTTCATCATCCCACAATTTTTATTATCATTACTGTCACGTTCTTTCCGGTGGCTTATTTCGTAATGATTATAATGCAAATCTAAAGACGCGGGCGATTCTTTGCAAATTTTTTAAGAAAAATTTTTGAATTTTCGATATTTTTTAAATATTTGCATATAACTTTAAAACATTCAAAAACAAATTGTAAAAATGAGCCACAATTTGAATATTGACAAACTCGATTTGCAGATTATCAGCGAAATGATGAACAATGCTGAGATCTCCTACGCCGATCTGGGGAAGAAACTGTTCGTTTCCGGCGGCACTATTCATGTGAGAATGAAGAAATTGCAAGAACTGGGTATAGTTAAAGGTACTAAATTACATGTAGATTTGAAAATGATCGGCTATGATGTAATTGCCTTTATCGGTATTTACCTGGAAAAAAGCTCTATGTATGATACTGTAGCCAAAGAATTGCGTAAAATCCCGGAAATGGTGCGCCTCAACTATACCACCGGCAGCTATAGCATGTTCGCTGAAATCATCTGTAAAGATATTACCCAGTTACGCCGTATCCTCCACGATGAATTACAGAAAATAAAAGGAATCGAAAGAACAGAAACCCTCATCTCTCTCGAAGAAAGTTTTTACCGCACTATCAACGTGGTGGAATAATTAAGGCAGGCCGGACCGGGAATAGCCGCAGTTGCTTTTTCATCCGGAATGATTAATTTCCGCCAATGGTTACAACAGAAATTGCCGATAAAATAAAACGGCTGGAGGAAAAATATGCCGCCATGGGGCAGAACCTGTCTTCCTATCTTGACGGGCTGCTATATGCGGACTATCTGACATACTGGGATTATATCCAACTGGATGTGTTGCTGAATCTGCAACATCCGCGCACGCCGATTCCGGATGAAAACATCTTCATCATTTATCACCAGATAACGGAATTGTATTTTAAACTGACGCTACAGGCGATCGAACAGATCAGCTTTGCGCCGGAGCGGACCGCGACTGTGTTCACCACACAGTTAAAACGGATCAATAACTATTTCCGCAACCTGATCAACTCTTTTGAGATCATGGTTGACGGGATGGACAAGGACCAGTTCCTGCAGTTCAGGATGGCACTATTACCGGCCAGTGGCTTCCAGAGCGGACAGTTCAGGATGATCGAGATATGTTCCACCCGGCTGTCTAACCTGGTATACGAACCCCAGCGCCCAGCCGTGGAAAAGGCGGACCTGAAAACGATACTGGACAGCATTTACTGGAGAAGCGGCGCCACCGAACTGGCCACTGGCAAGAAAACCCTGACCCTGCAGCAGTTTGAGAAAAAATATATGGGCCCCTTCCTGCAACTGGCTACGCGATATGAGCAATCCAATATCCAGGCTGCCTATCAGCAACTGCCGGAGGCCGAAAAGGCTATCGTTATCCCCCTGTTGAAGGAGTATGACCTGAACATCAACGTAAGATGGCCCCTGATGCACTATAAATCAGCTGTCAGGTACCTGCATAAAAAACCGGAAGATATTGCTGCTACGGGAGGGACCAACTGGCAACAGTTCCTGCCTCCGAAAAACAAACGCATTATATTTTTCCCGGAACTGTGGACGGAAGATGAACTGAATAACTGGGGCAAACTGGCGATGGGTGAATAACCTCAGCCTATTTTCTGTGTAGTGAATCTTTTGATATAATATGCCAGCAACGGTACATCTGCTTTTTCCAGCGGATGTGCCGTATCAGGTAAAATAGTCATCTGCGCTTCCGGCAAGGACCGGTATACCTCTATCGTTTCCGTGAAAGATACCATGTTGTCCCTGTCTCCCATCATCAGCATACAGGGAGATGCCACCTGTGCGTAGTCCTGTGCCTTCAGCAATGACTGGTGGCCCAGGTCTTCAATCAGCTGTGCCGTCCGTGTCACCACCTCTTTCCAGTCGTTGGGGGTATGTCTTTCCTCCAGCAGTTTGGCAAAACCGGGTACTTTTTCGGCTATCAGCGCCGGGTTTAATTGTTTGACCTCTTTGCCGGCGGTGGCTTCGTTCCAGTTGTATTTGGTGGCCAGCGTCATCACCCTGCCTATTTTTTCCGGATAATGCCGGGCCAGGTACATGGCCACATAGCCTCCCATGCTGTATCCAAAGATGTGTACAAAGTCAAGCTGGTGCTGATCGAGGTATTCCAGCACCTCAGCGGCGAACACCTGTATATTAAAGCCGTTGGCTGAAAAAGGCACCGGGCCGTGGCCGCTGAAATTGATGGTATGGACATCGAAGTAGGGTTCCAGTTGCTCTGCCAGCGTTTTGAACTGTGTGGCAGCGCCGAGGGCGCCGTGCAGTAGCAGAAGAGGGGACTTGTACATTTTGAAATTTTGATATTTAGTTATTTATCCGGAGGTCTTGTTATTAACAGATTGCTATTTAAAGGAAAATCTCTTTAAAAACAAACGCTTTACAACAAAACACCTAAAACAAATACCGGTCAAATAACTAAATATCCAAATTCCAGCATTTCTAAATCACTGAGCCAGGTATGCCCCGTCTACCGGGTAATAACCACCGGTTACGAAGGAAGAGAGGGGAGCGCTTAGCCATAATACGAGTTCCGCCACTTCCTCCGGCTTGCCTAACCGGCCTATGGGGTGCAAACCTACCAATGCCTGCATCGCCTGCTGGCTCAGATGTTTGGTTAATAAAGGTGTTTCAATAAATCCGGGGCCTACGGCATTGACACGAATGCCTTTGGCAGAATATTCAAGCGCGGCGGTCTTGGTAAGGCCTACTACCGCATGTTTGGCGGCAACGTAGGCACAGGAACCTGCGAAACCTGCCGTGCCCAGGATAGAGGCCATGTTCACGATGACGCCGCTGCCTGCTTTTTCCATGACGGGCAACTGGTACCGCATACCGTAAAACACACCGTTGAGGTTAATACCGATCACTTTTTCCCATTCCGTGAGCTTGTAACTACCGATGGAGGCAGATTCGCCGCCGATGCCCGCATTGTTGCAGGCGATGTCCAGTTTGCCGTACTCTTTGATGGTGGCAGCCACCAGCTGCTCATTGTCTGCCGCTTTGCTCACGTCGGCCTTTACGAAAAACGCTTTGCCGCCGGCACGCGTTATTTCTTCCACCACGGCTTGTCCGCCCCGTTCATCAATATCGCTGACTATCACGCTGGCGCCGTGGCGGGCATATAGCTCAGCTACGCTGCGGCCAATACCTGAGCCGCCACCTGTTACCAATGCCACCTTGTCTTTCAGAAGTTCCATAACTGTCGTTTTAGCTCTCTTAACAATGCTGCCGTGTTAAATGTTCCTCGTATTTTTTTGTTATTTTTGCAAGGATGTTGTCACTTTACTATCTTCACTTTAAGATGTTCCTACATCAATAATACTTTTAAATACATATAATGGAATATAATACCACGCGTAATTACCTGATAATGAAGGAATATGGCCGGAATATCCAGAAAATGGTGGAATTCCTGGGGACCATAGAGGATGACGAGGAGCGCCAGCGCAATGCGATGGCGGTGATAGAATTAATGGGTACGCTGAATCCGCACCTGAGGAATGTGGAAGACTTCAGGCATAAATTATGGGACCACATATTCAATATATCCGGCTTCACCCTGAAAGTGGAATCACCTTATCCGGTGCCTACACAGGAAGCTTTGCGGGCAAAACCGGACCGTTTGCCTTATCCCAAAAAATACCCGCGCAACCGTCACTTCGGTAAAAACCTGGAGATGGTGATCGACAAAGCCCTGCATGAAGATAATACTGAGAAAAAAGAAGGTTTTACCCAGTGCATCGGCAACTACATGAAACTGGCCTATTCCAACTGGCATAAAGAAAGTGTGCACGATGACGCTATCAAGGCGGAACTGGCAGCTATCACCAACGGTGAGCTGGAGTTCCAGACCGGCGGCAGCAGCGCCTCCACTTCATCTGCCCAGACGCCCAGCTTCAACCTGGGTGGCAATACCGGCAGCGGTGGAGATCACTTCCGTTCCAACAAACGTAAAAACTTCCAGCAGAACAAACAGTTCAAAAGCAACAGCGGCGGAGGAAAAAATAATAACAAGCACAATAACAAATACAACAAAAACAGGAACAAGTGAGCAGTGCTTTTGAAGTAAGAGGAGGCAACCGTCTCAAAGGTGAAATTATACCGCAGGGTGCCAAAAACGAGGCTTTACAGATCATCAGTGCAGTGATGCTGACTTCAGAGAAAGTCACCATTCACAATATTCCCGATATAGTAGATGTCAATTTGCTGATAGAGCTGCTCGGTGATGCCGGTGTAAAAGTAAACCGTATCAGCCGCGACAAATGTGAGTTTCAGGCAGATGATATCGACCTGGCCTATCTGCAGGGTGCCGATTTCAAAAAAAAATCCGGTAGGCTGCGTGGCTCCGTGATGATTGCCGGTCCGCTGCTGGCAAGGTTTGGCAAAGCGCTGATCCCGAAGCCGGGAGGCGATAAAATTGGCCGCCGCCGCCTGGACACGCACATCATCGGTTTTGAGAAACTGGGCGCACGTTTTAACTACGAATCTGACGATAATTATTTCCGCCTCGAAGCCCCCGGTGGCCTGAAAGGCACTTATATGCTGCTGGACGAGCCCAGCGTGACCGGTACCGCCAACATCGTAATGGCTGCTGTACTGGCGCAGGGCACCACCACCATCTACAATGCTGCCTGCGAACCTTATCTGCAGCAGCTTTGCAAAATGCTCAACAGCATGGGCGCCCGCATCAGCGGCGTAGGTTCCAACCTGCTGACCATCGAAGGGGTGACCAGCCTCGGCGGCTGTCAGCATACCATGCTGCCGGACATGATCGAAATAGGGTCGTTCATCGGTCTCGCTGCCATGACGCAGAGTGAATTGACCATCAAAAATGCCGGTGTGGAAAGCCTGGGCATCATCCCCGAGAAATTCCGCTCCCTGGGCATTCAACTGGAAATCAAAGGCAACGACATTTATATTCCTTCCCAGGAAACGTATGAAATACAGACGTTCCTGGACGGCTCTATCCTTACCATTGCAGACCATCCATGGCCTGGTTTTACGCCCGACCTGCTCAGCATCGTGCTGGTAGTGGCCACACAAGCCAAAGGCAGCGTGATGATCCATCAGAAAATGTTCGAGAGCCGCCTGTTCTTCGTAGACAAGCTCATTGACATGGGCGCACAGATCGTACTGTGCGATCCGCACCGTGCCGTGGTAATAGGCCTGGGCCGCCAGCACCCGCTGCGTGGCATCACCATGTCTTCCCCGGACATCCGTGCCGGCGTGTCGCTCCTGATCGCTGCCCTCAGCGCAGAAGGAAAGAGCACTATCCAGAACATCGACCAGATAGACCGTGGTTACCAGTACATCGACGAACGGTTGAGAAACCTGGGAGCCGATATCAAGCGCGTATAAAAACAAACGGTTAATATTACCTCAAAACCCAAATTCCGGACAACCTTTTGCCGGATTTTGGGTTTTGCATTTGAATGACACCGCCACCTTTCGATTTTTTATTAGCATAATGGAAAAAAAGATCATCATTATCACCGCCCCCTCCGGAGCGGGTAAAACCACCATCGTAAAGAAACTGCTGGCCAGCATGCCTGTACTGGCCTTTTCTATATCTGCCGCCACCCGCACGGCCCGCGCCGGCGAAGTGAACGGAAGGGACTATTATTTCATGACCACTGAAGAGTTCCACACCAAAATAGATGAAAATGCTTTCGCAGAGTATGAAATGGTGTATGCCGGCAAATACTACGGCACCCTGAAAAGCGAACTGGAACGCATCTGGACCAACGACCGGATACCGATGGTTGACATCGACGTAAAAGGCGCACTCTCTATTAAAGAACACTACCACGATAAAGCCCTGACGATCTTTATTCAACCGCCATCCATCGACGCGCTGCGGGAACGTCTCAGTGACAGGGGTACGGAAACACAGGCATCTATCGACGAACGGCTGGCTAAAGCACAGTATGAACTGTCGTTCGCTCATGAGTTTGATAAGATTGTTGTCAACGATGAACTGGAACGCGCATACGAAGAAGTGAAAAACCTGGTACAGGAATTTTTAAATATAAAATAGCAGGGTGATCGTTGGTGTACCTAATTCATTATTTTTGTTAGGATGGACGGATACACAATTATAATTCTAGTTTCTCTCTTACTGCTGGCAGGCTTCTTTGCGGGCATCGAAGCTGCCTTTGCCAATGTGAATAAACTCAGCATTGAGCTCAAAAGAAAGCAGGGGAGAGCTACCGGCAAAATACTGGCCGGTTTTACCGAGCACCCCAGCCGTTTTCTGGCTACCAGCCTTGTTGGGCTTACTATCACCGTGGTGATCTACAGCATCCTGCTGGCGGGCTTCTTCCAGCCTGTATGGCAGGCAAGCACCGCTACGCCGGACAACGTGCCCATGCCGCTGGTAATTTTCCTGGAAATATTACTGGCATCACTGGCCATGTTGTTTCTTGGGTTTTTTGTTCCCCGGGCTATTTTCCGCTCACGCCCTGAAGCGCTGCTGAGCTTTTTTGCATTGCCTATTTCCATCGTGGCCAAGCCACTGTATATTATCGGCAATCTGCTGGTATCTATCTCTGAATGGATGTTGAAATATCTTTTCAACGTACGTATCCTTGAAACGCGGGAATCCTTTACCCGTGTGGATGTAGAGCACTTCATCCGGCAATCGCAACAACACGTGGGAGAAAACCAGGAGCTGAACACTGAACTGTTTGAAAACGCACTTTCACTGGCACATGTAAAAATCCGTGGCTGCCTGATCCCGCGTAAAGAAATCGAAGCGCTCGATATTAAAAGCCCGATCATCGACGCCCGGAAAAAATTCATGGAAACAAAACTGTCCAAGATCATTATCTATGATACTACCATCGATAATATTCTCGGATATATTCATCAGCTGGATATGTTCAAAAATCCACAGAACATTGAAAGCATCATTCATCCGATATTGGCCGTACCAGAGACTATGAGCGCCATCGACCTGCTGAGCAAGTTCAATAAGGAACGCAAGAGCATAGCATGGGTGGTGGATGAGTTTGGCGGCACCGCCGGTATCGTCACTATCGAAGACGTACTCGAAGAAATTTTCGGGGAAATAAAAGATGAACACGATGAAGAAGAGTTCGTGGAAAAACAGATCGCAGAGAAAGAGTATATTTTTTCAGGCAGATTGGAGCTAGATTACTTAAATGAAAAATATAGTCTCGATTTTCCGGAAGATGAAAGTGAAACATTGTCCGGTTACATCATCAATCATCATGAAACCATCCCGAAGATCAAAGAACGTATCATTATCGGAGACTATGAGTTTGATATACTGAACGTTACGGATACACGGATTGAAATGGTGAAGATGAAAATACTGGGATAAAAAGCCGTTTTTCAGCAGGTGTTATACGATGTTTATATGATATAAAATTTTTTATAATGTCTGTATTAACGGTATAATAACAATTTTGCTAAAACGTTTTTAAAAAAAGTAGTAGGAATTTAACACGGATTGTATACATTTGCTGTAGATGATGTAACACAATGATTTGATTTTTGTTAAAAGGTTGTAAAAAAAGTGTTCCAACATTGATAATAAAATAATTCTTGTTATTTTTGTATTACAAAATAAAAGCGACCAGTGATTCTTACTTATTCTGAACGCTTGCCATCAATTAGGTAAGTAGCTGAACTGGAAGCAAAAGACATTCTCGAATTCAACTTTTTTGGGGTTAACAAACAATGGATGAAAGGCCGGCTCTTGATTCTTCTCGGGCTGGCTCTTTTTTTTGTACCTACTCAAAGCCCGCTATCTCCCACAACATCACATCGTTGTACTTCTCCTTCTTCTTAAAAGACTATTAAAACCGCATACTTTATTCAAGCCTGTGCTGTAAATTCTAGTCTTCATCCGCTATATTTGTGCTCCTGTAGAAGAAATATTCAACTTCGATCGATCGTATCATGTTAAAGAAACTTTTTTCCAATAATGAGGACAAGGCAGAGATGTCTTTTTTTGATCACCTGGAAGATCTCCGCTGGCACCTCGTAAGATCAGCATTGGCACTAGTGGCGTTCAGTATATTTGGGTTTGTTTATACCCAGGAGATCCTGGACAATGTGATATTTGGTCCTACCAATGCTAACTTCCCCTCCTACATTGCTTTATGTAAACTGGGCCATCTGGTGGGCATGGGTGATAAACTTTGTATTACACCGGTGAAAGTACAGTTCCTGAACTACAAGATGGTAGGCCAGATCATGCTCCAGTTCAAACTGGCTTTTATGATCGGTTTTATATGTGCCTTCCCTTATATTTTCTGGGAGTTCTGGCGCTTTGTAAAACCCGCGCTGAAGGAGAAGGAGCTGAAAGGCGCCAGGGGCGCTATTTTCTGGGTGTCTTTCCAGTTTTTCCTCGGTATCTGTTTCGCCTATTTCCTGATGGCGCCTTTTACCATCAACTTCCTGGCGTCTTACACGGTCACAGAAAAGGCGGTCAACCAGTTCTTTATTGATGACTATTTTGATCTGATGACACAGATCGTACTAGGCATGGGCATACTGTTTGAATTGCCGATATTGGTGTTTTTCCTGACCAAACTGGGCATTCTGACACCAGACTTCCTGAAAGCCTACAGAAGGCACGCCATCGTGGTTATTCTCATCCTGGCGGCTATCATTACTCCGCCCGACCTGATAGACCAGCTTATTGTGTTCACGCCGTTATACTGTCTTTACGAAATCAGTATCTTTATATCCAAAAAAGCGCTCCGTGACAGAGAAGCAGTAGAGCGGAAACAGGAAGTGCAGGAATGGTCTTAACAGTGGATACTATTAACCGTAAACAGTAACGCTATGCAACAACATACTACCTTTGACACTACTTTGCCTGTAGCCATCGGATCAGACCACGCCGGATTTGAATACAAAGAAGAAGTGATCTCCTATCTGGAAGCAAAAGGCCTGACAGTAAAAGATTTTGGCACACATACCAAAGATTCGGTGGATTATCCTGACTACGCCCATCCGGTATCTACAGCCGTTGAAAGAGGACTGGCAGCGTTTGGTATCCTGATCTGCGGCAGTGCCAACGGAGTGGCCATCACGGCCAATAAACACCAGGGCATCCGCGCCGCTATCTGCTGGGGTGAAGAGCTGTCCAGGCTGGCGCGCTCCCATAACAATGCAAACGTATTGTGCATTCCTGCCCGTTTTGTGGACGTAGCCGTGGCCAACCAGATGGTGGACGTATTTATCGATACGCCGTTTGAAGGCGGCCGTCACCAGAACCGTGTCAGCAAAATGGCTTGTCTGTAATGGTTTTTGACCATTCCCCACTAAGGATGGCCAACACCTTTTCATAATATTTGTAACTTAAAGAGCCGGATGAAAATCCGGCTCTTTTTTTATAGGCCGGTACCCGGTTTCACCAAAAAACAGTTCATGAGATTGTTAGCTACGGCAGTATGTATCTTTTCACTGTCCACTGTATTCGCACAAGGGAAATCCCCGTTAGTCTTTGAAAAAGCCACCGCCCTGCGGTATGGCGCCACTATTACGCCGGCATCAACGAAAGCGCAACTGGCCATTATTGCCGGAGAAGAGATGGAAGGAAGGGAAACCGGTACGCGCGGGCAGGAGCGCGCTGCTGCCTACATCCTGTCACAGTTCAGGGCAGCAGGGCTGCAACCCGGTGCTAACGGGCAATGGGAGCAGCATTATCCGCTGTATCGCGATAGCCTGGAAACGGGTATTATTACTGCCGGAGACCGTACTTTCCATTTCGGCACTGACTTCTACGCCAATGTGCAGGAAACACCGAACGCCACTCTGGATGCCGGAGTGGTATTTGCCGGTTACGGCATCGTTACTCCCGAACGCAACGACTATAAAGGCCTGGATGTGAAAGGTAAAATTGTAATGGTGCGGGAAGGTGTGCCTGCCGGTATGCCGCGTGAAAAAGCCAATCCCTCGGAAAAGGCAGCTGTAGCAGCTTTTCGTGGTGCCACTGCCTTGCTGGTAATTAGCAGAAGTGCTAATCGGTTCCGGTTGCTGGACCAGGAATATCTCCGCAAAACAGACATCTACAAAAAACGCGATACCAGCAGCAGACCGGGCGTTTATTATATCACGCCGGTGATGGCGGGCGCCATTATGGGACGTGACAGTGTGCAGGCCGAGAGAGGGTTGTTGCCTGTTGCGGCACCACAAGCGCTGCAGGTCCGTTTTGAGAAAAAAGATCTTACCCTCCGGCCGTCCAATGTGCTGGGGTATCTTGAAGGAACAGACAAAAAAGATGAGCTGGTATTTATTACCGCGCATTATGATCATCTGGGTATTGTAAACGGCAAAATCAATTATGGCGCAGATGATGATGGTTCAGGGACCACGGCCGTGATAGAAATGGCAAAAGCCTTCGGAAAGGCTGCCCGTGAAGGCCGCCGGCCCCGCAGAAGCATAGTGTTTATGACTGTTTCCGGTGAAGAAAAGGGACTGCTGGGATCTGACTATTATACGTCAAATCCGATATATCCGCTGGCCCAAACCGTTGTGGACCTGAACATTGATATGATCGGGCGTATTGATCCGGAGCATGAGCAGGATACCAATTATATCTACATCATCGGGGATGATAAAATCAGCAGTGCGTTGCGCCCGCTGAGTGAGCAGGTGAATAATACCTTCACTCGTTTTAAACTGGATTACAAGTTTAATGATCCTAATGACCCGCATCAGTTCTACTATCGTTCCGACCACTATAACTTCGCCCGTCATGGTGTTCCGGTGATTTTCTATTTCAATGGCACACATGCCGATTATCACCAGCCTACAGACACGGTGGAAAAAATCAATTACGATTTATTGGCCAGGAGAGCGCAGCTGGTTTTTTATACCGCCTGGCAGATTGCGATGACAGATACAAAACTGTAATGGCCGCGATTACCTGCGGCGAATAATATCACTCACTGTTTACGAGTCTTCATTGATGGCCTGCAGGTCATCAATGAAGACTTTTTTTATAGAGAAAAAACAACGCGTTTAAACCTCTGAGATGAGGTATTGTCATATAACAGGCTTAATGATTACCAGGGTGGTCATTTTATCTGTCCATTGCCTTATGTCCGGTATTGTCAGCATTGATAGTGTTCCTGTCTATCTCATTCCGGCTTTAGTCCCCGCTGTGGTCTCCGTGAATAAGGCGCATCAGCAGGAGTCATGACCATCACAGTTCAGTTTTTTTTGTTTTCTTTAACAAAATTTTATAAATTGTGTATAGAGTCCTAGCTTAAAATAATAGATATATATATCATATATTTTATGTGAATTTGTGATTGCATGTAACTAGTGTCATTTGAGTGTGAATGGACGATTTTTTTCGAGAGTCAGGAAAAACCCTTTAAAACATTTTCTACAAACCTGTTGTTGTTCGAAGTCGGTATTTATAGTATCAGGGCGGTGTATAAGCTTATCGTTTATTGAACCGGTAACTTAGGCCCCGCTATTTGATAACCATATAAATTTACCATCATGAAAGCACCTGCCACCTTTCTTTTGATGACCTGTTACGCCCGCAGGATGTATGCATTAGTCCCGCGCTGCTGTTGTCATGGAATTCCATAGGGAGGTTATTATCGTTTTATAATTTATCCGTGAAAACTCAAGATATACCTGGTTGTTTATACGCGATTTGTACCCTATTCATTTAGCCGGAGGCTGATTGTGAAATTATAAAACGAGGACGCATGCGTAATTTTTATAGCGCCTATTGGTGGATTTTTTTGCTGAGGGGAATATTTGCGCTGGTGCTGGGATTGCTGGCTATTGTATGGCCGGGGGCTACCTTCACCACTTTGATTGTCTTTTTAGGAGCTTACCTTTTTATCGCCGGCGTTTTTGCGGTTGTAGGTGCTATCGCTGCCCGCAGGACTGCTGAAAACTGGGGGATATTTCTGTTGTCCGGTTTAATGGGTATTGTATTAGGCATCCTTACATTATACAATCCCTTTGCGACTGGTGCAGCTTTGATTTTTCTGGTAGGATTTTGGGCGATGCTGGCCGGTATTTTTGAAATCATTATTGCGATCAGGCTAAGAGCTTTAATAACCGGTGAAGGTTGGTATATCGCGGGCGGACTGCTGTCTATACTGTTCGGCATTCTGCTGTTGTCTAACCCCGAAACGGCTGCTATTACGCTGACATGGTTGTTTGGCTTTTATGCAGTGATATCGGGAGTCATGTTGATATCGTTATCGTTCCGGTTACGGAAAAAATAATAAGAAACGGAAGACCCTGTTGTTGTTCAACTAAATTATCCCCATATGCAAGCTTATTTTCTAACTAAAACGCTTATACGATGATGATCAGGACACCTGGTTAGAGGCGCCTGTTGCTGCGTCTGTCCGTTGGTGTTGATACCGCCGCGGAGCCGCCGCCGACAGGTGCCGGCAGTACACTGGTCCGGAGTACCGGTGGCTACCATTGCTGCCCCACTTTCGCACGCTTACTCCCTGACCCTCAAAAGGGTTAGCATGCTGTAGCCTATTTTGAAAACTTAAAGTTAACCGTTATGTCATCCACCGAATTCAACAACTTGTTACTGGGAAATGCTGATTTCCTGCGGCCGTATGCAGTTACGTTAACCAAAGACTCTGAATCCGCAAAGGACCTCTATCAGGAAACCTTGTTCAGAGCTTTGTCCAATCGTGATAAATATCTCGCCGGCACCAATATCCGGGCATGGTTGTATACCATCATGCGGAATATTTTTATCAATAACTACCGGAGAGGCAACCGTCAGTATAAATTGCTGGACAATGCCGTCGGCGATTACCTGTTGAGCCACCAGCCTTCCGCCATCGGCAATTTTGCCGAATCAGACCTGCGGGTGAAAGATGTACAGATGGCCGTTTACAATCTGCCGGTTATCTTTAAACAGCCTTTTTTGCTTTATTTCGAAGGATATAAATATTATGAAATCGCGGCCATCCTCAATGAACCGCTGGGTACTGTAAAAAGCCGTATCCATTTTGCGCGGAAAATGTTGAAAACCAGGATTACCAGGCACTAATACGATCAGGAATATTTACCAGTTGTGAGGCTTTTGAAAACCGGAGGCCCGGCAAACAGGACAAAATACCGGAAGCCGCTGTTCTATGAATACCCAGGAATGGGCTGAGATGTGTTATGATACGCCAGTAACCCGCGTTGCAGTAACCCCACTGCAGCTCAGATGGCCAGTATCTGTTGTGCTGAGTTTGCGGGCTTCGGTTCTGGCCGCAGCCCCGAAAGTGAACATACTTTCCTATCCGTTTTCATCATTTTAAAAAATATCCCATAACCGTCCCTTTCAGCCTGCTGGCCATATCCCGCCGGCAAAAGTCAGACGCATGTCCAACTGCCTCTGCAAAATCAGAAGAATCACAGTTTCATTTCGTACTTTTACACCCTCAAAAAAGTCTCAAAAAAGTCGTGATGAAGGCAAATTATTTAGACGAGCTTAACGAAAAACAGCGGGAAGCAGTAACACATATCAATGGCCCCCTGATGATCGTTGCAGGCGCCGGTTCGGGAAAAACAAAAGTACTGACCACGCGTATTGCACACCTGATGCGGAACGGGGTCGACGCGTTTAATATTCTGTCGCTGACTTTTACCAACAAAGCGGCACGTGAAATGAAGGAGCGTGTGGAAAAAATCCTGGGAGGCAGCGAAGCCCGCAACCTCTATATCGGTACCTTCCACTCCGTATTTGCCCGCCTTCTCCGTGCAGAAGCACACCGGCTGGGCTATCCCAACGATTTTACCATCTACGATGCAGATGACGCCAAAAGCGTGGTGAAAACCATAGTGAACGAGCTTAACCTCGACGATAAGCACTATAAACCCAACTTCTTATACAACCGGATCTCCGCTGCCAAAAACAGCCTCATGGGACCGGAAGAATATCAGCTCGACCATCTCGTACAACAGGAAGACATGCGGGCCAACAGGCCTCTGATCGGCAAGATCTACGATATGTACGCCAAACGCTGCTTTAAAAACGGCGCGATGGACTTCGATGATCTCCTCTTTAAAATGTACGTGCTGCTCAAAAGCTTCCCCGAAGTACTGCACAAATACCAGCATAAGTTTAAATATATCATGATCGATGAGTACCAGGATACCAACCCTGCTCAGTACGAGATCATCAAACTGCTGGGCGCTGTCAACGAAAACATATGCGTGGTAGGTGATGATGCCCAAAGTATCTACTCCTTCCGCGGCGCCACCATCCAGAACATCCTCCAGTTTGAAAAAGACTATGACGATGTAAAGGTGGTGAAACTGGAACAAAACTACCGCAGTACCAAGTCCATCCTGAGCGTGGCCAATGAAGTGATTGCCCATAACAAGGGACAGATCGAAAAAAACCTGTGGACCGACAATACGGAAGGTGATACCATCAAACTGGTACGCACCATGACCGATAATGAAGAGGGGAAATTCGTAGCGGACACCATCGCGGAACAAAAACTGCGCAACCACTACGAAAACCGTGATTTCGTTATCCTTTACCGTACCAACGCCCAGAGCCGTTCCTTCGAGGAAAGCCTGCGGCGGAAAGCCATTCCCTACCGCATCTTCGGCGGTCTTTCGTTCTACCAGCGTAAGGAAATCAAGGACTTTGTGGCCTACCTCCGTGTAACCATGAACACCCGTGACGAAGAAGCGCTGAAAAGAATTATCAACTACCCGGTACGTGGCATCGGTAAAACCACCCTGGAAAAAACCATTGTGCTCGCCAACGAACACAACATCACCATGTGGGAAGTGCTGGAAAGGGCCCGGGAGTTTGGTTTCAAAGGCGGCACCCTTGAGGCCATCGAAGCCTTTGTGGTGATGATTAAAAGTTTCCAGGCACTGCTGACCACGCACAACGCTTATGATGTAGCGGTAGTAGTAGGCAAATCCACCAATATCGTAAAAGAACTGTTCAACGATAAAACCACTGAAGGCCTCGCCCGCTATGAAAACGTGCAGGAATTGTTGAACTCCATCAAGGAGTTCACCGAAACGCCCGATGAAGAAGGCGAGCTGCTGGACAAAAGCATGGGCTCCTATCTGCAGCAGATCACACTGCTTACAGATGCAGACCAGGGCAACGACGAAGACAGCAATGTGGTGAAACTGATGACCATCCATGCGGCCAAAGGGCTGGAGTTCCCCGTGGTATTTACGGTGGGCCTCGAAGAAACCCTGTTCCCCAGCGGGATGTCTATCAATACCCGGGAAGAGCTGGAAGAGGAAAGGCGTTTGTTCTATGTGGCCATTACCCGCGCTAAAGCAAGGCTGTGGCTTACACACGCCAACAGCCGCTACCGCTTCGGTAACCTGGTACAGAATGAGCCCAGCCGCTTCCTGGAAGAGATGCCGGAGAAATTCATTGACCGCAGTTATGCCGGCGGCGGAAGTGTCCGCAACGCCTTTGGTGGCGGCAACACCGCCGGATGGGGCGGTGGCAGCAATATGGGCAATATGTTTGACCGGATGCAGAAAAAGACGCCCGGACAACCAGCCTCCCAGCCGTCTTCTCCCAAGCCGGCACCACGGCCGACTTCTCCCGCCACCACCCATGTGCCTACCCCAGGCTTCGCCCCGGATGATCCGGCAGGCATGGAACCAGGTATGCAGGTGGAGCACCAGAAATTTGGCTTCGGCACCATCATGGGCATGGAAGGCGCTCCCAACAACAGGATCGCGACAGTGGTTTTCCCTAAAGGCGGCGGCGAAAAGAAAATTATGCTTAACTACGCCAAGTTGAGGATCGTAAGATAACCTGCATGGGAAAAGAACTGGAGATGCTGCGCCGCTATTGTGCCTATCAGGAGCGGTGCCATCAGGAAGTGAAATATAAATGCCTGGAGCTGGGACTACGGGGCGATGCAGTGGAAGAAGCCATTGCGGAACTGATAGCAGACAATTTCCTGAATGAGGAAAGATATGCCAAAGCTTTTGCCGGCGGCAAATTCAGGATAAAACAATGGGGCCGCAATAAGATAAAGGCGGAACTGAAACAGAAACAGGTGTCTGACTACTGCATCCGCAAAGGGCTGGCAGAGATTGACGAAGACGACTACTACGCTGCATTGTTAAAGCTGGCTGACAGAAAATGGCAGTCACTAGACCGTGAAACTGCGCTCAAACGGCGGTACAAAACCACGCAACACCTTTTGCAGCGCGGATTTGAAAGCTCCCTGATTAACGATGTGCTTGAAGAAATTGCAAATAATGATGCCTGAAATCAACATAATTTGAAAAGTTTCTAATGCCTCAGGCAGTACATTTGTAGCTATAATACCCGATAATGGCAGATTTAAAAGTTACACTGATACAATCCCGGCTTTACTGGGAGGATATTGCGGCAAACCTGCAGATGTTCGATGAAAAAATCGACAGCATTGGTGAGCGGACAGAAGTGGTATTTTTACCCGAAATGTTCAGCACCGGCTTCAGCATGCAGCCGGAGAAACTGGCGGAAACCATGGACGGAAGCGCTGTGCAGTGGATGAAGAAAAAGGCTGCGGAAAAAAATATCATACTCACCGGCAGCCTGATCATCGAAGAAAATGGTCATTATGTAAACCGCCTCATCTGGATGCTGCCCAACGGCACCTATGGCACCTACGATAAGCGCCACCTGTTTGGTTATGCCGGCGAACATGAGCATTACCAACCGGGCAACAAACGGCTGATTGCCCAGGTGAAAGGCTGGAAAATCAATCTGAATATCTGTTATGATATGCGTTTCCCGGTATGGGCCCGCAATACCATCCAGGAAGACGGCACCCCCGCCTATGATGTGCTGGTATATGTGGCCAACTGGCCGGAACGCCGCAGCACCGCATGGACCACACTGCTGCAGGCCCGCGCCATCGAAAACCAGTGTTACGCTATCGGCGTTAACAGAGTCGGCGATGACGGCAATAAAATCTACCACAGCGGAGAAACCAGCCTGATAGACCCTATGGGAGAAATCATTTACCGTAAATCACATGACGAGGATATTTTTACGTATACCCTTCAACGTGACAGGCTGGAAGAAGTCAGGAAAAACATTCCTTTCCTGAAAGATGCCGATAACTTCACTATTCTCAGTAACGAACTCGTTTAACCTTTATCATAGATGCTCCTGCAGGCCGTACACCACATCGCTGTTATTTGTGCTGATTACCATCGTAGCAAAGCCTTTTATACCGATGTGCTGGGCTTGCAGGTCATCCGGGAGGTATACCGTGAAGAGCGGGACTCCTGGAAGCTGGACCTGGCGCTGGGCGACCAGTACGTGATAGAGCTTTTTTCTTTCCCCGATCCGCCTCCGCGCCCCAGCCGGCCCGAAGCCTGTGGCCTCCGTCACCTTGCCTTTGCGGTGAACGATATCGCTGCTGTGGTACAGCAACTGCAACAGAAAGGCGTAACCACCGAACCCATTCGCACAGACCCTTACACCAGTAGGCGTTTCACTTTTTTTACTGACCCTGATGGCCTACCTTTAGAGTTGTACGAGCAACCCTAATACACTTCGCCATGCCCGCTATTTATACAAACGCCCTGATATTCACCGGCGACCGGATTCTCAGTGACCACGCGGTGGTGACGGACGGTCATGTGATTACAGGCATCGTACCGGCTTCCGAATACAAAGGCCATCCTGATGTGACAGACCTGGAAGGAGGCTTCATGGCGCCGGCTTTCGTGGATTTACAGGTGTATGGCGGTAATGGCAGCGTATTCTTCCTGGACCCGTCCGTAGAAAGCCTCCGGGCCACCTATGAAGCCAGTAAGGCCGGCGGCGCCGCCCATATTATGCCTACGCTGGCCACTATAGCGCCGGAGAAAGTGTTGCTGGCCATACAGGCTGTCAGGGACTACTGGCAGGAAGGCGGGAAAGGTGTGCTGGGGTTGCATCTGGAAGGCCCTTTTATCAATCCGGTAAAAAAGGGAGCGCATCTTGAAAAGTACATCCATCCGCTTACCCGCGAAGATGTAAACTGGATACTACATCACGGCAAAGACGTGGTGAAGATGATCACCCTGGCGCCGGAATGCTGCGATCCCGCACTGGTAAAGGAATTACAGGATGCTGACATCACTATTTTTGCGGGCCACAGCAATGCTACCTATGCAGAGGCAATAGCCGCTTTCGAAAACGGGATTCATCATGTAACGCACCTGTTCAATGCCATGTCGCCGCTGGAAAGCCGCGCTCCCGGGCTGGTGGGAGCGGTATACAACCAACCTAAAATATTCGCCAGTATTGTGGCAGACGGTGTGCACGTGGATTTCGCCACGGTCAGCATCAGCCACAAGATCATGGACGGCCGCCTTTTTCTGATCTCTGATGCAGCAGCAGAAAACCATGAAGGGGACTATATCTATATACAACAGAAAGACCGCTATGTAAACGCAGCAGGCGTACTGGCCGGTTCCCGGCTGACCATGCTGCAGGCGGTACACAACTGTGTGGAGAAGGCCGGCATACCATTACATACCGCCCTTCAGATGGCGTCCCTTTACCCGGCGCGGGCTTTGCGCCTCCACAACCGGTTAGGGCGCATCGAAACAGGCTATGAGGCGGCCTTTATCGTGCTGCGGGACCACTGGGATATGACAGTTTACTGTTAATACTACTATCTTCGCAGGATAAATCACCATTTCATTAGCGCATGGATGCCATAATCCGTTTTTTTACGAGACGCCAGTACAAGAACCTGTTCCTGTTGACCTGGTTGGTCCTGGGCCTCTTACAAGCCTGTTTTTCTGATCTGTGGGATGATGAAGCCTATTATTGGGTGTATTCCCGTCACATGGACTGGGGATATTTTGATCATCCGCCGATGATAGCCCTCCTCATAAAAATGGGCTACGGCATTTTTCATAATGAACTGGGCGTCCGGCTGTTTATTGTGCTGATCAATACCGCCACCTTGTGGATCACCTCCCGGCTGATTGCTTCTAAAGACAATATCCTGTTTTACCTGATCATGGGCGCCATGGGCGCTATGCAGATAGGCGGCATGCTGGCCGTGCCGGACCTTCCGCTGATATTTTTTGCGGCAGTTTATTTCTGGGCCTACCGTTATTTCCTGGCCAGCCAGAACTGGCGTAACACACTGTTGCTGGGCGTTGCCATGGCATTGATGTTTTACAGCAAGTACCATGGCATATTGCTGGTGTTCTTTACGGTATTGTCCAACATGAACCTGTTGCGGGTGGGCAAGTTCTGGGCTGCCTGTATCATCACGACCATTCTCTTTTTCCCGCATATTTACTGGCAGTACACACATGGTTTCCCTTCCCTTCAGTACCACCTGGTAGAACGCAATGCCTCGTCTTATGATATCACGTACACGCTTGATTACCTGGGCGGGCAGCTGCTGTTGTTTGGGCCGTTGCTGGGCTGGCTATTGTTGTACTACGCTTTCCGTTGCCCTATTCAGAACACCTTTGAGCGCGCGCTGAAATTCAGCCTGATCGGGGTATTGGTGTTTTTCGCTATCAGCACCTTCAAGGGAAGAGTAGAGGCCAACTGGACGGTGATGGTGTTTACGCCGGTGGTGATCCTGGCCCATCAGGCGATCATTCGCAAAGGCTGGTCCCGCAAGCCATTGTTATATACGTTGCCTGTTTCGTTGTTACTGGTATTGGTAACGCGGATATACATGGTCTGGGATTTTATGCCCGGTGTGGAAGTAAGGCCGGAGATACATCACAACAAAGAATGGACATCGGCGCTGGCCGCCCGTGCGGAAGGCCGTCCGGTGGTGTTCGTGAACAGCTACCAGCTGCCTTCCAAGTATATGTTCTATACAGGCAACTTATCGTATAGCCTTAACAGTCGCTATTCCCGGCGTAGCCAGTATAATTTCTGGGACACGGAAACGCAGCTGTGGGGCAAACCGGCCATGGTCGTATTTGAGCCGGGTATTGATATGCCCGTAACGGACAGTATCAAAACCATCCGCGGAACGTGGGACATCAATATACAGCCGGCTTACTATTCTTATTCACTGGTGCAGATGAAGGCGGGGTTACAGCGTATCAAGGCCCGTCCGCGCGAGCAGGTAAATGTGCTGTTGCAGCCGAACAACGGGTATAAAATGCCGCTTCCAATAAACCGCGACAACCCGCCCATGCTGGGTTATGGCTTCTCCCAAAAGGATGAATATTTACCGGTGGTAAAATCGGACCTGACGCTCGAACGTGCTATGCTGCGCCGGGTGGTGACTATGCCGGTAACGATGCCGGACAAACCGGGTGAATACCTGCTGAAGTTCTGTGTGTTTGCAGGAGATTTACCGCCTACCCATAATAGTCAGGGGATTAAGGTGACAGTCGTAAAATAATTTTAGGGATTTTGATTTTCCGATAAAAGAAGAAGACCGAAGCGATCAAATTATTCGCTTCGGTCTTCTTCTTTTATCATTCTGCAAAATCAAAAAATCCCTAAATGCTATTGCTGGAAGGCATTCCAGCCTTGTGCCACCAACTTGAATTTGTTGCCGCCTTTGGTGTGGATATGAGCGCCTTCGGCGATGTCCGCCATATAGCCGATCACACTGATTTGTTCATTGAGAACGATTTTATCATAATCCTGTTGTTTCATGGTGAAGAGCAGCTCGTAGTCTTCTCCGCCGCTGAGTGCGCAGGCGGTGGGGTCCAGGCTGAATTTCAGGGCCATTTCCTTGCTTTCCTGTGCAATGGGGATTTTGTCTTCATACACTACTACGCCCAGGTTGCTTTGTTTGGCGATGTGGAGTATTTCAGAGCTGAGGCCATCGCTCACGTCCATCATGGAAGTGGGCACAATTTCCTGTTCGTGCAGGAATTCGATGATGTCTTTGCGGGCTTCCGGCTTCAGTTGCCGGCCGATGATATAGGTCTGGTCTTCCAGATCGGGTTTAACGTCCGGGTTTTCCAGGAAAATTTTCTTTTCTCTTTCCAGCAGGGTAAGGCCAAGGTATGCAGCGCCCAGATCGCCTGTAACGCAGAGCAGGTCGCCTTTCTGGGCGGTAGACCTTTTCACGAACTGATCGGGGGTAACTTCGCCGATGGCAGTCACACTGATGATAAATCCTTTCTGAGAGTTGCTGGTATCGCCGCCGATGAGGTCTACGCCGTATTTTTCGCAGGCGGCATATACGCCTTCATAAAATTCGTTCAGGGCTTCCAGTGATACTTTGTTGGAGAAGGCCACGCTCATGGTGATCTGAGTGGGAGTGGCGTTCATGGCATAGATATCGGAGAGGTTGACCACTACTGATTTATAGCCGAGGTGTTTCAGGGGCGTATACATCAGGTCGAAGTGGATGCCTTCCACCAGCATGTCCGTGCTGATAACGGTTTGTTTGCCGAAATGGTCGATGACGGCGGCATCGTCGCCTACACCGAGTACGGTGCTGGCATTTTGTATTTCTATGTTCCTGGTGAGATAGTCGATAAGGCCAAATTCACCCAGATCTTTTATTTCTGTTCTTTCTTCCATGTTTTCCAATACTTATTTACCGTTAATGAGGTGCTGCAATTCACTATGGATATGGCCGTTGGTGGCCAGTATATCTTTTTGATAGGGAGAATATTTGTCACCGGAGAAGTGGGTCACTTTGCCGCCTGCTTCTTCTACCATGAGGTAGCCGGCAGCGCTGTCCCAGGCCTGGAGGTGATGTTCCCAGAAGCCATCGAACCGACCGCAGGCCACCCAGCAGAGGTCTATGGCCGCGGAGCCCAGGCGGCGCACGGGAATACCCTGCTTAATTACGCTGGTGAGCACCTGTAAAGGGTTGTTGTCACTTTCTTCCCATTTGTAGGGAAATCCGGTCACCAGGCAGGAGGTGGCTACGTTTGCTTTGGCAGACACATGGATGGGTTTATCGTTCAGGGTGGCGCCCTTACCTTTTTCGGCGATAAACAGCTCGTTCATAAAAGGATTGTATACCGCTCCCAGCACCATTTCCCCTTCTTTTTCCACGCCTATGGAGACGCAGCAGATGGGAATACCATTGGCAAAATTGACCGTGCCGTCTATCGGGTCAATAATCCACTTAAAAGCAGAATCTGTTTGGATGGCGCCCACTTCCTCACTGAGAATGAAGTGGTCAGGGTAAGTCTGGCGTATTACCTCGATAATTACCGCTTCAGATTTTTTATCCGCCTCTGTTACGAGGTCGTTGACTGTGCTTTTGCTGCTCACTTCAAATGCCCCGTTAAAATATTGTTGGAGTATTTTTCCGCCGGCTTCTGTAGCTTTGAGTAAAGTAGATTTTAGCATGCCGCAAAGGTAAAAACGAATTATCAATTGCCGGTTGCCAATTTTACAGCGTTATTATTAAAAAATACATGTGTTATTCGTTAACTTGCAACCTATAACTGGTAATTCGCGTTTATATTCATTATTCAACTTATTTTTGCAGTTCATTTAAAGAGAGGGAAAGTTAATGGCCATCATAGGTAATCTGATTTCCAGGTCACTACGTATCAGGAAGAAGTTCACGTTTAAGTTAGGTACACCTCGCCAATACCAGCTGCAGGTGCTGCACCGTCTGTTGGAGAAGGCCAAGGATACTGAGTTTGGCCGGCACTACGATTTCCAGGACATTTTGGACAGTCCGAATTTTATCGGTCAGTACCGGGAGAAAATACCTGTGCATAACTACAGTAAGATGCACAAAGAGTGGTGGTACCGCTGCCTGGAAGGGGAAGCTAACGTAAGCTGGCCCGAGAAGATCAAGTATTTTGCGCTGAGCTCCGGTACGTCCGAGTCTGCCAGCAAGCATATTCCTGTTACCAAAGCCATGTTGAAGACGGTGAAGAAGGTAGGAGTGAAGCAGTTGTACTCCATGGTCAACTTCAACATTCCGCCAAAGTCTTTTACAAAAGGTATCCTGATGTTGGGAGGTACTACCTCCCTGTTTGAGAAGGGCGACTATTATGAAGGAGATATGAGTGGCATCCAGGCCAAGAATATCCCGAAGTGGTTCCGCCGTTTTTATAAGCCGGGGGGCAGCATTTCACGTAAGCCCAACTGGGAACAGCGTATCAAGCTGATCGTGCGTAAGGCGCCAACCTGGGACGTAGGCACCGTTTGTGGTGTGCCGGCCTGGGTACAGATCGTGTTTGAAGAGATCATCAAATACCACGGCGTAAAAAATATTCACGAAATATGGCCTAACCTGGCTATCTATATCCATGGCGGGGTGTCTTTTGAACCTTACCGGGATAGTTTCCAGAAACTGCTGGGCAAGCCGATCAACTTCATAGAGACCTACATGGCCTCTGAAGGCTCTTTCGGTTTCCAGGCACGCCCAAACGTAAGAGGCATCAAACTGGTGCTGAACGCCGGTATCTTCTACGAATTCATTCCTTTCAATGAGGAAAACTTCGACGCAGACGGGGAAGTAAAGCCTAATCCCAAATCTTACATGATCAACGAGGTGGTGGAAGATGTGGAGTATGCGGTGATGTTGTCTACCTGCGCAGGAGCCTGGCGTTACCTGATTGGTGACGTGGTGAAATTCACTTCCGTGAAGGAGCATGAAATCGTGATCGTAGGCCGTACGAAACAGTTCCTCAGCCTTGCCGGTGAGCATATGAGCGTTGACAATATGAACAAGGCTATCGACACGGTACAGAAGAAGATGGGCATTACCATCCGTGAGTTTACCGTGGCTGGTTTCCCTTACGAAAACCTGTTCGCGCACCGCTGGTATATTGGTACAGACCAACCGGTGGCCGATGTGGCTAAAATCCGGGAAATCATCGATCAGACCCTGGCTGAAGTGAACGATGACTATGCCGTGGAAAGAACTTCCGCGCTGAAAGAGGTGTTTGTGGAAGTACTGCCTAACGAAGTATTTATCGATTACCTGCGTTGCAAAGGCAAAGAAGGCGCGATGAATAAATTCCCACGGGTAATGAAAGGAGAAAAACTGAAAGACTGGGAGAAATTCCTGGCCGGTAAAACAGTGAAGCATCAGGCATAACCCGTGACCCCGAATATATACGCATGATAACATCAATTGTAGCTGGATTAGGACTGGGATTATTTCTGTCGTTATCGGTGGGGCCTGTAATATTCGCCATCATCAAGTACAGTATCAATAATGGTTTCAAGGCAGGTATCAGCTTTGCGCTGGGCGTGTCTATGAGTGATATTTTCTTTGTGGTGACCGGAAACCTGGCAACCTCCTTTATCAACGGACTGGAAGAATACAAACGTTCTATTGGCGTAGTAGGCGGTTTTCTGCTGATTGGCATGGGCCTTTACGGCCTTTTCTTCAAAAAGGTAAGGATCAGTACCGGTGATGAAAAACCGGAGATGTTCCGTACGCACGACTATCTGAAGATATGGCTGGCCGGCTTTCTGATGAACACCCTTAATCCCGGTGTAATCATTTTCTGGCTGGGCGTATGTGTGGCCAATGCCGCCACGTCTGTTGGCCACCGGTTCGTGATGTATGGCGTATGCCTGTCGCTCGTGCTCTCCGCTGATATCCTCAAAGTGTTCATCTCCGACAAAATCCGCCATAAACTCACACTCACCAATGTGGAATGGCTGAACCGTATAGCCGGTGTGAGCATGATCATCTTTGGAGTGGTGTTATTGTATAAGGTGATGTTTGAGCTGGGAACATTAGGCCACTAGATTATAAACGAGATTAAATAAGAAGCAGGAAGCCCGTTGATGTACTATCAACGGGCTTCCTGCTTCTTATAAATAGTTGTATGAAACTAGGCTGTAATTGTCCATGTTTCATTTCCTGCCAGTAACTTATCCAGATCGCCGGCTCCTTTTCTGGAGAGAGCATCTTCGAGTTGAGCGGCCATTACTGCTTCGTAGGTCGGACGTTGTGTCTGATAGAACACGCCGAAAGGCCGTGGCATATGTCCTTCGATACGCGGGTCGTCGAACAGGCGTGTCAGCAGCTGTGCTTTATAGAAGTCGCTTTCGTCGTGTATCCAGAGGTCGGCGGCGCTGTATTCGCTGCCCAGCTCCACTACAACAGGTTTGAGGCCGTCGAGGCGGATGCCTTTATTTTTCTGGGCGCCGAAGATCAGCGGTTGTCCTTGTTCTACGAACAGGGTTTCTTCTGCTTTGCTGGATTTTTCAGTGAATATCTCAAATGCGCCATCATTGAAGATGTTGCAGTTCTGGTATATTTCCAGGAAGGAAGCGCCTTTGTGGGCGTGGCTGCGTTTCAGCAGTTCCTGCAGGTGTTTCGGGTCACGGTCCATACTGCGGGCAATGAAGGTGGCGTCAGCGCCCAGTGCCAGTGCCAGCGGGTTGAACGGATGGTCGATACTGCCGAAAGGAGTGGACTTGGTCACTTTGTTCTCTTCGGAAGTAGGAGAGTATTGTCCTTTGGTGAGGCCATAAATCTGGTTGTTGAACAGCATCACGTTCACATCGAAGTTGCGGCGCAGCAGATGGATGGTGTGGTTACCACCAATAGACAGGCCGTCGCCGTCGCCGGTAACGATCCATACGCTCAGCTCAGGGCGGGTAGCCTTGAGGCCGGAAGCGATGGCGGTAGCACGCCCGTGGATCGAGTGCATGCCGTAAGTGTTCATGTAGTATGGAAAGCGCGAAGAACAGCCGATACCGGAAACGATCACAATATTTTCGCGGGGAATGCCCAGCGAAGGCATAATGGTTTGTACCTGTTTAAGTATAGAGTAGTCGCCGCAGCCAGGACACCAGCGCACTTCCTGGTCCGTTGCAAAATCTTTGGCTGTTAAGGCCTGCGGAGCTATAGTTGCTGTTGACATTTGTATGAGTTAAGTATATATGAGTATGTCTATATGTATCCTGTAAAGTTACTGATTATTCAGCTCTTCCCAATATTCAGCTGCCCGGCGGGTATGCGGAATAACAATTGTTCCGCCCACGATGTTGGCTACCGCAAAGATCTCATACATCTCTTCGGTACTGATGCCCTGTTCATGGCATTTGCCCAGATGGTATTTGATGCAGTCGTCGCAACGAAGCACCATAGAGGCTACCAGTCCCAGCATTTCCTTCGTCTTCGTGCTCAGCGCACCTTCGGCATAGGTGTTGGTATCGAGGTTGAACAGCCTGTTAATCACTTTGTTCTGCTTTCCCAGAATCACTTCGTTCATCTTACTGCGGTAGTCGTTGAACTCCTGAATCGTATTTGACATATATCCTCTTTATAAAAGTTTAACGGATGGTTTCACAGGATAAAGCTATGAAAGTGTTCACAAATATAGATTAATCTACTGATTAAGTGGACTGTTTGCCCTATAACCTATGATTATGGACAATAACAAAAAGTTATGTTGATAATTTCTTCATCAAAAAGGTCCATCGATATGGTGGACTATTTGTATATTGTCTGATATACCAACTTTCTTTTTGTCAACCAACAGATCTGAACCTCCGATTATGAAAAAAACGCTTTTTTATCGCCTGCTGGCCATTTCCATATGCACCGGCAGCACCCTGGTAGCGCAGGACAAAAAAATGCTGGGTTATACCGACAGTGAAGCTGCCCGCCAGCAACAGCTGGAAGCCCGCTTTGACCAGCATCTCAGCAGCAGCCATATTGGGGAAGCCATCAAGTCCCTTTCTGCCCAGCCACATCATATTGGCTCTGCAAGGGGAAAAGCCGTGGCAGATGATATCCTGCAACGTTTTAAAAGCTATGGCTGGGACGCGGAAATCGTTACCTACCAGGTACTATTCCCTACTCCTAAAGAACGCCTGCTGGAAATGACCGGTCCTACCACCTATAAAGCCGTTTTAAAGGAACCTGCCCTCAAAGAAGACGGCACCTCCGGCCAGGAAGGCCAGCTGCCGACTTATAACTGCTGGAGTGCCGACGGGGACGTAACAGCCCCACTGGTTTTTGTGAACTACGGCCTCCCGGAAGATTATGAATACCTGGAACGCGCCGGGGTTGATGTACGCGGTAAAATCGTCATCGCCAAATACGGCCGCTCCTGGCGTGGAACCAAACCTAAAGTGGCACAGGAACACGGCGCCATTGGCTGTATTATCTATTCCGATCCTAAAGATGACGGCTACTTTGCCGGCGATGTTTATCCACAGGGCGCCTTCAAAAATGAATACGGCGTACAACGCGGCTCTATCATGGACATGGTGATCTATCCCGGAGACCCGCTCACGCCCAATGTAGGCTCTACTGCCAATGCTAAAAGGCTGGACCGCCTGCAGGCACCCAATCTGCTGAAAATACCGGTACTGCCTATCAGCTACCACGACGCAGCCCCCTTGCTCAAAGCGCTGGACGGCCCCGTGGCGCCAGATGCATGGCGCGGCGCGCTGCCTTTCACCTATCACATAGGACCGGGAAAAACCAAAGTACATCTTAAACTGGCATTCGACTGGCAGATACGCCCCTGTCATAACGTGATCGCTAAATTGAAAGGCGCTGAAGAGCCGGACCAGTGGGTAGTACGCGGTAACCACCACGATGCCTGGGTTAATGGCGCAGCAGACCCTGTCAGCGGTCTGGCGGCATTGCTGGAAGAAGCCAAAGCCATCGGTGAACTGAGCAAGGAAGGCTTCAAACCCCGCCGCACCCTGGTGTACTGCGCCTGGGACGGGGAAGAGCCAGGACTTATCGGCTCCACTGAATGGGTGGAGGACCATGCAGCTGAACTGCAGGAGAAAGCCGTGGTATACATCAACTCCGACAACAACGGCCGCGGGTTCCTCAATGCCAGCGGCTCTCATGCGCTGGAGACGCTGATCAACCAGGTGGGCCGTGATATCATCGACCCGCAGACGAAAGTCAGCATACTCGCCCGCCGTCAGGCTGCCGACGTGCTTAGGGCCGCTACTGTCAAACAAAAGAAGGAAAAGCTGTCCCGCCAGGGAATTGCCATCAGCGCCATGGGCTCCGGTTCTGACTACTCTTCTTTCCTGCAACACCTGGGTGTGCCTTCGCTGGACCTCGGCTTCGGCGGGGAAGACGCAGGCGGTGAATACCATTCCATCTACGATTCCTATGATAACTATGTACGATTCAAAGATCCTACTTTCAGCTATGGCGTGGCGCTGTCACAGACTGCCGGCCATACCGCTTTACGTATAGCCAATGCAGTTACCCTGCCATTTGATTTCCGCAAACTGTATGAAACAGTGAACGGATACGTGAATGAGCTCACCGAGCTGGCCTCCGACCTGCGTGAGACCACCGCTGTGGAAAACCAGCTGATACGGGAAAATAAATACCAGCTGGCAACAGATACGGCCAAACACCTGTCTCCGCCCGCACCCAGGGCTGCTGTGCCTTACATCGATTTTAGCCCGCTGCAAAATGCGCTCGCGGCGCTGGACACCGTGACTCAGGGCTTTTCCGGTAAACTGGCCACAGGCAGGCCACAGCTCAACAAACAACTTTATCAGGCAGAACAACAGCTGCTCAGTGATAAGGGGCTGCCTTCCCGCCCCTGGTACAAACACACGCTATATGCCCCCGGGTTCTATACCGGCTATGGCGTGAAAACCATTCCCGGCGTAAGGGAAGCGCTCGAACAACGCCGCTGGAAAGAAGCCGGTGAGCAGATAGATGCTGCTGCGGCGGCTATCAACAGGCTGGCCAAATATCTTCAGGCATTAAGCAATAATTAAAATAGCAAAGGGCTGATCAGTTGATCAGCCCTTTGTGTTTGAATATAGTGAGCAGTTACCTGCCTTCTGCCATTTTCAGATAATCTTTTAATCCCAGGATAATTTTATTGATCAGTTCCTGCTGGAACTGAGGGTTTAGTATCTCTTCCTCATCGCCGGGGTTACTGATAAACAGTGTTTCTATAA
The DNA here is from genome assembly GCF_052045305.1 of Chitinophaga sp. 22308. Lineage (NCBI taxonomy): Bacteria > Pseudomonadati > Bacteroidota > Chitinophagia > Chitinophagales > Chitinophagaceae > Chitinophaga > Chitinophaga sp. 22308. Next base: position 449,862 of record NZ_JBQEOP010000003.1, on the reverse strand, counting down.
GCGCGTCCGGGAATTCGGTCGGGTTGTTCAGGATAAAATTGAAGTCGCCGTTGTTTTTGAAATCGTTCAGGCCTGTTTCCAGCAGTCGCCGGTGAATAGCTGCATTCAACGGCTCGCAGAAAGGATGTTTATAGTAAGTGGCGGTACCCGAAACATCCACCGGGTTACCGGAAGAGTTGAGGTGTATGCTCAACAGCAGGTCCGGATTGGCGCGACGAAAGAGGGAGAGGCGGTCTTCATTGGCAACGAACTTTTCGGTAGTGCGGGTCATGATCACACTGGCGCCTTCTCTTTCCAGTGCTGTCTTCAGTTGCAGTGCCAGGTTGAGGGTCAGTGTTTTTTCATAAACACCGGTAAGGCCTACAGAACCCATATTACTGCCGCCATGCCCTGCGTCTACACCAATGACAAGGCCGCGCAGGGAAAGATTTTCCGGAACACGTTTAACCTTCACCGTTATACGGTTGCCTTCATAATAAATCTGATAACCCCATGGCGCATGTTTCAGGGAGATGGCCATGCGGAACACGTCATGTGCCGGCTGTTGCCACTGTACACCGTTAATTTCCCTTGTTCCCTGAAGAACGGAGCTGATGCCCTGTTCCGCATAGGCGCCATGTATATCCACTATGATTTTGCCGGGAGATACCGTCTGTGTGGAAGTGTAGGGCAGTTTATCCGACAGTTCCACTGATACGTAATCTGCTTTGTCGTCGCCCCACACTTTAGCGTCCGATACGATGCTCACGGCAGGGGACTCCTGCGGTATTTCGGTATCCACCAGTGCTTCAGGGATAAAGGCGGTCCTGTTGGACGACAGGCGCACTTTGAAATAATCGCCTTGCCGGCCGATGACATGCAGCAGCACATCTTTATCGAGGTAACCTATTTTGTCCGGCCCGAGGCGGTCGCCTTCCACAACGGAAGTAAGATAAGTCATGTTATCGATGGTGCGTCCCATCAGCGGGATGCCATGCGGCATCATACTGTAGCGGTAAGTGCTGTTCAGGATGGCGGTTTCGCTGCCGTTATGCAGGCGGACCTGTATTTTCCCGTTCAGCAGTGAGTCGGAAGGCTGGAGCACGTACATGCCGGTGTAATAACCAGCAACGCCGCCGGTTTGGGAGGCTGGCAATTCCCGCAACGGCACATTGTTGAACCAGGTGGCCCTGGCCCCGGGATAGCCTTTCATTTTTATATGCAGGGTATCACCTACAGACATTTCCAGGTTGCCTTTGGGGGATATCTCCATAAAGTCGATGCGGAAGGTGCTGGTCACACGGGGCGGTGGAACCGGTGCATAATACCAGGTGATGTTTTTCGTGTAGGTTTTACCGTTATCGTCTTCTGCAACGATGGTGAAAGTATTGCTGCCTTCTGTAAGTTCTTTTTTTACTGCAAAGGTGCCGGTGCTGTACACGTATACCTTTTCATTGTTGATAGTGACCTTGCAACCTGTGCAGGTCCTGCCGGCGATGAATTGCCGGGCGGTGCTTACATTGGTTTGTTCCCGGGAAGGTTGGCTCAGCCGGATAAACGCCTGGCTGCTGGCCCAAAGGGGAACTACAATGGCTATTAATGTCTGGAGTATTAATCTCGATACGTGCTTCATATCCCTGCGTAATCATGTAAAGATAAGAGGGAAATAGGAGAAAGCAATTGATATCTAATCATTTAGGGATTTTCGGATTTGTTGATTTCGGGGAGCTGTAAAGCGGATTAAAATCCCTGAAATCAACAAATCCGAAAATCAAAAAATCCCTAAATACTAAAAGATGTATTTATTTTCTGCAATGAGCTGGTCCGCTATTTTTCTGCGGGCTTCTTTTGCATTAAAAGGTTCTGCTTTGGTGAAGCGTTTAAGGCCCAACAGCATCATGCGCTGTTCGTCGCCTTCGGCGAACGCGTTGATGGCGTCTTTGCCGGATTTGTTGATACGGTCTGCCGCATCGTAGAGGTAGGTACGAACGATGTCTGTCTGCAGTGCAGCGGCAGCTTCGCCTTTATGTTGTACCAGTTTCATCAGGCGTAACAGGGCGCTTTCCGCCACAAAGGTTTCGATGGCCATGTCAGCGATGTTCATCAGTACTTCCTGTTCGGTTTCCAGCTTCATCATGAGTTTCTGGGCGGCGGCGCCGGCGGTCATGAGGATGGCTTTCTTGAAATTGACGAGGAGTTTTCTTTCCTTGCTGAAAGCACTTTCATCATCGCTGCCGAAGTCGGGGATGCTCATCAGTTCCTTCATGACGTTCATGGCCGGGTTCATGAGGTCCAGTTTTCCTTTCATGGCACGTTTCAGTGTCATGTCCAGTGTCAGCAGGCGGTTGATTTCGTTGGTGCCTTCGAAGATGCGGTTGATACGGGAGTCGCGGTAAGCTTTGGAGATGATGTACTCATCACTGAAGCCGTTACCTCCATGTATCTGAACGCCTTCATCCACCACATAATCCAGTACTTCGGAGCCGTTTACTTTCAGGATAGCGCATTCCACGGCGTATTCCTCTGCGGCGCCCAGCAGGGCTTCATTGAATGGTTTGCCGGAAGTGAGCAGTTCTTTTTCTTTCTCGTCGATCAGCTGTGCGGTACGGAAGAGGGCTGATTCAGCTGTCCAGGTACGGATGGCCATTTCGGCCAGTTTATGTTTGATGGCGCCGAAATTGGCGATCGGTTGTTTGAACTGGTGACGGGTGTTGGCATACTGGACCGTAGTGGTGATACACTTTTTGGCGGCGCCCAGGGCGGCGGCACAGAGTTTCAGCCTGCCGATATTGAGGATGTTGAAGGCTATCAGGTGTCCTTTGCCGATCACGCCCAACACGTTTTCCACGGGTATTTTAGCATCCTGGAAATAGATCTGGCGGGTGGAAGACCCTTTGATGCCCATTTTATGTTCTTCCGCTCCCAATGTGAAGCCGGGCGTACCTTTTTCCACAATAAAGGCGGTGAATTTATCACCGTCAATTTTGGCAAATACGGTAAATACGTCAGCAAAGCCGGAGTTGGTGATCCAGCTCTTCTGGCCATTGAGCACATAGTGTTTGCCGTCTTCAGTGAGTTTGGCGGTAGTTCTGGCGCCGAGGGCATCGGAACCGGAATCAGGCTCGGTGAGGGCATAAGCGCCTTTCATTTCACCGGTGGCCAGTTTGGGAATATATTTTTGTTTCTGCTCTTCTGTACCAAAATACAGGATAGGAAGTGAGCCAATGCCGGTATGGGCGGCCATAGCTACAGAAAACGAGTGACCGGCGCCCAGCCCTTCATTGATGATGGTGGCTGTTACAAAATCTTTTCCCAGCCCGCCGTATTCCTCGGGGAAGGATGCACCCAGCAGGCCCTGCTCACCTGCCTTCTCCAGCAGGGAAGGCATCAAACCTTCTTCCAGCTTATCAATCCGGTCAACGATCGGCGTTATTTCCTTGCTGATGAACTGATCGGCCATGTCTTTAATCATCAGCTGCTCTTCCGAAAAATCTTCGGGGGTAAACACATCCTCCGGTACACTTTCCCTGATCAGGAACTCTGCGCCTTTCAGCGCCTGCTTATTGTCAACTGTTGCGTCCATGTTTTCTGATTTTTTTGGTACTTCCGTAATTTACCGAATTAACCTGAAATATAACCATGCCGGCCGCCCCCCTGATTTATTCACTGCTCCCCGGCGCCGGTGGGCCGGCCATTTGCCCGCCGGACAACCGTTCCCGGGAAAAATTTTTAACAAAACCGAAACAGTTGCCCATTTAACCAGGTACTTATTTTTTCATTTTCTCATTTCATGAAACCTGGTTGCCGCCAAATAGAAAAATGAAAAAATATCTAAATATCTAAATGGCTACGGTTTTTTCCCTATCATTGTTCCCCCTTATGGATTTTTATCTGCCATATGCTAAAAGCCGGTTCCATGGAATCAGTAGCGGAACAGGGCCACAGTTGCTGATCTGCCTGCACGGGTTCGGTGAAAGTGCCGCCCACTTTGCACCACTGGCGGAAGGCCTGGGCGACCGGTTTACCATCGTGGCGCTGGATATGCCGCTGCATGGGGACACCAGCTGGGAGGAAGACCGCCCCTTTGAAAAGTCAGACCTGAAGGCGGTAGTGGAGATGGTATTGCGGGAACATGAAAAGGAGCACTTTTCACTGCTGGGTTACAGCATGGGAGGGCGGCTGGCGCTTTGCCTGGTGGAAATCATGGCTGACCGCATTGATAACCTGGTCATGCTGGCGGCGGACGGCCTCCGGAACAACCCCTGGCATATGTTTGTAACACAGACCAGCATAGGGAACCGTATTTTTAAATATAATACTGATAATCCCCGGCTGTTCTTTACCCTGCTGGAACTATGGCGTAAATTGGGGCTGCTGAACCAGAGCGTGTATAAGTTCGCGTTACACCGGATGAACCAACAAGTCAAAAGAGAGCAGGTATATAATATCTGGACACTGATGCGCCGGATGATGCCGGATAAAAAAAAGTGCAGACAACTATTGGGGGAACATCACATTTTTACGCTCCTGATATTTGGAAAATATGACCGGGTAATACCGCCTGTTCTGGGTACCCGGTTTATGGATGGTTCATTTCCCTGCAAAATGCTGGTCCTGGACAAAGGGCACCAGCTGATTTCAAAGGAGCTGGCCTCCGTTATTAAAACAAACCTGACCTGAATGTATTTTTTCTTGATCGTTGCAGCCTTACTGGCATTTGGATATGGATTGTTAATGTTATGGTATAGCCGCGGCTGGAGGAAGCTGCCGGAATTTGTGCCGGCGCAGCCCATAAAAGGAACTACAACTGTAACGGTTATTATTCCTGCACGGGACGAGGAAGAAAACCTGCCGGTGCTGTTAAAGGCGCTGCAACAGCAAACATATCCCGTTGACCTGTTGGAGGTGATCGTTGTAGATGATTTTTCCACAGATGATACAGCGGGCATTGTTACCCGTTTTCCGGCGACCAACGTCCGTCTGCTGAAGATGGAAGACATGCTCACCAAAAACGAACGCCTGAACGCCTATAAGAAGAAGGCCATTTCTATGGCTATTGAAAGGGCCAAGGGTGACCTCATCGTGACTACCGACGCGGATTGTGTTATGGGGCCTAAGTGGATAGAAACCATTGTCCGGTTTTATGAAACCCATCGGCCGAAGTTTATCGCGGCACCGGTGAGCTTCTTCAGGGAACGTAATTTCTTCATGAAACTGCAATCGCTCGATTTTATGACGATGCAGGGTATTACAGGAGCAGTAGCCCGGCTGAAGTCAGGTACCATGTGCAATGGCGCCAATCTGGCTTATGAGAAGAGCGTTTTCCATTCAGTGGGTGGCTTTGCGGGGATTGATAATATCGCCTCCGGCGATGACATGTTGTTGATGTACAAAATCTATAACGCTTTCCCTGATGGCGTGATGTACCTGAAAAATGACGACGTGATCGTACGTACGTTACCGGTAGAGACCCTGCGCGGGTTTATGAACCAGCGTATCCGCTGGTCTTCCAAGGCTGATAAATATGAGGACCGTCGCCTTACGTGGATGCTCCTGCTGGTATATTTTTTCAATGTGGCCTTGCTGGCCATGGGGGCCATTGCATTGTTTATACCGCATTGGTGGCCTGCCTTCCTGATCCTGATGTTATTCAAGGTGACCGTTGAGCTGTATTTCCTGGTGCCGGTAGCAGGATTTTTCCACAAGACAGCTTTACTGGTATGGTTTATACCGGGGCAAATATTTCATATTCCTTATATTGTTCTCGCCGGCTGGTTGGGCAAGTTTGGCAGTTATCAGTGGAAAGGCCGGAAGGTGACTTGATTTCTTCATTTCTTCATTTTATTATTTTTTATTGGGGAGTTACTGCTTTAGCCAATATGAGAATGAATAAATAAACAAATAAAAAAATTGTATGCGGTCTGCCTGGAAGAGGCTTAGAAAAAACAAAGGTGCGCTGGCTGGTCTGACAGTGATTGCGCTGGCCGTGGTGGCCAGCCTGCTGGCTTACCTGGTAGCGCCGGATAATACGCCTGACGCCAACAGGATGGTGCTGGAAGTGGGAGGACAGCATCCTGGTTTCCGGGTGCATATGCTGGCCGTTAAAAAAGCGCAGCCGGTGGCCCGGGTGTCTTTTTTTGGGAAGCTGTTGTACGGGCAGGAGTCTGACGTTACCTGGACACCGGTATATTCCTGGAAGTTTAGGGACAGTACGCTGATCGTGCAGCGTTATGTGGATGAAAGCCTCTCGCGTGAAGAAAAATACGACCTCCGTGAAATATGGTACGGTAGCCGGCAGGCAGGAGACATCCCTTTGCCGGAGCTGCAACAGAAGATTACCAGGGAAAGGATTTTCCCGGTCACTTACTGGCTGGGCACTGATAAATTTGGCCGTGATATCCTGAGCCGCCTGCTGGTAGGCACCCGTGTCAGCCTCGGAGTGGGCTGTATCGCCGTGATCATCTCCCTGACCATCGGCGTGTTTATGGGAGCTATTGCCGGGTATTTCAAAGGTACGACCGATGATATGGTGATGTGGCTGGTCAATGTGGTCTGGTCTATGCCGTCGCTGTTGTTGGTGTTTGCCCTGACGCTCGCTATGGGAAAAGGTTTCTGGCAGGTGTTTATTGCAGTGGGGCTCACCTTGTGGGTGGGCGTGGCCCGTATTATCCGGGGACAGATACTGGCGCTGCGGGAACTGGAATTTGTGGAGGCAGCCAGGGCGTTGGGATACGGACATACCCGTATTATCGTCCGGCATATCCTGCCCAATATCCTCGGGCCAGTGATGGTGGTCGCGGCAGGAAATTTCGCTACCGCTATTGTGGTGGAAGCGGGCCTGAGTTTTCTCGGGGTGGGCGTACAACCGCCGCAGCCCTCCTGGGGACTGATGATCAAGGAAAACTACAATTTCATTATCACCCATAACCCCTTGCTGGCGTTGGCCCCTGGTGTTGCTATCATGTTGTTGGTGTTGGCTTTCAATCTGTTGGGCAACGGCCTGCGGGATGCGCTCGATGTAAGAAGTAAAATTTGATTTACATATGAAAAAAATATAATTTTAGTCCTATATACCCTGTTGCATGTCACTTAGAAACTATTTAACCATACTACTCACAGGTGCTTTGATAGCACTGGCAGCCTGCAAAAAGAACAAGAAGAATGAGGACCCTGCGCCTGTTACACAGGAGGAAGCCCTTAAAGTGGAGCTGGCCGGCGTGGTGGCTGGTAAGGCCAATGTGGCTATGGACAGCACTTTCACTTTCCAGGTGAAAGTTACTTCCAGGGTGCCGGACAAAGGCGTGAAAATAGTGCTCAATGTGGTAACAGACCCCGGAGGCATCCCGCTGGCCCAGGACGATGTGCCCAATGCTACCGGAAATACGATCAATGTCACCCTGAAGCATCTGAAGGAGGTAAAAACATACAAGGTGACCGTGTCCCTGTCATCATTAGGGAATACGGCTAATATAGCCACTCCCCTGGAGTTCCTCATCACCAACAAATCCGGCTCATAAATTATCCGTCTTGCGGCAAGGCAAAATAATGTAGGTTTGCAGGCTGTCACATCAAGTGAAACGACTATGCAAATTGCTGTTAATGCCGCCTGCCTGAGGAGGGACCTGCCCGCTGATACCGGACAGGTGGCAACTGAAATCATATTCGCACTCTGCCGGCAACAGCCGGAGCACCGCTTTACCTTTTATTTCGATGGGGAGATACCCGCTCACCTGACTTTTCCGGCGAATGTTACCCCGGTGGTACTGCCGTTGAAAGGTGGTAAGCGATGGCATCGCTACTGGTGGCGCGAGTGGCAGTTGCCCCGTGCCATGAAAGCAGTTGGCGCCCAATGGTATATCGGGTTGGACGGCACGCTGCCTTTACGCAGCAAGGTGCCGGCGCTCATACTGTTGAGGGACCTGTCGTTTCTGAAGGACGCAGGCCTGCAATCCTTCCGGGAGCAGGAATCACTGAAGAAATATATTACCCGTTACCTCGACCGGGCGACGCGGATCGCTGTACTGTCGGCTACCGCCAAAGAGGAATTGCTGCGTTATGCGCCGGGGGCCGCCAATAAGGTGGTAGCGCTGGCGCCGGCTGTCAGCAGCCTTTTCCGGCCGCTGGAGTGGGACGACCGCGAAGCGGCAAAAAAAACATGGTCCGGTGGCGTGGAGTATTTCCTGGTGACTGGCAGTATTCATCCGCGCAACAACATCATGCCGGTATTCAAAGCTTTCTCGGCTTTGAAAAAACGGCAGCGTACCAACCTGAAACTAGTGCTGGCCGGTAACCTGGCCACGGCGGGAGCGGAAATCGTCAAGGCCCTGGAGAGCTTTAAGTTCCGTCATGATGTGGTATGGAAGGAGAATATGACGATGGAAGAACTGGCATCGGCCATGGGAGGGGCTTATGCCTTGATATATCCCACCCGCTTCGATGGTTTGCCTTTGCCTTTGTATATGGCCCGCCAATGTAACGTGCCGGGAATTGCGATGGAAAGCATGGCTGCCCGTGAAGCTGGCGGAGATACGGTATTATATACAGATCCTGCCAGTGTAGATGATCTGGCCGAGAAAATGAGCCTGTTGTACAAAGATGAACAACTGCGTAACCGGTTACTGGCCATGGAGCCACCGGTGAGGCCAGGCAACAGTTGGGAGGCTGCCGGGGCGGCACTGGCCAACCTGTTAAAATAAAGCCGGATGTCAAAATCCCTGATGATTAGTTATTTTTGCGCTTTAATAAAAAAACATGAGTAAGAAAAACATACAGATCCAGGTGGGTCTGGACGAAAATAAAGTGCCGGAAACGATTGAGTGGAGCGCTACCGATAATAAGGAAGACCGTATGATGAAGGCGAAAGCCATGATGGTGTCTTTCTGGGACCCGGCAGAAAAAGCCGCCCTGCGGATCGACCTGTGGACAAAAGACATGATGGTAGACGAAATGGCTGATTTCTTCTTTCAGACGATGATGACCATGGCCGATACCTATGTTCGCGCTACCAATTACCGTGACCAGGGTGAGGAGTTTAAAACCTTCGCAAGGGACTTCTTCAAAAAATTCCAGGAGAAACAACAGGCAGAAACCAAATAATCTATCAGATTATCCATTAAACGTAACCACATATGTCTTTAGAAACAAACATCAATGCCGAGATCAAAACGGCGATGCTGGGCAAAAAAGAAGCAGACCTGCGTGCGCTGCGTGCCATCAAGGCGGCCATCCTGCTGGCCAAGACGGCAGAAGGCAGCACCGGTGAGCTGACAGAAGCCGATGAGAGCAAACTGCTGCAGAAACTGGCCAAACAACGGAAAGATTCTCTCGAGATTTTCCGTCAGCAGAACCGCGAGGACCTGGCAAAGAAGGAAGAAGAGGAACTGGAAGTAATTGAGCGTTTCCTGCCCAAACAAATGACCGAAGATGAATTAAGAGTTGCCCTGGCAGACATTATTGCGTCTGTAGGCGCCTCTTCCCCTGCCGATATGGGCAAGGTGATGGGCGCGGCCACCAAACAACTGGCCGGTAAAGCTGATGGCAAGGCCATCTCCGCTATGGTGAAAGAACTCCTTAAATAATTTTAATATTGGTTTATTTAATCATTTTCAAAATGGTTAAGTAAACCAATATTAAAATAATCAAATGTATTAGTTTGTCGATTGATATCGTTTTTGCCATTATCATGGTATTCGCCCTTTACAAGGGATATACCCGGGGATTGATAGTGGCGGTATTTTCGCTGATCGCCGTAACGCTGGGAATGGCGGTAGCCCTCAAACTTTCCGCGGTAACGGCCCTGCAAGTCCAGCAACGGTGGGATGTTCATTCCCGGTGGGTCCCTGTACTTTGTTTCGTTTGTCTTTTTGTGGGAGTGGTATTATTGGTACGGTTGGGCGCAGGAGCCCTGCAAAAGCTGGTGGAGATGGTCATGATGGGATGGCTGAACCGGCTGGGCGGTATCGTGTTGTATGCCCTGATATTTACGATTATTTACAGTGTGGTACTGTGGATGGCCAACCAGATTTATCTGTTGAGCCCGGAAACCAAACTCCAATCAGTAATATATCCTTATATCGAACCTATTGGCCCGTGGGTATTGGACCACATGGGCGACTGGATACCTGTTTTTAAAGACATTTTCTCCCAGTTGCAGGCTTTCTTTGATAAGGCTGCCCGGCAGTTGCAACCGGCCTGACAATATTTAGATTAATAAAAAGAATTATTTTAGCGTAAAATTGACTTTCAAGATTTGGCAATGGATTACGAAATCAAAACACAGGGTAAGTTTAACTATATAGAAGAAGGAGAAGGAGAACCACTGGTATTATTGCATGGACTTTTTGGTGCTTTGAGCAATTTCTCGCACATGATCGAGTATTTCCGGCAATATAACAAGGTCGTGATACCCATGTTGCCCTTATATGATTTAAACATCCTGGAAACGTCTGTTGGCGGGCTGGCGAAGTTTGTGCATAAGTTTATTGAAACCAGAGGCTATCAGAACATACACCTGCTGGGCAACTCCCTCGGTGGCCATGTGGCGCTGGTATACCTGCTGAAACACCCGGAAGCGCCAGTTAAGTCGCTGATACTCACCGGTAGCTCCGGCCTGTTTGAAAACGGAATGGGCGAAACTTACCCTAAAAGAGGGGACTATGAATACATCCGTAAAAAAGCGGAGCTTACTTTCTATGATCCCAAGATTGCTACCAAGGAACTGGTAGATGAGATGTTTGAAATTGTGAACAACCGCCTGAAAGTAATCAAAATCATTACGCTCGCGAAATCTGCTATCCGACACAACCTGGGCGATGAACTGAAGGATATTAAACAACCTACACTGTTGATCTGGGGCCGCAATGATACCGTTACACCTCCTATGGTAGGTGAAGAGTTCCAAAAGCTTATACCTAATTCTGAACTTGAATTTATCGATAAATGCGGCCATGCGCCCATGATGGAAGTCCCTGATGAATTTAACAAGATTCTGCACGCTTTCCTGGAAAGACTGAAAACACAGCCAAACGCTTAAAATTAAGCCGTGAAAGCCTATTCACCGCCCTCTGCAGGTGCGGCTGACAGCCTGTACGCGTAATTTCTTTTTCTGTTGGAAGATTCTTGTTATTATTGTGTAAGAATACACGAAAATGACCGCCAGAGAACTCATATCCACCGTGCCAATTCTGCAACCTTCGGATGCAGGTGCCAAGGCATTGCGCCTGATGAATGAATATCATCTTACGCAATTGCCAATGGTAGTGGAAAATAAGTACATGTCGCTGGTAGAGGAAGATCAGATCATGGACCTGGAGGAGCAGGAAATAAAACTGGAATCCATACAATATAACGGCGCCAACCGCCCTGCCATCCAGGAAGGCGCCCATCTCTTTGAGGCGCTGAAGTTATTTTACGAATTCAAATTGTCTGTACTGCCCGTCGTTACGAAAGAAAACGACTACCTGGGCATCATCACCAAAGATAACCTGTTGGCAGCCCTGGCACAGTATAACGGTGTCAAGGAGGCCGGTGGCATCCTGGCCCTGGAAATGGACCCCAGGGACTATAGCCTCAGTGAAATCGCCCGTATCGCCGAATCCAATGATGTAACGCTGCTCAGCGTGAACACGATGACCGATCCGTCCGGTAAACTGGAAGTACTGCTGAAAACCAACCGTCAGGAGCTGCACTCCCTCGTGGCCACCTATGAACGGTTTAACTACACCATCAAATACATCTTTTCTGAAGAACAGGAAGAAGACCTGCTCAAAAAGAATTACGACCTGCTGATGAATTATATCAGTATGTAAGGCCGTCACATTAATTTTCCGGTTATTTGTTGATTATTTTAAAGGGGTTCGTTATCTTCCATGATAAGGACACACATTTAAAATAACTTTAGAATTTTCTAAATCAGAGACGCCTACAATGCTGAGATGCTGTTATTACTTGCTGGGAATCATATGCCTGCTCGGCATCGGATTATCCGGCACGGCCGAAGGCCGGCTAAGAGGGGAGGGAGAAGGTGCTACAGCACTGGTGCAGGATTCCGGCTACCTGGTTGTCCGAAATATCGTTATTATCGGTAACAAGAAAACCCGTACCTCCATCATACTCAGGGAAATCAGTACTGTGCCGGGAGATACCATCTACCTGAAAGATCTGGCTGAAACGCTGGAAGAGCGCCGCAAACAGCTACTCAATACTTCCCTTTTCCTCAATGTCACTGCCAACGTCAAAAACTGGGAGGGCCATAGTGCAGATCTCGTATTTGAAGTATGGGAACGATGGTACACGTTCGCATTCCCCATCTTCAAACTGGCAGACCGTAACTTCAACCAGTGGTGGGTGGAAAAAGGACATAAGTTCAACCGCCTCAATCTGGGCGTGAAAGGCATGCAGGAAAACCTGACCGGCCGTAACGACGGCCTCGACGCGACGCTCCAGTTCGGCTATACCCAAAAAATATCACTCGCCTATAACCTGCCGTATATTGACAAAGGTTTCCGTCACGGACTGGGAATTCTGTTTTCATATAGCCGTAACCGTGAGGTGAACAATGCCACCAGCAATGATAAACAGCAGTTCTTTAAAAAGGACGATGAATATCTGCGGCAGGCATACGTGATCGGGCTGCGCTACAGTTACCGCAAGGCCATTAATGCACGGCACCAGGTATTTCTTAATTACAACTATGAAAAGGTGGCCGATTCGGTAGCCATTCTCAGTCCGGATTATCTTGGAAAAGGTCGCACCAGCGTACGTTTTATCGATCTGACCTATCGCTTTACCTACATAAAGGCAGACAGCTGGATATATCCCCTTAAAGGTATCAGCATCCTGGGAGAAGCCGGCAAAAGGGGAATCGGGCCACTGAGCGATATAGACGATGTCCGCTTCCGGCTCAATTTCACCAAATACTGGCAGGTGCACCGCAAAACCTTTTTATCGCTGGGAATGCGCGGACAGGTGAAGCTTTCGGACGACCAGCCTTATATTAACCGGCAGGCACTGGGATATGGGGATGATTACCTTCGGGGGCTCGAGTACTACGTGGTGGACGGTACCAGTTTTGCCATACTGAAATCCACGCTGCGGCAGGAGCTGGTGTCTTTTAAAATCAAGCTGCCCATTGTGCCTAAAAAATTCAATACCGTGCCTGTGCGTATCCTGGCCAAAACCTTTGGTGACGCGGGTTATGCCTATACCAAGTTCCCGGGCAACGGTTTTCTCAACAACCGCTTTCTGTATACCGGTGGCATAGGCCTCGATATTGTTTCTTTCTATGACACCTGTCTGCGTATAGAGTACAGCGTTAACCAGTTAGGGCAAAAAGGACTATTTTTACACACCAGTGTAGATATGTAGTCAAAAAAAGTGTTCATTATGCAGGTTGCTCTTTATAGCAGGGGATTTATTTCAGAAGATATAGCAAACATCCGGTTGTTGCTGGATGAATTACAGCGCGCGGAGATCACCGCTACTTTTTACGAACCGTTTTACCGCATCCTGGTACAGTATATTCCTTTTGATCAGGAACCTGCCCTGTTTTCCTGTGCAGAAGACCTGCCGGGAAAAATAGACTTTTTGATGAGCCTTGGCGGCGACGGTACCCTGCTGGACACTGTGTGTTACGTGCGTGACACCAATATCCCGGTAATCGGGATCAACTTCGGACGGCTGGGCTTTTTAGCCAGCATTGGTAAAGACGAGATTCATGCACTGGTACAGGCGCTGCTGGACCGTACGTACATGGTAGACCAGCGGTCGCTGATCCACCTGGACGCCAATGTGCCGCTGTTTGGCGAAATTCCGTATGCATTAAATGAATTTACCATCCATAAGAAGGATACTTCCGCGATGGTGAAGATCCACACATACCTGAACGGCGAGTTTCTGAACACTTATTGGGCAGATGGACTGATCGTGTCCACACCCACCGGGTCTACCGGTTATTCCCTGAGTTGCGGTGGTCCGATCGTGTTTCCGGATGCCGGCAATTTTGTGATCACGCCGGTGGCGCCGCATAACCTCAATGTGCGCCCTATTATTGTTCCTAATGAAAGCGTCATTTCTTTTGAGGTGGAAGGCCGGAGCGACCAGTTCCTGTGTACGCTCGACAGCCGTATGGAAACCATTGACAGTTCCGTGCAGCTGGCCATTAAAAAAGAGCGGTTCAAAATCAGCCTGTTACGGCTCGATGAAAGTAATTTCCTCCATACCCTCCGCAATAAACTGCTTTGGGGTATCGATGCCCGGAACCGTATCAAAATATGAGTGCCGGATATAATATTTGTTAAATATATTCCTACATTTACAAATATATTGCCTGTTGACTGTAAATTCAATTGTGCCTGTGAAGTGATTTGAGAAGCAAGCTGTTAGCATAAATCATCGGTCACACATTAAATAAATCCGGCATTATTGCGTTTAAGTAGAACTGATTTATGCTGAAACCTTTTTTATATCCTAAAAACTTCGTGCTATCGTTCCTGTTGGCGATCATTTGCCTGTTGGCCAATGAAGCGAAAGCACAAAATGAACTGGAATATGTCGGGGAGTTGGGAATATCGATCGGGGGGGCGCAATATTTCGGGGATTTGAATACCAGGGGGGCTTTGAATACTATCAAGCCGGCAGTAGGTGTTTACTATCGCAAATACCTGAACGAATATGTGGGCGTGCGTGCCCATGCCCGGTTTTTGCAACTGGGTTATTCAGACGCATATAATAAAAATGAATTTGAGCGTCGCAGGAACCTCAGTTTTAATACCAATGTAGTTGAGCTGGCCCTGCAGGGCGACTTTAATTTTTTCAAGTTTGAGCCGGGGTCGCTGGACCATCGTTTTTCCCCGTATTTGTCCGGCGGCGCCAGTATTTTCCATTTTAACCCCTACGCCTATATGGACGGGGTTAAATACTATCTGCAGCCCATGCGTACGGAAGGGCAGGGAACGGCCCTTTATCCCGACCGTAAGCCTTACAGCCTTGTCTCTTACGCCTTCCTGATCGGTGGAGGCTTCAAGTATAATATTTCAAAAAAAGTGAATGTGGGCCTGGAAGCATTGTACCGTTTTACGCAGACAGACTATCTGGATGACGTGAGCACCACTTATGCAGGGCCGGGGGCATTTCCGGCATTGTCTAACGGGCAGCCCAGTGTGGCCTACCGGCTGCAGGACCGGTCGTACGTGACCGGTGAGCCTATTGGGGTTACCGGCCGTCAGCGGGGCAACAGCCGCGACAAGGACCAGTTTGTGACCATAGAGCTTTCCATTAGCATCCTGTTCACCTCCTACAACTGTAAATTTTAATTTACCGTTAAAATACTTTCTACGGGCCGGCGTTTCTTGCCTCCAGATAGCCCGGTTCTACCGCCGAAATTCCCGAAAATCCCCGCTGGTATTGAATTCGCTGTTAAAACTACGTTAAAACAGGGGGTCAAGCTTTGCTAAAAAAGTCATTGCTCTATTTTTGTATCTTTGCACACTTTTAGTAAATCTGTATAAACTGATATAATACGCCTGACACAAAATGAGCTTGAAGGATAAATTAGACTTACAACGGTTACCCCGTCACATTGCCATCATCATGGACGGTAATGGCCGTTGGGCTAAGGAGCGTGGACAAGACAGGCTGTATGGGCATCACGAAGGCGTGGAAAGTGTGCGCAATATCGTAGAAACCTGTGCAGAACTTGGAATAGGCTACCTGACCCTGTATGCTTTCTCTACTGAAAACTGGGACCGCCCCGTTTACGAGGTGAACGGTATTATGGAATTGCTCGTAAATACCATCCGGAAGGAGGTAGGGACTTTATCCAAAAATAATATCAGACTGAGTGTCATCGGAGACATGAGCATGCTGCCTCCCCAGGCCCAACAGGAAATGGAAGAGGCTATTGCCCTTACGAGCCACAATACCGGCCTTAATCTTATCATGGCCCTCAGCTACAGTGCCCGTTGGGAAATCGTGAATGCTGCCCAGAAAATCGCTCTGGATGTGAAGAAAGGAACCCTCGACCCGGCTTCCGTAACGCCGGATGTATGGGAAAAATATCTCTGTACTGCAGGATTGCCCGACCCGGAATTAATGATCCGTACCAGTGGAGAATGCCGGATCAGCAATTTCCTGCTATATCAACTGGCTTACGCGGAACTGTACTTTACAGAAACCCGTTGGCCGGACTTCCGCAATGAACATCTTTACCAAGCCATCTTAAATTATCAAACCAGAGAACGGCGCTTTGGCAAAACAAGCGAACAAATTCAGCAGAATGAAGAAATTATTTCCTAAGGGCCTTCTGGCTATAGCATTATGTTGCAGTGCAGGCATACGTGTATCCGCTCAACAGAAAGATACCGTACCTCCTGTGCAGCCACCCGCTAATCCGCCGGCAATTTCCCCGAGCATGGCTAATCCGCAACAGTACGAAATTGCAGATATCACCGTTGCCGGTACCCAATACCTGGATAAAGCATTACTGCTGTCACTCTCCGGCCTCAGTGTAGGCGATAAGGTGGTATACCCCGGGGGAGACCAGTTTACCAAAGCTATCCAAAGCCTCTGGTCCCAGCGCCTCTTCGCTGACGTCACCATCTACGTTACCAAAATCGAAGATGGTAAAATCTGGCTGGAAATCGGCCTGACGGAAATGCCCCGTATGAACAGCTTTCAGTTCAAAGGCATCAAAAAAACAGAAGCTGACGATATCGCCACCAAAGCAGGCCTTCGCAAAGGCACTGTGGTAACTCCCGCCCTGAAACAGAACGTGATCGGCGTGGTCCATAAATTTTATGCCGACAAAGGTTTCGGCAACGCTACCGTAAGAACAGAAGAAAGAAAGGACAGCGGCCAGGTAAACTCCATGGGCCTCGTTTTTTACGTGAATAAAGGCAACAAGGTACGTATCGACAACATTAACTTCGTTGGCAACTACAATATCCCCGATTCCAAGCTGAAAAAGAGAATGAAGGGCACCAAAGAACGCACCCGCTTCACCCTGTACCCTGATACCAAACAGGTGTATGTGGATTCTCTGGCCCAGCCGGACGACTTCTGGAAAACCTATGGTTTCCTGCAGCCGACCCGCGCACTGGACAAGCTGGACCCTTACTTCCGCTTTAAACTCTTCAGCTCTGCCAAATTCAATGAATCCAAATACCTCGAAGATAAAGGCAAAGTAGTAAGCTACTATAACTCCAAAGGTTACAGGGACGCGCTCATTCTCAAGGACACTACCTATAAGTCCAGCGCCAGCAACCTGAATATCGACCTGGCTGTCTCCGAAGGTAAAAAATACTATTTCGGCGATATCACCTGGAAAGGCAATACCCGTTACAGCGACTCCGTACTGACCCGTATCCTCGGCATCAAAAAAGGAGACGTGTACAACCTCGAACTGCTGGAAAAGAGACTGGGTAAACAAATGTCCCAGGAAGGCGGCGATATCACCGGCTACTACATGGACTATGGTTATCTCTTCTTCCAGATCGACCCGGTGGAAATCGGCATCCGTGGCGACACCATCGATTATGAGATCCGTTTGCGTGAAGGACCGCAGGCCACCATCAAGGAAGTACGTATTGCCGGTAACGAAAAAACCAATGAACACGTTATCCGCCGTGAGCTGCGCACCATCCCAGGTGAAAAATTCAGCCGCGCTGACCTGATCCGTTCCAACCGTGAGATTGCCAACCTTGGCTTCTTCAACCCGGAGAAGATCGGTATGAACCCAGTGCCTAACGTGGCCGACGGTACAGTGGACATCGATTATACCGTGGAAGAGAAAGCCAATGACCAGCTGGAGCTGTCTGCCGGCTGGGGTGGTTATATCGGTCTGACCGGTACCCTGGGTGTAACGTTCAACAACTTCTCGCTGCGTAACATCTTCCGTAAAGAAACATGGGACCCGCTGCCAAGCGGCGACGGCCAGAAACTCTCTGTCCGCGTATCTTCTAACGGTAAAGCATACCGCTCTTACAACTTCTCCTTCACAGAGCCCTGGCTGGGCGGTAAAAAACGTAACCAGTTCTCCGTTAGCTTCTACAGCAGCTATCAGAACCCTTACGCCTACAGCAACTACTACGCGAATATTTATAATCAGAACAGCACTACCACCGACGGTCACTTTAAAGTGCTGGGTGCTTCCGTATCACTCGGTAAGCAGCTGAAATGGCCGGATGACTTCTTCACGCTGATTTATTCTGTCAACTACCAACAATACAAGCTGAAGAACTATAACTACTTTGGTATCCCGGGTTTTGACAACGGTACTTCCAATAACCTTAACCTGAAGTTCACCCTGGCGCGTTCTTCTGTTGACCAGCAGATTTTCCCGCGCAGTGGTTCCAACTTCATGCTGTCTGCCCAGTATACGCCTCCGTACTCCGTGTTTGACCCGGGCAAGGACTATACGAAAGATCCGATCTCCAAGCAGTTTAATTTTATCGAGTACCAGAAATACCGCTTCAATGCTGAATGGTATGTTCCCCTGAGCCGTCCGATGGGTAGCGACAACAAAACTTTCGTATTGAAGGTAGCTGCCAAATTCGGTTATATCTCCCGGTACAATAACCGCACAACACTGTCTCCGTTCGGTCGCTTTGAGCTGGGTGGCGATGGTTTGAGCAACTTTGCGATCTATGACCGTGATATCATCTCCCAGAGGGGTTATCCGGTGTATTATACCTCCGATCCGAGCCTGAACCCTGAATCCGGCCAGCCGGCAGATTACCGCGGGTTTACTGTGTTCAACAAATATGTGATGGAGCTTCGTTATCCGTTCAGCCTGAACCCCAGTTCCACTATTTTTGGCCTGGCTTTCGTAGAGGCGGCCAACGGTTACCGCGACATGCAGGATTACAATCCTTTCAGGCTGCGTCGCTCTGCTGGTATAGGTATGCGCTTTTATCTGCCGATGTTTGGCCTGCTTGGATTTGATTATGGTATAGGATTTGACCGTATCCAGCCCGGCGGTGGCCTGAAGGATGCAGCTAAGTTTACCTTCATGCTCGGCTTTGAACCAGAATAATTGTGAAATAAATTTATATATTGCAAAGATTAACCGGTTTTCCCCGGAAGCCAAAAATCTATAGTAGCATGAAGAAAATATTTATTACAGCGGCCTTAGTACTGGCCATGGCAGGTGCAGCGAGTGCACAGCGCTATTGTGTGATAGATACCAAATATATCCTGGAGAGCATTCCTGAATACAAGGACTCCCAGAAAAAGCTGGATGCAGTGGCGGAACAATGGCAGAAAGAAATTGATGTCAAGTTCCAGGAAGTGGATAAAATGTACAAGTCTTACCAGGCGGAGCAGGTGATGCTCACAGAAGAGCTGAAACGCAAGCGGGAAGACGAGATTGTGGCAAAGGAGAAAGAAGCCAAGGACCTGCAGAAGAAACGTTTCGGATATGAAGGGGACCTGTTTAAAAAGCGGGAAGAGCTGGTAAAACCGATCCAGGACAAGATTTACAATGCTGTCCAGAAGCTTTCTGCGAGCAGAATGTATGACTTTGTACTGGACAAGGCAGGCGGCACTACCGTGATTTTCTCAGATCCTAAACTGGATAAAAGCGAGGAAATACTGAAATCGCTGGGCGTAAAGAAATAATTATCTTGTACCTATTTTTTAACTAATAAGTATTAAAATTTTTTTAAACACAGACAACATCATGAAGAAGTTCGTAATTATTGCTTTCGTAGCAGTTACCGGTTTGTTCAGCGTGAATGCAATGGCCCAGTCCAAAGTAGCACATATCAATGCGCAAGCGCTCGTAGGTAGCATGCCGGAAGCCAAAAAAGCAGAGACTGATCTCCAGACTTATGCACAAAGCCTGGAAGCTGAGGGCAAAACAATGGTGGACGAGTACACTAAAAAAGTAAAAGAATTCGACGACAAAGCGGCCAGCATGACTGAAAATATGAAAGAAATCAAAGGCCGTGAAATCCAGGACGCTCAGAAACGTATCCAGGACTACCGTGAAAGAGCTGAACAGCAAGTACAGCAGAAACAACAGGAGCTGCTGAAACCTATCTACGATAAAGCCCGCAAAGCGATCGAAGATGTTGCCAAAGAAAAAGGTTACGGTTATGTAATCGACAGCTCTGCCGGTCTGCTGCTGGTGTCTCCTTCTGCTGACGACCTGCTGCCTGCAGTAAAAACCAAACTCGGTATCAAATAATTAACGTTATTAATATAAGAGATGGAATACGGCTTGTGCTGTATTCCATTTTTTATTCAGAAGACAGGTATTTTGGGATTTATTTTACTTTTTGAATTATTTCTGCTACCTTTGCCTTCCGTTTTAAAAATAGTGTCTCCGCAAGGGGAATCTTTTAGTATAGTACAGGTAAAAACATAAAAAAGAAATGAAACGTACTTTTCAACCGCATAACAGACGCAGAAAGAGCGTTCACGGCTTCAGAAAGAGAATGGAAACTGCCAACGGCCGTAAGGTACTGGCTTCCCGTAGAGCAAAAGGTCGTAAGAAGCTGACTGTTTCTGACGAGCGTAAGCTGAAATAATCCAGTAGCTAAATACTATTTGCCATAAAAACTTATTCTTTTACAAAAGAGGAAAGGTTAAAGAGCAGAAAACTTATTGAAACGCTTTTTCGTGAAGGAAAAGCGTTTTCTGTTTTCCCGTTCCGTATCATTTACCTGCCCGTCAAGGAGCTGCCGGTAAATAAATATCCGGTGCAGGTGGGCTTTAGCGCCTCCTCCCGGCGTTTTCCCCATGCGGTGGACCGTAACCGCATCAAACGCCTCGCCCGTGAAGCCTGGCGCCTCCAAAAGCAGGGATTATATGATCACCTGCGCACTGAATCCCGTCAACTGGCCGTTTTCCTCGTCTATACCGACAAAAAAATCGCGGATTTTTCTACCCTGCACCACAAAATTTCGGTAATTTTAGAGAAATTGAAGAATAGCTATTAGCCTGTTGCTGTTAGCTTTTAGGGAATGCTGGGAAGTTGTTTTACTAAAAGCCGACACCCCTGCCGGTTATTGGCCTAAAAGCGATGCTACTATGAAGCGCTGGTTAAGTTACCCGTTTATTTTCCTGATCAAAGTATATCAGTGGCTGATTTCTCCGCTGCTGGGCGCCAAATGCCGCTATACGCCCACCTGCTCCCAATATGGACTGGAAGCGTTCCGGAAATACGGCGTTTTTAAAGGTGGCTATCTCACGATAAAACGTATTTTGTCGTGCCATCCCTGGGGAGGGCACGGTTATGATCCGGTTCCCTGACACTGTTCCGTATCCACGCGCCAACGATCATCATCATTCATCTTATACCCTCTTTGCATGCGTGCTTTTTTGAATAAAAGAAAAAAATTACTGGCGGCCCTGCTGCTGCTGGTCACCGCCGGCGGCCTCTTCGCCTATAACGAAAGCGACCGCTACTTCCAGATCGCCAAAAACCTGGACATCTTCGCTGCCTTCTACCGGGAGCTGAACACCTACTACGTAGACGACCTGCCCCCGGAAAAAGTAATGCATCGTGGCATTGAAGCCATCCTTGAGGAAACAGACCCGTTCACCGATTTCGTGACCGAAGAGAACCTGGACGACCTGAAGTTCATGGCCACCGGTAAATACGGCGGGGTAGGCGCTTCCATCAATAAAAACGGGGAGTGGACCACCATCACCGATGTATATGAAGGCAGTCCGATGGACAAGGCCGGCGTAAAGCCCGGCGACATCATCGTCACCATGGACGGTAAATCAGTGAAGGACACGCCGCAGGAAGATATCAGCAAAATGCTGAAAGGCGCTCCCGGCACGTCCCTCGATATCCTGTTCAGGAACCCGGTATCAGGGAAGGAATCACCCAAAAAAATCATACGCGAGGAAATCAATGTAAAACCTGTCAGCTACTCCGGCCTGGTAGGTAAAGACATCGCCTATATCCGGATGACCCAGTTCACCGAAAACAGCGGCGCCATGGTACGCAGCGCTTTCCAACAACTGAAACAGGCCAACCCAGGGCTGAAAGGCGTGATACTCGACCTGCGCGGCAACCCCGGCGGCCTGCTCGACGAAGCGGTGGTAGTGTCCAATATTTTTGTGGACAAAAGCAAACTGATAGTAAGCACCAAAGGCAAGGTAAAAAACTGGGACCGCAACTACGAAACATCTGAAACACCGCTGGACACACATATTCCGTTGGCTGTGCTGACCAACCATTCTTCCGCTTCCGCCGCAGAAATCGTGGCAGGGGCCGTTCAGGACCTCGACAGGGGCCTGGTGATCGGGCAGCGCTCCTACGGCAAGGGCCTGGTGCAAACTACCCGCCAGCTGCCTTATAACACCAAACTGAAAGTCACTACCGCCAAATACTATACGCCCAGCGGCCGCTGTATACAGGCTATCGACTATTCCCACCGCAATGATGATGGCAGCGTGGACTATGTACCCGATTCCCTGAAGAAAACATTTCATACCGCCAACGGCCGTACGGTAAAAGACGGCGGCGGTATTGAACCGGACAGTCTGGTGTCTCCCACCTATATCAGCCAGGTGTCTGCCACCCTGTTGCGCAAACAGTTCATCTTCGACTATGCTACCAACTACTATTACAGTCATCCCAAAATAGCGCCTGCAGCTGATTTCGCACTTACCGACGAGGAGTTTGCTGATTTCGAGCGTTACCTGGACAACAAGGACTACAGTTATAAAACCCGCAGTGAAGATGCTTTGGAGAATTTCAAGAACACCGCAAAGCGTGAAAAGTACTACGATGCTGTGTCTAAAGAGCTGGAGCAGCTGGAGCAGAAGATGAAACATGATAAGAAACAGGACCTCCTGAAAAATAAAACCGAGATCAAACGCCTGCTGGAAGAAGAGATCACCAACCGTTATTATTCACAGCATGGCCGCATTGCCAAGTCGCTGGCATGGGACCGTGAGGTAACTACTGCGGCAGCGCTGCTGCGCGACCCTGCCGCATATAAACAGGCACTCAGCACCAGCCGCAAGTAAATCCGCCTGCATAAAAATATTACCGTAAAGCCTGCTTCCCTTGTCCGGAGCAGGCTTTCGTATGTTTAAAATTATGATTTCCCATTTATTGTTTATATTTTAACAAACGCATTCATCAATTTCTTCCATTAAAGTAAAAAGATATACATGCCAGTAAATTCCAACGAAAGCTCACGCCGGCATTTTATCAGCAAATTTGCCAAAGGTGTGGTGGGGGCTTCTTTATTGCCTAACATCATTACAGCAGCTGACAGAAAACGGAACGTTGAATCACTCTCACGACTAAACGAAAAGTACAGTGCCAATGACCAGATCCAGGTGGCATTGATTGGCGCCGGCGGCATGGGCACAGCAGATGCCAACACCGCTATCACCGTACCTGGTGTGAAACTGGTGGCAGCCTGTGACCTGTATGACGGCCGTCTGGCGGATGCCAAAAAGAAATGGGGCAATGATATTTTCACGACCCGTAACTACAATGAAATCCTTGACCGTAAAGATATCGACGCGGTCATCATTGCAGTGCCGGACTTCTGGCATAAGGACATTTCAGTGGCAGCCATGAACAAAGGCAAATCCGTTTATTGCGAAAAGCCGATGGTACACGACGTCAGTGAAGGACCTGCCGTAGTAGAGGCACAGAAAAGAAACGGCAAGGTAGTGTACCAGGTAGGCAGTCAGGGCATGAGCTCACTGGGCAACGAAAAAGCCCGGCAGCTGCTGAAAGACGGCGCTATCGGCAAGCTGAACTACGCCGAAGGTTTCTGGGCACGTATGTCACCCACGGGTGCCTGGCAGTATCCTATTCCGGCTGATGCTTCCACTAAAACAGTTGACTGGGACGCTTACCTCAAAAACGCCCCTAAGCGCGCTTTTGACCCGCTGCGTTTCTTCCGCTGGCGTAATTATAAAGACTATGGTACCGGCGTTTCCGGCGACCTGTTCGTACACCTGTTCTCCAGCCTCCACCTGGTGACCGGCTCCATCGGGCCTAATAAAGTAATGGCTACCGGTGGCCTGCGTTACTGGAAAGACGGCCGTGAAGTACCGGATATCATGCTTGGCATGTTCGATTATCCTGAAACAGCGGTCCACCCTGCGTTTAACCTGTCACTCCGCGTTAACTTCGTAGACGGTACCGGTGGTACCAACTACCTGCGCATGGTAGGCAGCGAAGGCTCCATGACAGTAGAGTGGGACCGTGTAACGTTGTACCGCAACCGGATAGCTGTAGACGAGAATGATCCGCTGGCCGCTGCCAACGCTGCTGCCGATGCGGCCAAATCGTATACCTATCACCGTGCGGAGATGTTGCCTCCCGATAAAATGGTATATGAGGCGGACAAAGGCTATAAAGGCGCACATTTTGATCACTTCTACAACCTGTTCAATGCCATGCGCACCGGCGGTAAAGTAGCGGAAGATCCGTTGTTCGGTTTCCGTGCGGCCGCTCCGGCGTTACTGTGTAACGAAAGTTATTTCAACAATAAGATCATTCAGTGGGACCCACAGAACCTGAAAGTTGTATAATCCATAAAAAAGTGAACCATATGAAGAAGTTTTTAGTACCTGCCCTGTCCGTAATGGCCGTGACTGTGATGTCATGCGGCGGCGGCGCTACCAAAGAAGCAAAAGATTCAACAGTCGTAAAGGACTCGGTGATAACTGCCACTCCCTCTTCAACAGCGGTGGACACTACGGCCATTACTGCTCTCAGCGATGCTGACAAGGCTGCCGGCTGGCAACTGTTGTTCAACGGCACCAGCAAAGATGGCTGGCGTGGTTTCAAAAACAAACCCACAGAACCATGGATAGTGGAAAACGGCGTGTTGCACTGCCTGGGCAGCACTACCGATAAAAGTGATAAACGTGGCGACCTGATCACCAATAAAGAATACGAAAACTTTGAACTGACTGCCGACTGGAAGCTGGCGCCTAAAGGCAACAGCGGTATCCTGTACATGGTGACAGAAGAGTTTGATGCGCCCTACCTGAGCGGTCCGGAGTATCAGATCATTGATGATAACAACTTCCCGGAGAAGCTGGAAGACTGGCAGAAAACCGGCGCCAACTATGCTATGAACCCTCCGCTGGTGGCTGCTTCCAATCCTATCGGACAATGGAATACCACCAAAATCATCGTGAACAAAGGACATGTGGAGCATTGGCTGAATGGTCAGAAAACAGCTGAATATGACCTCTGGACAGACGAGTGGAAGAAACACAAAGCAGAAGGCAAATGGAAAGATGCCAAGGGCTACGGAATGTCCCAAAAAGGCCACATTGCGTTACAGGACCATGGCAGCGAGATCTGGTTCAAGAACATTAAAATCAAAGAACTGTAACAGGTAGTTCCTGCTATAAACAACAAACCCCGCCACATGATGGCGGGGTTTGTTGTTTATAGCGCTAAAACGTTTATTAGATAGCAGCTTCGTATCTTTTGCTGATAGCGTTCCAGTCAACCACGTTCCAGAAAGCATTCAGGTATTCCGGACGGCGGTTTTGATATTTCAGGTAGTAAGCGTGTTCCCATACGTCAACACCCAGGATAGGAGTGCCTTTAACTTCAGCAACGTCCATCAGCGGGTTGTCCTGGTTAGGTGTGGAAGAAACTTCCAGTTTACCGTCTTTCACCAGCAGCCATGCCCAGCCGGAACCGAAGCGGGTAGCGCCGGCGGTGTTGAACTTCTCCTTGAAGGCGTCAAAAGAGCCGAAAGTGCTGTTGATGGCTTCAGCCAGTTTACCAGTAGGCTGGCCACCTGCATTAGGAGCGAGGCTGGTCCAGAAAAAGCTGTGGTTCCAGTGGCCACCGCCGTTGTTTCTTACAGCAGGGCTGATTTTCCCAGCATTTGCCACCAGTTCTTCCAGGGATTTATTCTCATTCTCAGTGCCGGCAATCGCTTTGTTCAGATTGTCAACATATGCCTGATGGTGCTTACCGTGGTGAATTTCCATCGTCAATTTATCAATATGCGGCTCTAACGCGTCGGTAGCGTAGGGTAAGCTCGGGAGTGTAAATGCCATAACTCTTGTTTTTATTGGGTTTGAAAATATTATTTACTGATAGTCGCCAAATTTACTGCCAATCCGTTAAAAATCAATTTCAATTTTCAATTACTAAATTAGGCCCCGTCCGATGCTGTGTCATATGGAAAATTATTTTATATTTACATAGACTCGGTTTAACAGGACGTAACATCAGACATGTTTTTTCGTATGTGCCTGACAGTTGTTTACCTATTGTTTGTTTAAAACGTATAGTATGCATACAGGCTCGGACTTAGGGCAAAACCTTTCCCTCACCGCCTTGCAAAAGGAAAATGAGCAGCTAAAAGATCGTCATCAATGGTTGGAGAACATTGTAAACAGTGTTCCTGCCATGCTTTATTGTTATGATAACAATAACAAAACCATTACGTGGTGCAATCATTACCTGGCAGCGGCATTTGGCTATACTCCTCCGGAGATGACCGGTTTGGGGATGGATTTTTTCCGGCATATCATGCATCCGGACGATTTTAAGATGGCGAGCGTAGCTCAGCAGTCATTTATTGACAATAAAAGCCATTTCGGCGGCGTGGCCCGTATCCGTAAGAAAGGGGACACCGACTACCGCTGGCTCCTCGGGATGGAAGTGCCTTTTACGTGGGACAACCATGGGAAGGTGAAAGAAATCATCTGCGCTTTCCTGGACCTTACCAATGCCATTGATACCAATGCCCAACTGACAGTGGCACTCAATGAGATACTGCGCCGGCAGAATGAAAACCTGCTGAACAAGCTCACCCCGCGCGAAAAAGACGTGCTGGGACTGGCCGTGCAGGGCCTTAATAACAAAGAGATCGCCAACTCTCTGAACTTAAGCCGCTATACCGTAGAGACCCATCGCAAAAATATCCGCCTGAAACTGAAGGTGCGTAATACCACTGAACTAGTGGCGATTGCCCGGAAGATAGGTTTTCAATAATATTCTCTGATGTTAAAATAATATCAGTTTTTTCTGTTTTAGCATTGATTTTTCATGGCCCTCAGCATTTACCATTAAGGATGAAAAATATATTATTAAATTGTATATTATTGATTGTCAACCATTATCGGTGCAAAAAGTGCAAATTTTTTGTTGCTAAACTTTGCTAAATTTTCATAAAAATACCCAAGCTTGGGTATTTGCTTGCTTTTGTATCTCCACTAATTTAGTGAATCAAAAAGAAGTATGTTTTTTAAACATCCGGACATGATTATTGGCTGAAATACCCCCTATCACTATGATAACCGAGGAAAGAGCATTTTATATCTTACAACTGGACCAAACTGCCACCGCAGAAGAGATCGTGGAGCGTTATGAAAATCTGAAGGACCAGTACAGAAAGATCAAGGACGAGACGGAAGATCTGAGGACACGGCTGGCCTACCAGCTGAAACAAATTGAACTGGATGATGTGTTCATATACTTCAGAAGAAAACAACGGATCTGATTAACGCAGCTTTTTATAATTTTCATTCATTGTCTTTTTAAGCTCAGTTTTTCATCCATTGTTTGTCTTCAAACAAACACCCTCAAAATTTAACCTGCTTTCAGCTTGCCGGTATTCCCTTGCCCTTCCCGAACATTGTGTTTTAATTGATTATATTTAGGCCATCAAACCCTACCCTAACCAAAAACACGCATTATGAATGTATTTCTGATGATCCTGGGATTTCTGGCACTGATAGTAATCTTATCTTCTTTTGTGACCGTACAGCAGGGCAATGTGGCTATCACCACCATTTTCGGTAAGTATAACCGGATTTTGTTCCCTGGCCTGAACTGGAAAATACCCCTGATTGAAAAAGTTTTTAAGAAAATTTCCATCCAGAACAGATCAGTGGAGCTGGAGTTTCAGGCCATCACTATAGACCAGGCCAACGTTTATTTTAAAGCGATGCTGTTGTATTCCGTTTGGAACCAGGAAGAAGAAACCCTGAAAAACGTGGCCTTTAAATTCATGGACGAGAGAAGCTTCATGCAGGCGCTGGTACGCACCATCGAAGGTTCTATCCGTGGATTTGTGGCTACCAAAAGGCAGGCGGAAGTACTGGGCCTGCGTAAAGACATTACAGAACACGTAAAGGAACAGATAGACAAAACCCTGGAGGAATGGGGCTTCCACCTGCTGGACCTCCAGATGAACGATATTACATTTGATGAAGTGATCATGAAGTCCATGGCACAGGTGGTAGCGTCCAACAACCTGAAAGCTGCCGCTGAAAACGAAGGCCAGGCACTGTTGATCACTAAAACCAAAGCTGCCGAGGCAGATGGTAACGCCATCAAAATTGCGGCGGAAGCAGAACGTCAGGCCGCACAACTGCGCGGTATGGGCGTGGCGCTGTTCCGGGAGGAAGTGGCCAAAGGTATGACCACCGCTGCCAAAGAGATGCAGCAGGCCAACCTCGATACCTCTGTGATCCTCTTCTCTATGTGGACAGAAGCCATCAAGAACTTTGCGGAAAATTCCAAAGGCAACGTTATCTTCCTCGATGGTTCGTCTGAAGGCATGGACCAAACCATGAAACAGATGATGGCAATGAATAAACTGATGCAGAACCAGAACCAGAAATAATAATTACAAATTACGAATTACGAATTACGAATTGAGGGCTGTTTATTGGAAAAGTTACTAGTAACCTACGCCAATAGACAGCCCTCAATTCGTAATTCGTAATTTGTAATTTGTAATTGAATCAGAGATATTTGTCTCCCGCCTTGCGTTCTCCCATGTTACGGGCAGGGACCCCATACCAGATACTGAAAGGCGGTACCGGTTTAAGCACTACGGCGCCGGCGCCAACGATGCTCTGTTCACCAATGCTGATACCATGTTTTACCACCGCGCCAATGCTGACAGCTGTATACGCGCCGATGGTCACATTGCCGCCGGTCACTACCCGTGGGGCTACGCTGGCATAATTGTCCATATGGCTATCGTGGTCTATGGAGGCAGCGGTGTTGACAATACAATGATTACCGATAACGGTGTTGGTATTGATCACAGCATTGGCGGCAATTATATTGCCATGGCCGATGTTGGCTGTATTGGATATTACAGCGGAAGGATGAATGGCATTGATGAATTCGAAAGAAGGCACGATGGCCTGTATTTTGGCCACTACCTTGCTACGCACCCAGTTGTCACCGATACCGACAATGCCGCCTGTTATCTGATGTGCGGCCATCAGTTCGGGCAGGTCTTGTTCCCCTCCCAAAACGGTGAGGTCATCAAAGCATACGGTCCCTTTTTCCCTGAAGGCATCAATAAACCCTGTTACCCGGTAACCGGGCATCAATGAAAGGATATCTGCTACGACCCTGCCATGGCCGGAGGAGCCGATGACAACGATGTTTTTTCTTTGCATAAATTCCGGTCTCTCAATAAACGTCTGGTTCAGAAATATGGTTAGCGTTTTTGTTCAAAAAAGGTTTTCATCAGTTGCAGGCTTTCTTCTTTGCAGGGGCCTGCTTCCAGCTTTGTTTTGGGATGGAAGGGCGACCGTTCGCCGGTGGCGCGCCGGTAGCTGTTCTTATCGTCCGCGGCTGCGTAAACGATGCGGCCGATCTTGCTCCAGTACAGGGCGCCGGCACACATCAGGCACGGCTCTACGGTGACATAGAGCGTGGCTTCCATCAGGTACTTGCTGCCCAGCGTGTTAAAGGCGGCGGTCAGCGCGATCATTTCCGCATGAGCGGTACAGTCATTTAACCGCTCTACCTGGTTATGTCCGCGGCCAATCACATGGTTATTGAGCACCACTACGGCGCCGATGGGCACTTCTCCGTCTTCAAAAGCCTTGTGCGCTTCTTTCAGCGCCTGCTTCATATAGTAAGTATCGTCAATCATAATCCTATTTAATCATCTCGAGGAACTCATCTTCTGTGATAATCCTGATGGTGTTGATTTTCTTTGCTTTCTCCAGTTTGCTGCCGGCGTCGTCGCCTACCACCAGGTAGTTGAGCTTACTGCTGACGCCGCTCATGATTTTGCCGCCCTGTTGTTCTACCATTTCTTCTGCCTCACTGCGTTTCAGCTTATGCAGCGTACCGGTGAAGAGGAAGGTTTGATCAGCGAGATTACCGCCGGTATGGCGTTCACTCTTGGTATTGGTCATGTTGATGCCCAGCGATGCCAGTTTCTCCAGCATATGAATGTTGTCATCATTGGTGAAGAACGCGCGGATGGAGCCCGCAACTTTAGGGCCGATATCTTCCAGCGCCAGGATTTGTTCTTCTGTCCAGTGGCGCAGGTCCATGATGTTGGTGACAGCGTTGGCCAATGTTTTGGCGGTTGTTTCGCCCACGTAGCGGATACCGAGGCCGAAAATGAGGCGGTGCAGGGGCTGCGACTTGGATTGTTCGATCGCTGTTTGCAGGTTGCTGAGCGATTTTTTGCCAAAGCCTTCCATGGCGCCAATCTTTTCGAAGTCCAGTTCATAGATGCCGGGAATATCTTTCATGAGGCCCTGGGCATAGAACTTACGGACGTTGCTTTCCCCGAAGCTTTTGATGTCCATAGCATCTTTGCTCACGAAGTGGATCATCCGTTCCACTACCTGTGCTTCACAGTTGATATTGGTGCAGCGCAAAACGCTTTCCCCTTCCGGTTTTACGAGTTGATCGTTACAAACAGGGCATTGGGTGGGGAACACGATATCCTTTTCTTCTCCTGTGCGGAGGTCGGCCACGGACTTAACGATGTACGGGATTACGTCGCCGGCCCTTTCTACCAGCACCATATCGCCCAGTTTCAGGTCTTTCTCCCGTATAACATCTTCGTTAAAAAGAGAGATGGAAGACACCGTGACGCCCCCGATATGAACAGGGTCTATCTTGGCCACCGGTGTGATGGAGCCGGTCCTGCCCACCTGGAATTCCACTGCGCGGAGGCGGCTGGTAGCCTGACGGGCTTTGAATTTATAGGCGATGGCCCAGCGGGGGTGGTGGGTGGTCATTCCCAGTTTGTCCTGCAGGGCATAGTCATTTACCTTGATCACCATACCGTCGATTTCGTAGGGCAGGTTGTCGCGTTCTGCTTCAAACTGAAGACAGTAATCGATGACAGCCTGAACGCCTTTCACTACTTTTTTCTCTTTGGCAGGGCTGCGGAAACCGAGGGTGGACAGGAGGTCCAGGGTACCGCTATGCGTTTTGATGGCATCCGGTTCCTGTTGGCCGGTTTCCATGGTATGATAGCTCATGTGATAGAGAAACGCTTCCAGGCCACGTTTGGCCACTTCGTTAGGGTCTACCATGCGCAGTGAGCCCGAGGCGGCGTTACGTGGATTGGCCAGCGGGGGCAGGTTTTCAGCGATACGTTTATCGTTGAACGCTTTGAAGGTATTTTTATTGATCAGCACTTCCCCCCGTATTTCTATCTGATGGATACCATATTTGGAAAAGCTGGCAGACAGCGGGATGGAGCGGATCTGGCGGATGTTGGTGGTGATGTCTTCACCAGCGATGCCATCGCCGCGGGTGGCGCCTCTGGACAACCGGTTGTTCTCGTAAATAAGGGAGATGCTGGCGCCGTCGAACTTAGGTTCTATACAGTATTCTATTTCCTGTAATCCTGCGGCCTCCCTGGCTTTGCGGTCCCAGTCAATGAGGTCGTCCGCATTGTAGGAGTTCTCCAGGCTAAGCATGGGCACCAGGTGCTGTACGGTCACAAACTCTTTGGTAAGGCCTTTGGCCACACGCTGGGTGGGGGAGTCGGGACTGATCAGATCAGGATGTGCTGTTTCCAGTTTTTTCAGCCAGGCAAAGAGCTGGTCGTACTCATAGTCGCTGAGTATGGGATCACTCTGTACATAATAACGCCAGTCATTGTAGGTAATGACCCGGCGTAATGCCTCCAGGGTTTCGTCAATGGAATGGAGCAATGTTTGTTGCTGTTGGTGCTTCAGCAGGTCTTTGGCCAGCTGTGCCAGGGTTATTTCTATTTCCTTTGTGTACATAATGCTTGATACTGAGCTGTAAAAATAAACTTATCTTTCCGCTTCGCTAAAACAAAGCAAAAAATTCGGTCTTTTTGCTTTTAATGTCCCGTTTTTTTCTTTCATTTGAATTATGATTGCCTTATCACAAGGTTTAAGACGATAACAGTAATTCCACGCATTTTTATGATGTCTATGTACACCAAAAACATCAATACTCACCTTGTTGAGATTAAGAGTTATTTCAAGGTTGCCATATCGGTAGATTGCGTCATTTTCGGGTTTAACGGAAATGAGCTGAAAGTGCTGCTGATAGAGTCTGACCTGAAGGAATATAAAGGGAAATGGTCATTGCTGGGAGATGTGGTGCGGCCGGACGAAGAGCTGGACGAAGCTGCCTACCGGGTACTGAAAGCACGTACAGGGCTGGATGATTTGTATATGGAGCAGGTGCAGACATTTGGCGCGATCAATCGTCACCCTGCAGGCCGCGTGATCACAGTAGCGTATTATTCGCTGGTGAACATCGAACATGTGGAATTGAAAAAACATAATAACGACCTGCACTGGCATTCGGTAAAAGACCTGCAAAACATGGCGTTTGACCATAAGCAGATACTGGACACGTGCCATGAGCGCCTGAAACAGCAGGTGATGGTGCAGCCTGTCGGTTTTAACCTGCTGCCCAAAAAGTTCTCGCTGCGTGAGCTGCAGAACCTCTATGAAGCTATCCTGGACGTAGAGCTGGACCGTCGTAATTTCCGGAAGAAGTTCCTGTCTATGGACCTGCTGATGGACCTCAATGAGGAAGAAGAGGATGTGCCGCACCGTCCTGCCAAACTATACAAGTTCAACTTTGATAAATATGACCAGCGTAAAAAACGCTACCTGGGTATTGGTTTTTGAGCTCCCGGTGTAGCCAGCAGACAGTCAGTGAACACATGATACCGGTCATTATTTTGACATGATATTTTTTTAGCCCTCCGGTGGATATCCACCCAGATTCCTGTTAATATATATGTCGATGAAATCCTTTGCCATGAAGGATTAAGCGCGTTATGCCCCGTGGCGCGGAGGTTTGAACTTATTTCTCCATAAAAAGAGAAAAAAAGTTTGTTTTTAACAAAAATTTAAGTAAGATTGTGTAAAATATACACACCTTGAAAATAAGGGTGGGATGAAAACCAGAATTTAAATCGTATTTGTACGTTTTTGCCATTAAGTCGGAGTTAGATATTTTCCATTTATCAAGTATGCCAGAAAGAAATCAATAAAGTATTTTATCAATAGTTTGATTTTATAGTTCCACGTTATGAAACAAGAAGGCCGCTGAGCACTTTTGTAAGTGTCTTATTTTCTACGCTTTCCCTTGTACAGTGGTTTGTACAGGGGAAAGTTGTTTTAGGGAAAAACTAACCCATTCCGGATATGCTTAAATAATTTGCAACAGGAATCTTTTTCCGTTTGATCTCTTCTAAACCCCTGTTACTCCTGTATTTCAGGCAGTTTTTCCGTAACTTGCATAGCTCGCAAAGATTGGTAATCCGGCAAAGGACAGCTCCTTTGTGTGAAAAAGAATCTCATATGTCATATACACCACAACATAAGGTCCGCATTGTAACCGCAGCAGCACTGTTCGACGGGCATGACGCCGCTATCAACATCATGCGGCGTATCATGCAGGCCAAGGGCGCCGAAGTGATCCATCTGGGACATAACCGCTCCGCTGCGGAAATAGTAGACTGTGCGGTACAGGAAGACGCACAGGGAATAGCCGTAACCTCCTACCAGGGCGGGCACGTGGAATTTTTTAAATACATGTATGACCTGCTGCAGGAGAAAGGCTGCGGACACATTAAAATCTTCGGT
This sequence comes from Chitinophaga sp. 22308, assembly GCF_052045305.1. NCBI lineage: Bacteria > Pseudomonadati > Bacteroidota > Chitinophagia > Chitinophagales > Chitinophagaceae > Chitinophaga > Chitinophaga sp. 22308. Next base: position 416,058 of record NZ_JBQEOP010000003.1, on the reverse strand, counting down.
GGCGGTGGCGGCACCATCCTGCCTGCTGAAATAGAGGAACTGCACGCCTATGGCATAGCCCGCCTGTATTCCCCTGATGATGGCCGCCAGATGGGCCTCGAAGGCATGATTGAAGATCTCATCAGCCAATGCGATATTGCTGTTACCCCACTGACCAGCGGCGGCAACGTGGAAGACATCCCCCAGCTGAAAAAAAGTAAAAACCCGAAAATCATTGCCCGCGCTATCAGCCTCGCGGAAAACGACATGCCGGTGGCACTGCTGAGCGGCGCCAAAGCCCGGAGAGCCGTGACCGTAGATGCCGAAGAAGGGACACATATCACCAGCACGCCGGCAGACAAAACCTCTCCGGTACTGGGCATCACCGGCACCGGTGGTGCGGGTAAAAGCAGCGTGACAGACGAACTGGTACGCCGCTACCTGACCCATTTTTCAGATAAGACGGTGGCCGTTATCTCGGTAGACCCATCCAAGAAAAAGACCGGCGGCGCCCTGTTGGGCGACCGTATCAGGATGAACGCCATCCACCACCCGCGGGCCTATATGCGTTCCCTCGCCACCCGCGAGAGCGACAAAGCCATCAGCGAACATATCCAGGAAGCCATCGATATCTGCAAACTGGCAGGCTTCGATTTTATCATCCTCGAAACATCCGGTATCGGTCAAAGCGATACTGCTATCACCGACTACTGCGACGTGTCCCTCTATGTGATGACACCGGAATATGGTGCGGCTTCACAGCTGGAAAAAATCAACATGCTGGATTATGCAGATGTGATCGCCATCAACAAGTTCGACAAAGCCGGCGCCCTCGATGCCCTGCACGATGTGCGCAAACAATATAAACGCAACCACACCCTGTGGACGGCCAAAGATGAAGAGCTGCCGGTGGTAGGCTCTATCGCTTCCCAGTTCAACGATGCAGGCATTAACCTGCTTTTCGAAAGGGTGATGGAAAAGGTAGTGGAGAAAACCGGCGCCCCCTTCGGCCCGATGGCGCATGAAAGCCTGAAATCCACCACTACCAAATCACAGATCATTCCGCCTGCCAGGGTACGTTACCTGGCGGAAATCGGCGAAGCTATCGCCGACTACAGCAAATGGGTGGATGAACAATGTAAAATCGCCACACAGCTGTACCAGATTGCCGGCGTAATCGCCATCGATGCTGCCAAAGCCCCGTTGCTGGCCGATATCCAGACGAAGCTGTCCGAAGCGCTCCATCCGGAATGCAAAAAACTGGTGGACGAATGGCCGGCGCTGCTGAAAAAATATGCGGCAGACAACTACGAATTCCAGGTAAGGGACAAGGTGATTAAACTACCACTGTTCACCGAAAGCCTCAGCCATAGCCGCATTCCGAAGGTAAGTCTGCCTAAGTACAACGACTGGGGAGATATCCTGCGTTGGCAGCTCACTGAAAACCTGCCGGGAGAATTCCCATATGCCGCCGGCGTGTTCCCGCTCAAACGCGAAGGCGAAGACCCTACCCGTATGTTTGCCGGTGAAGGCGGTCCGGAAAGGACAAACAAACGCTTCCACTATGTATCACTCGATCAGCCGGCCAAACGCCTGTCCACCGCATTCGACAGCGTAACGCTCTATGGAGAGGACCCTGCCGTGCGTCCGGACATCTACGGAAAAATCGGTAACTCCGGCGTAAGCATCGCTACAGTAGATGATGCTAAAAAGCTGTACAGCGGCTTCGATCTCTGCGATCCGAAAACATCGGTGTCTATGACCATCAACGGTCCGGCACCCATCCTGCTGGCCTTCTTCATGAATGCTGCCATCGATCAGCAGTGTGAAAAATATATCCGGGAAAATGGACTGACCGAACAGGTACAGGCTACTATCCGGGAGAAATTCAAAGACCATCCGCTGCCGCATTATAACGGCGACCTGCCTGCCGGAAACGACGGTCTGGGCCTGTCTCTGCTAGGCATCTCCGGCGAAGAGGTGCTGCCGGCCGAAGTGTACCAGAAAATCCGTGCACATGCTCTCAGCACCGTCCGTGGTACCGTACAGGCAGATATCCTGAAAGAAGACCAGGCCCAAAACACCTGTATCTTCTCCACCGAGTTTGCCCTCAAACTCATGGGCGACGTACAGGAATATTTTATCACACAGAAAGTCCGCAACTTCTACTCTGTCAGCATTTCAGGGTATCACATCGCAGAAGCCGGCGCCAATCCGATCACGCAGCTGGCCTTCACGCTGGCCAACGGTTTTACCTATGTGGAATACTACCTGAGCCGCGGCATGCATATCGACGATTTTGCGCCTAACCTGTCGTTCTTTTTCAGCAACGGCATGGACCCTGAATATGCCGTCATAGGCCGCGTGGCACGCCGTATCTGGGCTAAAGCCATCAAATACAAATACAAGGGCAACGATCGTTCCCAGAAGCTGAAATACCATATTCAGACTTCCGGCAGAAGCCTCCACGCACAGGAGATCGACTTCAACGATATCCGCACCACGCTGCAGGCACTGTACGCCATATACGATAACTGCAACTCCCTCCATACCAACGCCTATGACGAAGCTATCACCACGCCTACGGAAGAAAGCGTGAGAAGGGCCATGGCCATACAGCTGATCATCAACCGCGAACTGGGCACCGCTAAAAACGAAAATCCGGTACAGGGCTCTTTCTTTATCGAAGAACTGACCGACCTCGTGGAAGAGGCCGTGCTGGCGGAATTTGAACGTATCACCGAACGCGGGGGCGTCCTCGGCGCAATGGAAAGAATGTACCAGCGTAATAAAATCCAGGAAGAAAGCCTCTACTATGAATCACTGAAACATACCGGTGAATATCCTATCGTAGGCGTAAATACGTTCCTGAATAAAAACGGTTCACCCACCATTATCCCGGCAGAGGTGATCCGCTCCACCACAGAGGAAAAAGATTTCCAGATTAAAACGCTGGAAGCCTTCCAGCACCGCCACCAACATAAAAACGCCGCTGCGCTCAAACAGCTGCAGCAGGTGGCCATCAATAACGGAAACCTCTTTGCGGAACTGATGGAAACAGTAAAACACTGTTCCCTCGGACAAATTACCCATGCGTTGTATGAAGTAGGAGGGCAGTACCGCCGCAACATGTAACTGTGATGGACATGATGAGATAAAAAGAAGATAATCACTGATTTATTATATGGGCTGGCCTTTTGGGCCGGCCCATTGTTTTTGGGATATGTTAAGGATAGTCTCCCGGTGCTAAAAAACTTTCATTTTACGAACCAGGAACAACATATTAGTCCTGGGCTTTAGCCCCGGGAAATGTTATATTAGTATTATCAATCGTATGGCTATTGTGTCGCTCTGGACGCCTGTTCTATTTTTATCAGTCTTATTGATTTATTATCTGCGATTATCGACATGCATATGAAAAAGATGCTTTTCAGTGTGCTGTTACTGGCCTCATTACAGGCCACAGCACAAACGCCTGACACCGTGGCCAAACGGGTACTATTGCCAAACGGATGGTCCCTGACGCCGGTAGGACACTCCCTTCCACTGGGAGACCTGCCCCTGAATATGGTGCTTTCCGCTTCGGGAAAATACCTCGCCGTAAACAACAATGGCCAGAGCAAACACACCTTGCAACTGATAGATGCCCGGCGGGAAACACTGCTGGACGAGGTGGCCATCCCCAAATCATGGTATGGGCTGGCCTTCAGCAGGGATGAGAAAACGCTTTACGCTTCCGGCGCCAATGACAACGTGATCAGGGAATACCAGCTGCGGGAGAACAAGCTGGTCGCTACCGACAGTATCCGCCTTGGCCTGTCCTGGCCCAAGGAGAAAATCTGTCCTACCGGCATGGCAATGGATAACTCACGTAACAGGTTATACGTAGTGACCAAAGAGGACAACAGTCTTTACCTGCTGGACCTGGCAACGAAAAAAGTGATCAAGCGCATTCCATTGTCAGCAGAGGCTTTTACCTGCCTGTTGTCTAAAGACAATAAAACGCTGTATATCTCTCTGTGGGGAGGCGACGCTATCGCAGTGTATGATGTTACGTCCGATAAAATAGTAAACGAGATTAAAACAGGTAGTCATCCTAATGAAATTATTTTATCGAAGAACGGTAAATACCTGTATGTGGCCAATGCCAATGATAACTCCGTATCTGTTGTTACCACTGCAGATGGTAAGGTGATCGAGAGCCTGCACGCCGCGCTGTATCCCGATGCGCCGGCAGGTTCTACTACCAATGGGCTGGCGCTGTCTGAAGACAATAAAACCCTGTACATCGCCAATGCAGACAATAACTGCCTGGCGGTATTTGATGTGGCCACACCAGGCAAAAGCCATGCGGAAGGGTTTATCCCTGTGGGCTGGTATCCCACCTGTGTGCGTGTTACCGGCAAGAAGGTACTGGTGGCAAACGGTAAAGGTTTCACTTCCATGGCCAACCCAGAGGGCCCTAATCCTATCAGCCGTAAGGATGCCAGCGGATCGCACCAGGCCAATACCCGCAAAGACCGGCCGGTACAATATATCGCGGGCCTGTTCAAAGGCACGCTGTCTATTTTCCGCGAACCGGAAGAGAAGGTGCTGGGCCAGTGGTCGAAGCTGGTGTATGACAACACCCCCTATACGAAAAACAAAGAGCTGCGTGCTCCCGGTGAAAAAGGAAACCCCATTCCACAGGAAGCCGGACAAACGTCTCCGATCAAATACGTGTTTTATGTCATCAAGGAAAACCGTACCTACGACCAGGTGCTGGGCGATATCAAAGGTGGTAATGGTGACAGCAGCCTTTGTATTTTCCCCGAGCGTATCACGCCCAATCAGCATAGGCTGGTAAAGGATTATGTGCTGCTGGACAATTTTTACGTAGATGCAGAAGTAAGCGCCGATGGCCACAACTGGAGCACCGCTGCCTACGCTACCGACTATACGGAAAAGACCTGGCCTACCAGTTACGGTGGCAGAGGCGGCACGTATGATTATGAAGGCAGCCGTAAAATCGCCTATCCGAAAAAAGGGTTCATTTGGGATTACTGTGCCCGTGCCGGCGTGAGCTTCCGCAGCTACGGGGAGTTTACCGGCAAAGGTTCTGCTACGCTGAAAACGCTGGAAGGCCACTACTGCAAGGATTATCCGCCTTTTGACCTGAGCGTTCTCGATGTGGACCGTCAGCAGATCTGGCAGCGTGATTTTGATTCTCTGCTCGCTGCTGATGCGGTGCCTCGTTTTAATACTGTCCGCCTGGGCAACGACCATACCAGCGGTATGCGTAAAGGCGCTTATTCTCCCTATGCTTCCGTGGCAGACAACGATCTGGCGGTAGGCAAGCTGATCGAATATATTTCCCATAGCCGTATCTGGAAAGAGAGCGCCATTTTTATCCTGGAAGACGACGCCCAGAATGGTCCTGACCATATCGATGCGCACCGTTCCACCGCGTATGTTATCAGTCCCTATGTAAAACGGAATACGGTGAACCATAATATGTATTCTACTTCCGGCATGCTGCGTACCATGGAGCTGATTCTCGGCCTGCCGCCGATGAGCCAGTATGACGCCGCCGCTACGCCCATGTGGGAACTGTTTACCGCTACGCCTGACCTGACGCCTTATGTGGCACTGGAAGCCAATGTGGACATCCGTGAACGGAATACCGCCTGGAACGAGAGCGCCCGCCGCTCCGCTGCTTTTGACCTGGCGCATGAAGACAGGGTGCCTGACCTGGAACTGAACGAAGTGGTGTGGAAGGCCGTCCGTGGCGAAAATGCGGTGATGCCGGCCCCGCGTCGGAGTGCCTTTGTGAAGCTGCAGGAAAAGGAAGATGATGACGATTGATAAATCGTTTAAGCAAATCCGGGAAACTTTTCTATTTTAGCCCTACTTAAACGTAATAAACAGTATGGTAGCAAGGAGAGATTTTATCAGGAACAGCGCGCTGCTGGCAGGTGCTGTTGGACTGGGAATGCCCAAAACCGTTTTGGGCTGGGATGGTTATTCGTCCCAACGTCCGCCACTGGCGAAACGTAAGTTCACCAGCGACGCGGTGGAAAAAACAATCATCAACGTTAAAAAACAGATTGCCGACAACAAACTGGCCTGGATGTTTGAGAACTGTTTCCCAAATACCCTTGATACGACTGTTAATTTCAAAACGCTGGAAGGCCGCCCTGATACGTTCGTGATCACCGGTGATATCAACGCCATGTGGCTGCGCGACTCTTCCGCACAGGTATGGCCTTATATTCCGCTCATTAAGGAAGACAAGAAGCTGGAGCAGATGGTGGCCGGTGTCATTAACCGTCAGGCAAAATGTATCCTGATAGACCCGTACGCCAACGCTTTCAATGATGGTCCTACTGGCAGCGAATGGGAAAAAGACCTGACAGACATGAAGCCGGAACTGCATGAACGCAAATGGGAGATAGACTCGCTCTGCTACCCGGTGCGACTGGCTTACCACTACTGGAAGCATGGTGGTGATACCAGTGTGTTTGATGCCAAATACAAGCAGTCTGCCCAGCTGATCGTGAAAACCTTCAAGGAGCAGCAGCGTAAGGAAGGTAAAGGGCCTTATAAGTTTCAGCGTGTGACTGCCTGGCAGTCGGACACCGTTCCCAATTCCGGTTACGGCTCGCCGATGTTGCCGGTAGGCCTGATTGTTTCTATTTTCCGTCCTTCGGACGATGCTACCGTATTCCCTTTCCTGATCCCGTCCAACATGTTTGCGGTGGTGTCCCTGCGGCAGCTGTCGGAAATCAGCACGGAGATCTATAAAGACGCTGCTTTCGCAAAAGAGTGCGCTGACCTGGCCGATGAAGTGGACCGCGCCATCAAAGCCTATGCGATCGTAGAGCATCCGAAACTGGGCAATATGTACGGATTTGAGGTAGACGGCTTCGGTAATCGTTTATTCATTGACGATACCAACGTTCCCAGCCTGTTGTCTATACCATACCTCGGTTATACCACTGCCGATGATCCGCTGTACCAGGCTTCCCGCCATTTTGTATGGAGCGGTTTCCATCCGTGGTTCTATAAGGGCAAATATGGTGATGGCGTGGGCAGTCCGCACACCGGCGAAAACTATATCTGGCCTATGAGCATCATCATGAGAGCTTTGACCAGCCAGAGCAAGGAGGAAATTGCCGAGTGTATCAAAACACTTCGTAATACCGACGGTAACACCGGTTTCATACATGAGTCTTATCACAAGGACGACCCTACGAAATTTACCCGTAAGTGGTTTGCCTGGGCCTGTACACTGTTTGGTGAACTTATCCTGAAGGTGAGCCAGGAGTATCCGGACCTGCTGAAAAGACAGTACGCCTGATCATTTTTTTATTTTATTATTTTTTTATGTTGATATTTGGAATGCAGCGGAGACGGTTGTCTTCAGCTGCATTTCACTTTTAAAAATGTGTGTAATGGAACACCCTCATCTATACCAGCAACGGATCAACGAATTTCAGCAGGCTATTGATAAGGAGAAGCGGCGGACATCGCTGTTGTCCTGGTCCCGGTTACTGAGTTTCCTGCTGATCGTTGCAGGGGTGGTGCTGTATTTCCGCCAGGGGAGGGAAGTCGTGTGGTTGCTGGCGGCAGCCGTGGGTGTGGTGGCTTTCGGCTTTTTCCTTAAACGGCATAACCAGTCGCTGCAGCAGCTGGCGCTGTTAAAAACGCTGCTGGACCTGAACCAGAAAGAGCTTCAGCAAGCCACTACCTGGACATCCTCTTTTGAGGACGGCCATGAGTTTATCAATGATCAGCATGATTACTCCGGGGACCTGGACGTGTTTGGCCCGGCGTCGATATTTCAGGCGATCAACCGTACAGGGACTTTGTCCGGTAAGCAGCAGCTGGCTGCTTCACTGGGGGCGCCCATGCTGAACATAGCGCAGATCCTGGACACACAGGAGGCCCTGAAAGTACTGGCGCCGGAAATAGATTTCCGTCAGCATCTTACCGCCAATGCCATGCTGGCCAAAGAAGAGGCGAGCGATCGCCGTGAGCTGGCATTGTGGCTCGATATGCCGTTCTCGTTCATCCATAACAAATTTATGGGGATAGCGCGGTGGCTGTTCCCGCTGCTGACTGTCGCGGCAGTGGCAACAGGTTCCTACCTGGGGCACTATTATCTTTTCATTGGTATGATCATGGTCAACTGGCTGGTATTGCTCAGCATTCAGCCGAAGCTGCTGGAGCAGTACAAGTTGATTTCCCAGAAAGAGCGTATCCTGGAGAAGTTTGCGCTGTTACTGGGGTTGATACGCAAAGGTTCCTTTGAGCAGTCAGTACTGCTGCGGCAGCAACAGGAGACGGCCCGGGAGGCCGATGTGGCGCTGCATCAGTTGTCCCGCATCAGTTCTGCCTTTGACCAGCGTCTGAACCTGTTGGTGGGTATTGCCCTCAATTCGCTGTTTCTCTATGACCTGCATTGCATCCTGCGGTTGGAGCGCTGGAAGGAACAGTATAAAACGGCCGTAGACAAATGGTTCGGCGTAGTCGCACAGCTGGAGGTATGGAACAGCCTGGCCACTTTTGCTTTTAACCATCCTGCATATGCCTATCCACAGCCGCAGGCCGAGCCGATGCTGCTGGAAGCAGTGGGTTTGGGACACCCGTTGATTCCGGAAACCGAGTCTGTAAAAAACGACGGCCATATTGGCCGGGACGCCAGTTTCCTGATCATTACCGGTTCCAACATGTCGGGCAAAAGCACTTTCCTGCGCAGTGTGGGGGCCAATCTGCTGCTGGCCATGTGCGGTGCGCCGGTATGTGCAGACAGGCTGGTATTTACCCCTATGCGTATCATGACTTCCATGCGTATTAAAGATTCCATCGCCAGCCACACCTCTTATTTCCAGGCGGAGCTGCTGCGGTTGCAGCATATTATTGTCCAGCTGAAAACAGGGGAGCGGGTGTTTATCCTTCTCGATGAAATCCTGAAGGGCACCAATTCAGAAGATAAGTTGTCCGGTTCCCGCAGCCTGATAGAACATTTTCTTTCCTATAACTGTCTGGGCATGATTGCTACCCATGACCTCGAGCTGGGGCATCTGGAAGATAATTACCCGAATAAGATCCGGAACTATTGCTTTGAAAGCACTATCCAGGACAATCACCTTTTCTTTGATTACCGTATCCGGCCTGGCATTGCGCGTAATAAAAACGCAACTTTCCTGATGAAACAGATGGAGATTATTTAGATATTTTGTTATTTGATTATTTTGATAGGAGCCTTTAGTAAGCCCTGGCTTGATCAAATAATAAAATACCTAAATAAAGAAATGACAAAATATTTAGTATTTTTACTAAAATATTTAGTGTATGACATTGCCATTCCAGGAAGGAGGATCTGAAACCCCTTATTACAAAGGACGTGGTGCGCAGTTAAATCCGCGGAACAAATACCTGAAGGGAGAATATGTACAGGAGCATGTGGAGGGGATTGACGAGTGGTGGCAGGCAGATGTACCTACCCAGGTATTTGAGGAGCATGCCAAGACGCTGGTCAACAAAGTGGATAGTCCGGACGTAGGGATGTGGTATTCCATGAATCCTTACCAGGGCTGTGAGCATGGCTGTATTTATTGTTATGCCCGTAACGCCCACCAGTTCTGGGGACTGAGCGCCGGGCTGGATTTTGAGCGGAAGATTATTGTCAAACATAATGCGCCGGAGCTGCTGCGCAAGTTCCTGGACAACAAAAACTGGGTGCCCAAGCCTATCTCTCTTTCGGGGAATACGGACTGTTACCAGCCGGTGGAGCGTAAGATGTGGCTTACGCGGCAGTTGCTGGAGGTAGCGCTGGAATATAAACAACCGGTGGGCATCATCACTAAAAATTCGCTGGTACTGAGAGACCGGTACCTGCTGCAGCAGCTGGCACAGGAGAAACTGGTATGTGTGTATGTGTCTGTCACCACTTTACAGGAGGAGCTGCGGCAGAAGATGGAGCCCCGTACCACGACTGCGGCACAGCGGTTCAAAATTGTGAAGGAGCTGAGTGAAGTTGGTGTGCCCGTTGGTGTTATGACCGCACCTATGATTCCCGGGCTGAATGATCATGAGATACCCCGGCTGCTGGAGATGGCTGCTGCCAATGGCGCCAAATATGCCGGTTATACCGTAGTGCGGTTGAATGATGCGGTGAAGATCATCTTTAATGACTGGCTTTATAAAAACTTCCCTGACCGTGCAGATAAAGTATGGCACCAGATAGAGAGCATGCATGGCGGCAATGTGAACGATAGTGAGTTTGGCCGCCGGATGCGCGGGGAAGGGAATATCGCTGATTTGATACGCCAACAGTTCCGGCTACACGTAAAGAAGAACGGGTTAAACCAGGAGCGGTTTGAGTTTAATACGGAGTCTTTCCGGAGGCCTACCAGTCAGTTGAGTTTGTTTTAAGGGATTGAGTATCTTGGGTGAAATTGTTTTACCCGTTTATAAAACCCTTTATCTATGAAGAAATTATGCTTGTTAGCCCTGTTGGTGGGCAGTTCTGTGGCTGCTGTAGCGCAGACGCCTGTACTGTGGGGCGAGTCCTCTTCCCGTACTGATTATAGGAATAATGCCGGTTTGCAAGGAAAAGATGGTGCCGTTTCCGGGTTCTTCCAGGCCAATGCACCTGTCAATTTCCCTACAGGTGCCACTAGCTGGTGGCATTTGCTGGACGTGCGACACTCTGAATTGAGCAACAATTTTGCGATGCAGTTTTCCGGCAGTTTCTTCGACCAGGACCTGTATTTCCGCAAAACCAATAATGATCCGGCTACTCCCTGGTCAAAGGTGGTGTTGCAGCGGGATGGGTTGATCAGCTTTCCGGGGGTCTATAACTTCGAGCGGTTTAACATTGGAAAGGATGGCAACAACGGTGCTTATGCACTTGAGTTTGTGAATCATTCAACCCTGAACGACGCTTATGGTGTGAAGATAGGCGCTAATATAGACCGGTTTGGGTATGGATTGTATTTTCAAGCAGCTCCTCAGGCAGACAGCTATGCCGCTTTACAATATGCAGCCAAGCCTGCCCTTTTCGTATCTGCGCAGGATAACACCGTTGGCATAGGTACCCATCAGACGGCGGGTTACCAGCTGGCTGTTGCCGGGTCCATGATTGCTGAACGTGTCAAGGTAAAGGCCAAAGGCACCTGGCCGGACTATGTATTTGAGAAAGACTACCCGCTCCCGTCGCTGAAAAGCACTGCTGCCTTTATACAGCAGCACAAGCACCTGCCGGAAATGCCATCCGCCAAAGAGGTGGACAGTACGGGGCTGGACCTGGGGGATATGAACGCCCGGCTGTTGAAAAAGGTAGAGGAGCTGACCTTGCATCTGATCCGCCAGCAGGAGGAAATTGAAAAATTACAGCAGCAAAACCGGCAAATCCTGCAACAGATGCAGCAAATGAAAAAATGAGCGGCCCGGGAATATAAACTAATTGTTAACTCTATAAAAAAAGTAGGCTATATTATTGTGTAATAAAAAAAATAAAATCTACCTTTGTAGCAAACAACAAATTTCTTAGTGCAACTTCTGTCAACATATAAGATTATTGCGATGGCCTGCAAGCAAAAGCAGGTCTACGACGGATTGCGGGCACGTTGCACCGATTGTTAACGATAGTTATCAAACGATATAAACAAAGGTCCCGCACTTAAAAAGGCGGGACCTTTTGCTTTTGAAGCAGTACTGAAATGACGACAGTGAAAGAACTTCAGACGATAACTGGTCAAAATATTCAATACACCATCTGGTGTAAAGGGGATGGCTTTGCCTTAAAAAAGCCATACGGACATGGTATGCAGTAATGTAACGTAACCCATTACATGATTGCCCGGTCCGTAAATACGGCCGGGTTTTTTATTTCACGGGAAATCCGGCACAGAAATGGCAAACAATTTTTTTATGAATGTTATGTGCTAAGCCCATTTGATTTCGTATAGACAGGTACAGTGCATAACCCCAAAAACGTTAGTATATGAGGAACGTTATTCAAGTTGTAAGAGAGGCTTTACTCACCAATTTCAGAGAATTGGACAATTGGTTTGACAAAGAACCAGCATTGCTGGACTTCAAACCGGACCGCGATCAATGGAGCATACGGGAAGTGCTGGAACATATTACCCTCACTAATTACTTCCTGTTACTGATCATCAACAAAAGTACCCGCAGGGCGCTTGACCGTAAAAGAAACGGCCATACTGTTGTGTTGCCGGCAGATTACCAGGAGAAATTCAGCCAGATCGATGTGATCAGCAGCAAGTCTTTCGGATGGGTGAGACCCGAACACATGGAGCCTACAGGCCTTAAAGATATGCAGGAAGTAAAAGCGCTGCTGAAACAACAGTATGCACAATGCATGTACAATCTTTCTTTGCTTAAAAACGGAGAAGGAGTGTTGGTATTCACCAACATGTCCGTTAACCATCTGGGCAAGCTCGATATCTATCAGTACATCTATTTCCTGACTAAACATATAGAACGTCATATCCGCCAGATGAAAAGACTGGAAAAGGAATATGAAGAAAGCGCCGTTCTGATCTGATTTTTTTTGGTCGACCGACAACATCTGTTTTTGTTATCCTTATTCGATTACAGCAACCGGAAGTATGCGTACTTCCGGTTTTTTTATGCAGTCAGGATCCGACACTATTTTTATCTACATAGAAAAAATTTTTGAAAAAAGTCTGTTAAAAATTTGCATTATCACTATTTATCACATTATCTTTGCATCGTTAAAAATTGATAATAGGTAAACACTTGTAAAAAATGCTACGCTTTAATTTAAATATGGAATCAGCAATCCCTTGCGGCACGCAAGATCGGGGCGGGTTCCGGGCGTTTCATAGTTACAGGTAGTGCAAATATATTTGTATCATATAACAGAAGCCCGGATCAATTGGTCCGGGCTTTTTTTATGTTGATTTTGATAATGATATCACCACGGAACACCATAAAAAACCGGCTACTGAACGCTGAAATGCTTCGCAGTAAAGGATTTGAAGATAGCATCAATCGCATTGACGCTAATCGGACCCGGCATGCCTTAACGTAGTATATACGTTGACGTTAGTAGCCCGGTCCGTGTAAAACAGACCGGGTTTTTTTGTGTTCACCGTAAAAAGATTATTTGAGGAGGTACATTTTATAAACAGGTAGCGGAGTAATCCTGCTCCGCTGACTAATCTCCTTTAAAGATATTTTTTTTCGTCTCTGTTTGAATTAACCCCCATCTTCAGGTTATCAAGAGGATAACTTGTAACTTTCCCCCAAAAGAGGTACCTATATGTACCGGAAATGATAAGCATGATTTGCCTGGAGCCCACAGGGCTCCGGTAAATCACTATCAGGGAAGACTAATTTTAAAAGTGCAACAGTAAATGAAAGCGATGGTCAATAACCAGATAGATATAACCGATGGAGAATATTTTGCGCCCAAAGGAGTGTATACCGTTCATTTTAACAGTATACCCAATATCAATAACATCTACGATATAGACGGAGAAAAAGCAGAAGCTGCATTTGTGAAAGCATTTGAAGGCATGATACTGCATACCTACCGCTATACCGATTATGATACGAAAAAGAAAAAATACAAACACGCTCAAACTGTCTTGGTGCTCAATAACAACAGTGTAGTGGCCTTCTGGCATTCCTGGGTGGAGATATTGCACGATGGTAAAGACGCCGCGTTTGTGGCGAAGATAACAGAGACGGTTACACGCTATAAAGAAAAACAGCGCCGTGAACCGCATGAAATCAATCTCATCGTCAGTGGTCGCAAAGGACTGGAATTGAAGAGCATGGAGATCAAACGCACCAAGCTGGACATCGGACTGTTTTATGAAGATGATTTCCGCGAAGTGGACAAGGTGATACAACAGCGCTTGCGCAAAGACAAAGACAAAGGCATTGTGCTGTTGCATGGCATCCCGGGAACCGGCAAGACCACGTATCTGCGTTATCTCATCGGCAAAATCAAAAAACGTATCCTGTTCGTATCGCCCGACCTGGCGCACAATATCATGAACCCGGAATTCATGGAACTGCTGATTGATAATCCTAATTGCGTAGTGATTATTGAAGACGCGGAAAACGTGATCATGGACAGGAAGTTCAGCGGCAATTCATCTGTGTCCAATCTGCTTAATTTGTCCGACGGACTATTGGCGGATTGCCTGAACATACAGTTGGTGTGCTCCTTCAACAGTGACCTGTCTGCCATTGACAGCGCGCTGTTGCGCAAAGGCAGACTGATCGCCAAGTATGAGTTTAAGAAGCTCTCTGCGGCGAAAGCACAAAAGCTGTCCAAACATTTAGGCTATGATACCGTGATCAACAAATCCATGAGTATCGCAGAAATAGCCAATCAGCACGAGCCTTCTTTTGAAAGTCCGAAGAATGTGATCGGTTTCAGGAGAACGCTGCTGGAAGAAACAGTATAAACAAACATTCATCATCTCATTAAAAATATTATTAGTCATGAAAAAGAATTACTTGTCTGTATACAACCCGATGGTACATCGTTTCCACCGATCGGTGAACGAGATTAAAAACTCACCAGACCATGTGTTATGGACAAGTTATTTTCAGACGAATTACAATATTATATCGCGTCTGCACGGCTTAAAACAGCGAGACAAAAACGCCGTGCAGTAATTACAGCAAGAGATAAAGAGCTGCTGAGGCTGGATAAATACCAGCGCGCGCTTTGGCGCAAAACCCGCGAACCGCTTTATGTGCCGCTGAAGCCGCCTGTACAGAAAGGGTATGTGCGTTTCTTTGTGTTGAGAGATGATGTGGCCCGTGGAAAACAGGCTTCATTTTTTGAGAATATTCTTCTTAAAATCAACACAAAGGAATATTTTCATCGCAAGGATTTTAAAAAGAAGAAGCGGGTGCGTGGTAAAAAGGTATGGGTAGACAAAGGACAGTTTCTGCGTACCCTTTCCCTGTCGGAGTTTCAAAAGCTCCGGTTTACACACGAGGAAGCCGCCCTTTTTGAGGAACGGATGGAAATGCCGAGGTATGGTAACAAAGAAGTGCCTGTTATGGTGTTTAAAGAGCCCTGGCGTTTCGTATTGCGTGTACGGCCTCATATATTAACCCATCAGCGTATAGTGGATCCCGTGCTGGAATCGCAGATACAGGAACTGAACAACTATATTACCAGCCGTCGGCTGGAGCCTCGCATGCACTGGCTGACACAAAGCAGGCACAATAGCTGGAAGCGTTGGAACCCTGCCGGGAAAAACAAAGACCCGTATAAAAATAAAAACCTGCTGCAGATAATGCAGGAGGAATATTATGATATCATTGATTGAATAAACCCCCATTATGTCTGAATTGAAAATGACCGGGAAACAA
The DNA here is from genome assembly GCF_052045305.1 of Chitinophaga sp. 22308. Classification (NCBI taxonomy): domain Bacteria; kingdom Pseudomonadati; phylum Bacteroidota; class Chitinophagia; order Chitinophagales; family Chitinophagaceae; genus Chitinophaga; species Chitinophaga sp. 22308. The sequence goes on along the minus strand of NZ_JBQEOP010000003.1, from coordinate 400,698 downwards.
TTACGCGCCTTAGGTTACCCACAGGGCCCTGTAATTAGTACAGCCATTGACGTTATTGCCCAACATTACGCAACGGCTACAGCTGAAGAAATCGAAACCGCACTGGCCAAGGTGCTGGCTGATCCGGCCGCTTATACCGAAGATGCGGTATGGGCGGAGGTAGCTACCGCGCTGATACCGGAGGAGCGTCCTGAAATCATACCATTGCGCGAGCAGGCGGTAGATTACGCCATTTTTGGTAGCGACGCTATTGAAGAAGGCGCGATCCGTCAGCTGAACAATGCTGTGCGTTTGCCCGTTGCCGTTGCCGGCGCACTGATGCCAGATGCTCATCAGGGTTATGGTTTGCCGATAGGTGGTGTATTAGCCACAGAGAACGCCGTGATACCTTACGGCGTTGGCGTGGATATCGGATGCCGTATGTGTTTGAGCATACTGGACCTGCCGGTAGATAGCCTGAACACCAAAGCCGGTGAATATGAAAAGGCCCTGAAGAACAAAACCAGGTTCGGCGCCGGCGCCGAGTGGAAAAGGAATGACGACGATGCCGTACTGGAAAGAAACGAGTTCAGGGAAATTCAGATACTGCGTAGCCTGCAGGCCAAAGCCGCCGGTCAACTGGGAACTTCCGGTTCCGGCAACCACTTTGTGGAATGGGGCGTGGTGACCATCACCGATGCCAGCAACGAATGGGGCCTGGCCCCAGGTGATTATGTGGCCGTGTTGTCGCATTCCGGGTCGCGTGGCCTGGGTGCACAGGTAGCCGGACATTATACCCGGCTGGCCAAAGAGCTTTGTGTGTTGCCAAAAGACGCACAACACCTGGCGTGGCTGGACCTGAACACAGAAGCAGGGCAGGAGTACTGGCTGGCGATGAACCTGGCCGGTGATTACGCTTCTGCATGTCACCACCTGATCCATAAACGGCTGATCGCTGAGATGGGCGCCACTATGCTGGCGCGGGTGGAGAACCATCATAACTTCGCCTGGAAGGAAATGCACCATGGCAAAGAGCTGATCGTACACCGTAAAGGCGCTACTCCCGCAGGGAAAGGCGTGCTGGGTATTATTCCCGGCTCTATGACAGCGCCCGGCTTTATTGTTCGGGGAAAAGGTGAAACTACCAGCCTGCATTCCGCGTCGCATGGCGCCGGACGGCAGATGTCGCGTACAAAAGCCATCGCTTCCATCACCAACGAGGAAATGAGAAAAATGCTGCAAGACAATGGCGTAACCCTGATCGGGGGTGGACTGGACGAAGCGCCAGGGGCTTACAAGGACATCCATACCGTGATGGCCGCGCAGGCCGACCTGGTGGAGGTTGTAGGACAGTTCCAGCCTAAAATGGTGCGGATGGCCGATGGCGGACCAGCGGAAGACTAGTTGATGACTAAATAGATATATGCAATGTCGCAAAGGCGGGAGACGGCTGTCAGCTGTTTTCCGCCCTTTGTTTTTTATAGTCTACAAATTTAGTAGGATATTAGAAATATATTTTCTAATATTGTTACCAGTTACCACCAATAACAAGATTTACAAAACCCCCTGCACATGGGCTGGCACCATGCGGGGACACCTGTGTTTTCATTTTTAGCAGCTAAAATTTTTATCAAAGTGCATTTGAATTTTCTGGCATTGGCGGTTCCTTTTTTCCTGACATTCATGGGTTTGGAGTATCTGGTGGCACACAAAAAAGGGAAGCGTTATTTTAAGTTCAAGGATTCCGTGGCCAACATCAGTGTAGGCATCGCTGAGCGGTTGCTCGATACCTTCACGGTAGGGATTTTTTATTTTCTATATGAGTACCTGCACCGGAACTACGCCTTGTTTGATATCAAACCCGGCGTGTTGCTATGGGTGGCGTTGCTGGTTTGTACTGATTTTATCTGGTATTGGTATCACCGGTTGGCACATGAGGTGACTTTGTTCTGGTGCGCGCATGTGGTGCATCATCAAAGCGAGGAGTTCAACTATACAGTATCTGCCCGTATCACGGTTTTCCAGGCGTTTATCCGTACGGGGTTCTGGGCGGTATTGCCGGTTATCGGATTTCCGCCGGCAATGATCACCAGTATGTTGCTGGTGCATGGGCTGTATCCTTTTTTCATTCATACCCGTACCATTGGGAAGCTGGGCATCCTGGAATACATTCTGGTAACGCCGTCACATCACCGGGTGCATCATGCCAGCAACCCGAAGTACCTGGATAAAAACTACGGCGATGTATTTATTATCTGGGACAAGCTGTTTGGTACTTTTCAGAAAGAGGAAGAAGAGCCCGTATATGGTCTTACCAAGCCGCTCGAGAGCAACAGTTTCCTTTGGCAGCATTTTCATTTTATACTGGAAATGTGGTATTCCGTCAGGAGGGCGAACGGATGGCGGAGCAAGCTGCGGGTGGTTTTCGGAAAGCCTGATTATGTAGATCCTGCGGCGCGGGAGGTATTGGAAGAAACGTTCCTGGTAAGGGACCGTACTATAACGGAAACGCCCAGGCTAAATAATTATGTGGTGTGGCAGATGGCTGCCACACTCACATTATTGTTTGTTTTTTTATTGCTGGAGCACTATGTGCCGGTATTTGTACAGGTATGTGTTTCACTGTTGATCCTGCTTACGCTGATGAACTGTGGCGCCATCCTGGAGCAGAAACGCTGGGTGTTTTACCTGGAGTATGCCCGTTACAGCGTTTTGTGTTTTGCCTTGTACTATTACTGGCCGCATCCTTCCCTGCTTACACTGGCGGCGCTGGTATTAACAACCGCGCTTTATTTCCAGTCGCGGCTGAAAGAGCGGTATTACCGGCTGGTATACGGTTATACCCGTACGTAGATTTTCTTTTTGTCCATCCAGTAGCCTATGGCGGCGAACGCGCATACATGGAAGAGGGCAAACAGGAAGGAGCCTACCATATTGCCGCCGATGGGCTGAAAGACGTTCTGGTACAGCCAGGAATACATATTCTGGCCGGGCACAGGGCGTATCAGCAGGTATAACTTTACCACTACGCCGGACAGCACGTAGATAAAGAGCGGGTTTTTACCGAATACAGTGAAAAAGGTCGTCCACCGGGTGAGCCCGCGGAACTCTACGATATACATGAGGATGGAGAGCAGCAGCAGTGCGATGCCTACTGTGTAGAGCACATAGGAGCTGGTCCATATTTTTTTGTTGATAGGAAATACCATGTCCCAGCAGAGTGCGGCGAAGATGAGTATACATCCCATGATCATCAGGCGGGCGAGCATTTCATAGGTTTTACCTTTTTCCTGGATGAATTTACCGGCCAGGTATCCGAAGATAACATTGCAGATAGCGGGGAAAGTGCTGAGAATGCCTTCCGGATCGAAGGGTACGCCTTCTCCTTTGTACATGTGATTTTCTCCGAGGATCAACTTGTCGAGCGGCAGGCCGGCATAACCTTCGAGGCTATACGGGTCGCCGGTGCCGAAAGCTATCAGGACGAACCAGTAGGCGAGCAGGATAACGCAGGCTGTCACGAAGGCGCCTTTGTCTTTCAGGTAGTGGACAATGAAAGCTGCAGCGCCGTAGCAAAGCGCGATACGGGGGAATACGCCCAGGATGCGCAGGTTGCTGAGGGGTTTCATGACGAGCTGGCCATCGGCCCATTTCACGAAGGGGAACCAGTTGAGCAGCAGGCCGATACCGAATATCAGCAGGGTACGGGTGAGTATTTTCCGGATAACCGCCGCGTTGCCCGCTTCGGCGTATTTTTTCATGGCAAAGCTCATCGCGTTGCCTACGGCAAAGAGGAAAAAGGGAAATACCAGGTCGGTGGGCGTACAGCCGTGCCATTTGGCATGTTCCAGCGGCGCGTACACATACTCCCAGCTACCGGGATTGTTGACGAGGATCATGGCGGCTACCGTCAGTCCGCGGAAGACGTCCAGTGATAAGAAACGTTGCGATGCAGTCACTATAGGATTATTTGGTTGTTTGGTAATTCGCCAAGATAACTATTATAGTGAAGGAACGCAACAGGTAAGTTAGTGCCGCAGCACCTGGGTCTTGAGTATTTTACGGGCGAAGTGGATCCGGCTTTTGATGGTCCCGAGCGGTTCCTGGAGGATATCTGCTATTTCAAAGTATTTGTATCCTTCGTAATACAGGAGGAACGGTTGTTTAAAGATTTGTGGGAGGTGATAGACGGCGACGTGTATGTCTTTCATCCGGAGGTTGGTGTCTGCTTTGTTGCTGGTGGGGCTTTGCTGGTAATTGAGGAAAAAATCGCTGACACTGGGTTCGGCTATCATCCGGTTTTTGGCTTTTTTCCGGTAGTGGTTGATAAAGATGTTACGCATAATGGTAAACAGCCAGGCGCGGATGTTGGTGCCTTCCAGGTATTTTTCCTGGTTGGAGAGGGCCCGGAACAGGGTTTCCTGGTATAGGTCTTTAGCCTGTTCAGCATCTTTGGTAAGGGTAAACGCAAAGGGTTTCAGGAAATCAGCGTTTCCGACAAGCAAGGTGTTAAATTCAACAGATGACATCATGTTTCAGGTTTTGGCTTAACTGAAATGAACGGAACCGCACAGCGTCAAGCTTTCACAGAATATTTAATAAAAAACTGGTTTACAATGGTTTAAGGATATGTTATTGGTTGCTATATGGTTTTTTGAGTGGTCCGGTGCCTTAAAAATTGATTCTGGGTGGTCTGAAAAAAACAACAGGTCTGATCAGCATGACTCTCCGATAGTATTAACGAGAAAAAGGGAAAAATGGATTGAAAATGTTTCAGTTATATTGAGGGTGATGAATTAATAATTTTTTTATATTATAATATACTTAAAGTTAATAGGGAACTTACCGAAGTACTTTTATTTTTGTTAACCTTGTTGGAGGAAGCGGGTATATGTTCCAACGCTTATCGGAAATTATCTAACGATTTCAAAACAAAACGGTTAGCTAAACCGATTCCTGTCACATTTATATGTTATTTTTAATAGATTTGCAGCTTGTTTGGCTATCCCCTCCGGGGAATGGCACCTTACAAGTGTTTTCCAGAAAGGTATTCGAGAAGTTTTTATCCTATTAATACATGTTCAGAAAATTATTGCTGCTACAGCTTTTCCTGTTTATTGGCTATTGTGTGACCGCGCAGAATCCAGCATTATCCAAAGAACAAATCCGGCAGATGAAGGTTGACAATCTGAGCGATGATCAGGTGCGTCAGCTGGTGGCTGAGATGAAAAAGAATAATATGTCTTTTTCAGATATTGACACCTATGCACAACAAAAGGGGATTCCTGATATTGAGGTGAGCAAGCTGAAAAGCCGTATCCAGCAGATGGGCCTGGACAAAGAGCTGGACCAGAACCAGAAGAATAAGGAGAAAAACAAAAAGGACAAGGAGGATGAGGAAGGTAGCCGCAAGGTCGATGATGATATGACGGAAGACACCACGACTGGGAGCAAAGAAAAGCCACAAACCCGGGAAGAGCGGGAAAGGGAAAAGCGTCGTAAGAAGATTTTCGGATCGGAACTTTTTAACAATAAGAACCTGACGTTTGAACCCAACCTCAAAATGCCAACGCCGCCCAATTATCGTCTGGCTGCCAATGATGAAATTCTCATAGACGTATATGGATATTCCGAGGTACAGCATCGTCTGAAAGTAACGCCTGACGGCTATATCCGTATCCCCAACCTGGGGCCGGTGTATGTGAACGGATTAACCATGGAGGAAGCTAAAAACAGGATTACCAAGCAATTAGCGACCATTTACAGTGGTATAAAGTCTGGCAACACTTCCGTTCAGATTTCGTTGGGTAATATCCGTAGTATCCGGGTATTGTTGATTGGAGAGGTAGTGAACCCTGGTTCCTACACGATCCCTTCACTGGCTACAGTGGCAAATGCGTTGTATGTTTCAGGAGGCCCTACTGAAAATGGTTCATTCCGTAATATACAGGTGATCCGTAATGGCTCAACCGCAGCTACTTTTGACTTGTACGATTTCCTTGCCCGGGGCGACCTCAGCAATAATATTGTGTTGCAGGACCAGGACATTGTGAAGGTAAACCCCTATAAGACACGGGTGGAACTGATTGGGGAAGTGAAGCGGCAGGCCATCTTTGAAGCGAAGGACAATGAAACGCTCCAGCAAATTCTCGATTACGCCGGCGGCTATACGGACAGGTCTTTCCGCGATGTTATCCGGGCTTACCGCGTAAACAATAAAGAGCGGGAAGTGGTGAATGTTCCGGCCAGTGAAATAGCTTCGTTTAAATTAAAATCCGGGGACCAGTTTTTTATTGATTCTATTTTGAACCGTTTCAGCAACCGGGTGACCATTACCGGCGCCGTTTTTCACCCTGGCAACTATGCGCTGGAAGATAATATGACCATCAGCGACCTGATCAAACGGGCCGATGGCGTGAAAGAAAATGCTGCTCTGTCAAGAGGGCTGATCCGTCGTTTACAATCGGACTATACACCCTCCTTTATTAACTTCAATGTACAGGATGCGCTGTCAGGTAAGTCTGCCATGCGGTTACAGAAGGAAGACAGTGTGATGATCTATTCTAAATTTGATCTTCGCGAAGAATATGAAGTGAGAATTGACGGAGAGGTGAATAAACCGGGTTATTTTAACTATGCAGACAGCATGCGGTTGGAAGACCTCATACTGATGGCTGGTGGTCTTACAGATGCAGCCTCCCTGCAGGAGGTAGAAATTTCCCGCAGGAAACGTGGTGGGATGTATGATCCGAAAGACAGTACCAAAGCGATTGTAGAACGGTTCAATATCAATGCAGACCTCAGCAACAATCCGGAAGCAAAGGCTTTTGTATTACAACCTTTTGATGAAGTGGTAGTAAGGCGTTCTCCGGCGTATGCCTCACAAGCCAATGTGATGATCAGCGGAGAGGTGGTATATCCTGGTGATTATACGATCAACAACCGTTCTGAGCGTATTTCTGATTTGATAAAAAGAACAGGTGGCCTCCGTCCGGAAGCATACCCGGAAGGCGCAGTAATGATGCGTAAGACGTTTATCAATGAAAGCGACAGTTCGCTGCTTGCCAACAAGTTGCAGGTATTCTATAATAAGTTGCAGGACAGTACGGACATTGCACGCGTACAGGCGGCCGTAGACCGCAAGGAGCAACTGTTGGGTATCAACCTGGACCATATCATGAAACATCCCGGATCTAAATATGACCTGTTGCTGGAAGAAGGGGATGTGATCAGAGTTCCCAAGAAATTGCAGACGGTGCAGTTGTTTGGAGAGGTATATTTTCCGAAAAAAGTAAGATTTGACAATAAGTACAACTTTAAGGATTACATATATGGAGCTGGTGGGTTTACAACTCAGGCGATGAAAAGAAGAAGTTATATCGTGTATGCAAATGGAGAGGTAAGAAATACCAAGAAGGTGTTTCTCTTCAATACTTATCCGAAAGTGAAACCAGGAGCGGAGATTTATGTTCCATCGAAAAGAGAACATAAAGGAATTACCACGGGAGAAGCTGTCGGTATGGCCAGTGCGCTGGCCTCTGTAGCGTTGGTCATTGTAACTATTCTGAATACGGTTAAGTAAGAGTCAATTCATAAACTATAATTGGTGTCATGCCAGCAGAACATCCTAATATTGAAGCTTCGTTTACGCAAACAGTTAGTCTTCGAGATATTTTAATCAATATCATAAGACTACTGAGGTATATATTACAAAAGTGGTTTATTGTCTTACTTGCAGTAATCGTATTTGCCATTCTTGGATTTATCTATTCAAAGACTTACAAAGCCAAATATGAAGCTGCACTCACATTCATCTTGGAGGAATCCAAATCAAATCCGCTTGCTTCCTATGCGGGGATCGCGAGTCAGTTCGGTATTGATTTGGGAGGTAGTAGCGGAGAAGGGGTTTTTGTAGGAGACAATATTTTAACCTTTTTGAAAACCCGCTTAATGGTACAACGTACTTTGTTGTTGCCAATAAATACAAACGGGAAGGTGGTCAGTATGGCCGACCGTTTTCTGGACATTTCCGGGTTACGGAATAAATGGCAGAAAGATCCGGGTGTTAAAGACATTACTTTTCCTGTCAAAGGTGATGCTAAACTATCAATCATTCAGGATAGTGCCTTAAATGTTATTTATCAGGTAATTATCGCCAAGCATTTGACTGCATCAAAGCCTGATAAGAAGCTGGCGTTTATAGAAGTAAAGTTCATTTCTGAAGATCAGTTGTTTGCAAAACAATTTGTGGAAAACCTGGTAAGTCAGGCTACTTCATTTTATGTACAAACAAAAACGAAACGTTCAAAAACTTCAGTTGACTACTTACAGCGAAAGGCGGATTCACTGGAGGTGCTTCTTGATAAAAAAACTTATGCTGCTGCAACCATGCAGGATTTGAATCAGAATCCGGCGCGAAGAGTGGCACTGGTGAGCGCGGAGGTAGCAGGGAGAGATAAGATAATTTTACAGACAATGTATGGTGAGGTAATCAAAAACCTGGAGATGAGTAAAGTGGCATTAAGCCAGGAAACTCCGATTATTCAAATAATTGATACGCCTATTTTGCCGTTAAAAAAGATACAGGTTGGACTAGTAAAAGGTGTGGTAATTGGAGGACTGCTTGGAGGTATATTATGTGTAATAGTATTAACTGTATCTAAATTATTAAAAAGTTATTTAAGGGATTTTGACATCTGATTCGATCCAAAGCAATATCATAAGCTTTATTACAATTAATTGTAAGAATTGGTTGTTTTCAGCGGGCAGCTTATAGATCTTTGATCATGAAACGAACTACATTTATTTTATTCTTTTTGCGGCTTTTTCGGATGTCAATTTCAATTTTAAATCTGGCATTGGCGGCAAAATATTTCGGGGTTTCAAAGGATAGAGATATATGGCTTCTTGCATTTAACTTCGTTACCGTTCTTAATTTGGCACTTCTTGGCCCGGTTGACGAAGTCTTCAGGCCTAAGTTTCTTTTTATGAAGCAGGAAGAGGGAGAGAAAATGGCGATTTGCCGTACTAATTCGCTGCTAAGTGTCAGTACCCTGCTTAGTATAGCCATTGTTGTTTTAATCCTCATTTTCCCGGTTCCTATTTCAAAATTGATAGCTCCATCCTATAGTGGTGTTGAGTTACAGAATTTGGCGTTAATGATGCAAATTGCGGCCCCGATTTTTCTTTTTACTCAATTGACCAAAATCTGGACAAGTGTTCTAAATGCATATGAAGTATTTTACGTTCCCGAAATAGCCGGTACGATATCGGCGGTGCTCAATGTGGTATTATTGCTATTGCTTGCCAGAAAAATCGGTATTTACTCATTGGCTGTTTCAACTTACATTGGTTTGTTTTTGCTAGGCATATTGTTGGTAATACAAATAAGGAAGCAGCGGATCGCCATCTGGGGATTTTCCTTTTCGGTTGTCCGTGATGGTAAAATGGCCTGGCCATTTATCGTTTATTCACTGCCATTTTTTATCCCGTATTTTACAGGTCAGTTATCGACCATGCTGGAAAAGACATTGGCCAGCCTGTTGGGAGATGGTAAGGTGTCTATGCTGGATTATTCCCGGAAGTTTACTGATATATCAGTAGGAGTATTAACCAGTGTATTGGCTACGGTAATGGTTCCGGTATTGTCTAAGTGTTTTCTGGAAAAAAATGAAAAAGAGTTCGCCCGGCAACTGGAGCAGACTTCCAGTACGGGCATAATAATACTAACGCTTGTCATTGCTTTTCTAACTGCCTGTCCGGGTGCTGTAGTTGATTTTTTATATAATAAAGGTGATATAAGTGGTGTGGACCTCTGGAATATCACAAGGCTGACCACATGCTATGCCTGGAGTTCGCTCGGAATTTTTCTTTATCTGATAACCGGCCTGGCTTTAATGTCAGCAGGAAAATCTGTGGTGTACGCGAGTTGCAGTGTAATGGCCCAGGTTATTACCATCATAGTAAATCTGGCTTTATTCAAGTTTGCGGATGTATATATATTCCCGTTGTCCTTGCTTATATCCCACCTTATAATGGGAGTTTATATGTTCAGGAAGCTGCCGATTGAGAAAAATGACCTTCTGAAAACGTTGTTGAGATATTTTGCAATGTTGGGCTTTGTTACTGCAATGTTATATATCTTCAACAATGTTATCTCGATGGAAATCAGCTCCGTTTGGCGAATTTTTATAAATGGGATATCACTATTGATTTTACTTGTTATAAGCGTTTTTATATTCAGACTTAATGAAAGATCTATGATTGAAAAGGCTGTGCAAAAATTGTTTAGACAGTAAGTATGAAAGTTTTGAATTTGTTTTCTTTGTGTCAGAACGTCCATCTGGCGAAAGATGTGGGAATGATTCCGTTTATGCTTCATCAGGAAGGTGGATGGGATGCCACGATAGCAACCTACAAGAATGGGGAGTATCCGGGATTATCCAAGACAGTGCCTGGTCTGAAGTTATCGTTTATAAAACGGATTTTTCGGAATACTACAATTGATTCGGTATGGTATTTACTGAGGCATGGAAGGAAGTATGATATACTTATCTTGTATCATCTAACAATCAGCTCGCTAGTGTTAGCCAGCGTTTTTAGAATGATAAATGCTTTCAGAGGGAAAAAAATCTATTTGAAACTGGATGCCGATGAGCAAATCATCACGAATAAGTATAAAGGTCTCTCGGGGGTCTTACGATTGCGGCTGATAGGTAATGTTGACGTTATTTCTATTGAAAACAGGAGATATCATACAATACTGAATGAAACCCGTTTGTTAGGTAAATCGGTTGAGTATATTCCCAATGGTTTTTATGATGGAGGTAGCAGAGTTGTTATAAAGCCAGAAGACAAGCAAAAAGTGCTGTTGACTGTAGGACGTATAGGAACGCACCAGAAGAACAATGAATTGTTGTTAGATGCTTTCGCATTAATAGCCGCGAAGCATCCTGAGTGGCGTGTAAAGCTGGTGGGTCCGGTCGCGGAAGGGTTTGACCGATATCTGGACAAATATTATCAAAAATATCCACATTTGAAAGACAGGGTAATATTAACAGGTCCGATACAGGACCGTAATATGCTGGAGGCAGAATATGCGGCTGCTTCAATATTTGCACTCAGTTCAAGAACAGAGGGCTTCCCACTTGTTTTTCTGGAGGCGTTGAAAGGTGGTTGTGTAATATTGTCAACAGACTTGTTATCCGCATATGATGTGACAGATAATGGAAGGTTGGGTGTGATAGTTACCGACGCTACCCCTGAGACATTTGCCTCGGCTATGTCTGACCTGATGGAAGAGAAAAATGGAGAATTGGAAAAGTGTCGTCAAATTCAGGATTTTGCATATGAATACTTTTATTGGCCTAATATAGTCCAACGTCTGATGAAAATCATACAGGATTAACCTAATTAATCGAAAGACAATTGAAATGGATGTTTCTATTATCATAGTAAACTATAATACAGCAACACTGTTAAAAGCGTGCCTTGAATCGATCTATTCCACCCTGTCGGGAATTGAATACGAGGTGATAGTTGTGGATAATGATTCCAGGGACAACTCCAGAGAAATGGTACGGGCAGGCTTCCCTCAGGTAGTTTTGATTGAAAGTGGTGATAATATTGGATTTGGGAGAGCCAACAATCTGGGTAGTAAAGCTGCTCAGGGTAAATATCTGTTTTTCCTCAATTCCGATACCTTGTGTATGAACAATGCGGTGAAAATTCTTGCTGATTATATGGATGCGGATGAGAGAATTGCAATTGCAGGCGGGAATTTGTATACCGCCGACCATAAACCGGCTATATCATTTTGTCAGCAAATGCCAGGATTAACGTCAGATATTGATTATTTGCTGGGAGGAATGATTTCAAAGCTGAAGTTTGGTAAAAATATAATTTATAATTATTCAGAGGCTCCTCTTCAAATTGAAGGTTATATTTCAGGTGCTGACATGATGATTCGAAAAGCAGTATTTGACGAAGTAGGGGGATTTGATCCGGAGTTTTTTATGTACTATGAAGAAACAGAGCTGACCTGGAGAGTTAGAAAAAAGGGATATAAAATCGTTTCGGTACCAGCTGCGAAGATTATACATCTTGAAGGAGGGTCGGAACAAATGAAAGAAAGAACTGCTTTGCGGTCTTTTAAAAGTAAATACATCTTCTTCAGAAAAACAAATAAAAAAGGTGCCATTCAGATTTCCCGTTTTTTGTTCATGCTGCAGGCCTATCAACGAATAGGAATTTTTACGTTGACTGGAAGAAAGGAAAAAGAAGAATACTGGAAGCAACTTCTTAAATGGGAGAAAACCGCTTACACAGCCAGCAGATAGATTGAAAGACAATAGAATTGACTTCTGACGCCTAGTTTACATTAAATGGTATATTATTTACTTTTTGCATTATTAGCTAGTTTCAGCATTGTTGGTATTGCAAAGCTGTCAAAGTCACTCTATTTTTTTATTTTTTGCTTTACAGTTTTAGCATTGACCTTACTTGTTGGGTTGAGGGGCGCTATTGATCCTGATTATCCAAATTATCAGAATATCTTTAGCTGGGCAGGAGGGGCATATTCCTCTGATTTGAATATTGAAATAGGGTACTTTTACTTAAACAAACTGCTATATATACTTGGTGCTCCGTTCCAGGCGGTGATATTTGTAATGGCCTTACTATCAGTTATTCCCAAGGTAGTATTCTTTCAGAAGTATTCTCCTAACTATCTGTTTTCCGTCTTGGTATATTACAGTACTATTTTTTTTCTGCTGGATTTTATTGCTATCAGGCAAGCGGTAACATTGTCGATTTTTATGTGTTGCCTGCCCTACATTCTGGAACGCAGGTTTTTCCCTTATTTTTTATGGATTCTGCTGGCTGCTCAAATTCATATATCCGCTTACATCCTGATACCAGGTTATTTCTTTTTTGGTAGAAGGTACAATAAGACCTTGCTGTATCTGATTGTTGGAATTTGTACGGCAATAAACCTTCTGAAGTACCAGGTACCTTTAGTTCAGACATTATTGGGGTTTCTTCCAATTCCGGAGGTAACCGCCGCTAAAGTAAATGTGTATAGCGGCCAGAGCGAATTTGCATTTGTCTCGGCCAAGCAGCTGTTATTAGCTTTCGCGTTTATTTACATACGGGACAAATCATCATTTGGAAAACCTATGTTGAATTTAACCGTGAACCTGTTTGTTTTGGGTGTTTTGTTTGCCACTCTTTTTAACGGGCTTCCAGAATTGTCTTATCGGTTCAAGTGGTATTTTTTCTGGGCGGAATCTCTCCTTATTGTATATCTGATCCATTATCTTTTTAGTAATAAGTTCTATCCTATTTGTGTATGTTACTTGTTTCTATTCTTAATATATTTATATAGCATGAACAACTTTATAAGTGAAGTTGCGTCAAGGGGTGATTACTTTTTCCCTTATAAAACATTTCTTCAATTCTGAGATTCTCCCAATGAAAAGTATCCTTTTTTACATAAACAGCATGGCTCCGGCGGGGGGAATTGAGAGGGTGATATCCACCTTGCTTGACCGGTTTTCCAAGGAGTATCAGTTAACTTTACTGGTTAAGGATGAGCCTAAATCATTCTACCCCTTACCAGAAAATGTTGTGATAAATTCCCTTGGGCTGCCGAGGAAACTGAATATGAGTAGCCGTGTCAGCAGGATGTTGAGTATTTTTTCTGCCACCTATACAACAGCCAAGAGCATTCGGGAATATCTCAAAGGACGGCATTTTGACTACTATTATCTCGTTCATCCGTTGAGTGTGCTGGAGTTTCGCCTGGCAGGTGCGGATATGAAGAAAATGGTCATAACAGAGCACGGTGCGCGTACCAATTATAACTTTATCTATAGAAAAATAAAAGACTTGCTGTATCCTAAGGCACTGGTTTATGTTGTACCCACCAGAACAGATACAGCAGATTATGTACGGGAGGGCTTCCCGGCTGTATATGTCCCACATTTCCGATCTGAACTAAATTATGAAATAAAGCCGGTTCGTTCCAAAGTCGTATTGAATATTGGCAGATTCACGCCGGATAAGCAACAACTGATGTTGCTGAAAGCCTGGCGCATTATAGCAGATCAAGGCCAAACCAATGGCTGGAAGCTGCTTATTGTGGGGAAAGGAGAACTAGAATCAGTTTTAAAGAGTTATGTGTCAGACAACAATTTGATAGATAGTGTGACTTTTTTGCCGCCAACCAGGGAGATTGAGCAACTATACGCCAAAGCAGAAATATTTGCACTGACATCCAGCAGTGAGGGATTTGGAATGGTTTTACTGGAAGCAATGTCTTTTGGTGTGCCCTGTATTTCCTTCGACTGCCCTTCAGGCCCAAGGGATCTTATTGAAGACAATTGTAATGGGTTTTTAGTACCTTTGAACGATCTTAATTCGTTTATCTCCAAACTATTGTCATTAATGACCAATGCCACCTTGAGGCAAAAGTTCAGCGAAGCTGCCTTTACGACCAGCCTTGAATGGAAGGATAGTGATATAGTTGAAAAATGGTATAAAATATTTAAATAATGGATGTGTCTGTTGTCATACCTGTCTATAATAGCGAAAAAACCATCAAGAACTGCATTGATTCTGTACTGAACCAGACTTACAAGAAAATTTCGGAAGTCATCCTGGTGAACGATGGCTCAGCAGACAGCTCCAGAGACATTATCCAGCAAATAATCAAGGAAAACACTACCGCTATTGATATAAAGCTGATTGACCAGCCCAATGGCGGTGTTTCAGCCGCCAGAAATGCGGGGTTACGTGCAGCACGAGGGACTTACATCGCATTACTGGATTCTGACGATGAATGGAAACCGGAAAAACTTGCAACTCAGATGCAGTACTTTGAGAAAGACAAGACAATTGATTTCATTGGTTGTAACCGGAATGATGAAGTAATAGGGTTTCCTTATAAGGAAAAGGATGGCATTATCGAAGTTTCTTTGCGGAAGTTACTGTTTAAGACCGTTGCACAAACCTCCACAGCTGTATTTAAGAGCGTAATTTTAAGTGAGGTTGGATACTATGATGAAAAGCAACGGTATGCGGAGGATGGTAATTACTGGCTTCGGATTAGCATGGTTCGACGCATGATTGTGCTGCAGAAAAGCCTTGTTACTACAGGAGGAGGTAAAAAGAACTTTGGCGTTTCCGGTTTGTCCGCCAATCTGAATGGAATGGAAGCAGGCGTCAGAAAAAACATCAATGAGATGTACAGTTTGCATCAGATAACCTGGCCGGAATTTATCTTTTTTCACGTATTCTCCTATGTAAAATACATCAGGCGTATTGTTGTTTCAAAAATCAACAAAACATATGTATTATAAAGTCTTTTGGATCTTAAGGGCGATGATATACAAGTTTGTTTTTAAGAAAATAGGTAGCCTGTCCTATTTAGGAAAGCCTGTTTTTCTAAGCGGTGCGTCCAGAATATCCATTGGCCGAAAAACAAGAATATTTCCTGGCGTCCGGATGGAAGCTACATCGAAGCAGTCTTTTATTGAGATCGGAGATGAGGTGTCTATTGCCCAGAATGTACATATAACTTCCGGTGGACTGCTTATTATTGAAAAGAATGCCGCCATACTTGCCAATGTAACAATCACCAATATCGATCATGTCTATACAGAAATCGGGGTTCCTATTATTCACCAGCAACTATTGATAAAAGATACGCATATCGGGCCCAATTGCATGATTGGGGCAGGAGCAATGATTCTTGCCGGTACCGTCCTGGGGGAGCAATGTATTGTAGGAGCTAATGCGGTGGTCCGGGGGAATTTTCCTCCTTACAGTGTGATTGTAGGCTCTCCGGGAGTTTGTGTGAAACGGTATGATACTACTGCCGCAGTCTGGAGAGCAACAGAGAAAAACGGTGATTTTATCTAGACTAACTAAAATGCTGCATTGATGGAATTATCTAAATATACTATACTGGAGAGGGTTAAGCTTCTTTTCAGCCTTTTATTGACCCGGATGTTCTATCCAGGTGCCAAACTGATCCGTCAACCCTTTGAAATCCGCAACAGGAAGTATATCAGAATTGGAAAGGGGTTTACGACCGGTAAATATTGCAGGCTGGAAGCATACCCCAATCAGGAAACAAAGGATGTGTGCATTTGGATAGGGGATAATGTCCAGATAAATGACAGTGTACATATTGTGGGAAGTTCGGGGGTTACCATCGGAGATAATACATTGCTTGCCGGGAAAATTTTTATTTCCGATCTGAATCATGGTTCTTATGGGACAAATGATATTCATGACTCACCGGACATGCCGCCACAAGATCGTCCGCTATCTTCCAGAAAGGTGCATATTGGGAAGAATGTATGGATTGGGGAATTTGTAAGTATACTACCTGGCGTGACCATTGGCGATGGCGCAATTATTGGTACAATGTCGGTTGTTTCAAAGTCGATACCTGCAAATTGTATTGCTGTAGGCTCTCCGGCAAAAGTTATAAAAATTTTTAACCCATCCAGCAGAGAATGGCAAAAATATAAACCGTAACAATATTGATTTTCATGAAAAATATATTAATCACCGGAGGTGCAGGATTTATTGGATCTAATCTCTCTTTAAAGCTTCTGAATAAAGGATACAACGTAACTGTGCTTGATTCGTTATCCTCACAGATTCATGGTTCAGACCCTGAAGTGACCTCCCCGCTCTTTCAGTCTATTTCAGGAAAAGTCAATTTTATTCATGCATCCATCAATGACAGGGCTGCTCTTGAAAATGCTGTCGAAGGTCAGGATGCTATTGTGCATTTTGCAGCGGAAACCGGCACTGGGCAGTCAATGTATGAGATTCATAAATATGTTGATATAAACATCAACGGTACCGCATTGTTGTTGGATGTTCTTTCTGCTAAAAAGAACAGTGTCCAAAAAGTGTTGGTGGCATCCAGCCGTTCGATTTACGGTGAAGGTAAGTATAAAACAGCCGACGGACGCGTTGTTTATCCCTCTCATCGTACTGCTGAAAGCCTGGATAAACACGATTTTGAAGTGAAATACCCGGGAGTTGAAACACCGCTTATTTTGCAGCCTACAGATGAGGATTCAAAGATACATCCATCTTCTGTGTATGGCATTACAAAACAAACGCAGGAACAACTGGTAATGACGGTTTGTCCAACCATCAATATTCAGCCTGTTGCCTTACGTTATCAAAATGTTTATGGGCCAGGACAATCTCTTTCAAATCCATATACAGGTATTCTTTCCATTTTTTCAACCAGAATAAAAAACAATAACGGAATTAATGTGTTTGAAGATGGTTTGGAAAGCAGGGATTTTGTATTTATAGATGACGTTGTAACCGCCACCATTAAGGCACTGGAAATGCCGGAAGCCAATAATCAGATCTTTAATGTTGGAAGTGGGACCGCTACAAACGTTATCACTGTGGCGGAAACGCTGAAAAGGCTGTATGGGTCGGTCGTGGATGTGACGGTCTCCGGTAACTACAGACTGGGTGACATCAGGCATAATTACGCTGATCTTTCCAAGATACAGCGTTTACTGGATTTTACTCCTGAATATGATTTCGATAAAGGTATCACACAGTTTGTGGCATGGGTAAATGAGCAGGAGGTTCAAAATGATGATTATGAAAAGTCTATTGCAGAGATGCGCTTAAAAGGAATGTTTAAGTAATGGCGATTTTAGCAGGCAAAAAAATTCTAATGATCTGCCCCCGGTTTTTTGGCTACGAGAAGAAGATCGTAGCTAAACTTGAGGAGCTCGGCGCAGATGTTGTTTATTATGATGAACGGCTGAAAAATACTGCGACGGCCAAAATTGCAATTCGTTTTTTCAGAGGAGGTATCAAAAAAAGAATTACAAAGTATTATAATAATATTTTGGTTGAAACGGCCTCAACAAAATTCGACTATATCTTTTTTGTAAATCCGGAAACGGTATTACCTGAATTGTTAGAAAAATTCAGGGAGAAGTTCCAGACTGCCAGGTTTATTCTATATATGTGGGACTCACTCCGTATTAAGCCTGTTGCCCGGGAGCTGCTACCTTATTTTAATCGGATCTATTCCTTTGACAGGAATGATACTTTGATTAACCCATCTATCAAATTCAGGCCTCTTTTTTTTACTGATGAATTTGATATAGCAGGTGAGAAAGCTGTTGTGCAAAACCGATATGACTGGTGTTTTTTCGGTACTGTACATAGTGATCGTTACAGTGTAATACGAGATCTCTGTCGGAGGTCCGGTGAGATGAATATGCGAGTATTCGTATTTATGTACCTTCAGGGGAAATTCGTGTTTTATTTCCGCAAATTATTTGAAAGAAGTTTACCTGGCGCGAAAATAGAAGAGTTTTCCTTTAGCCCGATGACGAGAACGGAAATATCAGAAATAGTGAATTCATCTGTGGCGGTGCTTGATATCCAGCACTACGATCAGACCGGGCTTACCATAAGGACTTTTGAAATCCTGGGTATGGGTAAAAAAATGATTACAACCAATCCGGACATCGTAAATTATGATTTTTACGAAAACGATAATATATGGGTGATAGACAGAAAGAAGCCGGAAGTACCGGCACATTTCTTTACTACTCCGTCTGTCCCTGTTGCTGCTGATATCAGGCATAAGTATTCTCTGACAGGCTGGATTGAAGAGATTTTCCAATTGTCAAACCAGGCATGTGATGCATCTGAGGCACACGTGCATAAAAATAAATAAATATGGTCGCATTAATTACCGGTATTACAGGTCAGGACGGCGCCTACCTTGCAGATTTATTGCTGAAGAAAGGATATGAAGTACACGGCATAAAGAGAAGAACCTCATTATTAAATACCGACAGAATTGATCACCTGTATCAGGACCCACACGAACAACATGTGAATCTGACATTGCACTACGGTGATTTATCGGATAGTACAAATATTATCCGCATCATTCAACAGGTACAGCCGGATGAAATATATAATCTGGGAGCAATGAGCCATGTACAGGTGAGCTTTGATACACCTGAGTATACTGCAGATGTTGATGCACTGGGTACTCTCCGGATTCTGGAGGCGATACGTATCCTGGGATTAACCCAAAAGACAAAATTTTATCAGGCCTCAACGTCTGAGTTATATGGCATGGTGCAGGAAATTCCCCAGACCGAGAAAACACCGTTTTACCCCAGGTCCCCGTATGCTGTTGCCAAACAATACGCTTACTGGATTACGGTGAATTATCGGGAGGCTTATGGTATATACGCCTGCAATGGAATACTATTCAACCATGAAAGCCCACTAAGAGGTGAAACATTTGTTACCAGGAAGATTACTCGTGCTGTTGCCAGGATGCACCTCGGAACTCAGGAAAAGCTCTATATTGGGAATCTTGATGCAAAGCGGGATTGGGGGCATGCAAAGGATTATGTTGTGGCGATGTGGCTTATGCTGCAGCAATCGCAACCTGAGGATTTTGTTGTTGCTACCGGTGTTACCAGCTCAGTAAGAGAATTTATTATACTGGCATTCAGGGAAGTTGGAGCTGAATTATTATTTGAAGGCGAGGGAATTAATGAAGTTGCAAAAGTGAAATCCATTAACAATCCTGAGTCGAGATTAACTGTCGGTCAAACTGTTGTATCTGTAGATCCAAGATATTTTAGGCCTACCGAAGTAGAGCTGCTTATCGGTAATCCTGTAAAAGCTCAGGAAATACTTGGCTGGAAACCTACATATGATCTGGCAGGACTCGTAAAGGAGATGGTTGTGGCAGACGTGGAATTATTTCAAAAAGAAAGGGTATTGGCTGATGCCGGTTTTAAGATTATAAACCAGTTTGATTAACATGGAAAAATCAGATAAAATTTTTGTCGCAGGACATCGTGGATTGGTTGGTTCTGCCATTACAAGGAGGCTGGAGTATCTGGGATATTCCAATCTGATTCTGAAATCGAGCACACAATTGGATCTTCGGGATAAACAGCAGGTGGAATCATTTTTCCTCCAGGAAAAACCTGCATACGTGTTTCTGTCGGCAGCGAAAGTTGGAGGGATTATTGCAAATGATACACGCCCAGGTGAGTTTATTTATGATAACCTGATGATTCAATCCAATACCATTCATGAAGCATACAAGGCTGGCGTGAAAAAACTGTTGTTTCTGGGGTCATCCTGTATTTATCCTAAATTAGCACCACAACCCATGAAGGAAGAGTACATACTGACCGGCAAACTGGAGCCCACTAATGAAGCATACGCAGTAGCTAAAATAGCCGGCATTGAGATGTGTAAGGCTTATCGGAAACAGTATAACTGCAACTTTATTTCTGTAATGCCTACCAACTTGTATGGCCCCAATGATAATTACGATTTGAAGAACTCACATGTAATGCCTGCCCTTCTGCGGAAAATGCATGAAGCTAAAGTAAAAGGGCTTCCATTTGTAGAGATATGGGGTACAGGTAGCCCCAAAAGAGAGTTTATGCATGCAGACGATCTGGCGGATGCATGTATTTTTCTGATGAAAAACTATAATGGAGAACAGCTTGTTAATATTGGTGTGGGGGAAGATTTATCAATAGCGGAACTGGCAAATCTCATTAAGGAAATTGTAGGATATACCGGCGATCTGAAATTCGATCACTCCAAACCAGATGGTACTCCACGAAAACTTATGGATGTTTCATTTTTACACAACTTAGGCTGGAAACATAACATCTCCCTGAGAAATGGTATAACTGAAATATACAATGCAAAAAAATCCGAATGGAGCTAAATATTTGCATATGCGATTCATATTGTTAGTAAGTTTGATTTTTCTTGTCGGTTTATCTGAGTCTGTTGCTCAATGGCGGCAGCAGGAGTTTGTTATTGGGACTTTTGGAGATCCCAATTTGTCCGATAATAATAGTCCGCAGGGAGATAGGGCATCTTTCAGTAAGGCTCGGCAAGCAGGGTTTAATTTATTGACCGGATATCAACTACGCGTGAAGGGAACTGATCGCGAATTGATGCAACGGTATCTGCAGGCAGCAAGTGCAAGCGGCTTGAAAATTCTGATTACAGACAAAGCGATGGAACTGCATAATGATGCTGTGTCTGAGGTTGCTGTCAGATCACTTCTCAATTACTATCAACAACTCCCTCTAAATTATCAGCGTGTCATCCTGGGGTATAATGTCGGCGATGAGCCCGAAATGAGGCATGTGCCAATAATGCAGCAATTAATTAAGCTCGTCAAAGCTCAAACTGGCAAGCTGGCCTATGTAAATCTGCTCCCTGAATATGGCTTTCCCACCAGAGCAGCCTATGAGGCTTACCTGAGGAAGATCCTGGTTAACCAAAGCCGGACAGTCACACCAGATGTAGTGTCTTTTGACTACTACCCTTTTTTAGGGAAGGAGGGAAGCCTTCGGCCCGGATATTTTTATAATTTAAGCATAGTGAAATCTCTTGCCGGGGGAAGGCCGGTTTGGACGTATGTTTTGACTACACAACATGCCGGATATGCTTTTCCTGATGAATATCAAATAAATTTTATGACCTTTTGCCCGATTGCTTATGGTGTAAAAGGGATAATCTACTTTACGTATGAAACCGTTAAAGACAACTTTAATGCTGCATTAATCTCAAAATTTAATGAAACGACTGAAAGATTGCCGATTGCTGCCAGAAATAACAAATATATCGGTAATGTTTTGGGGCCAATAGTGATGAATAATACCTGTGTGGCCACCTATTGTTATGATAACCATGTTGCGTTGCCCGAAGCTGCCAGGCTGAATGCACAGAGCCCATATATACTCTCTATAGGATCTCAGGAGCTTGTTACTGGTGTCTTTAAGGCACAGAAGAATGAATACTATGCCATTTTTGTGAATAAAGCCAAAACACCCCTGAAAGGCGTCCATGTGAAGCTCCGGTCCCTTTCGGCCCAACACTCAGTTTATAAAAATAGTTTGACACAACCTTCATGGACAAAGATTACAGGAGTTTCACGAACAACTACTGATCAGGAAATTGTTTTGGATTTTGCCCCGGGAGAGCCCATCGCTGTTGCCATGAAAACGACAGCTCCGTGATAAAGTAAAACAAGAAGCGTAACCAGAGTTAGTTTTGACTCCTGATCAATACGTCTTCTTTAATGCCCGAAGATCATCGGTCCTTTACAAGCCAGAAAAAGTATTCGCCATTGGGAAACATCATAAATCGATTCCCATTTAAAAGTCAGGCAAAATAAAAATGCCCGTTTCTCCTGATTTATTTAGCATACTAAATCAGGGATATAAACTATATTTGTTTTTTTTATGAGTTTGTTAAAGATGTCATGTGGTAGTGGAGACTATTTTCTAACCAGCAAAACAAATAGCAATTAATATATGAAATACCTGTATTGTGCTTTACTGCTGCTTTGGGCTAATAAATTATTTGCACAAGAAAAGCTGCCGGTAATCCTGCCATACAATTATCAGAACATTAGAGAACTCTACCTGGATACATCTAATCATCATACAGCATTCAAACCAATCCTGCATGTTGATACCTCAGCAATGTATACGTCTCCGGATACAACAAAACGGAGTTTATTACATCGTAAGCTGTTTAATGAGCATCTGTTGGAATTCAGAAATAAGGAGTATAATGTTTTCATTGATTTTCTTCCGGACTTCCAGATCGGCAAAAGCCGGGAAGGCAGCAGGACCAACTGGCTGAATACCCGTGGCGCCATCATCCAGGCGAATATCGGTACTAAGTTCTATTTTGAATCTTCTTTCTACGAGAACCAGGGTAAGTTCCCCTATTATCTCGATCAGTATATCCGCAAAAATGACATCGTTCCCGGGCAGGGAGGTATCAAGGATTACAGCGAAGGCAAAGCTTTTGACTATAATTATGCCAACGCCTTGTTATCCTATACACCGAATAAATATCTGAATGTCACCGCCGGTTATGGGCAGAATTTCATCGGAGACGGCTATCGATCCCTGATATTATCTGATATCCAGTTCAGCTATCCTTATCTCCGGTTGACCGGCAACCTGGGCAGCGTGCAATACACCGCCATGTGGGCGCAGTTCATGGATAAACACAGTAAGAGCTTTGCATCTGCCTATAACGATCTCGGCTACTATAAAAAATGGGGCGTTTTCCATTTCCTCGACTGGAACGTCAACAAACGCCTGACCATCGGGCTCTTTGACGCCGTGATCTGGCCAGACGCTGATTCTTCCGGCCGTAAACGTGGTTTCGACTGGAGTTACATGAACCCGATCATTTTTCTCCGCTCTGCTGAGTTCTCTGAAGGTTCCTCAGATAACGCCCTGGTAGGCGCCAATTTTAAGTATAAACTCCTCCCTAAAACCACTATCTATGGGCAATTGGTACTGGATGAATTCAAACTGAAAGAGGTGTTCGGCGGAAAAGGCTGGTGGGCCAATAAACAAAGTTGGCAGCTGGGTTTCCGCTCCTTCGACCTGTTTAAGGTGAAGAACCTTGACCTGCAGGGGGAATACAATGCTGTAAGACCTTATACCTACAGCTATAGAAGTACCATGATCAACTATGAACACTATAACCAGTCGCTGGCACACCCATTAGGCGCCAATTTCCAGGAAGTGCTGGGTATTGCTACCTACCGTTATAAACGTTGGTATGGCCGCGGGGAGCTCATGTATGCCAAATACGGGGATGATCCGGATGCTCAAACTAACTTCGGCCACGACATCTCCAAGCCATATACCACTCACCCTAATGAATACGGCAACTGGATAGGACAAGGCATTAAAACCAATCTGCTTTACGCACAAGGTACTGTTGCCTACGTCCTGAACCCAAAGTATAACTTACGGGTGGAGGCTTCCCTGGCCGCCCGCAGGCTCAAAAATGACATCACCGGCTCCAAAACGGACCTGATATTCAATTTTGGCCTCCGTAGCTCCTTCAGGCAGTTCTATTACGATTTTTAAAATAAGTAAGTGCTAAAAACACGCAAGCCCTTCCGCTTCACGCGCAAGGGCTTTTTATTTTACGCAAAAGAGGGGCAAGGATAATGGACAAAGGCCGAAATAAAACGAACAACAAAAATCGTTATCATCAGGTGTAGGATTATCCGTCCGGCTATCCATTCCTATACTGAATATACGAAAAAAATCATAATATCAAATACATAATTCCGGATTTGGGGGAGTTTTCCTGAATATGTATAACTTCGCAGTTATGCATTACGTTACAGTAGAAGGGCTCACTAAATCATACGGCGTTAAGCCATTATTCCGGAATATCTCTTTTCATATCGAAGAAGGCGATAAAATAGCGCTGGTGGCGCTCAATGGAACAGGCAAATCCACCCTGCTAAAGATTATCCTGGGCAAAGAAGCCCCCGATGAAGGAAAAGTATGGATACATAAGGATGTGACCGTTGTAATGCTGGAACAGCAGTCCAACTTTGACCCCGCCAAATCCGTGATCGAAAACATCTTCGATCATGACAATCCCACCCTCAACGCTATCAAGGAATATGAACTCCTGACCGAAGAAGGCCACGAGCCGGACGTGGAAAAACTCACCGCCGCTTTCGCCCGCATGGACGAGCTGAACGCCTGGCACTTCGACGCCAAAGTAAAACAGATCCTCGGAAAACTCAATATACACCACCTCGATCAGCCGGTAGGCTCTCTCTCCGGTGGCCAGCAAAAACGTGTTGCACTCGCTAAAGTGCTGATAGACATAGGGTTCGAACACAAACACGTGCTGCTGATCATGGACGAGCCTACTAACCATCTCGACGTAGGCATGATCGAATGGCTGGAAAACTACCTCGACCAGGAACGGGTAACCCTCTTGCTGGTAACGCACGACCGCTACTTCCTCGACAGCGTCTGCAACGAGATCATGGAGCTGGACCAGGAACAGCTCTTTATATACAAGGGGGATTATGAAAATTACCTCGAACGTAAAGCTGCACGGGAGGAAATGGACCGTTCCAGCGTGGAAAAGGCACGTAACACCTACCGTAAAGAGCTGGAATGGATGCGTAAGCAGCCTAAAGCCCGCACCACCAAATCCAAGGCCCGCCAGGACGCTTTTTATGAGGTAAAGGACAAGGCTTCCACCAGAATTGCAGACCAGCAACTGGAACTGAATGTGAAAATGACCCGCCTCGGCGGCAAAATCCTTGAACTTAAAAAAGTCTATAAGGCATATGGTGAGTTGACGATCCTCAAAGGCTTCGACTATACCTTCAAAAAAGGAGACCGTATAGGCGTAGTCGGTAAAAACGGCGTGGGGAAATCGACTTTCCTGAACATGCTGCTGGGCACTGAACAGCCGGATTCAGGTAAAATCAACGTAGGGGAGACTATTGTATTTGGTAACTATTCCCAGACCGGACTGGTGGTGAAAGAAGACATGCGGGTGATTGAATTTGTGAAAAACATCGCTGAAAACTTCCCCCTGGCCGATGGTACCAAGGTAAGCGCCGCACAGTTCCTGGAGCTCTTCCTGTTCCCTGCGGAAAAACAATACACCTATATCTCTAAACTCAGCGGGGGAGAGAAAAGAAGGCTGCACCTGCTGTCTATCCTTTTCCGCAACCCCAATTTCCTGGTGCTTGATGAGCCTACCAATGACCTGGACCTGCCTACGCTCAGCATCCTGGAAAATTTCCTGCTGGACTACCAGGGCTGCGTGATCATCGTCAGCCACGATCGTTACTTCATGGACAAGCTGGTGGAACACCTCTTTGTATTTGAAGGAGACGGCGTCGTAAGGGACTACCCCGGCAACTATACCCAGTACCGGGAATGGCAAAAGGAAGAAGACAAACGGAAGACAGATGAGAAGAAGGAGGCCAAAGCAGAGGCCATTCAGGCGCCGGCCGCCACACCAACAGAAGGCCCCCGCAAAATGAGCTTCAAGGAAAAAAGGGAGTTTGAAAACCTGGAAAAAGAGATGGAATCCCTGGAGGAAGAGAAAAAGGCAATTGAAGCCAAACTGGCCAGCGGTACACTGCCTTATGAGGAAATGGAGCCGCTCACGCACCGGATAGGAGAGGTGATACAACTGCTGGATGAAAAGGGCATGCGGTGGCTGGAACTCAGTGAACTCAATGGATAAAATAAGAGTTATATATCAGGGAGTCCGGGGAATATGTCTCCGGACTCTTTTATTTTTGACCAAAAACAAAGCACGCTATTATGGAATACAGGCAATTAGGAAATTCTGATTTAAAAGCTTCTGTGGTTACTTTCGGCGCCTGGGCTGCCGGTGGCTGGATGTGGGGCGGAACCGAGCGTAAAGACGCTGTAAAGGCCATCAGGGCCTCCTACGATGAAGGCGTTACAGCCATCGATACCGCTCCGATATATGGACAGGGCACCAGCGAAGAAATTGTAGGCGAAGCGATCAAAGGCCTTCCACGTGACAAGGTGCAGATCCTGACCAAGTTTGGGATGCGCTGGGACCTTGCCCGGGGAGATTTTGCTTTTAAGAGCCAGGACAACCAGGGCAGGGATATCGACATTTACAAATACGCCGGTAAGGCCAGCATTATCAAAGAATGTGAAGATACGCTACGCCGTCTCGGCACCGATTATATTGACCTGTACCAGATCCATTGGCCGGACTCCACTACGCCCATCGGCGAATCGATGGAAACCGTGGCGGAGCTTATTAAACAGGGCAAGGTGCGTTATGCCGGAGTATGTAATTACAACGCAGAACAATTGGAAGAAGCCAGTAAGTACGTGCCGCTGGTATCCGACCAGGTGCCGTACAGCATGGTGAAACGCGGCATCGAAAAAACAGATGTGCCTTATTGCATACAAAACAACCTGTCCATCCTGGCTTACAGTCCGCTGGAGCGTGGTTTGCTGACCGGTAAAATGAAACCCGGTCACCAGTTTGCCCCCGGCGATCACCGGGCCGGCATCTATTTTTACCGGGACGAGAACCTGAAAAGGACCAATGCGTTCCTGGAAAAGATATACCCGTTGGCGTTAGCAAAAAATGCTACGCTTTCACAGCTGGTCATCCGCTGGACGATCGAACAACCGGGTATCACCATTGCCCTGGTAGGCGCACGCAATGCTGAACAGGCAGTGCAAAACGCTAAAGCTGCCAATATTCACCTCTCGCCAGAGGAAATCAGTTTTATTTCTGCAGAACTGGATAAGCTGGTGTTGGAGAAATAGTGGCTAAATCATATGACCGGTGCCGTTACCACGGTGCCGGTCGTACGTTTTCAGTCAAAAGGCGTAACTTAAAGTATATTGTTAAGTTATGCGAAAGGTCCCCCTTACTGTTTCTATACCGCAGCCGTGCCGGCAACCCTGGGAAGACATGACTCCTGAAGCCCATGGCCGTTTCTGCGGCAACTGCCAAAAGTCGGTCATCGATTTCTCCGATCTCTCTGACAGCGAGATCCTGGCGCTGTTGTCTGATACCTCCAAAAAGTATTGTGGCCGTTTTAAGAATTCTCAGCTGGACAGGCTGGTCCTGCCGGAGCAGCAGGCGACATCGTTGTTACCAGCAGCTGTGCTGGGGTTAATGCTGGCAGCCGGCATACCGGCTGTTGCATCAGCAACAGATAACAGACCACAATACGTAAGTAGGGACACTACCACGTCCCGTATCCTTACTGGAAAAGTAACAGATATAAATGGAAGTATCGTGCCGGCGGTAACAGTAAGCATCAAAGGAACGAATAGAGGTGTGTTAACAGACGCAAATGGCCATTATCAATTAACGGTGGTTCCGTCGCAACAGGTAGTGCTGGTCTTTTCTTATATAGGATATGAGCGGTTGGAGGTGCCCGTAACAGCACAACCGATCGTGGATGTGGTATTAAAACCTGACGAGACCCTGTTGTTAGGTGATGTGGTAGTAGCCGGTGGTGTGCGTGTAGTGAAAGCTACTCCGTGGCAACGTCTCAAACACGGATGGCAAAGGTTATGGCATCGTTAGTCATTCATAGAAAAAGTCCGGCATCAGATGTGCCGGACTTTTAGCAACTAATTCTTTTCAATTTTCTTCAGCCGTTCGTTCATAGCGGCAATCTGCTCCTGTTGCTGAATAATATAAAGGGTGAGTTCTTCCACTTTCTGAAGCAGCAGTTTATTCATCTCTCCCAGGTCTTGTCCGTTTTTCTCTACTTCGGCCGCTGCCGGGATATCAGGCAGGTGTTTATGCGTATTGACGTATTGTTTTATTTCCTGTAATGTTGGCAACTGATAATTGGCATGGAATACATAATCCGGCCATCCAGTAGCGGTTACTTTTACCCTTTGAGCGGTAATAGTTCCGGCCACGGCCAGTTTGGACTGTGGCGTAGTAGTTCCGATGCCAACGTTGCCCTCGTCTTTTACTGGTTGCAGCACAAGGTCCTGCCATTGTGTGAGATTATGATTGTGCCCGCCTATAATAGCGCTGCCATTGGCTGCGGTGCCAATCACCACACGGTTGCCGGCGTCTTTGTTGTTGCCAAAATCCGCTGCGATCCATCCTGGTGAGATGCTGCTGGTTTCCTGCGCAACCAGATTGGTAAATGAATTCCTGGAGTTGCCTGACCAGCTTGCTTCCATATTCCTGAAACGGTCAGAGGCGGTATTGCCGGAAACGGTCAGTTTTTCTGAAGGTTCAACTGTGCCGATGCCCAGGTTGCCATATAGCCGTTCCGGTTGAAGTATGAGGTTGGCCCAATTGTCCAGCGAACTGTCATGCGCGCCTATGATGGCTTTCCCATTAAGCGCATTCCCGATAACTACCCGGTTGCCGGTATTGTCGTTATTGCCAAAGTCGGCTGCGATCCAGCCATAGGACATTTCAGCGCCCTGGGCGACAAAGTTGTTGAAAGAATTGCGCGAATTATCTTTCCTGAAGGAAGAAGTGTTGTTCCGGAATCTGTCGGCAATTGTATTACCATTTACCTGTAAGGCGGTAATGCCGTCATCTGAAGCATTATTGATAAGAAATCTGCTGTTGGTATAGATGGCGGACCCTCTCAGAAACAACGGCTGAAAGGTGCTGGTGCTGGGGTTCAAGACATCTATATAACCGCCTCCATTATAAAAATGGAGCATCAGGCCTGTATAGTTGCCAATATTGTATTTGCCGGACCCATTAATGAAAAGGGCGTTGTTGGTGGTATTGCCGCTATCGGTAACGGTTTGCAGCTGGGCATAGGCAACAGGGGATAAGAAAAGAATGAACAGGAAAAGGGATAACGATTTTTTCATGACATAAGTTGAATTAAGATATAAATGGCTACAAAGCTAGCAATTATCACCGCTATCCCGAGAATAAAAAACGGGAACGGCGTATAGCCGTCCCCGTTTGTATTAAAAGAGAAAAGAGGATTAGTTGGATTTTACCGGTGCAGAAGTGCCACTGGGGGTATTGAAGTCCAGTTCGTTCTGTGGTACGTCCCAGTAATCGAGGTAGTTATATTCGATAGTGGCATCGTTATCGAGTTTATTGTCTGATTTTATCACCCATGCATGCTGGCGGCCACCACCTTGTGTAGCAGGTGCGGTAACGCCCCACCTTCTGGCATCATAGAACGCCACATTTTTGAGGAAGAGGCCAATTCTTCTTTCGCTGCGTAATTCTTCCAGTGCATCTGCCTGGGTAAGACCGGTGCCGGCTACATGTGGCAGTTCTGATTTCTGATAGTCGCGAACGTTGTCAATGTGTTTCAGTCCTTCTTCAATGTTACCCAGGCGGATGTTGGCTTCAGCGATCATCAGCTCATTTTCTTCATAAGAGCAGGCAACAGGCAATTCTGCGAGACCGGTGGTAGTAGAAGCCCAGTCTCCTCCGTCAGAAATTTCATAGAGGTACCATCTGGTGGCATATTGAGCACCCCTGTTTCTTTCGTTGCCATATGGTGCGTAAGGACCGTCTATATTACGTTCATAACGCTTGTCTCCAGCCTTAAAGTCCTGAACAAGACGTTCGCTGACATTGGCCCAGCCAATCTGTAAGCGATAAGGGGACCAGGCGGTGATGGAAACCAGGTCATTCACATCTGCGCTGCGCATAGTGAAGATCTTATCGTCTTTGGTTAAACCGGCAGTGGCCAGTGTCAGCACGTTGGTCCAGTCCGCATTGGTCATTTGCGCCACTTTTTTGTTCACCAGCAGGTTTCTGGCTTTGTAGGTGGCAATATGCCGTTTCCATGCATCGGGGCTTATTACGCCGCCTTTACCGGTAGCGGTAAAGTCCGGAATAAGACGTGGGAACAGCGCATTATAGGCACTGATGCTTTTTACTTTGTTCAGCTCTGCAACACAGGCGTCGAAGTTGTCGTTGCCTAATTTTACGATAGCATCATGTGTAACGAACTCACTGTTCATCAGGGTGCCGTCCACAAACTTATCGGCCTGCACGCCGGCGATATAGATGGAGCCGATGCGGGAGTAGGCAAATCCCTTCCACCAGTAAGCAAAGGCACGGATAAGGGCTTTTTTGGTGGCAACTTCGTCAGCGCCGCCTGTCATTGACAGGTCGTCTTTTGACGTGATGTCAAGGATCAGGTTCGCCTGGTTATTTACAAAATAAAGAGCTGCCCATTCGTTGTAGAATGCATTGTCATTGCCGAAGGAGCGGTCATTACGGTTTTTGAGCTCTGTACCTTGCGGACCTCCCTGGGGCGGGGTGAGCACTGTGCCGTTCGACAAGGTGATTTTGGAGACCTGGTTCACCCATCTCCATGAAAAGTTACCGGCACTGATAGTATAGCTGTCTCCCATGACATCATGATTGGCCAGGGCTATCCACCAGAATTCAAGGCCGAATTTATTGTAGATGCCAAGGGTGCCTCTGATGAGCCCTTCTTCTGTTTTCAATACCGCTGGTGTTGGTTCATTCGGGTTCAACAGGTCCAGGCTGCTCTTGCTGCAACTAAAAAGAAGGGATGCTGATAATATTGTAAGGAATATTTTCTTCATGATCGTGATTTTTTGTTTTTAGAAACCGAACGTTACGCCAATCTGTATAGACCTGAAGTTAGGGAAGGAATATACATCGATACCTCTTCTTATCGGATTGTTCACACGTGCACTGGCTTCAGGGTCCAATCCTGAATAGCTGCTGATAGTAAACAGGTTTCTTCCTGTAAGGCTGATTTGTGCGTTGTTGATGAATTTATTGGTCAGGTATTTATCCAGCCTGTAGGTCAGGGTCAGGTCGCGCAGTCTCAGGAAGGAACCATCTTCCACGAATACAGAGTTAGTGGTATTGGTATTGTAGAGACTGTTGTAGTACGCTACGAATGCACCTGTCTGACCGTTGATGGTAACTGGTTTTTCCAGGTCACTGCTGATTTTGTCAGCGTATAACCATTGGCGTGTCTGGTTATAAACCTGGCCGCCATATACCCAATCCAGCTGGAATGACAGTGTGAGCTGGCCATTGAAGGTAAGGGTATTGTTAAAGCTCATGTTGAATTTCGGAGTGGGATCGCCGATTTTTTTGTTCTCGGTACCGAACATAACGGATTTGGTAGTTTTGTTTACCACGTATCCGTTAGGACCTACTTCATAGTTGCCTTTTACAGCAGTGGCAGGTAGTTCATCCAGGCTGGTGAGCGGAGTAACACCAAAGAAAGCACCAATGCTTTCACCTTCTTTCAACACGAATTGACCTTCACCGGAACCGCCGATGGTAATAGGTTTGTGATTAGAGATGTAATCAACAATGGACCGTTGTTTGCCGAATTTTACGCCGAAATTCCAGTACATTTTTTTGCTTTCCAATACATCCAGATCGAAGGAGAACTGGAAGCCATCGGATTTAAGACCCAGCGCATTGGTCAGGATGCCGCTTGCTCCGGTGGAAGGAGACAGGTCGATAGCGCGGATAACATTACTGGATTTTCTGGTCCAGTAGGTGGGATTGATGAAGATTTTTCTGAACCATCTGCCTTTGCTTAACTCAAGACCAAAGTCGATGCCCACCTCTGTTTCCTTGGATGTTTCCACGGTGAGGTCGGGGTTGTTCAAAGTGCCTTTGAGGATAAGGTAGTTTGAATTGCCGATAGCACCTTTTTCGAGGGTGATCTGGCGGTCATAAACGCCTGGTTGTATACCGGCAGCGCCGTAAGCGCCTCTGATCTTCAGTTCATAAATGCTGGGCACTTTTAATAATTCGCCCAGTCTGAAATAGGCGTCACCACGACCAAAAGTAAATGGTTTGGTACCACGGCCGAACGCAGATGAATAGTCTACCCTCACACCGCCGGAGATACCAAACAGGTTGCCATAATCAACGCGCTGGTTGACCAGATAGCCATAGGTAACGAATTCTTCGCGGGTTTCATCATTGCTTTTGGAAGCGGCGTTCGCCATCGTAAAAGGAGGGAAAGGAGCGAAGCCAACGCCTTCCATGATTACGTTGCCATACACACGTTTACGCCAGTCATATGCGAATTGAGTGGTAGTAGTGATGGGCACTTTCATGTTAAAGTCGCGTTCAAAGTCTGTTTTTACAAACAATGTCAACAGCGAGTTCTGAGTGGTTTCATTATCTCTGTCATAACGGAGTTTTCCGGTAAATGGATCGATTCCTTTACCCGGAGTCAGTGTTTTTTCCTGATTATGAATAAAGTCGGAGAAGTCGTAGCGATAATAGTCAATACCGTATTTATAGTCTATTTCCAAATATTTGATAGGTTGATAGTTAAGGTTAATACCCTGTACTATACGGCTTGTTTTAGCTTCGTACGTTCTGTTTTGGAAAGAGTAGTAGGGATATACGGAGTTGTCTGTCAGGCTGGTATTGAAAGGATAATTGCCAATGGAGTCTTTGAACAGCAGGTCCTCATATGGATAGGAGGCCATAGCAGTACCGAGGCCACTGAAGATGTTATTTTGACCTGTGATGGCGCCGGTAGTGTTTTTGGAGGTAATGAGCTGTGTGGTGGACCTGAGCTTGAGGTTCTTCAGGATGTCTGCGCCTACGTTCAGTGACAGGTTTGTCCTGCTGTAATCTCCGTTAATAATACTCTGCTGTTTGAGATTAGACAGGTTGAGTGCAAAATCATATCCTTCCCGGCCGCCTGAAATGTTGATGGAGTTGTTATAGGTAGGAGCACTGTTTCTAAACAACTGGTCAACGTGGTCATAGGTAGGTTCCTTAAAGCTTTTATCTGTTACAGTGTTAGGGGTGATATCACGGTTTGGTTGTGTCCAGATACCCCTGGCGTCCGGCTTGATGCGCTTCCCGGAAGGATCGATGATGTATCCTTCTGCATCGGTGGGATAATAGTGTTTGTTAAGATATTTGAAGTTGCCTTTCAGCACATCGTCGAAGCTGGCCCTGGAGCTGAAGTTGACATTTATTTTACCTGTACGGGAACCTTTTTTGGAGAATAGCTGGATAACGCCGTTAGCACCTTGTGCACCATAGATAGTAGCGGCAGCCGCACCCTGTACCACTTCCACTCTTTCAATATTGGACAGGTCAAGGTCCGCGAGCCTGGAAGAGAGGTTGCCGGAAGAGCCGTTTTCACTGTTGCCGGCATTAACTTGCACACCATCGAGGAGAATCATCGGTTGTGTGCCACCAAGTGAGTTGATACCACGCAGGATGATTTGTGCCTGCTGGCCTGGTTGACCGGAAACAGACGATATCTGAGCGCCGGCTATTTTACCTACCAGCGCCTGGTCAATAGAAGCTGCTGGTACTTTGGGCAGGTCTTTTCCTGACAGAGATTCGACCGAGATAGCAACTTTTCTTCTGTCGGTGGCTGCGCCCACACCGGTTACAACTATTTCCTGTAAGCCTTTGGTGTCTACGTGCATTGCCACATCTACGCGGCTTTTACCACTGGTGGATACTGTTTGGCTGAGATAACCTACATAGGAGAAAACGAGAGAGGCATTGTCTCCTACCGCGATCTTATAACCTCCGTCGGGACCAGTCATGGTACCTGTTCTGGAGCCGCTGATACTAACGGTCACACCTGGTATTGGCGTTCCGTCTTTTCCATCTGAGACTTTGCCGGTGATCGTCCGTGTCTGGGCATAACTATGCACAATACTGCTGGCCACGAACAGCCATAAGAGTAGCAAATTTTTCATGAGCAATTTAGATTTGATTTTCTGAGATAACATTTAAAGACAGGAATTCCCCTACCATCTACAGGACATGGCTCCGAGTTCAGTAAAGAATAAAGGCAAATTCCCCCTTGATTACTGTGGGTTACTCACGAGTACGTTTGCAAATGGCAAAAAAAATAACGCAGGCCTGGCATAGCCCGAAATGACAGTATAAATCTTAGACAGTATGTCTTTTAAAAAACGAAAAACAAGTGTTTCTACGATGCTTTTAATAACGCTTTGATCATAGGTTGTTTAGATTTTTTAGGTTGAAAAAGTTTCTCTATTCCCGTCGAGGGTGCAACAGCACAATTTTTTTTAGACTTTATGATTATTTCGCCAATAATGAAATGGACTTGGTTCCAAACAATTCAGCAAATGTTATTGGGCAATAAGGATTAAATCAGATTTTGGTTATCTAGTCGCATGATCCCAAATATAGCTAAAACCCTGCTATTCAGCATAACACATTGGTGTTATAGGAAAGTTTACGGAAGATGTATATCAGCCGCAGATGAACATGCTGCGAAAATTGGAGGGATAACGGCAAATATTGAAGCACCTGTGGCAGATGTTAATACGGGAACGTATAATCGTAGCGGGCGCAGTACTTTTACATCATCAGCCGAAAAGGACCTACGGATACATTCATTGAAAGACACCCCAAAAGATATCTGATCGAAGGCTTCATGAATACCGAAGCACAAGATCATCCAACTGTTAGTAACGTTGCCCCAAAAGCAAAATCGCCCGTTCAATTTTCTGAGCGGGCAATTTTCTTCGTATCTATTTGTTAGTCTAAAATGTTCAATTCAAATGGCAAAAAAAATCGAGACAGGTGATATTTTTTACTGGAAGCTGGAAAGCCAGTCCCTGTTTATTTTCGGCAGGATTTTATTTGATGTGGACCTGCAGGTAGAGAAACCTATCGGCAACAGCGAAAGTTATTTTACATGTTATACTGGTTGTCAGCTTGTGGAAATATATAAAGGGATATATACCTGCCCGGAGGTCCCTGATACACTGGAAATACTGATTCCGAGAGTGTTTGTTTTCCGTATTGATGTAAAGGCCAATAAACTCCAATGGGGGAAAGCCGGATATATGGCGGTAGATTTCACTAAAGTTGAATTTCCCGAGGTGGTAGGAAATGCTTACAATGAAGTGAGGCTGATGAGAGGAGAGTTATATTTTAAAACCAGTATAAAAGACCCGGTTGCACATCCTGGTATACTGCCAGGCGCAGAGTTCCCAGTTGTTATTTTGGATGCGGCGCTCTGGCTGCAGGGAAGGGAAGACTTAATTGAGGGGAAGTATTATCCCGAAAGCCTGACAGATCTGGATTTACACTACCATCCCCAGGCACGACAACAAATTTACCACGACCTGAAAATCGATCCTGACAAAAGCTACTATGAACTGGCGAAGGAAATGGGGTTTGATCTGGGGAGGTTGTATCGGAAATGATGAATACCCACGTCCATAAATGAAAAACGCCCAAACCTGGCAAAGCTAAGTTTGGGCGGATTAATCTTTTAGTAGCCTCGTCAAGAATCGAACTTGAATCTGGAGCTTCGGAAACTCTTATACTATCCATTGTACTACGAGGCCAAAAGGGAACGCGAAGGTACATTTTCTCCGGAATAATCCCAAATTACGTTAAAGATTGATATTACTTTTAAAAATTTTTACCGCTATAGCCAGCAGGATAACCCCGAAAAACTTACGCAACACCATCAGTCCGGCCTTTCCCAGCAAGCGTTCTATGTAATTAAGGCTCTTCAGGACCAGAAAAACAATCAGCAGGTTCAGCACAATACCGGCCAGGATATTGTACTCCCCGAAGTTGGCTTTGAGCGACATAATGGTGGTCAGCGTTCCGGAACCCGCGATCATAGGGAAGGCGATGGGCACAATACTGCCGGATTTAACATCCTGGCCGCTCTTGAAAAGTTCAAGCCCCAGGATCATCTCCAGGCCTATGACAAAGATAACGATGGAGCCGGCTACTGCAAAGGAATGCACGTCTACGCTGAACAGGCGGAGAAACTGTTCGCCCACCAGCAGAAACAATACCATCAGGAAACCGGATGCCAGGGTCGCTTTGCCGGCGTCTATATGCCCCAGTTTCTCCTTCAGGGACACCAGCACAGGGATAGAGCCAACGATGTCTATTACGGCAAATAACGTGAACGCAATGGCTAGAATTTGGTCGATACTGAACATGCGACAAATATATAACGTAATGCATTAGCTTTCTCTCCCTATATTTGTCCCAAGACCGACCTATATGACCGAGGACATTATCATTCAGATCAGTAACAGGATCAAGGAAAAGCGGAAAGCCAAAGGCATCACCATACAGGAACTGGCCGACAAGGCAGAAGTCAGCAAAGGCCTTATCTCTCAGATTGAGAACAACCGTACCGTGCCCTCCCTGCTGGTGCTGATCAATATCATCCGCGCACTGAACCTCGACCTGAATGAATTCTTCAATGAAATAGACCAGCAGTCACAACAATCCAGGGTCATCATCAAACAAAAATCCTCCTACCAGGAATTCGAAAAAGAACCAGCCAAAGGATTCCAGTACAAAAGAATACTCACCAAAAATGTCAAACATTTCCCGGTAGACATCGTAATGCTGGAACTGAAAAAAGGCGCCCGCCGCTCCCAGATCGTTAAAACCGATGCCTATGAATATAAATATATCATCAAAGGCAAAGTGGAATACCTGATCGATAACGAGAAATATATCCTCGAAGAAGGCGACTCCCTCTTCTTTGACGGCCGCCTGGGACATAAACCCGCCAATATCGGCGAAGACACCGCACAAATCCTTGTCGTCTATTTCTTCCTCGAAAACGAAAAGTAGATAGTAAACTTTTTTGACGTATTATATACAAATACTTAACATTAAATTTAGTATAACTTAACATTCCCATCATATTCGAACTTAACCTTTGCATGGTAATAAACACCCCCTTAATCTAAATTGCCATGCAATCAAACCTACGACAGGCACTTACGCAGCTATGTGCCCTGCTCCTGCTTTTGCTGAACGTAACAACAGCAACAGCTCAACAAGCCATCACCGGAAAAGTCCTTTCCGCCGGCGACAACCAGCCGGTAATAGGCGCTACTGTAAAGGTGGCCGGCGCCCATAGAGGCGCTGTTACCGATGCCAATGGTAACTTCAGCATCTCCGCCAACGGTACTGATATCCTCGAAGTAAGCTCTATCGGCTTCCTGACAGGAAAATATCCGGTCAATAATCACAACTTTATATCAGTGCTCCTCCAACAGGATAAAAAAGCGCTCGACGAAGTAGTGGTAACAGCACTGGGTATACGTAAAGAAGTAAAAAGGGTAGGCTACGCCGTACAGGAAGTAAAGGGCGCCGACCTCGTAAAAGCCCGTGAACCGAACCCCATCAACGGCCTGGTAGGTAAAGTGGCCGGCCTTACGGTAGGTGCGTCCGCTGAACTGCTGGCCGCTCCCATGGTACAGCTCCGCGGCAACAACATCAACCTTTACGTGGTGGACGGGGTGCCCATCAACTCCGATACCTGGAATATCTCACCGGACGATATCGAAAGCTATACTGTCCTGAAAGGCGCCAGCGCCTCTGCGCTTTACGGCTCCCGCGGCCTCAACGGCGCTATCATGATCACCACTAAAAAAGGCTCCAAAGATAAAAGAGGTTACTCCATCGAGTTCAACTCCAGCACTATGTTTGAAAAAGGCTTCAACGCCATTCCGAAAGTGCAGGACCTCTATGGCCCCGGTGACCATGGTAAATACGCCTTCGTGGACGGTAAAGGCGCCGGTGTGAACGATGCGGACTATGACGTATGGGGACCTAAATTTGAAGGCCAGCTCATCCCGCAGTATGACAGCCCTATCGATCCGGCCACCGGCAAACGTACCGGCACTCCGTGGATCGCCCGCGGTAAAAACAACCTGCAACGTTTCCTTCGCACAGGTATGCTGAGCACCAACAACCTCGCGGTGTCCGCTCATACGGATAAAGCCGATCTGCGCTTTTCCCTGTCCAATTCCTACCAGAAA
Organism: Chitinophaga sp. 22308; assembly: GCF_052045305.1. Classification (NCBI taxonomy): domain Bacteria; kingdom Pseudomonadati; phylum Bacteroidota; class Chitinophagia; order Chitinophagales; family Chitinophagaceae; genus Chitinophaga; species Chitinophaga sp. 22308. Next base: position 362,539 of record NZ_JBQEOP010000003.1, on the reverse strand, counting down.
GGTATTGTGCCTAACACAGCGCTCGATATCGTTAATTTTAATATCTCCGCAGGATATAGCTTCTCGCCCAAACTGCGCCTGGATGGGTACCTGAACTACAACCGCCAGTCCAGCGACAACTTCCCGGACGTGACCTACGGCCCCAACAGCCTTATCTACAATACCGTTATCTGGGCCGGCGCCGACTGGAGCATGGACGACATGCGTAACTACTGGCAGCCTGGAAAAGAAGGCATCCAGTCCATCTATGCCGAATACCAGCGTTACCATAACCCCTGGTTCATGGCGTACGAATGGTTACGCGGCCACCACAAAACAGACCTCAACGGCTATGCTAAACTGACGTACAAACTGTCCAACAAACTGGAACTGATGGCCCGCACACAGGTGACCAGCTACGACCTTATCCGCACAGAGAAAATGCCGTTCTCCGCGCACCCCTACGGCCGCGAGGAAGGAAAAGGCGACTACCGCGAAGACAAACGCTCCCTCTACGAAAACAATACCGACGTTATGCTGTCCTATGCCAACGTGTTCCCCCACAAAATTGGTGTGAGAGCATCTGTTGGCGGTAATGCCCGTTCGTATAAATATAATTCCAGCTTCGTTTCCACCAACTACCTGAACGCTCCGGGATGGTATGGCTTCGGAAACTCCCGCGATCCATTGTATGCTACCAGTTACAGCGCACCTATGCTGGTGCTCAGCGCTTACGGTTATGTGGACATCGACCTGGGCAAATACGCCACGCTGTCCCTGACCGACAGGCTGGACAAGGCTTCCAACCTGCCGGTAACACATAATACCTATTCCTACCCGTCTGTTTCACTCAGTACCGTGGTATCTGATTATGTACACCTGCCGGAAGTCATCTCCTTCCTGAAATTCCGTGGCTCCTACGCCAACGTAAAAGGCGGCTTCACCGTACCCACTATCGGCGCTACGCCGGAGGCCAACTACCCGCTGGGATATGGCACGGAATATCAGTCTTCGTATGATGGTCCCCGTTATAACATGCCGGTATACAGCGTATCACCGGTATATGGTAACCAGGCCGCTGCTTATTATGCCCGCGTGATCGCCAACCCCGACCTGCAACCCTTTACCAGTAAAGTAACAGAAGTGGGAATGGACGTACGGTTCCTGAAAAATCGTATAGGCGTGGACGCTACCTACTTCACCAACCTCAACGGGCCGCGCATTTATACCCTGCTGTTGGCGCCCAGCACCGGCGACTCCGCTTACCTGGTGAATGGTGTAAACACGCGTAAAACCGGTTATGAAGTATCTGTAAATGCTACGCCCGTTAAAAACCCGCGTGGCCTTACCTGGACAGTAACCGCCAACTGGTCTACCTTCCAGGAAAAATACGTAAGCATATACGGTGACTATAACAAGCTTGACGCCTATATCGGTGTAGGCGACCGCGTCGATAAATTCTTCGGTACCAAATTCGTAAGAACACCCGATGGCCAGATCATCAACGGTCCTGATGGTCGCCCGATCGTTAATCCAACTAAACAATACCTCGGTAATGCCAGCGCAGACTGGGCCTGGGGCATCAACAACAGCTTCAGCTATAAAGGGTTTAACCTCAGCTTCCAGTTCGACGGCCGCGTAGGCGGACAGATGATAGACTATATCCAGCAGCAGACTTTCCGTGGCGGCCGCAACATCCTTACTACGGAAGGCGCTATGGGAGATGCCCGCTACCAGGACTATAAAGGCGTGAAATCATGGCAGGGAGAAGGTGTGGTGATTACCAACAATGTGCCCATTCAATACGATAACAACGGGAATGTCACCAACGCAGACAAACTGCAGTTTGCGCCTAACACCACCAAAACCTTCCTGCAGGATTATATCAGCGTGTATTACAAAACCAACGAAGCTAATCTGATCAGTAAAACTTTCGCCAAACTGCGCGAAGTAACGTTAGGCTACACATTGCCGGAGAGCCTGTTGAGAGGCACATTTATCCGCTCTGCCAACGTCTCTTTTGTAGGAAGAAACCTGCTCTATTTTGCTAAAAACAAAGATGTGGACCTGGACCAGTACCCTGGTGCCGATCAGGGCTCTTCCACACTGCAAACGCCTACCACGCGCCGGTTTGGTTTTAACGTTAATCTCACTTTCTGATCCGCTTAAACATGAATTGTATGAAATCACTGAAAATAGTTGCCTTTGCTGCGTTGGCTGGTATAGCCTTCAGCAGTTGCAATAAAAAGTTTGAAGATTATTCCATCAATACTAATAAACCCGCCAAAGTTCCGCCCAGCCTGGTATTGGGAGGCATTTTGGGAGATATGAACGCAGATAAGCCATGGAGCGCGGTGATGCGCTGGAACCAGTTTGACTGCTGTAACTATAACTACTATGGCGATCAGCGCTACGACTGGAACGGTGCTGATTTTTCCAGCTATTTCTCTCTGACCAATATACAGCAGATGGAAACAGAAGCTGCCCGGCTGGGAGGAAAGGACGTAAATCCATATACTGCTTTGGGTAAATTTGCCCGTGCCTTTTTCTACTACCGGCTGTCCAGCCTCGTAGGGGATGTGCCAATGAAATCAGCGCTGTTGGGCAAAGACAACATCACCCCAACTTACGACGCGCAGAAAGCCGTATTTGTACAGATACTGCAATGGCTGGAAGATGCCAATACCCAGCTGGGCGCACAGATAGCCAACCCTGACAAATCCAATACCGCAGAAGGACAGGTGCTGAAAGGTGATTTTTATTATGGCAACGATCTCACCAAATGGCAGCGCGCGGTAAACACGTTCCGTTTGCGCGTGTTAATCGCACTGAGCAAAAAATCCGGTGATGCAGATATCAATGTGGCGCAACAATTTAAAAATATCGTTGGTAATCCTGCCAAATACCCGCTGATGGAATCGATGGACCACAACATGCAGTTCATCTACAATAACATCAACAAGTACCCGTCCAACCCGGATAACCTCGGCTTTGACGCTACCCGATACAATATGTCGGCTACTTACCTTAATACGCTGGTGGGGCTTAATGATCCGAGGGCTTACGTGACCGCCGAGCCGGCCACCAAACAGATCAATGAGCTGCATAAGCTGCCTTCTGATATTACGGCCTATGTGGGCGCTTCTTCCGGTGAGAGCCAGGAAGATATGTCTTCTAAGATGTCTAACGTGGATACGGCCGTTTATTCCCTGCGCAGCAGAAGCCGTTACTATAGCAGCTATGCCGCCGAGCCTGGTGTGATCATCGGTTTCCCGGAACTGTGCTTTAACATGGCGGAAGCTATCAACCGTGGATGGATCACGGGAGATGCGGAGGCCTGGTATAAAAAAGGTATCAAAGCATCGCTGGGCTTTTACAGTATTCCTACTGAAGTAGCCGGTACTGTCAGCAAAACGTATAAGGGTATCCGTTATGACGTGCCTTTCGATTTTGAGAACGGTTATTATCAACAGGCGACCGTTAAGTACCAGGGCAACAATGCCCAGGGCCTGACGCAGATCCTGACACAGAAATACCTGGCGTTCTTTGAAAACTCCGGTTGGGAGGCGTATTTCAACTGGCGCCGCACAGGAGTGCCTACCTTCCTGACGGGCGCAGGCACGGGCAACAGTGGCGTGCTCCCCAAACGTTTCAAATATCCGGACACAGAGCGGTCTGCCAATACCGTTAACTGGACCGCTTCGCTGAAGAGCCAGTTCGGCGGCACCACCGATGATATTAATGCTGCTATGTGGCTCATACAATAACAAAAACAACATAAAGCCTGATGGCCCGGACAGATCGCTGTCCGGGCCTTTTTTATGGCCGTCTGGCTATACCGTTATTTAGTAATACTTAACAATTAGTTCAGTATTGCTTAACAATTAGTTTACATTGGATAGGCACCTTTGACCCAAATATTGAATGGAAATGCTGACTATTCCCTGGATACAGAAGCGGCTGGAGCGGGCGCCGAATGTTGTTTTGTCTTTGTACGCCGCATTGGTGGCCTTTGGGACCTATTCCTGCATGTATGCTTTCAGGAAACCATTTACGGCAGGCATATTTGAAGGGCTTTCTTTTTTGGGAGTGGACTATAAGATCTGGTTGGTGATCAGTCAGACGATCGGGTATGCCTGCAGCAAGTTCTATGGCATCCGTTTTATTGCGGAAATGAAGGGCAGCAACAGGGCGCAGTATATTATGATGCTAATCCTGATTTCATGGGCGGCATTGCTGGGCTTTGCCCTGGTGCCGGCGCCGTTTAATATAGCCTTTCTCTTTATTAACGGTTTTCCGCTGGGCATGATCTGGGGGCTGGTGTTCAGCTACCTGGAAGGCAGGCGGAGCACAGAGTTTATGGGCGCTGTATTATCCATCAGTTTTATTTTTTCTTCCGGGTTTGTGAAATCTGCCGGTAAGATGACCATCATATCCTGGCATATATCTGAATCCTGGATGCCTTTTGTAACGGGCCTGTTGTTTCTGGTACCTATTTTCATTTTCATCCTGCTGCTGGAGCAGATACCACCGCCAGGCGCGGAAGATGTGCAAATGCGTACGAAAAGAGTGCCCATGAACAAACAGGAACGCAGACGTTTTCTGCAAACGTTCCTGCCCGGCCTGGTACTGTTGATTGGCAGTTATGTGTTGCTGACCGTGCTGCGTGACATGCGTGACAACTTCGCTGCCGACATCTGGAAAGACCTCGGCTACGGAGCAGATACCGGTATCTTCACCCGTACTGAAATACCCGTGTCTGTGGCTATTATCGCCATCATGGGAATGCTGGTTTTTGTGAAGAACAACTATCAGGCATTTATGCTGAATCATGTGATCGTGATTTCCGGGTTTCTGATAGCGCTCGTCAGCACACTGGCTTTCCGGCAGCATCGCCTGGACCCGGTGTGGTGGATGACACTGACAGGACTGGGATTGTATATGGGATATATTCCCTTCAACTGTATATTCTTCGAACGACTGATAGCGGTATTTAAATACGCCAGCAATGTGGGCTTTATCATGTATGTGGCTGATTCCTTCGGATACCTGGGCAGCGTAGGGGTGATGCTGTTCAAGAACGCCAGTCATCTGCCCCTGTCATGGAGCCAGTTTTTTGGCGACGCTGTAGTAGGAGTCTGTGTCACAGGAATTGTAATGATGGTGGTATCTTCCTGGTATTTTAAAAAAAAGTATAACGGTGACAGCCTCAAACTCGGAATGGTGAACTAATAAAAAAAGCGAAACTGAAATTTCAGTTTCGCTTTTTTAATAGCTTTCTTATGCACGTATTTATGCCTTAGGTGCTTCTTTAGAGTCTTTTTTTGCAGGTTCATCTTTGGCATCTTTGAACTCGCGTATGCCACTACCCAAACCACGCATTAACTCAGGTATCTTTTTACCGCCAAACAAGAGGAGAACTACCAGTGCGATCAGCAGTAATTCTTTGATACCGATTTCCTGCAGAAACAAAAACGGGATATTCAAAAGTGATGTTGCCATTATAAACTGTTTTTTATTGTGTGCTTTTAATATACGGCGATTCCAGACATAAAGTTAGCACGAAATCAGAGTTTTTTCGACTTTTGCCCAGATATTTGAGAATTTTAATCTAATTCTCATAAACACAATAAATTACGAATTATAAAAAATAACTTTTATATCTCCGTTCTCCACTTGTAGTTGTGAAATCCGGCCATATTGGACCTTCAGATCAAAGGAATCCACCAGGGGCGTATTGGTGGCGTGGGCAAGAATGGAGCGGATGACGCCGCCATGTGTGACCAGCACCGCATTATTGCCTTTTTCGATGATTTCTTCCACTACGGCCATGGTCCGGAGATAGAGCTCTTCATAACTTTCGCCCTGCGGCACTTTCGCTTGCACAAAATCATCGGCCCAGGTTTGCAGCTCTTCCTTGCCAATGGCTTCCCAGGCCAGCATTTCCCAGGCGCCGAAGTTCATTTCCTTCAGCCGTTCATCGGTAATCACCTTGTCGCCAAACAGCGTGGTGGCCAGTTTATGACAACGTAGTAACGGGCTGCTATATACGTCGAAATCGCCTTCCGGCAGTTTCGCCTTTACTGCGGCGGCTTCCGTTTCAAAAGTGTCAGCTACGTCAATATCTGAAAAACCGTAACAGATGCCGCTTTCGATAGCCGGCGTAGTATGTCTTATGAGGTATATTTCCATGCGAGAATGCAAAAACACAAATATATGACTGTTTCAGAAACCTGCTGTACGGCCCCAAGGCAATCGCCGGTATAACCACCAATCCATTTGCTCATGAGACGGGCCATGTACCAGCGTACCAGGAATAGTGATGGCAGTATCAGCAGGAGGGCATAGTTGCCTGTAAAGGCAATTACCGCCAGCAGGGGAAGCAGCCCGAAAGCGCCTGCCAGTACCAGGTCAGGCAACTGAATGCCTTTGGATACGGGCTTGGCTTTACTGTCTTCATTTTCCCTGACATACTGATGGGTGTAGATAATACTAACGGCCACAAAGCGGCTCAACGGCTGCGCTATGATCACGGCCAGCATCACCTTGTTTAGCGTAAGCGGCACCAGGCAGATATATTTCAGGGTCATCAGCAGTAACAGCCCCAGCATGCCATAAGTGCCGATGCGGCTGTCTTTCATGATTTCCAGTATCTTTTCTTTGGTCCAGCCGCCGCCGAAGCCATCACACATATCGGCAAAACCATCTTCATGAAAAGCGCCGGTCACCCAGATGCTGATAATGATAGACAGCAGTACCGCTACCAGCCGGGGAGCGATATCGCCGAAAGCATATAACACGGCCAGCATGAAGCTGCCGGTGATCCAGCCTATCAGGGGCAAATAACGGGTGGCTTTATTGAGCATTTCAGGACTATAGGGCGCGCTAACGGTAACGGGTATACGTGTGTAAAACATGATGGCGGTTAGCAGGAGCTGCCACTGTTTCTTCATATCGTACGGTTTGAAACCTGGGCGCTGTTGAAGCTGGCCATTTCCTGCAGAAACAGCACAGCGCTTTGGATGACAGGAATAGCCATGGCAGCGCCGGTACCTTCACCGAGGCGCATGTCCAGCTCCAGCAATGGTTTTACGCCGAGAGACTGTAACATGGCCCTGTGGCCTTTTTCTTCTGAGCAATGTGCAAACACACAATAATCCTTTACGGCAGGTTGCATGGCTACGGCGGCCAGCAGCGCGGACGAAACAATAAATCCGTCAATCACCACCATCATTTTCAGGGCCGCGGCCTGTAGGATGGCGCCGGTGATCATGGCAATTTCAAAACCGCCATAAGTCGCCAGTGCCAGCTCGGGGGTAGGTGGTTTCAGATGGTGGGCCAGCACCTGTTGCAGGATGGCTTTTTTCTGTGCCAGCTGCTGGGCGTTGCTGCCGGTACCGGTGCCTACACAATCGGCAATGGACATACCGGTAAAGTGGCTCATGAGCAACGCTGCCGACGAGGTGTTGCCAATACCCATTTCACCAAACCCGATGATGTTGCAGCCCGCCGCGTGGGCCAGCTTCACTTCTTCGGCGCCGGCGGCCATGGCCAGCCGGCACTGGTCCGGCGACATGGCGGGGCCATGCAGGTAGTTCTGTGTGCCGCAGGCTATCTTACGGTCATGCAGCAACGGATGGGCCGGGAACTCGTGATTCACGCCGGCATCGACTACCGTCAGCTGCAACTGGTGCTGCCGGCAGAATACATTAATGGCCGCGCCGCCCTGCAGGAAATTATATACCATCTGCGCGGTAACAGCTTGCGGAAAAGGATTGACCAGCCCTTCGGCGGCAATGCCATGGTCGCCGGCAAAAACAATAAGGTGGGGATTGCGTAATTCGGGAGTAAGGCTGTTTTGGATCAATCCGGCCTGTAATGCCAGCTGTTCCAGCCTGCCCAGGGAACCGGGCGGTTTTGTTTTCTGATCGATCTTGTCCTGTAAGGCAGCTTTCAGCGCTTCGGACAAAGGGGAGACGACAATCTGCATCATGTTATGTTTTATAGGTCTCTTTTCTTTATTACAACCGGAATACCGGAAACCATTAATATGACGGTATCGGCTATACGTGCAATATATTGGTTGGCCCAGCCCTGAAGGTCTGTGAACTTGCGGCCGACGGCTGTTTCGGCGTGCAGCCCCATTCCCAGTTCATTGGTTACAATGAGGAAATGCCCTGGCAGCTCCCGCAGCGCGTCGATCTCCGCCTGTAGCGATGCCAGTGCTTTGTCAATGTCATAATCGTGGAGCGTAAAAAAATTAGTGAGCCACAACGTTACGCAGTCTATCACTACTGTCCGTCCTGCCAGCGGCAGCCGGCTTACATACAGCTCTTCTTCATAGTTGGTCCAGAAAGGGCCGCGCTCTGACTGGTGCTGCCGGATACGGGCCGCAAAATCCTCGTCCCATATTTTGGCGGTGGCCACATACACCGGCGGCTGGCCGGAAGCCAGCGCCTGATCTTGTGCATACCGGCTCTTACCGGAACGGGCGCCACCTGTAACGAGTGTGATCATATAGATAAATTGCGAATTATGAATTACGAATTGAGGGCTCCCTTATCGAGCGGTTATTTATTAACCTTTCCAAATGGGAGCCCTCAATTCGTAATTCGTAATTTCTAATTGAATACGGGAATAGCCGGGAAGAAATAGCCGGTATATGGAATGCTTTTCACCACAGCGCCGGAAGTGGCGTTATAGATAAAGAGCGTATTCTTTTCAAAATGAGTACCATAGCCGGGTTCTACACCAGTAGCCACCAGCGTGTTGTTACCCGGGTTGTACCGGAACCCTGCGCCATACAGTTCTCTGTCGGCCGGCAGGGTAACGAAAGGCGTCTGCAGGGAGGCTGCATTACCAGGCAGGTATTTATAGATTTCTTTACCATTGATGCCCCAATCATTGGTTTTCGCAATGAAGACCGCATTTTCGATGGTGGAGGCAGTGATCATTGTTCCGTTCCATGCGCCCCATGCGCCATATACCGGGAAGGGCAGCGCGATGGTGTTGACCGCCAGCGTAGTGGAGTTGATGGCATACAGGTTCTGGCCCTGGCCTGCCCATACGGTGCCGTCAGGAGTGGCTGCCAGGCCGATGTCTGCCTTTACCAGTGTGGCCGCAATGCTGAAATTACTGGCATTGAGGACTACGATACCGGCTGACTCAGACATCACAAACACATAATTGCCGGCTTTCAGCATACCGCCCACCTGGCCGGTGATACCGGCAATTTTAGCGCCTATGGCAAGCGAGCCGAGATCTACCGGGTACACGCCGTCGGTGGTGGAAAGCAGGCCGGTACTGTTGTTTACAGGACAAAATGCGTTGGCGGTGGCCGGTGGCTGCGCAGTACGGCCCAGCTCTTTCATGGAATGAGCATCGGCGGCTACCATCGGCGCGTCTTTGGACACCAGGTAAATCCGGTTGTTGAAAATAACGCCGTATTCGGCAGTAGTGCCCAGTGTTTTACCAGGATTTTCCCGGGAGTAGACGTTCTGGTACAGGGTGTCTTCTCCGTAGCGGTAGAAATTAACATCCCCGTTTGAATGCCCGAACCAGCCTTCATTCACAATGAAGAAACCATTGTCATACTTGTCAATTACCTTGATCTGGTAAAAATAGGAATTGAGACTGTTGCCCGCGCTTACCTTAAAAGAGATCGTATAATTGCCGGAAGCGGTGGGCTTAAAGGTATAGGTGGAATCAGTGCCTGCGACAACTCCGTTTACCAGCCAGAGGAAAGTAGGTTCTTTGGCATTGGTGAGCTGAGGGCGTAATACACGGGTATCACCAACGGCAATAGTGTCTTTACCATCTTTAAGTCCGGGGTTGCTGATAACAGGAATGACCACTTCTGCCACATTATCTTTCTGACAGGCGGAAAAAGTCAGCAATGCAGCTGCTGCCAGGAGAAAGAGCTGTTGCAGATGGCATGTAAATCTACGCATGGTACGGTTGTTTGTTGGGTCTAAATATTTAGAGATTTAGCTACTGTTACAGAGCAGGTTATTTTTATCTGTATAAAAACAACCGGTGCTCTGTAACAATAATTAAATCTCTAAACTAAAGTGAGGAAATATTTTAGTGGGCCAGACGCAGCTTACGTGCTACGATGGCATAGCCGCCGAAGAAGATGGCGCTGTATACCAGGGTGCCTATCAGGAAATACTTCATGAAAGGAATAGCCAGGATATAGCATTCAGTCAGGCCAGCCATGTCTCTGGTAAATGGCAAACCAGTGGTGATGTTAGTGGAACCGCTGATCCATACGCCGAAGTTGGAAACCAGGAAGTGGGTCAGCGCAGCTGCTACAGAGGCAACAGCAATACGGCCTGCGCTCATCTTGCGGATCACCAGCTGGCCAATCAGCACGATAAACACAAAGCTGATATAGTTGGCCGCCCAGCCTTTGTACAACAGGCCCTGCGCATACTCCCGGTGAAATACCTGCATCAGGATAACATCACTGAGAAATAAAGTCAGCAGTGGAAAAGCAAAGGATTTCCATCTTTCGGAAAAGGCAGCTCCGCCAAACAGCGCCATAGCGCCTACAGGCGTAAACATGGCGATCGGTTGGAGAGTAGACTGATCAGCTCCCAACACTACTCGTATAATACCTGCTACCAGCATAAACAGCAGCAGTATACCAAACCGGGGATTAAGATTTTTTAAAGACATTATGTTGGTTTTAATGTTTACAAATTCAACACAACACCGGCGTTACAGTTAAACCGGCGGGAATTATAACCAAGGATATCAAAATACTGATAATCGGTAATATTTCGAAACCCGGCGTAAATTTTAAGCAAGTTACCAAATTTATACTCACCATAGAGGTCCAGCGTGTAATAATCTCCCATCGGCTTCGTGCCCTGGTAGCGCTCACCGGTATAGCGGAAAGAGGCGCTGGTATAGAGGGCCGGTGTGATCTGATATCCTAAAGTGGCATTCACTGCATGTTTGGGAATCCTGTAAAGATTATACCAGGAGGTATCTTTCCCGTTCTGGCTGGTATGTAAACGGCCATCAGTATAACCGTAATTGACATTCAGGTCCAGCTGACGGGTAATGTGCCAGTCTGCTTCCACCTCCGCGCCATAAGCCCACTGTTTGTCGGCATTCACATAGTTGGTGGTAAAAAGGATCAGGTCTTTGGTGCGGCGGGCAAAACCGGTCACCCGGAAATCCAGCGCCTGGTTGGCAACAGTAGCCTGGTAACCTGCTTCGTAGCTCACCGTGGATTCCGGCTTCAGGTCCTTATTGCCATATATCGAAGTATACAGCTGGTACAGGGAGGGAATTTTATAACCAGAAGATATATTAATAAATACTTTATGATTTTGACGGATGAGATAGGAAGGATTGAAGGTGAAGGTTTGGTTGTTACCATAGATGTTATGGTAATTGTACCGGCCACCTGCCTCCAGGTTAAATCCGCCCAGGTTATGCAGTAACAGGGAGGCATACACGCTGGTCTGACGGGCATGGGCGCTGTCGTAGGACAGGCGGGTGACTTCCATCTGCGGATTGGGGTCCCACGGAGCGGGCTGGCCCAAACGCTGATTGAACTGGTCCATATTGGCAGCGGAGAAGGCGCCGCCAGCCACCAGCCGCACGATATGTGAAGCATTCCAGTTCACATAGCTTTCTACCTGGTGTATGTTGGAGGTGAAGTCTGATAGGTCATATTTACTGAAGCCGCTGGGAGCAACATAGCCGGAGTCATTCAGAATATGGCGTTTGGTACGCTGGTAGCTGTACAGCACATGCCAGCTGCCGTTTTTGAACTGGTACTCGCTGCTGAAACCATTGAGCAGGTTGTTGGATTGGCCGGTATAATCGCGGTCATCAATAAAAGCGCCTTCGTCGAGATCATGGTGGTAGTCGCTGTAATTGAACAGATACTGAAGCCGCCAGCGGGAGGTGGCTTGCAGGCCCAGTTTGGCGAATACACTATGCTGCCGGAAGCCGTCTTTATCGAAGCCTGCTTTGCCGGTGGAATCGTAGGCATCAGAAAGTCCGTCTGAAGTCTCGTATTTGTAGCCCAGCAGGTAGGAGAACTTGCCGGCATTGCCATAGGCGCTGACGTTGCCCAGGAAGCTGTTGTAGCTGCCATAGCTGGTATTGGCGGTTACGCCGATTTTCTTATCGCTCTTTTTCCGGGTGATGATATTGATCACACCAGCCACGGCATTGGAGCCATAGAGTGTGGACTGGCTGCCACGGAGGATTTCAATCCGCTCTACCATCTCGGGTGAAATAAAATTGAGATCAAAGGAATTGGCTATCTGGGAAGCATCGCTCACCGGGAGGCCATCTACCAGTACCAGGGCGTTGCCGTTGGAAGCGCCGCGCATGTATATTTCCGGCACAGTGCCCCGGTTGTTCTGAGCGCCGTTGATGGTAATACCGGCTTGCTGACTAAGAATGGCGGCAATCGTTTTACCGCTGTTTTTCTCCAGGTACTCATGGGTAAGGATGGTAACTACCTTACCGGTTTCACTGGCCTTTTGCGGCCCTTTGGTGGCTGTGACAGAAACCTCGTTCAACTGGCTGATCCGGGGCACAGAATCCTGCGCTGTAGCGGAAAAGGGTAAAGAGAAGAGGAGGGGAAGCGTGTAAATTTTTAAGTTCATAGGGGGCGAAATTACGAATTCGGCACTATGCACAAGATAAAAAAAAGAAGGCCGGATGATACGTCATCCAGCCTTACTTTCTAAATATGTTTGTCTGATCATCCAGGCATTCTGGAGATGTACTTGTCCATTTCCTTGATCTGGCTTACGATCTGCGCAGTGGTAGGCTTTTGCGCCTTGGCCCTGCGGAAGTATTCTTTGGCAGATTTGAAGTCACGGCGGCTCATCGCAATGGAGGCCAGCGTCAGCAGGGCGGCAGCGGTGTTTTCTTTGTCAGGTAAACCCATGCGCACGGCTTTCTTCAGGTTCTGGTCAGCAGTTTTCAGGTCGTTCTTCTGATAGGCGATGGTGCCCAGCTGGAAGTATTGCATGCCCTCATATTCCTTCATCGGGCTGCCTGACTGGATGCTCTGGCGGATGGTCGCTTCGGCTTTGTCCAGGTCGTTGCTGTACATGGCCATGTTGCTTTGCATGAAGTAGTATACAGAACGGATCGGTTTATACAGCAGTTTAGGGAATTTTACTTTGTTCATGAGCGCAGTGGCACGCTCAATGTCACCGGCTTCCACCGCTTCCTGTACCATCCGCATAGGACCAAACAGGAGGTGCGTTACAATGCAGATAACGGCGATCAGCAGCACAACGGTCGCTTCCCACCATCCTACCGATAACCCAAGGGCGATACCGGCTACCAATAACACGATCCCGATCGGGAAACGATATAGAATAAAAAAGTTAAATGCTTTCATGAAAAAACTGTTCGTAAGTCACTTGTTTCTAATAGCGGGGGCAAAGATAAATAAAAAAAACACCTCATGGGTTTAATAGTTCGCTTTTAGACGGGCCGCTTTTGGTTTTTTCAGATTGGCCGCCACAATGGCCGCCAGGATAATGAAAACGCCGGCTATCTGTACCGGCGTGACCCGCTCGTGCAGGAACAGGGTGGCCGCAATGGTGGCTACCGGCAGCTCTGCGGCGCTGAGAATGGCGCCCAGCGATACGCCCGTTTGTGGCATGCCCTTGGAAAACAGAAATGGCGGCAATACTGTCCCGAAAAGCGCCAGCGGCATACCCCACATCCAGAGGGGAGTACCAGTGATCCGGCCGTTCCACAGGTAAACCGGCGGGAACAGCACTGTGATGATCAGGAAAGCGCCGGTAACGATCCAGGCGCTCTTCAGTACCGGCGTAAGGGACTGTCCCACACGGCCGCTGACCACGATGAACGTAGTGTAAAAGAGCGCTGCCAGCATGCCAAACCCGATGCCCCGCCAGTCGAGGTGAAGGCCGTTGCTGTTAAACAGGCCGCCGGCCAGCAGGGTGCCGCCCAGGATAAAGGCAACTGCCACCCATTGAATAGCGGTGGGCCGCTTTTTATAGATAAGCCATTCTGCCAGCATGCTCATCCAGGTGAACTGCATCAGCAGGATGATAGCGATACTGGCCGGGATATATTGCACACTTTGATAATAGGTAATGCTGACAAGGCCGGTAGAGCTGCCCAGTATAAAACACGTACGTGCTTCCCTGTTCTGCAGGCCATAGGTAGTACGGCCTGATATAAGGTGAAGCGCCCATAGCGCCAGCATGCCAAAGCCGGCTTGTACGCTGCATAGCTCGCCCAGGGTAAAACCTTCCTGGTAGCCCAGCTTGACAATCGTCGATAAAATTCCAAAGCTGCAGGCGCCCAACAGCACCAGCAGAATACCTTTCCACATACTGAATAGTTTTTTGATTTTCGGTTTTGAGATTTAATAATTCTCAAAACCGAAAATCAAAAAATCAAAAAACCGAAAATCAAAGTTATTGTTTTTCTTTCTTCTCCAGATTAGGAAGGAAGCCTGTCAGGAGCCCTATCAAAGGAAGATAGGAACATACCTGGTATACATACCCGATACTGGTGGCATCGGCCAGCTTGCCCAGCAGGGCAGAAGCCACGCCGGCCATGCCAAACGCCAGGCCGAAAAAGAGGCCGGCAATCATGCCCACTTTACCGGGCACCAGTTCCTGCGCATATACCAGGATGGCAGAAAAGGCGGAGGAGAGGATAACGCCAATGAATACACTCAATACGGCGGTCCAGAAAAGATTGGCATATGGCAACAGCAGCGCAAATGGCGCAGCGCCCAGAATAGATATCCAGATAACGTATTTCCGCCCGATACGGTCGCCCACCGGTCCTCCGAAGAAAGTGCCGGCAGCCACGGAAAACAGGAAGATGAACAGGTATACCTGTGAGCTCTGAATAGATACGCCGAAACGGTCTATCAGGTAAAAGGTGTAGTAGTTGGTCATGCTGGCCATGTAGAAATACTTGGAGAAAATCAGCATCAGCAGGATACCCAGCGAAATAACCACCCTTACAGGAGGCAGATTTTGCTGCTTTAGCTGTTGCACTGCTTTCTTCGGTTTAATCCGGTGGGTATTGCTTTTGTACCAGTTGCCGATGTAAATCATTACGAAGATGGCCAGCAGGGCCAGTGCGGAAAACCAGATCAGGTGAAACTGCCCGAACGGCACGATGATCATGGCCGCCAGCAAGGGGCCCAATGAACTGCCGGCGTTGCCGCCTACCTGAAATAATGACTGTGCCATACCGTGCTTGCCACCGGAGGCCATATGCGCCAGGCGTGACGCTTCCGGATGGAATACGGAAGAACCGATGCCTACCAGGGCTACAGACACCAGCAACAGCGGGAGAGAATTGGCCATGGAAAGGCTCACCAGCCCTATCAGGCTGAAGGCCATGCCTACTGCCAGGGAAAACGGCTGCGGCCTTTTATCGGTGAACAGGCCTACCAGCGGTTGCAGAATAGAGGCTGACAACTGGAAGGTCAGCGTGATCAGGCCTATCTGTGTAAAATTCAGCTTCATGGTATTCCGGACCAAGGGATAAATGGCCGGTATAAGCGACTGTAAGGTGTCATTCAGCAGATGCGTGAAGCTGAGCGCAATCAGTATGGGAAAAACCGTCTGCTGTGCTACTTGTTTGGAAGCCGATGTAGCGGATTCCTGTGTAATAGTGGTCATGGTTTCTTGTTTGAAGGTCAGATCATCTGATGTTTAAGGTTAAAAAAAATTATGGCTGCGGGCATTGAAACAACGCAGCCTGACGGCTACTTGCTTTGGGTACTGATTTTAGTGGCCCAGAGCAATGCTTTTTTAGCGTCTTTGTCGACGATGCTTTGCAGCAGTGCGTCGTGCAACGATTGTGATTCCACAAACGAGTCGGTATTGCTGTAGCGCGCTACAAATGATGCTTTCAGGTGGGTGGCCACCGTCCGGTAAAGGTCCAGCATGATCTCATTTTTGGATGCTTCCGCAATCGCCGTATGGAAGTTGATATCCGCCTGGATACAAGGTTCCAGCTCGTTGGCAGTGGCTGTGGTGAAACGTTTCTTCAGGAAACCTTTCATCTTTTCTATGTCCTTGTTATTACGGTGAATAGCAGCCCTTTCAGCAATTTTTACTTCCAGCAGCAGTCTTACTTCGTTCAGCTCCTCAAAGTCAGCCCGTTGCAGCCGCTGGCCCAGCGGCTCTCCGCTGCCGATCTGTGATATGACAAAAGTGCCAAGCCCTTGTTGTACCTTTACCAGCCCTTTGTTGGCCAATATCTTTACCGCTTCGCGTATACTCGAGCGGCCCACGCCAAATTGTTGCATGAGTTCCGGTTCCGTCGGCAGCCGCTGCCCGGTGGTGTACTTGCCGGAAAATATCAATTCCTGCAGCCTGTCGGCCACTTCTTCCGCAAGGTTTTGACGCTTTAGTGGTGCTGGTCCTGTATTCATCATATCATCAGATGTTTGCAAAGGTAATGAAAGATTTTGGTATTTGGTAATTTTACTGCCAATGAATGGCACCGAAAAAAAATGATTGAACAACTGCTTCATATACCTGTCTGGCAACTGTGGTTTTTCTTTTTGACAGAAAATGCCCTGATCGTTCTTGGCGTACTGGCCTGGGGCAACTACCTGTTGCGCCGGCCTATACGGCAGATGTTTGATTACACCCGCCACCAGTGGCGTATCTGTATCGTCACCACCCTGCTCAATACCCTCGTCACCTTTGCAGGGTACTGGCTGTGGAAACACGGACATGTCCGTGTTCATGAAACGTTGTCATGGCGCGTGATCACAGACGCCCTGGCGCTGTTTCTAGTGATGGACCTGCTCATGTATGTTTTCCATTACCTCATTCACCAGACATTTTTATACCGCCTGCTGCACCGCCTGCATCATGAGGCAACAGACCCCGTACCTATTGACCTGTTTGTGCTGCATCCATTGGAAACTCTCAGCTTTGGCACGCTCTGGCTGCTGGTGCTGCTGCCATTCAACATGAACCTGTACGGTATTGTCATCTATCTCGCCATCAACGTGATCTTCGGTATGACCGGCCATCTGGGGATAGAACCCCTGCCTGAAAAGATGCGGCAATGGCCGGTATTAAAATACCTGGGCACTTCCACTTTTCACCATGATCATCACCGGCAGGAACATTATAACTACGGGTTCTATACCAGCCTGTGGGACCGCCTATTCGGCACGCTGAAGCGGTAGGCGCCTTACCGTTTAAATAACACCCTTCAGATAAACGGAATAATGTACTATTTTGGCCGGATTCATTTTTTCAGAATCAAACTGCTGTATGAGAAAATTAGTACTGACACTGTCTGTGTTCATCACCTTCCGTGCCTATGCACAGGATGCGCTGAAATACCAGACACCTGCACAAAGCATTGTAGAACTGGCCATGGCCGCTCCTTCCCCCGCTGTCAACTTCAGCAGGGGCGACCTGATGCTCATCATGGACCGCACCGGATTCCCTACCATCGAAGAACTGTCACAGCCGGAATACCGGTTGGCCGGCTACCGCATCAATCCTGCTAATTTTGGCCCGAGCCGCGCCAGCTATGTAACGGGTATCCGCATCAAAGAAATCACCGGTAAAAGGGAATATGCCGTGACAGGCGTGCCTGCGGGCGCCCGCATCGGCAACGTTACCTGGTCTCCGCTGAAAAAGAGCTTCGCTTTCACCGTCACCACCAACAACAGCATCACGCTGTGGAAGGCGGATGTGGCCACCGGTGAAGCAAAACAAATCAGCACCCGCCGCCTGAACGATACCTTTGGCGGTGCTTTCCGCTGGATGGATGAAGACCGCATACTGGTACTGTCTGTACCTGCCGGCATCGGCACTGCACCGGAAAAACCGCTGGCGCCGGAAGGCCCTACCGTGCAGCAAACTTCCGGTAAAGCCGCTCCGGCAGCCACCTACCAGGACATGCTGAAAAATCCTTACGACGAACAGCTGTTCGACTACTATTTCCAGTCAGAACCTGTCATCATCAGCGCCGCCGGCGAAAAAGTCATCGGTAAACCTGCTGTATATACTGATATCACACCATCTCCTGATAAACAATATTTGCTGGTACGCCAGTTGAGCCGCCCTTACTCTTACCTCGTGGGGGCAGGCCGTTTCCCTTCAGAGATCAGCATCTGGGACCTTCAGGGCGCTCTGGTAAAACAACTCGCCAAAAATCCGCTGGATGAAGTACGGCCCAAAGGCTTCGATGCTACCAGCAATTATCCCCGTGGCCATCAGTGGCGCAACGACGCGCCGGCCACCATCTGCTGGATACAGGCCCTCGATGGCGGTGATCCTAAAAAAGAAGTGCCTTTCCGCGATGTGGTATACACCCTCGATGCTCCGTTCACCGCCGCACCGGCAGAACTGGTGAAAACAAAAGACCGCTTCGACGGCCTTATCTGGGGCAACAGCCAGCTGGCCCTCGTGACAGAAGGCAACAGCACCAAACAGACCATTAAAATCAGCCGCATCGCCCCGTCCCATCCCGGACAAGACCCGGTGGCCATCATTGACCGCTCTGTGAATGACCGCTACAACGATCCCGGTGAACCGGTTATGGTGAAAAACGAATACAACAGATCCGTACTGTATGTGTCTCCGGCCAGCGAACTGCTGATGATCGCGCCAGGCGCTTCACCGGAAGGTGACCGTCCGTTCCTCTCCAGCTTCAGCCTGAAAAACGGAAAACAGAACATCCTGTGGCGTTCTCAGGCACCTTACTACGAACAGGTGGCGGAAGTGATAGACCCGGCCAAACAAGTGATCGTGGTGGCCCGCGAATCAGCGTCGACACCAGTGAATTATTACCTGCAGAACCTGAAAAAGAAATCTGCTGCTATAGCGCTGACCAATTTCCCGCACCCGCAGCCTCTACTGGAAGGTGTGCAGAAGCAACTGCTGAAATACAAACGTAAAGACGGCGTAGACCTCACTGCCATGTTGTACCTGCCCAAAGGATACGATGCCGCAAAAGACGGCCGGTTACCGGTACTGATGTGGGCATATCCCCGCGAGTACAAATCCGCTTCCGATGCGGCACAGGTAAGAGGTTCCGCCTATAGGTTCACCCGGGTGACCTACGGTTCTCCTATTTTCTGGGTAACCCGCGGCTTCGCCGTGATGGACGCCACCGAAATGCCGATCGTAGGGGAAGGGGATAAAGAACCGAATGACAACTTCGTGGAGCAGCTGGTCATGAACGCCGAAGCAGCAGTGGATAAAATTACCGGAATGGGTGTTGGCGACAAGGACCGTATCGCTGTTGGCGGCCATTCCTATGGCGCATTTATGACAGCTAACCTGCTCGCACATACGAACCTGTTCAAGGCCGGTATCGCCCGTAGCGGCGCCTATAACCGTACCCTGACGCCTTTTGGCTTCCAGAATGAGCAACGCACCTACTGGCAGGCGCCCGACGTATACTATAAAATGTCGCCGTTTTCCTACGCTGACAAGCTGAAAACGCCGCTGCTCATGATCCATGGCGAAGCAGACAATAACTCCGGTACCTTCCCTATCCAGAGCGAAAGGCTGTATAACGCCCTGAAAGGCAACGGAGGCACCGCCCGCCTGGTGTTCCTGCCACAGGAAAGCCATGGCTATGCCGCTAAGGAAAGCATCCTGCACATGCTGTGGGAAATGGACAACTGGCTGATGAAATACGTGAAATAATCTGTCCCAGGGCTGAAGCCCTGGGCTACGTTCTGTTTCAGGCGTGTTTATTAGTGATATTTCTTATTAATGGGTTAGTGTTTCAACTATAAACTGCCGTTTAACATCTTAGTCAAAACTCTGATGGCGTAAGGCATCAGAGCCGTTTTTCGCTAATGGTTTTACAGCATAGTATTAAACTCCACCTTAAAACAAATCTAAAACAGAACGTAGCCCAGGGCTGAAGCCCTGGGTTTTTTAATATAATAAAAAATCCGCAAATATGTGTAATAGGTAAAAAGTACCATTGAAGCCCCATATAACACAATCAATTTCCCCGTCCGCCCTGTACCTTTGTGATATCATGTCAAAGGCACATATCCATACATATGACATCTGTTCGCTGGGAATGGGTAAACCCGCTTCAGAAGAGATTCTGGTGGCAAGATTTACCGACTACCTGGCTGCACATCCGGACATCAAATTCCCGCACCGGCATTCTTTTTACCACCTGGCATTTTTTACCGGTGGAAGAGGTTCCCATACGATCGATTTTGAGCGTTTTCCGGTAGAACCCGGTCAATTGTACTTTATGGTGCCGGGGCAGGTGCACAGCTGGTTTTTTGAAGGACAGATTGAAGGATATGTGGTGAATGTGGCGGCTGGTTTTTTTAATGCTTTTTTGCAGGATGCCGGCTATGTGGAGCGGTTCCCGTTTTTCAGCGGTGTAAGTGCTGAGGGTGTGGTGATGCTGCCGGAGGAAGCCAGGGCCCGTGTAGTGGCATTGTTTGAAAAAATGCTGCTGGAAATGGACGGTACCGAGGCCTACAGTCATGATATGTTACGGCTTCTCATGCTGGAGATGTTTGTGAAAGTCAGCCGGGTGACACGCAACAGTGGTTCCCCGCAGGAGCCGCCGCACAACTATGTGTTGCTGCGCAATTTCCGTAAACTGGTGGAGCAGCACTATATGCAGCTGAGATTGCCGAAAGACTATGCTGCGCTGCTGTATGTAACACCCAATTATCTCAACGCTTTCTGCCGGCATATGCTGGGCAAATCGGCCGGGGAAATTATCCGCGACCGGGTGTTGCTGGAAGCAAAAAGATTGTTGATCAATGTAGATATCAGTATCTCTACAATTGCCTACCAGCTGAGCTTTGGCGATAATTCCTACTTCACGAAGTTCTTCAAGAAATATGAAGGCGTGACACCTGAAGAATTCCGGAAGAATATTTCCTGACAATAAAAGCTTCAATATATGTGTGCAGATAAAAAACATGAGAAACCGAACATTTTCAAAAGCGTATTCACCAACAAATGTGCACGCTGCAGAAGAGGTTCTATTTTCCTCAGCAAAAACCCCTATGACCTGAAGAACTGTATGAAGATGCCGGAAAAATGTCCGGAATGCGGTCAGCAGGTAGAAGTGGAGGTAGGGTTTTACTACGGTACCGGCTATGTGAGCTATGCGCTCTCAATCGCTGTCTGTGTGGCCAGTCTGATTGCCTGGTGGCTGTTTGTCGGCTTTTCTATCTACGACAACAGTATCTACTGGTGGCTGGGCTTTAACGGCATACTGCTGCTATGCCTTCAGCCGGTGCTGATGCGCTGGTCCAGGACCATCTGGATGGCCTTTTTCGTGAGATATGACGAAGACTGGCAACAGGGGCCTCCTGAAGGTACCGGCAGGATGAACGCCACTTTCAAAAATGCCATTTAACAAAGGATAGTAGGATTAAGTATAACGAATGAAAAAACGATGGCCCGGGTATTTTTTGCCCGGGTCTTCGTTTTTTGTTATATTAGGATAACTATTTAACTCCGTATCTGTCATTAGCTTTTTTACTAACAGCAATGATTACACGATGATGTTTCCCCGGCGGTTTGTTACTTTGTTATGTCTGTCCTTATGGACGTATTACAACAATCCGCTGATGGCCCAGGATAGCGCACAAACGTCGCTGCCGGCTATCTGGAGTCTACAGGATTGTCTGAACTACGCCATGCAAAACAACATCCAGCTCAACAGCCTTCGGCTGAGCCGGATGAGCAGCGAACAGGACCTCCTGCTGTCAAAAGCGTCCAGGTTGCCCAATCTTACCGGTTCGGCGTCCCAAACGCTGACAGGCCGTAAAACCCTCACGGCCAGTGGTAATATGCCCTATGAAGGCGCATTCTCCGGAAACTACTCCGTCAATTCCAATGTCACCCTCTATCAGGGCGGATACCTCAACTACGACATCAAACAAAAAGGACTGCTGACACAGGTGGCGGACCTCAACATCGCGCAGCAGGTCAATAACATGACCATCCAGATTACACAGGCTTACCTCAATATCCTGTTGGCCCGGGAAAATATCGTTTATGTGAAAGATCTCGTTACCACCTCTGAAGCACAGGTGCAACAGGCACAACAACGCTATGATGTGGGAAGCATCGCCCTGAAAGACCTGGCGTCGCTGCAATCGCAACTCGCCGCAGACCGTTATAATCTCGTTACCGCTGAAAATCAACACCGGCTCAATAAACTGACGCTCAAACAATTATTGCAACTGCCCAGCCCCTACGATTTTGATATCTTTTCGCCGGACACGCTGGTGTCCAGCCATCTGGTAGTACCGCTACAGGCAGCGCAGGACACCGCGCTGGCCAACAGGCCGGAAGTAAAAAGCGCAGAACTGGGTGTCGATGTATCATCGCTGGACCTGGCCAAAGCCAGGGCGGGGTTCCTGCCTATACTCAGCGCCGGCGGCGCACTGGGCAGCTCTTACCTCAGAGACCCTGCAAACAACTTTTTCAAGCAACTGGACAATAACTTCTATCAGCAAATAGGCCTTACGCTGTCTGTCCCCATATTCACCCGCAGGCTCAACAAAACCAATGTGGAGAAATCCAAACTGGAGGTAGATCAGTCGAAACTAACGCTGAAGGATACACGCACAAACCTGTCGCAGACGGTGGAACAGGCCTATATCAATGTGCAGAACGCACAGGGCCAGTATGATGCGTCCGTGGAGCAACTGCGTTATGCGACGGAAAGTTACCGTATCGCTACCGAACAGCTGAAAGTAGGCGTGGCCAATATGGTAGACTTTCTTCAACAGAAAAACCTGTACATACAGGCTTTTCAGGCTTATATACAGGCTAAATACAATGCGGCATTGACAATCAGGATATATGATTTTTACAGGGGCGTACCTGTAAAACTATAAATGCAATTGACGTATGAGAAAATATAAAAAGGTTATCATCGTGGCGGTTATCCTGCTGGTGGCGCTGGTCATCTGGTTTGTTTTTATCAGGAAGAAGCGTCAGCCGATAGCGTTTGATACCGTCCAACCCACCTATGGTCATATAGCCACCACCGTTACTGCCACCGGCACCATACAACCGGTAGACACTGTTGCGGTGGGCGCCCAGGTGTCCGGTACGCTGAAGTACCTGTATGTGGACTTTAACTCCCAGGTAAAAAAAGGAGAGAAGCTGGGTGAACTGGACAAAGTATTGTTTCAGGCACAGGTAGACCAGTACCGGGCCAATCTGCAGGTATCCCAGTCGAACCTGGATTATCAGAACAACAATTTCCACCGGCAGGAACTGCTGTATAAAACAGGCGCTATTGCCAAAGCGGACTATGACGTGGCTTACAATCAGCTTGGGCAGGCAAAAGCACAGGTGGCCAGTGTGAATGCACAGCTGGCATCGGCCCTGAAAAACCTCTCGTTTACAGATATTATCTCCCCGATC
This sequence comes from Chitinophaga sp. 22308, assembly GCF_052045305.1. Taxonomy (NCBI): domain Bacteria; kingdom Pseudomonadati; phylum Bacteroidota; class Chitinophagia; order Chitinophagales; family Chitinophagaceae; genus Chitinophaga; species Chitinophaga sp. 22308. The sequence continues at coordinate 339,152 of NZ_JBQEOP010000003.1, read as the reverse complement.
AACGGTGTTGTGCTTAACCGGAGCGTGAGCGTAGGACAAACGGTGGCGGCCAGTTTCAATACGCCTACCTTGTTTGTGATCGCCAAGGATATTACGAAAATGCAGGTAGAGGCCAGTGTGGACGAGGCCGACATCGGTAACGTGAAAGACTCACAGCGTGTAACCTTTACCGTTGATGCATATCTGGAAGATGTGTTTGCCGGCAAAGTACAGGAAATACGGCTGCAACCTTCCGTATCGTCAAACGTGGTCACGTATAACACCATCATCAACGCCTCCAATGAATCCATGAAGCTGAAACCGGGCATGACGGCCAACGTGACTATCTACACCGCGGAAAAGGACAGTGTATTGCTGTTGCCGGTGAAAGCCCTCAAATTCCGCCCGGACTCAGCGCTGTTGAAAGACTATGTGATCGTCAGCGCTGTAGGCAGGCAGCAACGGCGTGCCACACCTGCCGATACTACCGGTAAGTTCAAAAGCGTGCAAAGGGTAGGGTCGTCCAATTATGTGTGGGTGCTGCGTGGAGATACCCTGTTGCAGAAACATATCCGTACCGGTTTGAATGATAATACGCAGATTGAAGTCATACACGGACTGACGCCGCAGGACATAGTAGTGACGGCCGTCAACGGCAGCACCGGCCCTGCGGCCGCAGCCGGCAACAAAAGCCCGTTCTTGCCCAGGATGGGAGGAGGGCGCAGGCGATGAACAACAAAATCCTCGAGCTTCAGCAGATAAAGCGTGAATTTGTAATGGGCACAGAAACGGTCCGGGCGCTGAAAGGCGTCTCCTTCGATGTCCATGCCGGTGAGTTTGTGACCATTATGGGAAGCAGTGGTTCAGGTAAAACCACGCTGCTCAACCTGCTGGGCTGCCTTGACAAGCCTACGGCCGGCAACTACCTGCTGGACGGCGTGGACGTGGGTAATCTTTCCCGTAACGAGCTGGCACGGCTGCGCAACCGCAAGATCGGATTTGTGTTTCAGGCTTATAACCTGCTGCCCCGTACTTCCGCGCTGGAGAATGTGGAGCTGCCTTTGTTCTACAACCCTTCCCTGTCGGCTTCGGAGAGAAAAGATAAGGCCGTTAAGGCCCTCGAGGCCGTGAAGCTGGCCGACCGGCTGGACCATACGCCCAGCCAGCTTTCCGGCGGGCAACAGCAACGGGTGGCCATTGCCCGTGCGCTGGTGAACCAGCCGGTGATGATACTGGCGGACGAAGCGACAGGCAACCTGGATACGCGCACATCCTACGAAATCATGTTACTGATGCAGGAGCTTAACAAAGAAGGTAAAACCATAGTGTTTGTCACCCATGAGCCGGACATCGCCGCTTTCAGCAGCCGTACGGTGATGCTGCGCGACGGCAAGGTGGTAAAAGATACCGTTAATGAAAATGTACGTTCGGCTAAAGAAGCGCTGGAAGCGCTGCCGCCGGCGGATGATTATTAATATGACAGCATGAGTGCTATCAACCTCATACGGATCGCTTTAAGGGCTTTGCAGCGTAATAAGCTGCGGGCCTTCCTTACCATGCTCGGTATTATTATCGGTGTGGCGGCGGTGATTGCCATGGTGGCCATCGGGGAAGGCTCCAAAGAAAGTATCCAGTCACAGCTGAGCGCCATGGGGTCTAACATGATCACGATACTGCCGTCCAGTAACGTGTCCGGCGGTGTGCGCATCGAAGGGGCCAGTTTTCAGTCGCTCACTATTGTGGACGTGAAAGCCATACAGAAAAACGCTGAGCATGTAAGTGCGGTGTCGCCTGTTTCCGCCACCAAAGGGCAGGCTATCTACGGAGCGCTGAACTGGCCTACCAGCTTACAGGGCGTGGCGCCATCCTATTTCGATATCCGGAAACTGGAGATAGCCGATGGCGTTAGTTTCACAGATGCCGACGTGGCCACAGCCGCAAAAGTATGTGTGCTCGGACAAACGGTGATCAACAACCTGTTTCCCAGCGGTGAAAGCCCGGTGGGAAAAGTAATCCGGCTCAATTCCATTCCGCTGCAGGTGATCGGCACATTAGTGCCTAAAGGACAGAGCTCATTCGGACAGGACCAGGACGATATTATTCTTACGCCCTATACCACTGTACAGAAGCGAATTCTGGCCACCATCTATTTTCAGAGCATCTATGCCTCTGCTGTGAGCGAAGGCACTTCTGCGCAGGCTACCGACGAGATCACAGATATACTGCGGGAAACACACCGGCTCCGCCCGGCCGATGAAAATAACTTCCAGGTCCGTACCATGGAGGAACTGATCAAAACACTGAGCTCCACCAGCAGTCTGCTGACGATACTGCTGACGGCCATAGCTGGTATTTCGCTGGTCATTGGCGGTATCGGGATTATGAACATTATGTATGTGTCGGTAACGGAACGTACGCGGGAGATAGGACTACGTATGTCCATTGGCGCGAGAGGGATCGATATCCTGTTACAGTTCCTGGTGGAGGCTATTATCATCAGTGTTACCGGTGGTATTATCGGGGTGATCCTGGGGCTTACCACCGCCAAAGTAATTACTTTGACACTGGGCTGGCCTACTATTGTGTCAGAATCGTCTATCATCCTGTCTTTTATGGTGTGTGCGCTTACCGGTGTTTTCTTCGGTTATTATCCGGCGCAGGCAGCCTCCCGCCTGGACCCGATAGAGGCTTTGCGCTATGAATAAGGGCTTGATAATTTCATGATTCTGTTTCTGCCGGAAAAATAAAAAACCGCCGGGAAAACTATCCCGACGGTTTTGGAACACAATTTTAACTTACAAACTACTCTTTCTTATTATGAATCTGTGAAGGTTTCAGGTATACTTTCTTGCCTTTTTCGTCCACAATGTATTTCTGGTCTTTTCTGTTGATGTATACCGTTTCTCCGTGCGGGCCTTCTTTGCCCTTGTAAATTTTATCTGTAACGGCGGAGGCGCCTTTTACGGCGATGGATGCTGTTTTATTGCCTACTTTTTTAGCGGTGCTGTCGAGTTTGTTTTGTGCAAATACAGCCTGTGCAGGCAAGGTAGCCACTGCGCCAAAAGCGAGGGCGAACAGCGCGGCGGAAATTGTTTTTGGAGCTCTCATGATTATTGTCTTTTTATAGTTTAAAAACATGATTGTAGTGCTTGTAAATTCAATTTTGATGCCATTCCTGTTTATAAAAGCCTGCCGTTTGAAAGATAGTTAATTACAAATATTTCTTTTTTATGTTGGAAGATAATGTCGGGGATTTTCCCCGTGGCGGTATCAGGACTTTTTCGTATATTGATTAACGATAACCTGTGTCTATGAGATATTCGAATGGTCTGTACCTGTCTGTTCCTACACCTTGCGGGGAGAATTGGGATAAAATGACCAATACTGCTGCGGGTAAACACTGCGATAGTTGTGCTAAAACCGTAATAGACTTCTCCTTCATGACGGATGCTGAAATTTTTGCTGTTATCAATAACAGCAGGGGAAAGGTTTGTGGCCGTTTTCAGGATAACCAGCTGAACAGACTTATCAACCCACCGGCTTCTCCCCGCAAAAATTTTTTACCAGCCTTGGTGTTGACAGCCGGTCTTATCACCGGGATTGCCAACCATAGTTATGCGGAAGCGCGCGGCCTGGAAGAAGTGCAAATGCAGCTGGCGCCAGTGCCGGAAGACACGGTGACACAGCCCATGAAGACTTACAATTTGCCGGAATTAGTAGTGGTGGCGACTGGCACTATCATACGCTGTAACTTTACAATGGGAGCTGTTGCCATAATAAAGTCGCAGGACCTGACAAACAATACCAGTCTTTCCGGTAAGGTTGGCGGGGTAATGCTGCGTCAGGCAATAGTAGACCCGGTATATCCTACTGATGAAGAACGTCGTCAGGTGAAGAAGAAACGTTGGTTCTAACAATTGGTTATTGCACTTGTCTTAATTATTCCTGTATTCCATTTTAATAACGCACAACCCTTCAGGAAGCCCGTTTCCTGAAGGGTTGTGCTATTCCGGGGATGGCCCTTAGTTTCCCCAGAACTGATCTTCATGCGCCGGATCTGCTGCGAATATTTTGGCTGCTATGATCTGGCCGTCTTTCACCGTATATACGTCTACGTTATCAGTGTCCAGCGTGGCGCCTGGCCTGGTCGCCTTCCAGGTTAATAACACCGCTGCCTGGTCACCATTAACAGTGATGGATTTCACCTCCGCCAGCGTCATGGTATTGGCAGAAACTTCGAACATGCCGCCCACCATCTGGAACACTTCGCCGGCAGAGCTTTTAGTACCGGAAAAACGGTTAGTGCCCGGTTGCTGCCATTTGATTTCAGGGTGGAGCAATGAGCCTAGTTTCTCGAGATCTACCTGCTGTACTGCTGCTACGAATGCTTTTACTACGGATAAAGTCTGATTTTCCATGATTATCGTTTTTTGTGTGATGGTTTATTGTTTGTTTGATGATACAAAGCTACTACCACTATCATCCTGTATGTTTATCATTTCACGACAAACGCTTGTCATTTCACGACAACCTGTTTTTTATCCGGTGAGGGATAAATAACTTTAACCTATGAAACAAATAGTATTAGCCGTCATCGCTTATGCTGTGCAGCGCGATATAGATGCAGCAAAGCTCTGTCAGCTGGCAGGCATCAACCTGAAAACATTAAAGAAAACTGATGCGCCGCCGGTCACGCAGCAGCAGCTGGACGCACTATGGTTGCATGGGGCGCAGCTGTCAGGGGACCCGCTGTTTGCGTTGCATTTTGCTGCTTCCGTACAGCCGGCAGCGTTAGGCATAGTAGGCCAGATCGTTCAGACCAGCGCTACTGTGGGAGAGGCGCTGACACACGCGGCGGCGCTGGCGGGCCACCTGACAGACCAGTGCCGGCTGGAGATCGCGAGGAACAATAAAAACTTCACCGTGCGGTTTATCCCGGCTGCGGGTAATATTAACGAGCCTACGATGGCCTTCAGGAACCTCATGGAGCTGCTGATGGTCATTACCATTCATGAAGTGACGGGCCTGATGCTGGAGAAAATTGCGCCGCTGGCAGTGAGACTGCCTTATAATGTACCGGACATAACAGCATATGAACAGATATTCCGTTGCAGGCCGGTAAAGCGTGCCGGTGAATACGCTTTGGTGTTTGACGCCCGTTATTGGGAAGAGCCGATCCTATCGGCCAACTATGAACTGCAAAATATGTTGTTAAAGAAAGTGGCGTCCATGGCGCAGCAGCCATCAAAAACGGTGAATAACCTGCAGACGAGGGTGTATAATTACCTGCTGGCCAACTCTTATCTGGGCATTATATCGCTGGAAGAGATGGCGGCTAATTTTAACCTGAGCCCACGGAGCCTGCAACGTAAGCTGAAAGAAGAAGGGGTGAAATATCAGGAGATCGCCGATGCGGTGAGGAAATCACTGGCGTTGTATTATATCTCTGCGGGTAGTTATCCGCTGAAAGATATTTCGTATATGCTGGGGTATAATGAAATGAGCGCCTTTACCCGTGCTTTCCGGCGGTGGACAGGCAGCAGTCCGCTACAATATCAGTCGTTGTAGTTGAAAGTGGTGTTTTTATGTACGATGCCCCACTTCTTAACAAAAATATAATCCCCTCTTTCGAGGGCGTCAAGGTAGTTATTGATCCATTCCCGGAAGGAACGAGCTACGATTTCACGGTGCCCGTCATCGTGCCAGAGGGTGATGATCTGACCATAGTTGCCTTCGGGGGCAGGGTCGAGGTCTATGCAGAGAAAGTTGCCGAAGCCATCGGCTGTAAAGGGTAGCCAGTGGGGATTCCACCAGTCGGCCCGGATGCCGGTGTCGGGCTCGGACGCAATAGGCTCGTCGTTATACGTGTAGGTGCCGGAAGCGACCAGGTCGTGCCAATAGTGCCATTTGTTGGTGATCTCTTCCACTGGTAACAGCTGGTCGCCATCTATCAGGCCGGGCCGGGCTTTATGTTGACCGTCATGGATGGCGTAGAAATCCTTGAAATCAGCCGGGATAGCTGTTTCTGTGAGTTTTTCAAGCGATTCCATCGCACCGTAGGGTGCCCCGGGGTTTAGTACATTGAGCAGCCTGGGGGCCTGCTGTCTCATCCAATTTTCCCATCTTGTCCAGTATTCTTGCATATGGTATGGGTTTAACCGACTATAAAGATGTAAAAATTCCGCCATAAATAAAAGCGGTAGATGTTACGGACGCGTGAAAGAAATACCTACTTTTGTAACCAGCATCATTTAAACGAAAATATACCACTATGGCACAGTTACCTAAATTTCTGATCGCAGACGATCCTGTTACAGATCCGGAAAATGAATATATTTTTCATACCGAGAAACCCCGCTTCTTTGCCAAACGTGTAGAAGAAGACGAAGAAACTGCTTACATCGACATCGTTGAAGAAATTGATGACGTGGAAGCGTTCTACAAAGATTCTCCGGAAAAGAAACAGGAATTGCTTGAACAACTGGAAGACTGGTACTACTCTTACATGGAATGGCTGGAAGACGACGGCAGCGAAGATGAAGAAGACGAAGAATAGTAACTGTAAGAAATTAAAAAGCGTCCGCCATTGCGGGCGCTTTTTTGTTGCATGATCAGCCAGGTTGCAATTGTAACTGCAATTCCTTTCTGAATGCGGATGGATTGACCCCTTTGTATTTTTTGAACATTCTGTTCAGGTGACTTTCATCGGTAAAGCCCAGTTCATACGCTATTTCCCCTACCCGCATGCTGCTGTATTGCAGCCTTGTTTCCACCAGCTTTAGCTTGTACTGCATGATATATTGTTGCAGGCTGTCGCCGTTGTTACGTTTGAAGTACTCACTCAGGTAGGTCGGTGATATATTAAAGTGGGTGGCGATCTGTTCGGCCCTTAATTTTTCAGGAGAATATATATTTTCGTGGATATAGTGCAGTATATTTAGCGATGCGTCGCTTTTGCCCGGTTGCCGTGAGGGTTCGGGCAACTGGCTGGAGATATTCCGTGCCACCACAAGTAGTATAGTGTTGACCATCTGCTGTGATAGGGCTTTATGATAGGGCTGTTGATTTACCTGTTCCCGGATAAGTGCTTCTATCAGTGATTTTACCAGCGGTTTGTCGGTTTTGTTTTTGAGGATGCAGCCCGGCAGGTGGTTGTTGTTCTGGAAAATAAATTCCAGCTGCTGTATCCATTCCTTGGGCTGGTTTTTCAGGTAGACGTCATTAAAGCGGATAAAGAAAAATTTAGTACTGTCCTTTACTTCAAACGAATGGCAGTCCTGCGGCATCACCAGAAACAGTTTATCGGCGCTGTAGGGCAGCTGGTTCTTGTTAACACACTGTACTCCACTGCCTTCCACGATGTACACCAGTTCGAAAAAATTGTGTTTGTGTGCATCTATAGGGCACTCGGTACATTCCCGGTATTCGATCTCAAAAGGCTGGTATAAATTCTCCTGTATCATCTTATAAAATTACTGAATGATCCAGAATTTGTACAAAGAATTTTACAGGGAGATGCTGATCTTTGATATATAAAATTACTGTAATGGAAAACAACACAATTGCCTTTGTACTGTTAAGGCTGGCGGTAGGAGCCAGCATGTTTGGCCACGGCCTGGTAAGGCTTCCCAAGCTGAACGGGTTCAGCCACTGGATGACGGCTTCTTTTGAAAAATCCATGTTGCCCGGCGCCCTGGTAGTGCCTTTCAGCTATATTCTTCCTATTGCGGAGTTTGTGATAGGGCTGCTGTTGATACTTGGGCTGTTTACCCGCTTGTCGCTCATTGCCGGTGCGGTGGTTATGATTATGCTGATACTAGGCACCACCCTGATAGAAGACTGGGGCGCCCTGCCTTCACAGATGATACATGCAGCATTTTTTGCGGTGCTGCTGGTATTTATCAAATACAACGGTTTTGCGCTGGACAAGGTTATCAGCAAGTAATCCGTGACTCCAGTGCTTTCCTGAAAGAGGCGGGGTCGTCCAGCCGGAAGATAAATTGTTTTACTGCTTTCTTTTGTTTAAAAAGCAAGTACAACGAAATGGGTTGTTTTAACTCTAGTGCCACATTCCCCGGCTCAAAAGCTTTCAGCAGGGAAAGCTGCAGGACAGTATTGTCGGCCGGAGGCAATCTTCGCAAATCCCTGACAGCCCTCACCTGATCAAACGGGATATGTAATGATGTGATGATGCCATAACGAAGCAGGATGCAGTTATCATCCAGTTGTACAGGCCGATAACAAATTGCCTTCAGGTGCGCCAGCAGAAATACAACGGAATAGGCACCTGCGGCCAGCATTACCCGGGTGTAATACAGGATAATTCAGCCGGGATAATAACAATCCCATGCCGGTCATCTCCAGTAATAACAGAAAAATAAAAATGCCATATACGGCGGCGGCTCCCTGCCGGCTGTACCAGGAAAAAGCAGGCGTCGATGCCTGCTTTTTCCATCTGAATATGGCGTAGTACGCCAGCGTGGTTTCTGTTACCAACACACGGCATACTTTATCATTTCTGATCAGGGGCTGCAGTGCTGCGGATAGTAATTCCGGGAAATCCTGTAACGGATATTGTTGCCTGAGTTGCTGATAATGGCCGTAGGCGCCGTGTACCAGTATGATCAAACGTAATAACAACAGATCGAGCGTAAGCCCCGATAAAATTTTATCGGTGAGAGGATGTTCATGGCCTGATACCAGTAGTGAGATTATTTTCAGCACTACCGCTATCATGAAGAGGAACGTTAACAACCGTGTACGGGTGAGCGTTAGTTTCATAAGGCAACGTTTATTCGTGACCGGGGTGTCGGATTTTCATTTCATCAAGGTCCAGCTGCGTCTCCTGGCTGCGGATCACCTCATCGCTAAAGGTGTTGTGCTGCCGTAACCTGAACAGTTCCTGCCGTTGTTGTGCGTAAATATCCATTAGCACGGCATGATACAGTTCCACTTCGGTTTTTTCGGTATCGTCACATTCCAGTGATTCCAATCGCGCGGAAGTGCTGCTGATATTATGTTCCAGGTCTTTTTTGAGAAAACCGACCAGTTCATTGTCGTTTGCTTCAAAGGAATATTTCTCTTCCAGCCGCTGAAGGGCCACTTTCATCATCGCGAGGCGCATGCCTGCTTCCTGTTCCGCCAATGGTGTAATATCATCTATCTCACCCACTTTAATGAGTTTTATAAGCCAGGGAAGCGTGAGCCCCTGAAATACCAACGTCACCAGAATCACGATAAAAGTGATAAACACAATCAGGTTACGGTGGGGGAACAGTAACGGGACAGATAAAGCGGACGCCAGTGAGACCACGCCGCGCATGCCTGCCCATCCTACTACCAGCGGCCCTTTCCAGCCCGGACTGGCTTCCTGTGTCCGGATTTTTTTGCTCAGCATCCGCGGAATGAAAGCGCCCGGATATACCCAGAACAACCGCACCAGTATAGTAAGGAAAGCAATCACCAGTCCATACCGGATAGCATCGCCGATGGAGTAGTCGCCCAGCGCATGCACGATAGTGGGCAGTTCCAGCCCTATCAGCATGAAAATGATGCCATTAAGCACAAAGATCAGTGTGCTCCATACCCCCAGCATCTGCATACGGGTGGCGCCGTCCGGGAAGATGGCATGTGAGCGGTAGGAGAGGAACAGTCCTCCGCTAACAACAGCCAGTACACCGGAAAAATGAAACTGCTCCGCCGCCAGGTATATAAAGTATGGCGTCATCAGCGTAAGTGCAGAGTCTATACTGGGCGTGGTAGGCAGCCATCGGTGAATAGCATACATGATATTTGCCACTGCAAGTCCTATCAGGATGCCCATGCCGGCGGATAAAAAGAAATCACTGATAGCCTGATGTATCACAAATTGCCCGGAGACCACCGCCAACGCGGCAAACCGGAAAATAATCAGGCTGGATGCGTCGTTGATCAGGCTTTCGCCTTCGAGGACGGTCATGGCCCGCTTAGGGACTTTCAGGTGCTTCAATACGCTGGTCGCTGCCACTGCATCCGGCGGAGAGATAATGCCGCCCAGCAGAAAGCCCAGCGCCAGCGTAAACCCGGGTATCATCGAATGGGAAACATACGCGACAATACAGGACGTGAAAATAACTGCGCCGAAAGCCAGCATCATAATAGGCCGCTTCCATTTCCAGAAGTCATTCCAGGAAGTATACCAGGCGGCTTCATATAGCAAAGGTGGCAGGAAAATCGTAAAAACAAGGTCGGGGTCTATTTCTATCTTCGGCAAACCAGGAATAAAACCAATTCCAAGTCCCGCCAGCACCAGGAAAATAGGATAAGAGATCTTTAACCGCTGGCCCAGCATCACCAGCATAAAGACTACAAACAACAAAGTAAGGACAAGGAGCAATGAGTGGTGCATACCAGGACAACTATTTGTCGGTAAATTAAGAAATTGTGTTATAAATTTCCTGGTGAACTATATGGATTTTTCGGTTTGTCAGAGAGGGCTGGTTATTTTGTGGCTGATTGTCTGAATTCATTATACTGCTGCCTGATATAGACGTACAAATCATAATCACTGATGTCTTTTACGAAATCATACGATGGCTGATATCGCAGCATAAACTGCGAAAGGCTGTCGCCGTCCATTCCGGTAAGGCGTTGTACCAGCGAAGGGTTAAACTTTTGTTCCACCAGGTTTTCTTTTTCCTTGTCCAGCAGTATTTTTCTGAATTTTTCCTTCTTTTTATTCTTGTTGAAAGATACCGCTTTGTATAGCTGATTGATATTAACAGCGATCAATGGCCCGGCAGAGACAATCACTTCATTCCATCGCGGGCGGCGGAAGTCGAATTCTCTCCTGAACTCCTGCCGCAGACGCAGCGAATCGCGCAGATAGTTGTAATGTATAATGTTGATGGCTTTCAGCTCCAGTGGCTGGGATTGCAGCTGATGGGTAACGCTTGTTCTGTCCTTGCTGACGATGTAAAGCAGTGGCACAAAACCCAGTGCTTTCAATAGCAAGGTGTCGCCTTTTCGTGCGTTCAGTTGATAGCGTCCCTGTTCATCGCTGATGACGGCGGACTGTGTACGTTTATTCAGTACCGTTATACCCGCTGCAGGTATGCTGTCTTCCCGGAAGATCGTTCCCTGCACAGGGCTCTGGGCATGCACGTGCGACAATGCCAACAGCAGCAGCGCCAACAAAACGATATGCCTCAGTGTCCGCATAACGGAAAGATATAAACGCTTTCGTAAAGGAAAAGTTAATATTGACCGTTTTAGTTTAAATTCGTATCATGAAAGGATTCTGGTCATATTTCTGGGTAGTATACATGCTCTTTTTTGCTATCCCGTTTCCCATGCTGATTTATTATAACACACGGGAAGGCCTCACAGATACCAGCCCCTGGCTGGCCATTACGTGGCTGCTGTTATCATTGATACTCTGGGGAATACTGGTACTGCGGTGGTTCCGTAACTGGATACTGTTGCCGTTTAAAATGAAACAGAATGTCAGCTATCTGTTGCGCGAAGGTGAAAAACGTGAAGCGCGTATTGTGGATAGTAAGGACGGTAAACACTTGAACGGTGATATGATAATGAAGAAGATGACGCTCAGTCTGCGTAATTTTGTGGGTACAGAAATCACAGAAAATCTGGAACTGGCTGATTCGAGGCCCGGAGAAATGCGCTATGAAAAAGGCCGGATTATCCACCTGATGATTGATAAAAGCCTGAAATTGCGACCTTACCTGATTGTGGATACCACCCAGGCTGGCGTGAAGGCTGGCCGGATGGCGCTGCTGGTGCTGGTCTGGCTGGGGCTTGTGGGGGCTATTGTGTGGTACTACTATTTTTCCTACAACATGGAAAGCAATGGTTATGGCTGGCGTTTCATGAAGGTGTACCATCCGTTGGTATTGTGTCCGCTGATTCTTTTCGTGAGCCGCTGGGGCCTGGGGATGCTGTTGAAGCTGTTCTCGGGCGGTGATCCTGATACATTACTGCATATCAAATATTATGGTGTTCAGACGATGGCGGAGGTGGTATCTGCCACACAGACGGGCACTTACATCAATGAACAGCCACAGGTGAAGTTTGAACTGCGTTATCAGGACACCTATGGTAAAACGTATACGGCTACCCTGAAAAAGATAGTGTCACTTATTGATTTGGGAATGGTCCGCCAGGAAACTGTTTCCATATTTTACCTGAAGGATAAACCGTCAGAAGTGGCGTTTGCAGATGATCTGGCTGGTCTAAATTAATTTTATGTTAACGAATAGACACAAGGTTTTAGGAATACTATTGATACTGGGATGCTTTTCCTGCAACCAGCTGATGGATACTTTCAACGACACGTTCAAGGAAAAAAAAGAAGAAGGTCCGGCTAACACCAGCCATAGCAGCCCGGTAACATCATCTGTTACAATTGAGTCCCACGTTTCCAGAGACACCGTGCGTACTACTTATTCTTCCCGTAATGCCACCCGCAAGCTAAATTTTCTGTCTGATGAAGCGGGATTAAGAGAGGCGGAAAAAAGCCTGTTGGCCCTGCCTGCCTACAGGGGGAAAAAGATGTACCTCTACGATGATATCCATACATATGATGATGGCAGAATCAACCTGCAGCTTCGCCATCCGGAGAACCCCGACTATGTGGATGCATGGCACTTTGCCGATGGACAATGGAAAGGGCCGGAACCGGTACAACTGTCTGTCCGCAATAAAGTAGAAGAAAAGCTGCTTCCGCTGGATGAGATTGACTTCACCAGCATAGCAAGGATATATAAAAATATTGTGGAGAAATCAGCAACCATTGAGGGGGCGAAGCCGCCCACACATATTTACGGTATCGTCCGTGGGAAAGGTCTTGCCTGGTACCCTACCTCCATCAGTGGCAGCCGGGAACGGTATGCCATCAGTTTTCATCAGGATGGTAGCATCGACAAGTTTTTCAGGGAATAAACGCTACTTCCTGCAGGATTTCGTAATGAGGCGCATCCATAGCTTTTTTCAGTATAGTCACTTTATCGCAGCAGAAGCTGTCATGGCAACCAAAATCATGCAGATTGACCTTCAGCAGTTCTTCACGGGCTACGTTCCGCGCGATGGTAATATGCGGCGTGAGGTTGCTGTGACGGTGGCAGAAAGTACTGCTTATCCTGCCATGCAGGCTGCTGATTGCATCGCCGTTGACCGGTTGTAACATTAAGGTGGCCGTGGGGCCATGATGGAAAATACCGGCGTCATTAAGCTGTACCCTGAATTCCTTAAAGCCTGTTACTGCATGAGCCACCTGCCGGATAATCGCCTGGTCATCTTCCGTACACGAAAATTTCATCAAAGAAATATGGGCAATCGACCTTAGATTGTAGGAAGGTATTTTGATCATAGTAGCCAGCCTGCTTTTCATAACAGCTACTTTGCGTACAATGCCCGGTCCGGGAGAAAGGAGCAGAAAGTACTCATAAAAACTAAATAATGACAGCTGTGCATAGTTCACCCTCGGCATATCGAAGAACATTTGACATGACAATAAATGTGGTGAAATAATGGGGTAGCAGGTAGTACTTGAAATTACTAAAAGTACGGATAACTAACAAAGTTTGTTTTTGGAGAATGGGCTGTGTTTAGTTGCCTTGTGCTGCCGGCAACAACCTGCTGTAGGCTGCCAATATAAGGTTTACTTTCTGCCGGTGCTCTGCCCGTACCGCCCGTACGCTCCGTTGCTTTACAAAGGCGCTAAGCCGGATAATTTCATCATCCAGAATAAACAATATTATTTCGATCCGCAGCATTCTGTCTCTTTGGGTAATGCCCGGGATATCACTTATCGTGGAACGGGAAAGAAAGTCTTCCAGGACGAAACTCTCAAACAGGGCCGGGTCCTGCTCATACAAGGACGGGACCGCCCTGGAGAAACTGCGTTCTATCTTCTGGATGACCGCAGCCATGCGGGAGGAATGCATAAAACGCCGGATACGTCTTCTCAAACGGGTCAGCACCTGTACGGCGGTGGTCTGTTTAAACTTAATGCAGGCTTCTATCTGGAACCCGACAAGCACTTTGATGTGTAGCTCGGATTTAAGAAGATGGTCATCCATCGTGACGCCTTTGACTACTACAATCTCGTCGGAGGAATGGTGGTCCAACAGATAGGTTTTAAATAGTTCCGGGTTGGTTTGGTATAAAGGTATTTCGGGCCTGTTCATAACGAATGGGTATTTGGGGTCAATGAACTATACCTATAGATACAGTTTAATACAGGATTTGTTCGGCCGCATTGTTTTTTTGAATACTTTGTGGAAATATTATATTTATATTGTTTGTTATTCTGTATCTGGTCATTAAAAGTTCCTGAACTATGAATGTTTTTCAGCTAATCGCGAGAAGTATTATCTGTAAGTCTTTTCATTTGTCGGTATGGACTATCGAACAGTTCTACGATATAGCAGTATATGAAGAAAAAGCAAGAGAACTGAACGAGTTGCCTGATGGTACGTTGGGGAAAGACATTGCCGAATGCCTGCAGCGTAATGGTCTGCGGCTGGTGCCGGGGTATGAGAGCCACGATTTAAAACATGTGCTGCTCGGGTTTAAAATGACGCCGGTAGATGAAATCCGGTTACAGGCTTTTATGCTGGGCAATGGCAACTACACACTGCCCAGTTTCGCAATATTTATTTTCGGTGCCTTATTCCTGCCAGACCTATGGCGCAGGTTGTACATGGATTACCTGGATGGGCAGCAGGCGAGGCCAATCAGCACGTGGACTATTGAGGAGTTCGCACATTGTAATACGGCTGCCCTCCGGGAGGCTGTCTTTCACTATGCTCCAGCAATACGTCAGCGCATTATTACCGCCGGAATTGCCAAAGCCGGTGCATATGCTGCTATTACATTGGGTGTCTTTGGAATGATATATTGTTTTCCGTTTTTATTCTCTTCTTCCATGGAAGACCTGGTAGGTGCCGGCTTCCCGTTTGTGGGCGGCGCTATTATAGCCGGTGCGGGATTGATTGCATTGTCTAATCTGGCGAAGGGAGACAGAAATGTTGTTGTCAGATAACATGCCTGGTTAATGTTCCCCTGAATAGGTCTTTATCGGTAGAATCCTTGCCAGTACTGAAAAGAACTCGCAGCAAATAAAGCGAGCTTTATGGTTCACCAAAAATGTACTGTATGAAAAAGCAAAACAAATTGCGGGCAAAACTATCCTTAAAAAAGACAAACATTGCGCTGCTTCTTGGGAAGGATAGCACTATCAACGCAGATGCTATCAAAGGCGGGGCAACTATCACCGAAACCTGTCAGATCTGCCCGCCGAGAACAAAAGATTTTAAATGCCCTACTAATACGCTGCCACTGACTGCTTGCTAATGTAGTAGATACAGCTTACAGCCACCTTAGGGTGGCTCCTTTTCCTGGTAATAAGGCAAGGCTGAAAAAAATGAAAAACGCCCAATTCCAGCCTTACTGAAATTGGGCGAATAAGCCTTTTAGTAGTCCCGACAGGGATCGAACCTGTATCTAAAGTTTAGGAAACTTCTATTCTATCCATTGAACTACGGGACCATCCTGATGCCCTTTTGGGGGTATCGGGTTGCAAAAGTAAGGGTTTTAAATTAATATTTAAAGACTTTCTATATCAACTTTCCCATTTGAAGGGGCATAAATACTGTCTATTTCCTTTTTGTACTTTTCAAGGATCACCTTCCTTTTGGCCTTCAGGGTGGGTGTCAGCTCGCCGGCGTCAACTGTCCATTCGCGTGGCAGCAGCTGGAACTTTTTCACCTGTTCGATGTGGTTAAAGAACTGGTTGTACTTATCCACGGCCTGTTTATAGAGGTCCAGCACTTCCTTGCGCTGCAGCAGTTCTTCGTTGCTGCCGGCGGAAATGCCTCTTTTCTGGGCCCAGCTGCGAAGATTATCGAAGGCAGGCACAATCAGTGCTGCGGTAAATTTGCGGTCTTCGCCTACCACCATGATCTGTTCTATATAGGGAGATTCCTTGAATTTGTTTTCTATCGGCTGGGGGGCGACGAACTTACCACCGGAAGTTTTAAACAGTTCCTTTTTGCGGTCGGTGATTTTCAGGAACTTATTGTCTATCAGCACGCCGATATCGCCGGTATGGAACCAGCCATCGGTGATGGCGTCGGCGGTAAGCTCCGGATGCTTATAATAGCCAATGGTAACACTGGGGCCTTTACAGAGTATTTCCCCGTCTTCTGCGATCTTTACTTCCACATTGCTGATGACTGGTCCTACGGTGCCGAACATACGGTCTTCCACATTGAAACGGTTAACGCTGATCACCGGGGATGTTTCGGTAAGACCATAACCTTCCAGGATGGGGATACCGGCGGAAGTGAATATTTTCAGCAGTCTGACCTGGCAGGCGGCGGCACCGTTAACGATACATTGGATATTACCACCGAGGGCGGCGCGCCATTTGCTGAAGACAAGTTTGTTGGCCAGTTTCAGCTGAAGGTCGTACCAAAAGCCCTGCTGATGATTGATCTCATAACGTTTGCCCAGGTCCACGGCCCAGAAGAAGAGCGCTCGTTTGATGCCTTTGAGCTCCAGCCCGGTGGCCATGATTTTCTCATATACCTTTTCCAGCAGCCGTGGCACGGTGGTAAAAATGGTAGGCTTAACCTCTTTCAGGTTATCAGCGATTTTGTCGGTGCTTTCAGCGTAATACACCGGCACACCGGCGGTCAGGTAGAGGTAGGTGACCATCCGCTCAAAAATATGATTGAGCGGCAGGAAACTGAGGGCACGCGCGTTTTTGCTGACCGGCAGGTAAGGCTGACAGGCCAGTACGTTGCTCATCACGTTGTGGTGGGAGAGCATAACGCCTTTAGGGGTGCCGGTGGTACCGGAGGTATAGATGATGGTGACCAGTTCCTCCGGGGATATGTTTTGCTGCACTTCATCGATCAGCGGGTAGTCGTTTTCATCAGCGAGGGACAGCACTTCTGTCCAGTGGCGGGCGCCGGGCACCTGGTTGAAGGTAAAGATCTCACGGATAGTGGGAAATTTATCCCGGGCGGCCAGTACTTTTTGCAGCAGTTCCTCATCACTGACAAACAGGATACGGGCAGCTGCGTCGTTGAGCACATATTCCAGCTCATGTTGACTGATCGTCGGGTAAATAGGAGTGAGGACGGCGCCAATCTGTTGACAGGAGAGGTCTGTCAATAGCCACTCTGGTCGGTTGGGTGAGATGATCGCTATTTTGTCTTTCTCTTCATTTGTTTTGATGCCTGCCCGGATACCCAGCCTGAGTAAGCCTGAGCTGAATTTGCGGGTGATGGCAGCTACTTCCTGTGTGCTGTATTTTCTCCATTGTCCGTTTTCCTTGCCGGCAAGCATATCCTCTTTGGGATAGTTGTCCAGCTGATACCGGATGACGTCAAATAGTCGCTGCGGTCGGTCCATTATGCTGTTTTTTTGAGTGTGCTATGCGTGCTTATATTCTTTTCAGCGTATCGTCGAAAGAGCCTTTATGATAAGTATTGAAATATTGAAGGGTAAGTGCGACGCCCCATCCCAGCGCGGGCCCCAGTGGCCAGGGTGCGCTTCCGGGCATGTCCCGGTCGGAAAGTAACCACACAGCCCACAGTCCCATATTAATCACCAGATAAATGATAAGATGACATTTGAAGCCAGCCCTGGCTTTTGCAATGCGCCAGAGACGTTCATCTCTTTGCTGGGTAGTTTCCATTTGAAGTGGTTTTATATGTGAGGCGGCTTTACTCAATTTAAAATATTTTATCGGCTTCCTGGTGGAAAAAACGAAAAATATGGTCTATCTCGATGCGCTGATATGAAACCCGATGTTCACCTGTGAATTGATCAGTTTGTCCTGTAAAGATTTGTCTGCACGGTAGTTAATTCCCCATAGGGTACGATCGATATTAAAATTGGCGACAGCGGTAAGATGATGACTGTCTATAGTAACACGCGCAGGAAAGGAGATGTTTTTTACGACGCCTTTAAGCGTTAGGTTGCCGGAAATAACGTGGGTGGCGTCTTTTAGCTCCACTTCTTCACCTACTGCTGGGTAGTAGGAATTGATACCGGTCATTTCAAAAGTGGCGGTGGGAAATTTATCAACATCGAAAAAAGAACTGCTTTTCAGTTCCCTTTCCAGTTTGTTTTTCATGGCGCTGTCACCGGCGAGGTCTATATTCTGCAGGGTGTGCATATTGATCACCAACTGGGCGCCGGTGATGAGGGTATCTTTTACATAGATGGCCCCGCCGGCAAGCCGCAGGGTGCCATGGTGTTTGCCGGTAGGTTTGGTACCTATCCATTCTATCAGAGAGGTCGAGGTGTCCGCCAGGTAAGCGTTACCAGTGCCTACTTTCACGGCCTGTGGATTGCTGGCGGCAGCCTTGTCAGCTTTGGGTGCCTGCTCACAGGCCACCAGGATACCGGACAGTAAAAGAAATAATACAATACTTTTCATAAATATCTCCCTGCATTTATAATGCCCGGCGTTCCGGGGCGACCTGGAACGCCGGCATGATTAATCTATTCTATCAGTTCACGGTTGCCCACCCATACAAATCGTTTGATGATAAATTCCTGATTGGTGAAGCTGGCATTGCCGGCCGGATTGCCTCCACTTACGTGGAAGTCGGAAAAGGCGGCATGCTGGTTTACCCAGATAAAACCGGTCAGGTTGAAAGAAACAGGTGTGAATACGCTGTTCATTTCATCGGCAATTTTTTCTTTGGTGGCAGCATCGGTGGTATAGGCCGCACACGTGATAGCGCCGAGCTTCTGCGCCATCTGTTTGGCCAGCTGAATGGTATGTGCGGTATCTTTTGTTTTTACGATCAGCACGACAGGCCCAAACAGCTCTTTCTCGTAAATATTGGTATCAGCACTGCTCACTTCAATGAGGGTAGGGGCAAACACCCTCGCTTTGCTGAATTCTTCGTTGTTGACAGCCGTACCTGCCAGTACTACTTTACCACCCAGCTGCTGTGCTTCCTGCGCGCGCAGCAGGGTGTTTTCATTCTGAAGGGCACCCAGTGTGCCGGCGCCCATTTTCGGATTGTTGGCCAGCGCCACGATAGCATCCCTGAACCGTTGCACCACCTCGTTGAAACTCACCTGTCCTGCTGCGGTGGCGATACCGGCTTCAGGAATAAAGAAGTTCTGCGGAGCGGTACACATCTGTCCGGAATACAGGCTCACGGAAAATGCGAGGTTCTGAATCACCGGGTCCAGGTCCTTTACGCTGTCAAGCAATACGGAATTGACGCCCGCTTTCTCCGTAAAAACGGTCTTCCCCGGAAGGGATTCCACATAATTGCCAAAAGCGCTGCTGCCAGTATAGTCTATCAGTTTTACGTCCGGATGCTCTGCCAGTTTTTTGGCGATAAGATGCTCGGTGCTGTCGGGTGCCAGCTGACACAGCAGCGGGTCGTGCCCGTTTTCCTGTAACACCTGTTGTATGGCGCTTACTGCAATGGCGATAGGCAGAATAGCCCGTGGATGCGGTTTTACGATCACCGGGTTGCCGGTGATCAGGTTGGCGTACATTCCCGGCAGCGTGTTCCATACCGGGAAGGTGGAGCAACCGATCACAACGCCAACACCTTTCGGGATCGCACGGAAAATTTTCTTCAGCCGGATGCTGAATTTGCCCATGGGCTTTTCCCATTCCAGTACAGGCGGGTAGCGTTGCAACTCATGGTAACCGGTGGCGATGGCTTCGAGGGCACGGTCGTTGGCGTGCGGCCCTGAAGCCTGGAAGCTCATCATAAAGCTCTGGCCTGTGGTATGCATCGTTGCATTGGCAATATCGAAAAAGTAGTCCTTGATTCGTTCAAGCGTTTCCGTTAGTACGCCGGCTCTTTCGGCGACGGATGTACGGCCCCAGGCATGGGAAGCTTCGGTTGCCTGTTTTACCAGGTCGCCTACGGCAAAAGTCGGATAGGTAACGCCCAGCACCTCCTGTGTATAGGGTGACACTTCTTCTCCCGTCCAGCCGGTTTCACCGGTTTGCATCAGTTGTTTAAAGGGCTTGTTCAGCAACTGCTGATAGCTCTGTACGCCTTTTGCATGGGCTTCTTCCCCGTAGGCTTTGGGGTGCTCCGGATAGTGCGAATAGAAGGTTCTTTCGTGATTCGCTTTAACAGCGGCATCAATCGTGTTTTGGTGTTTCGTAGCGAGCATATTCAGATTTTGAGATTATTCAGACAGCCGGGGTGGTTATCATCCCGGCCGGAAAAAGCTTGAAAAAACGCCTCTCTTGCTCAATTCTACAGCTTCTGCTATGGCATGTGGCCCGGGGCTTCAGCCCTCGGAATCAAATATTAATATCCCGCATTGATCAGCGTGAATCTTCCATCATTGTAATATTCATCTGGTCTTGGCTTCAGCGGATGGTTACGCTGATATTTCAGGAAGTCGTCGTACTCCTGTTTATGTAGTGTTACCCATGCTTTGTAGCCAGCCTGATTAGCGGCAGGGCCAAACAGCCATTGATTATAGGATTCAAACATGCCCTGCTGCAGCATCTTTTGCTGGAAGTCGAAAAGTGCATAAGGGTAGTTGCCGCTATAGGAATTGAACCAGTCCAGCAGGAAACGTGTGCGGGCCATGATCAGCGCGTCGGGGTCCACACCGCCGGTTATCACGCTCAGCTGTTTGCCCATGCACTGTTTGAAGGCCTGTGAAAAGCCATTGTCCCCTCTGCTTTTCTTACTCTTTTTACCTTCTTCTTCGGGGACCATGCTGTCAAACAGGCTCGGATCGTTGAACAGTTTTTTGTACGATTCCAGTACAATGTTCCTGATTTCAGCGGTCCGGGTGGTGAAACTCTCCATGTTCATGAAGGTTTCTCCGTATAACACACACCACAATGGGTTGTTGCTATAGTAGTAGGTCTTGGTGGCATTGTAATAGTTGCCGGGAAAAGTGGGGTCCTGTTCAATGCCTTTTAACCAGGAACGCAGTGCGCCGTCATACATCTTGAAGGTCATCAGCAGGGTGCCGTTGTCGTTATACAGTTCACCGCTGTTGGGGAATTTACGGATGGCTTTTTCGTACATCCGTTGTGCTGTTTTCGACTCGTCCCGTCCCTGGTAGATGTTACCGGCAATCTGAAATACCTGCACGTCCGCTTCTTTTCTGCTGAGCAGCGGCTCAATCACACTTTTGGCTTTGATAAGGTCTCCTTTCAGATAAAAGGTAAAACCCAGCTGTTTCCTGTATTCGAAATTGTCCGGGTCCAACTGTAACGCCTGGTTTAATACCAGCACAGCATTGGAGTAATCCCCGTTACGCATGAAGTTGGTAGCGGTCTTGTATAATTCATTCGCGTCCTGTGCTACCGCCACTTGTGAAAATAATACCCCCGCAACAAATACTGCTTTCAATAAAGAAGACCTCATATGCATTCCTGTCTGTCGTTTGTTGTAAAAGTAAGGAAAATGGGGTAATGTGCCGCTGATCAATCTCCGGGCAAAAATAAATAGGGACAGGAAAGTTTATATTAAATATTTTATTTATTCTTTTGGTTTGACATTTTTATGAGCAACACAGCAGCAGTAAGCTGAATGTTCCCGTCTGCTATAGGTGTATGCGAGGGGCTGACCAGTGGAAGGGAGGAGGACTAAGCAGACATAGCTACCGGGGCGAAAACCACTCCCCCGGCGGCAGGCCGGGGGAGCGGGTATTGAGAATATGTTGATTAAATCACATGCGTGATCAAACCGTCGCGCAGCTTCGGTTCAAACCAGGTGCTTTTCGGAGGCATTACATTACCGCTGTCAGCGATATCGAACAGCTGCTGAATGGTAACTGGGTAGAGGGCGAAAGCTACTTTCATTTCACCGCTGTCCACGCGTTTTACCAGTTCCTGTAAGCCGCGGATGCCGCCAACGAAGTCGATGCGTTTATCGGTGCGTTGGTCTTTGATGCCGAGGTGTTTGTCCAGGATATTGTTAGACAGGATGGTCACGTCCAGGATACCGATCGGATCGGTGGTGTAGGTGCCTTCTTTGGCTACCAGGCGGTACCAGGCCCCTTCGAGGTACATGCTGAATTCATGTAGCATGGACGGCTGTTGTGGCTGGTGGCCAATTTCTTCCACGGTAAAGTCGTAGTCGAGGCGCGACAGCAGTTCAGCTTTGCTTAAGCCATTGAGGTCTTTTACCAGGCGGTTATAGTCCAGGATGGCCAGCTGGCTGGCGGGGAAGATGGTGGTCAGGAAATAGTTCACCGGATTTTCCACAGAGGTGATGGTGCCTTTTTCCTGGAATTCTTTCTGCACCAGGCTGGCGGAAGCAGCACGGTGGTGCCCGTCGGCGATATAGGTGCAGGGCACTTTTTCAGCAAACAGGGTAGTGATTTCCTGTACGGCAGCCGGGGTATTGATCACCCAGATGGTGTGCTGGATACCGTCGTCGGCCGTGAAGTCGTATACCGGCTTGTTGTTGTTTTGCCAGTGGTCTATCAGGGCGTTTACTTCCGGCACGTCGTTGTATGCCAGGAAAACGTTGCCTGTCTGGGCCAGCGTGGTTTTAATATGGTTGATACGGTCCAGTTCTTTGTCCGGGCGCGTAAACTCATGTTTTTTGATAATGCCTTTATTGTAATCGTCTACGGAAGAGACGCATACCAGGCCTGTCTGGGCACGGCCGTTCATTACCAGTTTATAGATGTAATAGGCAGGTTGTGCTTCCTGGAACAGTACACCTTCTTTAACCAGGTGTTGCAGGTTTTCAGCTGCTTTATCGTATACCTGCTGGCTGTGGGTGTCTATCCCTTCCGGCAGATCTATTTCAGATTTTGAAACATGATAATACGAATACGGATTACCGGCAGCGGCAGCTTTAGCTTCGTCCGAACTGAGTACGTCATAAGGCCTTGCAGCTACTTGCGCCGCCAGTTCTTCTTTGGGCCTTAATCCTTTGAAAGGTCTGATAATAGCCATGATAAAAATGTAGATGAGGGTAAAAGTAATAATAAAAATTACGAAATGCGAATAACGATGATCAAACTGAAATGATGGTTCAGTTAAATCATCGTTATTCCTGTTTCGTAATAGCCGTGGTGACTTAAGCTTTTTTCAGGGAGAAGTACTTCATGGCTTCTACCATTACTTCTACACTTTCGTAGGGCAACGCATTGTACATGGATACCCGGAAACCACCGGAGAGGCGGTGGCCCTTAATACCAACGATATCTTCTTTCTTACAGAATTTCAGGAATTCATCTTCCATTTCAGGCTTGTCCATAATGAAACAGGCGTTCATCAGGCTGCGGTCTTCTTTGGCCACCGTACCGCGGAACAGCGGGTTATGGTCAATTTCATCGTACAGCAGGGCTGCCTTTTTCTGGTTGATTTTTTCGATGGCAGGTATACCACCCTGCTCTTTTAACCAGCGAAGGGTGAGCATGGAGATATATACCGCAAATACGGGAGGGGTATTCAGCATGGACCCATTGTCTATATGGTTTTTATAATCCAGTATAGCAGGGATTTTACGCGTTACTTTACCAAGCATGCTTTTACGGATGGCTACCATGGTGGCACCGGCTGCGCCCATGTTCTTCTGAACACCGGCATAAATCAGAGAGTACTTGTTGAAATCCATGGAGCGGCTCATAAT
Source organism: Chitinophaga sp. 22308 (assembly GCF_052045305.1). Taxonomy (NCBI): domain Bacteria; kingdom Pseudomonadati; phylum Bacteroidota; class Chitinophagia; order Chitinophagales; family Chitinophagaceae; genus Chitinophaga; species Chitinophaga sp. 22308. The sequence goes on along the minus strand of NZ_JBQEOP010000003.1, from coordinate 315,555 downwards.
GTCGCTGCTCATATCCGCGATCAGGGGTACGTCTGTTACCGGGGTCATATGCCACTGTGTACCATAGATGGTATTGTTAGTGGTAATGTGCAGGTAGCTCGCCTGTGGGGGAATGTTGAACTGCTTGGGGATGTGGTTGTAGTTACTGTCTTTGGAGCTGGCTACTACATCTACGAAGCCAAACAATTTCGCTTCTTTGATGGCCTTGTTGGACCAAACGCCGGTGTCTACATAAGCGGCTGTCTCACTGCTTTCCAGCAGGTTCATGGGCACCTGCATAAACTGCGTGGTGGCACCGCCGTGTAAATACAGCACCTCGAAGTCGTCATCAAGCTGCATCAGTTCCCTAACCAGGTTACGCGCCTCTTCCATCACCGCTATAAACGGCTCCGTTCTGTGGCCAATCTCCAGTATGGACATCCCTGATCCCTCAAAGTCTATCAGGGCTTTACTGGCTTTGTATAATACCTCGTTGGGCAATACAGAAGGACCTGCGTTAAAATTATGCACCTTCATGTTACGATCTAGATTAAATTCATTTTTTGATCTTTCCACTTTGTTTTGGTTTTTCTAAGGAAACGGAAAAAAAACGGCACGGGTGTTTTAAAACCTGTAAGGCGCGTGGTGTAGGATAGGTTAAAAGACGGTAGGAACAAAGATAAAATTTCTTTTCCAATTATTCTGTATTAGCCTAAATATTTTGCCCGTTTATTCTGTTCTGCCCAGCATGCGTCCCTCTGTCCATCGTTGTTGCAGCTGTTCAAACTCCTGTAACTCGCTCTCCGTAAGGTTTGTGTGATGAAGCTCCTGCAAAGAGGGCTGCCCTGCATTTACCCAGGCGGTATACCAGCAGGCAGCCACCGCTGCAATGGCTTGTTTCATTCGCCGCTCTGTCATACCATTCAGCAGCTGATGATATGCTTTCGTATAACCTTCAGCGTAAGTCCTCGTTAACACACCGTTCCTGATCTCATATGCATAACGCTGCGCCGGTGGCGTGTGTTCACATAACCATTTTTCTTTTTTTAATACCGTGTCTGCCGCCAGGCCGCTACTGGTAACAATCTGCCAGACGAATGTCCGCCAGTCGGTGATGTAACGCGCCTTACCGGCCCAATAGTCAAACTCTGCATCTGCCAGCAGCTCGGGAATGCGCGATTCCCATAACCCATGGATGCCCGTCTGGCCGGTGAATTGCCCGTTATGGTTGGAGCAGGCATGCAATGGCACATGCGCATCCGCTACGTAATGCCCCGCTTCGGCCGACAGCTGCAGTATCCGCTGCTGGTCCTTCTCCCGGAAAGCCTTTGTCAGCATCAGCATCATCTTTTCAAGGTGCCATGGCAATATGCCGTTGCGCTGCAACGAGTCAGCGCCATACCGCGCCACCGCTTCCTGCCAGCTGCGTGGTATCTCCCGGTAAGGCGGCTGGTCCAGCACGTCAATGTCCAGGTAGTGCCGCGGCGCCTCGGCCGCCACCACGTACCGGCGCTTGTCCGGATCGGTGGCATGCACACGCAGATATTCCAGGTGCGGCTTGTACAATACCAACATCTCAGGAGGTAGGCAGAACACCGCCAGCCGGTTGATCCGCTCATGGGCAAAGAATCCCCAGCCTCCGGCAGATTGAACGCAAAACAATAATACAATAGTGAAACTCACAGCAGGACGCTGTTTCAGGATATGGGTCAACATAACAAACAATTTAGAAATTCGGTTATTTTGAAATTTAGTTATTTAATTCAAGCCAGCCAAGGCTTCCACAGGAATTAAATAACTAAATTTCAAAATGCCCCGATGACTAAATGTTCGTAACGCCGCCACTCACGGCAAATTTCATAGCCTCGCCGGCTGAAATATTCTCCAGCGGTTTTACCCGCTCTTTCGGTACAATAAACACTTTCCCGGTAATGGCATAGGCATGCGGCACATATACGGCCATATAACCTTCCATACCAAGACTGCTCACGTCCGTCTGGGTGATAAATCCCATCTCCCAAACGTCCAGGCCGTAAATCTGCACCAGCACCGGATGATCGAATTTTTTCTTCTCTCCGACAAATGCGTCAAATACGTCCTTAATGGAAGTATAGATGTATTTGATGAAAGGCGTACGCTCCAGCAGGTGGTCAAACAAATCAAAAATCCGCCCGATAATAAAGGAAGAGCTCAGGTACCCTACCACTACCACCAGTATCAATACCAACGCGAAACCTACGCCCTTGTATTTTAGAAAGTTGAATGAGGTGTCCTCAGGAATGATCTCCTTCGGAATAAGATTGTCAATAGTAACAAACGCCCAATATAAGGTCAGTGCAGTGATCCCGATAGGGGCCAGTATCAACAGGCCCTGGAAGAAATACCGCAATAAACGGGACGCAAACACTTTTAATCTGAGTTTTGGCGACATGGCAAAAGGAATGAAGGCACAAAATTAGACAAATAAGCGGAAGATTACCTGTCCGCAACATTGCCTGTCTGTAAAGGTTTTTCCATATCTCCCCGGCACCCGCCGCCCCACTGCCTGTCTCCATGAAAAGATGTTGCCACATATAAAAAATAATTACTGGAAACTTTGGAAGTTTAAAAAGTTTCCATAGTTTTGTCTTCGCATCACAAAGCCTGTTAAAGCACTCTTATGGAACCGCAGGAACGTATCATGGACACGGCTTTCGGCCTGTTTCGACAATATGGCACCAGGTCTATTACCATGGATGACATCGCTGAGAAAATGGGCATCTCCAAAAAGACCCTCTATGCCCACTTCATGGATAAAGACGACCTGGTAACACAGGCGATTACCCGTTTTATCGGCATCGTGGAAAAGGAATGCCTGACAGACCGCGAAAAATCAGCTGACGCCATAGAAGAACTGTTCCTCGTAATGGACATGCTGGACCGCCGCCTGCGCAATATGAACCCGGTCGTCCTGCTCGACCTGCAAAAGTTCCATGCTAAAGCCTATCAGGTGTTTTTGAACTATCAGAACAAATCATTGACAAACACTATCCGCGAAAACATGGAACGTGGCATCAATGAAGGACTCTATCGGCCGGACCTCGACATCAGAACACTGACTCAATACCGCGTTTACGGATGTATGCTCAGCTTTCAGCCCGAAGCATTTCCAGGCAACTCCGACATGACCAGGGTACAAAAAGTACTGCTGGAAAATTTTCTGTACGGCGTAGCCTCTGCTAAAGGATATAAGCTCATCGAAAAGTACAAACAACTATCGCAAAACATATAATACTATGCAACGTATCAGAAGGCTCACCGGCATGGCTTCCATGGTGGGACTGCTCGCAGCGGCCATCAGCGCCGGCGCCCAGACCATCTCCCAGGAGCCTGTCCGCCTGTCGGCCCGGGAAGCAGTGGACTATGCCTTGGCTAACCAGTCAGCCGTAAAAACGGCCAAACTGGATGAACTGATCCAGCTGGCCAAAAACAAAGAGGTTAGCGGATTGGCCCTGCCCACTATCACCGGTACCGGCCAGTATCAGTACAACCCGATCCTCCAGAAACAAATGTTTGGCGTGAGCAACTTCATGCCGGGAGCGCCCAAAGACTCCTTCGCTGTCATCACCTTCCAGTTGCCGCAAAACCTTATGGGCGAAGTGAGGCTCACCCAAACCCTCTTCGACCCCAGCGTACTCGTGGCCCTGCAAGCCCGCAAAACACTGGAAGACCTGGTGTCAAAAAATGTGGCCAAATCACAAATCGATGTGAAAGCCAACGTATATAAAGCCTATTATAATGTACTGTCTGCCAGGAAAGCATTATCTATCCTGACAAACAATATTACCACCCTGGAAAAACTCCTCAGCGATACCAGGGAAATCAATAAAAACGGCCTGGTGGAAAAACTGGACGTAGACCGCCTCGTGGTGCAATACACCAACCTTCAGACTGAACAGACCAAACTCCGCAACCTCGTGGAACTGGGAGTGGCCGCGCTCAAATACCAGATGGGCATGCCGCTGAAACAGGAGGTTGTGCTCACCGATACCCTGTCTACCGAAAGGATCGCTGAAAACATTCCTGACATGGACAAATTCGATTACTCCCAGCGTATCGAATACCAGTTGCTCGAAACACAAAAGAAAGCCAACGAATACGACCTGAAAAGATACCGCATGAAAGGCCTGCCTTCATTGCAACTCTTCGCCGCTACCGGCGCCTTGCGCGGCAGCGACAGGTTCGACTACTTTAAAACACAGATGTGGTATGGTTACCTCAACACCGGCCTTAACCTCTCAGTACCCATCTTCAGCGGCATGCAGCGAAGAAGACAGGTGGACCAGGCACTGCTGAACGTAAAGAAAAGTGAAGTGGCCATCGAAAACGCCAAACTGGGCATAGATCTCGAAAGAGAACAATCGGCTTCTACTTTCCGCAACAACGTACTGAGCCTGCAGGCACAGGAAAAAAACATGCAGCTCGCGGAAGACGTGCATAACACCACCCAGATCAAATACCGCGAAGGCGTGGGCTCCAGCCTGGAAATGTCGACAGCGGAAAATGACCTGCTCACCGCCCAGAACAATTATTTTACCGCACTGTACAACGCTATCGTAGCCAGGATAGACCTGCTCAAAGCTTATGGTAAACTATAGTGCAAAACCTTTTCAATCACCTATCACTACTAGCTATATGAATAAAAGATATCTTTTCACGGTCCCGGTGCTCGCCGTTTTAATAGCTGCCTGCGGCGGCGGTGGCAACAAAACACAACAACTGGAAAAACTGAAACAGGAGAGAGCTGCCATCGATTCTAAAATCGCCGCCCTCGAGAAAGAAGTTGGTAAAAAAGATAGCGTAGCCAGAAAAAAAGATGTGACAGTGTCTGAAGTGAAAGACACCGTATTTGAGCACTATATCGATGTACAGGGCAGCGTGGACGCGCGGGAAAACGTGAACGTGTCCGCCCGCGCCATGGGCGTAATCACGGCAATATACGTACGGGAAGGCCAGCAGGTCAGCAAAGGCCAGACACTGGCCCAGGTGGATGACCAGGTGCTGAAAGCAAATATGGCTGAACTGCGTACCCAGATGGATCTCGCCAATACGCTCTATGAAAAACAAAAGAATCTCTGGTCACAGAAAATAGGTTCTGAAGTACAATATCTCAACGCTAAAAACCAGAAAGAAGCACTGGACAGGAAAATGGCCACCCTGCAGGACCAGCTGGCCCAAACCCGCATCATTGCGCCTATCAGCGGCACAGTAGATGCCGTGATCGCCAAAGTGGGCGATAATGCTGCTCCCGGCAATCCCACCTTCCGCGTGGTAAACGCCAATAACCTGAAAGTGACGGCCAACGTGGCGGAAGCATATGCCGGTCTTCTCAAAACAGGCGACCGCGTTATCATCGCTTTCCCGGACATCAACCGCGAAATAAAAACCACTATAGCCTTTGCTTCAAGGACTATCGACCCGCTCAGCCGTACCATCAAAATAGAAGTGCCGCTGAAACCCGATAACGCCCTGCGCCCTAATATGATCGCCCATATCAAAATCGTGGACTATACTGCCAGCAACGCTGTGGTAATACCGGTAAACCTGATCCAGTACTCTTCCGGTAAACCATTCGTCATGGTGGCGGAATCCCAAAATGGCCAGCTGGCCTCCCTGCGCAGGACCATCGAAGTGGGACGCACCTATAACGATAAGGCTGAAATCAAAGATGGCCTGAAAACCGGTGATAAAATCATCACCACCGGCTACCAGGGCCTCAATGATAATGACCTGATCAAACTGTAATGCTGACCACTAACAGCCAAAAACAAGTTTATGCAAGACAATCTCCATAAAGAATTTAAACCCACCAGCTGGTCCATTGATAATAAGGTGAGCATTTACGTGGCCACCATTATCATCGCGCTGGCGGGTATTCTTTCTTATATCAACCTGCCAAAGGAACAGTTCCCCGAAGTGGTGTTCCCGCAGTTCTATATCAATACCATCTATGCCGGCACTTCCCCGGAAGATATGGAAACACTGGTGACAAAGCCCATCGAGAAACAGCTCAACGGCATATCCGGCGTAAAGAAGATCAAAAGCACTTCCATGCAGGACTTCTCCGCCATCACCATCGAATTCAACGCCAATGAAGATATCGAAGCGGCCCGCCAACAGGTAAGGGAAAAAGTGGACGACGCCAAAAAAGACCTGCCGAAAGACCTCACACAGGAACCGCAGATCGTGAAAATTGACGTGTCCCAGATTCCCATCATGAACGTGAACCTCTCCGGCGACTTCGACCTGCAAACACTCAAACGTTATGCAGACGATATGAAAGACCGGATCGAAGCACTCAATGAAATCACCCGTGTAGACCTGGTAGGTGAACTGGAAAGGGAGATACAGATCAATGTCGATAAATATAAAATGGATGCCGCCAGGATCGGTTTTGATGATATCATCGGCGCCATCCAGGGCGAGAATATCACCATCTCCGGCGGCCTGGTATCTATGGATGGCCAGAAACGCACCCTCAGCGTAAAAGGAGAGTACAAAGACCCGGCTAAGATCGGTAATATCATCGTGCGCGGACAGTCCGGCGCTATCGTTTACCTGAAAGATATCGCCAACGTGGTGGACGGTTTCCTCGAACAGGAAAGTTATGCCCGCCTCGCCGGTAAAAACGTGATCACGCTCAATGTGATCAAACAAAGCGGTAAAAACCTGATCGATGCGTCAGATAAGATACAGGCCATCAAGGCCGACATGGAAGCCAACTACTTCCCGAAAGGCCTGCACGTGACCATCACGGCTGACCAGTCCAAATCCACCCGCGTAACCCTGCATGACCTGATCAATACCATTATTATCGGCTTCATTCTGGTAACCGTTATCCTTATGTTCTTCATGGGAGCGGTAAACGCTATTTTCGTGGCGCTGTCGGTGCCCATCTCCATGTTCATCGCCTTCCTGCTGATGCCCATGTATGGGTTTACCCTCAATATGATGGTGTTGTTCTCCTTCTTGCTGGCATTGGGTATTGTGGTAGACGATGCCATTGTGGTGATTGAAAACGTACACCGTATTTTTAATGAAAGAAAAGACCTGGGTATAGTAAGAGCCGCCAAGATAGCGGCGGGAGAGGTGTTTTTGCCGGTGTTGTCAGGAACCCTGACGGTATTGGCGCCATTCGTACCGCTGTTATTCTGGCCAGGCGTTATCGGTAAGTTCATGTTCTACCTGCCGGTGACGCTGATCACTACATTGGGTGCATCGTTGGTGGTGGCATACATCATTAACCCGGTGTTTGCGGTCGATTTCATGGACAGGCATGAAGGAGAAGACCATCCTAAACCTAAGTTTGACCGTAAGTTCCAGATACTGACCGCCGTGTTTGCAGCGATAGCCCTCATCGGCTATGCCAATGGCAGCGTGGGCGTGGGCAACTTTGTGATCTTCGCTTACCTGATGATCGCCCTGGAGCGTTTCTGGCTGGGCGGCGTGGCGCGTCACTTCCAGCACAAGTTCTGGCCTAAGGTACAGGAGCGTTACAAGCATATCCTGAAATGGTGCCTCGTTGGCTGGCGTCCGGTATGGATCCTGGTGGCTACCTTCGCCCTGCTGATCTTCAGCATTATCCTGACGGGTATCCGTAACCCGAAAGTGGTGTTCTTCCCGCAGGCTGATCCTAACTTTATCTACACCTATATCGAGTTGCCTAACGGCACCGATCAAAAATATACAGATTCCATTACACATATTGTGGAAGACCGCATTACGAAAGTAGTAGGTGCCAACAATCCCATTGTGGAGTCTATCATTTCCAATGTGGCCAAAGGCGCCGGTGACCCGTCGCAGATGGACATGAGCACCCAGCCGCAGAAAGGTAAGGTGACCGTGGCTTTCGTGGAATTCGGCGCACGTAACGGGCAGTCTACCGTACAATATCTCGATAAAATCCGTAACGCCGTAAAAGGCATCCCGGGCACTAATATCACGGTAGAACAGGAACAGGGCGGTCCTCCTACCGGTAAACCGATCAATATCGAAATTACCGGTGATAATTTTGATGAACTGACCAATTCTTCGTTTAGGCTTAAACGTTATTTGGACTCCCTGCACGTTGACGGCGTGGAAGAACTGAAAAGCGACTTTGAAGCGAACAAGCCGGAGATCGTGGTGAATATCGACCGCGAAAGGGCCAATAACGAAGGTATTTCCACCCGCCAGATCGGTGGCGCCCTGCGTACCGCGTTGTTTGGATTTGAAGCGTCCAAGATCAGGGATGCCAAAGACGAATACAAGATCATGGTGCGGCTGCAGGAAAATCAGCGTAACAATATCAATAACCTGATGAACCTCAACCTGGTTTACCGGGATATGAACATGGGAGGGGCTGTGCGCCAGGTGCCGTTGTCAGCGGTAGCGGACATTCATTATTCCAATACGTATGCCGGTATCAAGCGTATTGACCAGAAACGTGTGATCACCTTGTATTCCAACGTGTTGACCGGCTTCAATGCCAATGAGGTGGTACAGCACATTGAGACAGCGCTGCATGATTTCAGTCACCCTAATTCTGTGACCATTAAGATGACCGGTGAGCAGGAAGATCAGAAGGAGACCATGGACTTCCTCCTGATGGCGATGCTCGGCGCATTTGGCTTGATCCTGATGATCATGGTAACGCAGTTCAACTCCATTGGCCGTCCGTTGGTGATCTTTATGGAGATCCTGTTCAGTATTATCGGGGTGTTCCTGGGCTTCTCCATCTTCAAAATGGACATCTCCATTGTGATGACCGGGGTAGGTATTATGGCCCTGGCGGGTATCGTGGTGCGTAACGGGATTGTGTTGGTGGAATTTACTGACCTGCTGGTGATGCAGAACATGCCGGTATATGATGCCGTGGTGGAAGCGGGCAAAACCCGTATGACGCCGGTATTGCTGACTGCGATTGCCGCTATTCTGGGGCTGATTCCGCTGGCAGTAGGGTTTAATATTGACTTTGCCACCCTGTTCAGTGAGTTTAAACCGCATATTTTCTTCGGTGGGGATAACGTGGCATTCTGGGGGCCGCTGGCCTGGACCATGGTGTTCGGGTTGATTTTTGCGACTTTCCTGACCCTCATCCTGGTGCCGGTGATGTACGCGATGAACAAGCGTTCCATTGATGTGCTGGACCGCTATAAAATGTCCAGGGGGCTGAAATATGTGCCTTTCCTGGTGCTGATATTAAAGTTATTTATGAAGAAGGAAGAGGTGAAGAAGCTGCATGATCCGAAGTATATGTCGGCCAAACCTTATAATTTCTTCCCGGCGCCTGAAAAGGAGCAGCAGGAGGAGATTTTGCGGAAAAATGCCAAAGTGGGCGGTGTTTCCGTGAATTAAGTACTTGATAATTACATCTTTTAGTAATACAGTGTAACAGTTGTAGGTTAACAGTCTCCGTCCTGATTCTTCAGGACGGATTTTTTTTTGTATATTGTGGACGAAACCATATTTTTATTGTTGTTAACAAATTTTAACAATCGGGATGGTGGGCAATTCGATAGCTATTGTTACATTTGACCCTAAGAGCGTTCACGTTACTAGCTATATACAGCCTTAGTCTTATATGCCATATGATTATCGGACGTTAAATTTTTGACAGAAAACAGTCTGTTTTAAACAGTTATACAGGATTGCCTGTTTTATCTAGATTAGAATTATAGATTTTAGCGAAGGAAAGACACTGGTATCAACACGGGATACCCTCAGCCATTAAAACTAGGAAGACTGGCAAAAGATTGGAAGACCATGGAGTACGTAGCAACCTTAGCATTTGCTAAAGAGCAGGACCGGCAGGATCCATTAAATAAATTCAGGGAGCAGTTTTATTTTCCCCAACGAAAAGGAAAGGACGCAATTTATTTATGTGGCAATTCACTCGGATTACAGCCTAAAAATGTAAAATCAGCGATAGAACAGGAATTGGCAGATTGGCAGCAGTGTGCGGTTGAAGGATATTGGGCGGCCAAGAATCCCTGGCTTTATTATCAGCAGTATTGCAGTAAGCCACTCACAGCCATAATGGGGGCGAGCCAGCAGGAACTAACGGTGATGAATACACTCACTGTGAACCTTCATCTGATGATGTTGAGTTTTTACCGGCCAACCAAACAGCGGTTTAAAGTGTTAATGGAGGCAGGGGCCTTTCCAAGCGACCAATACGCAGTGGAGACACAGGTCAGGTTTCATGGTTTTGACCCGGAAACGGCCATTGTCGAGGTTTCTCCCAGGGCCGGAGAACATTTGATAAGATTAGAAGATATTTTAGATATTATTAACAAGGAAAGTGATAGCTTAGCATTAGTTTTATTCGGAGGGATTAATTATTACACCGGACAATATTTTGATATACCCGCTATTACAGCCGCTGCTCATCAGGCAGGAGCTTACGCCGGTTTCGATCTGGCACACGTAGCAGGAAATATTCCGGTGTCTTTGCACAATTGGGACGTAGATTTTGCCGTTTGGTGTTCATACAAGTACCTGAATGGTGGTCCCGGCGCGGTAGGAGGCGCCTTTGTGCATGAAAAATATGCCAGCGACCGCGGATTTCTCCGCCTGGGTGGCTGGTGGGGCAACGAAGAGAGTGCACGTTTTAAAATGGAAAAAGGGTTTGTGCCTAAGAAAGAAGCCGAAGGATGGCAACAAAGTACCGCACAGGTTTTCAATATGGTAAGCCTGAAAGCATCCCTCGAACTATTTGAAGCAGCCGGTATCGGCGCTTTGAGAGAAAAAAGCCAGGGACTGACCAATTACCTGGCGTTTTTGCTGCAGCAGTTGAAAGGCATTAATTTTGAAATTATTACACCTAAAAATTGTAATGAACGTGGCGCACAACTATCTTTGCTGTTCCTGGAAAAAGGAAAAGAGATACATCAGCAAATGACGGATGCCGGTATAATCGTTGACTGGAGAGAACCCGGAGTCATCAGGGTTTCACCGGCGCCGATGTATAACTCTTATCAGGATGTGTTTCATTTTTATGAAATCATAGCTAATATTGCTTCAAACGCTTAATTAAGTAAGATGAATTTTGAGAGAAACGAACGCCCCCGCAGGCCCTACTCTTCTGATACCAACAAAGAGAATGATCCCAACAAGGAGAGAGGTGACTACAGACCCAACTTAAACAATGAGCGGGAGGGTGGAAAACCCGACTACAATGGTGGCGACAACACAGAACGTCGTCCACGCACTGACTACAATCGCGAGGGTGGGTATCGCCCCCGTACAGATTACAACCGCGATGGCGGTGGTTACAATCGTGAAGGTGGCGGCGGCTACGACCGTGGCGGTGGATATGACCGCGGCGGTGAAGGTGGCGGCTACAATCGTGGCGGCGGCGGTTACGACCGTGGCGGCGGCGGTGGTGGTTACGATCGCGGCGGCGGCGGATATGACCGTGGCAGCGGTGGTGGTTACGATCGCGGCGGCGGTGGATATGACCGTGGCGGTGGCGGTGGTTACGACCGCGGCGGCGGTGGTGGTGGCTATAACCGCGGTGGCGGTGGTGGTTACGATCGCGGCGGTGGCGGCGGCTACGATCGCGGTGGCGGCGGCGGCGGTTACGACCGTGGCGGCGGCGGTGGAGGCTACAACCGCGGTGGCGGTGGTGGTTACGACCGTGGCGGCGGTGGTGGCGGCTACAATCGCGGTGGCGGCGGCGGTGGATACGACCGTGGCGGCGGCGGTGGAGGCTACAACCGTGGCGGTGGTGGCGGTGGCTACAACCGCGGTGGCGGTGGTGGCGGCTTTAACCGCGGCGGTGGTGGAAGACCACGTCCCGGAGGCCAAAACAGACGCTTCGAACCCAAACCTGATAATAAGATATACTTTATCGCACTGCTGCCAACTGCAGAAGTAGGTAAGGAAATCATCAAAATAAAACAGGAATTTGCTGAACAATACGGACCAATGTACGCATTGAAAGTATTGCCGCATATCACCCTGCAGGTACCTTTTACAGCCGATCCGGCACTGGAAAAAGCCTTCTGCGATGAACTGACGGAATTCGCAAAAACACAGGCTCCTTTCGAAGTGTCCCTGAAAGGTTTCGGTACCTTCCCGAACAAACAAAACCGCGTCCTGTTCATCAACGTGGAAAAAAGCGAAACCATGGCTACCATGCATCGTCAGCTGATCAACTTCCTGCGTAAGGAATTTGGCTTCAGCACCATGCTGGCACGTACCGGATTCACACCTCACGTGACCGTGGCCTTCAAAGACCTGGACGATGAGCAGTTCAACAAGGCATGGCCTGAATATGAAAACAAGGAATATGAGGCTACTTTCAAAGTAAACAACCTCTACTTCCTGCGTCATAACGGCAAATCCTGGGAAGTGCTGCAGAAATGCAAACTGGGCGGCGCATAATCATTTAGAAATTTAGTTATTTAGATATTTAGCCATTTGGGGATTCCCAAATGGCTAATTTTTTGCCCGGAATTCAGCTTGTTCAATAATGCAATACCCACTGCCCTGAACCCCCAATATGTAAACAACGAAATATCAAAATGAGTAAATAAAAAAGGGCCTCCGCTACAGCTGCAGAGACCCTTCTGTTGTATATACTGTGCATTTAAACAGTATAACAGTGCAGGTTATACGAATCAGATCTTTTTTACCTTACCTGATCCTTTAATATCGGTTTGTACTTTCTGTGGATTGCCGGCGTAAACTACATCGCCGCTGCCGTAAATGCCTACCGTCAAAGCATCCCGGACACTGATAGAATGATCGCCCGAAGCCCTGATAGTAATATCGGCCCGCTGCGTGTCCAGGTCCAGCGCCCGGACCCTGCCGCTGCCGTTAATGTCACTACTGAGGGAAATAGCCGTTCCCTTGATATCGAGACTGCCCGAGCCATTAATGCGTGTATGCAGCTCCTGCACGGCAAGCGCCAATGCCGCATTGCCGCTGCCATTGATCTGATACGAAAAATTAGAACTCCGTAAGGTGTCCTTATTATCAAGGTAGCCGGAACCGGCAAAGTTGATGCGTTGGTAACTACGGCTGTGTACATATACCTGGATAGGCATATGACGCCACAGCTTGACGCGGTTCCGCAACCGGATGAAAAGCGTATTGTTGCTGGTATTGGTCTCAACAGCGGCAATGACATTGTCTTCTGCCTTGATCTCAACAGCAGCCGTACTGTCCTGGATTAGATGCACTTCAAACGGACCGGATATTTCCACCTCTGAAAAAGGAGAGGTGTTGCGGGTTTCCGCAACGATATTGCCTGATCCGGCTATCTGGTCCCTGGCACAACTGCTCAGGATAAGGGTAAAGATCGCCAGCATCAGTAATAACCAGCTCACACTGAGACTGGTGTAGGTGATGATTGCTTGTTTCTTCATAAAAGTCATTTTTAGGGGGCTATGCAAAAATGACGGCTGAAGAAACAATTACCCCTACTAGGTACCTAAAAAAAATAAGCCGGCCGTACAGACGTACGGAACCGGCTTTTGATTAACCCCTATGAAAACCAACTATTGCTCTTGATTAATTTGTCAATTTGATTTCTCCTAAATCAGTAGACTTTCCATCTTCTACTTTTACTTCGGTAATGGTGGCTGGTTTAAAAGGTGCTTTCGCGCCCACAATTACCGTATAGGTCCCTGATTTGGCATTTTGAAAGTTAAAGGCACCATCATTAATGGGTGATTTTAACGTATCTGTTCCAGTGATAGCCAGTGCTTCAGTAGCGCCGTCCGCAGGTGTTACTTTACCCGCGATGGTACCACCATCAATTCCTTTGAAAGCAAAGCTTCCAAACGCTACTGCCGCCAATGCCAACATAGTTACTTTCAATTTTTTCATAGCACACGATTTAACAGTTAGACAATAAAGACTCTATGGTTAAAGTAAAGGTGTCAGCATATTTGCTATCGCTTTTTTGATGTAAAGAACTTGATGGTAGTTTTGCAAACACGGTGCCATAAAACCGCGGGCGAAATCGCTTTAACAAATCTTTTGGAAGACATTAACAAAACAAAAAAGTCTTCCGGTACACCGGAAGACTTTTGTTATAAGATGAAAAACGATCGTTTATCTTCTGTTTAATTTACTCAGCAAGCGCAGGATTTCGAGGTACAACCACACCAGGGTCACCAGCAGGCCGAATGAACCATACCACTCGAAATATTTAGGTGCGCCCATAGCTGCGCCCTGCTCGATCATATCGAAGTCCAGGATCAAGTTCAGCGCCGCGATAGCTACCACGATCAGGGAGAACACAATGCCGAAGGTGCCGCTGCTGTGGATCAGGGGCATATCGATATGGAATAAACGCAGTACCATCGCAATCAGGTAAAAGATACCGATGCCAAGGGTAGCGGTGATGATGATGGATTTGAAACGCTCCGTAGCGCGGATCACACCGGTACGGTACAATACCAGCATAGCGATGAAGGTACCGAAAGTGAGACCTACAGCCTGCAACACGATGCCCTGCCACTGCGCGTTAAACATTGCAGAGATACCACCCAGGAAAAGACCTTCCGCCAGCGCATAGGCCGGGGCCAGGTAACCGGACCACTCTTTCTTGAAGATAATAACCAGTGCCAGTATGAAACCACCAATGGCGCCGCCGAATACTAACGGAAGCACGTTGGAGCTGCCTTTTAAAAATTGACCATAAGAAAAAACTGCCGCCGCCATCAGCATGATCAGCAGAAAAGCCATCTTGTTAATAGTGCCACGGATGGTCATGGTAGAACCATCAGCATGGGCAGCCTTGTTGAAAATACTTTCTTTGAGTACAGGGTTGTTCGATTGAAACAATGCCATAAAATACAGTTTAAAATTATTAACGGAATAAAAATACGATTTGATTTGACATCCAGCGCCCGTTACCGCTGAATTTGTATTAAAATTAGCATTTATTGGCCAATAACCTATAGTTATCACCCATAACAAGAAGTAATGTGAATGGCCGTTTTCGGCGGCAATAGTCTACTGGATTTGTGTACTTTTGTAGGGAGATAAACATGATTTTGCGCAGGTTTGGCCAATAACATCCGCCGATTGCCTAAATTTACACCTTTATACAGAATACCTTATACTAAGATACCTTAAAAGAATAATAGATGTCTAATACTTCGATTCAACAACTGGATGATGTAGTGATAAAATTTGCAGGCGACAGTGGAGACGGGATGCAGTTGACAGGTAGCCAGTTTTCCAATAACACCGCGTTGATCGGCAATGACCTGAGCACGTTCCCGGACTTTCCGGCCGAAATACGGGCCCCACAGGGCACCCTGCCAGGTGTGAGCGGTTTCCAGCTTCATTTTTCTTCGAACAGGATATTTACCCCGGGCGACGCCTGCGACGTGCTGGTGGCCATGAACGCCGCCGCGCTCAAAGCGAACCTGAAAGGACTCAAAAAAGGAGGCATCATCATCGCCAACACTGATGGCTTCGATGCTAAAAACCTCCGGCTGGCCAATTACCCCGAAGGCATCAATCCGCTGGAAGACGGCTCTCTGGCCAACTACCAGCTTCATACCATGGACGTCACCAAGATGACCCGTGAGGCCCTGAAAGACTCCACGCTGGGCATGAAAGAGAAAGACCGCGCCAAAAACATGTTTGTGCTGGGCTTCCTTTACTGGCTGTACGACCGTAACATGGACAATACAGAGGCTTTCCTCAAAGAGAAATTCGGCAAAAAACCGGAAATCCTGGAAAGTAACCTGAAAGTGCTGCATGCTGGTTATAACTTCGCTGATACCGTGGAAGCCTTCACCACCCGCTACCGCGTGGAGAAGGCCCGCATGGAGCCAGGCACTTACCGCAGCATTACCGGTAACACGGCGCTGGCCTACGGCCTGGTAGCTGCCTCTCAAAAAGCCAATCTGCCGATGTTCCTGGGCACCTATCCCATCACGCCGGCTTCTGATATCCTGCATGAACTGAGCCGCTTCAAGAATTTCGGTATCCGCACCTTCCAGGCGGAAGACGAGATAGCGGGCATCACATCTGCCATTGGCGCCTCCTATGGCGGCCACATGGGCGTAACCACCACTTCCGGTCCCGGTATGGCCCTGAAAGGCGAAGCCATGGGCCTGGCGGTAATGCTCGAAATCCCGCTGCTGATCATTGATATCCAGCGTGGAGGACCTTCTACCGGCCTGCCTACCAAAACGGAACAATCAGACCTGTTGCAGGCTTATTATGGCCGTAATGGTGAATGTCCGATGCCGATCATCTCTGCTTCCACGCCGGCGGACTGCTTCGATGCCATTTTTGAAGCCTTCAAAATCTCGGTACAGCACATGACGCCTGTGATCTTCCTCAGCGACGGCTACATCGCCAACGGTGCAGAGCCATGGCGTTTCCCGAAAAGCGCTGACCTTCCGGCCATCGAAGTGAAATTCAAAAAACAGCTGGAAGAAGGAGAGGAGAATTTCCTGCCCTACCACCGCGATGAGAATCTGGTACGCCCCTGGGCCGTGCCCGGCACCCCTGGCCTGGAACACCGCATCGGCGGCCTTGAAAAACAGAATATCACCGGTAACGTTAGCTACGATCCTGAAAACCACCAGCTCATGGTGAAAATCCGCCAGGAAAAGGTAGATAAGATCGCAGACCATATTCCGCCACAAAAAATTGAAGTCGGCCCGGAAAAAGGAAAAGTACTGGTGCTCGGCTGGGGCTCCACCTTCGGCGCCATTAAAAGTGCTGTGCTGGACCTGCTGGCTGAAGGCCATCAGGTGGCCCATGCCCACATCCGCCATATGCGCCCGTTCCCTAAAAATCTGGGTGAAATCCTCCACAGCTACGATAAAGTACTGATACCGGAAATCAACAACGGTCAGCTGATCAAAATCATCCGTGACCAATACCTGATTGATGCACAGGGATACCATAAAATCATGGGCGTGCCCATCACCAAAGGGGAATTGATTACCCGCATTAAGGAAATGTTATAAGAAAACATACATTAATACGTTATATAGGCCAGGGGCGCAGCGGAAAATATCTCCACTGCGCCCCTGCTGTATGAACAGGACAGGGCAGGCGTCAAACTTCAGGGATTTTTTGTATTTTCAATAAGGGGACTATTACAGCTACCTCCCCTCTGATGTTAATTTTTTGGTTTAAGTCTCTATTTATGAAATGCCTTTTTCGTGTATTGTTATGCGTTGTAGCGGTAGCTGTATTCTACCTCCCGGTACATGCCCAGACGACCACTTTTGAAGTCCGGATCGCCAATCATGCGGTGGGTACTATCGAAGCACAACGTAAAGTAAGTGGATCTGCCAAGAGTATCACAATTAAAACCCGTATCCAGACGCTATTGGCGAAGATCAACAGCGACATCCTCAATGAGTACGATAATAACGTGCTCACCCTCGCCAAATCCACCCGCGTGGCGGGTAAAAAAGGGGAGGACAAGGAAACGACCACGCGTCGTAACGGAAACGACTATACGGTGATGCTCAATGGCGCCCGTTCGGTGATAGATAATACGGAAATAGCCCATTGTGTGGCTGATCTTTATTTCTCAGAACCGAAACAGGTGTCCCGCATTTTCTCTGAAGCACTGGGGAAATTCCTGCCGCTGCACCCCCTGGGAAGCGGGCAGTATGAGCTGGTACTGCCGGAAGGGAAAAAGAATATCTATAAGTATTCCAATGGAGTATTGACGGAAGTGGAAGTGAACCATACTTTTGGCAGAGCGCTGTTCATTAAGACAATTTGATTATCTGGGTATTTTATCATTCAACGAAATCCGACGCCTTCTTTACCCTGCCATATTTCCAGTTCAACGACTATGGTAAAAAAAATGCAGCGAAGCCTTGCCTCGCTGCATTTTTTTGTTCCGATGATAGTATCTGAAAAATCAGGCGGTTTTTTCCGTTTTGTCCTGGAAGAGCAGCATGAACAATACCAGTACAGCAGCAGCGATACCGGCAGGAATCAGCCAGACACCCTGCCAGTTGTGACCGCCGGCAGTTTTATAAGACTCTACGATAGGACCGGAGATCAGGAAACCGATCAGCATGCCCACACCATAGGTGGCCAGCGTGACGAAGCCCTGTGCGGAGCTCTTGAATTCTTCTCCTGCCAGTTTATCGGTGTAGATCTGACCGGTAACGAAGAAGAAGTCGTAACAGATACCATGCAGCACAATACCCACAATCAGCATCCAGTAGTTGGAGTCCACATTACCGTAGGCAAACAGCACGTAACGCAGTACCCATGCCAGCATACCCAGTGCGAGCATCTTTTTAACACCCAGACGGGAGAAGAAAAGCGGCATCACCAGCATGAAGAAAAATTCAGACATCTGGCCAAGGGACTGCTTGCCGGCAGCAGCTGTCATACCGATCTCGTTCAGGAACGGATTGGTGAAGTTGTAGTAAAACGCCAACGGAATACAGATAGCAATGGAGGCGATGAAAAACAGCAGGTAAGAGCGGTTCTTCAGCATCCGGATAGCATCCAGTCCGAGGATTTCTTTCACGGAAATCTGTGTGCCTTTTTTCAACGGAGGTGTTTTAGGCAGCGTAAAGCTGAAAAGGCCCAGCAGCAGGGAGGCGCCGGCGGCCATCTTGAAAGTGAGGCCCAGCGTGTTGTTCTTCTCCCAGTTGAGCCAGCCGATCAGCAGGCCGGCTATGATCCAGCCAATAGTGCCGAACACACGGATCGTGGAAAAGTCTTTGCTGGGATCGCTCATCTGCCGGAAGGAGATGGAGTTTACCAGTGCCAGCGTAGGCATATACAGAATCATGTACACCAACAATACAGGATAGAAGCTGTCAAAGCTGGTCATGCCGGAGCAGGTCCATAACAGCGCTGCACCGATCAGGTGAATGGCACCCAGGATCACCTGGGCGGAAATAAAACGGTCCGCAATAATACCCACGATAAAAGGCGCAATAACCGCCCCAATAGATTGGGTGAGGAACGCAACGCTCACCTGGTTGGCATTGGTGTCCTGCAGATTTTTTAACACGAACGTACCTAATGTCACAAACCATGCTCCCCAGATAAAGAATTCGAGGAACATCATGAAGGACAATTGTACTCTTACGGCTGATTTCATAACGTTTTTTTAGCTTTATTTAATTGCATCTGAATGAACTGCTTAAGATAGCAAATTATTATAAATCGCTTCAAAATTTATGATGGAAGAAAAAAACGAACGGGGTTTCCGGCAGTTCAGGACCGCAGTTTCCGGCCATGCATGACGGCGATCGGCGAACCATTGGCCAGCAGAGCGGATACCGGCGCCTGTTCCAGTACAGGGGCGAAGGCCGGGCCGTAGAGCCGGGAAGCGTGGCAGCGGTAGTCGTAATCAATCACAGGGTGAAGGTCCCATTTCGGGTGCGCCACTTCGTACTCGCCCGTAGTCTGATGGTCCAGGCGGGTGTAGCCCCAGTAGTGTTCCGTGATAAAGGCGGCCTCACTGCCTTCCACCAGTGGCTGCGGCGTGGCAAACGCGGTGGCCTTCAGGAAGTTGGTCTGACCGGCTACATCCCATTCGTACCGGACGTGGAGGGTATCAGTGTCAGGTTGCTCCCAGCGGTGGCTCATCCTGTGGGTAGCGTAGTTTTCTTTATAGAGGGTATTGGCCACCAGGGTGATCAGCGGCTTGGGCACCAGTTCACGGATAAATACCACGCCGCGTTTCCACTGGCCCTGGTCTTTATAACGCACGTAAAAGCGAAGGTTTACCTCTTCAAATGTGCGATGGCCGGGAAAACCGATGCCTTTGACTTTCGTGTCCTGGAACAGGAAGCCGACGAGACTTACATAGTGAATATTGTTCCAGGTGTCCGGCTCGGTATGGGCCGGGAGATAGGGCCGGAGCGTGTTGGCATCCGCGGCGAAATTGAGCATGAGCAGGTTACGCCAGCTGGCAGTAAGGAATGGGCGCATACAAACGATTTAGGACTGAATATACGGCAGCTGTTTATTGTGCCTTGGTGATTTGCTGGTAATATTTACAGGCCGGGCGCAGACCGCATTCCCCGCATTTGGGATTACGGGCCACACAGATATAACGGCCATGCAATATCAGCCAGTGATGGGCAATATATACTTTTTCCTTCGGGATATATTTTAGCAGCTGCAGTTCGGTTTGCAGTGGTGTTTTGGCATTGGTGGTGAGGCCTATGCGGGCTGATACCCTGAATACATGGGTGTCTACTGCCATATTGGGTTGCTGATGCACCACCGAGGTGATCACATTGGCTGTTTTACGCCCCACGCCGGGCAGTTTTATCAGCTCTGGTACCGTGCTGGGTATTTCTCCGTTGAAGTCGTCCATGACCATCTGTGCCATCCCGATCAGGTGTTTGGTTTTATTGTTAGGATAACTGATACTGCGGATGAGCGGGAACAGGTCGTCGAAAGTGGCTTTACTCAGCGCTTCAAGGTCCGGATAGCGGTCAAATATGGCAGGAGTGGTCATATTCACCCGTTTGTCGGTACATTGGGCGGAGAGGATTACGGCTACCAGCAGCTGGTAAGGATTGTCATAAATCAGTTCTGTTTCGGCATGAGGTGCATGTTGCTCGAAATAGCTGATAACGAATGCAAAACGCTCTTTTTTGGTCATGCCGTAAAAATAGGAAAAATGGGTCGATAACCGCACGTGGAAGTTGCAGCACAATCGACAGGTATGTAAGGTCTCAGGGTGTGTACCGGGTTATGGTTTCTCCGGTTTACTGGCAGCGTAGTCAAAGATCAACCGGAGTGTGGCGGCCCTGGGAGAAAAACGGACAGTGTCGAGGACGGCTTTGGTGTCCTCGAAGCAAGCCTGCTCTTCCCGGGTCAATGATACTTCCTGTTGTGAACGTTTGAGATCGCTAGCAGTAACAAGACACAAGGTGGAGAGGGGAGATAGTGTAAAATTACTCATGCAATATAGATTTGTTAAGAGAATCGTATCCTACTTTATAACGACAGAAGGGTGCAATGTATTGTTAATTTAAGATAAAATTTTATGATTACGGGGAGATCAGAAACAATTACTGCTGGGGGGCGGGGCTGATAATGAACAGGTCTTCATTGTCTTTCTTCATAAAGTATTTCTCACGGGCGAATTTCTCCAGTTTCTCAGGGCTGGACAGCAGCTCCTGCTGTTCTTCTTTGGTTTGTTTGATCTCTTTGATAAAAAACTCTTTCTGGTTTTCCAGCTTGTTGACTTCAGACTGGAACTGGTACTGGTACATCAGGTTGGTCTTGTCCAGAAAGGCGATCCATATAACGAAAGCAAGGCCTGTAATAAAGAATTTGTTCTTTATGTAGCGCGGCAGTTTTATGGATTTAAGAAAAGACATAATGCAATTTAGGGATTTTTTGCATCACGGAGGCGATGCAAAAAATCCCTAAATAAAATGGTTTATTATTTTTTCACGCTGATGGCGTTGGTAGGATAGATCGCTACTTCGCCCAGTTCTTCCTCGATGCGGAGCAGCTGGTTGTATTTGGCCATACGGTCGGTGCGGGAGGCAGAACCGGTTTTGATCTGGCCGCAGTTCAGTGCTACTGCGAGGTCAGCGATGGTCGTATCTTCAGTTTCGCCGGAACGGTGGCTCATGATGGAAGTATAACCGGCTTTGTGGGCCATGTTCACTGCATCGATGGTTTCTGTAACAGTACCGATCTGGTTTACTTTGATCAGGATGCTGTTGCCGATGTTTTTGTCGATACCTTCTTTCAGGCGTTTTACGTTGGTCACGAACAGGTCGTCACCTACCAGCTGTACGCGGCTGCCTACTGACTCGGTCAGTTTTTTCCAGCCGTCCCAGTCGTCTTCTGCCATACCGTCTTCGATAGAAACGATAGGGTATTTGCTGCACCATTCAGTCCAGTAAGCCACCATTTCATCGCTGGTGATTTCTTTCTGGGAGCTCTTATAGAACTTGTATTTTTTGGTTTCTTCGTTGTACATCTCGCTGCTGGCGGCATCCAGGGCGATAGCGATTTGTTCGCCCGGAGTGTAACCTGCTGCTTTGATAGCTTCCAGTACAGTTTCGATTGCTTCTTCGTTGCTCTGGATTTCAGGAGCGAAACCGCCTTCGTCACCTACGTTGGTGCTGTAGCCTTTGCCTTTCAGTACAGATTTCAGTTTGTGGAATACTTCCACGCCCCAGCGGAGACCTTCAGAGAAAGTGGAAGCGCCGATCGGAACGATCATAAACTCCTGGAAATCAATTTTATTGTCAGCGTGTGCGCCACCGTTGATGATGTTCATCAGGGGAATTGGCAGAGTGAAGGCGTTTACGCCGCCCAGGTAGCGGTACAGGGGCTGGTTGCATTCTTCTGCTGCTGCTTTGGCTACGGCCATGCTCACAGCCAGGGTGGCGTTAGCGCCCAGTTTGGCTTTATTAGGGGTTCCGTCCAGGGAAATCAGCAATTTGTCAATACCTGCCTGGTCTGTTACTTCCCAGCCAACCAGTTCTTCTGCGATGATCTCATTTACGTTCTTAATAGCTTGCAGTACGCCTTTTCCGCCATAAACGCTTTTATCGTTGTCACGCAGTTCTACGGCTTCATGCTTACCGGTAGAAGCGCCGGAAGGCACGGCAGCGCGGCCAAAGTGACCGTCTTCGGTGGTTACGTCTACCTCAATTGTGGGATTACCGCGGCTATCGAGGATCTGCCTGGCATGGATTGCTGAAATGGTACTCATAATTCAAAAGTTATAATTGTTAGCTATTAGCGGTTAGCAGCGGGCGTTTCACCTGTTGGCTCCACGCGCTTTGTTATCTCCCGGAAAATAGATTCCAGGCTTTGTGAATTGCTCTGCAAAGAAAGGATGTTCCGGTTATTAATCAAAGCAAATTGTAACAGGTTTTTTCGCACGGTATCTACTTCGTTGGTATACAATTGCCATGTATTGCCATCCTGGGCTGCCGCCCGGGAAACGCCGGGTATCTGCAAAAGCTCGCCGGTACTGGCGGGTTCCCCGAAGGTCACCTGAATATAGCCACCAGTGGCGTTCTGTTGCTGAAGATTGACCAGCTGGTCATCTGCCACTATCTTTCCTTTGTTGATGATGATCACCCGCCCGCAGAGCGCTTCCACTTCCTGCATAATGTGCGTGGACAGGATTACCGTCTTGTCGGTCCCCAAATCCCTGATCAGCTGCCGGATATCGGCCAGCTGGTTAGGGTCCAGCCCGGTGGTAGGCTCATCCAGGACCAGCACTTCGGGATCATGCAGCAGCGCCTGTGCCAGCCCTACACGCTGTTTGTAGCCGTTGGACAGCGCCCCGATTTTTTTACGGCTCTCCGGCAACAGGCCCGTCATATCAATTACCCGGCGGATGCGCGCGGCACCTGCCGTGCCCAGCTGATGCACGCCGGCAATGAATTCCAGGAATTCCTTCACGTACATGTCGTAATACAACGGGTTGGATTCCGGAAGGTATCCTACTCGTTTGCGTACTTCAAGCGACTGGCCCACGATGTCATATCCACACACGCTGGCAGTGCCGCTGGTAGGAGGCAGAAAACCGGTGATCATTTTCATGGTGGTGGACTTGCCCGCCCCGTTAGGGCCCAGGAAGCCGGTTATTTCCCCTTTCTTCAGTTCAAAGGAAATAGCGTCCACTGCCCGTTGTTCGCCATAGACCTTACTCAGTTGTGATACCAGGATAGACATGTAGGATATACTTGTTTTGCGGCATCTAATGTACGGAAGAAATTACGTCTGTCAATTCCTATTTTTTTTCTACCATTGCATATTATGAAGAGAGTCATTGGCTTATTTTGCTTACTACCGCATTTATTACAGGCACAATCCGTTCCCGAAAAGAATTACCCAAAAGGCTATTTCAGGAATCCCCTGGAAATCCCCATAGAACTGGCTGGTAACTTCGGTGAATTGCGCCCCAATCACTTCCACTCCGGCATGGACATCAAAACGCAACAGCGGGAGAACATGGCGGTGCACGCGGCGGCAGATGGTTATGTAAGCCGTATCGGCGTATCACATACCGGCTTTGGCAATGTGCTGTACATTACCCACCCCAATGGATATACGACCGTATACGCCCACCTGAACGCCTTTTTCCCGGCTTTACAGGCCTATGTGAAAAAACAACAATACTCCAATGAAAGCTGGGCCAGCGACCTGTCTGTCCCGGCAAATATGTTCCCTGTGAAGAAAGGCGACTTCGTTGCCTGGAGTGGCAATACCGGTGGCTCTGCCGGCCCGCACCTGCACTTCGAAATCAGGAACACACAAACGGAAAAACCACTTAATCCGCTGCTGTTCGGGTTTAACATCGCTGATACCCGGCCACCGGACGTTTATCGTATAGCCATCTACGATAGGGACCGCAGTGTCTACGAACAACAACCAATGATACTGCCGGTGAAAAAAGTGGGAGATCACTACACGACCGCTCAACCGGTAGTGAAGGTACGGGCCCATAAAGCCGGACTGGGCATCAACGCTATTGACCGCATGAACACAGCACCTAATACCTACGGCATCTATGAAGTGTTCATGTACAATAATGATGTGCCGGACATCGACTTCCAGCTGGACAACATCGGATATGATGAAACCCGCTACCTCAACGCGCACATCGACTATAAAGTGAAAAAAAACAACGGGCCCTACCTGCAACTGTTGTTCTCTGTACCGGGCAATGAACTGGATATCTACCACGACCTCAAAGGCGATGGTACCATCAACCTGTCAGACGGACAAGTGCACGAAGTAAAGCTGCTGGTAAAAGACGCCTATGGCAATACTTCCACCGTGAAACTGAATCTGCAACAGAGTGGTGAGGAAACACCGGAGAAAACCTGCGCCAACCCCATGTACCCGGATTCCCGCAATATCTTTGAAAACAACCAGGTGGAATTCTACCTCGATGAACGGGCACTGTATGACCAGATCTGCTTTAATTACCAGGAGGTTCCTGCTACTTCAGCTAAATATTATTCCAATATCTACCGGCTGCATACGCCGGTGGTGCCGGTTCACGATTTCTTCGATGTGCGGCTGAAGCCCACGAAAGCAGTGCCGGAATACCTGCAACCCAAAGTGGTGATGGTGCGGGAAGGCATGGGCAGCAACAGTACTTCCGCTACCACCAAAGAAGACGGCTGGTATAAAGGCAGTTTCCGCGACTTCGGCAATTTCCATCTGGAGATAGATACTGAAGCACCGAAAGTAACACCGGTAGGCGTGAAGCCCGGGGCCAACCTCTCAAAGGCCGCCAGGCTCTCTTTCGTGATGAGCGATGCCAGCGGCATCAAAGACTTCCGCGGGGAACTGGATGGTAAATGGTTGCTGTTTTCCCGCAAGGGCAACGTGCTCACCTATACGTTTGATGAACATTGCCAGCCAGGCAACCATACCCTGGTCATGAAGGTGACAGACGTTGCCGGTAACGAAGGCAGCTATCACCTGTCTTTCAAACGCTAAATGATCTAATTTAAAAAATCGCGATATGGCAAACTTAAAGGAAGGCGATAAAGCGCCGGTATTCAAAGGCAAAGATCAGCACGGAAAAACCGTGTCACTGACGGACCTTAAAGGCAAGCGCGTAGTGCTTTACTTTTATCCGAAGGATATGACGCCCGGCTGCACGGCACAGGCCTGCAACCTGCGTGACAACTACAGCACACTGACTAAAAAAGGATATGAAGTAATTGGCGTCAGCACTGACAGTGAACAAAGCCACTTGAAATTCATCGAAAAATATGAACTGCCTTTTACCCTGCTGGCAGATGATGATCACAAGATCGTGAACCAGTATGGTGTTTGGGGCGAGAAGCAGATGATGGGCCGGACATACGACGGTATTCACAGGACCACTTTCCTGATCAATGAAAAGGGTGTGATCGACCATATTATCAAAAAGCCGGACACCAAAAACCATACGGAAGAAATTCTGGAACTCTGGAAGTAGTAGCGTACAACGCATAAAAAAAGCCGCAAAGTAATTTGCGGCTTTTTGTCTTTTATGAAGATGATTATCTCTTCTGTCTTTGTTTTTTGAACAGGTTACCTGTTTTGAATTTGTTACCCTCAGGGCTGCCCACGCGGTCCATCGCGCAACGGAAGCCTACTGTGTTGGTAGCCATGTTTTCCTGCATGTAACGACGGGTACCCGGAGAGAGCCAGTAAGCACGGTCGTTCCAGCTACCACCTTTTACTACGTGAGATTTGTCGTTGATCAGGGTGGTTACACCGTAACCGTATTCCACCTGGGAGAGGGAGTCACCATCGAGGTAGTTGATAACGTCACCTTTCTGGTAGTTAAGACGGTTGGCACTTTCTTCGTCCGTTACGTCACGCATTTTCAGGTGGCCCAGGCTGTCTTTTTCAAACTCTTTGTTTTCGTTCTGATAAACAGTCTGGAATTTGTTACCACGGAAGTAGTTGAAGTCTTCACCATCAATCGGGTTGAGTGGCCTGTACACGTCCAGTACCCATTCAGACACGTTGCCGGACATATTGTAGATGCCGAAAGTGTTGGGGTAGAAGGAGCGGGTAGGGCCCGGGATGGAAGCACGGTCGTTCAGACCACCGGCCACACCCATGTTATCACCGGAACCACGCTTGAAGTTGGCCAGGAACTGACCCTGCATGGTGCCGCGGCGGATATCACGCAGGCCGCTGGTGTTGGTGCCCCAGGAGTACACCTGTTTGTTCATGATCAGCTCTTCCCCGTGTTTGCCTTCTTTTTTGGAAGGGCCGGGGTTTTGGCCGATATAACCCAGTGCAGCGTATTCCCATTCTGCTTCTGTAGGCAGGCGGTAGGCTGGCAGCATGATACCATCTTCAAACTGGGCGGTACGCGGAGTGCCGTCCGGATTTTTGAACTGGTCTTTGGTAGACTTGGACATTTTGCCAGGGGTACCTTCATACAGGCCGGCGCTGTAGGCTTTGGTATCAAATGTATTGTCGTCTGACTGGTTGGTGATATCTGCTTTGGAAAGCAGGCCCTTGTCCATCAGCAATTTTTCGTTTACACGGTTGGAACGCCATTTACAGTAGTCAGTAGCCTGTTTCCAGGTCACACCTACCACCGGATAGTCGTTATAGGCCGGGTGACGGAAATAGTATTCCACCAGGGGCTCGTTATAAGCCAGTTCACTACGCCATACCAGGGTGTCCGGCAATGCGTTGCGGTATACGTCCGGGAAAGACTCCCCATAAACACGGGCGAGCCAGAACAGGTATTCGCGATAGTGTACGTTCGCTACTTCGGATTCATCGATGTAGAAAGAGGAAACTGTAATACGACGTGGAATGTTGTTCCAGTCGCCCATTACATCCTGCTCT
Source organism: Chitinophaga sp. 22308 (assembly GCF_052045305.1). Classification (NCBI taxonomy): domain Bacteria; kingdom Pseudomonadati; phylum Bacteroidota; class Chitinophagia; order Chitinophagales; family Chitinophagaceae; genus Chitinophaga; species Chitinophaga sp. 22308. The sequence continues at coordinate 288,267 of NZ_JBQEOP010000003.1, read as the reverse complement.
GTGGCACCCATGGCGAAAGTACCGCCCTGTACAAACACCAGACCCGGTCCGGTTTGCTGGTTTTTATTCTTGGCTACGCTGAAACCACCCATTTTCTGGTCGTTATAGTTCCAGCCGGTAGCAGAGGAAACTTCTTTCTTTTTGCCGAAAAGTCCTCCACCGTCCTTGTGACAGGCAGTCATGGATAGCATTACGCCGGTACCAACGAGCAATGATAAAGAGGTTAATCTACGCATGCGATACAGCTTTAGTCGATTATATTTACAGTAAACGCAAATGTAATCTTTTTTATTTTATGGCGAAAAAAATTAATTTGTAATTTGCCCTTGCCAGATCCGCCCCCGGTAACAACCAAGAACACGACAGCAGCGAAAATTAAGAGATATATTTCAATTTTTTATCTTATATTTTCTCTACATTACACCGGCCTTTCAGGAAGGATGGAAAAGGGCTATCAAGATAATGAAACCTTCGAATATTTTTCCGGCGCTACTGTTATTTTTTCTATATCACTGCGGCAGCGCTACCGGACAGACCGTACCCCGTACCTATAAAGATCATAGCGTACTGGCATCAGGCCACTGGTATAAACTGTCAGTGGCTGCTCCCGGCATTTATAAAATAGACCTCCCGCTGCTACAACAACTCGGGATAGATACCCGGCAACTGCCATCGGGCAGTGTACGGCTCTTTGGTACCGGCGGCGGTATGCTGCCGGAGCCCAACAACCAGCTCCGCTATGACGACCTGCCGGAAGTAGCGCTTCAGGTACAGGACGGGGGCGACGGACAGCTGGACGGTAACGACTACCTCCTTTTTTATACGCCCGGCCCTCACCGTTGGCAATGGGACCCGCTGAAGCCCGGGTTTGTACATCAATACAACCTTTACAGCGACGTGGCCACCTATTTCCTGACCATCGGGGACAACGGTGCCCGTATAACGCAGGACAGCAATACTCAACCGGCCGGTAATAAAACTTATGCCTTTGACTTCCACACCTTTTATGAAAGGGACAGCCTTAACTTCCTCAGCAGTGGTAAACAATGGTGGGGGCAGGAATTCGGTAAAGTGATCGGGAACAGCCGCTCCTATAGCTTTTCACTGCCGGGGTCGCCAGTAGGCCCGGTGACCGTCGCTTTCCGGGCCGCCGCACGCGGCGCCACTGGCAGCAATTTTAAGGTAAGCCTGAACCAGGCCGCCGCCGCCAGCGCGTATTTGTTGCCCGTAGGCAGCAGTGTCTTTGAATCTTATGCCACCGCGGCATACGCCTCTGGTACCGCCACCGTTGGCGGGGATATGCTCACAGCAGGCGTAGACTTCCAGCCGGGCGATCTGAACGCCCGGGGATGGCTTGACTACCTGGAGCTGACAGCCCCTTGTCCGTTACGGATGCCTGCCGGCGGCGTACTCGATTTCCGCAGCACTACCGGTGCCGGCCGTACGCAGTACCTCCTTGCTAACGCTACTGCACAAACGCAGGTGTGGCAGGTGACAGACCCGCTTAAACCGCTGGCCATGACCACGGCGCTGCAGGCTGACACCCTGGTTTTTACGGGAGATGCCGGACCTTTGCGGGAATATATTGCTTTTAATACGGCGGCAGTCATGCGGCCGCTGCCTGGCGGACCGGTGATCAACCAAGACCTGCACGGCCAGCCCGGAGCAGACCTGCTGATCGTGACCCATGAAACTTTCCTGGCCGAGGCGGAACGGCTGGCAGCATGGCGCCGCTCCCGCGACGGACTGCGGGTGGCCGTGGTAACAACTGTCCAGGTATTCAATGAGTTTGCATCAGGGACACCCGATCCTACTGGCATCCGCGATTATGTGAAGATGCACTATGACCGGGGCGCACATCCGAAATACCTCCTGCTGTTCGGGGCGGCCTCCTATGATTATCGCCAGCGGATAAAAAATAACACCAACCTGGTGCCTTCCTGGCAAAGTGATGCTTCACTCGATGCCATTCATTCCCATGTGTCAGATGATTTCTTCGGATTGCTGGACGACGCGGAAGATATCACAAGAACGGATATCCCGAATCTGCTGGATGTGGGTATCGGGCGGTTGCCTGTGCGTAACGTTTCCGAGGCCAGAACAGCGGTAGACAAAATTATCCGTTACCAGCAGCCGCGTTCCTTCGGGCCGTGGCGCAACCGGATAACATTGGTGGCTGATGATGAAGACGACAACCTGCATTTGCAGGATGCTGAAATCATGGGCAACACCATCGCAAAAAACAATCATCTCCCTAATATCAGTAAAATATATGTGGATGCGTATCCGCAGGAAAATACCAGTGCCGGGGCCCGTTCACCGGAAGTGACCAAAGCCGTCAACAATAGTGTTAACGCCGGTGCGCTTGTATTGAACTATAGTGGTCATGGCAGCAGTAACCGTCTTGCAGAGGAAACGGTGATGGACGTAAATAGTGTGCAGGACTGGAAAAATGAGCAGCAGTTGCCGTTGTTGATCACCGCCACCTGTGACTTTGCGCCATTTGATGATCCTGGCATTAACTCACTGGGAGCGCAATTGCTGTTGCAACAACAAAGTGGCGCTATTGCGCTGATGACCACTACGAGGGCTGTTTTTGCCAATTCCAATCGTATCATGAACGGTAATTATCTCGAAGCTGCATTCACACCGCAGGCCGATGGTTCCATGCGTAGTTTGGGCGCAGCCATACAGGATGGCAAGAACAAAACCTATGCTACTTCCGGTGATGTGATCAACAACCGCAAGTTCCAGCTGCTGGGAGATCCTTCGCTGACACTGGCTTTTCCACAGTGGCAGGTGATAACGGACAGCATCAATGGTAGGAAGGTAACAACGGAAACGGATACCCTGAAAGGGTTGCAACATTGTATTATCAAGGGGCATATCGCCGATGCGCAGGGCAATGTGCTGCGTGATTATAGCGGTACGCTGAACACGGTGATATATGATAAGCCGGCCACACACCGCACCCGTGGCAATGATCCCCGCAGCCAGCCGGCAGATTTTCAGGTACAGGAAAATATTTTGTTTAAAGGCACACAGACCGTGAACAGGGGCGAGTTTACCGTAGCCTTCACAGTGCCTGCGGACCTGTTGCCGGGAAAAGAAAAAAGTAAGATCAGTTATTACACCAGCAATACCACTGCAGACGGTGGTGGTTACTTTGATGGATTTTTTACAGGTGGCTTGTTGCCCGAAGCACCGGCAGATATCACCGGCCCTGATGTAAAAGTATGGCTCGACAGCAAGGCATTTGTCAGTGGAGATATGACCGGTCCATCGCCGTTGTTGATGATAGATCTGACAGACAGCAGCGGCATTAATGTATCAGGTAGTAATCCGGCACATAGTCTGGTGGCAATATTGGATAGTTCAGAATATTTGATTTTAAATGATTATTTTGACGCATCTTTGGACAGTTACCGGGAGGGACAGGTGCGTTTTCAGTTGAGCGGATTGCCAGCAGGAGCACATCGTATTACCATTAAAGCTTGGGACACCTATAACAACAGCACTGTAAAAACGATTGCCTTTAAAGTTGCGGCCCCGGGGACACTGGCGGTAGACGAAGTTGTCAACTACCCAAATCCTTTTCATGATGTAACGAGGTTTTCTTTTTTGCATAACCAGCAGGGACAACAATTGCAGGTGGATTTACAGGTATTTGCCACGGATGGAAAATTGGTAAAGAAAATGCGCAGCACAATATTTTCCGGTACAAGCCGTTTTGATGGAATCCCCTGGGACGGTAGAGGTGATTCAGGAGCAAGGTTACCCGCCGGAATTTATATCTACCGGCTGATTATAGGCAGTAATGGTCAAACCAGGGCATTGGGTGGAAAAATGGTATTATTTTGACCTATGCATGGGAGAGCAGATTTGACATGATCCCTTTATCAACCCCCTCCGTTTCATTTTAATATTAATAATTAAGCTTATTTTTACACCCTATCAAAATACGAACGTTGCATGATCCGAAAGGTAGCTTTGAGCCTTGTGTTCATATACGGTACTTTCAGCAGTTTTGAAACCTCAGCCCAGATTAATTCAGGTCAGATTGATGGCCGTACCAATACGATTAATACTGCGGTGCCTTTTCTCCGCATAACCCCTGACGCCAGAAGCGGCGCTATGGGCGACGTAGGTTTGGCCATTTCTCCTGATGCATCTTCCATTTACTGGAACTTGTCCAAATTGCCGTTTGCAGAGTCCAAGTCAGGCGTGGCGGTGACTTATACGCCGTGGCTGAAAGAACTGGTGAACGACGTGTTCCTGGCGACCGTTAGCGGCTATACGAAGCTGGACGAGTATCAGGCTATTTCTGCTTCGCTTCGTTATTTTTCATTGGGATCTATCAACTTCCGGGATGTCACTAACCAGGACCTGGGCGATTTCCGTCCGCGTGAATTCGCACTGGACGCCGGTTACGCCCGCAAACTGTCCGATAATTTCTCCATGGGGTTAACCGGACGGTATATCTATTCCAACCTGGCCGGCGGACAATCCAACGGCAGCGCCACCATCCGCGCCGCGAAAGCTTTTGCAGCGGACCTTTCTGCCTACTACACCAAGGAATATGAAAAGGACGACGGACTTACCAACCGTTTAAGCCTCGGTGCATCTATTTCCAATATCGGTACCAAAATTTCATATACCAGTTCAGCGCAGAACAAAGACTTCCTGCCTACCAACCTGGGTATCGGTGCCGCCTATACGTTTGCCCTTGATGAGACCAATCAGCTGACTTTCGCGCTGGACGTCAACAAACTCCTGGTGCCTACTCCTGATTCCACCGGGGCCTATAAAGAGAAAGGTGTATTGCAGGGGATGTTCAGTTCCTTCGGTGATGCGCCCGGCGGCTTTAAGGAAGAGTTACAGGAACTGATGTATTCTGTTGGCGCAGAATACTGGTACAATAATATGTTTGCCGTAAGGGCCGGGTATTTCAACGAAAACAAGTTAAAAGGCAACCGTAAATATGTTACTGCCGGGGTCGGTATCAAGTATGATATTTTCGGTCTGAATTTTTCTTACCTCGTGCCTTCCGGTTCCGGCATACAGCGTAACCCGCTGTCCAACACCCTGCGCTTCACGCTGACGTTCGATCTGGGCGCCCGCAATGAGGAAAGCAGGACCGGCTGGTAATGTTATAAATCAGAAAAATTTCTAAATAAAAAATTTCTAAAATATATTCTGTCCCTCCGTTTTTTAACGGGGGGATTTTTATATTTAAAGCCTTACCTTGCGGATTGGCATAAATGTTTTAAAATATAAGCTATGAGTAGTATACGTATTGGTCTGGGAGTAGATTTTCATCAGTTGGTGGAAGGCCGCGATTTCTGGCTGGGCGGTGTGAAAGTGCCGCACCACAAGGGCGCATTGGGGCATAGCGACGCCGACGTGCTGTTGCATGCCATCTGTGATGCCATGCTGGGGGCGCTGTCGCTGGGTGACATCGGTGTGCATTTCCCGGATACGGACAATACCTATAAAAATATTGACAGTAAAATACTGCTGGCCCGCTGCGCTCAGCTGATCGGTGAAAAAGGTTATGGAGTAGTGAACGTAGACAGCACCCTGTGCCTGCAGGCTCCTAAAATCAAGCCTTATGTGCCCGAAATGCAGGCCGTTATTGCGGAAATACTGCGTATAGGGCTGGAAGATGTATCTGTAAAAGCCACCACAACGGAAAAACTGGGTTTTGTGGGACGTGAGGAAGGCGTTACTGCCCATGCTGTTGTGTTATTGGAGAAAATCGCTAAATAATAATAAATTATCTTTGCTCAATGGCTGATATAATTGTGAAAATCATTAATAAGTCGGACAACGAATTGCCGTCTTATGCAACAGACCAAGCGGCAGGGATGGACCTGCGTGCACACCTGGAAACAGCGCTGACGCTCCAGCCATTGGAGAGGGTATTGGTGCCAACGGGCCTTTTTATGGAACTGCCGGTAGGCTACGAGGCGCAGATCCGCCCACGCAGCGGCCTGGCTTTTAAACAGGGCCTGAGCATTCCCAATTCGCCTGGTACTATTGACGCGGATTACAGAGGAGAGATCAAGGTAATTATGATCAACCTGTCCAACGAACCACAAACGATACAACCCGGAGACCGTATAGCCCAAATGATCATCGCTCCCTATGTGCAGGCCGTTATGCAACCTGTGGAAGTGCTGAACGAAACCGTTCGCGGTGAAGGTGGCTTCGGTCATACCGGTAAATCCTGATAGATGCGTGTATTCTTAACCGTTATAGGTGTTGCTGGTATATTGATTACAGGCGCGTGCAGCGGGCCTAAAAAAACGCTGCGCCATACCGTGATCAAAGACCCTGCTGTGCTGGAGCAGCGGGCAGACAGCCTTTTCTTTGCGGCCCAGCGCTCTAAAATGCTGGGCGATTTCCGCACGGCCATCACCCAATACTCCGACTACCTGCGGTTAAACAAGAACAACCCCACCGCCTATTATGAACTGGCCCGCCTGTTCATGGAAGTCCAGAACCCCGGTTACGCGCTGGGCTTTGCCCGTCGTGCCGCCGCCATGGACCCCGACAACCACTGGTTCCAGATAACACTGGCTGACGCTTTTGCTGTCAATGAACAATTTGACAGCGCCGCCGCTGTTTTTGATAAACTGACCACCCGTTACCCTGAAAGCGAAGACTACCTTTACAACAAGGCCATGTTCCTCGCCAAAGCTAACAGACCTGCGTCCGCACTGGCAGTGTTCACCCAGCTGGAGGCAAAAATAGGAGTGGTGGAGGAAGTCATCTACCAAAAACAACGACTACTGCTTAAAATGAGCCAGGTGGACGCGGCAGCTGCCGAAATCCGCAAGCTCATTGACAATAATCCACAGGAACTGCGCTACTATTTCCTGTTGGCGGAAGTGTATGACGCCAACGATCGTACTGCGGAAGCAACCGCCATCTACAACGACGTGTTGCGTAAAGACCCGGACAATGCGAGGGCATTGCTGGGCCTCGCTACCTATGCGAAGAAAAGCAATGACAAGGCCGGCTACTGGGCTTACCTGACCCGCGCCTTCGCCAACCCGACCTACAGTATCGATGAAAAAGTAGCTTACGTATATCCTTACCTGCAGATGATGCAGCTGGATTCTACCAAAGTGGAGGAAGGCCTGCAGCTTACTTCCCTGATTGTAAATGCTCATCCGAAAGAAGCCAAAGCATACGCCCTGAGAGGGGATATGTTCTCACAGGCGGATATGCTGGACAGTGCCCAGCAAAATTATACGAGGGCGCTGAGCCTCGACTCCAGCCGCTTTTCGGTATGGTATCAGCTGATGTGGATCTATTCCCGTAAGGAAGATCCGAATGCATTGCTGGCACTCAGTAATACTGTAACAGACAAGTTCCCGAAAGAATTTATGGGCTATTACTTTAAAGGAGTGGCCAGTTTCCTGTTACAGCAATACCCCGCAGCCATCGGCGCCCTGAACAAGGCCCTGGAAATAGGCAACGGGGAAAAGAAATTTATGGCCGACGTCCAGTCGCTGCTCGGAGACGCTTATCACGCTACAGGACAGCACCAGCAGTCTGACAGCAGTTATGAAAAAGCACTCCTGCTGCGGCCCGATGATGCGCTCGTACTCAACAACTACAGTTATTACCTGTCACTGCGCGGTGAAAACCTGGCCCATGCCGCAGAAATGTCTAAACGGTCACTGGACCTGGAACCGGAGAGTCCTACCTACATGGACACTTACGCCTGGATACTGTTCCGGCAGGACAAGTTTGAGGATGCCAGGCACTGGATCGAGAAAGCCCTGCAATTTCCCGAAGCACAGCAGAATCCAAATGTGCTCGAGCATTACGGGGACATACTGTTTAACCTGAAAGATGTCACAAAAGCGGTGGAATACTGGCAGAAGGCCAAAGACAAAGGAGCTAACTCCATAGGCCTTGTCCGTAAGATCGCCGAGAAAAAATATATTCAATAGCGTTCAGCCGGGAATGCCTGTTCACACCGTTGGTAGCGCTGATACCGCTAAAAGCTAATAGCTGCATGAAAAAAACACTACTGTTATTAATAGGAATAGCCGGCCTGGCCTTTACCGCCTGCCGTCACCCGAAAAAACTGTCACGCAATACGTTCCCAGCCACAGACACCAGTAGGGTGGCTGCCCACCGGGACACTACTTCCGCAGAAGAGCGGAACGCCTTTGTCAGCAATATGCTGAAAGGCATTCATAAGAACAACATCGATTTTAATACATTCTCCGGTAGGATGAAACTGGCTATTGAAACAGAAAACAAAAGCCACAATAACCTCACGGCCACTATCCGCATGAAGAAAGACAGTATCATCTGGATATCTGTCAGCGCGCCTATTATCGATGAGGTGATGCGTGCCGTGATCACCCCCGACAGCCTCAAATTATACAACAGAATTGAAAAACAGCTCTATCTCAAACGGATGGCCGATGCGGAAGAGCTGCTGGGTGTGCCGTTTGACTTCAAAACCTTACAGGACCTGCTGATCGGCAACCCAGTATACCTCACGGATTCTGTCTTTGGCCTGGTGAAAACACCGTCTGTGATCTCTTTCAGTTGTCAAAATGCTAAGTTCGTGAGCCTGTTCAACGTATTCTCAGATGATTACAGCCTCCAGCAGAGCAAAGTGATGGACGCCGATAGTACCAGCGCTGTCAAACGTTCCTGTGAACTGACCTATGGTGACTATGCCAATGTGGCCAACCGGAAATTTCCTACCGTGCGCCGCATTTTCGTGGAAGAAAAAAGCGTGACCAAAGTTGCGCTGGACTTTACCCGCTATGATTTTGACGTGCCGCTGACGTTCCCGTTCAGTACGCCGGCGAGCTATAAACGCATGTAATAAAATTCCTGGTAAATGTCATCTTCATTAAACTAATAAACGTTGTATATTTATCGTTTATATACCTGGTACTTAATTGCAGTTACTTAAAATAGTCATGTTGTATTTGAAGAAGATTATCCCGTTAGTATTGATCATATGGTTATTACCGGCTATGCTGGTGGCCCAGAACACCGGCCAGCAACAACCGACGCGGGAGGAACTGGAGCGCAGGAAAAAAGAGCTGCAAAAAGAAATCGAGGAAGCCAACGCTCAGCTGAAAGATACTAAGCGGTCTACCAGGGAGAGCCTGGGCCAGTTGCGCGCACTGCGGGACAAAATCACCCTCCGTACCCGGCTGATCAATAATATCAATGAAGAAATCAATTTCATCAACGGCGATATCAATACCGCCTATCGTGATGTAAAAACCCTGCAAAAAGATCTGGACACCCTGAAAGCACAGTATGCTCAGCTGATCGTATATGCTTACAAGAACCGTTCTTCCTATGACATGCTGAACTTTGTGTTCTCCGCCCAGAGTTTTAATGATGCCGTAAAACGTTTCCAGTATCTCAAACAATACCGCGAATACCGCCGCCGGCAGGCAGATAACATCGTAAGTACACAGGACCAGCTGAACCGGAAAATCCAGAGCCTCGAAAGCCAGCGCGTAAAACGCGCCGATGCATTGAAAACGGAACAGGAACAGCGGTCAACCCTGGAACAGGACAAGAAAGAGAAAGACGAAGTGCTCACCAAGCTGAAAGGCCGTGAGAAAGAACTCGTAGCCGATATCAATCAGCGCAACAAAGACGCCCAGAAAGTGCAGGCTGCTATCCGTGCGGTAATCCGCCGGGAGATAGAAGAAGCGCGCCGCAAAGCCATGGAGGAAGAAGCTGCCCGCCGTAAGGCCGCAGAAGAAAAACGCAGAAGAGAGGAAGAGGCCCGCAAAGCCGCACTGGCCGCCGCAGAGAAAGCCAAAGCTGATGCCGCTGCCGCTGCTGCCAATAACGCCAATAACAACGCTGCCGCCAATAACCCGCCACCAGCGAAGCCAACACCAGCCCCGGAACCGGCGAAGCCCGCGGCAGAACCGCCGAAACCAGCGCCTGTACGTAGCGAAAACGTACTGGAAGCCACGCCGGAAGCACTGGCTCTGTCTGAAAGCTTCGAAGCCAACCGCGGTAAACTGCCATGGCCAGTGGATGCAGGCAATATCATTGAACATTTCGGGATACACCAACACGCCGTAATGGAACATATCACCGTACCTTCTGATGGTATCGTGATCGCTACCACCAAAGGCGGCGCCGTGAAATCCATCTTCGAGGGAGAAGTGAAATCCGTAGTGGTGATGCCCGGCTCCGGCTATGTGATTATTATCCGCCACGGACAATACTTTACTACCTATGTTCGTTTGCAGACTACCCGCGTGAAGAAAGGAGATATGGTGAAAACCGGTCAGGTGATCGGTACTGCCAGTGTTAATGACCTCGAAAATACCGGTGAGGTGGAACTGCAGATCTGGAAGGGTGTTACCAAACAAAATCCCGAACAGTGGATAAGACGCAGATAATTTGATTATTTGATCATTTAGTTATTGGCTTATTGCAGGCATCCATCAATAAGCAAATAACTAAATGACTTCATGATCAGATGAACAGATACCCAAATTGCTAAAACCGTTCCTTTTTGAAAAAGCTGATCCCATTTTTGATAGCTTGCTGGCTGTTACCGGGAATGCTGTATGCACAGCGTGGTAACAAAACATCGCGCGCGGCGCTGGAAAGCCGTAAACAGGAACTATTGAAGGAAATACAGGAGGCTACCCGCTCCCTGCAAAATACCCGTAAATCCACCAAACAAAACCTCGGACTGCAACGGGAACTGCAACAGAAAATTGACAGCCGCAACGCCCAGATCAGAAGCATCAACATAGAGATCGGCCAGATAGACGGCGCTATCAGCAGCACTAACGATAACGTACAAACGCTGGAGAAAGAAGTAGACTCCCTGCGCGCCCGTTACGCGCAGCTGGTGGTGTATGCCTACAAGACAAAAACAGACTATGATGTGCTCAACTTCCTGTTTTCCGCCACCAGCTTCAACGACGCCCTGCGCCGGTACCAATATCTGCGGCAATATCGGGAAAACAGGCGTCGGCAGGCAGAAAGCCTGCTGTCTACCAAAGTGCTGCTGGCTCAGAAACTGGAAAACCTCGAGCAGGAACGTGCACAAAAAGCAGGTGCCCTGTACACGGAACAGAAACAAAGAGGAGCACTGATCGCGGATAAAAAGGAGACAGACAATACGATCGTACAGTTACAGGAACAGGAAAAACAACTTCAGCAAAATATTGAAAAAAGCAGGGCAGAAGCCAGACAGGTAGACCGCGCGATCCAGGATGCGATCCGCCGTGAAATAGAAGCCGCCCGCAAAAGAGAGCTGGCTGCTGCAGCGGCCCGTAAACGTGCAGCTGCGGCCAAAGCGGCAAAACGGAAAGCGGAACAGGAGGCAGCTCGCAAACGTGCCATCGCCGCAGCTAAAAAAGCCGGTAAAAAACCACCGCCGCCACCGAAACCGGTAGCTGATGATGAAGAGGATGACAGCCCAGCTCCGGCATCCAAAGAAGACGTGCTGGCGGCAACACCGGAAGCCTTATCACTGTCCCGCGATTTTGAAGCCAACCGGGGCAGGCTCCCATGGCCGGTTGACGCAGGAAGGATCACCGGCCGCTTTGGTACCGGCAAAGTCGGAAAAGTGGAAGTGGAACACAATGGTATCGTAATCGCTACACCCAAAGGCGCCGCGGTAAAAGCGATCTTTGATGGAGAAGTGATAATGGTATTCAGCGTTCCAGGCGCAGGATATATGGTTACCCTGCGCCATGGAAGATATTTTACCAACTATGTAAGACTGGTGGATATACGCGTCAAAAAAGGCATGTCCGTAAAACGCGGCCATGTACTGGGCGCTGCTGCTGCCAGCGCGGTGGCCAGCAATGGAGAAATAGAATTACAGATCTACCGCAACATGGTACAACAGAACCCTGAAAGGTGGATACGCGGGCGTTAGAGTAACTGCGCCTGCTGTTGCAACACCTGCTCGTACAACGCTTCGTATTTCGGAATGATATTGTCGATATGGAAACGTTGCGCCTGCGCCAGCGCTCCTTTGCGCAGTTTGGCCAGCAACGCATCGTCCTGCAGTAATTTAATAGCATGGGCAGCCATACCGTCCACATCTCCCACATCGCTCATATAGCCGGTTTGACCAGGAATATTGATTTCCGGTAAACCACCTGCATTGGAGGAAATTACCGGGACCTGTGCGGCCATGGCTTCCAGCGCGGCCAGACCAAAGCTTTCATAATCAGAAGGCAGCAGGAAAAGATCGCTGATAGACATCACGTCTTCCAGTTGTTCCTGTTTACCCACAAACCGTACATCTTCACAGATGCCCAGCTCACGGCACAGGCACTCGATGGTAGGCCTGTCAGGGCCGTCACCCACCAGCAATAGCTTGGATGGCACCTCCTGCCTTACTTTCGCAAATACATTGACGACATCAGGCACCCTCTTTACCTTACGGAAGTTGGACACATGCAGTAATATCTTCTCGCCGTTAGGTGCGATAGCATTGCGGAAGTGTGGCATCTCGCGGCGACTGAACCGTTGTGTGTCCACAAAGTTGTAGATCACCGAGATATCTTTTTCTATCTGGAAATACTTGTAGGTCTCATCACGAAGGTTCTCCGATACCGCTGTAATGGCATCTGATTCGTTGATGGAGAAGGTCACCACCGGTGCGTAGGTCTTGTCTTTGCCCACGAGGGTGATGTCGGTACCATGGAGGGTAGTGATGAAAGGTACTACCCGGCCCTGCTTGCTCACGATCTGTTTGGCCAGGTACGCTGTAGAAGCGTGCGGAATGGCATAGTGTACGTGGAGCAGGTCCAGTTTCTGGTTTAGGATCACATCCACCATGGTGCTGCTGAGGGCAGACTCATAAGGTGGAAAATCGAAAAGAGGGTAGGTCGGTACCTGTACCTCGTGGTAATATATATTTGCGTGAAAAGCATTGAGCCTCACTGGCTGTTGGTAGGTAATGAAATGCACCATATGGCCTTTGTCTGCCAGAGCTTTGCCCAGCTCTGTGGCCAATACGCCACTACCCCCGTATGTCGGATAACATACTATTCCTATGCGCATGATCTTTAATTTAACGAACGGAAAGCGACAAGTAATAAAGCCCTGTAAATGAGTGCCAGCGACAAGATTACTTCGTGAAACGAAGGTAACGCTGAATTTTCAATTAGTGGAAACTCTAAAACCATTTATTTGTTATTTGTAAGAACCCTGCCAATTAATTAGTTTTATTGCAAAATTTAGCCGCTTATATGAGAAAACGCCTTTTGCCAATGCTGCTGACCTGCCTTTTACCGGCAGTAACCAGGGCGCAGCAGTCAGATTCCCTCGTTTTAAGACAGTTGGCCGATGAAGTGCTGAGAAACAGCACCGCTTATGAAAACCTCCGCGTACTGACCAAAACCATCGGCGGAAGGCTGGCAGGATCTCCTCAGATGCCCAAGGCCGAGCAGTGGGGCGTAAATGCGCTGAAAGCTGCCGGCGCAGACACCGTTTACCTCCAGGAATGTATGGTGCCGCATTGGGTGCGTGGCGCAAAGGAAGAAGCCCGCATCGTTTCAAAACTGCGGGATTTTGTACCGCCGCTGAATGTACTGGCCCTCGGCAACTCTGTGGGCACCGGTAATCCCGGCATCACTGCCCCGGTACTGGAAGTAGCCTCTTTTGAAGACCTGGAAGCGAAAAAAGACCAGGTAAAAGGTAAGATCGTCTTTTATAATTATCATTTTAAACCGGAATTCGTCAAGACCTTTTATTCTTACGGAGATGCGGTGAAATACAGGGGCCAGGGCGCCAGCAAGGCTGCCAGATATGGCGCTGTAGCGGTAATCGTGCGTTCCATGTCCCACGGGGCCTTTAACTTCCCGCATACCGGCGCCATGGCTTATGACCCTGCTTACCCGAAAATTCCCGCAGTGGCTATCGGTTTGCAGGATGCTGACCGCCTGAGCGCCCGTCTGAAAAAAGACAATTCCGCGAAAATATTCCTCCGCACCAACTGCGAGATGTTGCCAGACACTATTGGGCACAACGTGGTAGGCGAAATACGCGGCAGTAAACACCCTGATCAGTTCATTACGGTTGGCGGCCATCTCGATTCATGGGACGTAGCAGAAGGAGCTCATGATGACGGCGCAGGCTGTGTGCAGTCCATCGAAGTGCTGCGCGCTTTCAAAGCGGCAGGCGTTAAGCCCGCCCGTACCCTGCGGGTGGTACTGTTTGCCAACGAGGAAAATGGTACACGCGGCGGTAAAAAATATGCGGAACTGGCAAAACAACGCAATGAAAAACATATCCTCGCACTGGAAAGTGACGCTGGTGGCTTTACCCCAAGAGGCTTCACTTCTACCGTGGACCCTGAGAAGAAAGCTCTCATAAAGAGCTGGAGACCGCTGTTGGAACCCTATGGCCTGTATGACTTTAACGAAGAAGGCGGAGGTACCGACATCGGGCCACTGCATCAGGCACTGGGCACGCCTATGGCTGAACTTTCTCCGGACAGTCAGCGTTATTTTGATATTCATCACGCGGTCAACGATGTGTTTGAAGCGGTGAATAAGCGCGAACTGGAGCTGGGCGCTTTTTCCATGGCCGGTTTTATCTATCTGGTGGATCTTTACTTTTGATCATAACGTTTACTAAACTATTCACATGGGCCGGTTTATTTTTATTGTTGTTACTATCATTGTCCTGGTATTGGGCGGCTTCTTCCTGTATAAGTTTTACTTTGTCTTCGGCAGAGGGGTAAAGGCAGGGGAGCTCAACTACTTCGTGGAAAAAGGCTATGTCTTCAAAACCTATGAAGGAAAATTAATCCAGTCCGGCTATAAAGGCCGTACGGCCGGTACCATTCAGTCCAACGAATTCCAGTTCTCCGTGGCCGACGAGCGCATCGCGCAACAGCTGATGACTGCCAGCGGTAAAACCGTGGAACTGCACTACAGGGAATACCTCGGCGCATTGCCCTGGCGTGGTTACAGTCCGTTTATTGTGGACAGTGTGATCAGCGTCAGAGACGCCTCCGGCAGGGACCTTCCTTAGGTGGTGACGACATGACGTATTGAGGGCTATCATGAAAGGATTTTTATCCTATATGATAGCCCTCAATTTGTAATATGTAATATGTAATTCGTAATTTTTATTGCGGTGCGGCATAAAGCAGAAATATCGCCGGCCGCTTATGCAGATCTGGTAAGGCTTTCCGCCATTCCCTGATAGTTTTTGTTTTGATATATTCTTCCGGACCGGTGATATCAGCGGCTATGCATAGCCGGGTATGGTCTTTACAGTGGTCCAGTATGTCCTTCAGCAGTTGATTGTTGCGGTAAGGTGTTTCTATGAACAACTGCGTCTGTTTTTTCCGTTCAGATTCTTCTTCCAGCTGGCGTAATGCCTTGCCTCTTTCCGGTGCTTTGATGGGAAGATAGCCGGTAAACTGAAAGTTCTGGCCGTTCATGCCGGAGGCCATCAAGGCCAGCAGCATGGAGTTAGGGCCTATCATGGGTATCACGCGCGCATCGATGCTGTGTGCGGCCTGTACTACCAGGTGGCCAGGGTCCGCAATGGCAGGGCATCCTGCTTCGCTCAGCACACCGATGTCGGTACCGGCCTGCAACAGCTTTTTTGCTAAAGTAGTGTCTGGTGGCTGGTTTTCGTGCATGGGCAGCAGTTGCAGATCATCGATGTTGATGTTTCTGTCCAATGCTTTCAGATAACGGCGGGCGGTCCGCTCATTTTCTACATAAAATACCCGCAATTGTTGTGCAATCGTCGTAATGTAGGCGGGAATGCTGAACAGGGCGTCAGCGCTCAACACAGTAGGGATCAGGTACACTTTGCCTGTTGCACTCATGTTATATCAGTTTTTTATGTTGTAAATCGATGGTGGCGGCAATCACGGCGTAGGAGGGCGCCAGCATCCAGCCGGCTACCGGTACCAGCATAAACACATAGAATACCATGCCATTGCCCAGAGCCATGCCCCGGTGCTGGCGGATAAACTGTATGCTCTGTGCCATGGTGAGGCGGTGACGTTCGCAGCTGTAGTCCATCATGGAGAAACCATAGAAATAGGACTCAATAAAAAAGCCGATCATCGGGGTGATCCATCCCACAACAGGAATAAAGGAAACCACCAGTAATATGAGGATGGCGCCGGTCTGATAAACGATGTTACGGAAAGACATCCGGATGCCGCGCCAGATGTCCTGACCCAGTTGTGCCCAGCTGAAGGGGAACTCACGGTATTCCAGAATGGCTTCGGTTTTCTCCGAGAGGTAGGAGAAAACAGGGGAGGCAACAATAAGGAACAAATATTTGAAATAGGAAAAATACCAGAACACAAAAACAATCCTGACGGAAAAAGCCACCAGGATAAACAGAAAGCTCACCCAGCTGCTTTCCAGGTCCTGTACCCATTCGGTAATATGCAGCAGGCGGGTAAGGTATTCCACAAAATCTCCTGAATAGCCCCAGACAAAATAAAAGCCGGTAAAAAAGAGTAGACAATAAATGATGCCGGGTATCAGTATCCACTTCCACAACTTATGTTGCATAATGAACTGATGGGCTTTTCCATATGATTGAATGGCCGACAGTACCTCTCTGAATGAAAACAACAACGCCTGAGATTTTTTTGGTGACAGAAAATTTTACCTGAATAATTTGATGATGAACGAAACTAAGGCAAAAATATTTCAAATCCGGCCCGTATTTGCTGAAATCACTGATTTTGTGTGGGTCATGATAAAAAAAAACCGTGAAGCCTCAGCTACACGGTTCGATATATAATCAGGGTGACAGACGCTGTTGTTAGAAACGGGGACACAAAGTCTTGTATTTGTTGTTCTCGTTCCGGGTGTGGATGTAAATCAATGATATCTCCAGGCCGCCACGGGCGTTGGATGCAGGGCGCAGGCTGGATACGTTGGTGTCGTAAGTCATGCCTACCTGGAACCCTTTGAACTGCATACCTACATAGGGAATGACCGCATCTTTCAGACGGTACCAGCTGCCCAGGAAAAGAACGGTGGGATTGTTTTCTTCCACTTCGCTGAGCGTGAAGCCATAAGCGCCGCCAAACGTGAATTCAGAAGCGGTGCTCTGTTTCATGTACAGAATGCTGGTATGAAAACGGTCCTTCCCGTTTACCGGCACAGAGCCGCCGCCATGTATGGTCCAGCGGTAGCTGAGGCGGTTCTGGGTCTGGTCCATAAAGGATTCTATGGGTTGGGTAATATGATAATAGGAGGCGCCCAGATAGATGTTCGACGATTCGCCGATCAGGCCATTATACAGGACACCAATGTTGGGATCGAAGTAGGAAATTTTCGGATTAACCAGCGTTTCGTTGCTGGGTATCAGCGGGTTGTAGCCGTTGTTGTCCATCTGGTTTTCAAACTGCAGCTTGGTATTGTCTATCCGCTTCTGCACCAGTGTGCCCTGCAGGCCGATGGCGATGGTATGGTTGCCTTCCGGGTCCAGGCCTTTATGATAGGCAGTACTGGCGGAAAGATAGGTAGCGGTAAGCGCTCCGCCTCCGCTTCTGTCGTACATGGCCATCAGACCCACTCCCCAGATGTCGGTATAGGAGATGACATTTTTCAGTATCCCGAAATCAATAGCCGCCGTGCCCGTCACGAAAGGCGTAGAGATGCTGCGCCATTGAGAACGGTAGTTGCCTGATATACGGTAATCGCCTGAAAATAAACCAGTAAAGGCCGGGTTAAGCGTGAGCGGCGAGGCGAAAAACTGCGAAAAGTGCGGGTCCTGCGCCCGCAATGAATTAAAACATAAGAATATGGTCAAGAATAGTAAAGCTCTTTTCATAAGATAAGCTTAAAGCATAGGGTTTATGCAGTAAGGGTGAAGGTACACCAAATATGTTATATTTCAAATTAAATCCATGTGTAAAAAGATTAATACGGAACGAAGTGACTATCGCCATAATAAATTTACGGATTTAACAATTTAAATTATGGTGTAAAATCGTGTGATATACCCGCATAATATAAATCGCTAAATCCGTAAGCTGTATTCCGAAAATTCCTTGTATTAAACGCCGGACCCGGATTATTGTTGTAGTTTATTTCCGAAAGCCAGGTCTCCGGCGTCGCCGAGGCCCGGTACAATATAACCTTTGGCTGTCAGTTCATCATCAATATCTCCTGCCCAGACGGTAATATTGGCTTTGGTATTACGCAGCACATATTCAATTCCCACGGTGCAGGCGATGGCCACCACCAGATGAATATGACTGGGCTTTCCGATTTCTTCCAGGTGCTCGATGGTTTTCACCAGTGAAGACCCGGTGGCCAGCATGGGATCTGAGAGGATCAATACCTGTCCTTCAATGGAAGGACTGCTCACATATTCCAGGCTGATATCGAAAGAACCGTCGTGATTATGCTTGCGGTAAGCGGAGATGAACGCATGGTCCGCCTTATCAAAATAATGCAGCAAACCCTGATGGAGTGCCAGTCCCGCCCGCAGGATAGTGGCCAGCACCGGCTGTGCTTTCAGCACCCGGCAATTGGCGATGCCCATGGGGGTAGTCACCTCTTTCTCCACATACTCCAGCGTTTTGCTGATCTCATAGGCGGCCACTTCGCCCAGCCTTTCCATATTACGCCGGAAACGCATACGGTCCTGCTGTATATCCACATTCCGGATCTCGCTCAGCCATTCACCTACCAGCGAATTTGTTTCACTTAAATTGATTATCATATATCTGCTTCGCTTTGAAGCGGCAAATTACCGAAAATATATGTAACCTATTCCTGATCGGTGTCCTTATTGACCAGCTGGGCTTTTTTCACCAGCTGGATGAATTCTGCCCGGTATCCTTCCTTGTCTTCGCCTTTGGCGGAAGACGCCAGCTGCAGCACATCCTTATAGGTAATATCGCCTTTAAAAGCGGAATTACGCAACAGTTGCCCGAAAGCCGCAGCAGCCGTGGCCATGCGGAAATCTTCCGACGCCTCTGTGATCTGCTGCCTGTTATACGGCAATACCTGTTGCATCAGCCGGCTTTTGTCTTCATCCGGCAGTTTGTACCGCAGCTTAACGGTCAGCACTTCCGGCAGATGGCCCACCACGGTGGTTTGTTGGTACTTCAGCGGGTCTACCCAGCTAACATCTTTGCCCGCCTTGTCTGTGGCTGAAATAATCTCATACAGGGCAGTCACGGTATGACCTACGCCCATGTCCCCGGCATCTTTTTTATCGTTATTGAAATCTTCATTCTCCAGCATCCGGTTTTCATAGCCTACTAACCGGTACGACTGCACGAAGGAGGGATTAAATTCCACCTGGAGTTTCACATCTTTCGCAATGGTGAACAACGTGCCGCCAAATTCGGTCACAAAGGTGCGGCGGGCCTCTTCAAAATTATCGATGTACGCATAGTTGCCATTGCCTTTATCGGCCAGCAGTTCCAGCTTGTTGTCTTTATAATTGCCCATGCCAAAGCCCAGTACAGAGAGAAAGACGCCCTGCTGCCTTTCTTTTTCGATGATCCGTTGCAGCTCGCCGTCGCTGGAAGCGCCTACGTTGAAGTCACCGTCTGTGGCCAGGATAACGCGGTTGTTGCTTTTTGCGCTGCGGTTTTCCGTGGCGATCTTATAAGCCAGCTTAATGCCTTCGCCACCCGCAGTGGAACCGCCTGCCTGCAAAGATTCCATGGCCTCCAGTATTTTCTTTTTCTCATTACCGCTGGTAGATGGTAATACCACACCGGCAGCACCGGCATACACCACCACGGCTACGCGGTCCTGTGGGCGCAATTGCTGCACCAGTGCCGCGAAGGCGCGTTTCACCAGTGGCAGTTTGTTTTCTGCTTCCATGGAACCGGAAACATCTACCAAAAACACCAGGTTGGAAGGCGGCAGGTCACGGGCATCCACCTCTTTGCCTTTAAGGGCAATGCGTACCAGCTGGTGGCTGGTATTCCAGGGACAAACCGCCATATCAGTATAAATAGATACCGGGTCTTTACCGGCAGGTGCTTTATAGTTGTAATCAAAATAATTGATCATCTCCTCCACGCGTACTGCGTCCTGTGGCGGCAGCACGCCCTGGTTCAGGTACCGGCGCACGTTGCTGTAGGAGGCCCTGTCCACATCGATGCTGAAGGTGCTGAGCGGTTGCTCGGTGGCAGCATGGAAAATGTTTTCATTGACAGGGCTGTAGTCTTCCGTGTCAAAACGGCCCGCAGGCGCGGGAGAGGAGAGGATGTGGCTGCGGCGTTTAACACTGCCGTTGGCCACCACTCCGGCGGCTTTGCCGGTTAAGATCTGTGTTGCCGGCGGTGTTGATACCGGTGACGGCACATAAGCATTGACGACTACTTCCTGAAGTGCCCGGTCGTCGGTGATCGCCACAGGTACTGGGAGGGGGCTCATGTTAAAAACAACGGATGATCGGCCGGCTGTAATTTGCATTTCCACATTATGGTAACCGGTGGCAATGGCTTCAAGGGTTAGTGTGCCGGATGGGGCTTTCAGGGTAAACCGGCCGTTTTTGTCGCTGGCGGCCATATAGTCGGTGCCTTTTACACGGACCACCGCAGAGCGGATGGCGTCATGAGAGCCTTTTTCCTGCACACGCCCTGTAATAACGCGTAATTGCGCAGTTGCCTGGATAACCATCAGGCAGCTCAGCAATAGTAGGGAGAAGTATTTCTGCATAATATGGGTGTTTTCTGCCGGCATGATGCGAGGATGTTGAGAGATTCCATAAACGGGTTAAAAAAAATTACCCGAAGGGAAATCCTACCTTTGCCAAAATTTTAGTTGAATGGTATACAACGTAATAGGTACCATGTCCGGCAGCTCGTTGGACGGACTGGATATCGTTTTTGCTGAGCTAACGGAAATCAGGGGACAATGGACTTATGTCATCAAGGCTTCTGAAAGTCTGCCTTATGAACCGGAGTGGGTAGAGAAACTGGCCGCCGCCACTACACTGCCTGCAAAGGAATACCTGCTGCTGCATACAGCATACGGTCATTACACCGGACAGCGTATCCTGTCTTTCATCGAAAAAAATGAACTGGACCATAAAGTACACTTCATCGCTTCCCACGGGCATACCACCTTTCATCTGCCAGGCCAGAAAATGACGGCCCAGCTGGGCGATGGCGCGGCCATGGCGGCAGTGACCAAACTGCCGGTGATCACCGACCTGCGCTCGGTAGACGTAGCGCTGGGTGGACAAGGCGCTCCCATTGTTCCTATAGGAGAGAAATATCTGCTGGGAGGTTACCAGTTCTGGCTCAATCTGGGCGGCATCGCCAATATCTCCGCCGAACTGCCGCAAGGCTTTGTGGCATTCGATATCTGCCCGGCCAACCGGGTGCTCAATGAGCTGGCCCTGCAACTCAACAAGCCCTATGATGATGGCGGCAAGCTGGCTGCCGGCGGTGTTGCCGATGCCGGACTGCTGGCGCAACTGAATGCACTGCCTTACTACCAACAGCCATGGCCCAAATCACTGGCCAATGATTTTGGCACAGATACCGTACTGCCTATGGTCAATGCGTTGCGTATATCCGTACAGGGTAAACTGCGCACATACACCGAACACATTGCCGCGCAGATCGCGCAAGCTGCCGGTCAGCTGAAAACAGCCATGCCGGAAGGTCCCGCTAAATTACTGGTAACAGGTGGCGGCGCCTTCAATACTTTCCTCATAGACACCCTCCGGCAGCAGCTGGCACCGCTGAACATCGAAGTGGAAGTGCCCGATGCGCTCACCGTAAGCTTTAAAGAAGCGCTGATAATGGCCCTGATAGGTGCTTTGAGATGGAGACAGGAGGTGAACGTACTTTCTTCTGTAACAGGTGCGGAACATGATTCTATCAATGGTGCGCTCTGGATCAGCCACTAATGAATCTTAATATAAAAAAGCAACGGCTGCTCATTGGGGGCAGCCGTTGCTTTTTTATTAATGGTCCCAGGGCTGAAGCCCTGGGCTACAATGTGTTTTAAATCCAAGGCAATCGTGGTTCCATAGATGGTGTTTTACCTTGTAGCCCGCGAATATTTATATTAACACACCTGATTTGTTGCGGGGTTACGCTTTTAATCAGAAAGCCATGTATCCGCAAGAACCTGAACAAATCGTAGCCCAGGGCAGAAGCCCTGGGAATTTGTCGATTTTATGCCTCTATAGCAGTGAATGCAAATTTGTCCCCGTCAAACAAACCCAGGTCGCTGAGTTTCAGGTGAGGGATCACCAGCAGTGCCATGAAAGACAATGTCATATACGGAGAAGCAAGCGTAGAGCCCAGTTGCTTGGCTGCCTGGTCGAAATGGCTGTATTGCTGTGCCACCGTATAGCCGTCAAGGTTGCTCATCAGTCCGGCCACGGGCAGGGGCAGTACTTGCACGGCTTCATTTTCTGCTACGCTGATACCGCCACGGTGCGCGATGATACCGTTGATAGCGGTGCAAATGCTGGCATCATCGATGCCGGCGGCGATGATATTGTGGCTGTCATGTGCCACAGAAGAGGCGATGGCGCCACGTTGCAGGCCAAAGCCGCGGATGAAGGCGATAGCGGGGGGCGCCTGGCGGTAGCGGTTTACGACTACCAGTTTAATTACATCCTGTTGTGTATCGCAGGCGATGTGGCCGTCCTGTACGGGCAGGGTGGCCTGTAGCGCGTTGGTGATCAGTTGGCCGTCCATGGCTTCCATTACTTTAACCGTGATGGTGTTGCCGTTGGCAGGTACGCTGAAATCCACCGGGGAAGAGGGCTGGCACACGAAATTGTTCACTGCCGGCGTAGTTACCGGTTGGATGAGCGTTTCGCCGTTTTCTGCCACTTTGATACCATCGATATAGGTGGCGAGGATATTAAAATCTTTGAGATCATTGGTGATGATAAAATCGGCGGGATCATTTTCCCGCAGCAGTCCGGTGTTCAGGCCATAGTGCAGTACAGGGTTTACGCAGGCTGCGCGCAGCACTTTGAAGAGGTCGATGCCATGGGCCAGCGCACGTTTCACCAGTTGATTGATATGTCCTTCCACGAGGTTGTCCGGATGTTTGTCGTCACTGCAGAACATGATTTTCTCCGGGTGATGGTGCAGCAGGGGTATCAGGGCTTCAAAGTTTTTGGCGGCGCTGCCTTCGCGGATGAGGATGTGCATGCCGTAATCCAGTTTTTCCTGCGCTTCTTCCAGCGTAAAACACTCATGGTCGGTGCTGATGCCGGCTGCAATATATGCCCGGGCTGCTTCGCCGCGAAGCCCCGGTGCATGGCCGTCGACCGGCTTGTTATGTTTTTGGGCGGCAGCTATTTTGGCCATAACGTCCGGGTCCTGATGCAGTACGCCGGGGAAGTTCATCATTTCCGTGAGGTATTTGATATCATCGCGTTGCAGCAGTTGTTCGATGTCGGCCACTGTAACTGTGGCGCCGGCTGTTTCGAAAACGGTGGCGGGCACACAGGATGGTGCGCCGAAGTTGAATTTAAAAGGGACTGTTTTACCGTTGTCCAGCATAAATTGTACACCTTCCACGCCCATGACGTTGGCTATTTCGTGAGGATCGCTAACGGTAGATACGGTGCCGTGTACGACAGCCAGGCGGGCGAATTCAGAAGGCACCAGCATGGAGCTTTCTATATGTACGTGGGTGTCTGTAAACCCCGGCAGGATAAAATGCGGGTAGTCGTTGCTGTTACGAACGATCTGCCGGATGCGGCCGTCCTCAATATGCAGAGTGGCCGGGTAAATTTCCTGTTGCAGGATGTCTACAAGATTGCCTGAGATCTGATAGCTATTCATGCCGTAAAGCTAAGCAATAGCCGGCATTTTCACGATCACATCTGCGAATGCTAAAGGAGGGTACGTTTTTTGGTA
Organism: Chitinophaga sp. 22308; assembly: GCF_052045305.1. Classification (NCBI taxonomy): domain Bacteria; kingdom Pseudomonadati; phylum Bacteroidota; class Chitinophagia; order Chitinophagales; family Chitinophagaceae; genus Chitinophaga; species Chitinophaga sp. 22308. The sequence goes on along the minus strand of NZ_JBQEOP010000003.1, from coordinate 264,407 downwards.
CCTTTGTCCATTCAAAAAAATCAACGGGAGTTTATGAGATATGCAAGAGCTTTTTCACTGGCAGCAGGATTGGTAATGGGCGGCATCAGCCTGCAGGCCCAGACGCTGCCTGAAATATTAGATAAGTACACCGCTGCGCTGGGCGGCGCTGACAAACTGAAGGCGATCAAGACCCAGTATACGGAAGGGGAAATGACATTTGATGCGCAACAGGGAATGAAAGTGCCCATAAAGAAATGGGTGAAGCAGAACGAAGCGATGCGGATGGAGTTTGACGTTCAGAACATGAAAAACATACAGGTGGTGCGTAAAGATGCAGCCTGGCAGTACATGCCGGTTACCACCAATATGAACGTGGAGGAGATAGATCCTTTGGTCAGGAAGCTCATGCAGCCACAGCTGGATGTTACCGGCGAATTGTTTGATTTGGCCGGCAAAGGCAAGAAAGTGGAGCTGGCGGGCCAGGACACGCTGAACGGTGAAAAGGTATATAAACTGAAAGTGACCACGGCTGAAGGAGTCAATGGTTTTGCGTATCTCGATGCCAACACCTTTTATCTGGTGAAGGCCACCAATGAGGTGGAAATCAAGGGGTACAAAACAGAACTGGTAACGCGCTTGTCTGATTACCGGAAGACAGTGGACGGATATGCTTATCCCGCTCAGGTGGAACAAACCACCGGGGATACGAATGTCAGGATCCGTGTGAATAAAGTGGAAGTGAACCAGCCGATGGCGGATTCCCTGTTTGAAAAACCGGTGGCTAAATAAATGAAGGCTTGCAAAACGCCGGGGCGTTATGCCCCGGCGCTGCGCTATTTATACAGTTTGATCATTTCTTTGGCTTCAGTGGCCAGTTTATCTGCCAGGTGCTGTGGTTCCAGTACCTTCACCTGTGCGCCATAACTCAGCAGCAGCATGGTCAGTTCGGGGTTGATGACTACCTGCAGGGCTATACGGCATTCCTTACTGTTGTCTGCCAGCACCTGCTGGGAGGAATGGATCGGCTGCGATTTGATATAATTTCCCTGTCTCGGGGAGAAGGACAGCACTACTTTCTCCGGCTCGCCTTCATGTACGGTGATTCCGATAGCATGCTGGAAGTAGCTGGCATCATCAAAATTCTTTTCATCAAAATGTTTCATGGTAGGCCATAGGTTCACCACCCTGTCGAGGGCAAAGGTGATGACTGCGCCGCCTCTGGTTTGCTGGCTTTTGCCGATCAGGTAAAAGCGGTGCTGGTATTCCCGCAAATGGTATGGTTCCACCCAGTGTTCCTTGGGTTCGTTGCGGTCAAAGCTCTGGTAGGCGATGCGGACCACTTCCAGGTTTTTGATGGCGTCCACGATATCAGGGATAAACTGGGCGCCCTTGTATTGCGTAGTGCGGGTGAATTTGATCAGCCCTTTATGTTGCAGGGCTTCCCGGTTCATTTTGAGGCTCGCGGCTATTTTGAGGATAGCGTCTTCAAACTGCTGCACAACCGGCAGGCTGCGGAATTGTTCGAGTATGCCGATAGCAATTTCCAGTCCCTGTAAGTCAGCTTCCTCAATGGGAATATTGCTGATGGAGAAGGAATCGTCCGCATAGCGGTAGGTACGGCTGCTGCGGTCATACACGATAGGCGCCATGTAATTGAGCTCCGGGTCCTGGCGCATGTCCTGAATATCTTTCTGAATGGTGCGGGTAGAGATGGCCGCGTCCATTTTTTCCGATACATATTCAATCAGGTTTTCCAGGGTAGGTTTTGGCAGCCTTTTATTGCGCAAACGCTCGTCTATCCAGCGATAGCGCGAAACTGCGTCCTTGTTTTTTGGCACAAGCGTAAAATTTAGGCTTAAAAATACGCATTTCCGGGCTTTAGGGGAAAACGACAAAAAAAATTTCACACGTTGTTGTCACTACGCAAATCCCTTGCGTGCGGAGGAGGTAGCTTTGTATTGTTATCAAAAGCTGATAGTTATGAGTAAAGCACATACAACGACAGCAACTATGCAAATGCAGGCCATTTCAGTTGGCCAGATCATTATGGACGATTCCAACTATCTGACATTATGGGGCCATGTGCAGCAGGATGGCGTGTGGTATCCTTGTGATCTTGTAACTACTTATGAAGTAATGAATACAATGTTAAGGTACAGCCACGAAAAAAATGATGCGGTACAAATGACCATTGTAAGGAAGTTGGAAGCGATGCACCATGTGCCTGAACTGATTGATCTGGAAGAAGAAATGGGTGGCGCAGTGGTTTTTGATAACATGGTTTTTTACCTGAGCAGGCCGGAACACCATGAATGGGAGATCTGTGCGGACGATGCCTGTTATTTTATTCAGAAAGTGGTGGCAATGCCGGTAACGCCTCCCATACCGCCAGCGCGGGCTGCGTTGACGGAAAAAATGGAGGAATGCCTGCAGACACTGCGCAACAAGTATGACCTGTACCTTGGATTTATTGAAATAGACCTGGAAGACGAAGCTGCCCGCGTAAAAGCCGGCCTGACCGACGATCTCAGTTTCAGTACCGCCTATTATGCCTGGCAGCTACATCTTTCAAATCCATCTTGATTGAAAACCCTGTTTTTCGTCCGGATGTTTGTAACCCCGTCGTCCATTGTCCCTTAACCCGTGAAGTATCCTTGTTTGTTAGTTCCATTTTTTTACAAATCCCGTTGATTGAATCCAGTTTGTTTGCCCCTGTTTGTTAGCCTCAAAACCCTATTTATGACCTAGCCATCATTGTTGAGCTTAACCCCTGGTTCATCTGTTGTGACCCTGAAGTGGCAGGCTGCCTGCGCAGCCTGCCACAAAAACTACCCTGCCGGTTCCCTATTAGCTGCCTTCCTGGTTTTCACGCCAGGAGGGTGCCCGGTCGGTGGTAACTGTATTAGAATCGTATTAAAAATTCCCTGTAATCGGGCCGGCTTTATCCGGTTCTCAAAAAAAAGCAGGTAAAAAGAGAAAAAGTTCCTTTAAAGTCTATAATTTTTGTAGGAAAATGCTATTTTTGGTCAAGTAAATTGTGAAACTATGAGTTTAAGACTGGGCGATACTGCTCCCAATTTCAAAGCTAAGACCACAATAGGAGAAATAGATTTCTACGAATATCTCGGCGACAGCTGGGGCGTTCTGTTCTCTCATCCTGCTGATTTTACCCCCGTTTGTACAACTGAGCTCGGTAAAACCGCACTCCTGAATGGCGAATTCGCCAAAAGGAACGTTAAAGTGCTGGCACTCAGTGTAGATCCGCTTGATAAACACCTGAGCTGGATAGGAGATATTAACGAAACGCAACATTGTGACGTAACTTTTCCTATTATTGCAGATGAAGATAAAACAGTGGCCAACCTTTACGGTATGATCCACCCGAACGCTTCAGAAACATTTACCGTAAGATCTCTGTTTATCATTGGTCCCGATAAAAAAGTAAAACTGACGATCACCTACCCGGCCTCTACCGGCAGGAACTTCAACGAAGTTTTACGCGTAATCGACTCCCTGCAGCTGACCGCTAAATACAGCGTAGCTACACCAGCCGACTGGAAAGATGGAGAAGATGTTATTGTTACGGCGGCAGTGCCCACCGCAGAAATTCCGGAACGTTTTCCGAAAGGCCATAAAATCATTAAGCCTTATCTGAGAACAACACCACAGCCTAACAAATAAAAAACGAACACAAGGAAGCCGAACTATCACACAACCAGGTACCGGCTTTTCATTATAAGAGTTTTTAATGGTTGGTTTTTGATTTTTACGAAGCGGGGATTTTTCCCCGTTTTTTTATTTTCCTACTTTTATATTTCGAAATTCTGTTGTTTGTTTGACTGCCTACAAGCTAAAGGTTGGCAAAGGAAAAAGACATCTCATAACACCTGCACAAATAAAAAGCCCGCCGGCATAATGCCAACGGGCCAGTATTAAACCAAAACTATTTATATCTTCTTCTTCTGTAACAACATCCTCAGTTGTCTCCTTTAATATCAAAATATCTAAATACTAAAAGGTTACCGGTGTTTCCTGAGTTGGTTCACCACAGCATGGATATCTTTGGGCAACGGCGCCTCTATGGTGTACGTTTTACCGGAAGGGTCCTTAAAAACCAGCATGGCCGCATGCAAGGCCAGTCTGGACAGCAGCGGTCTTTCTTCTTCGGTATGTTTGCCCAGCTTGAATTTTTTCTTGATGGAAGACAATAACACCGGCTGAGGACTGCCATACAATTCATCTACCGCAATCGGGTGACCGAGATGTTTCATATGCACCCTGATCTGGTGAGTACGACCAGTATGTATCCGCCATCTTACCAAACTGTAGAGGCCAAAGGATTCCAACACTTCATAGTCAGTGAGGGAAGCTTTGCCCTTACGGTTGGTCACCATCTTGCCTTTCTGCACCGGATGCTCCATAATGCCTTCGTTGATAGTACCTTTTTCCGGCATGGGCACGCCATGTACCAGGCCGAGGTAATATTTCTCCACATCGCGGCTTTCAAACAGCTGGGAGAAATACTTATGGGCCGCTTCATTGCGGGCAAACAAAATGATGCCACTAGTGTCGCGGTCCAGGCGGTGAACGGTAAATATTTCCCCGTAAGCCTTCTTCATGACAGCTATCAGGGACGTCAGCTCGTTATCGTGCCGGTCCGGCAGCGTAAGCATGCCGGAAGGCTTATTGACAACAACAAAATCAGGAGTCTCCAGTAAAATATGCTCTTCTAATCGCACCGGTTATTTTTTAAAATGTTTCAGCAGGATCACTTCTTTTTCATTGAGATAACGCCATTGGCCACGGTTGAGCGTCTTCTTGGTGAGGCCGGCATACATCACGCGGTCCAGCTTTTCCACATTGTAGGAAAGGTGCTCAAAAATACGGCGCACGATACGGTTTTTGCCGCTATGGATCTCAATACCAATCTGCTTTTTGTCCTTGGGATCTACATAACCTAACGCATCTACGAAGGCTACGCCATCTTCCAGGGTAAGACCGGCAATGATCTGTTCAAAATCATTTTTGGTAAGCGGTTTGTCGAGCTCTACCTGGTATATTTTTTTGATGTTGTGTTTAGGATGTGCCAATGTCTGCGCCAGTTCACCATCGTTGGTGAGCAACAGCAATCCGGAGGTGTTGCGGTCAAGACGGCCTACAGGATATACCCTTTCTTCACCAGTGGCGTCTTTGATCAGGTCCATCACGGTTTTGCGGCCTTCGGGGTCATCAGTGGTGGTGATAAAACCCTTGGGCTTGTTGAGCAGGATATACAGCAGGTTTTTAGTCAGGTTGATTTTTTTATCGGCCAGTGTAACGGTGTCTGCACCAGTGACTTTAGTAGCAGGTTCTGTCACTACTGTACCGTTGACGGTCACTTTACCTTCTTTGATAAAGTCGACTGCCTTGCGGCGGGAGCACAGTCCACAGTGAGCAATGTATTTGTTCAGCGGCATTTCGCCCGGAGCGAAAGCGCTTTCCTTGCTTTCCCTGGCTTCTTTTTTATGGCCGGAAGCACTCTGGTTACCAGTGCCAGAGGCCCTGGAAGCCATGCGTCTTTCCTGTTTTTCGGTAAACCGGTCGTTGGTGCGGTCAAAGAATTTTTTACGGTTAAAGCCGCTGGGTGTTTCCTTTTTGGGACCACCTTTTGAATCATTGAAATCTCCGTGGAAGGAGCTCTCATCTTTGCGGGCGTAGTTGTCCGTTTTTTTGCCGAAAGGTTTTTTGTCGCCGTAAGTGCGTTTACGGGAGGCCGGTTTTTCGTCGTTGTTACGGTCGTCGCTGGCAAATCCTTTGCGTACGGGCTGTTTGCCATCACCGAAGGCGCGCTTGCGGGGAGTATTTTCTTCTTTGGAGGAATCTTTATCACCAAAGCTGCGCTTACGGAAAGCAGGTTTATCTTCTTTGGAGGAATCTTTATCACCGAAGCTGCGTTTACGGAAAGCGGGTTTATCTTCTTTGGAAAAATCTTTATCACCAAAGCTGCGCTTACGGAAAGCAGGTTTATCTTCTTTGGAAAAATCTTTATCGCCAAAGCTGCGTTTACGGGGAGTTTTATCGTCTTTGGAGAAATCCTTATCACCAAAGCTGCGCTTGCGGAAAGGCTGTTCGCTGTTATCGGACGTGCCTTTGCGGAAGCCGGCGGTGCCGTCATTGCTGTAGGTACGTTTGCGTTGAACAGGTGCTTCTCCTGCGTTGTCTTTTGCAGATGCTCTTCCAGGCCTTTCACCATCAAAGGAGGAGCGGTTGCGGTTGCCTGCTGCCGGTTTGTCTGTGTTGTCCGTTTTTCTTCCTTTAAAAGGAGCCGGGCCCTTCTTAGCAGGTTGTTTCTTCTTCATAAATTATTATTAATTGATGGTCATGCGTGCATGACCCATAGTGTTTTTATTGTGCTGATTAACCTTTATTGGCCAGTTGTCCGCAGGCGGCATCGATGTCTTTACCACGGCTCCGGCGTAACCTTGCATTCACACGGTTTTTAGCGAGATAGTCCATGAAGTCCTCAGCGGTTTCAGCATCAGGCTTCTGGAAACGGGCATTGTCAATCGGGTTGTATTCGATAATGTTCACCAGGTCGGCAGGTACCTGACGATAGATTTTTATCAGTTCGTCGGCGTCCTGTTTGGAGTCATTGAAATCCCGGAAGAGGATATATTCAAATGAGATCTCGTTGCCGGTGGCTTTATAGAAGTGATTCAATGCCGCGATCAATTCCTTCAGGTTGTTGGAATCGTTGATAGGCATGATTTCGCTGCGTTTTTTGTCGTTGGCGGCGTGTAAAGACAGGGCGAGGTTAAAGCGCACCTGGTCATCTCCCAGCTGGCGGATCATTTTAGCAACGCCGGCAGTAGATACGGTGACCCGTTTAGGGGACATGCCCAGGCCGTCAGGAGCAGTGATCCGCTCGATGGACTGCAACACATTTTTGTAGTTGAGCAAAGGTTCGCCCATGCCCATGAATACGATGTTGGTCAGTTTCTTTCCGTTGTGCTCCAGGGCCTGCTGATTGATCAGCGCCACTTCATCGTATATTTCGTCGAAATCCAGGTTACGCTTGCGGTCCATGTAACCGGTAGCGCAGAACTTACAGCTGAGGCTGCAGCCTACCTGTGAAGATACACAGGCAGTTTGACGGGTATCAGTGGGGATAAGCACCCCTTCTACCAGGTGATTGTCGTGTAAACGGAAACGGCTTTTGATAGTGCCGTCGTTGCTGTGCTGTGTGGCGTCCACCTTTACGGCTGGCAACACAAAATTTTCCTCCAGTTTGTGACGGAGGTCTTTAGACAGGTTTGTCATTGCTTCAAAGCTGGTAGCATGGCGCAACCAGAGCCATTCATACACCTGTTTCGCACGGAAGGCCTTTTCATCGATAGACCCAAAATATTCTTGTAATGCTGGCAGACTTAAGTGCCGGATATTTTTCTTGTCAGACTTCATTATTGACCGTTATATGAGCAAATGGCTGCCTTACGGCAGTCGGAAAGCATCTGCAAAGATAGGTAAAATAGCAGTTGGCCCCGCAGTTATCATCTTTTAGCTTGATAATCAATTCAAAAGAAATTATTTGTCTTACAATATTTTGATAATCATTATTTTAAATATGTGGATGAATTTATGGTAGGGGCGCTGGACTGCCGGAAAACAGGAAAAAGCCGGTCGCCGGCAATGGAACAGGGGAAAAAGTGGCGGCGGGAAAAAAGAGTTTTATATTGCAGATAACAACAAAATCAACAAAATCAACATGCAAGTCGCTTACATTGTAGACGCAGTACGTACGCCCATAGGCCGCTATGGTGGCCTGCTGAGTACCGTCCGCCCGGACGATATGCTGGCCCATGTACTGAAAGCCCTGATAGACAGGAACCCTTCCATAGACCCGGCAGCCATTGAAGATGTAATTGCCGGCGCTGCCAACCAGGCTGGTGAAGACAACCGCGACGTGGCCAGGATGGCCGCACTGCTGGCCGGTTTACCGGTAACGGTGGGCGGCAATACGGTGAACCGCCTCTGTTCTTCCGGCCTGCAGGCCATTATGGACGCTTCCCGTGCCATCATGTGCGGCGACGGTGAAATATATCTGGCAGGCGGCGTGGAAAGCATGACCCGCGCTCCTTTTGTCATGAGCAAGGCCGACGGTCCCTTCAGCCGCAAAGCAGAAATCTTTGATACGACCATTGGATGGCGTTTTACCAATCCGCAGCTGGCGGCCATGCATCATCCCTATTCCATGGGAGAAACCGCCGAAAATGTGGCGCGCCAGTGGCAGATAAGACGGGAAGAGCAGGACCGTTTTGCCCTGCGCAGCCAGCAGTTGTATGCCGAAGCGGAGAAAGCCGGCCGGTGGAAGGATGAACTGATACCAATTATCGCTGCGTCCGGCAAGGAGCAGGTGCTGGTTTCACGGGACGAACATCCCCGGGAAACAACGCTGGAGAAACTGGCCAGCCTGCGTCCGGCATTCGCGAAAGACGGTTCGGTGACAGCCGGTAATTCTTCCGGCATCAACGACGGCGCCGCCGCAGTGATGGTCGTCTCGGAGAAGGCCCTGCAGCGTTTTAACCTGAAGCCGCTGGCGATGGTACGCGCCATGGCCGTGGCGGGCGTAGATCCTGCCATTATGGGCATCGGGCCGGTGCCGGCTACCCAAAAGGCTTTGCAGCGTGCCGGCCTTACCATAGACCAGCTGCAGCTGGCCGAATTTAATGAAGCCTTTGCGGTACAGGTGCTGGCCTGTATGCGCGACCTGGGGATCAACCCCGATATGGTGAATGTGAATGGAGGCGCCATCGCGATAGGCCACCCGCTGGGATGCAGCGGTGCCCGCATTACCACTACACTGTTACATGAAATGAAACGGCGGCCGGAAGCCCGCTACGGCCTCGCTACCATGTGTGTGGGCGTAGGTCAGGGAGCTGCAATGATCTTTGAAAAGTGTTAAGGACTTGCCTAAAAATAACGAGCGGTCGGACATTACATCCGGCCGCCCGCTGCTGGCAAGCAAAAAAAGGGTCGTTCATAGACAAATTTGCTTCTCCGTCATCATCTTCCGGAGATTGATCAGGCCATATCTCATACGACCCAAGGCGGTATTGATACTCACTTGCGTGAGGTCTGCAATTTCTTTGAAACTCAGTTCTGCATAATGTCGTAGGATAATTACTTCCCGCTGCTCTTCAGGGAGCATGTCCAGCATGATCCGGACGCGGTCGTGGCTTTGGCGGGTGATGATCTTGTCTTCCACGCAGCTGTCGCTGAAGCCCAGTACATCGAAGATGTCTTTGTCATCGCCGGTTTTTATCATCGGGGTGCGCTTGATCTTTCTAAAGTGGTCCACGCACAGGTTGTGTGCAATACGCATCGCCCAGGGTAAAAACTTCCCCTTCTCTGTATAACGTTCAGCCCTGATCGTGTCGATGATTTTGATGAATGTATCCTGGAAAATATCTTCCGCCAGAAAGGAATCCTTAACAAGCAACAATATGGAAGTGAACACCTTGTCTTTATGACGGTGAACCAATTCCTCCAATGCTGAAGTATGGCCTTTCTTAAAAAGGGTAATCAACTGCTCGTCGCACAATTTGTACATTATTTGCATAAACTTCTACAACTAGAACGGGTTAGTAAATAAATACGGATTTTACAGCCTGTTGGTTGTTTAATTGAGTAGAGTTTAGGCGATAATGAGCAGTTTTAAGCGTTAAAGATTTTGTTACTATTCCAAGGTATAGAAAAGGTTCTATGCAAATATAAAAGAATACTTCAATAAAACAAATAATAAAAATAGCTTTCCTGCCCTTGGAGATTAGCTTTTAGCCATTTTGGGGTACTTCGTTCTGGTTAATTTTCTGTAAACGGATTGCCGGATCAATTACTATTCAACTAACATCTTTTCCCGTAAATTTGTTCTGTCATGGCAATGAAAACTAAGAAAAAAGAAACCGTCATTGATCCTCAGCCGGTTAACCCGCAGGACAATATCTTCATAAAAGGCGCCAGGGTCCACAATCTGAAGAATGTGAGCGTCTCCATTCCCCGTAACAAGATGGTGGTGGTGACCGGCGTTTCCGGTTCGGGAAAATCCTCCCTGACCATGGACACCCTGTATGCTGAAGGACAACGCCGCTATGCGGAAAGCCTTAGCTCTTACGCCCGCCAGTTCCTGATGAGAATGAACAAACCGGACGTGGACTACATCAAAGGCATCTGCCCGGCTATCGCGATCGAGCAAAAAGTGATCACCCGTACGCCCCGTTCAACCGTTGGCTCGATGACGGAGATCTATGATTATCTCCGCCTGCTCTTTGGCCGCATCGGTAAAACATATTCCCCCGTGTCGGGCCAGCTCGTGAAAAAACACGAGGTGAGTGATGTGGTGGACTATATCTCCCATCTCGAACACGGCAGCAAAGTCTTACTACTGGTACCTTTCCGCAGGCACGCCAAAAGAGACGCCAAAGAAGAACTGAACATCCTGCTGCAGAAAGGCTTCTCTCGTTTATATGCTCCCTCCGCCGGTGGCAACGGCTTGTTGCGCATCGAAGAACTGATGGAACAAAAGAAACCAGCTGTGCCCGCAGATGCCTGGGTGCTGATAGACAGGCTGGTCGTCAAAGATTTTGAGGAAGATGATAAACACCGTATAGCCGACAGCGTGCAGACAGCTTTCTACGAAAGCGAAGGCGACTGCCACGTGGAAGTAGACGGTAAAAGCATCACCCACTTTGCCAACCGCTTTGAACTGGACGGGATACAGTTTGAAGAACCGGTGCCCAACCTCTTCTCGTTCAACAACCCTTACGGCGCCTGCCCTACGTGTGAAGGCTTCGGACAGGTGCTCGGTATTGATGCGGACCTCGTGATCCCCGACAAACGCCTGAGTGTTTTTGAAGGCGCCATCGCTCCCTGGAGAGGAGAGAAAATGGGCGAATACAAGGAAGCGCTGATCAAAGTGGCCCGTAAATTCGGATTCCCGGTACATAAACCCATAGCAGACCTGACAGACGAACAGGTACAATTGCTGTGGACCGGCAACGAACACTTCTACGGCCTGAACGAATTTTTCAAAATGGTAGAGCAGAACCTCTACAAAGTACAATACCGTGTGTTGCAGGCACGCTACCGCGGACGTACCATATGTCCCGAATGTGGCGGTGGCCGTTTGCGCAAGGAAGCGCTCTATATCCGCGTGGCCGACAGTAATATCGCCCGCCTGGTGGATATGCCGGTATCGGACCTGAAAAACTGGTTCGATCAATTGCAACTGAACGAATATGATCAACAGGTGGCCAAACGTATCCTGTTTGAAATTAATCACCGGCTGAAAACCTTGCTGGACGTAGGGTTAGGATACCTGACACTCAACAGGGTGGCTAATACCCTCAGTGGTGGCGAAAGTCAGCGTATACAGCTTACCCGTACACTGGGCAGTAACCTTACCAACTCCATGTACATCCTCGATGAACCGAGTATCGGTCTGCATGCCCGTGATACCCACCGTCTTATCAATGTGCTGAAAGAACTGCGCGACCTCGGCAATACCGTGGTGATCGTAGAACACGATGAACAAATGATGGAAGAGGCCGATTACATCATTGATATGGGACCGTTGGCAAGTCATCTCGGAGGTGAAGTGATCTTCGCAGGCACCTACCCGGAAATTCTGGAGGATGGCAAAAGCCTGACCGGCAAATACCTGAGCGGTAACTATCGCATAGATCCTCCGGCCAAACTGCGTAAATGGAAAAAAGCCATCACCCTCGAAGGCTGCCGCCAGCATAATCTGAAAGATATCACAGTAGATTTTCCACTGGAAGTCTTTACCGTGGTGACAGGTGTGAGCGGTTCCGGTAAAACCACGCTGGTAAAGCAAATCCTCTATCCCGCGCTGATGAAGCTGAAAGGTGAATTTGCGGAAAGGGTAGGCTATCATAAAGCCCTGAAAGGCGCCGTGGATGAGATCACCCAGATTGAAATGGTAGACCAGAACCCGATCGGCAAATCTTCCCGTTCAAACCCGGTCACCTATATCAAAGCATACGACGAAATCCGTGACCTCTATGCAAAACAACCACTCAGCAAGATGCGTGGTTTCCAGCCCAAACATTTCTCTTTCAACGTGGACGGCGGCCGTTGCGACGCCTGTAAGGGAGAAGGGGAAGTGATCGTGGAAATGCAGTTCCTCGCGGATGTACACCTGACTTGCGAAAGCTGCGGCGGTAAAAGGTTTAAAGATGAAGTGCTGGAAGTGACCTATAAGGGCAAGAATATTTATGAAGTGCTGGAACTGGGCGTAGACGAGGCGTTGGAATTCTTTAAAGATGAAAAGGACGTATGCAATAAAATCCGGCCACTGAGTGATGTGGGCTTAGGTTACGTTAAACTGGGACAAAGCAGCGATACCCTCAGTGGTGGCGAGGCGCAACGCGTGAAGCTGGCGTCTTTCCTTGGAAAGGGAAAAGCACAGGGAAAAATCCTGTTTATCTTCGACGAACCCACTACGGGTCTTCACTTCCATGATATCAAGAAGTTACTGAACTCTTTCAATGCGCTCATCGATCAGGGACATACCGTACTGGTAATTGAGCACAACCTGGACGTGATCCGCAGTGCCGACTGGGCAATTGACCTGGGGCCTGAAGGTGGTGCCGGTGGCGGAAACCTGTTATATACAGGCGTGCCGGAAGGGTTGAAGAAAGTGAAAGAAAGTTATACCGGGAAATTTCTCTAAAAAGAAAAAATACCCAATAAAAAGAGGGCTGGTCAGTGATGATCAGTCCTCTTTTTGTTGGGCAAGGTGTATAATGATTGGTGCTTATCGAAGCCTGTCCAGTGATTTGATCAGCTTCTCATCTTTATAGATGCCTCTGGCAGCCATGAAAAGCAGTATGATCACCAGTACCGGAAGAAATGCCGGAAACTGGAAAGAGCCTGATGCCACTGGTGTTCCACTGGCGGCAAATTTATTGCCGGTTTCCTTTACGGTGTAATAGGTGTAACCCAATGCGGCAATGGCAAAGAGAATATTGAAAATGGTAAGGCGGAACTGCAGTTTTCTCTTTTTAAACAGGAAAATGCAGAAAAGTGCTAACAGGATGATGATCACATACAGCACGAATAACAGGTAGTTGCTGGAGGCATTGACAGCGATGGCTGTTCCATTGCTCAGCTTGGCTTTCCACAGATCAAAAGACAGGGTAGCGGCTCCGGCTCCGGCAGCCAACAGCAGGTAAAGACTCTGAATGCGTTGTATCATGATATTTGTGAATGTTTAACGGCGTAAAAGTAAGCAAATTTAGTGGTTGAAAAGCGCAATATCTGATAGCGGACTGCGGATTTTGATAGTCCGTATAGTGTAATACTTCGTATATTGCACGCCCAATAACAATCTTTTTATACTTATATGGCAAGAAAACTGAATAAGCAGGATGCGTTGGACTATCATGCAAAGGGAAGGCCGGGCAAGATCGAAGTAATACCTACGAAAGATACTAAAACACAATGGGACCTCTCCCTGGCCTATTCTCCGGGCGTTGCTGAACCTTGCAAGGAGATTCACAAAGACGTAGAAAATGTTTATAAATATACTGCCAAAGGCAACCTGGTAGGGGTTATCAGCAATGGTACCGCCGTACTGGGCCTGGGGGATATCGGCCCGGAAGCCGGTAAACCAGTGATGGAAGGAAAGGCCGTACTGTTCAAGATATTTGCCGATATCGATGTATTTGATATTGAGTTGAATACCAAAGACCCCGATAGTTTCGTGGCCGCAGTGAAAGCCCTCGAACCTACTTTCGGCGGCATCAACCTGGAAGACATTAAAAGCCCCGAGTGCTTTGAAATCGAAGACAGGCTGCGCAAAGAACTGAAAATACCGGTCATGCACGATGACCAGCACGGTACCGCCATTATCTCCGCTGCTGCGCTGCTCAACGCGCTGGACCTGGTAAAGAAAAAAGTCGACAAAGTAAAAATAGTGGTGAATGGCGCAGGCGCCGCTGCCATGGCTTGCGTGAAGCTGTACGTGGCACTGGGCGCCAAACCGGAAAACTTCATCATGTTCGATAAGGACGGAGTATTGAATAAATCCCGTACAGACCTTACAGAAAGGCATATGCAGTTTGCCACCAGTTCCAAAATAACCACGCTGACAGAAGCCATGAAAGGCGCCGACGTTTTCCTCGGTTTGTCTGTCGGTAATGTGGTGACACCGGAAATGGTGAAAAGCATGGCTAAAAATCCGATCGTGTTCGCTATGGCCAATCCTGATCCGGAAATTGCCTATGATACTGCCATCGCTTCCAGACCGGACGTGATTATGGCTACCGGTCGCTCTGACTATCCTAACCAGGTTAACAACGTACTCGGATTCCCTTACATTTTCCGTGGCGCACTGGACGTAAGGGCCACCCAGATCAATGAGGCCATGAAACTGGCTGCTGTAAGGGCACTCGCCGAACTGGCCAAATCCCCTGTGCCGGATATCGTGAACCTGGCTTACAACGAAAGAAACATCGTTTTCGGACCTAAATATATCATTCCCAAACCGCTGGACCCACGCCTGTTAAGCACCGTGGCGCCCGCTGTTGCAAAAGCAGCTATGGAAAGCGGTGTGGCACACAGCCCTATTACCGATTGGGAAGCTTACAAACAAGAGCTCAACAACCGCCTGGGACTGGACAACCAGCTGTTCAGGGTGATTGGCACCAAAGCCCGCCGCGATCCGCGCAAGGTGGTATTCGCGGAGGCCGACAACGTAAAAATCCTGAAGGCCGCCCAGGTAGTGAACGACGAAGGTATCGCCTTCCCGATCCTGCTGGGCAATGAAGCCCGCATCCGTCAATTGATGCATGAGAACTCCATCGAGATAGATGATGTCGTGATCATCGACCCGAAAAGCGATGAGATGCAGGAAAAACGTCACGCCTTCGGAGACCTGTTCTTCGAAAAACGCAAGCGTAAAGGCTTTAACCACTACGAAGCCCGCAAAATCATGCGCGAACGTAACTATTTCGGCTGCATGATGGTGGAAACAGGAGAAGCAGATGCCCTGATTTCAGGCCTTACCCGTAAATATCCTGACACCATCCGTCCGGCACTGCAGGTAATCGGCATGGAAGAAGGCGTGAAACGCGTAGCCGGTATGTATATCATCAATACCAAACGCGGTCCGCTGTTCCTGGCGGATACCACGGTGAACTTTAATCCCACTGCGGAAGAACTGGCAGATATCACCCTGATGGTGGCCAAAGAGGTGAAACACTTCAACATCACGCCACGTATCGCGATGCTGTCCTACTCCAACTTCGGCTCCAGCCAAACGCCGGAAGCCCAGCTGGTGGCTAAAGCCCGTGAAATCGTGAAACAACGTGACCCTCAGCTGGTAGTGGACGGTGAAATCCAGGCTGCGATGGCTTTCAACAAGGAAATTCTGAAAGACAACTATCCGTTTACCGAATTGATGAACGAGGAAGTGAACACCCTCATTTTCCCGAACCTCACCGCCGGTAACGTAGCGTATAACCTGCTGCAGGAAGTAGCCGGCTTCGATGCCATCGGTCCGGTACTGCTGGGCATGAAAAAACCAGTGCATATCCTTCAATTGGGCAGCACGGTAAGGCAGATCGTTAACATGGTGAACATCGCTGTGGTAGACGCGCAGGAAAAGTGCCGCAAAGCTGAATGTAAAGAGGAGAAAGCGAAAGCGGACAAGAAGAAGAAAAAATAAAGAACTTCAATTTATACAGAGAGCGAAGGCTATCAGACATCACCCGTCTGGCGGCCTTCGCTCTCTGCGTTTATTATGCCCCGCTGCGCCTTCGCTTGTCCGGATTTGATTAAATTTGTCTTATGCAGACAATCTCCAAAAAGAAGATATTCTTTCCGATCAATGAGGCTTTCCGTAACTACCTTAAACTGTACGAGCGGGAGGTGAAGCTGCCACTGACATATCAGGAACTGCGCTATTATGAGCATTCCATTTCCGTATATGACAAAGAAGGCAAGGATACCCTCTGGGAAACAGTATTTTATCCGCAAAGCACGATGGATTCCATTCATGCCGGCCTGAAACGGATTTATTCCATCCTCAAGGCCGGGGGTGACCAGACCGCGGAAGAGCATCTGCATATAGAACGCATTGATTACTGCACCTTTGGTAATTCCCATCCTTTCCGCATCAAGATCGTCAATAACTACAACGAAGTATATGACTACTTCTATATCAAGGTGGCCGATGCTTCCCGTATCTATGGGCTGGAGCTGGAACATATCCTGTCACCCTACTGGATGAACTTTCTGATTGATGGTAATACTTTGGTGGAGGAACATATTGCCGGTGTGCCCGGGGATCAGTTTATCCTGCATTATCTCGACAGGTTGGATTTTAATCCCAAACGTATCGCCAAGGAGTTTGTGAAATTCAATGAGCGTTGTTTTGTGCGGTTGCTGGGGGATATGCGCTCTTATAATTTTATCATTGATATCACTCCTGATTTTGATGATGTGCAGTTCCGTATCCGCGCTATTGACTTTGACCAGCAGTTTTACGAAGGTCGCCGTACCCTGTATATGCCGCAGTTTTTTAAGGAGAACCGTGTGTTTGTGGAGCTGGCGATGAAGCACCTCAATGCTGAAGTGGTAAAGCAGTACCAGCAGGAAGAGCGGGCATTGATCGCACGCCGTCTCAAGGTGCAGCGTCACCGGATCAAAGACCTGCGGGACGTGATCATGACCGATAAAGTGTCTTTCCCGGAGAAGGTGCAGCAGCTGGGAGATGAGCTGGCAGAGTATTATCACGATGCTGTTTTTTCGCGTTGCAAGACGATGGGCGAAATTATCGAGCGTAGTTTGAAACGCTTACTGGTAAGCAGTTTACGTTAACCGTACCATAAAATCTTAAATTCGGGTCGGATTGGCAAAATCCTTCATATCTTTGACCAGCTATGGAATTCAGATTCTTTTATCATTTTGGAAATTTTCTGCTGATGCTGAAAGGCATGTTTTCCCGTCCGGAAAACATGAAGTTATACTGGAAACAGTTCATGCAGCAGTGCGTAGATATTGGCGTAGGGTCGTTCGGGATAGTATTTATTATCTCCCTTTTCATGGGAGGGGTTACCACCCTGCAAACCGCTTACCAGCTGGTAAGCCCTATTATTCCCAAAAGCACCATCGCACAGGTAGTGCGCGACACCATCATCCTTGAATTTGCGCCTACCCTCACCAGTATTGTACTGGCCGGGGTGATTGGCTCTAAAATAGCCTCTGAGCTGGGCAATATGCGTATTTCTGAACAGATAGACGCATTGGAGATCATGGGTATCAATACCAAAGGTTACCTGATCCTGCCTAAAATCCTGGCCGCTACGCTGATGATCCCGGTCCTGGTGGCCATTGCCGGTTTCCTGGGTATCTGGGGCGGTAAAGAGGCGGGCGTGTTGTCCGGTGCGCTCTCCGGGGAACAGTTCATGATGGGGCTGCGGCAGGAGTTTAAGGCTTATAACGTATTTTTCGCCATGGCCAAATCCTACACGTTCGGGTTTATCATCGCCAGCGTGTCGGCCTACTATGGCTACAACGTGCAGGGCGGCGCCCTGGAGATCGGTAAGGCCAGCACCACTGCGGTGGTGGTGAGCTGCGTACTGATATTATTTATGGACTACGCGTTAACGGCTATATTACTGTAATCATGATTGAACTGAAAGATATAACCAAGGGCTTTGGAGATAAGGAGATACTGAAAGGCGTTTCGGCCGTTATGGAGTCTGGTAAGGTAAACCTGATTATTGGCGCCAGCGGTAGCGGTAAAACCGTCATGATGAAATGTATCGTAGGCCTGATGGCCGTCGATACCGGTACTATCCTGTACGATAACCAGGACTTCACCGCCATGGACCACCACGCCAAGAAAGAAGTCCGCCAGCAGATAGGGATGCTGTTCCAGGGCTCGGCCCTGTTTGACAGTATGACGGTAGAACAAAATGTGATGTTCCCGCTGGAAATGTTCAGCAAAGATTCCTTAAAAGAGCGGAAAAAGCGGGTGGAAGAATGTCTGGAGAGGGTGCAACTGAAAGATGCCGCCAAAAAATTCCCCGCCGAAATCAGCGGTGGTATGAAAAAGAGGGTGGGGATTGCCCGTGCCATCGTATTAAATCCCAAATACCTGTTCTGCGACGAGCCTAACTCCGGCCTTGATCCACAGACCTCCCTGCTGATAGACCAGCTGATCAAGGAACTGACCCAGGAATATAATATCACCACCGTTATCAATACCCACGATATGAACACCGTAATGGAAAGCGGTGACCATATTGTATATATGTACCAGGGGCAGAAGCAGTGGGAAGGCAGCAATAAGGAGATCGTGTTCAGTAAGGACCAGAAGCTCAACGACTTCATTTTTGCCTCCGAATTCCTCCGGGAAGCCAAAGAAATGCGCCAGCTGGACATGTTCAAGGACAATAAGTGGAAAGATCAGCTGGCTGAACAGCTGAAACGTGACAGCAAAAAGTAATTTCCCTGCTAATTGGTAGCTTTATCTTAAAGGCACTAAATTGCAGAATTATGGAAATCGGCTTATTTTTGCCGCACCGATAGAAGAAACATATAACATAATAAACCAATAAAACAAGCGCGATGAGTGTTTTAGTTAATAAGGATAGCAAAGTGATTGTGCAGGGATTTACCGGTACAGAAGGTACTTTCCATGCTACACAGATGATCGAGTACGGTACCCAGGTTGTAGGCGGCGTTACGCCCGGTAAAGGCGGTACAACCCACCTGGAGCGCCCGGTGTTCAATACCGTGGCCGACGCGGTAAAAGCTACCGGTGCCAATGTATCTATCATTTTTGTACCTCCGGCATTTGCTGCAGACGCAATCATGGAAGCTACCGAAGCTGGTATTGCCCTGGTAGTATGTATCACGGAAGGTATCCCTGTTCAGGACATGATCAAGGCCAAAAACTTCCTGCAAGGTTCCAATACCCGCCTCATCGGGCCCAACTGCCCGGGTGTAATCACCGCGGAAGAAGCTAAAGTAGGTATCATGCCGGGCTTTATCTTCAAAAAAGGCAGAATCGGTATCGTATCCAAATCCGGTACCCTGACTTATGAAGCTGCTGACCAGGTAGTTAAAGCAGGTCTGGGCGTTTCTACCGCTATCGGCATCGGTGGCGACCCGATCATCGGCACCCCCACCAAAGACGCAGTGGAACTGCTGATGAACGACCCTGAAACTGACGGTATCATCATGATCGGTGAAATCGGTGGTAGCATGGAAGCAGAAGCTGCCCGCTGGATCAAAGAATACGGCACTAAACCTGTTGTAGGCTTCATCGCCGGCCAGACAGCGCCTCCGGGCCGCCGTATGGGCCACGCCGGTGCTATCATCGGTGGTGCGGAAGATACTGCTGCCGCTAAAATGAAGATCATGGCTGAATGCGGTGTTACCGTAGTGGAAAGCCCTGCTAACATCGGTAAAACGATGGCTGAAGTACTGAGCAAAAAACCAGCACTGGCCTAATCAGTTTACCCTGATATATTTGAAAAGGTGAAAAGTGAAGCGGGTTTCCCAATCACTTTTCACCTTTTTTTTGACCCCCTTATGGAAACCCATACAACACCTGCATCCTGTACAAAAAGTATAACTTACCGTAAATAGCGATATATATGCGTTTATGCCTCTCATTATTCATTGTTTTATTCTTAACCAACTGCGTGATGGCTCAGACCTATTATGACAATTCCTGGAAGAAAGTGACTGCCCTCGACGAGAAGAACCTGCCTAAATCCGCACTGGGAGAAGTAGACCAGATCTATGCCCGGGCTGTGAAAGACAACCTGCCCGCCCAGCAGATCAAAGCCCTCATCTATCAGATGAAATATACGGACCAGCTGAGCGACAGCAGTATCCAGCAGAACTTGGAAAAACTCAACCAGAAAATTGCTGCTGCCAAAGGCGCCCAGCAGGCCATCCTGCAAAGTATCAAAGGCGAAGTATTGCTGAACTATCTCCGCAATAACCGGTACCGGCTCTATAACCGCACCGCCATTGCAGAAGAGACTGGCGGCAAGGACATTGCCTCCTGGAGCCAGGACTACCTCCACAGCCAGATTACAGCGGCCTACCTGGCCTCCGTGGCCGACAAAGCCACCCTGCAAAAAACACCTGTCGGGGACTTCGATCCCATCCTGGTCAAAGGCACCGACACCCGCCAGCTCCGTCCGGTATTATTCGACCTGCTGGCACACCGCGCCCTGGATTACTTCAAATCAGGCGAAAACACCCTCACCAAACCTGTGGATCAGTTCGAACTGGACGATCCGGCTGCCTTTGCACCTGCCGCCACCTTCGCCCGGCATGATTTTGTAACGACAGACAAAGCCTCCCTGCAATACCAGGCCATCCTGCTGTTGCAACAACTGGTACGCCTGCACGAAAATGAAAAGGCCGCCCTGCTTGATGTAGACCTCGAAAGGATTCAGTACATGCAGCAGATCGCCGTGACGGAAGACAAGGCGCAGCAATACCGCAAAGCGCTGGAACAGATGACATCGGCTTACAGCAGCGAAAAGGAAGTGACCGGCGTACTGGCGCTCCTGGCCAATACCTATATCGGCAATGCCCTGTATGGCAAAGCCGACAGCACCGCCAACCTGAAAAAAGCCAAAGAAATATGTGAACAGGCCATAGAAAAAGGCCCCGGCACCCGCGGTGCGGCCGACTGCTCTAACCTGCTCACTGAAATCAAAGCACAGGCCCTCGACCTGGTTACAGAGAAAGTAAACATCCCGTCCCTGCCTTTCCGTACCCTGGTGAAATATAAAAACACGGATAAGATATACCTGCGCGTACTGGCGGTGGATGAAGCTTTTACTGCTTCCCTCCAGCTGGCGCAGAACGACTATCGTGACCGACAGAACAGATACTGGAAACTGTTGCTCGACAGAAAACCGGTAAAAGCCTGGGAACAATCGCTGCCAGATCCGAAAGACTACAACCGTCACGCTGCGGAAATAAAAATCGATGCACTGCCGCTGGGACACTACATCATCCTCGCCAGCATCAAACCCGGTTTCGATCTGAAGGAAAACCCAATGGCACTGCAATTTACCTGGGTGTCCAATATCAGCTACCTGGAGAAAAACACTCAGTTTATAGCCCTGGACCGCGCCACCGGTAAACCGCTGCCGGGAACCAAACTGACCGCCTTCGGTGAACAATACAATGAAGGAAAAGCGAAGTGGGTGCAGTTGGCGTCCACCGTTACCGGTAACAATGGTTCTGCTGAACTGAACCTGAAAAGCACCAATAACAGCTCTGTACGGCTTAAATGGGAGCGGCAGGGCGATGTCCTGTTCCTGGACGACTACAAATACCTGTACAACTACGGGCAGGAAAAGAATACCGCCACCAAACCGAGGATCTTCCTGTTTACCGACAGAAGCATCTACCGCCCGGGACAAACGCTTTATTTTAAAGGGATCGCTTTGGAACAGGAAGCCGGTAAAAACACCAGCAATGTGGTGAAAGGCCTGAAAAGCACCTTTACTTTATATGATGCCAATAACGAGAAAGTAGATTCAATTGTGGTGACCACCAATGAGTTTGGCTCTTTCTCCGGTAAGTTTGTGCTGCCGGAAGGACGCCTGAATGGCGTCTACTCCATGCGTGACAACAAGAACTATGGCGGACAATCTTTCCGCGTAGAGGAATATAAACGTCCTAAATTCTATGTAGAATTTGATACCATTAAATCCAGTTATCGTTTAGGCGAAACCGTTACCACGGAAGGTAAGGCGCTGGCATATGCCGGTAATAACATCAACGGCGCTACGGTAAAATACCGCGTGGAAAGAAGGACCCGCTTCCCTTATCCATGGCTCTTCCGCGGATATATGCCAATGGGCGCGTCCCGCGAAATAGCCCATGGCGTAACGACCACCGATGAAAACGGGCACTTTAAGGTGAGCTTCCCTGCATTGCCGGACAAGACCGTGCCTGCCGATCAGAAACCCATCTTCACGTATGTGGTGTCTGCTGATGTGACCGACCTGAACGGAGAAACACGCAGTGCCATGCAATCTGTCAATGCGGGTTATCAGGCGCTGGAAATCAATATACAGGTTCCAGAACGCTTAGAGGCGTCTGCCCTGAAAAACGTACACGTCTTCACCCGCAACCTGAACGGTGCTTTTGAACAGGCTTCCGTTAAAGTTGCAGTTCAGCCGCTGGAGCCGACCAAACGCCTTTTACGTCCCCGTTACTGGGAACAGGCGGACCAGTTTGTGATGACCGAAGCCGCCTACATCAAAGACTTCCCCCTGGATATCTACCATGATGAAGATGAAAAGGCCAAATGGCCCCGTAAATCCGCCATATGGGAACAGCAATTCACCAGCACCGCTGCCGGCGACATTGCTATAGACGGCAAAAAGCTGGCCCCTGGCTACTATGAACTGGTAGTAAGCGCCAATGATAAAAATGGTCAGCCGGTAGTGCAAAAATCAGTTTTTGAACTCGTGGACGTAAACGCCAAAACACTGGCAGTTCCAGCTTACCTGTGGAGCTATCAGCCGGAAGAACGTACCGAACCAGGGAAAAAAGGTGCTGTTGTGCTGGGCACTTCCGCCAAAGACCTGAACATATTACAAACCGTGGGCCGGGTAGGCCAGTCGCAGCAACTGTCAAACATCACGCTGGACGGGGTTAAACAGCTCGACTATAATATCACCGAAGAAGAAAGAGGCGGTATGTCACTGTACTACGTCTTCGTGAAAGATAACCGTGTATTCGCCACGCAGCATACTATCCAGGTGCCGTGGGATAACAAAGATCTCAACATCAAAATCGGTACCCACCGTGATAAACTGCAGCCGGGAGAAAAGGAAAAATGGAGCGTGGAAATAACCGGCTACAAAGGTGAAAAAGCAGCAGCGGAAATGCTGGCCTCTATGTACGATGCTTCGCTCGACGCATTTGTTCCGCACTACTGGACTAAACCGGACATCTATCCTGATATCATGTCCAACGGACGGCCGGTATATTCCGCGCACGACAACTTCGGCATGGTGAATTCCCAGTACTATTTTGAGACAGATAAACAGGGAGCTGTCGCCAAAGACAAAAGTTATGATGTGCTCAACTTCTTCTCCTGGGCAATGGGAGGGTATGAGAACAGAGTAATGTACAAACGCAGTGTGCCGGGCGCCGCGGGCGCTGTAATGGCAATGGCCGCGCCAGCTCCCGCTTCCCGCGAGAGAGCGGTCATGAAGGAACAGGCTTACGACACTGCTAAAGAAGCAGATACCAATGCGGTAGAGGCAGCGTTAGTTCCGGAAGCGCCGCAAACCAATGTACCTGTCCGCAAAAACTTCCAGGAAACAGCTTTCTTCCTGCCGGAACTGCGTACGGATAAAGACGGTAAACTCTCTTTTGAATTCACCATACCGGAAGCCCTCACCAAATGGAACTTCCAGGGCCTGGCCCATACCAAAGAAGCTGCGCTGGGCAGCATCAGCGCCAGCATCGTTACCCAGAAACAACTGATGGTGATGCCTAACGCGCCACGCTTTGTAAGGGCCGGTGATAAAATTGACTTCACTGCTAAAGTAAGCAACCTAACCGACGCACAGCTGATCGGGCAGGCACAGCTGGAACTGCTGGACGCTGCTACCATGCAGCCCGTAGACGGCTGGTTCCAGAATGTTTTCCCGGTACAACACTTTACCGCTAAAGCCGGTCAAAGTACAGTAGTGACCTTCCAGTTGCAGGTGCCGCATAACTTTACCAGCGCGCTGCTGTACCGCGTGACAGCCAAAGCAAACAACTTCAGCGATGGCGAAGAAAGCGCACTGCCAGTGCTGACCAACTCCATGCTGGTGACCGAAACAATGCCGCTGCCGGTACGTGGTGACGGTAAACATACCTTTAAGTTTGACAAACTGCTGCAATCAGGCGCTTCTTCCACATTACGCCAGCAGGGCATTACCGTGGAATATACCAGTAATCCGGCATGGTATGCCGTACAGGCGTTACCGTACCTGATGGAGTACCCGTACGATTGTTCCGAACAGGTGTTTAACCGCTACTACGCCAATGCACTGGCTACACATATTACCAAAACAGTTCCCGGTATTCAGCAGGTTTTTGACAGATGGAAAACCACTGACACTGCGGCGCTGCTGAGCAACCTGCAAAAAAATGAAGAACTGAAATCCGTTCTGCTGCAACAAACGCCATGGGTGCTGGAAGCGAAGAACGAAGCGCAGCAGAAGAAAAATATCGCGTTGCTGTTTGACCTGCAACGCATGCAGAAAGAAAGAAAAACAGCATTGAACCAACTGGCTGCCAGGCAGCAACCTGACGGCTCCTTCGCCTGGTTCAACGGTATGTGGGCCGATCGTTACATCACCCAGTACATACTGGCTGGTATCGGTCACCTGCAACAGCTGACCGGTGCTGATGACCCGGTAGCCGCCAGTATCGCCGATAAAGCCATGACGTACCTGGACAGGCAGCTGGACAAGGATTACAATGCGCTGATCAAAAACAAGGCTGATCTGAAAAAACAGCAGATTGATGAAATACAGGTGCAATACCTGTATGCCCGCAGTTTCTTTAAACGTGCGGTACCTAAAGGCATGGAGCCGGCCTTCGATTTTTACGCTGCCCAACAGCAGCAATACTGGACTAAAATGGGTCGTTATGCACAAGGCATGATTGCGCTGAGCCAGTTCAAAAAAGGTGACAAAGCCACTCCTGCTGCCATCCTGAAATCACTGAAGGAAAATGCTGTCAACAACCCGGAAATGGGCATGTACTGGAAAGATGTAGTGGCCGGTTATGGCTGGCATCAGGCGCCGATAGAAACGCAGGCGCTGTTGATAGAAACATTCCAGGTGGCCGGTAAAGACGCCGCTGCCGTGGCAGATATGAAAACGTGGCTGCTGAAAAACAAACAGACCAACAACTGGAGCACCACCAAATCCACCGCTGACGCCTGTTACGCTATGCTGCTGCAAGGCAGCAACTGGTTAACTGCCAGCCCTGAGGTGGATATACAGTTGGGCCAGGAAACCATCAGCAGCAAACAACAGGCTGCTGAAGCAGGCACTGGTTACTTCAAACAGAAGATCGAGGCGAAAGATGTAAAAGCAGATATGGGCAATATCAAGGTAACGGTGAAAGACAGCAAGGGCCAACCTACCTGGGGAGCCATCTACTGGCAGTATTTTGAAGAGCTGGATAAAATTACCGCCGCTAAAACACCGCTGGTACTGGAAAAGGAACTGTATAAAGAAGTGAATTCCGATAAAGGCCCCGTGCTGACTAAAATTACCGATGGCAATGAATTGAAAGTGGGTGACAAGGTAAAAGTGCGGATTGTGCTGCGTGCTGACAGGTCTATGCAATACATTCACCTGAAAGACATGCGTGCAGCCTGCTTTGAGCCACAGAACGTGTTAAGCGGCGCCAAATGGCAGGGTGGCCTCAGCTACTACGAAAGCACAAAAGACGCTTCTACGGATTTCTTCTTTAGTTATCTGCCAAAAGGTACTTACGTGTTTGAGTATGCATTGTTTGTAACACACCAGGGTAAGTTCTCCAATGGCATCAGCACGGCACAGTGCATGTATGCGCCGGAGTTCAGCGCTCACAGCGAAGGCATCAATGTAAAAGTCACCGAATAGCCATAAAGGCACATATGGTTGAAAAGCCCGTCTGGTATCATACCGGACGGGCTTTTCGCTTTTATCGTTACTTTTAGGCGTTTAGAGGAACAGTATGACAAGCGTAGATTATATTATAGTAGGACAGGGGATTGCCGGTACCATGTTGAGCTGGTCTTTATGGCAGGCCGGCAAAAAGGTGCTGGTGGTCGATGATGCAAAATCCAACAGCGCGTCACGGGTGGCGGCGGGTATTATTAACCCGGTGTCGGGACGGAGGTTTGAGCCGGCATGGATGTATGACACCATTTACCCGTTTGCCCGCGACAGTTACCATAAGATGTCGGAACTGTTGCAGGTGCAGGTGTTGACAGAGCGCCGTCTCTGGAATGTGTTTCCATCGCAGCAGTTATATGATGCCTTTATGAAGAAGGCTGCCGGCGGCCCCTATACAGCGTTGCCTGGTAAGCCGGAGTATGAAGATATACTGGACCAGCCTTACGGAGCGGCCATTGTGAAAGGGGCGACCGTGAACCTGCGGGTGTTGCTGCCTGCCTGGCGGCAGTTTCTGAACAATATGGGTGCTTTGCAGGAAGCGCACCTGGACCTGTCTGAGCTGGAGGTAACGCCAACGGGCGTACGTTACGGGGATATCGCCGCGCAGAAAATCATTTTCTGTGATGGCGTGGCAACGGCCCGGAATCCGTGGTTTGACCGGCTGACATTTCTGCCCAACAAGGGAGAAGTGCTGTGGGTGCGGATTCCCGGTCTGCATACAGAAGATATCATCAAAAAAAGCATCACATTGGTCCCGTACGGGCCGGAATTGTTCTGGGCGGGATCTTCCTTTGTGTGGGATTATGTGGATGATCTGCCTACCGGCAAACAGCGCGAGGTGCTGGAAAGGAGCCTGCAGCAACTGCTGAAAGTGCCTTATAGCATAGAGTATCAACAGGCGGCGGTACGCCCTTCCGGCAATGACCGCCGGCCTATGATAGGGCTGCATCCGGAGATGCCCGCTGTAGGCGTCTTTAACGGCCTGGGTACCAAGGGTTGTTCGCTGGCACCCTTTATGGCGGCGCATTTCGCGGAAGTATTGGCTGGAAATGCCCTGCTGATGCCGGAAGTAGACATAAACAGATATTTTAACACCGGCAGGGGGTGAAATGCCCGTATCATGCCGTATCTTTGCCCCCCTTACAGGAATGGCTGAGCAACTGGACAGTGGTCTCGGAACAGCTGGCAGCACATCCGGAGGTTCAACCATAAAACATTTAAAATCAATTTTTTACGCATGTACAGGACGCACACTTGCGGGGAGTTAAGAATGGAGCAGGTAGGCCAGGAGGTGACGCTGGCCGGATGGATACAAACAGTCAGAAAATTTGGCAGCATCAACTTTTTTGATCTGCGGGACCGTTATGGTATCACTCAGCTGTTATTCAACGAAAGCCTGAATGATAAACTGGATGCACAGCCATTGGGCCGTGAGTTCGTTGTACAGATCACTGGTACAGTGACAGAGCGTACCAGCAAAAATAAAAATATCCCCACCGGCGATATCGAAATCACGGTGAGCGAATATAAAATCCTGAATGCGGCCAAAACACCGCCTTTCACGATCACTGACGATACTGACGGGGGAGATGAGCTGCGTATGAAATTCCGCTATCTCGATCTCCGCCGCAATGCGGTAAAACAAAATCTCGAACTGCGTTATGCAGTAGGCCGTGCTGCGCGCAACTATCTGCATACCAGGAACTTCATCGATATCGAAACGCCTTTCCTGATTAATTCCACACCGGAAGGCGCCCGCGACTTCGTGGTGCCCAGCCGTATGAACCCTAACCAGTTCTACGGTTTGCCTCAATCACCGCAGACTTTTAAACAATTGTTGATGGTGAGTGGTTATGATCGGTACTACCAGATCGTAAAATGTTTCCGCGATGAAGACCTCCGGGCAGACCGCCAGCCGGAATTTACCCAGATCGACTGTGAAATGAGCTTTGTAGAACAGGAAGATGTGCTGAACATTTTTGAAGGTATGACCAAATATATCTTCAAAGAAGTGAAAGGCATTGAACTGGAAGGTGATTTTCCCCGTATGACATGGGACGACGCCATGGAATATTATGGCAATGATAAACCAGATATCCGCTTCGAGATGAAGCTGGCTAACCTCAACGATACCGTAAAACAGAAGGGCTTTAAAGTATTCGATGAAGCAGAACTGGTGGTGGCTATTGCAGCGCCTGGTTGCTCCGAATATACCCGTAAACAGCTCGATGAACTGACAGAATGGGTGAAAAGACCTCAGATCGGCATGAGCGGCCTCATCTATGTTAAATATAATACAGACGGTACCCTGAAGAGCTCGGTTGACAAGTTTTTCGATGAACAGCAACTGCAACTGTGGGCGCAAAAATGTCAGGCAAAACCCGGAGACCTTATCCTGGTGCTGGCCGGCAGGGAAGAGCGTACCCGCAAGGCAATGAGCGAGCTGCGCCTGGAAATGGGCGAGCGCCTGGGCTTCCGCAATAAAAACGTATATAAACCGTTGTGGGTGATAGACTTCCCGCTGTTTGAATACGCGGAAGAAGAAAATCGCTGGGTGGCCCGTCACCATCCGTTCACCGCTCCGAAACCGGAACAGATTGCCCTGATGGACGATATGTCACAATATGCTAACATCAAGGCAAACGCATATGACATTGTATTGAATGGCACTGAAGTAGGAGGAGGCTCTATCCGTATTTTCCAGCGCGATCTGCAACAGAAGATGTTCGCTGCGCTGGGAATGTCACCTGAAGAAGCAGAACGCAAATTTGGCTTCCTGCTGGGAGCTTTTGAATATGGCGCGCCGCCCCATGGTGGTATCGCTTTCGGATTTGATCGCTTGTGCTCGCTTTTGGGCGGCAGTGAAAGCATCCGTGACTTCATCGCCTTCCCGAAAAACAATCACGGACGTGATGTCATGATGGACGCTCCGGCCGAGATAAGTCAAGCCCAGCTTGATGAATTAAAGATCAGCCTGGTAAAATAGGATTGCCGGCACAATCTTTGCACAATAGGGAACTTCAAGCGAAAAAATCCCCTTTGATATGGCGCTTTTGCCGCATCAAAGGGGATTGATGCTAATATAGAGGAACATTTTTTTAACAAGAAATTAACGACGAAGATAAGGTTAGTAGAAGAAAGAACGTATTATTTAATTTTTTAAAGTAATATTGCGGTGTGATTGTGATCATCGTAGATATGTGAGGTAAGTAATGATGCTGAAAACAAACAACAATCTTTCACCTGTTACAAAGAATACTCCTATGAGAAAGGTAACAACCTACATCAAACGGTCAGTATGGGTATGTGCGGTGCTTTTATTGCTGATGCTCAGCAATGTTGGGTATGCTCAACAGTCCACGAGTAATTATCTGAAGAAGTTCAAACCGGTATCTGTAGAACTCATGCAGGAAACCGGCGTTCCAGCCAGTGTCATCCTTGGGGTAGCCATGCTGGAATCCGGCACAGGTACCAGCAGAAATGCCAAATTGCTCAACAACCACTTTGGCATTGTCGGAAAAAACAATCTGTCAAAAACTGCCCCCGGCACAAAATCCCGGTATAAGCAATATGCTTCTGCCGTAGCCTCCTACGAACATTTCGTGGAAGTGCTTGCCAGAAAAAAATGGTTCAGCCAACTGAAAGGTAACCCCGAATTCGCAGTGTGGCTCAAACATATGAATCACAGCGGCTATTCCTCTGCTGGCCATGAATGGATCAAAAGAGTAACTGCCATTATTAACCGTTACAAACTATATAAACTGGACGAAGGAATGGACAGCGTGGCACGGAGCTCTTCCTGGTTAACCGTAGGCATGCCGCCAGCAACCGACGACCAGTGAGTGTGCTAATTGACTCGAAAATATGTCTGGCGAAAACAAGTCTGCCTACCCGTTTTTTATTATCGTAGGATCATTGGTGTGCCTGGTGATACTCTCCCAGCTCAACTTTAGTTTTTCATTTAAAGATTTTCAATTCCGTCGCCTGGACATGTTGTCTGAACTGCGGACAACCGGAACGGACAAAGATAAAGGAACGCTTACTGCTGTGAAAGACGGCAGTAAGCGTTCTCGTGCCGACTCTACGGCAGCGGCCGCCGGGAAAACACCCACCACAGGCGCCGTCGTTAACCCGGACGCAGTCTATGATTTTATGTCATATAAAGGCATCCTGAATTACGCCGCCACAGAAACAGGCGACAGTAATGCAGGGCTGGACCGCTTTATGACAGCACTCAGGGAACTGAAATCCGGCAAACGCAAAAAAGTACGTATCGCCTATTTCGGCGATTCCATGATCGAAGGCGATCTTATTACCTCCGATCTGCGCGACAGCCTGCAAACCTTCTTCGGCGGCGCCGGCGTAGGGTTTGTGCCCATCACCTCCGTGGTGGCCAGCTACCGCACTACCATCACGCATACCTTCTCGCGTGACTGGAAAGACTATCACTACAAAAATTCACCACCGTCCAATGTGGTGCTCGGCCTGTCCGGCCACACCTTCTTCCCGGGAGGCGACAGCTGGATAAAATATACACCGGTCAAAAAGCCGCGCCTCGACAAATTTGACGAGGTGTCCCTGCTGTATGGCCCGGCCGAAACAACAACCGTAAACATCAATGACAAGCCTTATTCCCTGTCCGGCAACGCACAGGTGAACAAGCTCGATTTCCGCCAGGACACCGGCGCCGGTGGCATCACCATCAAATATGGCGGCGGCGGAGCTGCTCCTTTCTATGGCGTTTGTTTTGAAACAGACAACGGCATTTATGTGGACAACTTCTCCTTCCGAGGTATCAGCGGCGTGGAACTGGGCCACCTGTCTGCCGATATGGTACGGCGCATGCAACAGGAACGCCCTTACGATCTCGTAGTGCTCCATTATGGCGCCAACGTACTGTTTCGCCCCGAACTGACAGACTACAGCTGGTACGAAAGGCCGATGAAAAAAGTGGTGGACTCTCTCCGCAGAGACTTGCCAGGAACATCCTTCCTGATTGTAGGCACAGCGGATAAATCCTATAGAAAAGGAGACCGCTACATCACCGCGCCAGGCGTGGAAGCCTTACTGAAAGTACAGCACGATCTGGCTGCCACCTACGGTACTGCATACTGGAACCTCTACGCTAACATGGGCGGCTCCGGTTCCATGGTGAAATGGGTGGAAGGAGATACCGTATTGGCCAATAAAGATTATACACACCTTAACCGACAGGGAGCGGCCAAAGTGGGGGCGCTGCTGTATAAAGCTATTATGAATGATTACAGGCAGGGAGAACAACCATAGAAAAAGTATTGCAGCAGTACTGGTACTGCTGCTCACCACATTTGCCACCTATGCGCAACCACAGGTTAACGTGATCCAGCAGGACACAGCCCTGCACCGCGCATTTGAATCGCTGTATCATGCAGACAGTAATGTGGTGTCCATACTTCATCTCGGAGACTCCCATGTGCAGGCCGGCTATTTCCCGCTTGCCACCGCCTCTTTATTGCAACAGCAGTTTGGCTACGCCGGCAGAGGATATGTTTTCCCCTACAACGTAGCTGGCACCAACGGCCCGGAAGATTACCGCTGGAACAGCACCGTCCGCTGGACCATGGAAAGGGTGATAGACCGCTACAAGCCGCCAGTGCTCGGCCCCGGCGCTATCGCCATGCAAACGCTGGTACAGGCCCCGGCACTTTCGTTTGCCGGTAAACAGGACGGCATGATGGACAACAACTTCCGGAAAGTAACCCTGTTCTATGACGCTGCTACTGACAACAATACCATCTCCAGCCCCGATGCGGCACAGATAACGGTAACGGGCACACCGTTTCCAGGTACGCCGACCATCAAAATGGCGACCCTCGACTTTCTCCAGACTTCCCAGACCTTCCAGGTGCGCTGGGATAATCCGGGCAACCTGCCTTTCCGTTTCTATGGAGCCGTGTTACAAAATGGCCGTAATGGCGTGCTGTATCATAGTGTAGGCATCAATGGCGCTATGTATCAGCAGTATAATGACCTTAACAGCGTACTGCTGGCGCAACTGGCGGTATTCCACCCCCGGCTGGTCATCATCTCCCTGGGAACCAACGAAGCCTACGGCCGCTTTGACCCGCTGGCCTTCCGCGAAGAGATAGACAAAACAGTACAACTGATACGTGAACAGGCCCCCGCTGCCAGCATCCTGCTGACCACCCCGCCCGACTGTATGAGGGCAGTGAAAAAAGCAGTCCGGAAAAAAATCAGCAAGAAAAAATACCGTACCTACTATACCACCTCGTATTATCCCAATCCTTACATTGCCATGGCAACGCAACAGATTACGGGATATGCCAGGCAGCACGGTATCGCCTGCTGGAATTTCAACGCGGTCAACAAGGCGGAAGCCGGCCGCTTTGCAGGCGGATGGGCACCGGACCACATTCACTTCAGTACAAAAGGATACCAGTTACAGGGACAGTTGCTGTATGAAGCACTGCAACAGTCCTACAATCAATATTTACAGGTAAAAAAGAAAAACCCAGTCAACTCGGATGATCGACGTTAATAAGCTGCTTGCACAGCTGCTGTACAACCCATCAGACCCGGTGCTGTTTAACAGTGCCTTCTTCTTCTATTTTTTTGCTGTCTTCCTGTTGTGCTACCTCGCTGTAAGCCGCAGTCAGCAAGGCAGGGTATGGGTATACACTATCTTCTCCCTTTATTTCTTCTACAAAGCCTGCGGTTTTTATGTAGGCCTGGTGGTACTATCGGCCATCGTGGACTTTAACCTGTCGCGATGGATTTATCATACTACCAGTCAACAGGTCAAAAAGTCGCTGTTGATATTTAGTATCATCCTGAACATCGGCCTGCTGTTCTATTTCAAATACACCGACTTCTTTATCGGCATCATCAATGACGTTACCAACGGCCATATCACGCCGTTGCACCTGCTGCTGCCGATCGGTATTTCGTTTTATACCTTTGAGAACCTCAGCTATACGATTGATGTGTACCGGGGAGAAATCAAGCCGGTAAACCGTTTCATGGATTACCTGTTCTTCCTGTCCTTCTTCCCTAAGTTGATGATGGGCCCTATCGTGCGCGCAGCTGATTTTATCCCGCAAATCCATCAGCCATACCGGTTGAACGGCGAAGACATCGGTAAGGGCATGGCCCTCATCGTGGGTGGTTTGTTTAAGAAGATTGTGATCTCTGACTTTATCTATCAGAACTTTGTTCAGTATATTTTTGACGATCCCAGCAAACACACCGGGCTGGAATGTCTCCTGGGCGTATATGGGTACGCGTTAGTGATCTACTGCGATTTCTCCGGATATTCGGATATGGCGATTGGTATTGCACGGTGGACAGGCTTCAAGATCCCGCCTAACTTCGATTCTCCTTACCAGAGCGCTTCCATCACAGAATTCTGGCGCCGCTGGCACATTTCCCTGTCCAGCTGGCTGCGCGACTACCTGTATATTCCATTGGGCGGTAACCGCAAAGGCAAGGTGCGTCAGTATATCAACCTGGCATTGACCATGCTGATCGGTGGTTTCTGGCATGGTGCCAGCTGGAACTTCATTTTCTGGGGAGGCATGCATGGCGCGGCGCTGGCCATAGACAAAGTGCGTATTGACAGCCAGAAAAAGCGAAAAACCGAAATAACTGGCCTGAAGGCCAGCCTGCTGAAAGTAGGCGGTATCCTGCTGACCTTCCACTTCGTCTGTTTCTGCTGGATATTCTTTAAGGCCTCCACATTTCATGATGCCTGGTCGCTCATACATCAGATTGTGTATGACTTCCAGCCGGGTATCCTGATGGAACTGTACACAGGTTATACCGCCGTATTCTGGGTAATGCTGCTGGGTTTTGTGCTGCACTTTATGCCTGCGAAGGCGGAAATGAGGATGGCCGGAGTGTTGGGCCGTATGCCGCTGGTAGCTAGTGTAGCCGTGATGGTTATCTTCATCTGGCTGCTGGTGCAGGTAAAAAGCACACAGCCAATGATTCCGATCTATTTCCAGTTTTAATGACTAAATGCTCTTCTGCCAGGGGATGTAAATCTCCGATACAGCCGGTTCTGGCAGTGAAATAAAGAAGTGGTTGGTCCGCATGTAAAAATGCCCCAGCCGGCAATTGGTGTTAATGAATTTATACATGGGAAGTCCTGCATCAGCAAAACTGAGCGGGACTTTCAGTTTTTTATAATGTCCTTCATCAATTTGCCTGCTTGCCAGGCGGTAAGCCTCCTGGTACCGGGTAACCAGCTGGTAGTGCGCCATCATGTTGGCAGACGTATTGGGCAACAGGAGACCTACGTACATCATCATACGGTCGTAGGTGGTAACGGGGACGACGTCCAGCGTACCGGTAATGATGCGGGCGTCTTCCATGGCCAGTTCGGTGGTCAGGTCGCGGAGCTGCCGGGAATAGCGGGCCATGGAGGCCACCATGCCTTTTACAGGGTCATTGCCACTGGGCAGGATATTGTAGTAAAGGGTACAACCGGGCAACTTGCAGTCGACCGTGTTATCCATATTGAAATATTCCGGATAGTCTTGCCGGGAGGCAGTTGCGATCCTGGTCTGTTCCAGGGTATGCCGTTCCGCCGGCATAAAATCTTGGTTGCGCAGCTCTGATGGGCTGGTGTTAAACCAGCCGCGGATAGCTTTCGCAAACGATTCGCCGGTGTACCGGCACAATTCGCTGATATCGGAGATGGAAAAGTTACTATGGCGAAGATAGCCTACACCGGCCTCCAGGCGGGTGCGTTTCACATATCTGGCATATGGCTCGCCCTTGACCGACGAGAATTTATGCGAAAAAATGTCTTTGGATACGGACAGCATGTCTGCTACCGCTTTTAAACTGATGTCTATGAGGGAATTGTTGTGGGCGTAGGCGATGGCTAGTTGAACTTTCCATTCCCAGTGTTCCCGGGTAGTCGTTTTCATAAGAAACATAATCCTTCATCAATTTAGGATTTTGGCCCCGGTTTTCGAACGGAATCAGGGCGGATTAACGAGGGATTAACCGGGCAGGAGCGATGCGGCAGGCCCCTTCAGATAGCTTCGCTGCAAATATCTCCCTGAAAATCCTACTTTTGCGCAAATTTTTTGCGCAGATGCGACTGTTCAGATCTTTGCTGCTGATGGCAGTACTGTTGACGTCCTTTACGTCCGTAAAGGCACAGTTTCTCATGGATATGATTGATACCACCACGGAACTGGGAAAAGGTATGATCTCCATGTACCATAAGTACGATGCACTGCGCTTTAGCGGATATATCCAGCCTCAGTTCCAGCTGGCACAGTCCAAAGGTATCAGCAGTTACGCCGGAGGCGATTTCCCCGATGCTGTCAACAACCGGTTTTCCCTGCGCCGTGGCCGTATCCGGGTGGACTATGAGCGTTACAACCATGACGATATGCCGGTGGTGCAGTTCGCATTCCAGTTTGACGGGAGCGAACGTGGCGTATTTATCCGCGATTTCTACGGAAGGGTATTTGACACGAAGTTCAACCTCTTTTCATTGGTGGGCGGTATGTTTGCGCGGCCTTTCGGATATGAGGTGAACCTGTCATCGGCCGACCGTGAAACACCGGAGCGTGGGCGGATGTCGCAGATACTGATGAAAACAGAGCGCGACCTTGGCGCGATGGTCTCCTTTGAGCCCCGTCGTAAAGATCATCCCCTGCGGTACCTGAAAGTGGACGTTGGCCTGTTCAACGGGCAGGGACTTACAGCCACCTCAGACTTCGACAGTCATAAAGACCTCATCGCCCGTATTGCCTGGAAGCCTTACCGCTTCAAAGGCAACAATTGGATACTGTCAGGCGGCGTGTCTGTTTTGTATGGCGGCATGCAGCAGTTTACCCCTTCCATTTACCGGATGGGTACTGTAAATGGACAAAAGACATTTGTGCTCGATTCCAATGTGCTGAATGTAGGCCGGATTGCGCCCCGTCACTACTATGGCGCCGATGTGCAACTGAGAATCCCTAACGGACCTAAGAGAGGATATACCCAGTTCCGGGCAGAATATATTCGCGGCTCTCAGACGGCTACGGCCGCCACTACCGAGACACCGGGCGTTATCCCGGTGGATGCGCAGGGACGTAAACTGCCATTGTACATCCGGAATTTCGACGGCGCCTACCTGTATTTTATCCAGAACCTGGGCAGTGAAAAACACCAGGCGGTTGTAAAATACGATTGGTATGACCCTAACAGGGAAGTGAGCGGGAAAGAGATTGGCGCCCCTGGTTCCAACCTCACGGCAGCGGATATCCGTTATAATACCTGGGGACTCGGATACCTGTATTACGCCAACGAACACCTGAAGTTCATGGTGTATTATGACTGGGTGGAGAATGAAAGTACCAGCCTGTCTGGTTATACTACAGACATTAAAGACAATGTGCTTACCTGCCGGATGCAGTACCGGTTTTAGTATTTTTTACAACATAGATTCTTTGCCGGCTTCCATGGTGAAGCCGAAAGTACTGCCGATTTCCGGTTTGCTGCGTACTGTGATGGACTGGTCGTGTGCTTCTACGATGTGCTTCACGATAGCAAGGCCCAGACCGGTGCCACCGATATCGCGGCTGCGGGCGCGGTCAGTACGGTAGAAACGTTCAAACACGCGTGGCAGGTGTTCTTCCGCCATGCCGATACCATCGTCTGAGATTTCCACCAGCACACGTTTGCCGTCCATATTGTAGATGCTGGCCACTGTATGGCCATCGGGCTTGCCGTATTTGATGGAGTTGTCGACCAGGTTGATCAGCACCTGGCGGATCTTCTCTTTGTCGGCCACTACCGGGATGGGCGCTTCACAACCTTTTTTGATATTGAATTTGATGCCTTTGGTGTTGGCTTTCAGTGAGAGCGTGTCGAATACGTCCTTCACCAGGTCCTGGATCACAAATGTCTCGGCGTTGATGGTCATTTCGCCGCTTTCCAGTTTGGAGATTTCATCGAGGTCATCGATGAGGCGGCATAGCCGGTCAATATTTTTTGTGGCGTTTTTCAGGAACATTTTATTCACCGTGGGATCTTCCAGTGCGCCGTCCAGCAGGGTGTGAATATAACCTTGTACTGCGAAGATGGGTGTTTTCAGTTCATGGGAGAGATTGAGCAGGAACTCTTTGCGGAATGCCTCGTTGCGGCGCAGGTTGTCCAGTTCTTCTTTTTTCTGGCTGGCCCATTTTTCCACGTCTTCACTTACTTCCTCGATAGTTTTCAGCGGAAGGATATTTTTCTGAAAGAATTCTTCTCTTTTAGAAGCTTTTGTCTGATAGATAAACTTATAAATCAGTTTGATTTTCCGGTAGATGAAATTCTGCAGGGTATACAGATAGAGATAGTAAGACACCAGGAAGGTGAGGACAAAGGCTCCCAGCATTACTTGCCAGTTACCATCCACCAGCAGGCTGCCGAGCGCTATGATGGCCGACAGGATAAGGGCGGTAAATCCCGCCAGTTTCTGCGGGGACAGGTTTTTAGCTTTAAACATACTCCAAAGTGAGTAATTAGTATAATAATGGGAAATTACTTTAAATTTCTTTCTCGCCATAAAAAAGCCATTCGCCGTCAATGGAAGGCATCAACAGGTAACAATAGTTCTGGTGCAGAAAATGTGGTTTCCGTCAGTGATAACAGGGGGGAAGGAGGTTTTCCTTTGTTTACATTTCAAATTTATAGCCTACTCCTTTCACAGTGGTGATCAGGTCGATGCCTATTTTCTGCCGGATTTTACGGATATGTACATCGATGGTGCGGTCACCTACGATTACTTCCGTGCCCCATACCTGGTTCAGGATTTCGTTGCGAAGGAATACACGGCCTGGTTTGGAGGCGAGCAGTTGCAACAGTTCAAATTCCTTTTTAGCGAGAATGATCTCCTGGCCTTTATACGTAACAGTGAATTTCTCCCGGTCTATAATGAGGTCGCCCAGTTGCACGGTTGTTTCTTCTGCTTTGTGCAGGCGGCGGAACAGTGCATTGATACGGCTTACCAGTAATTTAGGTTTGATCGGCTTGGCGATATAATCATCGGCGCCCATGTTTAAACCGTCAATTTCAGATTTTTCATCGTTCAGGGCTGTGAGGAACAGCACCATGGTGTCCTTGAAATCAGGGATTTTTCTGAGTTCCCGACAGGTGTCGATGCCGTTTTTGTTGGGCATCATGATGTCCAGCATAATGAGGTCCGGCCGGAATATTTTCGCTTTCTGAATAGCCTCGCTGCCGTCTTTGGCTGTTACGGTTTCGTAACCCGCCGTTTTGAGATTGTAGCTGATAATCTCCAGTATGTCCAACTCATCGTCTACAACCAGTATTTTTCCTGCAACCGCTTGGTCTACCATAAAAATTTGCTTTTTAAAAGACGGCACAAAATTATAAAGCCGGGACCGTGATTAATGGAAAATTAACATTATGAAATTGTTAATTCAATACCACTCTTATTCACATTGACAAACAGCAAGTTACACAGAAATTTGTTCAGGTATGATATGCTGCTATTTTGATATCCGTATCGTTTTGATTCTTATTTATTAGAGACGAAAAGCGTGATGCTCTCATAATTTGGTTGTAAATTTGCTATCTGGTCGAAGTGAAAAGTACATCTACAATGAGAAAAATTCTACTTCTGTTAATGCTCGTTGCTTCTCAAAGCAGCTGGGTGCATGCGCAAAACGGTCACATACAGATACCGATTAACAGGCAGGGGCTCCATGACAATATTGACAAAGAACAGGCTGCAGCCTCCAAGTTTGACGGCAAAGCAGACGATTTCGTGAAAGTGTCTGAAGACCAGACCATCAATCTCCAGGTCACCAACGCCATCATGAAACAGGTGGACGACATGCAGATGGAGATAGAACGAGATTCCTCGCTGGACCATCGTCTCAAGGTAAAATACCTCACCGGTTTGTATACCGTGCTGAAAGACTACAACCAGAAAAGGGCCCGCGGCCTCATTGAACCGGAAGAAGCGCCGGCAATGATCACCGCTTACCGCGATATGATGCGGGCGGACATTAAAGGGAAGAGCATTTCACCTTATGTCAAAAACCTTTCTTTCGGTGGTTCTGAACGTATTATCGAAATCTTCCACGATAACCAGGGTTATAAGGACGCAAGAGGAGAAGTCTTCTCCAAATACGCGTTCAATAACCTGGAAACCGTCATGCCCAAATTACAGGCCTATCTGGATTTCCCGGGAACAGACTCCATTATTGCCGCAGTAGCCCGTAAATACCCCAACCAGGTGCTTACCTACGCTACTTCCTATACGCCCATGGCCAATGTGATCAAAAGAAACCAGGACCCCGTGGTGCAGTTGATTGTCCGCATCGGCCAATCTCCCCAGAGCACCAAAATCCTGCCTTTCATTGATCAGCTGATGGACGGTTCCATCTCTGTGGAAAAACTGGAGAAGATCGTTGACAACGACTACCAGTACTACAAACAGATGGTGAAATCCATGGTCGCGCTGCAGAAAATGAAAGCCGAAGGCCGCAACCCTTTTGGTATGAAAGCCATGATGGAAAACATGCAGGCCAAATCACTGCTGTATATCCGCGAAGTAAACGATCTGCACGAAGAGCCGGCCAATGTACGCTTCCGCATCGTAAAAGACTTTACGCCGGAAGAACTGTATTACCTGATCATCAACGGCCAGGAAGAACTGTACACTTCCAGCTATACCAATCATAACAACGCAGGCTTGTACGACCAGATGATGGTACGTATGAAACCGCCACGCGGCGATAGTTTATTGATGATGGTCAACTTTGACCGCTTCAAGAAATTTATCGCGATGGCTGCGGGTTTCAACACCCTGGACAACTTCCTTAAATCCATGGCGCCGGAAAACTCCAATTACCTGATGCAGAAATATGTGCAGAACCTGGAGAAAACCGAAGACCTGGAAGATGCCGTGGACGTGGCCAACTCCTTTGGCAGCATCCGTGATGAGAAACTGCTCAATTTCCTCCGTGCAGAAGTGAAAAAGAACCTGGCTTATGTAAAGAAACATAACGACAGAAGAGGCACTGTTATCTACCAGCTGCTCACCAGCCTGTTTGAAACAGAGTCCGCCAAAGGGGAAAACGATTCTTCCAAAGCCACAGACATCGCGGCTGAACTGTCATTGCCACCAATCAACTATGTGGGTTTCAATACCCTTCAGAATGATAGCGGCCGTGTGTACCAGCAGGTGTTTTTCTATGGCGACAAAGATGGACAGGAATCTTACGCCAGCTTTATGACCAACTTCCCGTCTTCCGAATGGAGAGCGGTGAAAAACAAATACTGGGTAACCATTACTTCGCTGAAAGGCAAGCCTACCACCATCTACGCCAATCTGCCAATAGATGAACCGGGGGATAAGGAAGCCATCCAGCGGCTGTCTGAATACCTTGATGAGAACGATATCCATCCGACAGTGTTTATCCACCGTGGCCACAGCTATCATATCAACACCACGCTGGACAACCTGCAGAGCTCTGCCAAGATCGTGGTGCTGGGTTCCTGCGGCGGATATCACAACCTGGCCACCGTACTGGAGAAATCTCCCGAAGCACATATCATTTCTTCCAAACAGGTAGGTACCCGTTTTGTGAACGAGCCTATCATCCACAGCCTGGAAGATGTGGTACGTGCCGGTAAAAATGTGGACTGGGTAGTGATGTGGGCGCAGCTGGCCAAAAAATTTGCACCGGACGCCCGCAACCGCGAACTGTTCAGTGATTATGTGCCACCACACAAAAACCTGGGCGCCATCTTCATCAAGGCTTACCGCCAGATCATGAAAGACGAGAAGAAATAAAAACCTGAAGAACGTAATATAAACAGGGAGCGCAGCATTTTTTGCGCTCCCTGTTTTTTTATGCAGTTTGCGCTTTTACGATATTGTGCTAGGTTTGTTATATAGTTTAGCTTAAACGTAATTCCATTGGAAAATCTGGCCGTAAAGAAAGTATTTGATTTCAGTTTACTACGACGCATCTTCACATTTGCGGCGCCTTACAAACGGGCATTGTACCTGTCTATGGTGATGACGGTGATCTTCGCCGTGATTTCCCCGTTAAGGCCCTATCTGATCCAGGTTACTGTTGATAAATATATCGCTAACCAGTTACTGCAGATGCTGGTGACCGTCACTATTGTTCAAATCGCTTTGCTGGCGGTAGAAACGGTGGTACGGTTTTATTTTTCCTATCTGACCAACTGGCTGGGACAGTCTGTGGTAAAAGACTTGCGGGTAGCGGTATACAAGAAGATCGTCCACCTGAACCTGGCGTTTTTCGATAAAACGCCGATCGGGACGCTGACCACCCGTACCGTAAATGACATTGAAGCGATCAATGATGTGTTTTCAGAAGGGATTATTTCCATCGTCTCTGATCTGCTGACCATCCTGGCGATATTGGTGGTGATGTTCATCGAAGACTGGCGATTGACGCTGGTCAGCCTGTCGCCCTTCCCGATATTGATTTTTGCCACCTATGTTTTTAAGGAAAGCGTGAATAAATCATTCTACCGGGTGCGCAACGCCGTATCGGCGCTCAATGCCTTTGTGCAGGAGCATCTGACCGGTATGGTGGTAGTACAGGCCTTTACTTCGGAAAAGCGGGAGCAGGCCCGGTTCAAACAGATCAACAAGGAGCACCGCAAGGCGAATATAGACGCCATTTTTGCGTATTCCGTGTTTTTCCCGGTGGTGGAAATCATCCTGGCCATCTCGCTGGGACTGATGGTATGGTGGGGGTCCAACAAGGTGTTGAATTATGAAGTGACCCAGGGGGTGATGATCGCTTTTATTATGTACCTCAACATGCTGTTCCGTCCGTTGCGTATGCTGGCCGACAAGTTCAATACCCTTCAAATGGGTATGGTGGCCAGTGAGCGGGTGTTCAAGATCCTGGACAACCAGGATTACATTCCGGACAGGGGGCATGAGAAGGGAGAGCAGATGAAAGGCGCTATCACGTTTGACCACGTGTCTTTTGCTTATGTAGATGACCGTTATGTGTTGAAGGATGTTACCTTTCATGCTAATCCGGGCGATACGGTGGCGATCGTGGGGCATACCGGTTCCGGCAAGACCACCATTATCAGCATCCTGAACCGTTTGTACGAAATTCAGAAAGGCAGTATTAAGATCGATGATATTGAGCTGCCGGCTTATTCGCTGGAGGCGCTGCGTAGCAGGATAGGGGTAGTGTTGCAGGACGTGTTCCTCTTTTCCGGCTCTATTTACGATAACATTACCCTGCATAACAAGGCCATTACCCGGGAGCAGGTGGAAGAGGCTTCCCGGCTGATCGGGATACATGACTTCATTATGCAGTTGCCCGGCGGGTATGACTACCAGGTGATGGAGCGCGGCAGTACCTTGTCTTTAGGGCAGCGTCAGCTGATTTCCTTTGTGCGGGCGTTGTTGTACAACCCGGCTATTCTGATCCTGGATGAAGCTACCTCTTCCGTAGATACTGAATCTGAGATGATGATCCAGCAGGCTATTGACAAGCTGATAGCAGACCGTACCGCGGTGATCATTGCGCACCGGCTGTCTACCATCAGTAAGGCTGATAAAATTATCGTGCTGGACAAGGGAGAGATCAAGGAGATGGGCACCCATGAGGAGTTGCTGAAACTGGAGGGTTTTTATTACAAGCTGCACAGTATGCAGTTCAACGCCAATAAGGTATAAGAATATCATCTGCTGCGGCCTTGACGCAGTTGCAAGTATGTTGCATAAATGATGAAAAAATATATATGGCAGATCGCTAAAAGATCTGCCATTTTTTATGTTCATTTCTTGAGAGGCGGCATGTGGCAACAGTGATTTAACGTGTTGGGTATCAATATATTTACATTATCCACATCATTTTTTCCATAGTCGCTGAATTTTTGACATAAAAACGTTTATCTTTGCGCAAAATTTCAGAAAACGGTGATTTCTTTCAATAAGTTCAAACACAGAGTGGTAGCACTTGTGATGGTTTTAGGCCTTCACGGTTTTGGTAATTTTTCCTATGCAGCGCCTGCAGAAGGTTCTGAACATGCAACAGAGGGGCATGCAACAGAACAGCCTGCTCATGGTGAAGAAGCGGCAGAACCCAAAAAATTTGATGCTAAGGAAGTAATTCTCGGTCACGTTAAGGATGCCTATGACTGGCATTTTTTCAGCATTGGCGAGTCACATTACAGTGTGCCGCTGCCGGTTATCATTTATAACCCTGCGCGTGGTCTTTCTGTATTTTCCGCTTCTCATTTCCACCATGGTCATGAGGCCTACGAAGGTTACCGTATTGTAAATGCGCACTATCTGCACGAGAAAGGCCTGGACCCGGCGAAATTCATAGAAGGCAGGGTTATCGCAGTGGATGCGAACGATATGCCTACCAGTGAAACGATCTATGATTTCTCCATGACAAAGAACGTTACTTCCATGCTGATCGCAGCCATTCTGCTGATCGTATTGATGCTGAACGTAGCTAAGGCTTACCGTGTACGTGGTTCCAAAAAAGCGCCTAAAGGTTTCCAGAGCCTGGTAGAGCCGGTGATCATCTTCATGCGTGACGAGGTGGTGAAAC
Organism: Chitinophaga sp. 22308; assembly: GCF_052045305.1. Lineage (NCBI taxonomy): Bacteria > Pseudomonadati > Bacteroidota > Chitinophagia > Chitinophagales > Chitinophagaceae > Chitinophaga > Chitinophaga sp. 22308. The sequence continues at coordinate 221,104 of NZ_JBQEOP010000003.1, read as the reverse complement.
CAAACATCCCTGGTAAAAAAGGTGAAAAGTATGTACCGTTCATACTGACCATATTCTTCTTTATCCTGATCAACAACCTGTTGGGCCTGTTGCCTGGTTCTGCCAACGTGACCGGTAATATCGCGGTGACTGCCGCACTGGCCATCATCAGCTTTATAGCCACTATGCTGGCCACCAACAAACATTTCTGGGGCCACATCTTTAACCCTCCGGTGCCTTTTGGCGTAAAGGTTATCCTGGCTCCGGTAGAGTTGATCGGTGTGTTTACCAAGCCTGTTTCCCTGATGATCAGGTTGTTCGCCAACATTCTGGCAGGTCACATTATCATCCTGAGTATTATTTCCCTGGTGTTCATATTTGGTTCTCTGAATAAAGCCGCCGGTTACGGCTTCCTGCCGCTGACCATTGTCTTCAACATTGTAATGATGATGCTGGAGCTGCTGGTAGCATTTATTCAGGCGTTCATTTTTGCCAACCTGACAGCTGTATTTATTGGCCAGGCCATGGAAGGTGGACATGATGACCACCATTAATCAATAGTAATTTCTTAAATACAAATACATATTCATTATGGCACTTTTGACTGTTTTATTGCAGGCTGCTGCTGCATCTGGTTTAGCTAAAGCTGGTGGTGCTGTTGGTGCTGGTATCGCTGCTATCGCTGCTGGTATCGGTGTGGGCAACATTGGTAAAAGCGCTCTGGAGTCTATCGCTCGTCAACCAGAAGCTGCTAACGACATCCGTGCGAACATGATCCTGGCTGCTGCGCTGGTTGAGGGTGTTGCCCTCTTCGGTGTAATCGCTGGTCTGCTGGCGGTAGTTCTGTAAGCCAAACTTTTTACTGCATCCGGCGCACAGGGCAATGGATGCAGTAATCTTTCATTTCGGCATTTTATTATTTGGAGATTTATTGATCTCTCGATTGCTGAAATCAGTAAATGTCTAAATATCTAAATATCAAAATAATAAAATTCAAATAACATGGATCTGTTGCTCCCTGCGTTAGGTTTGTTTGCAATTTCATTCGTCATTTTCATCATCGTATTCCTGATCCTGAAAAAATTTGCCTGGACTCCGATCCTCGCTACTTTGAAAGAAAGGGAAGGCTCTATCGCAGACTCCATTGCTTCTGCTGAAAGAGTAAAAGAAGAAATGGCGCAGATGAAAGCTGAGCATGAGCATGTACTGGCTGAAGCTAAAGCTGAAAGAAGCAAAATTCTGAAAGAAGCAAAAGAGGCGAAAGACGCGATCATCAGTGAAGCGAAAGCGCAGGCACAGGCGGAAGCTAAAAAAATCATCTCTGAAGCCTACACTGCTATCGAAAACCAGAAAATGGCTGCGTTAACGGATGTGAAAAACCAGGTGGGCAGCCTCGTGGTTGAAGTGGCTGAGAAAGTGCTGAGAAGAGAACTGTCTGATAAATCAGCACAGGAATCTTATGTGAAACAACTGGCCGGAGAAATTAAACTGAATTAAGATATTAACTGTTGGCCTCCGGTGATTGCCGGAGGCTGACGGCTTAAAGTTATAAGCATATATGCAGAATCCCCGTTTAGCATCAAGGTATGCGAAATCATTGATTGACCTGGTTCAGGAGAAGGGCCAGCTGGAAGCGGTGCAGAACGACATGCTGTTCCTGCAGCAACTGGTGAAGTCTAACCGCGATGTGGTGAGTTTGCTGAGAAGCCCGATCATCAAGGCCGATAAAAAGCAAAAAATCATGGCCGCCATCCTGGATGGCCGTGTAAGCGCTACCACGCTGGCTTTTGTCAACCTGCTGATCACCAAGGCGCGTGAATCTTTCCTGCCTGAAATTGCAGTGGAATACACCCGCCAGTACAACATCATTAAAAATATCAGTGTAGTGAAGATCACGACAGCGGTGGAGCTGGACAGCGCTACCCTGGACACGATCCGTCAGAAAGTGGCCAGTGAGATACCGCAGCAGGTACAGCTGGAAACTGCCGTGGACGCAGACTTGATCGGTGGTTTTGTACTCGAAGGCAACGACAAGCTGTTCGATGCTTCCGTAGCACGCGACCTGCACGATATTAAAAAACAATTCAGTCAGAATATTTACGTATCCGCGATACGCTAAATGAAAACAGCAGCCGCTGCGTACACGCAAAGCTGTTGTCGTTATACTAACTTTTTTAACGACTTTTTTTAAAAGCATAATTATGGTTGATATTAAACCTGATGAAATTTCGGCGATATTACGCCAGCAGTTAAGCAACTTCAATGCTTCTGCCGATCTCGAAGAGGTAGGTACAGTATTGTCGGTGGGTGACGGTATCGCCCGCATTTACGGTTTGGGAAATGTGCGTTATGGTGAACTGGTTGAATTTGGCAATGGCGTAAAAGCAATTGCATTGAACCTGGAAGAAGATAACGTAGGTGTGGTATTGATGGGTGAGTCTCAGGATATCAAAGAAGGTGATAAAGTGCGTCGTACCGGTAAAATCGCTTCCATCAACGTGGGCGAAGGTCTGGTAGGCCGTGTGGTAAATACACTGGGCGAACCTATCGATGGTAAAGGCCCTATCTCCGGTCAGCTGTACGAAATGCCACTGGAACGTAAAGCTCCAGGCGTATTGTTCCGTGAGCCGGTAAAAGAACCGCTGCAGACTGGTATCAAAGCGATCGACGCGATGATTCCTATCGGCCGTGGCCAGCGTGAGCTGGTGATCGGTGACCGTCAGACTGGTAAAACAGCTATCTGTATCGACACCATCATCAACCAGAAAGAATTCTATGACGCAGGTAAACCTGTGTTCTGTATATACGTAGCCGTAGGTCAGAAAGCATCTACTGTTGCGGGTGTAATGAAAACTTTACAGGAAGCCGGTGCCATGGCTTACACTGTGATCGTTGCTGCTTCTGCATCTGAGCCTGCTCCGCTGCAGTTCTACGCTCCGTTCGCCGGTGCTGCTATCGGTGAGTTCTTCCGTGACAGCGGCCGTCCTGCCCTGATCGTGTACGATGACCTGTCCAAACAGGCCGTTGCTTACCGTGAGGTGTCCCTGCTGCTGAAACGTCCTCCAGGCCGTGAGGCTTATCCTGGTGACGTATTCTACCTGCACAGCCGTCTGCTGGAACGTGCAGCGAAAATCATCAACAATGATGAGATCGCTAAAAACATGAACGACCTGCCTGAGTCTATCAAACACCTGGTAAAAGGTGGTGGTTCCCTCACTGCATTGCCGATCATCGAAACACAGGCATCTGACGTATCTGCGTATATCCCTACCAACGTAATCTCCATCACCGATGGCCAGATCTTCCTGGAAGGTAACCTGTTCAACGCCGGTGTACGCCCTGCGATCAACGTAGGTATCTCTGTAAGCCGTGTGGGTGGTAACGCACAGATCAAATCCATGAAGAAAGTATCCGGTACCCTGAAACTCGACCAGGCACAATACCGCGAAATGGAGGCCTTCTCCAAATTCGGTGGTGACCTGGATGCTGCTACCAAAGCAGTTATCGACAAAGGTGCCCGTAACGTGGAAATCCTGAAACAAGCTCAGTTCAGCCCGCTGCCAGTTGAAAAACAAGTAGCGATGATCTACCTGGGTACCAACGGCCTGCTGCGCGATGTTCCTGTTAAACAGGTACGTGCGTTTGAAGAAGCCTTCCTGAACGAAATGCAGGTCCGTCTTGCTGACGTACTGAATGAGTTCAAAAAAGGCAACCTGCCTGAAGATGGTATCAAAAAAATGATCACCCTGGCTAATGAACTGAAACCACGGTTCATCTAATCAAGCACTTAATCCTTTTTATAAAGAAGCCTCTGCCCATTATATGGCAGAGGCTTCTTGTTTTATACGTTATCCAATACGATTATTTAAAAAATATGATATAAATAATATTTACATATTATTTATTTTCAGCCTGTTACGGATTTTTTTAACGTAGATTTTTTTTATTAATTGAACCGGCCTTTTTATATTTGGTCACAATCGCAATTAAACTGACCAAGATCGAATTGCTGTTTTTACCCCGTTCATGACCTTTACCACCCTTTAGACGATTTATCATTTCCGATTTTCTATTTCTACTAGTGTTACTGGTTGCATGTGAGAAGTCATGACTGTTTGTGTCCCGTCCCGGCCAGAGATACTCCGTCTAAATGTATTGTCTATGGATGTATGTCTACGTTTGTTCCTGTGCGTGGTAAAAAGAATGGTCCGTATCCGCCCGGATGCCTGGCGCTTCGTATGTGCCTGCCTGTTATTATCCCTGACGGCCCGCGCGCAATTTACCATCACCGAAAATTTTAAAAGCAGTTCTACCGGCAACGTTACCCTCGGTGGCGCCGCCAAACTGACTTCCGGCGTAGACGACCCCGTAGGCCAGGGATGGCTGCGGCTCACAGAAGATGTGGGCAACCAGGTAGGTTATGCCTTCGTCAATGCCGGGTTCCCGTCTACACTCGGCGTACTGATGGACTTTGAATATGTGGCCTGGAGACGTAGTAACCCCAGTCTGGGTGGCGGCGACGGCTTTTCTGTATTTCTGTTCAACGATAACATTACTGCTTCCACGTTCAGCCTCGGCTCCAGAGGTGGAAGCCTGGGATATGCACAGTCCACCTCTACCGGCAATACCGGCCTGGCAGGTGGTTACGTAGGCGTAGGCATCGATGAATATGGTAATTTCGCTAACTGCAGCGAAGGAAAATCAGGCGGCGTATCCACCAACTGCGGCACACTTTACCGTGATTATATCTCGGCCCGTGGACCGGCACCCAATTACTCCTACCTTGGCAGCAGTTCAGTTGGCACTTCCCTGGACTATGATGTGGTCACCAGCACACGTCCCACGCCCACACAGTTTTACCGCCGCGTGCAAGTGACGATACTGCCCACCGGTACCGGACAATACACCCTCACGGTAAAATCCACTAACGTGCAGGGAGGCACACTGCAAACGCTGTTTGGCCCCATCACCCTCACTTCCCCGCCACCGGCCCGTATGAAACTGGGCTTCGCCGCTTCTACCGGCGGCGCCTATAACCGCCATGAGGTAAGAAACCTGATCATCACCACGCCCGGTAACATCCGTATACAGAAACTGGTAGATAAGCCCATTGCCAAAGTAGGGGACGCACTCACCTATAAGGTCACTGTTTACAACGAAACAACTTCTGCGCTCAGCGGGCTGCCGCTACAGGACGTGTTTTCTCCGGCCAACGGATTCAATATTTCCAACGTTGCTTTTTCCAATGACGGCTTTGCTGGTAATACCGCCACCGGCTATACGAACACCAGTTTCTCCAATGCTACGCTGAACATGCAGGCCAGCAGCACCAGCACTTTTACGGTCACGGGCACCGTGGCTTCCATGCCACCGGGAAAAGTACTGACCAATAAGGTATGGGTGACCCCGTCTGCTACAGGCATCACAGACCCCGACGCGTCGAACGATACCTCCAGCGTTTCCACCAATATCATAGCGCCCGACCTGGCTATTGCCAAAACTCATAACGGCAACTTACGTAAAGGGCTAAACGGTAATTATGTACTGACCATTTCCAATAACGGCGCCGATGCCAAGCCGGACGTCAGCCAGGTGACGGTGACAGATGTTATTCCCACAGGGCTTACTGTTACCGGAACGCCCACAGGCACCGGCTGGAGCATTAACATGGCCGGAGCTACGATGACGGCTACACGTCAGGACGTACTGGCGGCCGGCGCTTCCTATCCGCCTATTACCATTCCGGTGAAAGTGTCTGTAGGCGCGCCTGACAGCATTACCAATACAGCCACGGTGGCAAATGCATTTGAAGCTAATACCGCCAATAATATTGCTACCGATGTAGTGGATACCCGGCGTAATATAGACCTGCAGGTAGTGTCGTCTGTATCTCCGCCCAACAAACAGGGATGTCTGAATACGCCGTACAATATCCAGATCAACATTCGCAACAACGGGCCTGACTCAGCGGTGAATGGCAAATTCAGTTTCAGCGTACCCACCGCCATCAACAATATTTCCTTGGTAAGCCGCACGATCACCGCAGGTGGCGGTTCTTTCGGCATTGGCAGCTCCATTCCCAATATCGGGTATACCGATTCTGTTACCCTCAGCAGTGGCGCCGCGGCTACGTATGTTTTTTCCGTTGTCGTTACCACACAGGCGCCTGCTGACCTGGCCATCTTCGAAGCCAGCCTGCTGCGCTCAGCTACTGACCTCGACGTGGATGCTTCTGATCCTGCGGTGGCGGTGCCTACCAACTCTAACCATGAGTGCGATGCTGCGCCATCGGGGGGAGGGTGTAACAATATTCTGCGTGATACCACTTTTGTCCGTAATAAACCTACGACTTCCAATGCCGGTACTGATCAGGCATTGTGCAGCGTAACGTCTGCCACGCTAAGCGGTAACAATCCGGTTACCGGTACCGGCACCTGGCGACAACTGACCGGTCCAAATACAGCTACCATCGCCAATCCCAACCTGGCCACTACCGGCGTGAACAACCTGGTGACCGGCACCTACACTTTTGAATGGGCGATAAACAACGGTAGTTGCGCGGCTTCTGCGGACACTATGCTGCTCAGGATAGACGCATCAGCCAGTCTTCCGCTGGCAGGGCCGGACCAAAACCTTTGCAGCGTCACCGCCACTACGATGGCGGCTACTGCGCCGGTGGTAGGCACCGGCGGTTGGCGCCAGCTCAGCGGGCCCAATACCGCCATCTTTGCCGATACTACCAAAAATAATACGGGTGTCAGCGGCCTGGTAACCGGTAGTTATGCTTTCGCATGGACTACCCGCAACGGTTCCTGTCCGGCGCTGGCCGATACAGTGATCGTGAATATCAGTGCGCCGGGACCGGTAGCTAATGCAGGCCCTGACCAGCAGCTGTGTAACGTCACCGGCACTACGCTGGCAGGTAATACTGCTGCACCGGGAACGGGTACCTGGACACAGATCGCGGGGCCTAATGCGGTGACCGTTGTCAGCCCTAACCAGAATAATACGGCATTGCAGAACATGGTGCCAGGCATTTACCAGCTGGTGTGGACCATCCGTAGCGGCGCCTGCGCTACTACGGCCGATACTGTACAAATCACGGTAAATGCAGCACCGACTGCTGCCAATGCTGGTCCGGACCAGACCAAATACAACAACGGCCTCTTTACCATGAGCGCCAATACACCTGTAAATGGTACGGGCAGTTGGGCCGTGATCAGTGGTACCGCTACCGTCACAAGCAACAGCAACCCAAATACCAACGTCACGCTGCAACCCAATACCAGCGCCACGCTTACCTGGACGATCACCAACGGCAACTGTCCCGCTTCCGTGGATACGGTGGTGCTAACCTACCGGCGCCAGGCCGATCTGAAAATCACCAAATCTGATGCGGGCAATACCTATAAAACCGGCAGCCCGCTCGTATATACGTTAACGGTAGAAAACCTCGGTCCCTCTGACATTACCGGCGCCTCTATACAGGACGTGCTACCGGCATTGATGAGTAACCCGTCATGGACGGCTGTTACGACCGGTGCAGGCGTTTCTTTAAGTACTACCTCTGGCAGCGGGCCTACCATCACCACTACGGCTAACATACCTTTTGCCACAGGTAACAAAGTAGTGATTACTGTCAGAGGCACGGTAGCGTCAACCGCCAAAGGAGGAGACGTGATGGCTAATACCGGCGTGGTGGCCTCTCCGGCAGGCATGCCAGACCCTGACCAGAGCAACAATACTTCTACCGTGACAGGCACCGTGCCCAACAATCCACCGGTGGCAGTGAATGATCAATACACAACGCCACGCGATGTGGCAGTAAGCGGTAACGTACTGACAAACGACAGTGACCCGGAAAACCAGCCGCTAACGGTAACGGCTACACCGGTTACGCTGCCGGCGCACGGCCAGGTCGTGCAACGTGCCGACGGTACGTTTACCTATACGCCTGATCCCGGATTTACCGGTACAGATTCCTATGTGTACCAGGTATGTGACAACCAGGGCGCCTGCGCTACCGCTACGGTGACCATACAGGTAACAGCTGCCGTGACAGACCTGGTGGTGGCTAAAACGGCTACGCCGTCCACTGTGGTGGCCGGGCAACCGTTGACCTATACTATTACCATTACCAATAACGGCCCGTCCACTATTCAGCCTAATGAAATTATTAAGGTGGCGGATTCGCTGCCGGCAGGTTTCCTGGGCGTAGTTTTTTCCGCTGCTGAAGGAACATATGATCCCGTTAGTCAGCAGTGGTCAGGACTGACGCTGCCTCCCGGAAAATCTGTTGTCCTGACTGTTACCGGAAAGGTAGCATCGCAATTCAGTGGCAGCAGCCTGCGTAATGTCGTGTACCTCACGCCGCCCGCCGGAGATGTGGACCCCGGCGTTGACAGCGCATCTGTTGTAACGCCTGTGGGCAGGAGTGTGGAGGTGACTGTAGATAAGACAGACAATACACCATTATATGTCCCGGGTGCAACAACGCAGTATAAGATCACGGTGGTGAACAAAGGCCCTTCCGATCTGATGGGCGCTACCTTCCGGGACCCGCTGCCCGCAGGCATTACCGTCGCCTCATGGACAGCCGTTTCTCCTGACGGAGCGCAGCCTGCGATTTCCGGTAACGGGGCTATTGACCAGCAGTTAAATCTCCCGGCAGGTTCAACTATCGTATATACGTTGACGTTAAACATTCCGGCTAATTTTACCGGCTCATTGGTGAATACGGCCACAGCCACTATTCCGGCCGGTTACACAAACATTAGCCCTGCGCGTAACACTTCTACTGACACAGATGACCCTGATCCGCAGTACAGCATTACCGTGTCTAAGTCCGGCCCTGCGCAAGCGGTAGCCGGTGACAGTATTACCTATCAGCTGCAAATTACCAACGCGGGTCCTTCAGACCTGCGGAATGCTGCCGTGGCAGACATATTACCTGCTGCCATACAGAACGCTTCCTGGACAGTTGCCGTACAAGGTAGCGCCGCTGCCAGCCAGACGACCGGTACCGGTAATGTGAATTTCACTGCCAGTATTCCGGCAGGTAATAACAACAGTGTCCTGGTGACTATCAAAGGACTGATCAACCCTGCCGCTACCGGCAGCTTTACCAATACCGCCACCGTTACACCGTCCGGCAAAACACCGGTATCCTCCAATACTGTTAATACTGTTCTCAACAAGAAGACCGGCCTTACCCTTTCCAAGGCAGGACCGGCATCCGGGACCGTAGTAGCCGGAAATAGCATCAGTTATCTGATCAGGCTGACCAATGCCGGTCCGTCTGACGCCAACGGTATTATACTACAGGATTTAGTCCCTGCCAATATTCAGAACGTTACGTGGAACGTAACTGCGCTGGGTGTGGCTTCTGTGGCTTCCGGCGCACCAGTGTCCGGCAGTGGTAATGCGGTACGGACCACAGTAAACCTCCCTGCCGGTGCGGCCAACATCGTACAGGTGCAGGTAAGCGGCGTTGTGAACGCCGCCGCTACCGATACGCTGGTAAATACCGCCACAGCAACGTTGACAGGAGTTGATTCCGCTACTGCCACCAATAAAACAGTTGTGCTGGTACAACCAGGTTTACAGGTAAAGAAATCCGGACCTGCTACCGTTAATGCAGGTACCGCCATCGTGTATACGGTGACGGTAGGCAATACCGGTCCGTCTGATGCCGTGAACGCTACTATTACCGACCTCGTTGGACCTAACTCCATTCGTAATGTCAGCTGGACTGCCACCGCTTCCGGTTCGGCCGTTGTCAACAGCGGCGCTTCCGGCGCGGGTAATAATGTAAGTGTGAATGCGAATATTCCTGCCGGCGGTAATAATGAAATAACCATTACTATCACCGGCACTGTGATGAGCAGCGCTACCGGTAGTATCGTGAACACCGCCACTGTGACAGTGCCTGGTAAACAGCCGGCGAACTCCAATGAGGTAGTGACTACCATCGGACAACAGCCAGGGCTGGTCATCACGAAACAAGGGCCAGCCACCGCTACAGCCGGCGGAACCCTGTTGTATGTGCTGAAGCTGACCAATACCGGTCCTTCTGATGCCTACAACGTGGCTTTTGCGGATACCATCGCAGCAGCGGTGCAGAACCCTTCCATTACCACTACCAGCTTCGGTAATGCCAGGGTGGACTCCAAAGACGTGACCAACCATATTGCCCATGTGGTGGCTGATGTCCCTGTGGGAGACAGTAACTACGTGTTGATGCTGATAGCAGGTAAGATAGATCCTGCCTTTAGCGGTCAATTCACGAACCGGGCCACCGTAGATGCCGGTGGCGGACATACCGCTGTTTCAGAAGTAGTGGTGACAACCGTACGCAATGTACCGGCACTAAGCCTGAGCAAAAGCGCTCCTGATACAGTGGCCGCAGGGCAGCAGTTAACCTATACCGTGACTGTCGGCAATCATGGATTGTCTGATGCTCAGGGAGCGATTATTACAGACGCAGTACCCGCAGACCTTATCAATGTGAGCTGGACGGCCACAGCTGCCGGAAGTGCCGCCGTTACCACCGGTGCTACCGGTACAGGCAACAATATTCAGGTGACCGGTAATATTCCTACCGGTAACGATCATACGATTTTGATCACTGTCACAGGTACAGTTTCGCCGTCCTTTAGCGGTGTGCTGACAAACTTTGCCAACGGAACAGCTGGCGGACAACCGCCGGTAATGTCTGATACCGTTAACACGGTGGTAATCAATAAACCACAATTGCAGATTAGCAAGTCCGGTCCGGCCAGCATATCGGCCGGAGGCCAGATCACCTATGTGGTCACAGTTACCAATGCCGGTCCTTCCGACGCACAGAACGTGAGCATTACAGACATGATTGACACCACCATACAACATGTACAGTGGCAGTCCGTAGTATCTGGCGGTGCTACCATCAGTAACGGTGCTACCGGTAGCGGCAACCAATTGCAGGTCACAGCCAGTATTCCGGCCGGTACCGGTAAAGTAACAATGACCATACAGGGTACCGTGAATCCTGCTGCTGCCGGTACATTGAGCAATGTGGCCACAGCAGGAGTAACAGGTCAGCCATCTGTGGAGAGCGAGGTATCTACCATGGTACTCAATAATCCCCAGATATCACTTATTAAAACAGGTCCGGCGCAGATCAATGCCGGTGAACAGATCACCTACCGCCTGGTAGCTACCAATTATGGCCTGTCTGACGCCCGTAACCTGAAGATCCAGGACGTAGTGCCCCCGCAGATCAGCAATGTTGCCTGGAGTACATCTGTGGCTGCAAACGGCGTGGTACTGACCGGCAATAGCGGTAGTGGCAATAATATTCTGGTGACCGGTAATCTGCCTGCCGGTACGGGCAATCATATATTCGTTGACGTTACCGGCACCGTAGCGCCGGGATATACTGGTATACTGCGTAACAACGGCTATGTGGCCATGCAGGCAAAAGATACCGTCTGGAGCGATACCGTGGTCACAAATGTGCAGAACAAACCGTCGCTGCAAATTATGAAGGCAGCGCCGGATACTGTGGCAGCAGGTGGTGATATCACCTTTACACTGACGGTTACCAACCCGGGGCCATCAGATGCTGCCAGTGTAACCATCACCGATGCTGTGCCGGCATTTGTACAGAACATCAGCTGGTCGGCACAGGCAAGGGGCACCGCCACCCTGCAAACCGCCAACGGTGCAGGCAGCAATAATATACCCGTTACCGGTACACTGCCGGCAGGCGCTGGTAATATGATCATTATCACTATCCATGGTACAGTAGACCCGGCGTTTACAGGTGATATTTCCAATGTGGCGCAGGCCGCTGCCGCAGGGCAACCGCCTGTAACGTCCAATACGACTACCACACATGTGGTGAAGCAAGTGTCGTTGGCCGTGGTGAAAGCCGGCCCTGACAGGATTGCTGCAGGGGCATATATCACGTATCTGATGGGCTTCAGAAACTATGGGCCATCCAACGCCACGGGTGTACAGTTCCGGGATACGGTGCCTGCTGCCATTCATAACGTAAGCTGGGCTGTGATCGGATTGGGCAACACAGTGATTACTGCCGGCCAAACCGGTACGGGCAACCAGATTGCCGTTACTGCTGATATGCCCTCCGGCGCACCGGTGAGCAGCGCATTGGTGGTGGTACAGGGCATTGTAGATGCCAACTATACCGGACCGGCGCTGGTTAACATAGCGAATGTGTCTTCTCCGGACCAACCGGTACCGGCCCGTGATACAGCAGTCACCACTATCTATAGCCAGTCTAACCTGGATATCGTGAAGAACGGGCCCGGCAAAGCGTTTGCCGGCGACCAGATAAAATACACTGTCCATCTGGCCAATAACGGTCCTTCCGATGCAGTGAATATATCCATCAATGATGTGATAGATCCGGCTATTCAGCAGCCGGCATGGACGGCTGCTGCCACCGGTGCGGCTACGGTCAGCGCTGCCAGTGGTTCCGGTAATGTTGCACTGACAGGCAGTATTCCGGTCGGCGCCGGCAATGGTATCGATATAACGGTAACGGGCATACTGAACCCTGACTTTACCGGCACTACGCTTTCCAATACTGCTACCGCAGTTATCAGTGGTCAGCCGCCGGTATCCTCTACAGTTAATACCAGCGTGGGCCGCAGTGGCAGCCTGCGTGTGGTGAAGAGTGCCCCGGGCAGTGCTGTAGCGGGTTCCAACATTACTTATATCGTTACCGTGAGGAATGCCGGTCCTTCCAACCTGAAGGGTGTCACTATCCACGACGCTATCCCGCCTGGTATTCTCCAACCGGTATGGACAGCAGTGTCCTCAGGCCCGAACACCATTGTGTCTACTGGCAGCGGTACCGGCAATGTAGACTTCACCGCAGATATGGCCGCTGATACCAGCAGCATTACTATCACGGTGAAAGGAAAAATAGATCCATCTACCGTTAACGGTACCAATATCAGCAATACTGTAACGGTAACGCCTCCGGCAGATGTGGACAATCCTCAGCCGGTGAATGCTACCGCCATTACAGCGGTCAGCCGTCAGGCCGATCTTGTAATGGTGAAATCCGGCCCGGCCAACATCAATGCTGGCCAGGATATTACCTATCAGCTGCAAATCACCAACCGTGGCGTTTCTGACGTAGATCATGCGGTGATTGTTGATGCAATACCATCCAGCATTATCATCAACAATGCTACAGCGGTCACCACGGGCAATGCAGCTGCTGTGGCGCCGGTGATTACCGGCAATACCGTCACCCTCACCGGTGATATTGCTGCAGGCAACGGCAACGGCATTACTGTGACCATCAATGGCACCGTAGATCCTTCTGCTACCGGCACCATCAGCAATACCGCTACCGTAACGCCTCCAGCCGATGTGACGGAAACTATTCCGGCCAATAACAGCAGTAGCGTGTCTACCGTCATCACGACCGATATCGGTGTATTGCTGTCTAAATCCGGCCCCGCATCGGTGAATGTAAATGATCCGATCTCCTACACCATTGTGTTGACGAATACCGGGCTTTCCGATGCAACAGGCATCACCATTGCTGATGCGGTGCCCGCTGACATTACTGTCAACAGCTGGACCGCCACTGTTAGCGGCAATGCCAGCGTATCACAGGCCAGCGGCACGGGTAATAACATCACCCTGACCGGTGCAATAGGCGGCAGCAGCTCCGGTATGATCACCATCACCGTGAATGGTACCGTGAAAACCACCGCAGCGGCGACCATCACTAATACCGTGATCGTGGAAGCAGGGGGCACCAAAACCAGTTCCGTAGTCACTTCTGTGAACCGGTCAGTAGACCTGCGCATCAGCAAGTCCGGGCCAACAGCCATGTTCGCCGGCGAAACAATTGATTATGCGCTCACAGTAACAAATAATGGTCCGGCTGATGCCATGGGCGCTTCCATACAGGATGTGGTGCCTGCCGCTGTAAGGAATGTGACCTGGACTGCTACTGCTACAAATGGTGCTGTTGTGAGCAGCAGCAGCGGCATAGGCAACAATATCTCCTTAAATGCAGATATCCCTGCTTATAGCGGGGAAGTCACCATACAGGTGAAAGGCGTTGTAGATCCGGCCTTCACCGGAACCCTGGTGAACACTGCCACTGCCATGCCGCCGGCCGGGGTAATCGATCCGTTGCCGGCTATCGCCACTGTTAGTACTGTGGTGACAGCTTCTACCGGCATCTCTATTGTAAAATCAGGCCCGGCCAATACCGTGGCAGGTAACAGTATCGCCTATACGTTACTCGTCCGTAATAACGGGCCATCCAATGCTACCGGTGTTATTATCCGGGATACTATGCCTGCGGCGGTGACCAACGTCAACTGGAGCGGTACCGCCAGCAACGCCACTATTACCAATCCGGGCACCGGCACCGGTAATGTGGACCTGACAGCCGATATCCCGGCGGGCGGCGCTGTTACGGTGACCATCAACGGAACAACAGATCCTTCATTTGACGGCACCATCAGTAACAGAGCTGTTGCCGGAACAACGCTGAGCAATACGGTGGATACCCGTATTACCAATACGCCAGGACTGGTGATCACCAAATCCGGTCCGGCTACATTAGCTGCCGGCAGCAACATTTCCTATAGCATCGCGGTGACCAATAATGGCCCGTCTACCGCTGTAGGCGCCACTATCACTGATGTGTTGCCGCAACAGCTGCAGCATGCCACCTGGACAGCGACAGCCGCCAACGGTGCTGCAATTACGGGGGGTAACATCACCAACGGCAGCAGCAATGTGAACTTCAAAGCAGATATCCCTGCCGGCGGTACTGTCATGGTGACGATCAATGCACAGACAGATGCTGCCGCCCCGGCCGGCGCCATTACCAACGTTGCGGCCATCACGCCGGCCAATGGCATACCGGTAACCGATACGGCGCAAACAATATTAACACAGCTGAGCAAACTGCGGGTGGTGAAGGCCGGTCCCGATTCTGCCGCCGCCGGTAGTATGATGACATACACCATTGATGTGTATAATGACGGCCCGTCCGATGCTGCCAATATCCAGATCGCTGACCTGCTGCCGGTTCAGTTGCAACAGGTAAGCTGGTCAGCCAACAGCAATGGCGGAGCGACCATCAACGGAGGCAATCTGCAGAACCAGACCGGTAATGTAACGCTGACAGCTAATATTCCGCAGGGCAGCGGTAACAGTGTACATATCACCATTAGCGGCGTCTTGCAGGCTTCCTTCGCCAATACAGACACCATCGGTAATACGGCCACGGCTACACTGAACAACGTCATCACGCCATCGAACCGCGTGCTGACGATTGTATACAACAAGGCCGCAGTGCAGCTTACAAAATCCGGCCCGGCTACCGTGGCTGCCGGCGGACATATCAGTTATAGCCTGGTGCTTAGCAATGGCGGTCCGAGTGATGCCGCCAATATCCAGGTGAGCGACCTGTTGCCGGCACAGCTGTTGAACCCTGTGTGGTCTGCTACAGCATTTGGCAATGCATTGATACAGGGCGGTAATATCTCTAATCACGCAGGCAATGTGACGCTGACAGCCGGAGTGCCGGCAGGTGCTGCCAACCGCGTTGTGATCACCGTAGAAGGGGATACTGACCCTGCACTGGCAGGTACTATTACCAATACCGCCAGCTATACATATGGCGGTAATACTGTTAATACGCCACCGGTGGTTACCACCGTCACCTCGCAGACAGCGCTGCAGCTCAGCAAGTCCGGTCCGGATACGCTGGCCGCCGGCAGCAGTATTACTTATACTTTACAAGTCACCAATAACGGGCCTTCCAATGCAACAGGCATTACCATCGCTGATGTGGTGCCGGCAACAGTAAGCAATGTAACATGGACGGCCACCGGCAGTAACGCGGTGATATACGGCAGCAGCGTTGGCACAGGCAACAATGTGAGTGTGAAAACTGATATACCGGCTGGCGCAGGTCATAGCGTACTTGTCACCATTACCGGCACTATTGCTTCCAATGCGACTGGTATCGTGAAGAATACAGCCACTGTATCCAATAATACCGGCGTGGTAGCGCAGGATAGTGTGCAAACACAGCTGGTACAGCATCCCGGGGTGGTATTTGCGAAGTCAGGCCCGGCGAAAGCCGCCGCCGGCAGCGCGATCGTATACACGCTAAACCTCAGCAATACCGGCCCGTCCGACTTGTTGAATGCCACCATTGCAGACGTTATTCCACCGCAAATAGGACAGGTGTCCTGGAATATTGTTGCACAGGGCGCTGCCTCGCTGGCTGCCGGCACGCCGGTATCCGGTACCTCACAGCAGCTCTCCTTTAAAGGCAATGTGCCAGCGGGAGCAGGCAACAGTATACAGGTGATCATCCATGGTGTGATTGCTCCGGATTTCACCGGTACCATTACCAATACCGCCCTGACTACCGATGATAACGGTCAGGTATATTCGTCGTCGGTGACAACAGTTGTCACCAACCAGGCAATGCTGGCTATTACCAAAACAGGCCCGCAGCTAGTGAGCGCCGGCGGTACGATCACCTATGTACTTACTGCGACCAACCTGGGACCATCCAATGCGCAAGGCATCCGTATTACCGACATTGTCCCTGCCGGCGTAACAAATGTCACCTGGCAGGCAGCGGCTGAGGGGCACGCCACCGTGACCGCCAATACCAGTGGAAGTGGCAATAATGTAAACGTAGCCGGCAACATCGATGCGGGAGCGGGTAACAGCATCCGGGTGATCATCAATGGAAAGGTGGCTGCTAGTGCCGCCGCCGGCGGCATTGCCAATAGTGCGTTACTGACTACCGCCGATGGCCGTCAGGTACCCAGTGATACGGTAACAACCAACATCATCAAGACTACCGCCGTTGGACTGGTAAAAGTAGCTCCGGCAACAGCCGCCGCGGGCGACAGCATCCAATATGACGTCATTGTTTCCGATCCGGGTATCAGTGACCTCAGCCTGGTAACAGTACAGGACATAGTGCCTGCCACTATTACAGGCATACGCTGGACCACCACAGTGACCGGTACCGCCCGGGTGATCAGCGGTGGCAGCGGCAGCGGTAATACGATCAATGTCACCGCCATGGTACCTGCCGGCGGAGACAATATGCTCCATATCCTCGTAAAAGGACAGATAAGTCCGGTCTTTGCCGGTGTGCTCACCAACAACGCCACCGCCACCGCTGAAGGCAATACCTTTAATGCATCTGCCACCACTACGGTGCAGCGAAATCTTGACCTGTCTATCGACAAATCCGGTCCGCCAACGGCCAGCACCGGCGATACCATCAACTACATCCTTACTGCCAGGAATAATGGTTTGGCCGCAGGAGACGGCGCAGTGGTTACGGATGTATTGCCTGCAGGCATTGATAATATCAGCGGGGCAGTACTTACCGTAAATGGCGGCGCCGCCAATGTGAAGGTAGATGTCAGCAACGGTACCATAACGGCCACCATCGGCACATTCCCCGCCGGGGGAGAGGTAAGGCTGGGCGTCCGGGGCATAGTGCCGCAACCGGCCACGCTGAGCAATACCGCCACAATTATTGCCCCGAATGGTGCTATTGATACCAATCCGGCCAACAATACAAGCGGGACAATTGTTACAAAAGTGGAACAACGGCTGCTCCTGAAACTGGCTGACCTCCAGTTGAAAAAAGTGCTGCTGAACAATGAGCCGTTGCAAACAGGTGGTAAGGCCGTATTCCGGATAACACTGACCAACGCCGGCCCGGATTCAGCACAGACTATCGTGGTGAGGGATACGCTTACCGGTAACCTTGATCTTATTGGTGGAATTGATGTAAGTGCGGGTGTCACCCATTATGATGCGGTGTCAAGGATCGTAGTGTGGGAAGTGCCGGTAATGGCATCCGGGCAAACTGCCACGATGCAGCTGACCGCACGTATCAACAACAAGGGCACCGTCGTGAATGCAGCTACCGTCACCAGTGCAGTAAAAGATCCGGACTTGTCTAACAACACGGCTGTTACACAGCCGGTGACGGTATCAGGTGATGATATCTTCATCCCCAATGTGATCACGCCTAACGGCGACGGCAAAAACGATCGCTTTATTATCATCGGTATCTCCCGTTATCCTAATTCATCGCTCTTTATTTATAACCGTTGGGGTAATCAGGTATATCAATCCAAAAACTATCAGAATGAATGGGATGGCCATGGATTGAGCGAAGGCACTTATTACTACGTACTGAAGCTCAGAGCGGCAGACGGAAGCGAAAGGTCTTACAAAGGATGGATAGAATTGATGAGGTAATCATGTTAAAAACCGGTCCACACATATGACAAAGAGATTATTATTACTTGTATGCGGCTGCATCGGGCTAATGACAGCCACTGCACAGCAAAACGTGCAGTTCAGCCAGTATGTGTTCAATGGCCTGAGTGTAAACCCTGCCTATGCAGGATACAAGCAGGATTGGTATCTGAATGCGATTTACCGCCATCAGTGGGTGGACTTTCCCGGGGCGCCCACCACGGCAGGCATCTCCATTGATGGCCTTACCAACGCCAAAGATGAAAGGGTGGGCGTGGGCGCACAGGTGATGCTGGACAAACTGGGCCCACAGGAAAACCTGTCTGCTTACGGGTTCTACTCTTATCGCATTCCACTGGACGAGGAAGATACCCGGCGCCTGTGTATAGGTATTGGTGGGGGCATCACCCAATACAGCGTAGATGGTACCGCGTTGAAATATGTGGACGATCTGGACCAGGCCATCCCGCTGGGCAAAACCTCCAAGATAGTGCCCGATGCACGTTTTGGCGTGTATTATTACACGCCGAAGTTTTATATCGGCGCTTCAGTGATGGACCTGTTCTCCCTCTATTCCGCGAATATCAACTATTACTGGGGAGGATACAATTACAATACGTTGAAGAAAACACAACATCTGTACCTCACTGCCGGTTATCTGCTCAACCTCTCGGAAAGCCTGAAATTAAAGCCATCGCTGATGGTGAAGGAAGATTTTAAAGGGCCTACCAATGTGGACCTCAATGCTTTTCTGTTGATAGCAGACCGCTTGTGGGTGGGAGGTTCCTATCGTACCGGTGTGAAACTGTGGAGCAAACCGGCGCTGTCCAAAGACCTCGAACAACTGGATGCCGCCAGTGTACTGGTGGAATTTTATGCGACGCCGCAATTGCGCATTGGTTATGCCTACGATATTACTGTGAGTAAAATGGCCAGTTATCAGCAGGGATCACATGAAATCTCCGTAGGCTTCCTGTTCAACAGTAAAAAATACGAATCCCGTACCCGTAGCCCGAGGTACTTTTAAATATAGCAGGCATGAGAAAAACACTGATCAATTATTTTGCTACAGGCGTACTTTTTTACATCACCCTGCAGGCCGTAGCGCAGGAGCAGCCGTCTATCAGCAAGACCGCAGACATCCGTTTCCGCCGGGAGGAATATGCGCAGGCGGCAGGACTGTATGAGCGGCTGCTACGTACCCGCGAAGGACGCAAACATGCAGCAGAGATAAAAGAAAGACTGGCCACTTCCTACCGGTTGTATAATCAATATGACAAAGCCGCTTACTGGTACGCCCAGGTGTTGCAGGATAATACTGCCACTCCGGAAGACCGCCTGCATTATGGCGATATGCTGAAAAGCCTCGGCCGTTACGATGAAGCCAGGCAACAATACAACCAGTACCCTGACCAGCAAAGGGTGGCCACCCGTATTGCCGGTTGTGATTCCGCTGTTAAGTGGATGAACCTTCCGGGAGGCGTACACCTGAAAAATGAAACAGGCGTCAACACCGGGAAAAATGACTGGGGCACCACCTGGCATGGTAATCATGTAGTGTTTGTATCAGACAGCGTGCGTAAGGACGTATGGTATATCAAAGGCACGCGTCGTCGCTATGGACGCAACAATGCAGGGTACGGCAAACTGTATGAAGCGGAAAACGGGCAATCCGGTATCGGCTATGTAAAAGATTTCTCTTCCTTTATCAACAACTATCCTTATCACGTAGGCCCGGTGTGTTTCACGCCCGGTGGCGATACGGCTTATGTTACCGTGACTGATCCGGCGCGCCGCGTGCCCTACGACAAAAAGGAAAGACCAGTGTATGGCACCCGGCAGCTGCGGCTGCTGATGTTTGTACGGCAACAGCACAAATGGCAGCCGCCTGTAGCCTTTCCCTATAACAGCAACGACTACTCGATAGGACATGCCGCCCTCAATGAAGCCGGCAATGTTCTGTACATTGCCTCCGATATGCCCGGTGGCAGCGGCGGCACCGATATCTGGTACTGCGAAAAACAAGGCGACAACACCTGGGGAAAACCACAGAACTGTGGACCACAGCTTAATACCGCTGATGACGACGCGTTCCCGGTAACCGGCGCCGAAAATATGTTGTACTACGCCAGTAAGGGTAAAGCCGGTTTAGGCGGCTATGACGTATTTGCGGCCAGTGGCGGCAAAGCTGCATGGACAACACCGGTCAACCTGTTGCCGCCTTTCAATTCCAGTGCAGATGATTTTTACTATGTACCGCAAACGGACCGTGATGGCTTTATCTCATCCAACAGGACCGGCGGTAAAGGAGGCGATGATATCTACAGCTTTAATGCCCCGCCAGCGCTGCCGGAACTGAAACCGCTTCCGGTACCGCTGTTGCGTATACCCTTCACCGTTGACATCTGCGCCAGCACCGCCACCTGCGTTTACCTGTACAACAAAACGAGGGATATGGGATGGTGTTATATGATCATGCCTCCGTCTGGCAAAATAGAAGCAAAACTGGAGCCGGACGCGGAATACGTTATCCGTGTGCATTACCCTGATCATGTGGAAAGCGTGGAGTTTGACACCAAAAACATGAATGAAACAACACCGGTCAACAAGTCCATTTGTCCCACGCCTGCCGTGAAAGAGACACCACAATACCGTCCTGTTAAGCACAAAAAAGGACATGGTCATCCACCTAAAAAGAAAAGAAAAAAGTAAGCAATGGCAGACCACTGCATACTTCCCTGTGACGTGTATGTCATATGACCCCAATATATTGTCCACATTTACCTGCATAAGTACCTCTTAGGAGAGATTATGCAGGTTTTTTTATTTTGATAATCAGTATGTTATAAAATTATTTTAAGATTATTTTGTTTAAGATGTAAACTAGTTTACCTTCGGGTCTCCTAACTCCAAAAATATGTTCAGGATCAACCTCTATCTATCTGTTTTACTTTTTTTACCTGCGGTATTGCTGGCACAGCATAAAATCAGCGGGAAAGTAACGGACAACAAGAAACATCCGTTGCCAGGCGTGAACGTGTACATTAAAGGATCTTACGATGGCACTACCAGCAAAGCTGACGGCAGCTTTACATTTACCACTACAGAAGCGGGAGAACGTATATTGGCTGCTACCTTAAGCGGCTATCAGCCTCTGGAAATAAAAATCAATACAGAGAGCGGAGAACAGCTGTCCATTATTCTGAAAAATGCGGCCAATGCGCTGCGGGTCGTTACTATTTCTGCCGGCAGCTTTGAAGCCAGCGACGATAAAAAAGGCACCGTGCTGAAACCGCTGGACATCGTGACCACGGCGGGTGCTGGTGCAGATATCGTCAACGCTATCAAAACACTGCCGGGAGCGCAACAGACCAACGATCGTGAAGGCCTGTTTGTACGCGGCGGCACCGGCTATGAAACACAGACATTAATTGACGGCATGCTGGTACGGAACCCGTTTTCTTCCAGTCTGCCGGACGTACCGGGACGGGGCCGTTTTTCCCCCTTTCTTTTTAAAGGCACTACTTTCAGCAGCGGCGGCTATTCCGCGCAATATGGCCAGGCGCTTTCTTCTGCCTTAGTGCTGGAATCCACTGACCTGCCCCAGCGCTCTTCTTCCAGCGTGGGCCTTTCGGTGATCGGTGCCAGTGCAGGTGTGGAGAACCTTTCCCGCGATAAAAAATCTTCCTGGGGCGTGGAAGGCGATTATACCAACCTGGCTCCTTACTTTCAGGTGATGAAGCCCAAACAGACACCCAACCTTGGTCCGGAAATTATCGGCACTTCCCTGAATTTTCGCAGGAAAACATCTTCCACTGGGCTGCTAAAGTTCTATGGATACGGCAACTGGAGCAAAATGGGCTTTAGTTCTCCCAGTATTGAATATCCGGGAGATATGGAATCCTATCAGGTCCGTAACGGTAACATTTATACGAACATGACGTACCGCGAAAGCCTGGGAAAAGACTGGCGGATATATGTTGGGGCTTCTTTCAGTAATAACCGCGACAATATCGCCACAGACACGCTCGGTAAAAACCAGACGCCTGCCGATATCCGGGTACGGTCATCGCTTAGCCAGTCACGCGTGATGCTGACCCGTAACATCGGCCAGTTTTCCGCGGTGCGTTTTGGCGGAGAATACCAATATGCCACGGAACAATTTTCCTTTAACCAGCGGCCTTTCAACTACGCTGACAACTATACGGCCGCCTTTGCGGAAAGTGACATCTATTTCACGCCCAGCTTTGTCGGCCGGGTAGGCGGCAGGGCAGAATATACCTCTGTGCTGGCGAAGATGAACATCGCCCCGCGGGTGTCACTGGCGTATAAAATGGACAACTACAGCCAGTTCTCTGTGGCATACGGCGATTATTACCAGAAGCCCGAACCGCAGTATATCCGCTTTGACCACGGTCTCGGCTATATGAAAGCCACCCATTACATCGTCAGCTATCAGCGCGTGGCGTCTGACTATACTTTCCGGACAGAGCTCTTCTATAAGCAATATGCTGATCTGGTGAAGACAGTGCCCTACTACAGCAATAACGGGAAGGGATATGCGAAAGGCATAGAGGTGTTCTGGCGGGACCGGAAAAGCATCAAAAACGTGGACTACTGGATTTCGTATTCCTACCTCGATACCAAACGTGACTATCTGAATTATCCGAAAGAAGTGCAGCCTGACTTTGCCGCTACGCATACGGCCAGCCTGGTATACAAACATTTTTTCCCAAAACTGAGCACTAACCTCGGGCTTACCTATACCTTCGCCACCGGCAGGCCTTACTACAACCCAAACCTGCCGGCTGATAAGTTTATGTCAGATAAAACCATAGATTACCATGCGCTGGGCGTCAGTGCCAGTTATCTGACCACTATCCGCAAGGCGTTTACCATCTTTGTGCTGAGCGTGAGCAATGCGCCGGGCAATAAACAGGTGTTCGGTTACCGTTATTCCAGTGATGGGTTGCGCCGGGGAGAAATTACTCCCAACGTACCACGGTTTATTTTCCTGGGGATGTTTATGAACTTCGGTATAGACAGAAGACAGGACGTTATCAATAACTTATAATTCACACACATATGAAACGTTTACTCCTTTCCCTTTTTATGATTGGCGGGCTGGCAACAGTCGCCGTAGCGCAATCCGCGCAATATCAGGACGCTATGTCCAAACAAGTGGCTGATCTGGACAGCAGCAGCAGCTTTGCGCCTGATGCGCTCGTAGCCAAAATCAACACTTTTGAACGCATCGCGGAAGCAGAAAAAACGCAGTGGCTGCCGTATTATTATGCCGCCTACTGCCAGGTGATGTCCTGCTTTGTAGGTCAGGATAAAGGCAAGATTGATGAAGTGGCAGACAAAGCTGCCGCCAACCTGGACAAAGCCGAAACATTAAACCCGAAGAGCTCTGAAGTGGCCTGTATCCGTTCCCTGGTGGCTTCAGCCCGACTGATGGTGGACCCGGCCAGCAGAGGCATGAAATACGGTATGGAAGCCGGTCAGCAGATCGAGCTGGCTAAAACTTACAATGCCGAAAACCCGCGTGTGTACCTGTTGTTGGGCCAGTCGCTGCTGTTCACTCCGGAACAGTTTGGCGGCAGCAAATCAAAAGCTAAGGTAATGCTTGAAACAGCGCTGCAGAAGTATGCGGCCTTTAAGCCGGAAAGCGCTATTGCGCCACACTGGGGCGAGCCTTACGCGAAAGAGCTGCTCTCCAAAGCCCAGTAGTCTGGTTATTGGGTTATTTTGAGATTTCGTTATTTGATTTACTGATTTTAAAATGGTTTGATTTTAAGATCAGTAAATCAAATAAAAAAATAATAAAATATCTAAATGTGTAAATGCTATGGATTTTAAAGATCTGGACCCGGTACTTCATTCACAATTGCGGTTGGCGATCATGAATGTTTTGTTGAGTGAAAAAGAAGCGGAGTTTACGCTATTGAAGGAAAAGACGAATGCAACTGCCGGTAATCTGAGTGTACAGATCAATAAATTGCGGGATGCTTCTTATATAGAGGTGATCAAGCAGTTCAGGGACAACTATCCGCAGACGTTATGTAAGATTACGCCTGCGGGCAGGAAAGCATTTGAGAATTATGTGCATGCCATTCAGGCTTACCTGAAAGTGGGCAAATCGAAGTAGCTGGTATTTTATTCAGAAGCCAGTTCTGTTTTCTTCAGCGGGTTGCGGGTATTTTCCGCGTAACGTTCCCGTTGTTCGATGATATCAAGGCAAGTGAAGATGGCTTGTCTGAAAGAGTTGGGATCGGCCAGGTTTTTACCGGCGATATCGAAGGCGGTGCCGTGGTCCGGCGAAGTACGGACAATATTGAGGCCTGCCGTATAGTTGATGCCTTCGCCGCTGGCGAGGGATTTAAAAGGTATCAGGCCCTGATCGTGGTACATGGCCAGTACGCCGTCAAACTGCTGGAACATTTCCCGGGCGAAGAACGCGTCTGCGCTGTAGGGGCCAAAACAAAGGAGGCCATTCCCTTTTGCGTGACGGATAGCCGGGATGATCTGATCAATTTCTTCCTTGCCGATCAGGCCTTCGTCTCCTGCGTGGGGATTGAGCCCCAGCACTGCAATACGCGGTTTGTCTATGCCAAAGTCTTTTATCAGGCTTTCTTTCATCAGTTGCAGCTTGGCCAGGATATTTTCTTTAGTGACATATCTGGAGACTTCCGCAATGGGCACATGCTCGGTGAGGAGGCCTACGCGCATATTATCGGCGGTCATGAACATCAGTACGTCTTTAGCATTGAAGGCTGCTTTCAGGTAAGGCGTATGACCGGTATAGTTGAATTGCTGGCTTTGTATATTGTTTTTATGGATGGGGGCTGTTACCAGGCCCTGCACATGACTGTCTTTCAGGCATTGGATGGCCACTTCCAGCGCACGGGCAGCGTATTTGCCGCCGGCTTCGTTGAGTACGCCCGGTGTGATCTGCACCTCTTCTTCCCAACAGTTATAGACGTTTACCTGCTTGTGGTTCAAACGGGTGAAATCCTTTATAGATTGGTAGTTGAAGTTATTTTCGTTCATCAGCTTGCGGTAGAAGTTGATGGTTTTATTAGATGCGAAGATCACCGGCGTGCAGAACTCCATCATCCTTGCGTCGAGAAAGGTTTTGATGATGATTTCTGCGCCAATGCTGTTGATATCACCTATGGTGATGCCGATAACCGGTTTGTTGGTCTGTGTACTCATACTGATATTGCCTCCAATGAGAGGCAAATATAGCCAGTTTGCGGGAGAAAATATTACGCCTTTGGCAGAAACAGGCTTATCTTTGCAGCCACGCATGTATACATTAAAAAAATCGCTGGGACAGCATTTCCTCACAGATGAGAACATGTGCAGGAAGATTGTGGAGTCCCTACCTGTAATTGAAGGCCAGCAAGTGCTGGAAGTTGGGCCTGGTGGCGGGGCCATCACCAAGTACCTGTTGCAGCTGCCAGGCATTCATTTTAAGGCCGTGGAGCTGGACACAGAGAAAGTACAATACCTGGAGAAGACCTATCCTGCTATTCAGGGCAAGCTGATCAACGAGAGCATTCTCGAAACAGCCTTGCCTTTTGAAGGCCAGTTCCGCATCATCGGTAATTTCCCGTACAATATATCCACACAGATCATGTTCCGTTTGCTGGAATGGCGGGAGCATGTGGACGTGGCCGTGGGGATGTTCCAGAAGGAAGTGGCTGTTCGTATTGCTTCAGCGCATAAGAGCAAGGAGTATGGCATTCTGAGCGTGCTGTTGCAGGCTTTTTATAAAGTGGAGTATCTCTTTGAAGTGCATGAGAACTGTTTTAATCCGCCGCCGAAAGTGAAATCAGCCGTTATCCGGCTTACGCGGCTGGAGCAGCCGGCAGATATTGCCTCTGAGCGGAAATTCACTGTGCTGGTGAAAACAGCCTTCAATCAGCGCCGGAAGCAGCTCCGTAATCCGTTGAAACCCCTGTTTGACAAGGAAACTTTGCAGGACCCGATTTTTACCAAAAGGGCTGAAGAATTGACTGTTGCTGAATTTGCAGCATTATCCCATAAGATGATATGAGCAGAAAAGTATTAATTACCGCTAAAGTACATCCATATTTAACGGACCAGTTACAAAACAAGGGCTTTGAAGTTGTTTATGAGCCTTCTATCTCTTACGATGGCGTGTACAGTGCCATTCAGGATTGTGTGGGTTTGATTGTGACCACCCGGATACGGGTAGATAAGCAAATAATTGACCATGGCCGGCAGCTGCAATGGATAGGCCGGCTGGGCTCCGGTATGGAGCTGATAGACGTGCCTTATGCAGAAAGCAAAGGCATTCACTGCGTGAGCAGCCCGGAAGGCAATATGGACGCTGTGGGCGAACAGGCTGTGGGGATGTTGCTTTGCCTGATCAATAATATCCTGCGTAGTAATATAGAGTTGCGCGAAGGTATCTGGGAGCGTGACGGCAACCGTGGGTATGAGCTGAATGGCAGGACCGTGGGCATTATCGGTTACGGCCATACCGGCAGTAGCTTCGCACGCAAGCTCAAAGGTTTTGATGTGAACATCCTGGCATATGATAAATACAAGAAAGGTTTTGGTACGGCCGATGTGAAAGAAGCCAGCCTGACCGATATCTTTACCAATGCCGATGTGGTAAGCCTGCATTTGCCGCTGACGGAGGAAACGCTGCATATCGCCAATATGGCCTTTTTTCAGTCGTTCAACAAGCCTGTTTGGTTTATGAACACTGCCAGGGGCAAGCTGGTGAACAACACCGATCTGATTGCTGCCCTGGAGCAGGGCATTATTGGCGGTGCCTGTCTTGACGTGTTGGAAAATGAAAAACTGAGCACCTATACACCGGAGGAAAAAGAGCAGCTGAACTGGTTGCTGAAGGCCCGGAATGTAGTGGTGACGCCACATATAGCCGGTTATTCCCACGAAGCGAGCATTAAAATGGCGCGTATCGTGCTGGAGAAGCTAAATATCCTGTAGGAGCTCGTCCTGAGTTTCTGAGTCCTGAATTAAATTGTTGATTTTCAATCAATTTGATTCGGTAGGGTGCTTTTTTTTCTTTATCCGGAATTTATTATATTTGCAATAACACCCGTAAACAACGCTTCTGTGCAAATGGAGGCGTTGATTTTTTTTTCTTATAACCATAAAAAACAAGCAGGTTATGTCTGGCATAAACTACGTTACGAAAGAGACCCTGGACCAAATGATGAACGAGCTCACACTTCTTAAAACGAAGGGCCGTGCAGAGATTGCCCGTGCTATTTCTGAGGCACGTGAAAAGGGGGACTTGAAGGAAAATGCCGAATATGATGCCGCCAAAGAAGCGCAGGGTATACACGAGGCTAAAATTGCAACGCTGGAATCGGCTATCGCCACTTCCCGTATTGTAAGTGCAGATGCTATCGATACATCCAAAGTATCTATTTTATGTAAGGTTACCATTACCAATACAGCCAACAAGAAGACGGTTACCTATCAACTCGTTTCTGAGACAGAGGCTGATTTGAAGGCGGGCAAGATCTCTGTTACCTCCCCGATTGGCAAGGGGCTGCTGGGCAAGCAGGTAGGTGACATTGCAGAGGTGCAGGCGCCTAATGGTGTTATTAAATTCAAGATTGACAGTATTTCAGTATGATCCCCGGGTCCTGCTGAATCACCATATGGAAGGGGTTGCAGCGATGCAGCCCCTTTTTCATTTTGTTATTTTATTATTTTGATATTTGAGGGAAGTAAGATTTCCTTATTTTAAGGATGCAATAAGGCCGCTCATTAAATAACCAAACAGATAAATAATAAAATAACACAATATGACAATCTTCACTAAGATTATTAAAGGCGAGATACCCAGTTATAAAATTGCGGAGAATGAGCATTTTTATGCATTTTTGGACATTTTTCCGTTGATGAAGGGGCATACGCTGGTGATTCCCAAAGTAGAAACGGACAAGTTCTTCGACGTATCGGATGATTTGTTGAGGGAGTGGCTGGTATTTGCCAAGCCTATTGCGCAGGCGATTGAGCGGGTGGTGCCTTGTAACCGGGTGGGTGTGAGTGTGGTGGGGCTGGAAGTGCCTCATGCGCACATGCATCTGATTCCGATTAATTCTGTACAAGACATGAATTTTTCGCGCGGCAAGCTGAAACTGTCAGAGGAGGAGTTTAAAGCAATCCAGGAACAGATAGTAGCGCAGCTGTAGTATTTATGACTTCACAGGGATATTGAACCGGAATCCGACACCGTGCAGTGTTTCCAGTTTTACATGTGGATCAGACTTGAAGTGTTTTCTTAGTTTGGTCACAAAAACATCCATGCTCCGGCCCAGGAAGTAGTCGTCTTTACCCCACACATGGGATAGTATATCTTCCCTTTTCAGTGTTTTATTAGGGTTTTCGCACAGGTATCTGAGCAATTCGGCTTCTTTCTGGGTAAGGGAAATGGAGATTTCTCCGGTTTCGTTGTAGAGGCGGAGGTCTTCATAGTCAAACATCAGTTTGCCGATAGCGAACGTGGTGCTTCTTTTGGCTATCTGGCTTCTGGTCCTTTTCAGGAACACTTCTATGCGCAGGATCAGTTCCTGCATGCTGAAAGGTTTGCTGATATAGTCATCAGCCCCGGTCCGGAGGCCGGCGATACGGTCTTCTTTTTCGTTTTTGGAAGTCAGGAAGAGAATAGGAATGTGGTCATTGACTGTGCGGATCTGTTGCGCCAGCGTGAGGCCGTCTTTTTTAGGCATTACCACGTCGAGCAAACAAATATCGAAAGTGCGTAACTGGAACTGCTCCCACGCGGCCTGGCCGTCTATACTGTGCACAACATCGTAGCCCGCTTCTTCCAACCGCTTCTTTGTAACTGCACCAATATATTCATCATCTTCCACCAATAGGATTCTTGCTTTCATATTTGCCTGATGCTGATTAATAAAAAGCTTGTTGCGCAATTCATGCTTAACAAATGATGGTCATTTTTCATAGTGATGCTAATTTTCCGGCCTTTGCCGGGTTAGCCGTTTATTCAGGATGAACAATTTCAAACAAAGTAACTACATTTTACGAATTTATGAAATAACCTTTTTGGCTATTTCGAAATCCTTTCAGGGTGTTTTTGCAAAAACTGTTCCCATCCTTTAGCCTTGCTTACAGCGGCGAGCGGGCTGCTTTCCTGGTAGAAGTGGCAGACTGCCACGGCCAGGGCATCAGTTGCATCGAAGTAATCTGGCCGTTCACCGATACTGAGAATGCGTTGCAGCATCAGCCACACCTGTTCCTTGTCAGCGTTGCCATTGCCGGTGACCGACTGTTTCACTTTTTTGGGGGAGTACTCTGTTACCGGTAAACCGGCATGCATAGCAGTGGCGATGGCCACACCCTGTGCTCTTCCAAGCTTTAACATACTTTGTACGTTCTTCCCAAAGAAAGGCGCTTCAATGGCGAAGCTGGTTGGTTGGAACTGCCGGATCAATTCATTTACGCGGGCGTGAATCAGTTGTAAGCGTTCGTAATGGTCCTTCATCCGGGATAATTTCAGGACATCCATTTCTATCAGACTGGCTTTTTTGCCTTCCACGTGGATCAGTCCATACCCCATAACCAGGGTGCCGGGGTCAATGCCTAGAATTATTTTTGCCTTGTTTGCCAACCACAGTATATTTTTGCAAAAATCTTGATATCTGAACAAAAGTACCAAAATAATTCTCAATTACTTATTAGGAGCAGTGCTTTTTGGCTGGCTGGGTTACTCTATCTATCATCAGTTGGCCCATCGCGAGAACCTGGAACAGTCGCTGGCGCATATGAGCAGAACGCTGCAGGAGAAGGGCTGGATAGGATTGCTGTTGGTGCTGGTGCTGATGTTTTTTAACTGGGGACTGGAAGCCAAAAAGTGGCAGAAGCTGGTCCGCCCCCTGGAACCTATCTCTTTTATGAGGGCTTTCAGCGCCATCCTTTCGGGGGTATCGTTCTCGATCAACACCCCTAATCGTATAGGCGAATACGGTGGGCGCATCCTGTACCTGAAGAACCACAATAAGCTCAAAGCCATTGCCGCCACTATTGTAGGAAGCTTTAGCCAGCTCATTGTGACTGTTATTTTTGGGTTAATAGGCATGCTCTATTATCTCAATAACTTTACGCTGGTAAAGGAAAACAGCTATTTCCCCCCGAACTTCTGGGAGAAAATTGTGTTTGGTATACTGGTAGTAATTTGTGTGCTGACGATATTGTTATATTTTCGGCTACAGATTATTCTGGCTGTATTCGAAAAAGTCAGGTTCCTGCGAAAAGCAAAGGTCTTTGTACAAATTATTGTGCGCTATTCTGCAGGGGATTTACGTTATCTGTTGCTGCTTTCAGCCGCCCGCTACGTGGTCTTCTCGGCACAGTATTTGATTTTGTTGGACGCGCTGGGACTGGAGTTTTTGTGGTGGCAGGCTTTCCTGTTGAATAGCGTCATCTACCTTGTAATGGCCATGGTGCCTACCATCGCTATCGCAGAACTTGGAATCCGTGGGAAAGTCAGTATTTACTTCCTCGGACTGCTCAGTACCAATACAGCCGTTATTATAGCAGCCACGGGAGGTATCTGGTTAATCAACCTTTGTCTGCCGGCAGTGATTGGAAGTGTGCTGCTCCTCGGTGTAAAAATATTTAAGGACAAATAGCTTCCCGCAATGAGGTACCTTCTGCTAATTCTCTTATGCTTCGCCTGTGTAACCCCCGCTCACGCGCAAAATGACTTCTGTTCTATCCGTAACTCCAGTTTCAATGTTGGCGAAAGTATCACCCTCAAAGTGATGTATAACCTCGGCAAAATGTACGTAGGCGCCGGCGAGGCCGTCTTTACCGTAGCCCTGGAACGTTTTGCCAACCGCGACGTATACCACATTACCGGTGATGGCCGCACCTTCCGTGCCTATGACTGGATCTTCAAAGTGCGCGATAAATACGAAACCTGGCTGGATACCGCTACCATGCAGCCACTGAAGTTTCTCCGCAATGTGAACGAAGGCGGGTACAAAATCTACAACAACGTGGTGTTTAATCAGGCCGCTCACCAGGCTGTCAGCACCAACGGAACCTTTACCGTGCCTCCCTGCGTACAGGATGTGATCAGCTCCATCTACTACGCCCGTAATATCGACTTCTCCCGGTACCAGGAGGGAGATAAAATCCCCTTCGCCATGTTCCTCGATGACCAGGTGTATAATATCTATATCCGATACCTCGGAAAGGAAGAAATCAACACCCGCTTCGGCAAATTCAGGGCTATCAAATTCAAACCGCTGCTGATCAAAGGCACCATCTTTGAAGGTGGAGAGAAAATGACGGTATGGGTAAGCGACGACGCCAATAAGGTGCCACTGCGGGTGGAAAGCCCCATCTCCGTAGGGAATATTATCGTGGACATGGTCAACTACAGCAACCTCCGGCATCCCTTCACCTCGTTGATAAAACAACGATAAAATATTTACCGCCCTGAAAATGAATAGATTTAACAATTCTTTGGGGCGCCACCGTCCAAATTTTAACGACCTTTCGTGCCGTAGAAAAACTTTATATTTGTTATAATCAACCCTTTATGATTATGGAAGAACGTAAACCGAAAATATTACTGGCGGAAGATGACACCAACCTGGGCATGGTACTTAAAAACTACCTCGAACTGAATGACTATGATGTGGAATTATGCCGCGACGGTATCCTGGCACTGGCTGCCTTCCGCCGCGAAAAATTCGACATCTGCCTGCTGGACATTATGATGCCCAATATGGACGGCTTTAAACTGGCGGAAGAAATCCGGGACGTAGACCCCGATATCCCCCTGTTTTTCCTCTCTGCCAAAACCATGAAGGAAGACATCATCCAGGGTTATAAGCTGGGAGCCGATGATTATATCTCCAAACCTTTCGACAGCGAACTGCTGCTGCTCAAAATCAAAGCTATCCTGAAACGCAACCAGGAACTGAACAGCAAAGAAGAAGAGCAGCACGAATTCCAGGTAGGCTCATACGCCTTCAACTCCCGTTTACGTACCCTCGCACATAACGGCGACAGCCACACGCTCTCCCCTAAAGAGAACGAGCTGCTGCACATGCTCTGCGAGCATAAAAACGACCTGCTGCCCAGGGAACTGGCGCTGAAAAAGATATGGGGCAGCGACACCTACTTCAACGGCCGCAGTATGGACGTATATATCGCCAAACTCCGCAAATACCTGAAAGACGACCCGAACATCGAAATCGTGAACATTCACGGGAACGGATTCAGGCTGGTAGTGAAAGAGAACCCGTGATGGCCATGATTTGACCGATAACAATTTAATCAATAAAGAAATGCCCCCATTGACATGCAATGGGGGCATTTCTTTTAAATATAATGACGTATATAATCATGGACATCGGCCACCATTCAGACAATTAGGGTTAGAAGAGCAGGTTGCTGCCTCCCCGGAACGGCGTTTTCCCCAGGTGCACATATGCCTTTTCCGTTACCTCACGGCCACGGGGAGTACGTTTGATAAAACCTTCCTGGATCAGGAACGGTTCGTATACCTCTTCCAACGTACCGGCTTCTTCGCCCACTGCGGTGGCAATGGTGGTGATGCCTACCGGACCGCCTTTAAAGTTTTCGATGATCACCTGCAAAATGCGATTGTCCATTTCATCAAGGCCGTATTCATCTACGTTGAGGGCTTTGAGGCTGAGCTGCGCAATTTCCAGGTCGATGACGCCATTACCGATCACCATGGCAAAGTCACGCACCCGGCGCAACAGTCCGTTGGCAATACGGGGCGTGCCGCGGGAACGACGGGCAATCTCCGCGGCAGCATCAGATGTGATTTTGGAGCCCAGTAACCCTGCCGCGCGCCAGATGATTTTCTGCAACGTAGCAGCATTGTAGTATTCCATCCTCGACTTGATGCCAAAACGGGACAACAGGGGAGCAGTGAGCAGCCCCGAGCGGGTAGTGGCGCCAATCAACGTGAAAGGGTGCAGGTTGAGCTGTATGGAGCGGGCATTAGGCCCGGTATCTATCATAATGTCTATACGATAATCTTCCATGGCGGAATACAGGTATTCTTCCACCACGGTGCTTAGCCGGTGTATCTCATCGATGAACAGCACGTCTTTGTCCTCCAGGTTGGTCAGCAAACCGGCCAGGTCGCCGGGCTTTTCAATTACCGGCCCGGAAGTTTCGCGGATATTAACCCCCAGCTCATTGGCAACAATGCGTGACAGCGTGGTTTTACCCAGGCCCGGAGGACCGTGGAACAGCACATGGTCCAGCGCTTCCCCGCGCATTTTGGCAGCTTTGATGAATATCTTCAGGTTTTCGATGATCTGGTCCTGTCCCGAAAAATCAACGATTTCCCGGGGTCTGATACTATTCTCAAACTCTTTCTCAGCGGCACTGAGCTTATTTTCTTCTGGTCTTAAGTTCGGATTGGACATAATACTCATCAAAAATACCAAATTATATTAACCCGATTACTGTATATTGAAGATGGTGAGCCCCATTGTGCTACCCTCATTTTCAACCAATCCCGTTTATACTATGTGCCAACAATCCCCTCTTACCATTCTGGTGGCCTGTATAGGCCTGTTGTTGTTTTGTTGCCTGCCCCTGCATGGACAAAATACTTTTCATAAATATGACCACTGGCGCTACCGCGTCGCAACCAGTTTCCATCCGCCTGCCTATAACTACACCGACAGGATTTATGATATTACCGTATTAGCGGCTGATAAACACCATGCATTGCTTTCCTGTACGCTGTTGTATGCCGATGACAGTACAGAAAACCTCTGGGGCAGGTACCATTTTGTAAGTTCCAATCCTGCTACCTGGACGGCATGGGATTCAGATGTCATGGAGACGATGGCTTTGCTGAATCAGCCGGTAATACTGAACGTGACAGATCATGAATGGTTAGGAAAAATCGATGGAATTGTAGTAGTGGACCAGCACCGGAAGACAGCCACGTACAGTACACATATCGTCAACGCTCATTTATTGCCTATAGACACAACCCTGCCGTCAACAGATACGGCGTTGCTGCGGCAGCGTATCCTGAAAAGTCCCTGGCATCATCATGCTCTATTATATCACTATCCTACAAAGGTGTTAATGCATCCCGCCGGAAAAATGGTAGCATTGCAGGCAATTAAACGAGATGATGTTATCTTACAGGTTTGTAAGGCAACAGCTATCCAACTGTCCAAACAACAACCAGAACGAAATACAACAGACAAAACCGCTCATGAAAAAACTGATCTTATCATTGGCTGCGGGGTGTATGCTCACCACCGGCTACAGTCAACAGATACCGCAAAAAGAAGTTGCCCGTATCATCAACACACTGGCTGCTGACGATATGCAGGGCCGCCAGTCAGGAACACCCGGGTCTGACAAGGCCGCTGCATTTATCAGCGATGAATTTAAAAAAGCAGGCCTGCTGCCGTTGCCCGGAGAGCAATCTTATCTGCAACGCTTTAGCTACTACGGACTTCACACCACAAGCACCGCGATGACCGTTAACGGTACGGCCAAAGATTGGCCTGTGGTGGCAGTAGGGCCTTCACGGCATATACAGCTTCAGCGGGATACAGCTACCTGCACGGAGATGCGTGCCGGTAACCCTGATGAATTGCGCGCCGCACTGGGCAAACGCAAATCGCTGCAAAAGAATATGATCGTATGGCTGGCCCCTTCGCTGAGCGGTTATATCGCCAATCTGGAGGGCAGTATCTCCAGCAGGATGTATGCCAGTGAACAGGCAGTGCCTGCAGATACCGCTAAATGGCAGATGGTGCTGGTGCTGGAGAAAGAACCGTTGACAGCGCAGGACAACTGGTCCGTGGAACAAACCCGCAGCGTAAGGGCGCAGGAGTTCACCAACGTGGCCGGTATGATCAAAGGTGAAAGCAAACCGGATGAATATGTGATCTATTCCGGTCACTATGACCATCTGGGGATACTGCCTGCTGAAGCAGGCGACAGCATCGCCAACGGAGCGGATGATGATGCGTCCGGTACAACCGCAGTGATCATGCTCGCCAATTACTTTAAGAAGAAACATCCGGCGCGTTCCCTGATTTTTGTGGCTTTCACCGCAGAGGAGATGGGAGGTTACGGTTCTTCATATTTCTCCGGGCATATGGACCCGGCCAAAGTGGTGGCGATGTTTAATATTGAAATGATCGGTAAGGAGTCCAAATTTGGTAAGAACAGCGCGTTTATTACCGGATTTGAAAAATCAGATTTTGGTACTATTCTGCAAAAGAACCTGGCAGGATCTGAATTCCGTTTTTATCCCGATCCTTATCCGGAGCAGAACCTGTTCTATCGTTCAGACAACGCCAACCTGGCCAAGGTAGGAGTGCCTGCACATACGATCTCTACCACGCAGATTGATAAAGACCAGTTTTATCATACTGTGAAAGATGAAGTATCAACCCTTGATATTAAAAATATTACAGACATTATTAAAGCAATCGCTGTTAGTTCAGGGACTATCGTGAATGGTACGTCAACGCCTACACGTATAGCGCCTGTTGAACGATAGAGACGGCCTCTTGCATATGCCTGTAGAACGTTAACGCATACACGCATAATGCCTGCTTTCCAATAGGGACGGCCATCATATATTTATCCGGTTGAGTGAGCTCAACCGGATTTTTATGTTTAATTAATACTTAATCAGTTTTTTTTTCGAATTTCTTGTTTATTTTTATGGCCAATATTTCCCCAAGTAGTCATTTAAAACCATATCAATATGAAAACCGGAATCCTACAATTCTGCGGTGCGCTTGGCATTGCAACCATGATGCTCGCATCATGTTCAAAAGACATGTCGGGGCCTGATCAGCAGCCAACGCCTGATGTGAAGGACTCTACCTCTATCAACTACGAAATCGCTGCGGTTAACCCAACGTACACCTTAACACCCGATGCTGCGGGCCGTTTGTCTGCCATTACCGGCGACGCTTCTATGGCCAAGAGCTCCGGTGGATTTGATATTACGTGGGACACCGCCACTGCCCGCCTGCGGGAAATCCGCTTCGATGCCAAACGCGGGAAAGATGAACTGGAATTCAGATTAAAGACAGACCGTCAGATTGATCTCAAGCAGATCCCTGCTCAGCTGGGCGCCATCAGAATTCCGCTGGGCACTTATCAACAGGTGAAAGTATACGCCAGGGTGGAAGGAGACAAAAAGGACCCTGCTGTAAGATTAATAGGATTCCTGACCTGGGACGGAAAGAAAATCCCGATGGAAATCCTGTTGTCCGGCGTGATTGAATTACAGGCCCACGGAAAAGATGTGGTGGTAACAGACAAAAACATCGACTGGAAAGGCTCTCTCAAAATCTCTATGGACCTGATCCTGACCAAGCTGCAGGTGGGTGACTTCACTGGCTCTTTTGCCAACGGAAAACTTAAAATCAGTGTAGACGTCAATGGTAATCTGCACAACAAAGTGGTGGACGCGCTGGAAAACAGCATGAGCGTTGATCATACCCACGATTGATTGTCAATGTAACTGATGCGGTAAAAAACTTGCAAAGAAGCAGGGAGGTGAATGCTTGCAGCCTCCCTGCCTTCTTTGTTTGGTATTTATTGCAGGATTAAACGTGACAGTACTGCAAAATGGTCGGAAGCAAAGCGGCCGCCCCATGTCTGGGATATGGAGGCGTGTTGCAGCACCTTGAATTTCCCTTTCAGGAAAATATAATCAATAGGCTGATCGTCCACTTCAGCAGCATGCCATCCGTTGAACGTGCCGGTAGGGCCGTAATGGGGCGTGGTGCTGATGCTTTTGCTGTCGGTGAAATGCAGCGGGTTGCTGGTGTCCATGACTACCTGTATCGGCTCGTCATCGGGCGTGGCGTTGAAGTCACCAGTAATAATGGCTGGTGTAGTACCGGCGATTGTATGTACCTGCTTCAACAGGAAACGTGCGCTTTCCCGGCGGGCTGTTTTGCCCATGTGGTCAAAGTGGGTATTAAAATGATAGAATACTTTTTTTGTTTGTTTGTCCCTGAACAGGCCCCATGTTACAATACGGGTAATGGCAGCGTCCCACCCTTTGCTGCCGGGGACTTCCGGTGTTTCTGATAACCAGAACGTGGCGGTTTTCAGTAGCTGCAACCGGCTGGTATCGTAAAAAATGGCGGAGAATTCACCTTTGTTTTTCCCATCCTCACGGCCGCCACCAATGGATTTGTAGCCGGGCAGCAGCCGGCGCAGGTCTTCCATCTGGTCAAACAGCGCTTCCTGTACGCCCAGCGTATTGGCCTGATGAAATAATATTTCCGATGCTACTTTTTCTTTCCGGTAAGGCCACGCATTGAGGCTGTCGCTGTTGGTGTTCAGCCTGATGTTGAAGGTCATTACCTGCAGCGGTGCCTGTGCCATCGCTGCGCCCACGAGCAGGCATAACAAGCCTGTCAGCCATATGTTTCTCATACTATATCTGTTTAGCCGGTAAAAATATCAATCGCGCTGCTTTATGTCAAGTGGCTAGGGATGGATGGCTGTTTTCAGGGCTGCGAGCTGCGCCAGCAGGATGGCGGTGGATATGCCCAGCAGCTCACGCATATTTTTAAGTGCGCGGGCCACCAGCTTGTACGCGCCTTTTACAGAGATGCCCATGATCACGGCAATCTGTTCATAATCCAGTTCCTCGAAGTAGCGGAGATACAATATCTCTTTCTGGCGTGCATTGAGCTGGTTAAGGGCTTGTAACAATTGCTGTTGTTGTGCCTGTAACTGTTCTTTTTTAATATAGGCATGCTCGGTAGAGAAGTGCGCCAGGAAGTCGTGCTCCTGCTGATTGAAGGCTACCATTATTGCGTTCCGCCGGGGACGCAGCCGGTTGTATAATGTGCCGCGTAACGCTACAAGCAGGTAGGGGCGGGCATCTACGGAAGTGCTGAGATTATCTTTGTTCGTCCATAGTTTGATGAACAGCTCCTGTATCACATCCTTCACCACATCATCATTAGGATGCAGGCGCATCCCATATTCATATAACCGCTCAAAATAACGGTCATACAAATGTGCAAATGCCTGTTCATCGCCTTGTTGTATGGCTGTCCAGAGTGTAGT
This sequence comes from Chitinophaga sp. 22308, assembly GCF_052045305.1. Classification (NCBI taxonomy): domain Bacteria; kingdom Pseudomonadati; phylum Bacteroidota; class Chitinophagia; order Chitinophagales; family Chitinophagaceae; genus Chitinophaga; species Chitinophaga sp. 22308. The sequence goes on along the minus strand of NZ_JBQEOP010000003.1, from coordinate 182,704 downwards.
GTCAGATACTGTTAAAAGGTCCATCTCCTGGTTGATCGGCTAAAAGTACAAAAAAATGTATAGCCGTACCCGGTTGCTTCCTATTCATATAATCATAAAAAAATATGAAAATTATATATCGATATAATATCAATGAAATCAGCACTTCTATAAGTTTTAATAAAAAAATTATAAAAAAATTGAAAAAAAGTGGGGTGTTTTGCGCCGTCCTTGTGTTCTGTAGATGCACGGGGCTAGTTGTTACTTACTCTCCTGTGATGATTACTGTGGTGCTAACGAAGAACTGATATTGGAGCAGAACTACCATTTATTTACCAAAGCAGACTTTCTGGAAGATGCCTTCTTCCTGGAATGGGTGAAGCATGGCACGCCGGAAGCAACGGCTTTCTGGACGGCCTACCGGGATAGCGCGCCTGCTAACCTGGCAGCAATGGAAGAAGCCAGGAAAACTCTGACCGCTATCCTGAGCCTGGAGCGGATAAGGCCTGCAGCCGCAGATAAAGCACAGGTATGGTCACAGATACAAATGCATCTGGCGACGGAAACACCAGTGGTGCCCATTGCAAAACCCCGCTGGAAACGCTGGATGGCGGCAGCTGCACTGCTGCCGCTGATGATCTTCGCCGCCTGGTACTTTATGCGGCCTTCCGGCATGCACAGGGTGGAAAGCGGCTACGGGCAACAGGTCCGCGTCAAACTACCGGATGCTTCCGTGGTGATCCTCAACTCACATTCCGTGCTCACCTATCATCACTGGAAAGATGGAAAGCGGGAAGTGTGGCTGGAAGGGGAAGCCCTCTTTGAGGTGAAACATACGGAAGTGCCTGCGGCACAGCATTTCACGGTACATGCCGGCAAAGTGAACGTGGAAGTGTTGGGCACTGTCTTCAACGTAAAACAACGAAGGGAAGTCACGGAAGTATATCTCCGGCAAGGGAAAGTAAAAGTATCGTCCCCGGAAAACGGACAGGTATTGTTATTAAAGCCGGATGAAAAAGCCACTTACTACCCTCAGAAACAACAACTGGCAAAAAATATCACCGACGCCAAAACCGCACTGGCATGGCGTGAACACAAAATGTTACTGAAACAGACATCTGTCAGGGATATCATTCATACGCTGCAGGATACCTATGGCTTTACCATCATACTGCAGGATACATCCATTGCCAACCGCACCCTGGAGGGAACATTATCCCTGGATAATGTAAATAATGTATTGTTTGAATTGTCTGCAATACTGAATGTAAAAATTGAAAAGAACAATGATACGCTGTACCTGAAAGATAGTGGGCAGCGCGGCTATTAAACAGACATTAAAAAACCAAGATCAATGAGGATTTGTACCAGACAAAGCCTTCGGGGCTCCCTGTACCTATGCGTACTGTTACTCACCAGCGTCTGTGCGTTTGCACAGGAAGGACGGGTTGTCCGCACAGCGGCGGCAATACCGGTAAAATATGCGTTGGACAGGGTAACAGCCATCTACGGCACCACCTTCATGTATGAAGGCGACCTGCTGAAAAACAGAACTACCAATGTTGTGGTGGAAGCGCTGAAAGACCGCCCGGTGGAAGAAGTATTGAAGCGAATTCTGTACCCGGCAGAGTTGTTGTTTTTGTATGTAGATAAAAACCATTACACCATCGTGGCCCGGCAGCAAAAAGGGAAAAAGGTGGAAACCCTTGCCCCCGGAGCGATTGCTGCTGATGAAGATCTGCGCACCATCAGCGGTCTGGTCAAAGATAAATCCGAAACACCCCTTCCCGGTGTAACGATCCAGCTGGAAGGCGGCAGAAAGTGGGCGGTAACGGACAACAGCGGCTACTACATCATCGCAGTACCTATGAACGCCCAGGCCCTGATCTTTACTTACGCAGGCATGGAACGCAAGCGGGTGCCCCTGGGCCCGGCGGCCTCGATGAACATCTATCTCGAGAGCAAAACACTGGACGAAGTAGTGGTGACCGGCTACCAGACACTTTCCAAAGAAAGGGCTACCGGCGCATTTTCCACAGTGAAGGCTGCCGATCTCGAAAAACGCCGTATCTCCAGCCTGTCGCAGGTGCTGGAAGGTAACCTGCCCGGCCTGGTGAGTTATAACGGCAGCATCAGCGTCCGCGGTACCAGTACCTTTATGGCCAACAGCGCACCGCTGTATGTGATCGATGGGTTCCCGGTGGAAAACACCTACTATGATATCAGTACCGGGGCGCTGCGTGAATCTGTTCCTAACATCAACCCGGAAGATATTGAAAACATCACAGTGCTGAAAGACGCGGCGGCAGCCTCTATCTATGGCGCCCGTGCTGCCAATGGTGTTATCGTGGTGACTACTAAAAAAGCCAAAGCAGGTACCACCCGCCTTCACTTCTCCGGTGATTTTGCAGTAAAGCCTAAATACGATCTTTCCTATTTGCGTAAAGCCAGTGCCAGCGAATTGATAGACCTTACCTACAATTACTTCGATAATGACCCCGCCTATAAGGCAAACCCCCTGCAGGAAGCCAACCGTCTGCGCAACTATGCCGGCGCCATCACCCCGGCAGTAGATATCATGCTGCAACTGGCGGAAGGAAAAATTACCCGTGAACAGGCGGATGCCGGCATGGACAAGTTGCGCGGTATGGACCTCTATAACAATCAACTGTTGAAGTTATTACGCCCTGCCGCCAATCAGCAATATAACCTGTCTCTTTCCAAAGCCACTGCCGGCCATACTTTCAACTTTTCGGCCACCTTCCGGAATGACCAGGGTTATCAACGGAATGACAACAATAAATCACTCGGCCTGAATCTCCGTAATATACTGTCGGTCAACAAATGGCTGACTGCCGAAGCGGGCATATTCCTCAACTATGGCGATTCCAAAGGTCCGGGTTCGGATGCGATATCCCTCACCAGTATGATCAACGGGCAGCTGCCGTTTGAGCCCATCTTTGACGCAAACGGTAACCCGTTGCCACTGCGTAACAGCCTGCTGCCGGACGAAGCAGCCGATTATAAAAAATACAATCTCTATTCTCCCGATAGAATATTACAGGACGAACAAAATTATAACCAGGTACGCCAGCTCGATATCAAAACACGCGCTTACGGTAAGCTGAACGCCCGCATCCGTCCCTGGCTGACCTATGAGGGCATGTTCCAGTACGAAAAAAACAACGGCAAATCCGAACAGTTGCTGAACGCCGAATCTTACTATATGCGGGATAAAATGAACAGCTTCACCTACCTCGATACAAAAGGTAATGTGGCTAATAAATTCCCGCAGGGCAATGGTTTCCGTACTTTCAACAACTACCTGCGCGCCTATACGTTGCGTAACCAGGTCAACTTTAACAAGTCATTCGACAGACATGAAATTGTGGCCATAGCCGGTTCTGAAACCCGGGAAGTGAAAAACAACCGCGATTTCATGGCCATGTGGGGCTATGACCCGCTGACATTACAGTATGTACCGGTCAATAATGTCACCGAGCTGATGACCGGTATGACAGGCCTTAACAGGCACCAGGGACGATTGTACAGTTATAAAGACCTGTTGACAAAAGGAGAGGTGATCAACCGTTATTTCTCCTTTTATGGAAATGCCAGCTATACCTACGATGATAAATACATGGTGAGCGGCAGTATCCGGTATGATCTCTCCAATCTCTTTGGCACCAATCCGGCTTATCAGTACCGCCCGTTGTGGTCTGCCGGCGGCAGCTGGATCATGAGCAAAGAAAAATTCATGGAGCATATCTCCTGGATCAATCTCCTGAAACTGCGTGCGTCCTATGGTATCAACGGTAACGTGTCCAAGGAATCCGGTCCTTTTATGACCGTGACTTACGGACTTAATACGCTGACCAACAACCAGACCGGTTCCATTAAATCCCCGCCGAATCCTAATCTGCGCTGGGAGCGAACTACCACCACCAACTTCGGCGTTGACTTTGCCATGCTGAAAGACCGTCTGAGCGGCGCTATCGATGTGTATCAAAAGAAAAGCGACGACCTGCTGACTACTGTAACGATCGATCCTGCGCTGGGCTTTGCTTCGGCCATACTCAACAATGGCGCTATGCAGAACAACGGTGTGGAACTGATGCTGAAAGGACAGATCATTCGTCAACGTAAGTTTGGCTGGGATGTGACCATCAACGGCGCTTTCAACAAAAACAAAGTCACCCGGGTAGACCTGAAACCGGGCACTGCTTCCGCACTTATCTCCGACGGCGATGCAGGTACCAATTTCCTGCAGGGCAAACCTTATAAAAGCCTGTACAGCTACCCTTATGCAGGTCTGAATAATTATGGGGAGCCGATGATTTACGGCCTTGATGGGGTGGCTGTTAACGCAGCTGTGACCAATCCTGACATCGCGCAGTACAGTGGTTCGCTGGTGCCGGTTTTCAGCGGCGCTTTGATTAATAATATCAGCTGGCGCAACTTTCAGTTCTCCTTTATGTTCGTTTACCACCTGGGCAATGTGATGCGCGGCGATGCTACTGTTATTGGAAATTTGCCTAACAATGCTGATGTTATCAGTGGTGTGGCTGATAAGGTATGGAAACAGCCAGGGGACGAATTGTACACCAATGTACCACGTATTTCGTGGGAATATGATCCGCGGAAAGCCAGCTTCCGCAGCGCTTATTACCGTTATGGTGACCAGAACGTAGTGAGTGCTTCGTACATCAAAGCGCGTAACCTGGCATTAACCTATACGTTGCCAAAGCAGTGGATTAAAAAGATAAAGGTGGCCGATGCCCGTGTACGTTTTCAGGCAGATAACCTTTTCTACATCGGCTTTAATGGCCAGGGGATAGACCCCGAAGCCTGGAGCCTGCGTACAGGAGGCCGTTACCTGCCCGTTATGCCTGCTTATAATGCAGGGTTTAACATCACACTTTAATTATCATCAGCACAAAAGATATGTATATGAAAAAGATCTTGCCGTTTGTTTTGGGAGGAAGCCTGATGATAGGGGCTGCCGGCTGTAAAAAATACCTCGAGATCGTGCCGAAGGGAGAGAAGGTCCCGCAAACGCTCGCCGACTATAAGCCGTTAATGGAAAGCAAAGCTGTCCACACATTTGACTATACCAATCAAATCCTGGTGGCCAACGAGTTTTATACACCGTTGCAGCAACAGGTGTCCATTAATCTCACTAACATCAATTTTAACTGGCAGGAAGACAAAAGCCGGGCAGAGCTGATCGTTGACGACGCTGCTTATAACGGTGCCTACGCTGGTATTTTTATCTATAATACTTTGGTGAACAAGGTGCCCGATGCTACTACCGGCAGTGCTGCGGAAAAGGCGCAGCTGGTGGCACAGGCGCGTATCGGTCGTAGTATGTTGTATTTTTACCTGATCACGTCCTATGCTAAAATGTATGATGCGGCTACCGCAGGCACTGATCCGGGTGTGCCTTTTAATATCAGCGGAGATACGGAAGACCAACCGAAACAGTTGTCTGTGCAGCAGATTTATGATTTTATTTTGAAAGATGTGAATGCTGCCTTGCCGGACCTGCCCAAAGTAGCGGAGAACGGCTACTATGCCAGCAAAGGCGCAGGCTATGCTTTTCTGTCCCGTGTACACCTGTTCATGAAAAACTACAGCGAGGCTGCCTCTTTTGCTGACCTGGCACTCGCCGAAAACAGCGCGCTGTTTGACTACATCGGGTACTATAATGACAACAAAACAATATTTGATAAACCTGTGACTTCCGTTACCGTACCGAAGTTTGAATTCACCAGTCCGGAGAATTACATTTTCCATTACGGCGGGAGCATCGTACAGAACCAGGGCTTTTATGCTTCTTCCGTGCGTTATGCTGATTCTGCACAATTCGACAATGGCGATGTGCGCCGCATAGTGAACCTCGCTCCGAGGAGCCTGGGCGCCAACGGAGAAACGATCTGGGCGTACAGAAGAACAGACAACGTGAACGTAGGCGGTATCCGTACACCGGAAATGTATTATGTGAAAGCGGAATGCCTGGCGCGCAATGGTAAACTTGCCGAAGCTATGGCGGCGCTGAATACCGTTCGCCGTAAGCGCATATTGCCGGCTGTGTATACCGATGTAACGGCTGGTACCACGGAAGAAGCCATCCGCCTGATACGCCGCGACCTGTTATGCGAATACCGCGGTACTGGTTTGCCATACCTTACTTATCGCCGCTTCAATAATGACCCGCAGTATAAGGCTACCATCACCAAATTGGAAGGGACCAACACCTATTCCATCAAGCCGGAATCACTCATGTGGATCATGCCTTTTTCTGTGAAAGCACTGGCTTACAATAAGTCTTTACAGCAAAACTCGAAATAGGAAAAACTAAAACCAACCATCGAAAGCAGGTCGCCGGTATTTACCGGCGGCCTTTTTTTATCCGTGGGTGTTACGGTTCAGTTGCAGGATAAGATCGGGGTCGGGGCAGTTTTGCAGGTATTTGTCACGCTCACTGTAACGGCATACACCGGGATAATCGCCGCGGTAATGCATCATGTCCGTCACAATCTGGAAATGCAGATGTGGAGGCCATCCGCCATTTTCGGCAGGGGTGCCAAACCAGGCGAACTGCTGTCCGGCCGCTATGGGCATCTTTTCGTACAGCCCCTGCAGATTGGAAATGCTCAGGTGGCCGTACAACGTATGGAACGTATAGCCGTCCAGTTGATGTTGCAGGATAATGGTGGCGCCATAGTCCCCGAAGTGGTCATTGAAACGAAAGCTGTGCACATGCCCCTTCAGCGGTGCAGACACAGGCGTGCCGGAAGGCCCCCATATATCGATGCCCAGATGAAGCCTGCGTGGCTCTTCTCCGGCATCAAAATGCGGGCTTACGGCATAGATGGTGCGGTGCTCATTATAACCGCCGATGCCCAGCCGGCAGCCGCCGGAGGCGAGGGTACGGGTAATGTAACGGCAGAACCGGTCTATATTGTTCAGCACAGGTTTGGTGAGGGTCGTATTATTGGCAGTAAAGTCCATGACCAGCAGCTGTTCGTCGGGCTGGAGCAGCGTGATCACCGGGTGGAAGGCGGATTGGTGTTGTTTTAATACCTCCTGTAACATATTTTGTCAGCTTAAACTGTACATCTAAATATAAATATTAATTTGTGTATAAAATAATCAGTTGCCCCGTGGTGTATCCTGTCTATGTGTCTGTTGCTTCTCTTCATCTTCCGTTGCATGTGATAACGGAGACGCTGGGCATGTTCATCGGTTTCCGGTATTTCCTGTTCCTGCGGCGGCGCCAGGGCGACCAGGTAGACAGTAACAACCGTATCTGGTCTGTTATTGGCGCTACCTTTGGCGCTTTGTTGGGCAGCCGTCTGCTGGGCGCACTGGAGAACCCTCCCGGGCTGTTACATGCTGCGAATCCACTGTTATATATCTACCAGAATAAAACCATTGTAGGTGGACTGCTGGGAGGATTGATAGGGGTGGAAACCATCAAAAAGCTGGTAGGGGAGCGTCAATCAACCGGCGACCTGTTTACTTATCCGCTGATACTGGCCATGATCATTGGCCGTATAGGTTGTTTCAGCATGGGCATCTATGAAGAGACTTACGGAGTGCCCACTGCTTTGTCCTGGGGGATGGACCTGGGAGATGGCCTGATGCGGCACCCGGTGGCATTATATGAAATTGTTTTCCTGTTGACGCTGTGGCAGTTGCTGCGTATAGTGGGCCGGCGTTACCGGCTGGTGAGCGGCGCCCGCTTTCAACTATTCATGATCGGATATTTATTATTCCGTTTCCTGCTCGATTTTATCAAGCCCGGCTACCGGTTCCCTTTCGGCCTTGGTGCTATACAACTGGCGTGCCTGGCCGGACTGATTTATTACGCCCCCGTTATTATTTTCCCATCACGATTAATTGAGAAACAATATGCCTGAGAAAAATTACACGTATTACGACTTTACGGTAAGCATCTGTAGCACTTGCCTGCGACGTGTAGACGCGAAAGTTATATTTGAAGACAACAAGGTATTTATGGTGAAGAACTGTCCCACGCATGGAAGGGAAAAAGTACTGATCGCTACAGACATCGACTACTATAAAAATACCCGGAACTATAACAAACCTTCGGAAGCACCGCTGAAAACCAACACCCGCACGCATTATGGTTGTCCATATGATTGCGGACTTTGTCAGGACCATGAGCAGCATTCCTGCCTTTCGGTGATTGAAGTGACGGACCGCTGCAATCTTACCTGTCCTACCTGTTATGCCATGTCTTCACCTCACTATGGGCGGCACCGTACGCTGGAGGAGATAGAGCGGATGCTGGACATCATCGTGGATAATGAAGGCCAGCCCGACGTAGTGCAACTCAGCGGCGGCGAACCGACTATTCATCCGCAGTTTTTTGAAATACTGGACATCGCGAAGCGGAAACCTATCCGCCACCTGATGATCAATACCAACGGGATACGTATTGCGAAGGACAAGGAATTTACCGCCCGGCTTGCAACGTACATGCCTGACTTTGAGGTGTACTTGCAGTTCGACTCCTTCCGGCCGGAAGCGCTGGAACGCATGCGGGGAAAAGATCTGACCGAAACCCGTAAACAGGCGATTGAAAACCTGAATGAAGTCAATCTCAGCACCACGCTGGTGGTGACGCTGCAACGTGGCGTCAATGAAGATGAGATGGGAAGCATCATTGACTATGCCCTGCAACAGCGGTGCGTAAGGGGCGTTACTTTTCAGCCGGTACAGGTGGCGGGCCGCACAGATGATTTTGACCCGGCTACCGACCGTATAACGTTGACGGAAGTACGTCAGCGGATACTGGAGCAGTCGCCCATTTTTAACGAGCATGATATCATCCCGGTTCCCTGTAACCCGGATGCACTGGCCATGGCCTACGCGCTGAAAATAGACGGAAAGACATTCCCGCTCACCCGTTTTGTGGACCCGGCCGTATTGCTGAACAATAGCAAAAACACTATTGTATATGAACAGGATGAGAAGCTGCACCAGCATGTGCTGAAAATTTTCAGTACCGGTATCTCCACGGACGCGGCAGTTTGTGATATGCAGTCACTGTTGTGCTGCCTGCCACAGATACAGGCGCCCGGACTGGATTACAACAACCTGTTCCGGATCGTGATCATGCGGTTTATTGATGCATATGACTTTGACGTGCGTGCCATTAAAAAGTCCTGTGTGCATATTGTACATAAAGACGGCCGGATTATTCCGTTTGAAACGATGAACCTGTTTTACCGGGATGATAAAGAAGCCTATCTGAAAACATTACAGGAGGAAAGAGAATCCGTTCAGTCATAAACGTTATATATGAAACCTTTTGTTCAAAAGCTGTTGTGGATGTTGGGTGTACCACTGTCAATTGCTTTGGTGATGGCGCTCTCCGGCGATGAAGGAATCCTGGGTGCCGGTTTGCTGCTGATGTTTGTGGTGGCTGCTTATTTCGTGGTGGGCGTATTGCTGGCTGTATTTTCAAGGCCAAATGCGGAAGCCGGCAAGGCATTGGTGCTGGCAGCGGGTATTATTATGTTGGTAGGTTTGTCTACCTGTGGACTTATCTTGGCCGGAGTTCACTAGCCATGTTTAAAAACGATGCTTATGCGCAACTTCTGGTGGAAGACCGGTTACCTTGCTGCTATACCATTGCTGATTTTTTTCATAGCGTTGGGTATCGGCAGAGGTGATAACCTGGAGGCAGCAGGGATCCTATTAGGATTGCTGGTATTGGCTTACGGCATTGTAGGCGTGATGTTGCTGATATCGGAAGACAAAGAGGAGGGGCTGGCATTGCTGTTGTCGGGGTTTATCATTATGCTGGTGGCTTTTATCACCGGATGGTTTATATTGGGCATCTAAGTGTATTATAAAGAAAAAGCGCGCAAGGCCATGGCTTTGCGCGCTTTTTTTGTCGGGAGATGATTATGCGATTATATTACCACGTTGATCATTCTGCCTTTTACGATGATTACTTTTTTCGGTTGTTTGCCATCAAGCCATTTCTGCACTACTTCGCTGGCCAGCACTTCTTTTTCGAGCGTGCTGTTGTCTGCATCCAGCGGGAGGCCCATTTCAGTACGGGTTTTACCGTTTACCGCGATGGGGTAGTTGAAGGTGCTTTCTTTGGTATAGCTTTCATCGTACACCGGATAGGCGGCGTCGAGGATGCTGGTGGTATTGCCTAACAGGTGCCACAGTTCTTCAGCGAAGTGCGGCGCATAAGGAGTCAGCAATATCAACACTGGTTCCAGGATGGCGCGTTTGCTGCATTTCAGGGTGGCCAGTTCGTTTACACAAATCATAAACTGGCTGACAGCTGTATTATAAGAGAAGCTGCTGGTATCACCATCAATTTTGTTGATGGTTTTGTGCAGTATTTTCAGCTCTTCCGGCGTAGGAGCGTCGTTGGTGACAATGAGCCCTTTGTTTTCGTCTGCAAACAGGCGCCACAGCTTTTTGAGGAAACGGTGTACCCCTTCAATGCCCTTGGTGTCCCATGGTTTGGACTGTTCTACCGGTCCGAGGAACATTTCGTACATGCGGAAGGTATCAGCGCCGAATTTGTTCACCAGATCATTCGGGTTGACAGTATTGAACAGGCGTTTGCTCATTTTTTCCAACAACACGCCGCAGATATATTTCCCATCTTCCAGGATGAAGGTAGCATCAGCGTAATCAGCTTTCCATTTTTTGAAGGCTTCCAGGTCCAGTTCCAGGCCGTCTACGATATTCACGTCTACGTGCAGCGGATCTGTTTCATACTGGTCTTTCAGGCCATGGGAAACAAACTGCTGAGTGCCGCGGATGCGGTATACCAGTCTGGAGCTGCCACCAATCATTCCCTGATTGATCAGTGATTTGAAAGGTTCATCGAAACCGATGTGGCCCAGGTCGTAGAGGGCTTTGGTCCACATACGGGAATAGAGCAGGTGCCCTACTGCATGTTCAGTACCGCCAACGTACACATCTACCTGGTTCCAGTAATCGGTGGCTTTGCGGTCGGCGAAAGTGGTGCTGTTATGCGGGTCCATATAACGCAGAAAGTACCAGCTGCTGCCGGCATAGCCGGGCATGGTGTTGGTTTCGCGTTTTACATTGGGCGCCACGTTAACCCAGTCGGTGATATTGGCCAGCGGGCCTTCTCCTTCTTCGCCTGGTTTGTATTGGTCTACGTGCGGCAGTTCCAGTGGGAGGTCTTTTTCATCCAGCGGGTAGGCCACGCCGTCTTTGAATACTATCGGGAATGGTTCGCCCCAGTAGCGTTGGCGGCTGAAGCCGGCGTCGCGCATTTTAAAGTTGATCTGGCGTTTGCCGATCTTCATTTCTTCCAGTTTGTTGATCACCGCGTCCATGGCTGGTTTCATGTCCATACCATCGAGGAAGCCGCTGTTTTGCAGTTTGGCGTCCTTGGTGGGATTGGCTTCTTCGCCGTTGAACGCGTCCCCGATGATGTTGGTGATGGGGATGTTGAAGTGGCGGGCGAAACTGAAGTCACGCTGGTCGCCGCAGGGCACGGCCATTACGGCGCCGGTGCCGTAGCCTGCCAGCACGTATTCTGCGGTCCATACCGGTATTTCACGGCCGTTGAGCGGGTTGATGGCGTAAGCGCCGGTAAAGCAGCCGGTGATTTGTTTCACGTCTGCCATACGTTCCCTTTCGGAGCGGCTTTGCACGTATTCGAGGTATTTGTCGATGTCGGCTCTTTGTTCTGCGGAAGTGATCTGTTGTATCAGTTCATGTTCCGGCGCAATTACCACGAAGTCCACGCCGAAGATGGTGTCCGGGCGGGTGGTATATACTTCGATGGTGTGGCTGGAGCCTTTCAGGGAGAAGGTCACTTCGGCGCCCTGGCTCTTACCGATCCAGTTGCGTTGCATTTCCTTCATGGCGTCGCTGAAGTTAACGGTTTCGAGGCCAGTGAGCAGGCGATCGGCGTATTCGGTGATACGCAGGAACCACTGGCGCATTTTCTTTTTCACGACAGGGAAGCCGCCGCGTTCACTCACACCGTTGATCACTTCGTCGTTGGCCAGTACGGTGCCCAGGGCAGCGCACCAGTTCACTTCGGCATAGTCGAGGAAGGCGAGGCGGTACTGCATCAGCACTTCCCGTTGTTCCTTTTCGGTATAGCTTTTCCATTCGGCAGCGGTAAAGGTGCGCTGACGGTCGCCCGGACAGGCATGACGGCTGTTGCCTTCCTGTTCGAAGATGGCGGTCAGGGTGCTGATAGGCTCTGCTTTGGCGTTGAGGCGGTTGTACCAGCTCTCAAACAGTTGCAGGAAAATCCATTGTGTCCATTTATAGTAAGACGGGTCGCTGGTATTTACTTCGCGGTCCCAGTCATAACAAAAACCGATATTGTCCAGCTGTTCGCGGAACGCTTTGATATTCTGGGCGGTGGTCACTGCAGGGTGCTGACCGGTTTCCAGGGCATATTGTTCCGCTGGCAGGCCGAAGGCGTCGTATCCCATAGGATGCAGTACGTTGAAGCCTTTTAGCCTTTTATAGCGTGAATAGATGTCCGTTGCAATATAACCCAGCGGGTGGCCCACATGCAGGCCCGCCCCGGAGGGGTAGGGGAACATGTCCAGCACATAACATTTGGGCTTGGGGCTGTCATTGCTTACCTTATAAGCGTGGGACTCCTTCCATTGCTGTTGCCATTTCTTTTCGATTGCCCTGAAATTGTATTCCATATCTCAATGTAGATGAGCGATAACCATCAGGATGTAAAACAATACATCCGGGGTTTTGCGCGTTATCAGTTATAAATTTAAAACCGGTTGATGCCGTTTCGGCAAAATAATGTTAAAAATATTAATACAGCAATGACATCCCCCAACATCTTTATATATTGCCGTTTTCTTAACATATATTGCTGCCGGTGACAGGTTGGACTGGCAAAATTAAACACATAACTACTAATTTTTATTATTTTCGCCGATAAACTGCAAGATTAATGGCGCAATCCGGGAAATCATCAGCAAAGAAGTCTAAACCGTCCTATATCTACTCCATTATTGGGGTAGCGCTGGTATTGTTTTCGTTGGGTACACTGGGCCTGGTGGTCATCCATGCCAGCAAACTCAGCAAGTATTTCAAGGAAAACATTGAAATTCAGGTGATTCTGAGAGATAATGTGAAAGAGAACCAGGCACTGGCCCTCCGTGATTCCATTGCTCACAAACCGTATATCAAATCCATTGAATACGTATCGAAGGACGTGGCGGCAGACCGCTTTAAGAAGGATTTTGGCGAAGATTTCATCCAGCTGTTGCAGTACAATCCGCTGTATGCCAGCATCAATATCAAGGCCAACGCCAACTATGTGAACACAGACAGCCTGAAGGTCATCGAAAACAATCTCACCCAGCAGAACATTGTCCGGGAGATATCCTATCAGCGCAGCCTGGTGCAGAAACTGAATGAAAACGTCAATAAAATAGGGATGGTGATCCTGATTATCAGCTGCCTGCTGGCGCTGGTGGTCATCTTCCTGATCGATAATACCATCCGTCTGGCCATGTTCAGCAACCGTTTCCTGATCAAGACCATGCAGATGGTGGGCGCTACCCGCTGGTTTATCGCCAAGCCGTTCGATCTCCGTAGTATCGCCAACGGCGCTATCAGCGCGCTGATAGCCATCGCCGGCCTCGTGGGCATCCTGTCCTTTGCTGACAAAGCGCTGCCGGAGCTGAATGGATTACGTGACAACATGATGATCGCCCTGCTTTTCCTGGGCATGATCGTAGTGGGTATCGCTATCTCCCTGTTCAGTACCCATCGCTCTGTAATGAAATACCTGCGGCTGAAACTGGACGATCTTTATTAATGCAATATCATCATCATCTTAACAAATAAACACTATGGCTAAAGAAACGCTCAGATCAACTGTGACAAAAGATACCCAGGTGACCGACAGCCGGCCTATCTTTCCTAAAGAAAACTACAAGTACATGTTAGCGGGGATTATAGTAGTTGTGATCGGATTCCTCCTGATGATGGGTGGAAACAGCAACGATCCCAATACATTCGATGTGAATGAGGTGTACAGCTTCCGTCGTATCACCCTGGCGCCCATTGTGATTGTACTGGGCCTGCTGATAGAGGTATACGCCATCATGGCACGCCCCAAAACAAAAGAATAATTTGAGCCAACAATCATATTATAACAGCGATGATGCCCTCATCGCTTTTTTTATCACATTTTAACCATACTTGTTTTTAATGAACTTCTTCCATGCCATCATTATCGCCATTGTGGAAGGGCTGACTGAGTTTCTGCCTATTTCCTCCACAGGGCATATGATTATTGTAAGCTCCCTGTTGGGTATCAACAAAGATGAATTTACCAAACTGTTTGAAGTAGTGATACAGCTGGGCGCCATTCTGGCCGTGGTGGTATTGTACTGGCGGAAATTCCTTGTTTTCGATAAAAACAGGTTTCAGTTTTACCTGAAGCTGGCCGTGGCCGTAGTGCCTGCCCTTATTGCCGGGTATCTCTTCAGCGATAAAATTGATGAACTCCTGGAAAGTCCGCTGACTGTAGGCATTACCCTGTTCCTGGGAGGTATTGTGCTGCTGTTTGTGGACAACTGGTTCCGTAATCCGGTAATTGATTCCGATGAGAAAATCAGCATATTCTCCGCCCTGCGCATCGGGTTTTTCCAATGCCTGGCACTGATACCAGGCGTAAGCCGCAGTGCGGCCTCCATCATCGGTGGTATGCAGCAGAAGCTTACCCGCAGCGAAGCGGCCGAATTCTCTTTCTTCCTGGCCGTACCTACCATGGCTGCCGCCACAGGGTATAAGCTGCTCAAAGGCAGAGAGTTGCTGATGGCGCATCCGGAAAACCTGAAGCTGCTGCTGGTAGGCAATATCGTAGCTTTTGTGGTGGCCATGCTGGCGATCAAATTCTTCATCGGCACCCTCAAAAAATACGGTTTTAAGATGTGGGGCTACTATCGTATCATCGTGGGGGGCATCATCATTGCCGCCATCCTGATGGGCAAGAAATTATAATTTCTCATTCATTATAAAGCGAAGCGCCGGTGATATCATATCACCGGCGCTTCGCTTTTATCTTTCAGACCTGTTACCCTTTGACTGCCAGTAACAGTTCCAGGTCAGTATATTTCAGCTTGAATTTTTCGCTGAGGTGGTAATTGGTCAGCGCGCCTTTATACAGGTAGATCCCGTTTCTTACGCCGCGCTTGATCCACACCAGGTTCTCAAAGCCGCCGTCATCGGCTGCTTCCACCAGCAGGGGCATCAGCACGTTGCTGATAGCTTCGGAGGCAGTGCGGGCAAAGCCGGAGGGGATATTGGGAACACAATAGTGTACCACGTCGTATTTCTTGAAGACCGGGTTTTCGTGGCTGGTGATTTCAGAGGTTTCGAAACAGCCGCCGCGGTCTATGCTCACATCTACAATCACGGAGCCGGCCTTCATATTGCTGACCATGGCTTCTGTCACCACGATGGGCGTACGGCCGCTCTGCGAGGAGAGGGCGCCTACGGCCACGTCGGCATTGCGTAGTTGTTCGGCCAGCACTTTAGGCTGTATAACGGAGGTAAATACCCGTACGCCTATATTGTTTTGCAGCCTTTTCAGCTTGTAGATGTTATTGTCGAAGACTTTCACGGATGCGCCCAGTGCCATGGCGGTACGGGCGGCGAATTCGCCTACGATGCCAGCGCCGATGATCACCACTTTGGTAGGCGGGATACCGGTAATGCCGCCCAGCAGGATGCCCTTGCCTTTGTTGCCATTGCTCAGATATTGACCGGCAATGAGCATCACAGCGCCGCCGGCAATTTCACTCATCGCCCTTACGATGGGATAGGTGCCGGCATCGTCTTTCAGGTTTTCGAAAGACAACAGGGTGATACGTTTGTCCATCATCTTCTGTACCTGCAACGCTTTCAGCGCAGCCAGGTGGATGGGGGAGATAACAATCTGGTGAGGATGTAACAGCTCTATTTCCTCATCGTTCAGCGGGGCTGATTTAACGATGATCTCTGCCTTAAAGACTTCCCTTTTATCGTAAACGATTTCAGCGCCGGCCTCTGAGTAGTCGGTGTCGTAATAGTGGGAACCGTCGCCGGCTTTATGTTCCACCACGATATGATGTCCGTGTGCAGCCAGGATGCTTACCGCGTCGGGCGTCAGGGCAATACGGTTTTCCTGGAAGGAGTTTTCTTTGGGTATACCGATGAATAAACGGGAATTTTTTTGTGGGATATCCAGCGTTTCTTCCAGTGGTGAATAAGTAAAGCCAGCACTCACTACAGGTTTTTGCCTTTGCTCCATAAAACGGTCAATATTGTTTTTCTGTATTTGTAAAGATACACTATTTGTCAGATGCGGAAATTTCGCGCAGCACCCTTTTTTGGTCAGGCAGCACCTCCAGCTGAAGGTGGATGGTGTCCGGTGGCAGGAGGGGAGCTATGACGTCAGGCCATTCCACAAAGCTGATGGCGTCCTGGTAGAGCGTGTCCTCCACGCCGGCGCTGATCGCGTCGTTTTCATCTTTCAAACGGTAGAGGTCTAAATGATAAATACGGCGGGCTTTTCCCTGCGGGTCCTGGTAACCATATTCGTTGATAATGGAAAAAGTAGGGCTGGCGGTGGCGTCGGCTACGCCTTTGGCCGCACATAAAGCTTTGATCATCGTGGTTTTACCGGCACCCATGGGGCCATTGAGCGTAAATACCTGCTTATCGCCAAAATAATTCCAGAAAGCACCGGCTACGTCCGGCAGCTGTTCCAGCGTAAATGTCCATTGCATAGGCAAATGTAGCGATTTATGGCTGTTTTTCGCCGCCGCAGGGATATGTTAAATCTATACGCTGTTGCATTAATATTTGATGGACGTAGCGCGTCATAGGGTAATTTTGTAACCGGAAAAAAGGAAACACCATGACATCAGTAAGTTGCAAGGTGGAAGGCATGCACTGCACCAATTGTGCGCTCAGTGTGTCCCGATACCTCGAGAAAAAAGGCATGGAAAATATCAATGTCAGCTTCGCTACGGAAGAGGTGAGCTTCATTGCCCCGGCCGGCGCTGATTCGGCGGAAGTGCTGAATGGTATCAACGACCTCGGTTTCCGTGTGGTATTGCCCGACCAGGCACCGGCCAGGATACCGGTTTACCAAACCCTGACCTTTAAATTTTTCTTTTGCTTAATATTTACACTGCCACTGTTGCTGCATATGTGGGTGGACTGGCACTGGCTGCATAACCCATGGACACAGTTCTGGCTTACGCTACCGGTATTTATCACCGGGCTGTGGCATTTTGGTAAGAGCGCTGTCCGATCCCTGATGAACCGCATGGCCAATATGGACGTGCTGGTAACCCTCGGCGCTTCAGCCGCCTTCATTTACAGTGTCATCGGCGCCCTGGTAAACGGCAACCCCGATTACCTGTTCTTCGAAACCACGGCCGCCATTATTACCCTTGTCTTCCTGGGCAACCTGCTTGAAGAAAAATCAGTCAGACAAACCACTACCGCCATCACGGAACTGGCCCGCATGCAGGTCACCATGGCCCGCCTCATCAATACCGACCATGGCCATGAACATATCCATGAAGTAGACAACCGGACACTCCGCCCGGGAGATTGTGTGCTGGTCAATACCGGCGACAAAATACCGATGGACGGCACCATCTACTGGGGCAGCGGTCATATCAACGAATCTATGATCACCGGGGAAAGCGATCCTGTCAGCAAAAAAGAAAAAGATAAAGTCATTGGCGGCACCATCCTGGAAGACGGGAGTATCAAAGTATACATCACCGCTACAGGTAAAGACACTGTGCTGTCTTACATCATAGAGCTGGTCAAACAGGCCCAGAGTGACAAACCGCCCATGCAGCGGCTGGCTGACCGTATCAGCGCCATCTTTGTGCCGCTGGTGCTGAGCATCGCTGTCGTTACCTTCCTGGGATGGTATTTTATCGGTCACACTACCTTCGGCACTGCCATGATGCGCAGTATAGCCGTTCTGGTGATAGCCTGTCCCTGCGCGATGGGGCTGGCCACGCCGGCAGCAGTGATGGTGGGCCTGGGACGCGCCGCCCGCAACGGTATCCTGATCAAAGGAGGCCATACCCTGGAGCTTTTCAAAGACATCAAACGCGTTGTATTCGATAAAACAGGAACACTTACCACCGGTAAGCTGACCCTTCGTCACTACCATACCACGATGGAAGACCTGACTTTCCGTAAAATCGTTTACAGCCTGGAAAAATATTCTTCCCATCCGATTGCCCGTTCTGTGGCCGCTATGTGGAAATCCGCAGGAGAAGTGCCGTTACAGCAGGTGCGCGAACACAAGGGACTGGGCATGCGGGCCAAAGACAAGGAAGGTAATGAATGGGAGCTGGGCTCTTTCCGCATGGCAGCTGGACTTACAGATGATGATAGCCATAACCTTTATCTGGTATGCAACGGCATCCTCATGGGATGGCTCGATTTTGCCGATGAAATCCGTCCCGAAGCGGCGGCGGTGATTCAGCAGCTGAAAACCTCTGGTATCCAGCCGGTGCTGCTCAGTGGCGATACTGCCCGCAAATGCCGGGAACTGGCCACAGCGCTGGGCATCACGGAGGTATATGCCGAACAGTCGCCACAACAAAAGCTGGAGCAGATAGACCGCTTCGTGCGACAGTCCCCTACGGCCATGGTAGGCGACGGGATCAACGATGCACCGGCACTTTCCAAAGCCACTATCGGCATCTCTCTCAGCGACGCCACACAGGTGGCCATGCAAAGCGCTAATGTGGTGCTGCTCAATAATCACCTGGGCTCATTGCCGCTGGCGCTGGGACTGGGAAAACACACGTACCTTACCATTAAACAAAACCTTTTCTGGGCCTTTGTTTACAATGTGGTGGCTATTCCGGTAGCTGCGCTAGGATTGCTCAATCCTATTGTGGGCGCCGGTGTGATGGGCCTCTCCGATGTGGTGCTGGCCGTCAATTCTGTCCGGTTGCGGTATAAACGGGTGGTAAGTGCGTCGTAAATAGTAAATTGCGAACGCACTATTCAGCGAAAAAATTTGAGCACACCCGTAGCCATATTGCAGCAATACTGGGGTTATAACCAGTTCCGCACATTACAGGAAGATATTATCAGCAATATCCTGGCAGGCCAGGACACACTGGCGCTGTTGCCTACCGGCGGCGGCAAGTCCATCTGTTTCCAGGTGCCGGCTATGATGAAACCGGGGCTGTGCCTCGTGGTCACACCGCTGATAGCCCTGATGAAAGACCAGGTGGCCAACCTCAAAAAGAAAGGCATCACGGCGTATTCTATCTATTCCGGGATGTTGTACAAAGACGTGGAACGTGTGCTGGAAGCGGCCCGCAGAGGAGGATGTAAATTCCTGTACGTATCTCCTGAACGACTGCAAAGTAAACTGTTTCAAACCTATTGCGATGGCCTGCCAGTGAACCTGATCGCGGTGGACGAAGCACACTGTATTTCCCAGTGGGGATACGATTTCCGTCCTGCCTATCTGAAAATAGCAGATATCCGGAGTTATTTCCCCGAGGCGCCGGTGCTGGCACTTACCGCATCTGCCACGCCCAAAGTACAGACAGACATCTGCGATAAGCTCCTGATGAAGGAGGCTAAAGTGTTTATCAAAAGTTTCACCCGTGCCAATCTCTCCTACAGTGTGCTGGAAGAGGCCACTAAAATCGATAAAGTAAAACATATACTGGACCGCGTGCCCGGCTGTGGCATCGTGTATTGCCGCAACCGCAAGCGTACCAGGGAAATAGCAGACCTCCTGCAATTGCAGGGCATATCTGCCAGTTACTACCACGCCGGCCTGCCGCAGGCCGAAAGGGCCGCCAGGCAGGAAGCCTGGATCAATAATGAAAACCGGGTAATGGTTTGTACCAACGCTTTCGGTATGGGCATCGATAAACCGGACGTGCGCATCGTGGTACACTACGATATGCCCGATGGCCTGGAAGCCTATTACCAGGAAGCCGGCCGCGCAGGCAGGGATGAACAAAAAGCCTATGCCGTATTACTGTACAACGAAGAGGAACTGGCTGAAATGCAGGAGCGCATCGCATTGCAGTTCCCAACGCTGGAACAGGTGCGGGAAGTGTACCAATGCGTGGTGAACTATCTCCAGGTGCCGGTAGGCAGCGCGGAAGGCGTTTATTTTGATTTTGATATCAATGATTTTGCCCGCACTTTCCAGCTCAACCTGACGATGGTGTACAGCGCTATCAAACTGCTGGAACAGGAAGAGGTGCTGCAATTGAGTGAAAGCGTGTTCTTGCCTTCCCGGGTGGAATTCGTGACCAATAAAGAATCGCTGTACGCTTTTGAAAATGCGTATCCCGCGCTGGAAGAGATCATTAAGGTGTTGCTGCGTACCTATGAAGGTATTTTTGATCACGCTGTGCCGATATACGAAAGACAGATAGGAAGGATCATGTATATGGAGGACGATGATATTGCTGCGTTATTGCAACAGTTGCATCAATATGGCATTATCCATTATCACGCCCGGCGTGACGAGCCACAGCTCTGCTTTCTACAGGAAAGGGTGTCGGCATCCAATCTGCGTATCAATATGGCGCGGGTGGAAGTACGTAAAAAGATATATGCCGACCGGCTGGCGGCTATGTTTGCGTATGCCCGTAACAGTGATACTTGCCGTACGCAGCAGCTGGTGGCTTATTTTGGCGAGAAGGACGCAACGCCTTGTGGCATCTGTGATGTATGCCTGAAGAAAAAATCATCCCCGCCGGATGCTGCATCGTTTAAACGTATAGCTGACAACGTTACAGGAATACTGAAAGATAAACCGCTGCTGTTTGCGGAATTGTACCAGCAATTGCCTGATATCCGCAGAAGCGATCTGATGGCCGTGTTACAGTTCATGAATGAAGAAGGGCTGTTGCGCCGCGATGAGGAGGGGAAACTCTGCATTTAGTCATTAAAGCATTTGGTTATTTGATTATTGAAGGATACCTACCATCCTTCAATAATCAAATAACCAAATGGCCCAATATTATAATGAAATTACACGGCCTTCTTTACTGCTCTGGAAGGCTGCTTCAATAATTCTGATCACATTTTCCGCATCTTTCGGGTCTACCGGGTTGGGCGCATTGTTGGCGATGGCTTCATAGATGCCCTGATAATAGTCCATGTAGTTGCCGCTGGTGCCGGGGAGGTATTGTTTCACGGTTTTTCCGTCGATAGTAGTATGCAACAGTCCCCATTCATGCGGCGCTTCGGCGCCCCAGTCCGGACTATTGGGCAGCAGGCCTCTTTGCAGTTGCGCTTCCTGTATGTCGGATTTTGTTTTGATGAAAGAGCCGATGCGCCCATGGATCTGATAGGACGGCAGCGCTTCTCTGATGAGATAGCTGCATTTCAGGCGTACACGCAGGGTGTCGTAGAAAAGTACCAGTTCAAAGTAGTCGTCTACAACGGAATCTTTCCGGATGATCCGTATATCAGCCCAAACAGATTTGGGAAAACCGAACAGTTGCAGCGCCTGGTCTATCAGGTGTGAACCGAGGTCGTAAAGGCTGCCGGTACCGGGATTGGCCACTTCTTTGTGTTTTTTATAGCTGAGCTCTTCCTTGAAGCGGTCGTAGTGGATTTCTGCTTCGAGGACATCGCCGAGGAGGCCTTCGTTAAGTACTTTACGAACGATTTTGAAATCGCTGTCATAGCGGCGGTTGTGGTATACGCTGAGCAGCAGTTTTTTCTCTTTCGCCAGCGCAATGAGGGCTTCCGCTTCGGCGGCCGTAACGGTGAAAGGTTTTTCTACGATCACGTTCTTGCCTGCTTCCAGCGCGGCTTTCACATATTCGAAGTGGGTGTAGTTGGGCGTGTTTACAACAATCAGTTCCAGCTCCTTATCTGCCAGCATATCGGCGACTGACGTATATACTTTTACGTTAGGATATCTTTGTCTGGCCAGGTCCTTGCTACGTTCCACTACGGCGGTGAATTCAAAGCCCGGGTTCACGTATATAAATGGCGCATGGAAAATTTGTCCGGACATGCCGAAGGAGCAGATGCCCGTTTTGATCACTTTACTCATAATTATCGTTTAAATCGGCGAGCGGCCGGTTAGTATTATTCCGGATTAAAGTATAAAAAAACGATCAGTTTTTCCGTACAAATCCTTGTTTGTCAATCCTAACCGGTTGGCGCAACTACTAAAAAATTGACTTCTTGCTTCTGCCGCCGAGGCCCAGTGCGCCCAGCAGGCTGCGGGTGATAACGCTGGCGGCTGTACGACCTGCCTGCCGCATGGCAGAGCTGCCCATTACCTGTTCGAGCAGGCTTTTTTCTTCTTTTTGTTTGCCGGTGCCTGATGAGCCGGAACTGGCGGCTGCCGCTGTTTTTTCAGCTGCCTCCTGCAGTTTGGCGGTCAGTATTTCATAGGCGCTTTCGTTGTCGATGGTCTCGGCATATTTCTTCACCATTTTGGAATTATTGACGAGGGCATCTATCTCCGCGTCGGTGAGCACGTCCATACGGGAGCGTGGAGATACCAGCATAGTGGCGGCCAGCGGCGTAGGTACGCCTTTTTCGTTGAGACAGGTGATCAGCGCCTCGCCGATACCAATCTGTGTCAGCAGTTCATCCGTTTTATAGAAGTCAGACAACGGATAGTTTTCGGCTGTCTGTTTGATGGTTTTACGGTCGTTGGCGGTGAAGGCGCGCAGGGCGTGCTGTACTTTAAGGCCCAGTTGTCCGAGCACGGAAGCCGGGATGTCCATAGGGTTTTGGGTACAGAAGAAAATGCCCACGCCTTTGGAGCGTATCAGTTTGATGATGGTGTCGATCTGTTTCAACAGCGCGTCGCTGGCTTCATTGAAGATCAGGTGCGCTTCATCGATGAACATCACCAGTTTGGGTTTGTCGAGGTCCCCCTCTTCAGGCAGTGTGGCATACAGTTCTGCCAGCAGGCTGAGCATGAAGGTGGAGAAGAGTTTGGGACGGTCCTGGATATCGGCCACCCGCAGGATGGAGACTACGCCGCGGCCATCGTCGCTGATGCGCATGAGGTCATCTACTTCAAATGATTTTTCCCCGAAGAAGAGATCAGCGCCCTGTTGTTCCAGCTCTATCACTTTGCGCAGGATAGTGCCGGTGGAAGTGGTGGATATTTTACCATAATCTTTTTCCAGTTCTGTCTTGCCTTCATCAGAAGCGAATTGCAGCACTTTTTTGAAGTCTTTCAGGTCCAGCAGCGGGAACTTGTTATCGTCGCAATATTTAAACAGCATGGCTACGAGGCCTGCCTGTGTATCATTCAGTTCCAGTATTTTGGACAGCAGTATGGGGCCAAATTCGCTGGTGGTGGCGCGCAGGCGGACACCTTTTTCGTTGCTGAGGGACAGCAGTTCAGAAGGGTATGCGGCGGGTGACCAGGAGCCGCCGATTTTCTGGTACCGTTCCTGGATCTTGGGATTGTCAGTACCGGCAGCAGCGATACCGCTAAGGTCTCCCTTGATGTCCATCAGTAATACGGGAACGCTGGCATCGCTGAGGCCTTCGGCGATCACCTGCAGGGTCTTGGTTTTACCGGTACCGGTGGCACCGGCGATCAAACCATGCCTGTTCATGGTTTTCAGAGGGAGGAATACATCTGCTCCACTGATCACTTCACCATCCAGCATAGCACATCCTAACTTGAAATGCTCGCCTTTAAATGTATAGCCGTTCTTAATGGACTCCAGAAATGCTTCTTGATTGGCCATGGTGTAAATTGTTTTTTATGAAGATAACAAAAACAGGCTGCAATCGCTGCCGTTGGATGGCAGTTTGCATACCCGGAACGAAATATAATCTTCCGATAATATAAACAAAAAATCCCGCCTGCAAGGCGGAATTCATCTCCCTATATTTAAATTAATCCCCATAAAAAATCCCGCCCAGCGGGCGGGAACCAAATATCAACATATCAAAATCTGTAAATGATCACAGGTCTTCTTCTCTTTCCAGCATCAGGATGGCTCCCTGTGGCACAATGAAGTATGTTTCGTCTTCATATACTATCTCTGTGGAACCACTGAGCAGAAAGATAGCGAGGTCGCCTTCTTTGGCCTGTAAGGGGATATATTTCACTTTATCCTCTTCCGGCTTCCAGGAATCCTCGTCTTCCACGGGAACAGGAATAGCGTAACCAGGACCGGTTTTGATCACATATCCCTTCTGTACCTTTTCTTTGGATTGCACACCGGGAGGCAGGTATAATCCGCTTTTGGTACGGTCGTGCGGTGTTGTTGGCTTAATCAGTACACGATCGCCAACAACGATCAGTTTTTTTAGTTTATTGTCCGGTGTAATATGTATAGCCATGATGTATGTTGATCAAAAATGATGCGGGGCTGTGGGCAATGACATAGTGACAGTGCTACAGGGCGCTGAGGGCAAATGTTTCCCCTGCCCGGATACCTTTTTCGGTGGTTTGCAGTACACAGCATTCATTGACAGGATCATGCTCAAAGAACAATACGTACTGATTGTCTACCGCTTCCTGCAGGAACTTTTTCTTTTCCGTAAGGGTGGTCAGTGGGAACATATCGTACGCCATCACATAAGGGAGCGGCAGATGCCCGATAGACGGGAGCAGATCGGCCATATATACGATGGTTTTGTCTTTATACCGGATCTGGGGCAGCATCATGGCGTCGGTATGGCCATTGGCAAAGCGGATACTCATATGATCGGTAAAAGCAACGCCCTCCTGATGGGCGATGAATTTCAGCTGACCGCTTTCCCGGATGGGCAGGATGTTTTCTTTCAGGAAAGATGCTTTCTCCCGGTCATTGGGCACGGTAGCCCATTTCCAGTGGTCTTCATTGCTCCAGTAGGTGGCGTTTTTAAAGGCAGGCACCAGCTTATCGCCTTCCCGTACAATACTACCGCCGCAATGATCAAAATGGAGGTGCGTTAAAAACACGTCTGTGATGTCATTACGATGAAAGCCGTGTGCCGCAAGGGATTTATCGAGGGTGGCATCGCCGTGCAGGTAATAGTGGCTGAAGAATTTAGCGTCCTGTTTATCGCCGATACCGTTATCGATCAGTATCAGGCGGTTGCCGTCTTCAATGAGCAGGCAGCGCATGGCCCAGGTACACAGATTGTTTTCATCAGCAGGGTTCGTTTTGTTCCACAGTGTTTTGGGTACAACGCCAAACATGGCGCCGCCATCCAGTTTGAAGAAACCTGTGTCGATGGTGTATAATTTCATATGCTCGTGTATTGGGTTGCCGGGGCAACTACATGACTAAATGCTTTTCTTTTTCTGTCTCCATCCCGGCCAGCTGCCGTTGTTTCCGCAGGGCTGAAATGATCCATGCCAGGCCGATCACAAAAAACACGACCAGGGCGAGGACGGAGTTGCGCATGTTTTCTGTATAATCATCAATATAAGCAAAAGAAAACATACCAATCACAATTGAGAGCTTTTCGGTAACGTCGTAATAGCTGAAGAAGCTGGCCGTGTCCTGTGTTTCAGGCATTAACTTGGCGTAGGTGGAACGGCTGAGCGACTGTATGCCGCCCATCACCAGGCCTACCGCCGTGGCCAGCAGATAGAAGTCAGTAGCGGTTTGCATTTTGTAACCGGCTATGCAGATACCGATCCATACGATGACAACGCCAATCAATACACGAAGATTGCCGAAGATACCGGAAAGGCGGGCCATGCCCCAGGCGCCGGCGATAGCCACCACCTGGATGATCACCACCGTGCCGATCAGTTTATCGGACGGCAGGTTCAGCACTTTGCTGCCGAAAATAGTAGCGGCCATCATCACCGTCTGTACGCCCATGCTGTAAAAGAAGAAGCCGCGCAGGAAACGTTTCAGCACCGGCATTGTTTTTACCTGGGCATATACTTTACGCAGCTCGCCGAACCCTTCGGTGAGCGCGCCGCTGCTGTGTTTGCTGACAGTGGCTTTGGTGGCGGGCAGGGTGGCAAAAGTGATCTGGGCGAATCCCAGCCACCATACGCCTACCAGCAGGAAGGTGCCTCTTACCGCCGTGCCTTCATCCAGGCCGAAAGGCAGGGTCATGACCAGCGCGAAGCCTACCAGTTGCAGCAATACACTGCCGATGTAACCCATGCTGTAGCCGCGGGCGCTGATACGGTCACGGTCCTCCGGAGCGGCTATTTCAGGCAGATAGGAGTTGTAGAACACCAGTCCGCCGCAGTAGCCCATAGTGGCCAGCATAAAGGCCAATACGCCCAGCCATAGCGTGCTTTTGGTGAAAAAGAAAAGCGCTGCGCATGACACAGAGCCCAGGATGGTGAAAAATTTCAGGAAGTTCTTTTTGTTGCCACGGGTGTCGGAAATAGACGACAGGATCGGAGACGCGATCGCTACCAGCAGAAAAGCCGCTGCCATAGTGTAGTTATACAGGGCAGAGTTGACGAAACGCATGCCCATGAAGGAGACGTGCTCGTCGGTGACGGCGAGGAAATAAATGGGGAAGAAAGTGGTAGTGATAACGAGATTGTATACGGAGTTGGCCCAGTCATACATGGCCCAGCCGTTGAGTACTTTTTTGCCGGCAGTAATCATATAGCGCGAAGCGGTTAGTTGGCAACGAAGATAACAAAATCGCGATATGACAGCACTATTGTTTGTAGTCAGTGATACGAATGTGGTGTTTACACATGAAATACTCCTGCTCGTCGTTGGAGCTGACGATGATGAGGCGGTTGCCTCCGTATTGGTTGATCATTCCCTGGTAGAGCGCTACACCGGCAGCATCGAGATTGGTGCAGGGTTCGTCCAGCAATAATACGGGTACATCGCTGAGAATGGCGAGCGCCAGTTTGATACGCTGTTTCATCCCGGAGGAGAAATTACGGAGTTGTTTGTGGGCTGCTTTTTCCAGTCCTGCCATTTCCATGGCCATGGCAGGCGTAATGCCGGGCAGCAGGGATTTGAACTGGGTATGGAAGGTGATGATCTCTGTGAGGGTGAATTCTTCTATCAGCTCCAGATAGGGAGCAGCAATAGCACAGTACCGGAAAAACGCATCGGGGGCGATGGGTTTTTCCGGTGTGCTGTATTGTACAGTGCCTTCATTGTGTTGAATGGCGCCGCTGATAACCTGTAGTAAAGTGGATTTTCCTGAACCGTTAGGCCCCAGAATCGCGTAGCGTTCTCCTTCCCGGAAGGTAAGGCTCACACCACGAAATATCCAGTCGTAGTTGAAACGTTTACCTGTCTGGTCAAGAGATATCATCATTGGAATGGGAAGTGTAACCTCTCATAATACCACGGCCGGACTCACGGATGAAGGACAGAATTTCGTCTCTTTCATCAGTGGCCGGAAACTCAGCTTCGATGATGCTGATGGCCTTGGATAATTTATAGCCTTTCACAAAAATCACACGGTAAATATCCAGGATCTGATTGATTTTTTCCAGGGAGAACCCTCTTCTTTTCAGTCCTACCGAGTTGATGCCCACATAGGAGAGGGGCTCACGGGCGGCTTTTACATAAGGAGGTACATCTTTCCGCACGAGAGAGCCGCCGGTAACGAAGGCGTGGTCGCCTACTTTACAGAACTGCTGGATGGCCACCATACCGGCCAGCACCACGTGGTCGCCCACGGTGATATGCCCGGCCAGGGTAGTATTATTGGAGAAGATGCAGTGATTGCCTACTTCGCAGTCGTGCGCAATGTGGCCATAGGCCATGATCAGGCAGTTATCGCCGATCTTGGTCTTCCACTTGTCGCGCGTACCGCGGTTGATGGTCACGAATTCACGGATAGTAGTGTTGTTTCCTATTTCCACAGTGGTTTCTTCACCCGCATATTTTAAGTCCTGAGGGATAGCAGAAATAACAGCGCCCGGGAAGATGCGGCAGTTTTTACCGATGCGGGCTCCTTCCATAATGGTTACGTTGGAGCCAATCCAGGTGCCGTCGCCGATTTCTACGTTTTTGTGGATGACGGTAAACGGATCAATTTTAACATTAGGCGCCACCTTGGCGTCCGGATGTATGTATGTAAGCGGGTGGATCATTGCTTTTATTTGCCTTCTCTGGTTTTTACAATTTGTGCTATCATGTCGGCTTCGGTAGCTACTTTATTGCCAATGAAGACCGTTCCCCGCATTTCCACGAGCCCTCTTCTGATGGGGCTCAGCAGTTCCATTTTCAGGATCATGGTGTCTCCTGGTACGACTTTCTGTTTGAATTTACAGTTGTCGATTTTCAGGAAGTAGGTATCATAGTTTTCAGGATCAGATACGCGGTTCAGTGCAAGGATACCGCCTACCTGCGCCAGTGCTTCGAGCTGTAAAACGCCCGGCATCACCGGGTTGCCAGGGAAGTGGCCCTGGAAGAAGTGCTCGTTGAAAGTCACGTTCTTAACGCCCACTACTCTTTCTTCACCCAGTTCGATGATCTTGTCTACCAGCAGCATCGGAAAACGGTGCGGCAGCGTTCTTTCAATACGGGGCGTATCGAAGATCGGTGGCTGGTTGGGATCGTATACCGGAACGTCTTTATTGTGTTTGTTCTTTTTGATATATGCCTTGATCTTACGGGCAAACTCCACGTTGGAAGCGTGGCCGGGACGGTTGGCAATGATATGTGCCTTGATCGGATAACCTATCAGCGCCAGGTCGCCTACTACGTCCAGCAGTTTGTGGCGTGCCGGTTCGTTCGTGAAGCGCAGCTCAATGTTATTGAGGATGCCTTCACGCTGTACTGACATAGTATCGCGGTTAAAGGCCTTGGCGAGGCGCGCCATGTCTTCTTCGTTCACGGCGCGGTCTACCACCACAATAGCGTTGTTGATATCGCCGCCTTTGATGAGGTTATTGCTCAGCAGGTATTCCAGTTCGTGCAGGAAGCAGAAGGTGCGGGAAGAGGCAATCTCGTTCCTGAAGTGCTCAATGCTCTTCATTTTCGCGTGCTGGGTGCCCAGTACGGGAGAATTGAAGTCGATCAGGCAGGTGATGCTGTAGTCCAGTGCCGGTAAGGCCACCATCTCTACTTTTTTCTGCTCGTCGTAATAGGTGATATTGGTGTCTATAGTATAATAGATCTTTTTGGCGTCCTGGTCCTGTATCCCGGTTTTTTCGATTGCTTCGATGAAAGGGAGGGAGCTGCCGTCCATGATTGGAATTTCAGGGCCGTCCAGCTCAATCAGAACGTTGTCAACACCGGTACCTACCAACGCTGCCAGCAGGTGCTCCACCGTGCTTACACGGGCGCCGTTATGTTCCAGCGTGGTGCCGCGGGCAGTATCCACTACGTAGTCCACGTCCGCTTTTACTACGGGCTGGTTAGGCAGGTCTACCCGTTGGAATTTGATGCCGGAACCCGGGGATGCGGGCTTCAGCGTCATGTTTACACTGGCTCCTGTATGCAAACCCACGCCCGAAATGCTGATATCACCTTTCAGGGTATGCTGGTTCTGCAACTGTTGATTTTCAATCATATTAACTAATGTATAACTATTTGATCTTCAGTTTAATTAAACTCCTGCTCTTTCCTGTAACAGTTGTTTTACCATCTCCTCTAATTCTTTCACGCGTTTTTCAAGATCCGGCAAATTTCTAAAAATTGCCTGACTTTTCAGCGAACTTTTATAATCATAGGCCGGGGAACCGGTGAGAGAGCTGTTGGGAACGGTAATGGACTTGGAAAGTCCGCTCTGGGCGTTGATCTTGGTGCCATCAGCGATGTGGATATGACCTACCATGCCTACCTGGCCACCAATGACGCAGTTCTGCCCGATTTTGGTGCTGCCGGAAACGCCGGTCTGCGCGGCAATCACAGTGTTGATGCCGATGTCCACGTTGTGCGCTACCTGGATCAGGTTGTCCAGCTTCACACCCTGGCGGATGATCGTAGAGCCCATAGTAGCCCTGTCGATAGTTGTATTGGCGCCGATTTCCACGTCGTCATAAATCACCACGTTGCCGATCTGGGGCACCTTTTTATAGGAGCCGTCAGGTTGCGGTGCAAAACCGAAACCATCGCCGCCGATCACGCAACCGGCATGAAGAATGGCGCGGCTGCCTACGATGCAGTTGTCGTATACTTTTACGCCCGGGTACAATACCGCGTCGTCATTCACTACCACGTTCTCGCCCAGGTACACTCCAGGATATATCTTTACGTTATTGCCCAGCACTACGTTCTCGCCCAGGTAGGCAAATGCGCCCACAAATACGTTTTGCCCCATCTTTACAGACTGGGGAATGTGGGAAGGCTGCTGGATGCCCGACTTGTTGCCGGTCAGATAACGGTATTTTTCCAACAACAGGGCAAAGCTGCTGTAAGCATCTTTTACCCGGATCAGGGTGGAATGGATAGGACGTTCTATCACCAGGCTTTCATTCACGATCAGAATGGATGCTTTCGTCGTATATATGAACTCTTCATACTTAGGATTGGCAATAAAACTGAGCATGCCTTCGCCTGCCTCTTCGATTTTGGCGATGTTGCTCACCTTCACGTCCGGATTTCCCTCCAGCGTACCATCTAACATGGTCGCTAACTGTAATGCGCTAAACTGCATAATTAATATTTGTAATGTTTTCCAGGCCTACTCCGGAATGCATGAATTTATTCTTTAATGTTTTAAAGCTTGTAAAACCTTGTTAGCCTAGATTTTTGGATGACAAATGTAGAATTTTTTTACCGGTATAGCCAGTGTGTGACTAATCAATGCGTTGTCTATCGAGGAAATGTCTTTTACAGTTCCGTCTTTAAACAGGATGTTGATCTTTTCATCGTTCACATTATAAGCCCTCAGTGAGGCTACGTCTGTGAAAACGAAATAATCCAGGTCGCTGTCAGTGATCTGCCATTTTTGTGCCACCTGTTGGCGAAGCTGGTCCACAACACTGTTGTCAAACGGTTCATTGGTTAATACCACTTTGAATAACTCCCTGTTAATAAGCCATTTACATAAAAGTGACAGTACTTTGTCCGGGTGCTCTGACCAGACTTTTATTGCGCCCATGATATCATAATCGTCCAGCATGCAAAACAGCCGTAAACAGTCCGGTTCCCGCTCAAAATTGTCTTTGCTGACAGTATTGTACAGGAAATAGGATAATGCCGGTGAACAAAACAGCTGTTGGCCGTCCTGTGCCAGCACTTTTGCCCGCTGCAGGATTTTTACCAGCATATTTTCAGCGCTCAGCACTGTTTTATGCAGGTATACCTGCCAATACATCAGCCGGCGGGCCACGATGAATTTTTCGATGGAATAAATCCCTTTTTCCTCTACCATCAGCTCTCCGTTATGTACGGTCAGCATCTTGATAATACGATCGTACCCGATAGTGCCTTCCGCCACACCGGTGAAAAAGCTGTCGCGATTGAGGTAGTCCATCCTGTCCACGTCTAACTGGCTGGAAACCAGTTGATGCAGGAAGTGTTTATGATAACGGCCGTTAAAAATATCGAGGGTAAGTGACAGTGCGCCCTCCATCTGGCGGTTTAGGTCTTCTATCAGCCACTGAGAAATGGCTTCATGGGACACGCCTTCTATAATGCCGTTTTCCAGTGCATGGGAATAAGGCCCATGGCCGATATCATGCAGCAGGATAGCCATTTTGGCGGCCACTTCTTCTTCGGGCGTGATATCCACGCCTTTGCTCTTCAGCTCCTGAAGGGCTATGGTCATCAGGTGATAAGCGCCGAGACTGTGATGGAAACGTGTATGCATGGCCCCCGGGTAAACCAGGTGCGCAAGTGCCATCTGGTGTATCCGGCGTAAACGCTGGTAACAGGGGTGGGAAAGGAGGTTAAAAATCAACGGGTGATCTATGGTAATAAAGCCATACACCGGATCATTAACAATTTTTCGCTTGCGTTCGGTCATTGCATCAGATTGTTCAATTTCAAATGCCTAAGCGCACCTGAAATTCATAGTGCCATTATGCAAAACTACACTATGAATTAATTATATGTATTTTTTTTACTTATAATGACGCTTTTAATAGAGAAAACCCCTATTACAGTAAAAAACAATTGGTAGGTTACAGGTAGAAAAATGTTATTTGCGAAGGTAATTAACTTTAAGAAGCGGCACACCTTTTTCCATCCCGGATTTTGTCCGCATAGCCCATTTTTAACATATAATTACCGGAATGGATGATCAGGGGAATGATTTTTGCCAAAAATTAGCGGTAATTTCCTGTTTTCCGCAACCATAAAACGAACTATGAGCCAGATCAACATACTATGGGTAGATGATGAGATAGAATCCCTCAAATCACAGATTATTTTCCTCGAAAGCAAAGGTTATAACGTATCGGCGCTCACCAACGGCTACGATGCGCTGGAATTTCTCAAAGACCAGGTGGTGGACGTAGTATTGCTCGATGAGTCCATGCCCGGCCTCACCGGCCTGGAAACACTGGGCAAAATCAAAGAGATAGACCAGCAGATACCGGTGGTCATGATCACCAAGAACGAAGCTGAAAACGTAATGGACGACGCTATCGGTTCACAGATCACCGATTATCTCATCAAACCGGTCAATCCCAACCAGGTATTGTTATCGCTCAAAAAAATCATAGACAACAAAAGGCTGGTGGCTGAAAAAACCACTACAGCCTACCAGCAGGAGTTCCGCTCCCTGTTTATGGCGCTCAATTCCAACCCGGACCACAACGAATGGATGGACATCTACAAAAAACTTGTCTACTGGGAAATGGAGATGACCAAAGCCAACAGCCCGGAAATGCTGGAAGTCTTTAACGCGCAGAAAGCGGAGGCCAATACGGAATTCGCCAAATTCATCAGCCGTAACTACTCCAACTGGCTGCATCCCAAATCGACAGACGCCCCGGTGATGTCTCATACGCTTTTTGCCAAAAAGATCGTTCCTTTTATGGACCCTGATGTGCCCAATGTGTTCCTGCTGATAGATAACCTGCGGCTGGACCAGTTCAAGGCCATCCTGCCCATTTTCCAGGAATCGTTCCGGATGGTGGAGGAAGACACTTTTTACAGTATCCTGCCTACCAGTACGCAATACAGCCGCAACGCCATTTTCGCGGGCCTGCTGCCGGTAGATATCGAACATAAATTCCCGGAAGAATGGAAGAATGACGACGAGGAAGGCGGCAAAAACCTGTATGAAGAGAAATTCTTCGCATCGCAGCTGCAGCGCATGAAAATGGACGCCCGCTTTTCCTACACCAAGGTGACCAACCATACCGATGCACAGCATATGCTCAGTAACATCCATAACCTGCTGGACTATCCGCTGAGCATCATCGTATACAACTTTGTGGACATGCTCAGCCACGCCCGCACGGAAATGGAAGTGCTGAAAGAACTGGCCAGCGATGAAACGTCTTACCGTTCCCTTACCGCCAGCTGGTTTGAGCACAGCCCGCTGCACCAGGCGCTCAAACGTATCGGTGATAAAAAAATCAACCTGATCATCGCCACCGATCACGGCAGCGTGCGGGTAAAAACACCGGTAAAAGTGATCGGCGACAAACAAACGACCACCAACCTGCGATATAAGCATGGCCGCAACCTCAACTATGATCCGAAGGAAGTACTGGCTTTCCGCGATCCCAGAGATGCCGGCCTGCCCAAGCCCAATGTCAACTCGTCCTATATTTTCGCCCGGGGCGATGGTTACCTGTGTTATCCCAACAACTACAATTATTTTGTGAACTATTACCGCAATACCTTCCAGCATGGCGGCATCTCTCTGGAAGAGATGATCGTGCCCGTGGTGAGAATGGTATCCAAGTAATTGTTTAAATTTGTGGTATGAATATTAAGATCACGCCCAATAACCTGACTAAGCTGGAGAAGATTTTTGAAGATGCCAAGTACATACTGCGTTTTGAAAAAGGTTCTTTTACTTCCGGTTATTGTATCCTTGAAGACAGGAAGGTTGTGGTGATCAATAAGTTCCTGAACCTGGAAGGACGTATTAACACGCTGCTGGATATTTTATCCACGCTGCCGCTGGATGAGGATTTGCTCACCGCAGAGTCGCACAAGCTCTACAAGCAGATCCTGAACAGTAAGCCCGTACCGGATGCAGACGATGCAGCGGCCCTCGGGGAAGAGGCACCAGAAAACTAATGCTAGGATGAAAGTTACATTTCTTGGAACAGGCACATCGCAGGGAGTACCGGTCATCGCTTGCGGTTGTGAGGTATGCACATCTTCCAATCCCAAAGACAACCGCCTGAGAAGCAGTATTTTTATTTCCTCGCCGGCAGGCAATATCGTGGTGGACACAACCCCCGATTTCCGCTACCAGATGTTGCGGGCACGGGTAAAACACCTGGAAGCGGTCCTGATCACGCACTCACATAAAGACCACATAGCCGGGATGGACGATATCCGGGCATTTAACTATTTCCAGCAGGGCGCCATCGATATTTATGCGACGGATTTCTCGCAGAACGTTATCATGCGGGAATTCGCCTACGCTTTCGCGGATTTCAAGTATCCCGGTATTCCGGAAATTAACCTGAAAACCATCGATGACACGCCCTTTGAGATCAATGGCCTCACGATCACGCCTATACAGGTAATGCACTATAAAATGCCGGTCATGGGCTTCCGGGTCCATGATTTCACCTACATCACCGACGCTAATTTTATTGCGCCGGAAGAAAAGGAAAAGATCCGCGGGTCAAAAGTACTGGTGCTGAACGCGCTGCGAAAAGAAACACATATCTCTCACTTTACGCTGGACGAGGCCATCGCGCTGGGCCGTGAGCTGGACGTACCACAGGTGTATTTCACGCATATCAGTCACCAGATGGGCCTGCATGATGACGTAATGAAAGAGCTGCCCGACGGCATGGCACTGGCCTATGACGGCCTTACGCTGGAAATATAGCCGCGTTTACTTCCCGTTAACACTTTCCTGACTGCTGTGCATTAACTTGGGGACAAGCGATTAACCCCATATGCATAAAACTCCCCTGAAAGAATTATTCCGCTTCTCCCGGAAAGAGCAGGCGGGTGTTGTCCTGCTGCTGCTACTGGTATGGCTCACCAGCCGGGCGCCTGACCTGTGGGTGCATTTACACGGGGCTGCCCCGCCGGACACCGCTGGTTGTGCCGCCGCCCTGCAGGCGCTGGAAGCAGCCACTGCAGCTGCCGCCAATCAACCGCTGCCATCTCATGTGCCGGTTGATCGTGTAGGCGCTGCCGTTGTACCCGCCACGTTGTTCTGTTTCGATCCCAATACGCTGCCTGCCGAAGGATGGCAGCGGCTGGGCGTGAGCGCGCGGACAGCCGCCACCATCGACCGCTACCGGCAGAAAGGCGGACGGTTTCGCTCTGCCGCCGACCTGGAACGTATATACGGACTATCTCCGTCGTTATGCCGGCAGCTCCAGCCCTATGTGCGGATAACGCGTACCGTTGCCAATAGCAGGCCGGACAGCATCATGCATGCGGAACGCAGAGATACGGCCTATCATTACAGTACATATCATCGGAAACCACCGCCACGGACAATAGACGTAAATGCCGCTGACACGGCCGAATGGCAGCTGCTGCCGGGCATAGGCCCCGGTTTTGCCAGGCGTATCGTGGCATTCCGGGAGAAGCTGGGAGGCTTCTACGATATCAGCCAGGTGAGCGAATGTTACGGCCTGCCCGACAGCACCTTTAAAAAAATTCAACCTTTTTTGCAGATAGGTAACGGATCTCTAAAAAAAATAGACCTCAACCTCACAGATGAAAAATCTTTGGCGGCACATCC
Source organism: Chitinophaga sp. 22308 (assembly GCF_052045305.1). Lineage (NCBI taxonomy): Bacteria > Pseudomonadati > Bacteroidota > Chitinophagia > Chitinophagales > Chitinophagaceae > Chitinophaga > Chitinophaga sp. 22308. Next base: position 146,950 of record NZ_JBQEOP010000003.1, on the reverse strand, counting down.
ATATATACGTTATAAACTGGCCCGTCTTATCATACAGTATCGCAGTGCCCATGGGGGTTTCAGGCATGTGGAGGAGCTTCGGCAGCTACCGTTGGTGGATGACGTTATTTATCGTAAAATTGAACATTACATTGTAATCACTTTTTAAACCCGCACGTTATGAATTTTGAGCCTACGGATATGCAGCAACAGATCGCGCAAATGATCCGGGATTTCGGAAAAACACATATAGTACCGCACGTGTTGGAATGGGACGAAACACAGGAATTTCCTGTAGCGTTATTCAAACAACTGGGGGAGTTGGGATTAATGGGAGTGCTGGTGCCGCAGGAATATGGCGGCAGCGGCATGGGATATCTGGAATATGTGACCGTTGTCAGTGAGATCGCCCGCTTCTGCGGCGCCATCGGCCTGAGCGTGGCGGCACACAACTCCCTCTGCACCGGGCACATTCTCCAGTTTGGCAATGAAGAACAGAAGAAAAAATACCTGCCCAAACTCGCCACTGCCGAGTGGATAGGAGCATGGGGCCTCACCGAGCCCAACACGGGTTCCGACGCCATGAACATGAAATGCGTGGCCAAAAAAGACGGCGACCACTGGGTATTGAACGGAACCAAATGCTGGATTACCCATGGTAAAAGCTGTGATGTGGCCGTAGTGATAGCCCGTACCGGCGATGTGCGTGACAGCCATGGCATGACCGCCTTTGTGGTAGAGAAAGGCACACCGGGCTTCAGTGGCGGCAAGAAGGAAAATAAACTGGGCATGCGTGCTTCAGAAACAGCCGAAATGATTTTTGATAACTGCCGCATTCCCGCTGCCAATATGCTGGGAGCGGAAGGAGACGGCTTTATACAGTCCATGAAGGTGCTCGACGGAGGACGTATCTCTATTGCGGCGCTGTCGCTCGGCATCGCCATGGGCGCTCGTGACGCCGCCGTGAAATACGCTAAGGAAAGACACCAGTTCGATCAGCCCATCGCTTCGTTCCAGGGTGTGTCTTTTAAGCTGGCGGATATGGCCACCGAGATAGAAGCCGCTACGCTGCTCACTTTGCAGGCGGCGGACATGAAAAACCGCGGAGTGAAAATGACAAAGGAAGCAGCCATGGCGAAATACTTCGCTTCCGAAGTAGCAGTAAGAGTGGCTAACGATGCCGTGCAGATTTTCGGTGGTTATGGCTATACAAAAGACTTTCCTGTAGAAAAATATTATCGTGATGCAAAATTATGCACCATCGGGGAAGGAACATCTGAAATTCAGAAAATTGTGATCGCCAGAGAAGCATTAAGATAACTACAGCGTCTTTTAATATTGATTTTGACAGGCAGGAGATAGGCGAATTTTTTTTAATTTAAAAAAAGATAAGCGGCAAACCATTTATCTTTTTTGACAAAAAAATGAAATATTACCCCTTTAGTGTTATTTAATATTGCAAAAGGAACGTTAAATTTGGGTTAATTCATCACTCTTTACCGTTTATCAACCTTAACACAAAATCAAAGAAAGATTTGAAACACTTTTACGCACTGGAAAGCACCCTTTAACACGGGTGCTTTCTTATACCGGAAAAGCCTGTATGTATCTTATTGAATAGTATTACGACCTGTAATCCACGTTATGCTTTCATACGTTAAAAGCAGCCCTCTTCCATATTAAAAATGAGTATTACTACTGATATCCGGCCCAATTCCCCGCTTTAATTTTACCGGCTGATTCCTAAACCAACAATAGTTATATGATGTTCCCCAAAATCCTGAAATGGACCGGCATTGTTTTGCTGAGCCTTGCGGTCCTGTTACTGATTGTTTTCGGTATTTTCTTTTATGTGTACGGCACGCATGTGAATAAACAATATGCCGTAGAAGTGCGGCCTATAGCGATTCCACACGATTCCGCGTCGATAGCTGCGGGTGCGCACCTGTATGCGATCAAAGGCTGTGGCGACTGTCATGGTGCTGACCTGGGCGGCAAAATCTTTCTCAATGATCCGGCGGTAGGTGTTTTGGCGGGGGCCAACCTCACCAGCGGAAAAGGAGGCCGTCCGGCAGGATATAGTGACCGGGACTGGCTCAAAGCCATGCGGCATGGCCTGGGCGCCGATAACAAGACCTTGAGGCTGATGCCTTCCTATGAATACGCGAAGTTGTCTGACAAAGACATGGCGGCCATTATTGCTTTTTGTAAAGCGCAGCCGGCGGTCAACAGGACACTGCCTCCCATGAAGATAGGCCCGGTAGGTAAGGTACTGGCGGTATTGGGAAAGCTGCCGCTATTTCCGGCAGAGAAGATAGATCATTCCTATCGGCAGCCTGAAGCCATGCCTGTGACGGTGACCAGGGAGTACGGGGAATATCTGTCAGTGTCCTGTACAGGGTGCCATAATCCCCGATTTACCGGTGGTGACAGTCCTATTCCCGGTGGTAAAAAGGTGGCTGATATCACCTCCAAAGGCAATGTGGGCAAATGGACCGCACAGGAGTTTATAACGGCGTTACGTACCGGCATTACCCCCGAAGGGCGAAAGCTTAAAAATGAAGACATGCCGTGGAGCATGACGGCCCAATATTCTGATGAGGAGTTACAGGCGTTGTTTTTGTACCTGAAGGCTTTATAGTGCCCTGCAAATGCAAAGCCCCATTGACCGTGCGTCAATGGGGCTTTGCATGTATATCTTTGGGGTGGCTGGTTATGCCTGTTTTTTGTCTTTGTTGAAGAAGTCGGAGATTTTGTCTTTGGCGTCTTCGGCCCAATCTTCTGCTTTATCTTTCCAGTCTTCCGCTTTGTCTTTTACGTCATCGAGAAAGTCGTTGGCTTTGTCCATCAGGCCTTCTTTCTTTTCGCCGGGTTTGTCGGACATATTGGCAAACCAGGTATCTACAGTACCCGCAATAAAGGGAGGAAGTTTGCCTTTCACGTATTCCTTGATCACTTCAATTGACTGGACGGCCTGTTCAGGAGTGAGGCCTGCTTTGGCCTGTAATTGCTGAATAAGTTCCTGCATAATAGTGGGTTTTAAAGGTTAATTACAAAGGCAATTACGAATTACAAATTACGAATTGAGAACTTCCTATTGGGCAATTACTTTAGTAACCTTGTTATAGAAAACCCTTCACTCGTAATTTGTAATTCGTAATTGCTTACGCTACTTTAAGCTTTGATAAGGTAGACTGTTCCAGTTTGGCCTGGGCATATTCTTTTGTCAGCGCAAAAGTGGTTTCGCTGGCAGATGGCAGTTCATACATGGCATCGCTCAGTACCACTTCGCAGATAGACCGGAGGCCGCGGGCGCCCAGTTTGTATTCCATGGCTTTGTCCACGATATATTCGATCGCTTCGTCTTCCACCTGGAGGGCAATATTTTCGATGGCGAACAGTTTCTTGTATTGTTTGATCAGTGCATTTTTCGGCTCTGTGAGGATCGCTTTCAGTGTGTCGCGGTCCAGGGAGTTGAGATAGGTCACTACCGGCAGGCGTCCCAGTAATTCGGGGATCAGGCCGAAAGATTTCAGGTCCTGGGAATTTACATACCGGAGGATCTGTTTTCTGTTCTCTTCTTCCTTGTCTTTGTTGACAGTGAAGCCGATGGAATGTGTCTGAACTCTTCTGCTGATGATGCGGTCAATACCGTCGAAAGCGCCGCCGCAGATGAACAGGATGTTGCTGGTGTTCAGCTTGATCAGTTTCTGTTCAGGGTGTTTACGGCCGCCCTGCGGAGGTACCAGTACTTCGGCGCCTTCCAGCAGTTTGAGCAGGCCCTGTTGAACGCCTTCGCCGCTTACATCACGGGTGATGGAAGGGTTATCGTTTTTACGGGCTATTTTGTCGATTTCATCGATGTATACGATGCCGCGTTCAGCTGCTTCCACGTCGTAGTTACAAACCTGCAGCAGGCGGCTGAGGATACTCTCCACGTCTTCGCCTACATAGCCTGCTTCTGTAAATACGGTAGCGTCTACGATGGTAAAGGGCACGTTGAGCTGTTTGGCGATGGATTTGGCCAGTAATGTTTTACCGGTACCGGTTTCACCGACCATGATGATATTGGATTTTTCAATTTCCACTTCATCGTCTCCTATTTGCTGGTTCAGCCTTTTGTAGTGGTTGTAAACAGCTACAGCCAGTATTTTTTTAGCATCGTCCTGCCCGATCACATATTCGTCCAGGAACTTTTTCATGTCCATGGGCTTGGCTACTTTGGGCATAGCGCTGGTGGCGGGGGCAGCAGACTTTTTGCCGGGAGTGAAGAGCTCCGCGTCAATGATCTCCTGTGCGTTGGCCACACAGTTTTCACAGATATGTCCTTCAGCACCCGCAATCAATATCTGCACATCATCTTTGGAGCGGCTGCAGAAAGAACAACGAATTTTCGATTCTTTCATTTCAGAATAAATTATTTTTCGACGAATCTCAATGCCTGCAATCTCGTTACAGGGGTACAAATTTACACTAAAAATCCGGGTGGGGCGGAAAATAAAACAGCCCCGCCTCAGGCGGGACTGTTAAAGTTATCTTAACCGGCCAGGATGTTCCTGATCAGTCCGGATGTTGTGATGTTTACGGGATAAATCAAGTGTTCTCAGGATTTAACAATTAAGAATTATGCTATATCTGTTGTGTCTTGATTCCCTGCTACCGAATTACTGCGGAGTATCCAGCTGTTTTTTCGGATTTTTCTGGAGAACGTCGTCAATGATGCCGTATTCTTTGGCTTCATCAGCAGTCATCCAGTAGTCACGGTCAGAGTCTTTTTCCACTTTTTTCACGGGTTGACCGCAGTGGCTGGCAATGATTTCATTGAGCTCTTTTTTCAGCTTAATGAACTCACGCGCAGTGATTTCGATGTCAGAAGTCTGGCCTTCAGCACCGCCGTGAGGCTGGTGGATCATTACGCGGGCGTGTTTCAGGGCGGTACGTTTGCCTTTGGAGCCGGCTACCAGCAGTACAGCGCCGAAAGAGGCGGCCATACCGGTACAGATAGTGGCGATATCAGGAGAAACGATCTGCATGGTATCATAGATGCCCAGACCTGCGTAAACGCTGCCTCCGGGGCTATTGATGTACATCTGAATATCACGGTTGCGGTCGGAAGACTCCAGGAACAGTAACTGTGCGGTGATTACGTTCGCCACATAGTCATTTACCGGGTCGCCGAGGAAAATGATACGATCAGCCATCAGCCTGGAGAATACGTCCATCTGCGTCATATTCATCTGGCGTTCTTCCAGGATGTAGGGAGTCAGGCTGTTAATAGAGTGGCTTTTTGCGTAGCTGTCTACAACCAGGCTGCTGATTCCGCGGTGTTTAATGGCATATCTTCTGAATTCGTCGTTATTAATGTTCATGATGGTGATGTTTATGAGGTAAATTAACAAATTCTTCTGCTTTGATTTCCTCTTCTTTCACTTTCACCTTGGTCTCAGCCCAGTCAAACAACTTGGCAGTGATCATTTCGCGGTAAGTCTGGTCAACAAATTTTTCGTCCTGCAGCAGGCGGTCCAGGTAGCTGTCGAGCCATTCAGCTCCGTCAGCAGCGGCGCCACCATAGTAGCCCAGTACTTTTTGTTTGGCGTTTTCTCTCAGATCTTCGAAAGAAACTTCCAGTTTATTCTCACGAACCAGTTTATCGCTGATCAGTGTCCAGCGCAGTTGATGGTCGAAACCCGGGAATTCTTTTTCAGCTTCTTCTGCGGTTTTAGGTTTTTCACCACCTACCTGCAGCCAGCGTTTCAGGAAATCCTTTGGTAATTCGATCGGCGTTTCATGAACCAGCACTTCAAACAGGTCGTTGTGCATGTGGTTACGGCTTTCTGAATCCCAGTATTTCGCGATTTCTTCTTTCAGTTTAGCGCGGAAAGCTTCTTCAGTGGTGATGCTGTCAGCAGGATAAACTTCTTTGAAAAATTCTTCGTTCAATTCTCTTTTTTCGATCAGGGTGATTTTGGTGATCGTCAGTTTGAAGTGCTTTTTAGCGGCTTCTTTATCGCCGGCTTCAAAGCCCAGGTCTTTCAGGACCCAGCCCAAACGTTGCTCATCAAAAGATTTGCCCAGTTCAATCACGATGCTGTCGTTGATTTTTTTGCCTTTCAGCTCAGCCTGAACAGCGTCAGTGAAGTATTTCACCAGCAGGCTGTTTTCTTTGGTGATACCACCTTCTACCACGTTGCCTTTAGCGTCAGCTTCTTCGAAAGTAACATTGATGATGTCATCTTCAACAGAAACGGCTTCCACCTCGGAAGGTTTGCCACCTTTCAGCTGTAAACGCTGTAATTCGTCGTTTACCATTTCATCAGTTACGATCACTTTGTAACGGGTGAGGGTAGTTTTGTCGTTTTCGAGCGGAGTAACTTCAAAAGTTGGTTTCAGGCCTACTTCAAACTCGAAAGCATATTCTTCCGGATTAGCGAAATCGAGGTTTTTAGCAGTTTTTTCCAGAGAGAGCGGCTGACCGAAAATATCCAGTTTCTCTGCCTGTACATAACCCATCAGCTCCTTTTCCACGGTTTTCAGCACTTCGTCGCCGAAAATGGCAGGACCGTGCATCTTCTTAACCATACCGGCAGGTACCATTCCTTTACGGAAGCCGGGGATATTTGCATTTTTGCTGAATTGTTTTACTGCTTTGTCAAAATTAGGAAGGTAATCTTCCTGGCTCACTTTCACAGTGATCTTATCGTTCAATAAACCAATGTTTTCTCTGGTAACGGTTGCCATAATTGAATTGTATAAAAATGTTCTTTAAGAAGCAATAATGATTCCTTGTTTGATTTTCTGCCATGAAGTCACAACGGCAAGCAGGAATGGCAGGAAATTAAAAAATAATAAAAGACAAATGATTAGGTGAGAGCGCGTCAGATAGGAGCGCAGTGACAATGAAAGTGAAGGAAAGCATAGCATTATCACGTTGCCATATTGACACATTGCCACTTAATAGTATATGTCCGGGTGGAGGGACTCGAACCCCCATGCCTTGCGGCACCAGATCCTAAGTCTGGCATGTCTACCAATTTCACCACACCCGGAACTGATAAAAATAAGAACTTTTGCTTTCAGCCGCCAGCCCCGGAGGGCCGCGCGAAAATAAGTAAAAAAGCAGTCCTTTTTTACTCAAAAAGGACTGCAAAGGTATTATTTTCTATGAATTAAAAAAATTTGTGAACGGAATCCCGCGAAAAGGCCCCTGAAATAGGCACTAGAGCCAAGCCATGGCCGGAAAGCGGCCATTAAGCCTGCTGTCTGCTGCCAGCCAGCGGCTGGCAATAGTAGCATATACGCTGCGGAAGTCTGTCCGCACCGGCAGGTGGCCATCGCCCAGCGTACAGGCTTCTATGCCCCACTGTTTCAGCCGGCTGCCGAAAATATGGACCTGGTTCGCCTCGCCATGATCAGTTCCCCGGCGCACATTCTCTTTCAGGCTACGGCCAAATTCCGACCAGGTGACCACCAGCGTATTGTCCAGCTGGCCGTTCTCCTCCAGCTGTTGCAACAGCCGCCGCACGCCACGCGCATAGTCGGCCAGCAGCGGATCATGCTGCACCCGCTGAAACTGATGAGTGTCAAAGCCATCCAGGGACACATGATAAACAGCGGTCACATCTCCCTGAATAATCCTGCGGGCGATATCCTCTAACGACAGGTTAAAATCCTGTTCCCCGTAATCCGCTACAGGCACAGACGCGGGCAACCAATGATTGGCCCCCAGCCCCTGACAGCAGCCGGTACGCCATATTTGGCCGGAATGATAATGCGATTGATCGGTACCAGGGTAACCTACCTGTTGCAGCACCAGCAGCTGTCGCCGCTCATAAACAGGCATCAGCTCCTCCAGGGCCGGATGGAAGCCCCAGCCGCCGGAAGCCGGCAGCACTTCCGCTGCCGGAATAGCCAGCTGCGGCCGCTGTTGATAATAACATTCCTGACTATAGGGAATAATGGTATTCAGCCCGTCATTGCCGCCCTGCAGCCGGATAAACACTACCCGGCGGCCCGCAGGCGGCTGCGTACCCCGTACGGCTGCCTGCACAAAAGAGGGCAGTAACAGCGCACCGGAAGCCATGCCCGACCGTTTTAAAAAATCTCTCCGTTTCATACAGGCTGTTTTGATGCTTTATGCCCATTGAGGCCATAAAACAGGATATAGAGATAACAGATGACCGGTATCAGAAAAGCGATCTGCCAGGTAGCGTGGTCCTTCAGCAGTCCCTGGGCGTACGAGATCACTGCACCGCCACAGATGGCGGTAGACAACAGTCCCGACGCGGAAGTAGTATGACGGCCAACGCCTTCTACCGACAAAGAAAAAATAGTGGCAAACATAATCGCATTGCATAGCCCCACCGCAATCATGCTCCACACGGCCAGCAGCCCGGAGGTGCTGACAGACAACAGTATCAGCGCTATCGCCCCCAGGGCACATACGGCCAGCACCCTGGCCGGCGGCAGCACGCGCAACAGGCCGGCGCCCAGCAAACGGCCCACCAGCATGCCTCCCCAGTAAAAGGCCACATAATTGTTGGCCACATTCTCCGGAACACCCAGCAGGTCGGTGATATAGTTGGTCAGGAAAGTACCGATAGCCACCTCCGCCCCTACATACACGAAAATGCCTATAATGCCGAAACGCAGGTTCCTGTAAGAGAAGACACCTTTGCCGTCATCATGCCCGGCTTTACCGGCACTTCCGGTAGTACTGATAACGGGAAGGGATAAACGCGAAACAACAAAAGCGATCAGCAGCAACAACGCTGCTATGCCGAGGTACGGATATCTTACGGCCTCGCTGGAGGCGTGCGATTCTGCCAGTCTGGCCAGGATGAAGTGGGCGCCGAACAACGGCGCCACAGTGGTGCCTGCAGAGCCTACGCCCTGTATCAGCGTTAACCGCGCAGAGGCGGTATGGGCAGGCCCCAGTGCTGTAATGTAGGGATTGGCGGCCACCTGCAACAGTACAATGCCGATGGCGATGACAAACAGCGCCGCCAGAAACAGCACATACTGATGATACACGGATGCCGGATAAAACAGTAGCCCGCCTATGGCCGCAATGGCAAAACCCAGCACCATTCCCTTCTTGTAGCCGGTACGGCTTACGATCCTGCCGGCAGGCACCGACATGATGCCGTAGGTGAGGAAGAAATAAAACTGTACCAGCGACGACTGGGAATAAGTAAGTGTGAACCCTTTCTTGAAAAAAGGTACCAGCGTATCATTCAGACAGGTGATGAAACCCATCATGAAATACAGTACGGCCAGCGAAACGAGGGCCGGCATATAAGATTGCCGGCTGCCGGAGACGGTGACCTGTGGCTGGTTGGTTGTGGATATTACCGCCATAGCTATTTAGGTTGAGTAGATAATGCTTGTTTGGCTGCCAGTTGCTGCAGCGTGTTCCAGCTCTGGTAAAGTCCTCTTGGCACGTGGAAACAGCCCTTCCATTTACCGCCTTTGAGCGGAAGCAGCGGCTGCCCCTGCCTGTTAAGATAACCAAACCATTCACCATTTTCAGGATCCGGGAAATGTTTCCAGGTATAATCGTGTACTTTTTTAAACCACTGCCAGCATTTTTCATCACCGGTATGCAGGTAACCTTTCAACAGGCTGATGATGGTTTCTATGTGCACCCACCACAGTTTCTGGTCCCATTCCAGCTGCTGGGGCGGGTATCCCTTTACATCCAGGAAATAGAAGATGCCACCGTATTCCTGGTCCCATCCATATTCCAGCAGTGAGAGCGCAATGTCTTTGGCTTTGGTGATCAGCGCGGAATCGTTGTTGCGGGTGGCGAGGTCCATCACAAACCACATGGCCTCCAGCCCATGGCCGGGGTTGATCAGGCGGCCTTCAAAGGAATCGGAGAGCTGGCCTTCCGGTGTAATGTTTTCCATGATGAGGCCTTCATCGGGCTGATAAAAAATATCCATCACGGTATGGACGCCCTGTCGGATGGTATCTTCCACCAGCTGTTTATCAAGCAGTGACTCCATTTCCAGCACCAGGTTGCAGAGTATCATGGGCAGCGCGAAGTTCTGCAATGGCCGGGTACCAGGGACAGCTTTGGAATAATGCCCTTTCGGATTGTCCTGGCGGCGAAGGATATTGTGGAAAGTGCTGATGGCAATATCGCTGTAGTCTGCATTGCCGGTGGCCTGGTACAGTTGCCCGAAAGCCATGGCGGCAAAACAGTCAGAGAAAATATTATAAGGCGCTATCAGCGGTTCGCCGGTACGGGTAAGGGAGAAATACCAGTTCCCGTCTTTGTCGCGCCCGTGTTTCCGGAGAAATTCCGCACCCTGGACGGCCATGTCCAGCCACTCCTGTTTTTGTTCCACTTTATTGTACAGCATCGCGAAACACCATACTTCCCGGCATTGCAGCCAGATGAACTTGTCTGTATCGAACACTTTACCGTCGCGGTCGAGGCAGGTAAAATAGCCGCCATATTGTGTATCTGGTGAATGCTGCATCCAGAAGGGGATGACATCGTTCAACAGGTTGTTGCGGTACAACGTGGCATAATCGTGAAATTCCATTGTTCTGTTCATTGATCAGAGGGTTTTGAGGTATTCTTTATAGCGGTTATAGAGGTGCCCGGCCTGCAGGTAAGCTGACTGCGGGCTCATAAAATGTGAGAACTCGAAGGTAATAGCTTTGTCGTAACCCGCTTTACGTGCGGCTTCCAGCTTCATGCGCAGTTTTTCAAACTTGATGGGCATGAATTTGATGGGCATGTCGCGGTCGAAGGATTCGGCGTTGGTCCAGCATTGTATGCCGTAGCGGTCGGCCATCCTTTTGTTAACGGCAAAGAAATCGGGCAGCTCATGGAATTCGATATGGCCATCCTGGAAGGCGACAGCGTCCACTACGCCCTTGATGCCATCGAATATTTCGCTCCACTCGCTTTCATGTTGTTTTAGTGACACCGCCTCTTCTCTGGTGATAGTGGAAGATGCGGCCATCACCGCTTTTTTGCCATCTATCCAGGGGGATATGAGGGTGGGCAGATTATTGGAGATATCCTTGCAATGCTTGCCCAGTTTGGCGTAGAGGTCAATTACCTTACCGGTGCGGCGGCTTACTTCCTGTGTAAGGTACCAGCCTTGGAAGGATTTATAATGACCGTAATTTTTCCATACTTCATCAATGACTTTCAGGTTGATGTCGACCTCTTTCTGGAAATCGCCTTTCCACCAGTATTTACCGGAGTCGTACAGGCCGAAGTAGAATTTCATATGGTGTTTGTCGGCCAGTTCGAGGAACATTTTTACCAGGTCTACGGGAGGCTCATAGCCCCCTTCTTCCTGCATCACAACTTTGGAAGGATAGGTGAGCCAGCGTTGAAACCCGCTGCGGATAAGAAATACCGTGTCTATGCCAACGGCTTTCATATGGGAGAAATCGGCGTCCCATTCTGCCCGGCCCCAGTTCTGGTGCGGGATATCGTGACTGATCTCGTCGAGGAAAGTGCCTGTTATTTTCATGATGTGGTGGTTTTATGGTTGAACAGCGCCGGTAAAGGACACAGGAATATCAAAAGGGTGAAGGAAATGGTCGGTCAGTACGGCGGCCATTTCGCGGTTAAGCGGCAGACTTTCGTGCAGGACAGTGCTGAGCTGCAGCTCATGCCATGCAGCCGCTATTTGGTCGTAGGTGACGGTAATGCCGGCAGTCTGCCAGGCTTTTATCAGAAAGGCAGGGGTGAGGTCCTGCCCGGTGGGCGTCAGCTTCCGCGCATCCGGGTAGTAGGTGAGCAGTCCCTGTGTAAATTCATATTCACTGATGGGCCGCTGTGGATAGAACCAGGTTTGATTGGCCCAGGTATGCGGTATGCCGGTGCCGCGAAGTATACCGGTAGCGCCTATACGTTGTATGGCGGCGAAGTGCGGGTGTTCTTTCGGCACATCGATGTAAGGCATGAGATATACGCCTGCTTTCAGCAGGGCCTGCTGCACCTGCCTGACGGCTACCTGCCGTGGTTGTATTTTTTGTTGCAGGGAGATGACCGCCAACGCGCCGGCGGCCTGGCCCAGCTGCAGTACGACCGGTTGCAGGCGGGTGGCGCCGTTAACGATATTGGTGACGCTGATGCTTTTTTCAGCCACGATCAGTCCGTCTGTGGTAGCGGGTATCAGGGAGCCGAGCGGAATATTGTAGGAGGGCACTTTGGCTTTGGAGAAATCTATTTTCGGTACTGCCGGATCTTTTTCCTGATGGTGATCAATCGGGTAATCTCCTACGGCAATGCCTGTACGATAATAGGCTTCCGGTTGCCCGAAAGGATTAGCCAAATGGTTAAAACTAAGCGTGGCGATGCCTTTGAGGCGGCGGGCCTCCCGGTAGTAGGGGATCATGGGCAGTTTGTCGGCAGTAGGATATTCATCATCAGCGATACCGAGATGTTTGTAGCCCAGTTCTGTTTGCAGGTAGTAGACATAACGGAGCGTATGTAGTTTGGCTTGTTGCAGGGCTTGGGTGCGGGCTTCGCGGGTCATTTCGATGACGTTGAGCGGGTAGTCGTTGCCGCAGCCGGGCCAGTTGATCATGTATTTGTGATTGGGCAGTTTGCCGTACTGCATCATATGGTCGCAGTTCATTTTACCACCGTTGCTGCTATAGGGATCATCATTGGCGCAGCAGCAGCGGAAGATACCGGGATTATATCCTGCCGGGCGGGGAATGGTTTTGTTGGCGCCGGCGCCATAATCTTTAAGCGTGGCCACATAGGTAAGTACCTGGATATAGTTGTTGGCTTTGAGCGGTGCCACGGCTTCACCGGTTTCCATACGGCTGTCCATGCCGGTGCGGTAGGCGGTGTGGGTGGCGGCCATGATATCGCCCAGTTCGGTGGCGTCTATGATCAGTAGCGCTTCTATAGTGCCTGGCTGGTTGTTGCGGATGAAGCTGACCTGCCAGCGGCCGTTGATTTTTTTGACGCTTGTCCAGCTGGTGTTAAAAAATATTTGCAGCTGTTTTTCTTTGGCAGCCAGCTGTTGCAGGATACTATTGCCTACCGATGGTTCAAAGAGGGTGTTGCTTACCCAGCCGGTGGCTACGGCCTGGGGGCCGCCGTAATGTTGGTGCAGCTGTTCCCGGAATTCGCCCCAGAGGCCTGATGGCAGGGTATTGTTGCCGTCTATGGCGGAAACGCCGGCGGAGGTGAGCATGCCTCCCAGCCAGGTGGTTTCTTCCAGAATCGTTACGCGGGCGCCCATACGGGCAGCCTGTATGCCGGCTGTGGTGCCACTGGCCCCGCCGCCGATAATGAGCAGGTCGGTTTGCAGCGACTGGGCATTGAGCTGCCAGGCGAAAAGACAAAGAAGTTGGCTGATAATAATTCGTCTGATATCAATCATAAAAGAGCTGGATAGACGACTAAAATAAAAAAATTAATTACTAACTGCTAATACTAATTAATAAATTTTATTTATTCTTGTTAAATAATAAAATAATTTTTGAAATATTGTCCGTTTATGTAAATAATCGATTTGATCGCGCCTGCTTTTAATAATTATTAAGAATAACGTTATTAACTTGGCCCCTCAATCAAGTAAAGCACACTATATGGCTAAAACCTTTTTCGAGGAATTGAACAATGAAAATCTTACCGGGGTAGCCTATAAGAACATTCACCTGAAGAAGGCCGCACTGGCCTACTTCGCCAACATCGGCAATGCCACCATTGCCGATATGTGCAAACAGCTCAACCTTAGCGCACCCAAAGTAACCACCCTGCTCAATGACCTGATCCAGGACGGCCTGGTAAAAGATTACGGAAAAGTGGAATCTACCGGCGGCCGGAAACCCAACCTGTACGGCCTGGTACCTGATTCCGCATTTTTTATAGGAGTAGATGTAAAACAACATCATCTTAACCTGGGACTGTCTGACCTGCAGAAGAACCTGGTCTGCACGGAAGAGAATATTCCCTATAAACTGGATAACAACAAAGCTTCCCTGGAAGAACTTTGTACGCTTATCAGCAATTTTATCGACGGTCTGCCTGTGCCGCGGGAAAAAATACTGGGCATCGGCATCAATCTCTCGGGTCGTATCAATTACGCCACCGGCTATAGTTACAGCTTTTTCTATTTTGATGAAGAGCCGCTGAGTAAAATTATCGAGTCGAAAATCGGTATCCGTGTTTTCCTGGAAAACGACTCCCGTGCTATGGCTTACGGCGAATTCAGCTCCGATGCGGTACATGGGGAACGGAATGTTCTTTTTCTGAACCTCGACTATGGCATTGGGATGGGCGTGCTGATAGACGGCCAGCTGTATTACGGTAAATCAGGCTATAGTGGTGAAGTGGGGCATATCCCGCTGTTTGATAATGAAATCATCTGCCATTGTGGGAAAAAAGGATGCCTGGAAACAGAAGCCTCCGGATGGGCGCTTACCCGCATGTTCCAGGACAAATTACGGGAAGGCTCTTCCTCCATGCTGAGCCGCAAACCCGGCGCGCCGGACAACATCCAGCTGGAAGATATTATTGACGCTGCTATACATGATGATGTGCTCGCGATCGAGCTGATAGCTAAAATAGGAGAAAACCTCGGCCGCGGCATCGCCCTGCTGATCAATATCTTCAACCCTGAACTGGTGATCCTGGGCGGAAGCCTGGCAGCCACACAGGATTATATCCGGCTGCCTATTAAAAGCGCGGTGAATAAATACTCCCTCAGTCTGGTGAACAACGATACCAAGCTGCGTATCTCCGGCCTCGGCGAAAAGTCTGGTATCATCGGCGCGTGTCTGCTGGTACGGAATAAAGTTCTGATCAATTAACAAATCACGATAGAAAGAAAAAGCGCGGAGGTCAACTCTGCGCTTTTTCTTTTTTATTACGATTAATTAATCTTTCTTCTTCCTCAGAAACGAAAACAGCCCGCTGCCGTTTTTCAATCCGGCCTTTTTACTAACTGCCGGTTGAAAGCCCGGGTCTTTTTCCAGGATACGGTCAATGGTTTTGCGGCAGGCGCTCAGGTCTCCCTTGCCTTCCTGTGCCAAAGCCATCGTGTAATAGAAAGCGGACGATTCTGCGTCCCAGCTCCAGTTCATGTCTTTATAGGTCTGCACGCATTGATTGGCGTATTGCAGGCTGTTGTCGTAGTCTTCCAGTCCCAGGTACGCTTCTGCGAGGAAAGCATATACGCCGCAGCGGTTGTTCGGTGAATTGTCTGATTCATCACCACGGGACATGATTTCCAGGGTTTGCAGCATATCCTGGATGGCAGCTTCGTGCCTGTTCAGTTTAAGTGCGGCTTTACCTCTGAAGTAGAAGATTTTCATCTGCGATACCAGCGGCAGTTTGGCTATACCGCCAATGGATATACGATTATTGACAGCGCCGATGCAGTGTTCGTACTGGCCATTGTCATAATACAGGTACATCAGGTTGAAGTAGGCGTCACTGTCGTCGGGTTTTTCCTCGAGATGTTTTTCGAGGGCCTGTATCCTTTCGTGCAGGTCGTCCTGACTGTCTGTTTTGATAAAGGCGCGGCCGGTTTTGATGCGGTCTATGTTATAGATGATGATTTCTTTTTCTTCTTCTTCCAGTTCGTCCATATCGTTGGTAATCCACTCTTCATATTCCGTCAGGATCTTATTATAGAGGGCCATGGCATCGTCATAGCGTTCCAGTGCGGTGAGGTCTTCAATGATCCGTTCATGGATAGACACGTAATATACCAGCGGCAGGCTGGAGATAAAAGTGTTGAGGATCATCTGCCGGTCGGCCACGGCTTCGGCATATTTCCCCAGCTGATGAAACGCGTCGGCGCGGGATTCCAGCTGCTCCCAGAAGGGGGACATGTTATACCCTACGCTGTGGATATGAATAGCTTCTTCATATGCGCCCAGTTCAAACAGCGTGATGCCGTAGTTGTTGCAGCACATGGCAAAATGGTGCGGATGGCCGGCGTAAGACGAACCGGTATTTTCGTACCAGTAGGGATAATACAGGGCGTATGCTTTCTGGTAGAGGTATTTTTTCAGTTGCGTCAGTATCTGACGGGGCCCTGAGGCTTGCTCTTCCTGCAGCAGTTCATTACATACCACGCCGGCCGAATACCAGTCGTACGCAATAGGGTAATCGAGATCGGTCCAGTTGTCCGGGAACTCCCCATGTGTTTTGTAATGGGCATAGTACCACCGGATAATGGTGGACGGGTAAGGCCGCATGGCTATCGCCTTTTCATAATACGGCAGTGATTCGCTGTAGCTGCCGATATTAAAGAGGGCGGTAGCGGTGAAGTGATAAAAATAACTCTCCTCCGGGTACAGGGAGATAAAGCGTTTGCCGGTGGATATCTGTTCCAGCGTGCCTTCCGCTTCATCTTCACCGTAGAACTGGTGCCAGAAGTCGATGGTGCCCCAGCAGAATTCCCTGGCCAGTGCGGGGTGCCGTACACCCTGGTCCAGCAGGGCTTTTACCTGGTGGAGTATTTTCAGCATGTCTTCCTCTTCCTGTTCTCCCGAAGTGCTGGCGATGTGCAGCATTTCCGCGGCGAAGTCGTAGTCTGCCATTTCGAGGGCAAAATGCAGGGTGGAGAGGGTGCGGTTATTGTATACGGTGCATTGGAATGCCTGCCGGTAATAATCCAGTGCGGTAGGTTTATTGTCGTTGTGATAGTATACGTCGCCTATGCGGGTGTAGCACTGGAACCGCGCCACATTGAGCTGCGGGAGGTCATCGTGGTAGAGCGACTGGTAGATTTCCAGATTGCGGTGCATATCTGCCAGGGCTTTGTCTGTTTCATTTTGCAGCACCCATATCTGAAAGCGGTACAGGAGCGCTTTGGTGATCAGTTCCTCATCACCCTGATCAAGGATAAACTGGCAATCTTCCAGTGTTTCTGCTACTTTATCGTTGATAACATTGGCGCCCATATAAGCGCGGTGGACCCTCGCCTGGACATGTTGAGGGTTGTATTCCAATGCTTTGCTGAATGCTTCGTATGCGGTTTGGTATGCAGTGGTCATTTCCTCCCTGTCCTCGGCGGATTTGGCTATTTCAAGCCTGCACTTGCCCATCAGGTACCACGCGGCGGCTTCGGCCGGATGCTCTTCCAGATATGTTTCCAGTTCAATCGTCGCTACCGTGTATGCCTGTTCCTGATATAACCTTTCCAGTTCTTCCAGATTCATAATACCATTAGATTAGAACGTGCAATTTATTAAGTTTGAAGCAGGTTGTCCAGCTTCATAAATAATTTCTGGATATTAAAATCGTTTATATATATTTATTGGATTGACCAGGATGCTGTAATACAACACTGCCTGTACAGGAGATGGGCCATGGGTGTGTGTTTTGGGGTGAACTTTCCAAGGTCCTGTCAGGTTGTCCTGCGACAAAAAATCGAATATCTTAACAATAATAAATATCCGGCCATGCAATTCCTTGCAAGGCCTTTTTTAATGCGGTACGGCTACAGGGAATACTGGATCGTCTGTTCCAGGATACCCTTCAGCAGCTGACTCAGTTCGTGCAGACTATTCGGTTTGGTGATAAAATAGGAGGCGCCCAACGCACGGGTTTCCTTTTTATCCGATTCATGGGAAGATGTAGTATAGATGATAACAGGAATGTGACGAAGATGTTCAATCTGCCGTAGTTCTGCCAGGAACTGCTTACCGTCTACCCGCGGCATATTGAGGTCCAGGAAGATCAGATCAGGTACTAAACCTTCTTCCAGCCGCGCAAGGGCATCTTCACCGTTGATAGCTTCGTTGTAAATAATATCCGGCACCAACTCTTTCAATACGTCGCCAAATATCATCCTGTCGTCCACGTCATCATCAATTAAAAGTACAGAGGAATATTTACAGCTGCTCACCATATGAGATTTAGAATAAAGACAAATTTATGATTTTGTTGGTATTTTCATAGCACTGGTTTAGTTAGGTATACGGTTTGTGATGCCATTACCCAACATTTATATTTTCCTGAAAAAAAATTAAACGAGCTCAGGCGGATGAAGAAATTTTTTATGCAGCTGCCACTGCCCAGGAAGTTATTCCTGATTGCTATTGTTCCCTTGATATGCCTTATTTATCTGGGTATCCAGATATTCAACAAACAGAGTGAGGATATCCGCAGCATCGAAAACCTGCTACAGGACGTAAGTACAGCCGCCACCGTGATGAAGGTGGCCGATGAAATACATATGGAACGCCGTTCCAGCGTGAATTACGTGCTGGGCAACTACTCCCAGAACGACCTGCTGATGCAGCGGGCCAAAACAGACCTCGCCATCGATGCCGTGAAATCCAGGCTGCTGGCGGCCGATAGCCGTTTTTTTACCTATTCGCTGCTCAATACGCTCCCGAAAAAAAGAAAAGAGATCGACAATAAGAGCATGCCACAACGGGAAGTGCTGGATTATTATTCCAATCTGATCTTCCGGCTCAACAACCTGGCGCACGCCAGTACACCGGATATCAGTGTGTTGAAGCCCCTGCAGCAGGACCTTAATTCACAGTACCTGCTGGCGCAGATGGCCGCCTACCAGGGCCTCATACGGATGGACCTCTACTACTTCATCCTGAAAAAGGAAGTGTGGCCGGACGACTTCTCCCGCATCGAAAACAACAACGACATGTATGCTTCGCTGCGGGCCGAATTCCTTGATAAATCATCCCCCGCCAATGCTGCTGCCCTGCTGAAAGTAGAGAAAAGCAACGAATACGTGATCACCTCCGATTTTATCAGCAATACTATCAAAAACCGGAAGATAGATACCCTTTTCAATGCAGACTCATGGTGGGACAATTCCAGCGCGGCGGTAGACCAGCTCAAACAGCTGCAACGCAGTATTGTGGACAAGGTCAGCAAAGAGGCGCGTACCATTGCACAGAAAGAAAATGACCTCAAAACACGCTATCTTGTTTTCCTGGTGCTTATTGTAGTGTTAGTGATAGCGTTCGTTACCTACACTGCCAAGACGATTACCGAAAGCCTGAACATACTGCGTTCTGCGGCCGATAAAATAGCCAAAGGCATGAGCGGGGAAGCGCCCGATATCCGTACAAGGGATGCCATCGGCAGCTTGTCAAAATCACTCGCCGCTATTGATCTGACCGGCCAGGAGCTGGCCATGGCAGCGGACAGCATCGGCAAGGGAGATTTTAATATCGCCGTGAAACCCCGCAGTAATGAAGATACGCTCGGTAACGCCGTAGTACAAATGGCGGCTGATCTGAAAGCCTTCCGCGAGGAAAATGAACAGGAGATATGGGTACAGGCAGGGCTTAACAAAATGAGTGAAACGCTGCTGACTGAAAGGGACATGCAGTCCCTCACCAAAGACGCTTTGTCCGATCTGGTACAATATACCGGCGCGCAAACAGGCGTGCTCTACATCCGCCAGAATGGCGACCTGCATTTCTCCGCCGGGCACGCGCTGTCGGACCAATATCCGGCTCCCCCCGTAGTGGCAGCCGGCAAAACACTGATGGGGCAGGCATTGCTTCAACGTAAGCCGATACACCTCCGTGACACCCCTGATAATTTCCTGCACATCGCCGGAGGGTCAGTCTCCGCACAACCCGGACATGTGTTTATTATACCACTGATACACGCCGGCATAGCGGAAGGCGTGGTGGAAATCGGTTCGCTGTTTCCTTTCAGCGAAAGCGCCATGCAATATATGACACGGGCATCCCACAGTATAGCTGTGGCCATTCAAAGCACCCGCAGCCGCATACGTCTGCAGGAACTGCTGGAGGAAACACAGTCACAGGCAGAAGAACTACAGGTGCAACACAGCGAGCTGGAAAGCCTCAACGCGGAACTGGAAGCACAAACACAGAAACTGCAGGTATCGGAAGAAGAACTTAAAGTGCAACAGGAAGAACTGATGCAGTCCAATGCTGAACTGGAAGAGAGAAGCCGCATGCTGGAAGAGAAAAACCAGATCATCGTGGAACGAAACCTCGATATCCACAAAAAAGCAGAAGAGCTGGCACTCAGCACCAAGTATAAGTCAGAGTTCCTCGCCAATATGTCACATGAGCTGCGCACGCCGCTCAATTCCATCCTGCTGCTGTCACGGTTATTGTCTGAAAACCATGACCATAACCTGAATGCCGACCAGGTGGAATACGCGCAGGTCATCAATTCCTCCGGTAAAGGATTGCTGACGCTGATAGATGAAATACTGGACCTCTCCAAGATAGAATCCGGTAAGATGGAACTGGAATATGGCCAGGTATACATTGAAAATATCCTCTCCAATATGCAGGCGCTGTTTGAGCCGATTGCACGGGACAAAGGACTGGCGCTGCACCTGGCTGCCATGCCTGGTGCGCCGGCATCAATAGAGACAGACCAGATAAGGCTGGAGCAGATACTCAAAAATTTCCTCTCCAATGCCCTGAAATTTACCGCCAAAGGTTCTGTTACGCTATCAGTA
Organism: Chitinophaga sp. 22308; assembly: GCF_052045305.1. Classification (NCBI taxonomy): domain Bacteria; kingdom Pseudomonadati; phylum Bacteroidota; class Chitinophagia; order Chitinophagales; family Chitinophagaceae; genus Chitinophaga; species Chitinophaga sp. 22308. The sequence goes on along the minus strand of NZ_JBQEOP010000003.1, from coordinate 126,539 downwards.
CAGCGGGGCGATATAGCCGGTACTATCCGCTTTGTGGTAAAAGACACAGGCATCGGTATTCCGGTGGAAAAACAACAGGTGATCTTCGAAGCGTTCCAGCAGGCTGACGGCTCTACCCGTCGCAAATACGGTGGAACCGGACTGGGGCTGTCTATCAGCCGCGAACTGGCCAAGCTGCTGGGCGGCCACATTTCCCTTGAAAGCAACGGCGAAGACGGCAGCGAATTCTCAGTAACGGTACCGGTAGCACGAAAATATGAACAGACCACTTCAGCCCCGGTAGCTTCACCAACAACCATCAAAGAGCCTACTGTAGTGGACGAAGGGCTGGCTGCCAAAGGAGGCATGTCTTACCTGGCGCCACTGATTCCCGGTGATATCCCTGATGACCGTGACCATATTCAACCAGGGGACTCCATTGTGCTGATTGTGGAAGACGATACTTACTTTGCCAAAGCACTGCTTGAATTTACCCGTCAGCGGGGATATAAAGGCGTTGTTACTGTCAGAGGCGACATGGCCGGTGAACTGGCCCGCAAATACCGGCCTGTCGGCATCCTGCTCGATATCCAGTTGCCGGTGAAAGACGGCTGGCAGGTAATGGAAGAATTGAAAAATGATCCGGTCACCCGCCCGATACCCGTACACATCATCTCTTCGCTGGAAGCGAAAAAGGAAAGCCTGATGAAAGGCGCGGTTGACTTTGTGAGCAAGCCGGTCACCATGGAAAGCATGCAGCACATCTTTGAGAAGCTGGAATTTGTTCTGCAACGTTCCACCAAAAAGGTGCTGATACTGGAGGAGAATGCCAAACACGCCAAAGCGCTAGCCTATTTCCTGGGCAACTACCAGGTGAATTCAGAAATCAGCAGTACTGTTACCGACGGTGTACAATTACTGCAGCAGAAAGATGTGGACTGCGTGATACTGGACATGGGTATTCCTGACCAGCAGGCCTATGAAACACTGGAAACGGTAAAAGAAATCAAAGGGCTGGAAAACCTGCCCATCATTATATTTACCGGCAAAAGCCTTTCGCGGGCGGAAGAACAACGGATACGGCAGTACGCAGATTCCATCGTCGTAAAAACGGCACATTCCTATCAGCGCATGCTGGACGAGGTGTCACTGTTCCTGCACCTGGTATCAGAAAACAATGCGGCCGCACAAACCGGCAACAGCAAAATGTCGCTGCTCAACGAAGTGCTGAAAGGCAAGACCGTACTGGTGGCCGATGATGATGTACGCAATATTTTCTCGCTCACGAAAGCGCTGGAGATGCACCAGATGAAAGTGCTTTCCGCGGTAGACGGAAAAGAGGCGCTGCAGCAACTCAATGAACATACCGTGGATATTGTGCTGATGGATATGATGATGCCGGAAATGGATGGCTACGACGCTATTGCCGCTATTCGCAAGCAGCCTTCAATGGCCCATCTGCCGATCATCGCCGTCACGGCCAAAGCCATGATGGGTGACCGGGAGAAATGCCTGAAAGCAGGCGCGTCAGACTATATCTCCAAACCCGTGGACGTAGACCAGTTGATTTCGTTATTACGTGTATGGCTATACGATAAAGGCATGAAATAATATGGAGCAGAAAAAAGTACTGATCATAGATGATGACGCCCGCAATATTTTTGCGTTAAAGGCTGTGTTGCGCTCCCGCGGGATACCCTGTATTGCTGCTTCTACCGGCGCAGAAGGACTGGCGCTGCTGAACGGTGGGCATCAGGTAGGCGTGGTGCTGATGGACATTATGATGCCCGACATGGACGGCTATGAAACCATTGCGGCGCTGCGGGCCAAAGAAGGGGTAAAGCATCTGCCCATTATTGCGGTAACAGCCAAAGCAATGGTGGGTGACCGGGAGAAATGCCTTGAAGCGGGTGCTGACGACTATATTTCAAAACCAGTTGATGTAGATGTGTTGCTCTCGCAGCTACAACAATACTTATCTGTATAAGCTGTGAACAGGAATCATATTAGTGAACAGGAAGTGAGCATGTTACTCAACGATGTGCTGGAGCGTTATGGGTATGACTTTACCGAGTACGCACATGCCTCCATTAACAGGCGGGTGAATCATCTTTTTCAGCTGGACCGTTTCCCGAGCTTTGCAGAATTCCGCTATCGTATTATTACTGACGCAGATTATGCGTCGCGTTTTGTGGAGGAGATCACGGTAAATGTAACGGAGATGTTCCGTGATCCGCAGTTTTATTATGCGCTTCGTCAACAGGTACTGCCGGTGCTGGCCACATATCCGCTTATCCGGATATGGCATGCCGGCTGCTCTACAGGGGAAGAAGTGTATTCTTTCGCTATTTTGCTGCATGAGGCTAACCTGTTGCATAAATCAGTGATTTATGCAACAGACATTAATACCAGTGTGCTGGAAAAAGGGAGGACCGGTATTTTCCCGCTTTCACAGATGCAGCAATATTCGCGCAATTACATGGAAGCCGGCGGAGTACAGGATTTTTCATCGTACTATACGGCCAACTACGAATATGCTAAGTTCAGGCAGGACCTTGGAGGGAAAATTATTTTTTCTCCCCATAACCTGGTCACAGATGGTTCGTTCAATGAATTCCAGTTGATCATCTGCCGGAACGTGTTGATCTATTTTAATAAAATGCTGCAGGATAAAGTGCTGCGGCTGTTTTGCGACAGCCTGGAGCCACTGGGCTTCCTGGCGCTGGGCAGCAAGGAATCGCTTAACTTTACCACTGTGTCAGGGCAGTTCAGGCAGTTGGACGGTAAAGAGAAGATCTGGCGGAAACATCATCTGTAATCAACAAAATAACTATGGACACAGCTTCCCGCGTGGTGTTGATCGGCGGTTCCGCCGGTGGTTTACAGGCTATCCTGACATTATTGCCGGGGCTGTCGGTACGTTTGAATGCAGCGGTGATCATTGTCCTGCACAGGCAAAGCAGCTCAGATTCTGTGCTGGCGGAGTTACTGGCCGTCAAAACCTCATTGCCTGTCCGCGAGGCGGAAGAGAAAGAGCTGCTCCTGCCCGGCACTATTTACATTGCGCCGGGTGACTATCATTTGTTGATAGAAACAGATCGCACGCTGAGCCTGGATTATTCCGAGAAAGTAAATTTCAGCCGTCCCAGTATAGACGTTACGTTTACTTCTGCAGTGGAAGTATTTGGCCCGCAAACAATGGCCGTGTTGCTGTCCGGCGCCAATGACGACGGTGTGGAAGGATTGGCAGATGTGCATGAAGCCGGCGGTATCACCATCGTACAGGACCCGGACACCGCCATCGTGGATTTTATGCCACGCCATGCCATACAGGCTGTGCCGGTGGATTACGTGCTGGCAGCGGCCGACATGGCGCCTTTTATTAATAGTTTTGCCGGCCTGATGGTCGGTTGAGGTATGGTTATTGAAAAAAAAATTCCAGCCCAATAATTCATGTATGATTTTGATTGTTGATGATAAGCCTGAGAATATTTTATCCATCCGGAAAACGCTTGAGTTATACCAGTTTGAAGTGGATACGGCGTTGTCTGGTGAAGAGGCGTTAAAAAAAATACTGAAAAACAGCTACACCCTGATCATCCTGGACGTGCAGATGCCCAGTATGGACGGATTTGAGGTGGCGGAAGCTATTTCCGGCTACAGCAAGGCAAAGGATATTCCTATCATATTTCTGTCTGCGGTCAATAAAGAAAAGCGTTTCATCGTAAAAGGCTACGACTCCGGTGGTATCGATTATCTCACCAAGCCGGTAGATCCGGACGTCCTGTTGATGAAAGTAAAAACGTTCTCCCGCCTTTACCAGCAGTCGCAGGAGCTCAAGCAGATACATCAATCGCTCCAGGAGGAAGTGGAAGTCCGTAAGCTGGCGCAGGCCGCCCTCAGCGAAAAGGTGAACGAGCTGCATACCATGCTCGAAGTACTGCCTCAGATAGCCTTTACCGTTACCCCCGATGGACAGATAGAATATGCCAACCGCAACTGGTTTAAATACGCCGACAGCCTGCAGCTGTTGCCGGAAACCCTGCCAATGGACAAAAGCCTGCGGCAATGCCTCGATGATACATTGTATGCCGGCCTGCCGCTGGAAAAGGAAGTTTACCTGAAAGACAGGGCAGACAATAGTTTCCGCTGTCACCTGCTGCGTATTATCCCTGTGAGGGAAAATACCGGTATCAGCAAATGGATCGGCACCTTCACCGATATTGCCCATCAGAAACAGACCAACGAAATATTAGAGCAGAAAGTAAAGGAAAGGACCGAAGAGCTGGTGGAGATCAACAAATCGCTCGAAGCCAGTAACCACGATCTGCAACAGTTTGCCTCTGTGGCCTCTCATGATCTTAAAGAGCCGTTGCGTAAAATACAGCTGTTTGGCGCCATTGTGCGGGACCGCTTCCTGAAAACCGATCCCGGCGCTATGTCCTATATGGAAAGGATCGTAGGCTCATCGGAGAGAATGGCCCGGCTGATCAATGATCTCCTGAACTATTCCCGGTTGTCGGCAGCAAGCATATACGAAGTAACCGACCTGAATGTGGTCGTACAGGAAATTATCAGCGACCTTGAATTGACCATTACAGAGAAACAAGCTGTGGTGCGTGTGGAAAAATTGCCCCATATTGAAGCTGTTCCTGGGCAGATCCGTCAGGTGTTCCAGAACATCATCAGTAACGCCCTTAAATTTTCCCGGAAAGACCTGGCCCCGGAAATTCATATCTCCGCTGAAACCATAGCCGGAAGTTCAGTCGACGGTCTGTCACAGGCCGATGGCGACTATTGCCGTATAACCATTCGCGATAATGGCATTGGGTTTAATGAAAAGTACCTGTCCAAAATATTCACCATCTTTCAGCGCCTGCATAATGCAGACCATTACGAAGGCACCGGTATCGGACTGGCCATTGCCAAGAAGGTAATTGACAAACACCAGGGGATTATTACCGCTACCAGTGTGGAAGGAGAAGGGACTGCCTTTATTATTGTGTTACCCGTTCAGCAAATAAAAGTACCCAACAACAACTGATAAACCCGTTTTTATTCTTTGTTTCAAACCTATACTTCATGAAGAGAATTGCATGTACGTTACTGCTAATGGCAGTTTTTTCGGTTGCTACCTATGCACAAACAACCTATACGATCACACAGGACAGGCAGCCATCCCCCACCAGGACCTATTGGATGAATGCGGAAATCCCGGGCAGTACAGATGACAGCCAGGGGTTTAATTACGTCCTGCTACATAAATCCTATGACAGTGCTCTTATGGACGGCTGTTTTGTGATGGGAAAGATCACCGGTATACGCGGCCACATGGGGTCGTGGAACCGGAAATGGACCATAGAGGTAAATACCGCATCAGCCTATAATTCAGACAGGGGAAGCCTTATCAGCTACAATGAGCTGGCCTCTCTGGTGACACTCCGTTATAACGGCCAGAAGTACCTGGCTGTCATGATCGACAATAACTCTATGCTGACTGAATTTTCCTTTACAGGATACGTTCAAAACCCTGTGTTACAGCTGGCGAAAGCGACAGAGGTGACGGAAGTACAACCCTTTAAACAATATGATCCGGTAGCAGCGCCCGGCGGTATGGTGGTGGGAGACGCCAGTTTGTATCCGGCCATTTATCCGGCAACATCGGATGCGCTAATTGTCAGCACAGGGAGGACCGGCGGTATGACCATCCGTGTTCCCACCAGCCAGCAGAACCTCTTTTCCGGCGGCCATCATATCACCTGCGTCTCTCCTAATTTCCAGGGCGGGCTGGGGATTTCTGTAGGCCAGGATAACAGTGGTTTTATCCAGGCTTTTTCACCTACGGCAGAACAAGGCAACATATACCTGAATCCTAACGGAGGTAACGTCGGGGTAGGCGTACACGATACCAAAGGATACCGGTTGGCCGTGGCCGGTAATATGATAGCGGAAAGGATCGTGGTAAAGAACCAGCAACGCTGGCCGGATTATGTATTTGCTAAAGACTACAGCCTGCCGTCGTTGCAGGAACTGGACGCATATATCAGTCAGCATCAGCATTTGCCTGATATGCCCTCTGCGGAAGCGGTGAAAGAGAAAGGCATTGACCTGGAAGAGATGAACAGCAAACTCCTCCGAAAAGTGGAAGAATTGACATTGTACCTTATTCAGCTTGACAAGGAAAACAAGGAGCTAAAAGCTGAAGTAGACACGATCAAAGCCAGTATGAAGAAATCATAGACATTACGAAATCCGGTCAGTGACCGGATTTTTTTATACAGGGCATAGCAAAAGTACATTGTCCGGTTTTACGGTCATTGCCTATTGTCAGCATGAAAAAACGGTGGAGAAAATAGGGGTGTAATGATGTTTGGAATACAAAAAATACGGCGATAATAAAAACAGAAAACCCGCGCTGGGCGCGGGTTTTAACGATTTTTTTGTGGAGGATAGCGGGCTCGAACCGCTCACCTCAAACATGCCATGCTTGCGCTCTACCAGATGAGCTAATCCCCCATATTTTCCCTTTCGGGAATGCAAAAATAGATAATTTTCCGAATCTGCCAACTTTTTACACAAAATCTTTAAAAATTCCTTCTACGGTTTCCTTCAGTTCTTTTAGCAGCAAGGGTTTGCGGAGTAATTTGATGACGAGTGGATTGGCATTGGTACGGGTGATATCGCCATAATCGAGGGAGGACGATACCATCACAATATGGCACTGCGATTTTATTTTCTGAGGATAGGTATCAAATGCCTGAAGAAATTCAAAGCCATCCATTTCAGGCATCTGGATATCCAGCAGAATGATAGTAGGGGGTATTTTGGGCAGGGCGATATTGGATGATAAAAACTCCAGTGCCTTGTTAGCATTGGCGAATGAAATCACCGTTCTGCTGATTTGTTGAAAGGTTATCAACTTCTCATGCAGCAATAAATCAATCTCATTGTCATCAATCAATATGACGCGCAGGTCAGGTATCGAATTCATTTCTGTTCGGGATGGTAATTTCAAATTGAGTGCCTTCGCCGTATTTGGACTCTACATTAATTGTACCGCCAATTTTGCTGAGGGCTTCCTTTACGATGTATAAGCCTATGCCACTTCCTGGTTTGTTGTTGTTCTTGGAGCGAAAGAACATTTTAAAGATGTTGTTCAGATGCTCGCTCAGGATACCGATACCATTGTCCCGGATGCAGATGGTGGCCTTATGCGGTTCTGCTTTTACCGACAGGTTGACCGTTGGTTCAGGTTCTTCCGGTTTTTGGTACTTAACAGCGTTGGAAATAAGATTGTTTAAAATAACGCTGATCCGGAAAGTATCTCCCCGGAACTCGGCTACCTGGTCCACCTGGGTATTAAACCGGATGGCAGTGTTCTGTGGCTGAAAGGCGGTGATACAGTCATTCAACAGGGTATTGAAATCTATTTTCTCATATTCTATTTCCAGGCGGGAATTACGGTAGTATTCGATGATTTTCTGGATAAACCCGTCGAGCTTCAGTACACAGGATTCTACCATGTTCATATAGCCGTTGGGGTCTACCACTGAATTATCGAGCCGTGACAGGTTAATAATACCCAGTACAGACATCAGCGGGGAACGAAGGTCATGGGAAGTGGAGTAGATGAAGCGGTTCAGCTCATCATTGGTTTTTTCCAGTTCTGCGATCTTTTCCTTGAGCTGTTTGCGGGTAGAATAGATCTCATACGCATTGTTGATGGTTTTATGCAGCTCGTTTTCATCCCAGGGTTTTTTGATATAGGAAAAGATATGCCCCTTGTTGATGGCATCAATGATGTCTTCCACATCGGTATAACCGGTCAGCAAAATGCGCATCGGGTCGGGAAGGGTGTCTTTGATTTCATTAAAAAACTCCACCCCGGTAGATACAGGCATTTTCTGGTCCGCTATGATGATATGGACCATAATCTCCTTCAGTAATTGTTTGCCTTCCTGCGCTGAGTTTGCGGTATAAATCTCGTAACTTCTGCGAAAGCTGGCCTTGAAGGCGTTCAGATTATGGATTTCATCATCGATATATAATATTCTAATGCGGTTTTCTTTCATTAAAGGGTGTTATGGTTATGATTGATGAATCGTGATGTTGAGAGGTAAATATATAATAAATTCCGCTCCTTCCCCGGGGGTGGAATTTACGATGATTTTACCCTTGTGTTTCTCTATGATGCTGAATACGATAGAAAGCCCCAGGCCGGTCCCTTCCCCCACGTCTTTGGTGGTAAAGAAGGGGTCAAATATCTTCTGTTGCACCTCTTCCGACATGCCAATCCCCGTGTCTTTGATCCGGATAACGATAAACTGGTCTTCCTGGCCGGTGGTAATGGTAATGGATTCGTTGTGTTGTTCTTTTTTGCTTTTGATCGCATTCAGGGCGTTGGAGAAGATATTCATGAACACCTGGTTGATCTTACCGGCGTAACATTCAATTTTAGGCAGTTCCGAATAGTGCTTAATGATGTTAACATTGGGCGGAATGCCATTGCGCAGGAGTACCAGGGTAGAGTCCAGGCCCTCATGGATATCGATGGACTTCACATCGCTTTCGTCCAGACGGCTGAAGGTACGTAGCCCTTTCACGATCTCTGCGGTACGGGCGGCACCATCCTCGATGCCCTTGATCAGGGAAGATATTTCTTCATGAATATATTCGATATCAATTTCCCGCTTGAATTGTTCGATGGACTTCAGCTCACTTTGTATATCGGTTTTGCCGGCCAGCCTGTCGTAGCGGTTAAGCAGCTCCTGCAGGTCGGCAATATCAAGTTTCAGCGGCTTGATATTAGAGGTGACAAAGTTGATCGGGTTATTGATTTCATGGGCAATGCCGGCGGTCAGCTGACCGAGGGACGCCATTTTTTCCTTTTCCACCAGCCTTGTCTGGGTGTCTTTCAGGTTGGTAAGGGCCACATTGAGGTCGTGGTTACTGTTTTGCAGTTCCTCCGTGCGTTCCTGTACTTTAGCTTCCAGGATGATATTTTGTTCTCTTACCAGTTGTTCGTTTTCTTTGGAGATCTCCAGGGCGATGGCCTGTGATGCTTCTTTTTCGGCTTTAAAGGTGTTGATTTTGTCTGCCAGGGCAAAGGACAGCAGTATGACCTCTATCGCGGACCCTATTACGATAATATGGCTGGTGAAGATATTATAGGGGATGATGCCCACATCCTTCAATACAAAACAGATAATGGCGAGAATGAACACTGTCCACGCCAGTACGAATATTTTAGCAGTGCGGGAATGTTTCACGGCCTGCATGATGGCAAACAGCAAAATGAAGCTGACGCCGGTAATGGCCAGGAAATCTATAAGGGCGTACGCGACGGAAAAATACCCTAGCAGTGACAGTACGATAGTGCTCGAATATACAATCACAAACAGGTTCATGGTCCGGTAGGCCCAGGGGGCTTTTTCCCGCACGTGGAGGAAGCTCTGTACAAACAACAGTACCGAGATGCCCGACAGGGCGCCAGCCCACAGTACGCTTTGCTCGGTGACGTACAGGTTTTCATGCCAGAAGAAACGGTACCCGAAACCATGCAGGCAGATCTGCGCCAATCCCACACAGGCGATGTAGATGATATAGTAAAAATAACTCCAGTCTTTTACGGAAAAGAAAATGAAGGTATTGTAGAATATCATAACGAGAATGATACCGATATAGATGGAGAGCAGCAGGTCGTCGTTATACAATTTGCTGTATATCTCCCTGGCCGTGCCGATGTAGACCGGCACCAGGATGGCCTCCCGGCTTTGTATACGCAGATAAAAAGTGCTGGACAAGCCGGTAGGAATACTGACATTATACACGAAGTTCTGGTGTACGACCGGTCTTTTTTTGAAGGGCCGTAATTCCCCTCCCGGAATCACCTCGTAGCCGTTGGGGCCAGGGTAGTATAGGTCTATCAGGTCCAGGATCGGATAGGTGATATTGAACATCAGCTCCGGAAACTGGGTGCTGTTTTTGACGGTAAAGCGAAGCCAGATGGCGTCCTTGGTCAGCCCGAAATTGGGAATCTGTTTTGGCAGCTTCTGAAAAGCGGGGGAGTGTTCCACGTCCTTAAACGTGAGGTCGCCGGCCGGGTCCAGCAGGTATTCCAGCTGGCCGTATTCAGCCAGTTGGATAGGATAGTTGTGGGATATGCAGATGGTATCTGCCCAGGCAGGCACCCAGTGGGCCGTTACTAACAGCAACAGGCATACGAATTTGTAAAATGCCGGTCTGATCAGAAGTCGCATGGCTTATTTCGGATCATTTATCGTGATTAAAAATCTGTTCAAGGTCTACATAATAACGGCCGGAGGCAACCTCTCGTTTCAGCCCTATTTCCCGGCACACATGGGCGATAGCGGCGCCTCCCAGCATTACGGCCGAAGCCAGCTGCGGCCAGGTGGTAATCGTTTTGCCTATCTCAGCGAGAGAGGCCTGCATTTTGGTTGACATGGCATTGAAATTAACAATACGGTCTACCAGTTCCATCCTTTCCGGTCCCTGCATGTTTCGTACCTGGGGGGCGGTGATATCTTCCGGTATCCGTCCATGCAATATAGGTAAATCAGGCTGGAGATCAAACCGCTCTACATCCACCATGCCCCGGTCGCTGGTGTCCATCACTACCGGTATCTGCATGGACCTGGCACGCTGACGGGCCAGCACCTTGATATCCAGGCTGTCACATTCTTCCACGAGTATGTCCAGCGGGCCACCGGTGGTCAGAAAAGCGTCTATGTTTTCATCAGAAATACCATTATCATAACAATGGACCGTTAGAAAAGGATCAATTTCGGCGATTTCCCGGGCCACCAATACTGTTTTCAGGATGCCCACATTATGAACGCCTGTCCGGATACGGTTCATATTGCTGAGGTCCAGCCGGTCAAAGTCGGCTATACGAAGTTCTCCGCAGAGCCTTTCGATGGCCAGCGCCATGGCTACGGACTGTCCTACGGAAAGGCCGATAACGCCAATTTTTTTTGTCTGCAGGATTTTTCTCTCTGCTTCTGTGATTTTATATTGATTGCGGCTGGTGCGCAGCTGTATAAATTCAGCTTCGTCAAGAATATGCACCACATAGCCAGACCAGGGGTAGTATACCCATACGCCATAAGCGGCTGGGGACGTGTTGCCCAGGTGGGCGGCCACCTTTTCGGCGAGGGCGGCGTCAGATAATCTTTCTGTTGGATGTTGAAGGCGGATAAGCTCTGCCAGCTGCGATTGTATCTCGTCGAAGACGCGGATACCGGGTTGCTGGACGAGCAACTGGGTAAGGGCGTCCAGCTGTGCGGGGTCCTTTAACCTGAAAAACTCTACTTTCCTTTCTAATGATCTCTGTTGGCTCGTTGCAATAGCATCTACTAGTACGTTGTTCATCGTTAAATTATTTATTGCTACCGGGATAGCGGAAGGTCGCTCGTTGTCGCCGACATGATCCTCAGGTCATAGTCAACCTGCATCTCTCCCTTAGGCCCTTTTTCTACAATCGTTTGCACCGGATTGTTGCGTAAACTTATCATTCTTTCGCGGTCCTCCGGGTGGGCGCTCTTCAGTTCCAGGGGGTCGTTCAGTATGAGCGCGGTAGCGATCAGGTCTTCTTTGGGGTAATAAAAAGTACCCTGATTACCGATATTGGTCATAATCTGATACCCGGTACGGATACTGTTGCGAAAGGTAGTTTGCGCGCAGAACCCTAAAAAGGTGGAGACAGGCAACTGGTTCAATACGGCATTTACCACCCTGAAGAGGACAATGCTGCCAATACCCCAGCCGGCCACCTCCCGGGAATTCCATAACCCGCAAAATTCACCGGTACCGCCGGCAGCGGCTAATTCCCTTACTATGTCGTATATCCTGGGGTCCATATTGTTGATGGCGCTCTCAATCGGGAGCGGAACACTTCCTCCGGCCAGCTGTATCCGGCAGCCACCATATGTTTTAGTATAGTCGTCATTGCTCACGGTAATAATGTAGGTATAAGGCTCGTACATCCAGTCGACATTTGCGGAGGTCACCTTCGTCACACCATAGGCTTCCAGCACCTTCCGATGTCCTGCAATATATTGCAAACATTCTTCGGGATATTCGATTGCCTTGAATACTCTTACCTTGAGCATGTATGGGAATGCTTTAAATTTTTTTTAGTTTTAAGTCAGCCAGGGTCGGGTGGCTTTAAAAAAATATACGCAGTTTTAATTTATAAGCATCGTTAGCAAAAAAGCTACCGCTTTTCCACTAGGCTGTAACCATGGCGGGAGTATACAGCATAGTATCGTTGGCTTTTATAGCGGGGATTGCATCTCTTTCTCTTTAGTTAGCATCTCCCGGGATAAATAGTTCCATTTGTTGAAAAAGATTAAAAAGCTCTACATCTTCACATGAAGGTAATGGTAAAATAGTATTATTTCCAGAATAATCCATAAAGAATGTCCCGTTTTTTGAATAAATACTAAACACGCAAGATGTCGTACCCTGGTATTCAACAGTATAAGTATCTGTAAATATTTTACTGGCGAAAATAGCCGTATGCATTGGTGTAAATTTTGCTGCGATGAATTCCCTTTACAGTTAGATTTGTATCTCTCTTATTTCTATAAACAAATTTCAATTCTTTTAATATGAACAAAAGAGAATTCATAAAGCTGACCAGCCTCGCTGGCGTAGCTGCACTCAGCGGCCCACTCAGCAGCCTGGCCGTGCCCGTTACTTCTGCGAAAACCAGCTCCGACGACCCGAAGGCCCCATTTGTAGTGCCGCCACTGCCTTATGCTTATGACGCCCTGGAACCCTACATCGATAAAATGACGATGGAACTGCACCACGATAAACATCATGGCGCCTATGTAAAAAATCTTAACGACGCCATCAAAGGCACGCCCTTCGCTACCCTGTCGCTGGAAGAAATATTGCATAAGGTAACCACAGCTGATAAAGACAAAGCTGTCCGCAACAACGGCGGCGGCCATTACAATCACTCCCTGTTCTGGACCCTGCTGTCTCCTAAAAAAACAACTCCCTCCGAGAAACTGAAAGTTGCCATCAATAAAGACTTCGGCTCCTTTGAGAAATTCCAGGAGAAATTCAATGATGCCGGTAAAACACAATTTGGCTCAGGTTGGGCATGGCTGATAGCAGGCCCCGGCAAAAAATTGTCGGTGATCAACACCCCTAATCAGGACAACCCGCTCATGCATAACATCGTGAAGGAAAAAGGCACGCCTATCCTCGCGCTGGACGTATGGGAACACGCCTACTATCTGAAGTACCAAAACAAACGTCCGGATTATATCAACGCTTTCTGGAACATAGTGAACTGGGACGAGGTGGAAAAGCGTTATAACAACGCGTAAGCACAGCTCCTGATAAAAGCAAAAGAGGGAAGGCCTGCCAGGCCTTCCCTCTTTTGCTTTTATGTTTAGCATAACTATTTACGTTTCATAAAAACAAACCCGTTCTTCTCCCCAATCACTTCCAGATTGGGATGGTGAATAAACTCTTCACTGTCAGTGATACGGCAAATAAAATACGCTGGTTTGTCGATAGCGCCGTTCAGCAACCAGTTGGTGTCTGGATAGTTTTTATTGTGATGAGGCTGTTCCCGTGTGTAGTAGTGCTGGGCATAACTGTGATAGCCCAGTGCTTTTACATACACGTCCCTGCCTTGCAGCGAAATAAAAAAGTCGATGGCTGCGCCCTGGGAATAACGTTCCAGCTTCGGTACAAAATGCAGTACCGTTACCGGGATGATCACCATAGTGCTCACAAACAGGCATATCAGCCCGTTGGTGATTTTCCGCTTGAACAGTAACGCAACGCTGACAGCCACCAAAATAATATAGGCGATACCGTAGCCGGTTTCTGCCACAGACCACGGTACTTCAGCCTGCAGGTTGGCCGCGGCAAACTTATCGCCGATATAGGGTATGATCATGTCTTTGTACACGCCTACCAGCGGCAACAGGGCAATCGCTATGCCCAGCAAAATTCCGGTCACGCACAACAGGGCAATGTTCCAGCCGCGCAGGCGCAGTTTGCCGGAAGACAGTTTATATACCTGGTAGGCTGCCAGATAGGATAGCGGGAAATAACACAGGGAAGAATAATGCACGATCTTGGTTTTCACAATGGAAAACAGGACCAGCACCACCCAGAATAATATCCACATCCACACCGTAAAATCCTTCTGTTCGGCAGCTGCGGGTTGCCGGTAGATGGTCTTTCTCCTGCCACGGATATACGAAAACAGGAAGATGCTCGCAGGAAAACAACCAATCAGGAGTACTACCCAGTGGTAGAAAAACGGGCCGCCATGACCGGCGTCTTCAGTGGTGAGCAGCCGGACCTGGTAGGTCACAAATTCATTGACAAACCACCAGCCATGGGCCAGGATCTCGTAACCAAACCACAACAGGGTAGTGACAGACGCAAAAAGGGCAATAAGGCCGAGATGCGCCAGTTTGATGCCGATGCGGAATTTGTTCCAAAGCCAATATACCAGCAGCGTAAGCATGGACACGAGGATGGCCACCGGCCCTTTGGTGAGCACTGCCAGACCAAGGAAAAGCCCGCTCAGCATGGCCATGCGGTACGACCGGTTACTGTAGGCTATCCGGTACGCAAAATAGATGGCCAGGAAAATAAAGTAGTTGAAGGTAGGGTCAATAATACCAGACTTGAAATAAAAGTGTGGCAGCCAGGAGCCTGCATATACCAGGGCCCACCACATGCCCATTTTCTCATCCGCCAGTTTTTTGCCGATGCCAAAAAGCGTCAGCAGGGTGGCTATACCAATGATCGCATTAGGAAGACGGGCGGCGAAGTCATTCACGCCAAAAAGCAGCATGCTGCCCGCCTGCATCCAGATGAACAGGGGCGGTTTTTCCCAGAAGGGCCGGAAATCGATCTGGACCTGACTGTAGTTATGGCTGACAATCATTTCCCGGGCTGCTTCGGCAAAGTTTATCTCGTCCCAGTCAAAAAGGTGTACAGCCCCCAAAAAGGGTATAAACAGCAGGGCTGCCACAAGAGCAATCAACAGGTATTTCATCATCACGGTTTATAAAAAATGAGCACCTCGGGGCGCTCTGAAAATGCAAAAAAGAAAAGGAGCAAAGTCCGCAAAGGTGCTGATCTTTGCGAACTTTGCTCCTTTGAAAAACTTAGGGATTTACGCCGCGTTGGCGTTCATCACGGCTTCCGGACATACTTCCGGGGAAGTGGCGGAGTCCTGGAACCTGAAGAACCCACACACAATAATAGTGCTAAGAGTGCCAACGATGCTGCCTACATATACGTCCGCAAAAAAGTGTTGTGCCAGATAAATGCGGGAATAACCTGCCGTAAGTGCTAATACAATAAACAGGAATCCCAGCTTTTTATTGCGCAGCCATACAGAGAGGAAGCTGAACATGGCAAAAGCCACGGCAGAGTGCCCTGAAGGGAAACTGCAGCTACTGTGTACGGTCACCCATTTCACTGTGTGTACCAGTGAAGCGGCTTCATCACCAAAATAGCTGATAGGCCTCGGCGCGTTAAAATAATGTTTAGCCACCTGTACTACTACGGCCGCCAGCAGAAATACTGCAAGACCGATGAAAAATACCCTGAACTTCTGCGTGAGCAGCATCAGCAACAGGATAATGCCAAACATAATACCGTCTCCGAGATAAGTGATCCCGGTAACTAATACATCCCCAAACGATGAGTGCTCTCCGTTGATGCCAAGAAATAACTCACGTTGGCTGTAGGTTGCCAGCATTACTCCCCCCACTATAAGCCACAGTAGGAAGGGCAGAAAAAAATAAGCATTCTTTCTGAACAGTGTTAACAGTGTTTTCAATTCTGTAGGTTTTTAAATTGTAGGTTGCGTTTTAAACCTGTTACGTTTAAACTTTTGTAAGAACTTTTTTAGTTTTTGATATATGCGAAAATAAAATTCTTTATTGAATAAGTTGGAATCGTTCATGGCTTTATAAATTAAAAAGCCGGCGATGGGCAACAGGACAATATTCGACAGCCACATGCCCGACCAGGTGAACATCACTCCGCTGCGGGCCATCTTTTCGCCGATCATGAAAAATATATTAAAGATCACAAAAAAGATCACGGCAAATACCAGCGGGGTGCCAAGGCCTCCCTTACGGATAATGGAACCCAGAGGTGCCCCGATCAGGAACATTACCACGCAGGCGGCCGCCAGGGTGAACTTGCGCTGCCATTCCACTTTGTGCATCAATATAACGCCGTGCTTGTCAGAATATTCTTTAGTCGGTGCCTCCAGGGAGCTTAAAGTTTCGCGAACGCTTTGTTCTGCTCTCTCCAATGCGTTGTGCCGGCTCTTTTCAGGAATGATTTCCTCAAAGTCCTTCACCTTCAGCGGCGGCGCGGTAGCCGCCCAGGCGGAGTCTTTCCAGCGGAAGAAAGGAAAACGCACCGTCACATAGGCATTGACGGTTTTAGCGAAAACCACCTGTGATTTTTGCAGGGAGTCTATGGCAAAGTCCAGCTGCCGGATGTTGAGCATCTGCTGGTTGGAGGCAAAGAGGTCGGTATTGAGTCGGTTAAACGCAAAGGAGCTCAGGTCAAACGCCTTGCTGTATTTTTTGAAGCTGAAGCGGATCATGTCCCCCGGAACGGAATAGCCGCGATTGCCTTTCTCTTCATATCTCCAGCCGTTTTCGAGGATGAAGTACAGGAAACGTTTATTGGCGGTAAGCACCATCTGGCCTTTTTCGGCGAGAATGATCCTGTCGCCGCTGCCGCCGCCGGCAGAGTGATCGAAGATCATGACCTGGTGGATGGTCTGGTTGTCTTTATCTTTCTGGGCCACTTTGATAGTATACCCCGGAATGTCGCGGTAAAATACGCCTGCCTTGATATTGAAGGCGGGCTTGGAATAGGTGATGTCGTAGAGCAGGGATTTGGCCTGCAGGTTGGCCACGGGGATCACGTAATTGGCAAACAGGAAAGCCAGGACGCCGATGATGCTGCACACCACCATGAGGGGACGGATAAAACGCAGCAGGGAAATACCGGCCGATTTCAGGGCTACCAGCTCAAAGCTTTCTCCCAGGTTACCGAAGGTCATGATAGATGACAGCAGTACGGCCAGGGGCAGGGCGAGGGTTACCAGTGTGGCGCTGGTGTAGGCGATCAGTTGAACGATCACCATCGTGTCCAGTCCTTTTCCTACCAGGTCGTCTACATATTTCCAGAGGAACTGCATTACCAGTACAAAAAGCGTCACAAAAAAGGTCGCCACAAAGGGGCCCAGAAATGTTCTAATAATTAATTTATCGAGTTTCTTCACTGATAATGCCTGATTTTTTTGCCAGCAAAAGGGAAAAGGTTCGCCGGGAACGCTCATCTTTGTGTTCCGGCCAACCCTATACGTTTTGCGAACGTAAAGGTAGCACGATTTCACAAAGGAGTGTTAAAGCATCCCTGAAAATACCGTTAAATTATATGGAAAATTTTTATCTCACCGCAGAAGAGGCGGCTATTGTATTTACACCCCGGGTGATAGAGTTGAAAAACAAGGCCATAGAGAAGGTGATGCTGTTGATGGGGAAGCTGCAGGAAGCGCTGGCTGCCTGGGATGCGGGGTCGACGTTCGCTTTTGAGCCGGAGTGGTTGCAACAGGGGCCAAAGATCTCAAAAGGGGAGCAATACAAATCGCTGCCCTGGGTAATCCTGGATTATCCACGGTATTTCAGTAAAACGGACGTATTTGCCTTCCGCAGCATGTTCTGGTGGGGGCATTACTTTAGCTGCACCCTGCACCTGGCGGGAGCGGTCAAAAAGCGGTTTGAGGCATCACTGCTGGCGGCATATGGGCCACTGGCGGCTGCCGGTTTTCAGGTGTATCTGCCGGAAGATCCCTGGGAGCATGATTTTGAAAACGGAAATTACCGGTCCATAGGTGATATGGGTTTAGAAGACTGGAAAAGGCTGGTTGGCCGGAAAAATTTCATTAAACTGGCGAAACCGTTTGCATTGGAACGCTGGGGAGAAATAATTACTGATATAGTGGAGGCTTATGCGACCCTACTCAATGAATTGACGGTGAAAAGGCCGTGATTAGTTTCCGATTCTATGGAACAGATCTTTTACCTGGGATTCCCAAAGCTGGCTCTGGTCTTTAATCTCTCTCTTTTCAGCGAAGTCTTTGACCACCAGGATGGTCATATTGGTGACTTCTGAAATCTGTATGCGGAATTCAAAGAATTCTTCCCTGGGGGCGTGGAGCCAATGGAATTTAATGAATTCATCTTCTTCCTGCTCCAATATCTCCGCTTCCTCTGCGCTGCCATTCCAGGAAAAGGAAAAAACATTGTCCCGGAAATCTACCCTGTCTGCGAACCATTCCTGCAAACCAGCCGGGGTTGACAGGAATTCGTATAGGATACCGGGGGAGCACCTAACCGGGAATTCCAACTCGTAAAGCACTTTCTTAGACATCTCTCAAATAATTAGTAAATCAATATCATCTGGTTGCAATTATAGAAAATATTTTATTCTGTCAAAATAATTTACGGTTTTTTTTTAATTAATCCGAAGAATGTATGAACATCTTATAGAATTTACAAATATTATAAAATTCCACTATTTGTAACTACGTACTGACGGACGATTGCAGCCGACCCTATATGGGGAGCGGATTAGCAGGAAAATAATAAGCTCTTAAAGATCAATCGATTTTATTTGGAAATGATTTAAAAACGACAGATTTTTTTTGGTCGGCTTCTAAAAAAAGTTATTTTTGTCAGGCATTCATCAAATCTTAACTTTTTCTTAACCTGTAACTGTTCCGACTCTATGTCAATGCGCCAACTTAAAATCACTAAATCCATTACCAACAGGGAATCTCAGTCCCTGGAGAAGTACTTGCAGGAGATTGGGAAGGTGGATTTAATTACGCCGGAGGAAGAGGTAAATCTCGCCATCCGCATCAAGCAGGGCGATCAGAGAGCATTGGAAAAGCTGACTAAAGCTAACCTCCGCTTTGTGGTATCCGTTGCCAAACAGTATCAGAACCAGGGTCTGTCGCTCAGCGACCTGATCAACGAGGGCAACCTGGGGTTAATTAAAGCTGCTCAACGTTTTGATGAAACGCGCGGTTTTAAATTCATTTCCTACGCCGTATGGTGGATTCGTCAGTCCATCCTGCAGGCACTGGCAGAACAGTCCAGGATCGTAAGGCTGCCGCTGAACAAAGTAGGCCTCAGCAATAAGATCAGCAAGGCATATTCCCAGCTGGAACAGGAATTTGAAAGGGAGCCGTCACCCGATGAACTGGCCACTATCCTCGAAATCAATACCGATGAAGTGGAAGCCACCCTCGGCGTAGCTGCCCGCCACGTGTCCATGGACGCGCCGTTCATTGACGGGGAAGACAACTCCCTGCTGGACGTGCTCGAAAATCCAAACGCCGTTAGCGCTGACGAGGAACTGGACCATCATGACTCCCTTCGCCGGGAAATCGAAAGGTCCCTGTCTACTCTCACAGATCGCCAGAAAGATGTGATCATGCTGTATTTCGGCATCGCAGTGGAACATCCGATGTCCCTCGAAGATATCGGGGAAAAATTTGGCCTCACCCGCGAAAGGGTCCGTCAGATCAAAGACAAGGCCATTACCAAACTCAGGACCACTTCCAGAAGCAAACTGCTCCGGAACTACCTGGGATAGACATTACATACGAATCAGAATTGTTGGATATAAACGCTTTGGCGGAGACAGGAGCTGAAAAACAGCTCTCTGTCTCCGCTATTTTTTTATTCCCCGCCCGGCCGTCCCGTCCCGCCCATTCCCCGGTTCCGGTGAATTCCAAGATTCTTGGCATATTCTCGCCCGAAAACAATAATTTTGCTGTCCGTTTAAAATATCAACAATGTTTGAATCATTATCAGAGAGATTAGATTCCGCGTTTAAGCAACTTAAAGGGGAAGGCCGTATTTCGGAAATCAATATCGCCACCACCATTAAGGAAATCCGCCGTGCACTGGTGGATGCGGACGTGAACTACAAAATAGCCAAGGAATTTACTGATAAAGTAAAGGATAAAGCCATGGGAGAAAAGGTGTTGACCGCCATCTCTCCCGGACAGCTCATGGTAAAGATCGTGAAAGACGAACTGGCAGAGCTGATGGGTGGCACCGAATCCGAAATTGATATCAAAACAAACCCCTCCGTTATACTCATCGCTGGTTTGCAGGGTTCGGGCAAAACGACCTTCTCCGGTAAACTGGCCAACTTCCTCAAGTCCAAAAAGGCGAAGAAACCCCTGCTGGTAGCAGCAGATATCTACCGCCCGGCGGCGATCGACCAGCTGAAAGTGCTGGGCGAGCAGATCGGAGTGGAAGTGTATAGCGAGCCCGAAAATAAAAACGCCGTGCAGATCGCCGAAAATGCGGTCAAACACGCTAAAGCCAATGGCAATAACATCATCATCATCGATACCGCCGGCCGTTTGGCCGTGGACGAGGTGATGATGACCGAAGTGGCCAACGTAAAAAATGCGGTGAAGCCACAGGAGATCCTGTTCGTGGTAGACTCCATGACCGGCCAGGATGCGGTCAACACCGCCAAGGCATTTAACGACCGCCTGGACTTTACCGGCGTGGTGCTCACCAAACTGGACGGTGATACCCGCGGCGGTGCGGCCCTGACCATCCGTTACACCGTTACCAAGCCGATCAAGTTCGTGAGCATGGGCGAAAAGATGGACACCCTCGACGTGTTCTATCCGGAACGTATGGCCCAGCGTATCCTCGGCATGGGTGATATCACCACCCTCGTGGAACGCGCCCAGGCCCAGTTCAACGAAGAGCAGGCTAAAAAACTGGAGAAAAAAATCCGTCAGAACCAGTTCGATTTTGACGACTTCCGGGAACAGCTCCAGCAGATCAAGAAAATGGGTAACCTGAAAGACCTGATGGGCATGATCCCCGGCGTAGGCAAGGCGGTAAAGGACCTTGATATCAGCGACGACGCCTTCAAAGGCATCGAAGCCATGATCAACTCCATGACACCGGCTGAACGCGGTAACCCCGACATCATTGACGGCAGCCGCCGTAAGCGTATCGCTAAAGGCGCCGGCAAAAACATCCAGGACGTAAACCAGTTCATGAAACAATTTGAACAAATGCGCCAGATGATGAAGATGATGAACAAGTTTGGCGCTGGTGGCAAGGGTTTGAGAGGGCTGGTAAAATAAAAAATACTGCTCCGTAAACTTTTTTTTGCAAATACCAATTAGAAGGTTACATTTGCATCCCTAATTAAACAATATTTCCTAACTCGCAAAAAATAACTCGACTTATTTATGCCAGTAAAAATCAGACTGCAGAGACATGGCGCTAAGAAGAGGCCTTTCTATTTTATCGTAGTGGCTGACGCTCGCGCTCCAAGAGATGGTAAATTCATCCAGAAAATCGGTACTTACAATCCTTTAACCGTTCCGGCTTCCATCAACATCGATACTGAAAAAGCATTGCGTTGGTTGCAGAAAGGCGCTCAGCCTACCGATACTGTTAGACGGATCTTGTCTTTCAAAGGTGTATTGTATTTGAAACACCTGTTAAGAGGTGTTACCCTGAACCTGTTCGACGAGCCTACTGCTTACCAGAAGTTTGCACAATGGCAAGCTGAACACGAACAGAAAGTATCTGCCCGCCGTGACGGCCACAGAAAAGCAAGAGTAGCTGCTCCTATCGTTAGAAAGGTTGAAGACACTCCGGCAGCTCCATCCGCACCAGCAGAAGGAGAAGGTACAGAAGCATAAAACGGCAACGTTTTAACAATACCTGAAAAAGGAAATGTTTGCATTCGCAAATATTTCCTTTTTTAATTTCATGGCAGGACTCTCTCATAACGATGAATAATTATTTCAGCATAGGAAAACTGGTGTCTGCGCACGGATTACAGGGGGAATTGCTGGTGCGTCACAGCCTTGGCAAAAGATCGTCCCTCAAAGGTGTGACCGCTATTTTCCTGGAAGAAAGGAAAAACAGCTTTATCCCTTATTTCCTGCAGCAGGTGACCGTTAAGGACGCAGAGCACGTATATGTACGCCTCGAAGGCATAGACTCCAAGGAAGCCGCGCAAAAGCTGCTGCCCGGACAGATATACCTTCAGGAAGAGGACTTTAAGGCACAAACGGCTTCTTCTTCCCCGTTGGCCCTGCTGGGCTTTACGGTGGAGGATGCCCACCACGGGCTGCTGGGAACAGTGGAAGAAGTGATCGAAATGCCCATGCAGGTATTGGTAAAAGTGCAGATCAAAGGTAAAGAGGCACTGCTGCCCGTTAATGAGCAGTCGCTCGTAAAGGTGGACCACAAAAAGCAGGTGGTGCATCTCGACCTGCCAGACGGGCTCGTTGAACTATATACCCAGGGCTGAAGCCCTGGGCCACAATCAGCGAGCATACCAGAGGGCCATGATAAATAATCCGGCCCGGAGCAAGATACAATGCATTGGGCCGGTGTTTGGAACAGGCCCATACAACTAAGCTGAAGCCTTAGGCAATAACAAATCGTAGCCCAGGGCTTTAGCCCTGGGAATCAAAGCAATATCATTTATGCGAATAGATATCATTACAGTATTGCCGGAGCTGTTGGAAAGCCCGCTGTCCCATTCCATTATGAAGCGGGCACAGGCAAAAGGAATGCTGGAGGTGCATGTACACCCGTTAAGGGCCTATTCCAACCTGAAGCACAATCAGGTCGACGATTACCAGTTTGGCGGTGGTGCCGGCATGGTCATGATGCTGGAACCGATCGTTAACGCGATTGAATCGTTGCAGGCCAAGGTAAAGTACGATGAGATCATCTATCTGACGCCTGACGGGGAGACACTGAACCAGCAGATGGCCAACCAGCTGTCGCTCAAAGGCAACCTGCTGATGTTATGTGGTCACTACAAGGGGATTGACCAGCGTATCCGCGATCATTTCATTACCCGGGAGATCTCCATCGGCGATTATGTGTTGTCTGGCGGGGAGCTGGGCGCAGCGGTGCTGGTGGATGCCATCGGGCGGTTGCTGCCAGGCGTGCTGAACGATGAAACCAGCGCCTTGTTTGACTCTTTCCAGGACAACCTGCTGGCTCCGCCGGTATATACCCGGCCGGTAGAGTTCAGGGGCTGGAAAGTGCCTGATGTGTTGCTGAGCGGCGACCATAAAAAGATCGAAGACTGGCGGCATCAGCAGGCGTTGGAAAGAACGCAGGCCCGCAGACCTGACTTGTTGTAAATTAATCACTTAAAAATGACATAAATGGCAATGTCTGTGTTTTCCACAGGCAGTTCCGGAAAAAAGGTGGATAATCTCAAGATTTATTCCTGATTTAATTTGGTAAATGCCATTTCTTGTTTTACTTTTGCACTCCCATAAATATTTGAAAGATGAACGCAATTTCGTTTGTTCACGAACAACTGACAGCTAAAAAACAGTACCCTAAGTTTAAAGCAGGCGACAACGTCACTGTCAATTATAAAATCGTGGAAGGTAATAAAGAAAGGATTCAGTCCTTTAAAGGTGATGTGGTGAAAATCCAGGGTACAGGGTTTACTGCGTCTTTCACTGTTAGAAAAATTTCTGACGGTATTGGTGTGGAAAGACTGTTCCCACTTTACTCTCCTCATATCGATGCTATCGTATTGAACAAGGTAGGTAAAGTAAGAAGAGCGAAACTTTATTACCTGCGTGAACGTGCTGGTAAGAAAGCCCGTATCAAAGAAAAAAGGGTTTAGTATAAAATACAGGGAAATTAGTTACAGGCGGGACCGCATGGTCCCGCTTTTTTCGTGTTCTTAAAATGCTATTAAATCTGTGGTTTTAACAATCCCAACGGGTGAAAAAGCGGATTTTATGGCTATCTTTGTAGACTATCATCGATAACTAAACAAACATTTGAGAAGATGACTGCTGTTTTTGTAAAACCATCATTTTTGATTCTCCAGGATATCGGCATGTCCGAGCTGCTGTTGATTGCCGTTGTGGTATTACTGCTGTTCGGAGGCAAGAAAATCCCTGAACTGATGCGGGGATTAGGTAAAGGTATCCGTGAGTTCAATGACGCCAAAAACAATGTGCGCCAGGAAATTGAAGAAGGCATGCGGGAAAAGCCTGTACAGCCTGCTACAACCGACACCAAGCCAACTGATGCCCAACACAACGCATAATCTGGCGTAGCACATACTGTCCCTGATTTTAATATTTTAACTGATTTAGCTTTGACTGAATTCAGCAGTATAACTTCTTTCCATAAAGCATTATACGCCGGCAGTACAAGCTGTACGGAACAAGTACGCCTGTATCTCGACCGGATAGCGCAGTTAAAACATTTGAATGCCTTCCTGGAAGTATATGAGGAGGAAGCCCTGACAAAAGCGCAGGAGCTGGATGAACGGATAAAGAACGGTCAACCGGTAGGCGCGCTGGCAGGAGTGGTGGTAGGTATTAAAGATGTGATCTGCTATAAAGGCCACCATGTGGGTGCCGCTTCCAGAATACTGGAAGGGTTTACTTCGCTTTATTCCGCCACGGCTGTAGAACGGCTGCTGGCTGCCGATGCTATCATTATAGGCAATCTCAACTGCGATGAATTCGCGATGGGGTCTACTAATGAGAATTCGGCTTATGGGCCTACCCTGAACGCGCTGGACAATACCCGGGTGCCGGGTGGTTCTTCAGGAGGCTCTGCCGTAGCGGTACAGGCAGATCTTTGCCTGGTTAGTTTAGGCAGTGACACAGGTGGTTCCGTTCGCCAACCGGCGGATTTTTGCGGGATCATCGGATTAAAGCCAACATATGGCCGTATTTCCCGTCATGGCCTGCTGGCTTATGCCTCATCCTTTGATCAGATAGGCATTTTCGGCAAGGAAATTGCTGATGTGGCGGCGGTTCTGCAGGTGATCGCAGGACCGGATGAGTTTGATAGCACTGCGGCGCAGCGGGAAGTCCCTGATTACCAGCAAGGTCTGTTACACAATAAAAGTCACAGATTTGCGTATTTAAGAGATGCCCAGTACCATGAAGGATTGGATGCTGAAATGAAGGATGGCTATATCGACCTCTTTGAAAGTCTGGTAGATGCAGGACATACCGTTACCGGTAAAGGTTTTGACTACCTCGATTACGTGGTCCCTGCCTATTATGTGTTGACGACAGCAGAAGCATCCTCCAACCTGTCGCGTTATGACGGGGTCAGATTTGGGCACCGGACGAATGAGAAAAACCTCGATTTGATCGATTTTTACAAAAAAAACAGATCAGAAGGGTTTGGTAAAGAAGTAAAACGTCGTATATTACTCGGGACTTTTGTGTTGAGCGCAGGTTATTACGACGCTTATTACACCAAAGCACAACAAGTCAGGAGATTAGTTACAGACAAGCTAAACGAGATACTGGAAGAGTTCGACGCCATTTTAATGCCAACGGTGCCGTCGACAGCCTTTAAATTAGGAGAGAAAACAGAAGATCCAATTGCCATGTACCTGGCGGATATATATACGGTACTGGCTAATCTGGCAGGGGTCCCGGCCATTTCAGTGCCATTGGGCCGGCATTCAAACGGAATGCCATACGGTGTACAGATCATCACAAAGAAGTTTGACGAAGCGGCCTTGTTACAAATTGCCCATCAACTGATGGCAACTGACAGGGCATCGATTGTTTAAAATAAATTGTATGAGAAAAATCTTTTTACTATTGCTGTTGCCAGCATTGAGTTTGGGAAGTGTTGAAGTAATGGGTAGCAACAGTGTACCTAAAGAGACGGCGTTACCATTGGTCTCGCCCGACACTACAGTGAAATTCCGCAAAGTACATTTGCCGAAAGACTCTGTAGCGCCTTCTCCCACCACTATGGCAGTGAAAAAAGCTGCCCAGAGCCTGCCTAACAACATTCGCAGCGCTAAAGTATATGAACAGATCAACAACAACCTGGTGGCCGGTTATGTAAATAACTATGCTACCCGGTACAGTCAGCATCTGCAGATCATGGTTGAAAGAGGCCAGCCTTATTTCTCCATGGTAGAAAAAATCTTCCGCGAACATGGTATCCCGGAAGAGATGAAATATCTCGCAGTAATTGAATCCAGCTTTAATACCAATGCACGTTCCAGAGTAGGAGCTGTTGGCGCCTGGCAGTTTATGGCCGGTACCGCCCGTATCTTCGGTCTGAGCGTGGGTAAAAAAGTAGATGAACGTAAAGATTTCTACAAATCCACACTGGCTGCCGCTCAGTACCTGAACAAACTGTACGAACAGTTTGATGACTGGTTGCTGGTAGTAGCTGCCTACAACTGTGGCCCTGGTGGCGTATTACGTGCCATGAAGGCCAGTGGCCGTGAAGATTTCTGGGGCATGCAGTATTTCCTGCCCGCAGAATCCCGTAACCACGTGTATAAATTTATTGCTACCGGCTATATCCTCGATCGATTCAACAACTTCTTCGGTGTGAGCGATGAACCCGGCATGCCTGTGGCAGACAATACCAGCGCTCCCGCCCCCGCTGCCGCTGTGGCAAGAGGCCCGCTGACAGAAGATGAGATCTACAGCAGCGTGGAAATCAATGTTACCGGTAAATACCGCCTCGAGGCCATCGCCAAAAAACTGGAAATGTCTGTAGGTGAACTGGACCGCTACAATCCTGGTTTTGCCAAAGCAATGGCCAGCGCTGAAAACAACTACGACCTGCGCATCCCGAAGGAAAAAATGAAGCTGTTCCTGGCTGAAAAAGACGAGATGCTGAAAGAGTCTGTTCAAATGACACTGGACGACAAAGCAGTAGGTGTGGATAAATCCAAATTCCCGCCTCCGGCTAAAATGCCTGCTGAAAAAGCCACAACGGCCAAAAAAGCAACTACTGCCAGCGCCAAAAAACACAGCAGCGCTAAAAAATATTCCGCTGCCAAAAAACACAAGACCAAAAAGAAAACTACCCACAAGTAGTTCATCTATAAAAGAAAATAAAAAACCCGTGTTGGTAATACCAGCACGGGTTTTTTATTTTCTTTTACAGCATTACGTATAACCGGTGGTGTTATTATGCGGAAAACACCTGAATTACGGAAACGCCTGTATGTTTTTATACCGCCATCAGCCCCTTTTTCCTTTCACTGAAAGCTACCAGGTCCAGCAGCGGGCCTGTCATAAAGGTGGTGGCCAGCGCCATCAGTACCATCATGGCGAAGATGCCGGGTGACAGGATGCCAAGGTCGTAGCCAATATTGAGCACTACCAGTTCCATCAGGCCGCGGGTGTTCATCAGCGCACCGATGGAAACAGACTGGCGCCAGGACTGGCCCATAAGCCGGGCAGTCAGGGTACTGCCGCCAAACTTGCCGGCCACGGCTACCAGCATGATCATCCCGCAGATGGCCCATAGATGGCTCTCATTCAACAGTCCGATCTGGGTACGCAGGCCGGTAAACACAAAAAATATCGGTAACAGCAACAGTACGCTTACATCTTCCAGCTTATCCGTCAGCAGTTGTTTGACAGCAGCTTCCTGCGGCATGATAACGCCTGCCAGGAAGGCGCCAAAGAGGGCGTGTATGCCAATTACTTCCGCAGCCAGGGCAGAGAGCAGCAAAGTCAGAAAAACCGCGGAAATAGCTGCTTTCTGGCGTCCGCGGGCAATATGCCTGTTCACCGTGCGGGCCAGCCAGGGCCTTACAGTGGTGAGCATAACGGCCACAAAAACGACGGACAGCACCATGGTGATCAGCGCACTGATCAGTCCTCCGGCTTTCACAATGGCTACTACTACTGCCAGGATACACCAGGCCGTCACGTCATCTGCGGCGGCACAGGTAATGGCCATGGTGCCCAGCGGGGTGCCGGTGAGTTTCCGTTCCTGCACAATGCGCGCCAGTACCGGGAAAGCTGTGATACTCATAGCGATGCCCATAAACAGTGCGAAAGCGAGGAAACTGACGCCTGCCGGCGCAAAATCAGTGAAGAGATAATAAGCCAGCCATACACCCAGGAAAAAGGGCACGATGATGCTGGCGTGGCTGATCATCACAGCATCGTGCGCTTTGTTCCTGATTTTGCTGATATCGAGCTCCATGCCTACGATGAACATAAAGAAGGCGAGGCCTATCTGACTAAGGAACTGGAGCGTTTTCAATGACTCTGCCGGGAAGAGGAAAGCGGAAAAGGAGGGCATGGTCCATCCCAGCAGGGAAGGGCCCAGCAATACACCTGCTATGATTTCCCCTACCACTGCCGGCTGCTTTATTTTATTGGCCAGTATACCAAACAGGCGGGCGACCAGCATGATCACGATGATCTGCAACAGGAGCAGGCTCAGAGGGTGTTTCAGGTTGTCGAGGTATTGCCACCAGTCGTTGGTTGTGGCTGCATGTTGTGTAACTGCAGCGGCAACGGGTGCTGCCTGTTTGACCGGCAGCAGCCTTCCCTGTTCGAGAATGACCCATATCAAAACCCCGAACACGCCAATGATAGCAGGGTAGAGGAGGAGGCGTTTTTTCATAAGGTGAGTTGTAAAAAGTAAATACGGATTTGCAGGTATATAAATTCCTTTCCCTGCAAATCCGTAATGCTGTTATGTTTGATGATATGTTACAATCAGATGGCTGCGATGCCGGGGAGTGTTTTGCCTTCGAAGAATTCGAGCATGGCACCGCCACCGGTAGATACGTAGCTAACTTTGTCGGCCAGACCGAATTGGTTAACCGCTGCTACAGAGTCGCCGCCGCCCACGAGGGAGAATGCTCCCTGGGCAGTGGCCAGCACGATCGCATCAGCAACGCCTTTGGTGCCTTTCTGGAAAGCTTCCATTTCAAAAACGCCCATAGGACCGTTCCACAGGATGGTTTTTGAAGCCTGGATGGTTTCGCTGAAGAGGGCTACAGAAGCTGGTCCGATATCGAGGCCCATCCATCCGGCGGGGATGTTATCGTTGGAAACCACCTGTGTGGCCGCGTCGGCAGCGAACTTGTCAGCAGCAACGGAATCCACGGGCAGTACCAGTTTAACGTTTTTGGTGCGGGCTTTCTCCAGCAGTTCATTTGCCAGGTCCAGTTTATCATTTTCGCAGAGGGAATTGCCTATTTCCTTGCCTTGTGCCTTGAGGAAGGTATAAGCCATGCCGCCGCCGATGATGATGTTATTGGCGCGGTCCATCAGTGTTTCGATGATCAGTATTTTGTCGCTCACCTTAGCGCCGCCGAGGATGGCGGTGAAAGGAGCGGTGGCGTTGTTCAGTACTTTTTCCGCGTTGGTTACTTCCGCTTCCATGAGCAGGCCGAACATGCGGTTCGGTTTAGCGAAGAACTGGGCGATAACAGCTGTGGAGGCGTGTGCGCGGTGAGCGGTACCGAAGGCGTCGTTTACATAAACGTTACCCAGTTTGGCCAGTTGTTCCGCGAAAGAGGTATCGCCTTTCTCTTCTGCCTTGTGGAAACGCAGGTTTTCCAGCAGCAGTACTTCGCCCATTTTCAGGTCGGCAGCGGCTTTTTCAGCTACAGGGCCAACGCAGTCTGTTGCAAATTTTACTGTAACACCGCCCAGCAGTTTAATGAGGTGGTATACGAGATGTTTTAAAGAGTATTTATCCGTAGGACCATCTTTCGGGCGGCCGAGGTGGGACATGAGGATGACAGCGCCGCCATCTTTCAGTATTTTTTTGATGGTGGGGACAGCGGCCCGCATGCGGGTGTCATCAGTAATTTCAAATTTGTCGTTCAGGGGAACGTTGAAATCCACGCGGACCAAGGCTTTGCGGCCGTTGAAATTATAGTCGGAGAATTTGCTCATATGTAGCGATTTAAGAGAAAGGGTTTAGCCAAAAAAAACCGCGGACCAACAGCACAAAGCGAGTGTAACCAAGTTGACCTGGCCTATCTGCTGCTATGGTGTAGTTGTTCCGCGGAATGTAAAAAAGTATCCCGGCAGCGCCTGGCGGCCGGGAATACGATCTGATTATTTGGTGATCAGGCCGGCGAAGTACTTCACAGTACGAACCAGCTGAGATACGTAGCTCATTTCGTTATCGTACCAGGACACGGTTTTAACCAGTTGGTGGTCACCAACGGTCATTACTTTAGTCTGGGTAGCGTCGAACAGGGAACCGTAGTGGATACCGATGATGTCGGAGCTTACGATTTCGTCTTCAGTATAACCGAAGGATTCGTTGGAAGCTGCTTTCATCGCTGCATTCACTTCTTCTGCGGTTACTTTTTTGCTCAGGATGGTAGTCAGTTCAGTGAGGGAACCGGTGATGGTTGGTACGCGTTGAGCGTTGCCGTCCAGTTTACCTTTCAGTTCCGGCAGTACCAGGCCGATTGCTTTCGCAGCGCCGGTGCTGTTGGGAACGATGTTGGCAGCAGCAGCGCGGGCGCGGCGCAGGTCACCTTTCGGATGCGGAGCATCGAGGGTGTTCTGGTCGTTGGTGTAAGCGTGTACTGTGGTCATCAGGCCGGTAACGATACCGTATTTGTCCTGCAGAACTTTGGCCATTGGAGCCAGGCAGTTGGTGGTGCAGGAAGCGCAGGAGATAACGGTCTCGCTGCCGTCCAGCAGTTCGTGGTTTACGTTGAAAACGATGGTTTTCAGATCACCGGTAGCAGGAGCGGAAATTACAACACGTTTTGCGCCGGCGGTGATGTGCGCAGCAGCTTTGTCTTTATCAGCAAAGAAGCCGGTGCACTCGATCACTACGTCGATATCGTGCTCTTTCCAGGGAATTTGAGACGGGTCTCTCTGTGCATATATCTTCACATCTTCGCCGTTCACATTAATTGCGTTCTCGGAATGTTTAACTTCTGCATCAAACCTACCCTGCGCTGAATCATATTTCAGCAAATGCGCCAGCACGGTTGGGCTGGTAAGGTCATTGATAGCTACCACATCAATGCCGGGCATTTTGTAAATCTGGCGGTATACCAAACGACCGATACGGCCGAATCCATTAATACCAATTTTGAGAGTAGTTCCCATTTTTTGTCGTGATTTGAGTATGAAAAAATCGAGAGCGAATTTACAATCAATGCGTTTATTAATCAATATAAATTTGAGTTATCAAAAAATTTTTTGGAAATATAAAACAATAGTGTACTTTTGCAATCCCAAAACGATACGCCGCGTTGGTCAAGGGGTTAAGACGCCTCCCTTTCACGGAGGAATCACGGGTTCGATTCCCGTACGTGGTACGAAAGAAAGCCGGTCATTATGACCGGCTTTTTATTTTGTATCAGGTTGATATATATTCCTCTTCTTTTTTATGCTTTAGCGCTGCTGCTGTTTTTCAGTGACCCTAATTCCAGGTGGACATTACCTTTAGACAATTTTTTTTCTTCTCTCTATTGCCATGAAACCAAATAATTCCCTTGCTTTTTTTGAATATTTAAAAGTCGAAACGGAGGCAAAATGGGCGCAATTAGAGCTCAATGATCCTTATGTAAGCGTAAATCCCGGTACAAAATGGTTACCCGGCCTTTCGGGAGAGGAGCTACAGGCTTTTGAAAAAGAAATGGGTTTCCCGTTTCCGGAGCCGCTCCGTAATTTTTACCGCACGATGAATGGGGTGGACAGACCTTTTATCTACACATATGATGACGGTTCCATAACAGAGGATAACAGGTTTTATTCTTATCCCCAGGACATAGACCGTATCCGCGACAAGATTGAACGGGTGTACGATGCATGCAGGGTAACGCCCGCCATTGTAAAAGCCAGAGGCATTTCCCGCATCTTTCCGCAACACCGGGCCATGGGCTGACATCAGTCGATAAAATCCCGTACACGCCCTGTATAAAAATGCTACTTTTAATAACATATATTTCAAACCAACAACTTTATGGCAAAACGGAGAATGCTTAATGATGTGCTCCGCCTTTATCCTCTGCGGCGTGTAATGATCAGTCTTGGCCTTACAGCGCTCGTTTGGGCAATACTGCAAATATGCCGCGTGCCTGTCAGTCCTTTGGTGTTTTCCGTGCTTTTATGGGACGTTTTTGCGCTTTCCTATATAGCTACCGCCTGGCTGGTATTTGTGCGGCGTAAGGTGCCTGAAATTCGTGCATGGGCACGTGTGGATGACGGCAGCCGTACCTTCGTGACTATTTTTCTGCTGGTATCTTCATTTGCCAGTATGATCATTGTGGCATTGGTGATGGTGTCCAATGAACCCGCTGAGACAACGATTTACCTGCCGGTGGCCATTGTCGGCATCCTGTCGTCCTGGGCGCTGGTGCATACAACGTACAGTTTCCACTATGCGCACCTGTTTTATGACGATGATGAAAAAGATGCTTCCCGTCATGCCGGAGGACTTGACTTCCCCCAGGAGAAATATCCTGATTACCTGGACTTCGCCTATTTCTCTTTTGTGATCGGGATGACTTTCCAGGTTTCGGACGTGGAGATCGGGAACCGTATTATCCGGCGCACAGTGCTGGTGCATGGATTGATATCCTACCTGCTCAATACGTTTGTAATGGCATTAACGATCAACCTGATTGCGGGACTGATCCACAAGTAAATTGATCTTGTTAATCATCTCCCGAAAAAATATTTGAAAAAAATTTTGTGATGTAAAACTATTCCCTATCTTTGCAATCCCAAAACGGAAACGCCGCGTTGGTCAAGGGGTTAAGACGCCTCCCTTTCACGGAGGAATCACGGGTTCGATTCCCGTACGTGGTACGAAGAAAAACAACATTGCCTAACAGTTACTTGTTAGGCAATGTTGTTTTTAATATGTACTGTTCAACCTGTTTCTGATGGAAAACTTCGCGATACCGCTACTGCCAAGCATTGCCATTAATGATACCCTGAACTTTTATAAAGCCCTTGGCGCCATTATCACCTACCAGCAAAAAGCCCCCAACAACTACATCGGGCTTAAAATCAAAGACATCGAAATACATTTCTTCGGCTTAAAACAAATTAAACTGGAAACCAATTTCAGTACCTGCTTTCTCAGGGTAAATGACATTGATACGTTTTACAATAACTGCAGGACGGGACTGAAAGCGCTATACGGCAAAATTCCGCTCAAAGGGATACCCAGGATCAACCAGCTCAAAGATATGCCTGCCTATGGCGCCAGACAGTTTGTTATTGTTGACCCTTCCGGCAATTATATCAGGATCGGTCAGCCTATTGCGAAAAAAGACAGTCTGCTCTTTGAAGAAAACGGAAAGAGGCCGGCAAGCGGTACTGCGCTTAGCAAAGCCTATGAGCTGGCAGACAGGCTCGCCAATGGGAAAGAAGATGCTGCCGCAGCTATCAGGACAATTGAAAAAGCGCTGAAGGACGATGCAGGAGATGAGCCAGACATCACGTTTAAACTGATGGTATTAAAAATGAGCATCGCACAGCGATCGGAAGACCTGAAGACTGCGAAACAGTTGCACCAAACATTAAAAAAACAATTGAGCAAAATGCAGGACCTGCATGCCATAAAAGACGATATCCACATATTTGAAAGTATGTCCGCGGAACTGGGACTTTCATAATTTTCCCTGATAACATACGTCGTGTGCTGCAAGGCATCTGCAGGCGGAACCTCTTGTACCGCCAGGGTTTCTGTTGTTACTGACAGTGTTGTGCAGCACCTGGAAGTATATTTGATACTCATCAAATACACACGGTATGAAAAAGAAAAACATTCTCCTGCAGAAAAAAGTCTCTCTTAAAAAAGTAGTATTGGCCAATCTGAACTATGATCAGCAAAAAGCGGTCCGTGGCGGTGCAGTCAGCGTAAGATGCGCGGACACCCGATGCGACGGTTGCGACAGCTATGATCCATCCTGCCCGACCAGGCCTCACCGAACATTGATCTGTTGGTGACCTGAAATTTAAAAACAGCAATCGTTCTTCCCTGAATTCCCGGATGTCCGTCATACAAGCGGCATCACCTGAGATTCCCTTTTTAATGTTAATCCAATATGTATGTTATGAAAAAGAAAAACATTCTCCTGCAAAAAAAAGTCGCTCTTAAAAAAGTAACGTTGGCCCATTTGAATTTTGAACAACAGCGCATTGTTTACGGTGGCGCAGTGAGCGCAAGGTGCGCGGATACCCGATGCGATGGTTGCGACAGTTATGACCCGTCCTGCCCCAGCAAACCTCACCGGACCCTGGTGTGCGTTTGATTTGGAGGCCTCTCCGTTAGGTGCTTTTTTACTGTTGCTGCAATGCTTATACAGCATTTCGGCTTTCACTTTAAACGTTCATCCAATACGTATGTTATGAAAAAGAAAAGCATTGATTTGCAGAAAAAAGTCTCCCTTAAAAAAGTATCATTGGCCCATTTGAATTATGAAGAGCAGAGCGCTGTTCATGGGGGTGATACAAATGTAGCGCGTTGTCTGAACACCAGGTGCATAAGATGTGATAGTTATGATCCGTCTTGCCCCACCAGGCCTCACCGTACTCTAGTCTGCCTTTGACCTGAAGTTTTACCGGAACTCACCCTGTTGCATACCGGGTATGCAGCAGATGAGTTCCTTTCATCTTCAATATGTATGTTATGAAAAAGAAACACATTGATATACAGAGAAAGATTTCCCTTAATAAAGTGACATTAGTTCATTTAAATTTAGAACACCAAGGTGCCGTTCTCAGTGAAACCGCAAGTTCCGAGTGCATAAACACCAGATGGTGTAACACAAGATCTCCCTACTGTATCAGTATACCATGGCCGACCATTGCATGTGGTTGATGTAGGTTAGAAAGTTCAGGATAGTGGCCGGCTGTCTTTGTGCTGCCAGCCACTACCTACCATTATTCCTTCTCCAGCTTCCTGATAATCTTCTTCCTGTGTGCTTTCCCCCATTTGATCATCTCCAGGATAATGTCCCCGAATGAACGGCAATAGCCGGTAGCGGTATATTCTACCAGCACCGGGGAGGATGCAATGACCGTCCTTTTAATCAGCTGATTGGCTTCCATCTCTTTTAATTCTCTCGACAACATCCTCGTGGTAATGCCCGGAATGCTACGCTCTATCTCGCGGAAACGTTTGTTCCCATTGCAGATGGAGTTGATAATAGGTAGCCGCCATTTACCTCCGATCACATAAATCGTATCCTGCAATGCCTGCAGCTCATCTTTCTGGTTACGCGGATTACTCAGTACTTCCGCTATTTCTTCCAACCGTTTTTTGTCTGGCATACTGGTATACTCTGTTATACTGGTTACAAAGTTATACCAGTTTGCCCATACCTTTGTCAGGAATTAATAAATCATCATCATGGAACAGTTAAAAGGTAAAATAGCCGTGGTGACCGGCGGCAACAGCGGTATCGGTTACGCTACAGCAAAGGAATTAAAACAACAGGGCGCGACAGTGATCATTACAGGCCGGCGGAAAGAAGCCATCGAAACAGCCGCGGCTGAACTGGGGGTCACCGGT
The DNA here is from genome assembly GCF_052045305.1 of Chitinophaga sp. 22308. Lineage (NCBI taxonomy): Bacteria > Pseudomonadati > Bacteroidota > Chitinophagia > Chitinophagales > Chitinophagaceae > Chitinophaga > Chitinophaga sp. 22308. The sequence continues at coordinate 91,149 of NZ_JBQEOP010000003.1, read as the reverse complement.
ATTGTGGCCGACCAGGGAAACCTTATCGCCATTGAAAGCCTGGCGGATACTGTTAAGACTGCATATGGAGCTATAGATATTCTGTTTATCAACGCCGGCGTTCTGGCGGGAGCGGGCATTGAACAGGCAACGGAAGAAATATTTGATCAGGTGATAGACGTGAACTTCAAAGGCGCCTATTTTACGTTGAGCAGGTTTATCCCTGTCCTGAAGGATGGCGCATCAGTGATATTCCTTTCCTCTAATACCGCCAGCATGAACGTTGCCCATTCTTCCATTTACTCCTCCAGCAAGGCAGCATTAAATGCCGTGATGAAGATTGCGGCCATAGAGCTGGCGCCGCGGAAAATAAGGGTGAATGCCATCAGCCCCGGGCCCATTGAAACGGAGATCCTGCATAAGCAAGGCTATAGCGAAGAGGAGCTCAAAGGCGTGAAATCATGGATCGTTGACCGTATTCCGCTGAAGCATATGGGAAAAGCCGGCGACATCGGGAAGATGGTGGTACAACTCTCCGGCGACGCGGCTTCTTTTGTCACCGGTGCAGAACTTGTGATGGATGGCGGTATGAGCCTGTAGTTATTGCTTGGTGCCTGCCGGTTTCCGGGATAACTTACGCGGTGAGGTACTCAGCCGTGGGGCAGTTCAGTGATGCCTTTTACGATTTTGCGCTTCCCGTCCGTCTGATTTTAGGAAAAACTAAAAAGGGGCTGATAGTTATTTGTAATATCATGGTAACATTTAGTACTTTTAACTCACAGCCACTTTTTTCCTGAATGCCATGATCGAACAGTTTATCTGGTCCGTCGCCCCATTACGGTATCACATCAAGAAATATCTGCATTGTCTGTTGTGTTTCCTGTGTGTAACGCTTACTGCCGCTGCGCAGGAGGAAAACATATCTTATCATTTCCGGCATCTGGATATCAGCAATGGCCTCGCGAGTAATCACGTTTCGGCTATCCTGCAGGACCGCAAAGGGTTTATCTGGATCGCCAGTACGGCGCTGCAACGGTACGACGGCACCAACCTGGTCACTATGGCCAACTTCGACCGCGTGCCAGGTTCCATCTATTATGACGATATCTGTCTCTGTGAAGACAGCCGCGGCCGCATCTGGATGGGGACCCCCGACAATATCCGTGTATACGATCCGGTGACGATGCTTATCAGGACGCTCAAAGTTGCCAACAGAGCGGAGCTGCCGGAAGGACTGCAATGCAGTAATATCATACAGGACCATAACGGCGTCATATGGGCCACTACCCGCGATGGCCTTATGCAGTTTGATGAAGCCTCCTTCAGTTTTCACAAAGCGGCCATGATACCGGAGGCCGACCGCCTTGAAATGCAGGACGCCATTATGGAGGATGAATCCGGCAACCTGTGGATAAGTGGAGCAACGCATCTCTATATCCTGGACCATGACCGGAAACAGCTGTATTCACCCGCTAATAATCCCCGCCATCTGCCTGTACTGGATATCCACAACAGCTTTAAAAAAATCTATACCGACAACCGCCATCATATATGGATGGCCGGCCGGCAAGGTATTTTGTACCAGTATGAGCCGGCGGTCAACAGACTGCAGGAATACCGCTTCAATACGCCTGACGCAGACCATATCTTTGATGTGATGACCGACGGCAACAAAGACCTGTGGGTCGCTACGGAAAAAGGCGGCATCTTCCGGTTCAACGACTCCCTGCGGCGTTTTGATTTTAACATCACCAGCAACAACGCCGACGAGCGTGGGTTCCACTACGACTACGAAGCCAATTGCATGCTAAGCGACCGGGAAGGCCATCTCTGGATAGGTACCGACCGGGGTGTGAATATCCTCAGTATTCACAACACTTCTTTCCGGATGCTGGACCACCGCACCGTTTTTCAAAAAACAAAAGAACGGCTGCCGGCAGCTGAGGTGACAGGCATCTTCCAGGCCAGTAACGGTGACGTATATGTAGGATACTGGGGAAAAGGGTTTAGCCGCCTGTCTTCCCGCCTGCAGTTGCTGGGCAACTATTTTCACGGGGAAGATACTGCTACCACCATTCCGGAACAACGCGGACTGGTTTGGACTTTCGCTGAACTGAAAAACGGTATTATCCTTGTAGGACAGGAAAATGGTAACTTGTCGCTTTTTAATCCTGCCACCGGGCGGTTTATCCGGCATCTTACCTCACCGGCGCTGCATGAACAAACATTATTACGCATGCTGGTGCAAGGCGATACTGCCGTATGGATAGGGCTTTACAAACGCGGACTGGCCAGCTGGAACCCGCGTGCCAACGAGTTTCGCTATTACCACGAAATCACGGATTCGCTGAAGCGGCCTTTGTCCGTGCTGCAAATCGTACCGGAAAAAGATTCTTTGTTATGGCTGGCTTCCAGCGGAGGAGGGTTAATTCTCTTTAATCCGCATACCCGCAAAATCGTTGCGCGTCAGAATTTTGAATGGTTACAACACAGCTATAATAATGTCACTTCATTGGTAAGATTTAATGACAGTACATTGTTGGCCGGAACTGACCACGGGCTGTGGATGTACAACACCCGCCAGGGCACTTACGTGCCTGTCAGAATCGACGGACAGCTCTTCGATGAGTGGGTGCTGAATATACGCGAGGACACGCCCGAAAAATTCTGGTTTATCACGCCCTATGGCTTTTACCGGTATACCATCCCGCGCGGAAAGCTGGAGACTTTTACACAGAACGATGATATCATCGATAACTCGCGCAAGGTGCGCCGCCGCATCTCCTGGCTGAAAGACGGCCGGCTGCTGGTAGGCGCGTCAGACCATTTTGTGGTGTTTGAACCTGATAAGCTGGAGGTGGCGCCGCCTCCGCCTGATGTTACCATCGTTAACATGAAAGCGTTGGACAGCATTATATTGATAGAGGAAGCACTGCGGGGCAACACGCCGGTAGAGCTGAATCACCGCCAGAATATCATCAGTATAGAATTCAAAAGCCTGTCTTATCATCAGGAAAAAATCCGATATTTCTATCAGCTGGAAGGGCTGGATGAAGACTGGGTAAGTGCGGAAAATATACTGGTGGCCAAATACACCAATCTTGCACCGGGGAATTATACTTTCCGGGTAAGGGCCGTCAACGCTGCCGGGACTACCTCGCTGCATATCAGCGAGCTGAAAATATTTATCCGGCCGGCGTTCTGGCAAACGCCCTGGTTCCGTGTACTGTGCCTGCTGCTGGCACTCGGCCTGGTATACCTGTATATCCGGCTGCGTATTACTTCTGTAAAGAAAGAAGCCCGGGAAAGGGCCGCCATCCAGCAACAGATGGCCCAGCTGGAAATGAAAGCCCTGCGCGCGCAAATGAACCCGCACTTTATTTTCAATGCGCTGAATTCTATTCAGACGTTTATGATGAAGAGTGAAACAGAACAGGCGCTCGCTTACCTCGCGCGTTTTGCACGGCTTATCCGGAATGTGCTGGACAACTCCCAGCTGAATAACATACCGGTATCTAAAGAGGTGAACATGCTTACTAACTATCTTGAACTGGAAAAACTGCGCTTTGCAGATGCCTTCGAATATGAATTTGTCGTAGACCCTGAGCTGGAACAGGATTTTGTGGAGATACCCACCATGATCCTGCAGCCTTTCGTGGAAAACGCCATCTGGCATGGCATTTTGCATATCCCTGACCAGGGAAAGATCCGGATCATGTTTGCACGTGTAGGCGACAGGGTGCTATGTACAATAGAAGATAATGGCATCGGCAGGGCGAAGTCGGCAGCGCTGCGGAAAATGGACACGCAGCATTACTCCCGCGGACTGCAGATTACACGAGACAGGCTACAACTATATAACAGCCGCTTTAATATGGATGCCAGTTTTGATATCGAAGACCTGAATGACGGCGCCGGAAATGCAACCGGAACAAGGGTGAATATCTGGTTTCCTTATGTACATGAATAAAAAAACGGATTACGAAGGAGGCCCGTAATCCGTTTTTCTTTTTTATAGATAAATTATCTCAGCCCAATTTCATAATGCCTTTCCGGGATTTCGATATCCAAAAATCCTTTTTTGAGCAACCAGTTTTTGAAGATCGTCTGCACATCGTATTCACCATGTACGAGGAATAACTTCTTTATATCGCCCGGATGCTGGCAGGAGAGCCACTGGCTCAGGTCTTCGTAGTCGCCGTGTGCGCTCATGGAGCGGATAACGCCTACTTCTGCTTTCACGGCATAACGGGTGCCGTAGATAGATACTTCTTTGTTGCCTCTCATCAGGCGGCCACCGAGTGATTGTGGTTCGCAATAGCCAACGATGAGAATGGTGTTTCTTTCTTCATCAATGTTGTTGGCGATATGATGTTTCACACGGCCTGCTTCCGCCATACCGGAGGCGGAGATGATCACGCAGGGCTCTTTGCGGAAGTTAAGTCCTTTGGATTCGTCCACAGACTTTATATAGTGCAGTCCGGGGAAATCGAACGGATCATCATCGCGTTTCAACACGTCAGATACTTCGCGGTTAAATACTTCCGGATGCGCTTTGGTCACGGCTGTAGCTTCGGTAGACAGGGGGCTGTCCACAAAGATGTCCACTTTCGGCAGGGTGCCGTTCAGCTGTGCCTTGTTTAATGCGTACAGCAGTTCCTGGGTACGGCCTACGCTGAAAGCAGGGATAATCAGTTTCCCTCTTTTTTCAACGCAGGTTTCCCGGATGTAACGCAGTAATTCCGCATCGGCGGGAGCCGCGTCAGCATGCAGGGTGCTGCCGTAGGTAGACTCAATGAGGACGTAATCTGCCTGTGGGAAAGTAGCGGGTGATTTGAGGATGGCATCATTATACCGGCCGATGTCACCGCTGAAAGTAATCTGTTCTGTTTTGCCGTTTTCCGTGATACGCAGGTGTACGGAAGCCGCCCCTACAATATGTCCGGCATCGGTGAACATGAGTTGTATGTCCGGATCAATGTTGATCCAGGTGTTGTAGTTGCTGACAGGTTTGAGGAAACGGATCGCGCTTTTGGCGTCTTCCACGGTGTAAAGTGGCAGCACATATGGTTTGCCTTCGTTTGCTCTTTTTTTGTTGGTGAACTTCACATCATCTTCCTGTATTTCTGCTGAGTCGAGCAGCAGTATCTCCGTCATGTCACGGGTACCGGGCGTGCAGTAGATATCGCCGTTATAGCCCATTTTCACCAGGCGGGGAATCAGGCCGGAGTGGTCAATATGGGCGTGGGAGAGGACCATATAGGTGATTTCGGCCGGGTCAAAACCAAAGTCCCTGTTCAATTCATCTGTTTCTGCGCCCATGCCCTGAAACATGCCGCAGTCCAATAAAACCTTCTTTCCGTTCTTTAGTGTAATTAGGTGCTTGGAGCCGGTAACGGTGCGGGCCGCACCATGGAATGCTATTTTCATATCCTTGATTTAGGGTGATGACCACCATTTTATGATTTTCCTTTAAAAGACCAGGTGATAGCGAACGAGGCAATTAGTGTGCCTTGTTTGTCCCTGCCTTCGCTGTGTAGGGTAGCGGTGACCGCTTCCTCCTGGTTCATGGCCTTGCTGATGGCTTCTTTCAGCGCCGGAAGGTCTTTACAGGTGAAGTAGGTAAGGCCGGTGGCTTTTTTCACAAAGGTGGATTCCAGTCCGGTAACAAGCATGGATATACGTTTTGGCGCACTCTGAACATACATCATGGCAGGCAGGCCGGTGCTCATTTCTGCGGCCATAGCGAGGCAGGCGAAGTAAGTGGACCGGAACGGGTTCTGTGACAGCCAGCGGAACGGGACGGAGGTGGTACAGGCGTCTTCTGTGATGGACTGCATCCGCACCCCGGCCAGCCATGCGGCCGGCAGCTTCCAGAAGAGGTAAGCCCTAAACTTAAACGGATGCTGCGCAAACTTTATAAAAGTATGCACAGCATCCGTATTGAAAGTGGTCATGCCGTTATTCATGGCAATATTATTCGTTGACGTAATTGGAAGGCTGCAAAGCAGCTGGTGACCATTGTTTGAAGAACTCCGTCAGTTTCTTTTTGTCATAGGAGTCCGCGGATTCCAGCAGACCTGTATTCTGCGTATGCAGCCGGTTGCCTTTGGAGTCCAGTACTACCAGTACCGGGAAACCGAAACGCTGTGGATATCCCAGTTCTTTCAGGACAGGCAGGTTTTTGTTTTCTTTGCTGTAGTTGAGGTGATATACCACAAAGTTCTTGTCCATAGCAGCTTTCAGCTCTGCGTCATCTTCCACGAACTTGTACAGCCGTTTGCACCAGATGCACCAGTTGCCACCTATCTGTAACAGCACATGTTTTTTCTCTGCAGCGGCCTGTTTAACGGCAGCGGCTATATCCGCCTTAGCATCTGCGGAAGGGTTGTAAATGTGTTCCAGGTCATGTGTTTGCGCCTGGACCTTCATCGCCGGCAGGGCGAAAAACAGTCCGAGGAGCAATGCCCATACCATCTTCTTCATAAAAATCGATTTATTCATCCTGTCTAATTTACACTATATTTTGCACATAAGCCTGAATGGCTTGCTGCGCCTGATGACTGTCGGCCAGCTGCAAAGAAACGATGTCTTTCAGCTGTTGGCGTAGAGCGGCGTCATATACGGGCACGCATACTTCAATACGGCGGCGCAGGTTCCGGTTCATCCAGTCGGCCGAGCCCATATACACCTCTTCGCGTCCGCTGTTATGGAAGATAAACACCCGTGCGTGTTCGAGGTAACGGTCCACGATACGCACAATGCGGATACCATCGCTTTCAGGGATACCTGTCTGCAGACAGTTGATGCTGCGGACAATCAGGTCCACTTCCACGCCCGCCTGGCGGGCTTCGTACAGTTTCGCGATCATCGATTTCTCCTGGAGGTTATTGATTTTCACGGTAACCTTCGCCGGCAGGCCCTTTTGTGCATTCGCGATCTCCCGGTCTATCATATCCGTGAAGCGGGTAAGCATATTAAACTGTGCTACCAGCAGATGCTCAAATTGGAGAAAATGGTAAGCCATCGGCTGCTCCCGGCTTTGCAGGTAGAGGAACAACAGTTCCATTTCCCGCGTGATGCCGGCATGAGCGGTAAACAGCACATGGTCGGTGTAAAAACGGGCAGTGCTTTCGTTGAAGTTGCCAGTGGCGATCAAACCGGAATAGTCCCAGAGGTAGCCGCGGCGGCGCTTTACCAGCGCTGTTTTGGCATGTACTTTCATGCCGGGGATACTGTAAATCAGTTTCACACCGGCTTCTTTCATTTTCTTGGACCAGCGGATATTATTCGCTTCATCAAAACGGGCCTTGAGCTCTACGAAGACGGTCACGGCTTTCCCGTTTTGCGCGGCGCTGATCAGCGCCTGTGCTATCTGTGAGCCGGAGGCGATCCGGTAAAGGGTTACATATATCTCTTCCACGTCGGGGTCTACGGCGGCTTCACTGAAGAACCTTAACACCGGGTCGTACTGCTCGTAGGGGAGATGCAGCAGCAGGTCCTTGCGCTGTATCAGGTCCAGCAGATAGTCTGCAGCAGCAGCTTCCGGCTGCACTACCGGCCTGGCTTTGGGATACAGGGCGCCGGAAAGGCCTGCCGGCATGGGCAGGTCTGCCAGGTCTTTCAGGTTGTGGTAACGGCCGCCGGGCACCATTTCATTATCGGCAGCTTCAAACTGGCCGGCGAGGAAGTTACGCAATGACAACGGCATGGAGGCGTCATACAGGAAGCGGGTGGGCACGCCCAGTTCCCGCTTGCGGATCATAGTTTCTACTTCTTCCAGCACATCACCTTTCATCTCGTCCATATCTATTTCCGCGTTACGCGTCAGTTTGATGCAATAGCTCTGATGGATAATGTAGCCGCGGAAAAGGTAGGGGAGATGGGCCCGGATAATATCATCAAGGAAGGCGATATGAAATTGCCCGTCAGGTGCGTCCAGTGTCAGGAAGCGTTTCAGACCGGAGGGAATATTCACCAGCACAATTTCCTGTTTATCGGGCGTACCCTGCGGACTGACTGTCACCACGAGGTACAGGGCATTGTTCTCCGGGAAAAACTTTTTATGCCGGTGGCTGAGCCACACAGGTTGCAGCCAGGCCTGTACGGCAGCCTGGAAGTAAGCCCGGGTACGGGCGGCCAGTTCCGGCGCCAGCCCCGTGCCGTAGAACAGCGTGATACCTTGTTGTTGCATGGCCGGCAACAACATACCGGTAAATATCTTCCCGTATTCTTCCTGCTGCCGGTTGATGGTGTCCATCACTTCCTGTAATGTTTCCGGGGTGGGAGATTCTTCACCGGCGGCATCCGGGTCTCGTTCCAACACCTTGTTAATAGCCAGTATGGCAGGCATTCTGACGCGGAAAAACTCATCGAGGTTGGAAGAGAAGATGGACAGAAATTTAATGCGTTCGTATAGTGGTACCTGTGGATCGGCAGCCATCTGCAAAACCCTGTGGTTGAAGGACAACCAGCTGAGATCGCGGTTATATAAAGGAATAGCCATGAATACTTATGCTTTTACCGGGAAAAAGATGGCTGCGATCATGAAGGCCAGCACGGACGATATCAGGCCAAACATAAATACGTTATAGGAGATGCGGAGCAGTTTGTATTTGTGGGCCAGTACCACGCCAAGGTGATATACGTCTTTGGTCATGCTGCCATAGAGGAAATCAGCGTCGTCCATCATCTTTCTCATGCCCCATTCATATTCATCCAGCTTCATCCTGTAGAAGTTACCGAAGAAAAGCAGGTTGGCGTTTTTGTTGTTGATATCTTCCCTGGTGAAAGTTCCGCTGGTGACATTGGGCCGGGTGGCCAGCACCGCAAAAATGATGGTGGTGACAGAGGTGACCAGGAAGATAATGGCCGGGATGACCATATTGGGATAGTCTTCTATCCGCCGTACCAGTACCGAGAGCATAAAGGAAATGATAATGGAGTTAACCGATATCATGATATGTGCTTTGCTGTCGGCCATGGAGCTTAACCGGATATGGTTGGTGGAGGTAATGCGGAACATCGTCTCTACGCCGCGGTCGGGTTTTTTATCTTTTTCCTTCTTTTTATTTTTCTCCAGCAGCTGAGCATCGGGCGTGGCGGCATTGTCGGCAGCTGCGGCTACCGGCGTGGTTGCTGCTTCAGCGGCTTCGGCCGATTTTTTTTCCATTTTTTTATACAGCTTCTGCAGGTTTTCTTCTTTTTGTTGTTTGGTGTAGGTCTGCGCGTAGTCGGTCCAGTAGTGGTGTGCAGTGAGAAATTTGATATTGCCGGCCAGCCAGGTACTGGTGGGCACTTCCTGTTGGTTCCTCATCTCCACTTCTTTACGCAGCAGTTTGTTGCGGTCGGCGAAATCTTTGGAGCCGAGGTGGAACAGGTCTGCATCACAAACGATTTGTTCTACCAGGTTATGAGGCGACTGTGGCATTTTAGTGGCCAGGATAGCGCCTTTTACCATGGCCTGTATACTTTCAGGCGCCTGCTGGCTTTGCAGGAAGTTGACAGCTTCCGTTGCACCGTTTTCTTCGTGTTTGCCTGCTTCTCCTATCAGATAGCCGGCATCGTGAAACCATGCAGCAACGTAAACGGCTTGTAGTTCTTCGTCCTGAAGGCGGTAATGGGCGGCGATCTGAGCGGCTGCTTTTACCACCTGCAGCGTATGTTCAAGGTTGTGATATACCAGTTCTGGATGTGGGTGTTGCTGGTACTGGGCCATCACAAAGTCTCTGGCGGCATCGATGAGTGAGCTGTTCTGCATATTCTTAGTTTTGTCCGGCAAAGGGAGAAAGCGGTACTTTTGCGTGCATTCCCCGATTTGCGCCTTTGCATGACGGAAGTTACTGCATTTTTGAGTTAAATTTATGCTACAAAGCCGATGTATGAACAGAACAACCCTGTTGCTAATCATGTTGATGTTCCTTTCCTGTAATAACCTTAGTGACCAGGAACAGAAAGTATTCGCCTCCCCGGCAGGCTACGACCTCAAAGCGCCGGTACGCTACAGGGTCAGGGAATCGATGCAGGAGATCTCCGGTATCGAAGCTTTCCCGGACGAAACCAATATGATCGCGATCAACGATGAAGAAGGCCGGGTGTATCAGATCAACGTCCATACCACCAAGGCCTATCCTTCCTGGAAATTCGCCAAACACGGGGATTATGAAGATATCTGCCGTACAGACAGCGGATGGTTTGTGCTCAAAAGCAACGGCTCCCTATATGAAGTACACGGGCTTTTCTCTGACAGCGCTTCCAGCACCCACCACAAATTTCCCAAAGAAGGAAAACGGGAATTTGAAACCACTTATTTCGACAGCGCCCGCAACGCGATCGTACTGGTCACCAAAAACGCGCCTGATGATAAAAAAGAAGGCATGACCAGCGCCTACCGCTTTGATCTCGCTACCCGTACGTTTGATACGGTGCCTATCTACCGGCTGGACAATGCGGAGATAGCCAAGCTGGCCGGTACAGACATGCGTTTCTTCAAACCATCTGCCGCAGCCATCCATCCGATCGAAAAAAGACTGTATATCGTGGCGTCGGTCAACGGACTGCTGGTGATCACCGACCTGCAGGGGCATGTCCAGGAAGCCTATAATCTTAAACACCGGCTTTTCCTGCAACCGGAAGGCCTTACCTTTGCGGCTAACGGCGATCTGTATATCTCCAATGAAGGCGGTTATGACGGCACAGCCAATATTCTAAAATTCACTTACCAGCGCAAATGATCAATAGAGCCATTATCCTCGTCACACTAGCTTTTCTGACCTGCGGCCGCATGTTTGCGCAATCCCCCGCCGTCGTTAAAAGAATTATCCTCATCGGCGACGCCGGCGAACTGCATGAAAACGGACATAACCCGGTGGTAGATGCGGTGAGACAGAAATACGACCTGCAGCAGGATATCAACACGGTCCTGTTCCTCGGCGATAACGTATACCCGCGTGGGTTACCTGACCAGTCCAGTAAATCCTACCCGGTGGCCAAAGAGATATTGGACTACCAGGCAGGACTGGTAAAAGGCACCCGCGCCAAAGGCATTTTTATTCCCGGTAACCACGACTGGGACAAGAGTAAACCCGATGGATGGCAGGTAATCCGCAACCAGCAACAATATATCGATTCCCTGCACCTGGAGAACGTGGACTTCCTGCCTAAAGACGGCTGCCCCGGTCCCATAGAGGTGAAGCTGGCAGATAATATTACGCTCATTATCATGGACAGCGAATGGTGGGTGTTCCCTTATCAGAAGCCGGGAACGGAATCATCCTGCGACTGTAAGGACAAGGAAGAAATAGTAGGCCGGCTGGCAGACATTGTTGCCAATAACCGGAACAAGCTGCTCATTTTCGCCACACACCACCCGTTCCGCAGCTATGGCCCTCATGGAGGATATTATACCATCAAACAACATATTTTCCCCCTTACAGATCTGAAACCATGGCTGTATGTGCCCCTGCCGGTAATAGGCTCGATCTATCCGCTGGCACGTGGTGTGTTCGGTACACCGGAAGATATCCCTAATCCTAAGTATCAGAATATGATCAAAGGAGTGGAAGAGGCCTTTAAGCCACACGGCCCGGTAGTCTTTGTTTCCGGACATGACCATACGTTACAGCTGATAAAGGACAAGTCCAACACCTATATCGTGAGCGGCAGCGGCGCTAAAAACAACCGGGTAAAGAAAGGAGGTAAATCGTTGTATGCCACTTCAGAGAATGGTTTCAGCGCCTTGGAAGTGATGTCCGACGGTACCGTTAGAGCGCAGTACTTCCTTGCGAAAGACTTGACAGCCCCTGCTTTCAGCGATACAGTATTGCGGATCCAGGATATCCGCAGCCAGGGATTGCAGTTCCGCGAGCCTTCCAATCTGCCTGCATATGTAAAAGTCGCTGCCGATACACAGTACGCACGTGTGAATAAATTTCATCGCTTCCTGTTAGGCAACAATTACCGGGAGGTATGGAACACGCCGATGAACTTCCCGGTGATAGACCTGCAAAAAGAAGGATATACCATTTTACAGCGCGGCGGTGGAAAACAAACCCACTCGCTCCGGCTGGCAGACAGCTCCGGCACAGAATACGCCATGCGCTCCCTGAAGAAATTCCCGCTGGCCGCCATCCCGGAGATGCTGCGCGAAACCATCGCCCGTGAAGTGGTGCAGGACCAGATATCAGCTTCCAATCCATACGCCCCGCTGGCTGTCAGCGTACTGGCGGAAGCCGCCGGCGTACCGCATACCCATCCTTCTTTTGTGTACCTGCCGCTGGACACCACGCTCGGCACCTACGCCAATGTATTTGGTAACGAAGTGTTTCTGCTGGAAGAAAGAGAACCGGTGACCGGCGATAAAGACAAAACCTATAGTACGCCTAAAGTACTCGATAAGATACTGGGCGATAACGATATTCATGTGGACCAGAAAGCCGTGCTCCGCGCACGTATCTTCGATACCTACATCATGGATTTTGACCGCCATGATGACCAGTGGCGCTGGTACCGAGAAAAACACAAAGGTCAGGAATACTACTACCCGGTGCCACGTGACCGTGACCAGGCTTTCTTCGTAAATGAAGGACTGTTGCCCCGTTTGATATGTAAGCCATGGATTCTTCCCGGTATCCAGGGCTTCCGCGACCGTATCCCGGATGTGAACGGCTTCCAGTTCAGCGCCCGCTATTTTGACCGCTCCTTTATGAATGAGCTGGAGAGAAAAGACTGGGAAAAACAAACGGATAAATTCCTCCGTAAAATGACGGACAGCGTGATACAAGCCGCCGTCAATGCCTTCCCGGAGACTATCCGCAAGCAGGTGGCGCCTATGATGGTACACCGGCTTTCCGTTCGCCGTGATATCCTCAAAGACAACATGCTCAAATACTACCGCTTCCTGGCCAAAGGGGTAGACGTGCCCGCTACTCAAAAGAATGAACTGATACAGGTGGAAAAACTGGAGGGAGGCGCGGTGTCCCTGAACATGTTCAAGATCAGCAAGAAGGGCGAAGTGGAGCAGAACATCTATTCCCGCACTTTCGATCCCAAAGAAACAAAAGAGGTAAATGTATATGGGCTGGGCGGGCACGACCGCTTCGAGATCAAGGGCAATCACGGCACGCCTATACGGATACGCCTGATCGGTGGTAAGGATGCAGATACCTATGTGGACAGTTCCACTTCCGGCGGCGGAAAACGGATACGGATATACGACCAGCGTACGGGCAAAGACACATTCATGTTGGATGGCCATACGCAACGCCGCCTGTCTGACAACCCGGAGAACATAAGTTACAACCGCAATGCCTTTAAGTATAACAAGACCTTCCCTATGCTGGCCGCCGGTTACAACCGTGACGACGGTGTTCAGCTGGGCCTGGCTTTGCAAATGATCCGGCATTCCTTCCGTAAAGAGCCTTATGCGGCCAAACATATCTTTACAGCTACCCATTCGCTGGCCACCAGGGCATGGAACTTTAAATACGATGGCGAGTTCACCGACGTAGTTGGCAAATCAGATCTCTTGCTGGCGGCAAGCGCCAAAGCGCCGAACAATACCATCAACTTCTTCGGCCTGGGCAATGAAACAGTTTTTGATAAGAGTGGCGGCAAGCGCATTACCTATTATCGCGCCCGGTTTAACCTGTATTCGCTGGAAGCATTGCTCCGCACAAGCCTGAGCAATCACTTCAGTATCTCATACGGGCCCACTCTCAACAACTATGCGTTTGATAAAGATGAAAACGATAATCGTTTCATCACCAATTTCAGTAAAAATGGATTGGACTCTGCCAGCGTATACAGCGATAAATCTTATGCGGGGCTGAAGCTGGTGGCCCAGGTAGATACCCGCAATAACAAGCTGATACCAACGAGGGGCATCTTATGGACCACCTCCTGGACCGGCAGCAAGGGCCTCAATGGCGATAGCCGCAACTATACCCGCCTGCAATCTGACCTGAGCCTGTATATGAGCTTCCGGGTACCGGCCAATTTCGTGATCGTCAGCCGTTTTGGCGGCAGTAAAATCTGGGGCGATTATGAGTTTTTCCAGGCGGCAACCATCGGTGGTACACAGAACCTGCGCGGCTTCCGCAACTATCGTTTTGCAGGTGGTGCGTCCGCCTATAACAATACAGAGGTCAGGGTGAAATTATTTGACCTGAAGACCTATGTGTTGCCGGCCACGGTAGGGCTGTTGGCCTTTAATGATGTGGGCCGTGTATGGAAGGACAATGAACATTCCCACGTATGGCACGATGGATATGGCGGCGGGGTATACCTGGCGCCGGTGAATGCACTGATCGTCACAGCTGTGGTGGGGCATTCGAGCGAGGAAACGATACCATACATTACATTAGGATTTAAATTCTGACGCATAAAAAAAGACCGGAGCGAAAGCCCCGGTCTTTTTTTATATCGATATCATCAGATGCCTGATTCCGGTAAATCCGGGTCCATATTCACTCTCACACGCAATGCTTTGAGACCGCTGACACCCTGCAGCTCTTCAAGGTCCAGCATTTCGATATCAGGCAGCAGGATGTTTTTTGCCTGGAGGAAAGAGATATATTTCCTGAACTCTTCCATTTCCCGTACATAGGAATACACCATGGCGATAGTACCCGGTTGGGTAAGACGTTCGCCTGTATCTTTCACATGTACTTTATCGATTCTTTTTTTGATGATCTCATAGCGGATGTTATAGGCGCCTTCCACGTCGAAGCGGCGTTCGTCGCTGCGGAAACTGATGGTAATGGGCGCGCTGTGCATGAGGATCATCTGCGTGGTCTGCAACGGTATTTTCAGCTGTGGCGATATTTTATTGGTCAGCCTGGCAATACGGGCCATGGATGAAAGCTGCCACAGGCGCAGGTTACGCAGGTACAGATGATCAAATTTCTTTTCCTGCGCAATGGACTGTCCGATGTAGATCGTGTATTCGATACCGTCAGTGCGGTACTTTTCAAAGTAGCAGGGGAAAGACTGCTGGATATACAGCCGTTCTTTTTCCAGGTACTGGCTGATAGCCCTGTTGATGACAGACAGGCTTTCTTCGTATTCGCGCCGGTGGCGGAATACGTGGCCCTGTTCCTTGTCGATCTTATTGAAGTAGTTGTTCAGTACTGGTTGCAGGGTTTCGCTGCCTTCGCACAGGTGTTCAAGTATCGGCTGGATTTCCTGTTCCATGAATTCGTTCACCTTCAGGTCTTCGCCGGCGGTCAGGTTATCGCTGAGGCCCTGCATCAGGTCTTCGGTCTTAAACATCAGTTCTTCCAGCAGGGGCAGGTGTACTTCCTGCGCTATCTGTTGCAGGGTGTATTTAATCAGTTCCAGCTGTTCCTGCAGGTCTTCCCGCAGGGCGTTGCCCTGTTGCACGGACGAGTTGCGGATATCGATGGCGCCATACAGCGGGTATACTTCTTCAAAAGAGATGTTCTCAATGTCCTTGCGTTCTTCCGGAGGTGTCAGGAGGTAGTTCCAGGCAGCTTCAGTGAATTTCCATTCCACGGAAGGTTGCAGGGCGGTGAACTGGTCTTTCAGTACTTCGTTGAGGCGGTTGTCGAGGATGCTCATGCTCCGGCTGAGCATCATGACAATCAGCGGGTAGGTGCTTTCCAGCTTCCACAGCGGTTCGGCAGATAATGCGCCGGGCGTGGAAGATGCCAGTTCCAGTACACCCAGTATTTCTTTTTTATGGGTGATGGGGAAGAGGATGAAGCTCTGGATATTTTTTATAGGCAGATATTTCAGGAACGGATACTGCGTAAGGCTGGTTTCATTTACCGTGGGCAGTATCAGCGGCGTTGGCTGTTTGGCCGCATGCTCCAGCAGCAACTGGAAGAAATGCTGCTGTTGTTTTTTGTTGCCGACACCGAGAATAGGATCGGCGTTGGAAAACTGTTCTTCCAGCACGTTCTTGCCGTTTACTTTCGGGAACGGCACAATATGGGCGGTGATCCCTCTGCCGCCCATGATGGTGGGGATCATTTTTTCCAGCGTACGATAGCTTTCCACTTCGTTGCTGGCTTTCATGTTCATCACCAGCCCTTTGATATTGTTCAGAATTTCGGTCTGGGTCACGTCTTCCACGGTCCAGATCACGAACCCTTCGAGGGCGAAATTATCCGGGGGGATAATATCTTTCAGTACGTCGGGACAGGTCTGATAGGTGCAATAGTTGTTATAGTCCAGTGGCGGCGGGGTATCGCCTTTCACCTTTACATCCACAAATCGCGGGTCTATATTGACTTTCACATATTTTTTGGTGCCATCAGGAAGTTCCATATGATGGATGATCTCATTCTGATAGTTGACAGGGTAGTGATATACCCTCTCCAGAATGAGCTTGTACAGCCAGGTCAGCTTGTCTTTTTTGACTTTGCTGACCGACATGCCCTGTGGTACTGCCACCAGTCCGTTGTCGGTAAACATTTTACGGAACAGGTCGGAGTAATAAAAGATGGCGAATTTAAACGGTACGCCGATGCCGTAGATATCACGGTTGGTATCAGTAGTGACAGGGAATATGGCCGCTGTCAACAGGTCGAGGTATTCTTTATATTCCGCAAGGTCGGTTGATGGGGGAATGGGTTGGAGGATTTCAGGATGGCCTTCAAATTTCCGTATGATCATTCGATAAAACGCGGAGCGTGGATCGTCGTCATTCGCTGCTTTTTCCTTCAGGAAGCGGACGAAGGGGACGAAAGATATATTAGAATCAATTACCTGTTCATCATGTATTACACTGGAGTCTGCAGTTAAAATCTTCATATAAACGGTATAAAATTATCACCAAAGGCTGTTCATTTGTGCGCCAGCAAAAAAAAATTCTATTACAAGTAACAGTTAAAAACAGTGCAGGAGTAACAAGGGGAGATAGTATGCAGACGTAAAGGTAGGGCCAATATTTTAAATTTGATTATTTTGATATTTGGCTATTTTATCGCTGTTGATATACAGCTTTTTATAAATAGCCAAATATCAAAATAATCAAAATGACTATACAAGTTCGATCTGGTTTTTCAGCAGGTCTTCGATGGTATCGCGTTTACGGATCAGGAAGGGCTTGCCGTCTTTCACCAGCACTTCCGCAGGTTTCAGGCGGGAGTTGAAGTTGGAAGACATTTCAAAGCCATAGGCGCCGGCGTTATAGAACACCAGGTAGTCGCCTTCGCGGACTTCATTGATTTTGCGGTCCCATCCGAAGGTGTCTGTTTCACAAATATTACCCACTACGGTGTAGATACGTTCAGTGCCTTTCGGGTTGGATATATTGCGGATCAGGTGGAATGCGTCGTAGAACATGGGCCTGATCAGGTGGTTAAAGCCGGAGTTAACGCCTACGAATACGTTGGCGGTAGTTTGTTTGATCACATTGGCTTTTACCACGAAGTAACCGGACTGGCTTACCAGGTATTTTCCTGGTTCGAACCAGAGCTGGAGTGGTTTTTCGTAGTTTTTGGCGAAGTTGTTGAAAGCGTCGCTCAGTTTTTTACCCAGCAGGTCGATATCTGTTTCGGGGTCGCCTTGCTGGTAGGCTACTTTAAACCCGCTGCCCAGGTCGATGGATTCGAGGTCCGGGAAGTGCTGGGTCATCTCAAACATGATTTCCACGCCGCGGAGGAATACGTCCACGTCTTTGATTTCGGAGCCGGTATGCATGTGCAGGCCGGTCACTTTCAGTTTGGTGGATTTCACGATCCTTTCGATGTGGCGCATCTGGTGGATGGAGATACCGAATTTGCTGTCGATATGCCCGGTGGAGATTTTAAAGTTGCCGCCCGCCATGATATGGGGGTTGAGCCGGATGCAGATGGGATAGCTGCCTCCGAACTTGTTGCCAAATTGTTCCAGTATGGAGAGGTTATCGATATTGATAATCACGCCCAGGTCTTTGGCCGCAATGATTTCCTGCAGGTCAACGCAGTTGGGGGTAAAGATGATATTTTTAGGATCAAAGCCGGCTTTGAGGCCCAGCTGTACTTCCTGTATGGATACCGTGTCCAGTCCGCAACCAAGGGAATTGATGTACTTCAGGATGTTGATATTGGTCAATGCCTTACAGGCGTAGAAAAAGCGGGTGTTGGCCTTATGAAAGGCTTTCTGGAGCTTTTCATACTGGGTTTTGATCTTTTCTGCGTGGTATATGTATACCGGGGTACCAAATTCTTCTGCTATTTTCACCAGAAAGTCGGTAGCAAGAACGTCGCTTTGTTTAGGCATTGATTTACTCCTTGATTTAAGAATGAGGAGGCAAAATTACTACGCAAAACTGAGAAATTATATAGAAAAGGATGAAATCAGTCATCCGCGCCTTCCCCTTCCATAAATCCTTCGATGCTTCTCCGGTCTTTTTTGGTAGGGCGTCCTATTTTGCTTTGTCTTTTGCCGGTATGGAATACAGCGGCTATGGCTTTGGGAGCGGTTTTGTCCTCTTCCGGGGTGTTGTCCACATAGTATTTGACGGCTTCACTGTAAGCTACGCGGTTGGCCAGGAGGCCGGTTACCTGTATGAGCCATTTACGGCCTTCTGTTTTGATTTCAAAGTTATCGCCGATGGACACGGGTTTGGCGGCTTTCACATTATTGCCGTTCAGTTTCACTTTCCCGCCGTCGCAGGCTTCTGCGGCCTGGCTACGGGTCTTGAACACACGGATGGACCAGAGATATTTGTCTACCCGCAATTTTTCGGTATTACTCATATCATATGTGTTTATTTTTTCATTTTGATATTTTTTCATTTTGAAACAGCCAGTCTGCCTTCAAAATGAAAAAATATCAAAACGAAAAAATGAATTATTTGCTCATCTCGGCAAAATACTGATGGAAATACGGAATGGTCTCAATGCCTTTATAGTAATTGGCCACGCCATATTTCTCATTGGGGGAGTGGAGATTGTCGCTGTCCAGTCCAAATCCCATGAGAACAGTTTTAAGTCCGAGGGTTTTTTCGAAGAGCGCTACGATCGGGATACTGCCACCGCCGCGAACGGGAATGGGGTCTTTGCCGAAAGTGGCGGATATTGCTTTGTGGGCCGCTTTGTAGGCCACAGAGTCTGTCGGTGTTACGTAAGGGCTGCCACCATGATGTTTGTTCACTTTTACGGTCACGCTCTTCGGAGCGATAGCTTCAAAGTGTTTGGCAAACAGGTCGGAGATCTCGTGCCAGTCCTGATTAGGAACAAGGCGCATAGAGATTTTCGCGAATGCTTTGGATGGCAGTACGGTTTTAGAGCCTTCGCCGGTGTAACCGCCCCAGATGCCGTTTACCTCCAGGGTAGGACGGATACCGGTACGTTCGATGGTGCTGTAGCCTTTTTCGCCCCATACATCGTTGATCCCCAGGTCCTTTTTGTATTCTTCTTCGTCAAAGGGGGCGGCATTGAGGGCAGCTCTTTCTTCGGCGGTCAGTTCCTGTACCTTGTCGTAGAAGCCGGGGATGGTAATGTGGTTGTTTTCGTCGTGCAGGGAAGCGATCATTTTAGCGAGGATGGTGGCCGGATTGGCTACGGCACCGCCATAAACGCCACTGTGCAGGTCGCGGTTAGGACCGGTCACTTCCACTTCCATGTAGGCGAGGCCACGCAGGCCGGTGTCGATAGACGGTGTTTCGAGGCTGATCATAGAGGTATCAGAGATCAGTACCACGTCCGCCTTCAGTTTTTCCTTGTTTTGCTCCAGGAAGATGCCCAGGTTGGCAGAACCCACTTCTTCTTCCCCTTCGATCATAAATTTGATATTGCAGGGGATGGTGTTGGTTTTGTGCATGGTTTCAAAGGCTTTTACATGCATGTAAAACTGTCCTTTGTCGTCTGCACTGCCACGGGCATATATGTTACCGTCTTTGATAACAGGTTCAAACGGGCCGCTGTGCCACAGTTCCAGCGGATCTGCGGGCTGTACGTCGTAGTGGCCATAAACCAGTACGGTAGGCAAAGAAGGATCGATGATCTTTTCTCCGTAAACGATGGGATGTCCTGCGGTGGGGCATACTTCTACATTATCCGCGCCAGCTTCCTGCAGGCGGTGCTTCACGGCTTCTGCACATTTTTGTACGTCGCCGTTAAAGCGGGAGTCAGCACTCACAGAGGGAATGCGCAGCAATTCCAGCAATTCTTCCAGGAAACGTTCCTGGTGTTGGGCCTGGTAATCTTTCCAAACTTGCATATTCAGAAAATTAAGTTCACAATGGGGTGCAAGTTAACGGAAAAACAACATTCGGGAATTTGGGATTTGCAGATTCGTTCAGGAGCAGGGGTAAATATTCAAATAATAAAAGATCTAAATGTCTAAATGCTACGAGATCAGTTTTTGGCGTACGAGGAACTCCAGTTTTTCATTGACATCCAGCAGTTTGGCGGTCAATTCCTTGTTTTCCTTGCGCAGGGAGTAAACTTCAAAAGCCTTTTCAATATTATGCTTCAGTTCTTCCTCGTTCCAGGGTTTGGAGAAGTATTTATAGACCTGGCCTTTGTTAATGGCGTCCACCACGGCGTTGATATCGGCGTAGCCTGTCAGCAGCATACGGATCGGCTCAGGGTATTTTTCCAGTATAGACTCAAAAAATTCGATCCCGGTCACCTTCGGCATACGCTGATCTGAAATAATGATATGAAATTCCTGTTCTTCCAGCAGTTTCACCGCTTCTTCGGCGGAGGTGGCGGTAGAAATGTTGTAAAGCCTCCTGAATGAAGCTTTAAAGGCATTCAGGTTGTGTATTTCATCATCAATATAGAGTATATGGATGTGTTGTGCACTCATTTAAGCAGACTTAGTTCCAAGTTAGTAATAATAAATGAGTTAGAAACAATGAAACCAGTTTTATCGATTTAGTATTAATCCTGCCCCATTCACTTTTGGCATTTATCGGCAGAAGGCTAACGATAAACGTTACTATAAAGGTACATATAAACATACTGTATTAGTGTGAATTTTTCAAGTATGGATGAACTTTTTTTAAAATTCATCGTTTCCCTAAGCAATAGCGATTTAGTGCATTACTTTCCATATTTTCGTGTGGGGATGAAAAATGCGCGTTTACCGTGTTTTTTATAGCATTCACCGTGAAAACAACTACTTACACCGACAGGCCGGGAAACAGGAACAGCTTTTGCTCCCCGGCATGCACAAAAACTTAAATTCTTATTCAGATGAAAAAAGGCATCATTGTAATCATTGTTCTCGTATTACTGGGTTTGTTAGGTTGCAACAAGTACAATGGATTGGTTAAACAGGACGAAGATGTGAAGAATAAATGGGGTGTAGTACAGAGTAGCTATCAACGCAGGGCAGACCTGATCCCCAACCTGGTAAGCACAGTGAAAGGCGCCGCCAACTTTGAAACCACAACGCTCACACAGGTGATACAAGCCCGCGCCAGCGCTACCCAGGTCAAAGTGGACGTAAATGATCTCAGCCCAGAAAAAATTCAGCAATATCAGGCTGCACAGGGCCAGTTAAGCCAGGCGCTCGGCCGTCTGCTGGCTGTTTCCGAAAGCTATCCTGAACTGAAAGCCAATCAGAACTTCATGAACCTGCAGGCACAGCTGGAAGGAACCGAAAACAGGATCAACGTGGCCCGTAACGATTTCAACGATGCCGTAAAAGGCTACAACAGCAGCGTACGTTCCTTCCCTGGCAACATCGTTGCTGGTCTCGGCGGTTTTAAACAGAAAGGCTACTTCGAAGCAGCTGCCGGCTCTGAGAAAGCGCCCGAGGTTAAATTTTAATATTTAGAAATTTTATCATTTGCTTATTTGGCCGGTTGCTGTAAACGCAACCGCCAAATAAGCAAATAACCAAATAACAAAATAGCATGCGTCTGTTCCCTTTCAGCAAAAAGAGAGAGATTTTTTCCGAAGCGGATAAAAACAAATTGGTGCAGGCTATCCGGGTAGCCGAACGGCTCACGTCCGGTGAGATCCGGTTATTCGTAGAAAACCATTGCAGTTATGTGGACCCCATGGACCGTGCCCGCCAGGCATTTGTGTCACTCGGCATGGAAAAAACAAAACAACGCAATGGCGTATTGGTATATGTGGCCCTGAAAGATCACCAGTTCGCCATCCTCGGCGACCAGGGCATCCATGATAAAGTAGGTAACGACTTCTGGCAAAAAGAGGCCACGCTCCTGAAAACACATTTTCAGCGCAACCATATCATCGAAGGAATCGAAGAATGTATCCGCGAAATCGGTGAATCCCTCCGTATACATTTCCCGCATGAGGCCGGCGATGCCAACGAGTTACCGGATGATATTGTTTTCAGTATCTGACGGCCACTATTTTAAACGACTTTTAGCATAGAAGAACATGAGGATATTACGCTGGTTTTTACCTGTATTATTGTTGTTGACGGGATTGCTGGTTAAAGCACAGAATATTCCGCCAAGGCCCAATCCTCCAACTTTAGTAAATGACTTTGCCGGCATCCTGCTGAAAGATGAGGATGAAAGGCTGGAACAAAAGCTGGTAGCCTACGACGACAGTACCTCCACGCAAATAGCGATCGTTACCCTTAAGTCAGTCGGTGACTATGACGTCAGTCAGGTGGCACTGAAAATTTTAAGGGACTGGGGAATTGGCAGAAAAGGAAAGAACAATGGTATCCTTATTCTTGTTTCCATGGAAGACAGGAAGATAAGGATCGAAACAGGTTATGGCATGGAAGGTGCTGTACCTGATGCGGTAGCCAATGAAATCATAGCACAGATCATTAAGCCCGCTTTCCGGGAAGGACAATACTATCAGGGCCTTGATAAAGCGGTTGATGCCATCATCAAGGCAGCAGCCGGCGAATACAAAGGAGATCCGCGACAAAGCAAACCGGGTATCAGCCCGGGTGCGATCTTCCTCCTCATCCTGGTAATTGTGATCATCATATCCATCATCAGCCGTGGCGGTGGTGGCGGTGGCGGCACCACTTACAACAGGCGCGGAGGCTGGATATGGCCGGTTATCGGCAGCATGGGCGGCTTCGGACGCGGTGGCGGAGGAGGCTGGTCCGGCGGCGGCGGTGGCGGCGGATTCGGAGGCTTTGGTGGCGGTTCCGGCGGCGGAGGAGGCGCCAGCGGCAGCTGGTAATACTGAAAACCTTTGAAAATTTGAGATATGTCATTCATGTATGTGTTAAACGGGGATGCTACACTGTCGCTGCTACGGCAAAGCAAACTGAAAGGCGGTGTGGTAGTGTGCAGGGAAATGATGAGCGAAGGCAAAGTAAAAGTCACCAAAGACGCTGATACGTTTTTTGAAAGCCGCGCCAAACACCTCGAATTTCATTACGGAATCGATAAACAAACTTATTTTACCAATGTAGTACATGAGCTGGAGAAATTAAAAAACTCCGGCTCATTTGATGAAATAGTCCTCTGGTTTGAAGCAGACCTCTTCTGTCAAATCAATCTCCTCTTCATTATCCATTACCTTAAAATCAATCTCGCTACGCTGCCGCCCATTAGCCTGGTAGACCTTCCCCATCACCGCGAAGCGACAGACTTTCCAAAGTTGATGGAAGAACGGGTACTGCTCCAACCGGCAGATATTCAGCACGCCCTCGACGCCTGGGACGCCTATTGCGACGATACCCCGCTGGCACTGGAAACGATCTCCCATATGCCGGCAGGCAACCTCAAACACCTGCCCGCAGCCATCCACGCACACCTGCAACGTTTCCCCAATCTGGAAAACGGGCTCAGTGCCATCGAAAAATTTTTCCTGCAGAAGCTCTCCATGGGCCGTTATCGGGGGTATGACCTCTACATCGCTTTCTGGGACGAGCTGTGGATATACGGCTTCGGTGATTTTCAGCTGGACCTGCTAGTGCAACGGATGCAACGCGCCGGCGTAATTGAGGAAGACGCCCAGATGATCGGTATCACCAGCCTGGGCCGCGAAGTACTGAACAATGAGGAAAATTATCTCGACTACGTTCCGCTGGAACACCGCTGGCTGGGCGGTGTAAGGATGGCCAAGTCATCCTGGTGGTGGGACCCCGCTAAACAACGGATTGTAAAGAAAGCATAAAAAACAAAGAGCGAAGACGATGGTCTTCGCTCTTTGTTTTTTATTAATCAGGTAATACTATTCTTTGATGGCTGTCCGGATAGCCTCAGACGCTTTACGCATATAGGCAGCCTGCTGTTGCAGCCCCTCGCGGTCCGCACCACTGACGGCGGTAGCGTCGCTGTCTTTCTTCCGGGAGATCTCCTGTAACCAGTTGCTGATGTAAGTGTTTACCTGGCTGTTGTTAAACTGCACGGTCATCGCCTTTACCTGGTCTACCCCACGCTGTACGGCAGTGGTATTGTTGATTTTGGAAAGGAAGCCCAGATAGTCGAATGCGGCATTCAGCTTGTCCTGGCCGGA
This sequence comes from Chitinophaga sp. 22308, assembly GCF_052045305.1. Taxonomy (NCBI): domain Bacteria; kingdom Pseudomonadati; phylum Bacteroidota; class Chitinophagia; order Chitinophagales; family Chitinophagaceae; genus Chitinophaga; species Chitinophaga sp. 22308. The sequence continues at coordinate 66,799 of NZ_JBQEOP010000003.1, read as the reverse complement.
AGTCTCGTCAAATTTGGTGGCCACGAAATTGATATCGTCGGGATTGCCCTGACGGGCATATACGCCGGCGATAGCGCTTACCAGTTTGCCTTTGGTGTCTTTTTCCAGCTGTTTGGCGATGCCATAGGCTTTGTTAAGGTCCAGTTCTGACAATGCTTCCAGCGCAGCGGCTTCCACGCCGTAAGATTTATCTTTGGTGGCGGCTTCAAACAACGCAGTGTATTGCGTGTCTTTCAGATCGCCCAGTTGCTTGATGGCAGCGGCTTTGGTCAGCGAGCTCGGATCTTGTTTGGCGATCTCCACTAATGCCGGCACTGCAACAGTTTTTACAGCCGGCAGTTTCAGGTTGAGAGAGGAAACGGCCAGGGTACGCAGACCGTGATATTTATCCTTCAACGCCTGCACCAGCAGCTTAACGGCTTCGGGGTTACGGCCCTGCTCTTCTGTGGCTGCCTCGATAGCCGCGCGGCGGTCCATATACTGTGGCGCGTGGGCATACTGGTAAACATAAGTGGAGAAATCACGGTGGTCATCTTTCTTGGAAAGAATCACTTTATCAGCATCTACATTCACCAGGTCGGGTTTGGTGGTGTAGGCAAAAGTGAAGGAATCCACGCGGTTGGCCGCTGTCACATTGTAGCGCTCTTTCTTGCCGCCGGCGTAGATATCAATAGCGATCGGCAGTTGCCATACCTTGGCTTCTTTCTGGATCTGCTGGATGATAACCGTGACGTTGTTATTGTTGTATTTGTAGCTGATATCCAGTTCAGGGAAACCCTGGCCGAAATACCATTGGTTGAAGAACCAGTTCATATCGCGGCCGGTCACCTCTTCAAAGGCGAGGCGCAGCTGATGGGCTTCGGTCGCCTTGAAGGCGTTGGTCTTCAGATACAGGTTCAGTGATTTAAAGAAGGCGGAATCACCGACGGCGTTGCGGAGCATGTGGAGGATACGGCCGCCTTTCTGATAGGTGATCTGGTCAAACATATCTTCCCTGTCGTGGTAATGGAAACGTACCAGGTCCTTATCACCTGAGTACTGTACCATGGAAAGGTAGGACATGGCGGCGTCGTAGCTGTGCTCGTCGGCGGCATCTTTACCGTATTTATGTTCGAGCCATAGGTATTCGCTGTAATCGGCGAAAGACTCGTTAACGGTCAGGTTGCTCCATGATTCAGCCGTGGCCAGGTCGCCAAACCAGTGATGGAACAGCTCATGCGCGATCACGCATTCATTGTAGTTGTTATTGTCGAGCAGTTCGCGGTCTGTTTTCTGAAGGAACTCCCCATGCAGGGTGGCGGTGGTGTTTTCCATCGCGCCGGACACATAATCGCGGCCGGTGATCTGGGAATATTTCACCCAAGGGTATTCATATCCCAGTATATTGGAATAAAAGGAGAGCATCTCCGGGGTATTGCCAAAGATGTTTTTCGCGTATTTTTCAAATGGTTTTTCCAGGTAATAGTTGACTTCCTTGCCTTTCCATTTGTCTTTTACAATGGCGTAGTCGCCCACGGCCATCATAAACAGATAGGGAGAATGGGGGAGGTCCATCTTCCAGGTGTCGGTACGGGTGCCGTCGGTGTTGGTTTTCTGGCTTACCAGTTTACCATTGGAGAGGGTCACATATTTCTGGGGAACGGTCATGCTGAGTTCCTGTGTGCACTTCTGGTTGGTTTTATCGATAGTAGGGAACCATACCGAAGAGCTCTCCGTTTCGCCCTGTGTCCATATCTGGGTGGGCTTGTTGGGCTCAGTGCCGTCCGGGTTAATGAAATACAGGCCTTTGGCATCAGTAATGGCGGCGCTGCCTTTTACTTTCAGCTCATTAGGCTTGCTGGTATAATTGATATAAACCACATACGATTCCGTGGCAGCATACTTTTTATCGAGTTTGATGTGCAGTTGCATGGTATCATAGCTGTAGTGAAGCGGCGTGTTTTTACCGGCTTTTACAACAGCCACTTCGTGGATGTCCATGCCTTTGGCATCGAGGGTGAGGGAGTCGGTTGCATAGAAATGGGGTTTCAGGGTAATCCAGGCTTTGCCATAGAGGTACCTTTTGGGGTAATCAAACCGTACGTCCAGTTTGGTATGTACCAGGTCATTGACCTTGGTGGCTGCCGCTCTGTAAATCTTCAGGGCCGGATCATCGGTGGCCGCTTTCCCGGATTGTGCCATCAGGGAAGTAGTAGCACCCAGGCCGGCCATCCCACCGATCAGCACACCCAGCAGGGACCGCTTCAAGTGTTGATTCATGTAAAAACTGTTTTGATTAAATATATCAGCTTCTGATTATATAAAGGGTCAAATTTAAACAAATGGCCTTATAACGAGCCAAGTGGTTAAAAATGCTATTTTTGTTAGACTAAGAGGCTAATAAATACAGCAATTATGATCAAAGCAACAGTTAACGGCAAGTCTGCGTTCAGCATCAATCAGGATGCTACCATTACCTGCAATGGCCAGGCGGTGGACTGGTCAGCGGTACAGGTACCTTCAGGTGATTACAGTATCATTATGGACGGCAACAGCTACCAGGCCCAGGTCCTGAAAGTAGACAGGGAAAGCAAAACCGTGACTTTGCAGATCAATCAACAGCAGTATGAGGTGGCCATTGAAGAACCGATAGACCAGCTACTGGCGTCCATGGGCATTAAAGACGCGCTGGCTAAAAAAGTGAATGATATCAAAGCGCCCATGCCGGGACTGGTACTGAAGGTGCTGGTTACGCCCGGACAGGTTATCCACAAAGGAGATCCGGTGCTGATCCTGGAAGCCATGAAAATGGAGAATGTATTCAAGGCCGCTTCGGATGCCGTAGTCAAGGAAATTAAAGTCGCAGAGCGCACCGCCGTTGAAAAAGGAGAGGTGCTGATCGTGCTGGAATAATATTTGCATAAGGACAGTTTTATACCAATTTTTAGTATGCTTCTTAAATACAGGACAGTATTATACTTACTGGCATGTTTGTTTTTTTGTGGCCGGGCATGGGCACAGAACCAGCAGCATTATGTATATATACAGAGTGAAAAAGGCCAACCTTTCTATGTAAAGGTTAATGGTCAGGTACTGAGCTCTACAGAAAGAGGATATATCATCCTTCCCAAACTGGAAAGCGGCACCGTACCAATGTCTATTGGATATGCCCAGAGCGAAGGCCCTGCACAGGAACAGAAGTTCTATGTACGGATCGCCAAAAATGACCAGGGCTTCCTGCTGAAGAAGGGCGCCTTATACAACCTGCAGACATTCCGGGAAATCAAAGCCGACAACGGCGATGGCAGCGCTGCTACGGCGGCGGCACAGGAACCTGTCCAGGAAGCAGTAGCAGCCAATAACACGGAAGATACTACCCGTAAAGAGATGATGGGCAATCTCCAGAAAGACCTGGAAGACACTTTTTCCCAGAAAGCGACGGTGACCGGCCCAGGCAAACCCTCAGCCTCCAAATCCAGTAATGCCTTTTCTTCCGCCCTTGATAAGGTGGTAGTATCCGGTGATGACCGGGAAGAGCCGGTGGCGGAAGTCGCTCCCGTCAAACCAACAGAAGGCGCCGCAGCGCCTGTAGAGGAGCAGCCTGTCGCCAAGAAGCCCCGTGGGAAGAAACATAAGGCAGAACGCGAACCGCTTACCGAAGAAGAGCAGGACATACTGAAATCTGTTATGGCAGATGAAAGCAAGGCGGCCGCCAGCGAAGCGGCTGTTGCGGACCAGCCTCAACAGGCTACGGAAGAACAGCCGGCTCCTAAAAAACAGAAAAAACACAAGAAAAGGGAAGGAGATCCTGATTTTATCGAATTCCAGGAAGACGGCAAGGCCAGTGCGCCTGTTGCTGCTGCTGCACCTGCTGCTGTTGCCGCGGAAACAGCAGCTCCGGCTGTTGACCTGCCTGCCACAGAAGAGGCACCGGTAAGAAAGAAGAAAAAGCGGAAACTGTTCGATGATACCGAACACCCAAACAATATCATCACGGATTCCAGTGGTTATGGCGTTGCAATGAGCACAGAAGCGTCTTCCAGGAAAAAGAAAAAGAATGAAGAGGCAGTAGCGGAAAACTCTGAAAAGAAAGATGCCGGTAGCCGTCTGATTAATAGCGATTGTGGTAATGTGATGGATGAAGCCACTTTCCGTAAGGTGTTGCGGAAGTTTGTGAGCGCCCGGTCTGATGAGAGCATGATCGATGTGTTCCGTAAGTCTACCCGTAATTACTGCCTTGAAACGGCGCAGGTGAAATCACTGGCGCTGCTGGTAAGCTCTGAAGAAGCCCGTTATCGCCTGCTGGACCTGGCCTACGCC
>NZ_JBQEOP010000003.1:0-57500 GCF_052045305.1 Chitinophaga sp. 22308 | reverse complement strand
TTCCAGTACCTGCTATAAATTCGATGGAGTAACGGAGTAGTGAAAGGACTGCGCACTTACGGAATAGTGCGTTAAAGGGAGTAGGTATACCGACTGTAGGTAAATCCGCAGATGGTGCTGAACCTGATAGTACAGCAAAGCTTCGGCAGCGCTGATAATGTCCCTAATCAGACTTCCAAGAAAAACTTCTAAGGTTCGTTTATAGCAGCCCGTACCGTAAACCGACACAGGTAGTCGAGATGAGTATTCTAAGGCGCTCGAGTGATCCGTGGTAAAGGAACTAGGCAAATTGACGCTGTAACTTCGGGATAAGGCGTACCACAGTGATGTGGTCTCAGTAAAATGGTACAACCAACTGTTTAACAAAAACACAGGGCCCTGCAAAATCGAAAGATGACGTATAGAGCCTGATACCTGCCCGGTGCTGGAAGGTTAAGGAAGGATGTTCGGAGCAATCCAAAGCTTCTGACTGAAGCCCCAGTAAACGGCGGCCGTAACTATAACGGTCCTAAGGTAGCGAAATTCCTTGTCGGGTAAGTTCCGACCTGCACGAATGGTCTAATGAGTTGTACACTGTCTCTACCACGAGCTCGGTGAAATTGTAGTATCGGTGAAGATGCCGGTTAATCGCAACGGGACGGAAAGACCCCGTGAACCTTCACTACAACTTAACATTGATTTTGAATGCCAGATGTGTAGGATAGTTGGGAGACTATGAAGCAGCTTCGCCAGGAGTTGTGGAGTCATCGTTGAAATACCAACCTTCTGTTATTTAGAGTCTAATCCCTGCAAGGGGAGACATTGTTTGGTGGGTAGTTTGACTGGGGTGGTCGCCTCCTAAAAGGTAACGGAGGCTCGCAAAGGTACCCTCAGTACGGTTGGTAATCGTACGCAGAGCGCATTAGTATAAGGGTGCTTGACTGTGAGGCAAACAAGCCGAGCAGGTGCGAAAGCAGGCTAAAGTGATCCGGTGGTTCTGTATGGAAGGGCCATCGCTCAAAGGATAAAAGGTACTCCGGGGATAACAGGCTGATCTCACCCAAGAGCTCATATCGACGGTGAGGTTTGGCACCTCGATGTCGGTTCGTCACATCCTGGGGCTGGAGAAGGTCCCAAGGGTTCGGCTGTTCGCCGATTAAAGTGGCACGTGAACTGGGTTCAGAACGTCGCAAGACAGTTCGGTCCCTATCTGTTGTGATCGTTAGTAAATTGAGGAGACATGACCTTAGTACGAGAGGACCGGGTCGTACGTACCGCTGGTGTATCTGTTGTGCCGCCAGGTGCAGTGCAGAGTAGCTATGTACGGACAGGATAAACGCTGAAAGCATCTAAGCGTGAAACCTGCTTCAAGATGAGTTTACTTTTAAGGGCCGTCGGAGACTACGACGTTGATAGGTTACAGGTGTAAAGGTGGTAACATCAGAGCCGAGTAATACTAATTGCCCGTAAGCTTTAACTTTATTTATTACTGCWAAGTTCGTATACGACTTTCCCAATATGTTATCTTATTGCGTGCTGCAAGGATAAGATGATCAATCATCTGCTTCCTTATGACGGGAGACCGTCACAGCCAAAGATCTTATGGTGGTTTTGCCAAGGGTGTTCACCTCTTCCCATTCCGAACAGAGAAGTTAAGCCCCTTATGGCCGATGGTACTGCACTATCATGCGGGAGAGTAGGTAGCTGCCATATTTATTAAGAAAAGCCCTGGTGTTCATACATCAGGGCTTTTTTGTTTTTATATCTTCCTATAGCCTGACTGACCCCCCAAAAAAATAAACCCACCGAAAACAGCTGTTCCGGTGGGCATCTATCTACCTAAAGTAAAAATCAAAAGGTTATCTTCTCCTGTCTTTTCTGAAATCATCATACCAGTGCGCAATATTTACTGATACGCCCATGGAAAAAACTACCGGCTGGAAATAGTTGTTCATCCGGTTATACTGCGTATTGTCTTCCGTCAGCGGAACGGCAATCAATAACTGCGACTGGAATTTGACGTACTTGTAGCCTGCTCTTACTGTAAAAGTAGGTTCGTAGAATACCGTAGGTTTATCCGCAATGCGTACAAAATCGCTTTTAGCAGTGGCATCGTTCTCAAATGCCCGGGGGCCCATATAGGTATCATAAAAATTCACACAGGAAAAACGGCTGCTGAAAGCCGCTTCCACAACGGGATGTACGAAACCGATACTCGGCTGGATAAATATTTTGGAGAACCTGTTGCGTAAACGGTAATCTTCGCGGTTAACGCCTTCCGCATCGGCGCCCGAAGCTAACGTTCTGAAGCTTCCGGCCCCACCGCCAGCAAACACGTCAAAGACCATTCTCTTCTTCGGGTCCAGCGGCTTGAAAAAGCCGATAGCGCCTTCTCCCATGCCACCACGGAGATCTCCGTTGATGAACAGATCGTCAGAAGGATAATTTTCCACTCCGGGATTAACCTGGTACACATAATGGCCGTTGGCCATGATCGCGATGTTGTTGGTCAGGGCGAAAGCTGTTTGCAGGTTATAAGGCGTAATACTGGCCTTGAATTCGTTTTTCTCCTTCAGGAGCGGAACGTTGGCAGCATTAGGGGCATAAATGTGTTTGCTGCACGAAGTAAGCCCTATGGCCGCGTACAGGCACAGGCCCGCGAGATAACTAGGTTTCATAAAGTTGCAGGTATTGTTTGCTAATGATAGGTTGCGTATCAGTTCTTTTGGACCATGGTTGATTCCCGCTGGATAAGTTCTACCGGAAAAACAAAGTTTTTGGTGACCTTACTGTTCTCTTCATGGTTGATTAGTTTCACGATGGTCTCCACTGCCTTTTGACCCATATTATAGCCCGATTGTTCGATTGTTGTGAGCGAAGGGGAGATAATACGGGAGGAGAGGTCATTCGAGTATCCTACCACCTTTATTTGCCCGGGAACGGCAATGTTCCGTTTGTTGGCTTCCTGGATAAAAGCTACAGCAGAGCTGTCGTTGGCAGCAAACAACCCGTCGGGCAGGTTTCCCTTATCAAATAACTCCCTTGCGGCCTGACCGGCAGCATCCATAGTGAGGTTATGGATGTATACCAGTTGTTCATCATAGGGGATGTTGTATTTGGCAAGCGCTTCTTTGTATCCTGAAAGTCTTTGCTGGTAAAGGTTACAGGTAAGCTGGCCGGAGAAGTGCGCAATCCTTTTACAGCCCTGTTTGATCAGGTGTTCCGTGGCCAGGAAGCCGCCTTTAAAGTCATCTCCGGTGATGCTGTAGCCTGGAAAGTCTACCGGTACGCGATCGTAGAATACAAGGGGAATATTGTTTTTTATAAAAGGGCTGAAGTGGTCGAAGTTGGTGGTGAACATGGAAGCTACCGCCAGCAGGCCATCTACCCTGAGAGAGTAGAAGGTGTGCGCCAGTTCCTTTTCCATGGCCACTGTTTCATCGGATTGGCCGATTACGATACTAAAGCCGTACTTGTGTGCTTCATGCTGGATACCGCTGATGGCGGTACTTTGGAAGTACATGGAGGTACGTGGTACGATCAGCCCGATGATGTTGGAGCGTTTTTTACGCAGGCTGGATGCTATCCAGTTGGGCACATAGCCCATATCCATGGCTGTCGCCTGAATTTTTTCCCGGGTTTCCTCGTTGATCAGCGGATTGTTCTGCAAAGCGCGTGACACCGTGGACGCGGACAAATTCAGTTTCTGAGCAATGTCGTATATCGTTATTTTATTGGTACGCTCTTTCACTTTTGAGGCTGTATTTGTATTAAAGGTAAAGCTATATTAAGCAATTTCCGCAATAATATGTACAGCTGCCCCGGGGAGATGCAAAATGAAAAATCCCCTTCCGGAAGACGGAAGGGGATCCTGTATTTTTCGTATATACTTATCCGTTATTTAGGGTCCAGCGCTTTGGAAATACGTGCGATGAGGTCCTGATAGTGATTGCGGGTCATCGCATCACCGGAGGCGGCAGCCGCACGGAGGTCGGCTCTGAGCGAGGAAAGTTGTGCGCGGGCGATACCGGCAGCATCTGAGCGGGACGCGTCAGGAGCGCCAAAACCAGGGATCGGGCTTGGTGCAGCAGGGGCCAGCATACCCGTCAGGTTGTCAACATAAGTACGTTGCAGGTTGCGGCGATAGTTGTCCACCGCCTGGTGGGCATATACTTCCGTGAAGATGGCTTTCTTCAGGTCGTTGAGCATTTCCAGCGGCTGGTAGGCAGCAGCGCCCAGGGCGGCTTCGCCTGCGCTCAGTTTATTGAGTGTATTAACAGAGAGCAGTCTGCCGAGAACCGGCGCCTGTGTGGACATGACCAGTGCTGTACCGTCGCCGCCGATGCGGCTGAGCAGGTCCTGGTTGACCAGCCACTTAGGCGTGGTAAACAGTTGCTGGGAGAGGAACTGGACCGCTTCTTTCTGCGTGGCTTTTGGAACGTATTCGTATACAGCGCCTTCTTGTTCTACTGTTTTAGGTGTTTCGTAGATACCGCCCACATTTTTGGTAACATGGCCCATGTAGCGGCCGAACTGGGAAACCACTTCTTTATACAGTTCAGAGAGGTTGGTGTATCCTTCGTTATTGACGCGTGTCCAGGCGAGGAGATTAGGCATGATGCGCTGCAGGTTTTTGATACCATAGGTGCTGGCTTTCATGGCATTGTCGCCGAGGTCTTCATTTTGTGAGCGCGGATCGTTAGGATTGGATTCGGTACCGAACCAGTATTTTTTATCCTTCAGTTTTTCCACTGTCATTTTATTGAGGACCGGTGTTTCTGCTTCCGGTGTTTTAGCATCGGGCAGCAACTGATATCCCCATTGGATAGCCCATTTATCGTAATAGTTGATACGTGGGTAAAGATCGGCCCCGGAGATGCCGTCACCTGGTTGCGCCACGTAGTTGAAGCGGGCGTAGTCCATGATAGAAGCAGCATGGCCGTTCTTTTTCACCCATTCTTTATCACGCAGTTTTTCCACTGGATAAGTAGAGCTGGAGCCGAAGTTATGACGAAGGCCGAGAGTGTGGCCTACTTCATGGGAAGAAACGAAGCGGATGAGATCGCCCATCAGTTCATCGCTGAACTGCATGTTGCGGGCACGCGGGTCGTTAGGGGAGGCCTGTACAAAGTACCAGTTACGCAGCAGGCGCATCACGTTGTGGTACCAGTTGATATGGCTTTCCAGGATTTCGCCGGAGCGGGGATCGTGAATATGAGGGCCACTGGCGTTGGGCACTTCAGACGGTTTGTATACGATGGCGGAGAAGCGGGCATCCTCGATGGACCAGGTGGAGTCTTCCGCTTTGGAGGGGGCCATTTTAGCGATGATGGCATTTTTGAAGCCAGCTTCCTCGAAGGCGGACTGCCAGTCATTGACACCCATGATAAGATATTTACGCCATTTGGCCGGAGTAGCCGGATCAATATAGAACACGATAGGTTTCTGTGGTTCCACGAGTTCACCGCGTTTATATTTTTCCATGTCTTCCGGTTTGGGTTCGAGGCGCCAGCGGGTGATCATCTGGAGTCTTTTCACGCCTTGCGGATCAGCGTCGAAGTCTGTCACACCGGTGGTGAAGAAGCCTACACGGGGATCGAAGTAGCGTGGTTTCATGGGAACGGCGGGGAGCAGCACCATGGAGCTGTTGAGCTCAACGGTAGCGAAGCCTCCCGGAGCGGGCGGCATACCAGGGGCAGCCGGGCCTCCCATGCGGGAATATGTTTTAACGGTTTTGATTTCGGTGTTCATGGGATAGGACCTTACATCGGAGATGTAGGATTTATCCGGTTGAGCGCCACCGAGCTTCAGCATACTTTTTATCATGCCGTCGAAGAAGAGGATATCGTTATCGCCGGCGATATATTCCGTGAGATCGATTACGCTGCCGTTGCCTGATTTAGAGAATGCTTTGATATCAAAAGCCGCTACGATAGGCTGGAGGTTGGAGTTCATCACAGCGGTGAACATGGGCTGTGTAGAGTCTTTTGATACTTCCGAATAGGAGATATTTTTAAGGAAGATGCGGTTGTTAGGTCCTTTTTCGAAGCGGATCACGTTTTCGCCGATGATGTCTCCGGAGAAGCCCATCATTTGTGCGCGCAGGCCTGCGGCGGATTTGGAGATCCTGTTGACTACGAGTACGTCTCTGCCGAGGAGGGAGTCGGCTATTTCGAAGAAGTAGCGGTCATCCTGTTTGTATACATTGAACAGTCCGGAATCTGCAGTGGCTTTATCGTTGATAACTTCCGCGAAGGGTTTGACAGCGGGTTTTGGGCCCGGTTTGATCATGGGAGGTTTGGCGGTGGTGTCTTTAGCCGGGGCGGTAGTAGTTGGCGGTGTGGCGTTTTTCTTTTTCCGCTGGGCCGCAGCGGGGGTAGAAACGGATGTGCTGAGGCAGGCGATACCGGCCGCTGCGAGCATCAGTTTCAGGTGGCGTGGTTTGTACATTTGATTGATTGGTTTTTGTGTAACGTTCGTTTTTTTTTAAATGGGATTGCAATTACGTACATAAAGTATTAACTTATGAGGAAAATCCATAAGCGTGTGAAAGGGCGTAGGAATGGAAAAAAGGCGGGTTAAAGGCGGTGATGGAAGTTAGCACAGTAGTTGCCATACCAACTTTTTTATGTAATCATTTATTGTTATAGCATATAATATTTTTATATAGCAATAAAAGGGGAGGATAGAAGCGATGCCGCTACAGTGTTGAATTTGAAGAGGGGATAGGGGAAAAAGTGTGCAGGCGGGTAAGCTAAAACCAATTAGCGGTGTCTCAAAGTGTTGACTGGCGCGGGAATAAATATGTTCTCAGATTTGTAAGATTTCTGTTGGAACATTTGAATTTTTTCTTAAATTGTGCGTCCAACTTTGAAAAAAATTAAACGCTTTCAAATTTTTGGGACAGTAACAAATTAGAGGACTGCATATTATTGGTTATTTGCTGATGTAAGTGTTTGCTCAAACAAAAAACAAGTGGTGAAAAGCCCTGTGGTAGGGCTTTTGTGGTGTAAGGTTAATTTTTGTGGGTTTTTTTGGGCTGCACTTGTTTTTTTGGGCCAACCTTATAACTTTGCGAATCGCTCATTAAAGAGTAAATTAAAGAGTAAATTGAGTGCTGGGAAGCATTCCACAATGAGAAATTGTAAATCGTAACTTCTAACAAACAATAGTTTAATTTTTAACACTAAAATTTCAATCAACATGGCTGAGACTAAAACAACTGTGACTGCAGCTACAGCTAAGGCTTCTTCTCATCAACCTAAAAAGTCGTCCAACCTGTTCGCGGCGTTGGCTGTGCCTATCTGTTTAGTGATAGGATTTCTGTTTTTCTTTTTTGTATTAGGTAATCCAGCCAACTTCCAAGGTAATAACCCAGATGGTCACCCAATTGATTCTGGTATTGGCAAGTGGTTTGGCACTGTTTACAAAGGTGGATATGTGGTACCTATCCTGATCTCTGTATTGCTCGTTTGTCTGACTTTCGTAATTGAGCGTTTCCTGTACCTGTCTAAAGCTAAAGGTAAATTCAGCGGTTCTGAGCTGGTACGTAAAGTACAATATCACCTGGCTAACAAAAATGTTGACGCAGCTTTAGCTGAGTGTGACAAACAAAAAGGTTCCGTTGGTAACGTACTGAAAGCTGGTCTGAAAAAGTACAAAGAAATGATGACCAACTCTGAGCTGGACACAGATCAGAAAATCCTGACCATTAAAAACGAAGTTGAAGAAACTACCGCTCTGGAACTGCCAATGATGGAAAAGAACCTGGTGTTCCTGTCTACCATTGCTTCCGTAGCAACCCTGCTGGGTCTGTTCGGTACAGTATTGGGTATGATCAAAGCGTTCTCTGCGATGTCTTCCGGTGGTGCACCAGACTCTGCACAGCTGGCGTTAGGTATCTCCGAGGCGTTGATCAACACCGCTCTGGGTATCGGTACTTCCGCTATCGCGATCATCATGTATAACTACTTTACTACCAACATCGATGGCATCACTTATGCTATTGACGAGTCCGGCTTTACTTTAACACAGAGCTTTGCTGCCAACCACAAATAATTTTGTGGAATTTAAGCGGTTTTGAATCTAATTAAAGTAAACCATAAAAAAAGTAAAGATGCCTAAAGTTAAAATGCCCAGGAAAAGCACGGCTATTGACATGACAGCAATGTGTGATGTGGCTTTTCTGCTCTTAACTTTCTTTATGCTGGCAACGAAGTTCAAACCGGACGAACCGGTAACGGTAGTTACCCCGTCTTCTATCAACACTACTCTTTTACCTGATTCTGATGTGTTATTATTCACAGTAGATAAGGACGGCAGGGTGTTTTTCAGCATGGACGGCCAGCCCAAAAGAAAAAAAATGATCGAGGACCTGAACTCACAGTTCAAGCTTGGTCTGTCTGACAAAGAAATGAAAAGCTTTGTCACCGGCGCCAGCGTTGGTACTCCGCTCAAAGACCTGAAAAATTACCTGTCTCTTTCTGAAGACGAGCGTAAGAAACAGGGTCTGGATAAGGGAATCCCTACTGATTCCGCTAACAATGAATTAAAGACCTGGATTGAGTACGGCATGGCTGCGCAGGAAGGTAGCATCAACAAGGTGAAATACTGTATCAAAGCAGACAACGCCACTCCTTATCCCAAGATCAAGGAAATTCTGGAAACGTTCAAACAGAAGCATATCCAGAAGCTCAACCTGGTAACAAATCTGAAAGCAGCCCCTCAAGGTACTGCCGCATGGCAGGAAGAGCAGGCTGGCGGTAAGAAGAAAGAGTAGTAAACGGTAGCAATAACTTCCTGTCCTGGAAGGCTACTGATTTAAAAACGAAAAAAAGAGCTACTATGGCAGAAATGGATACCAGCAGTAGTGGTGGTGGGAAGAAACACGGTGGAACGAAATCGAAGAAACAATCTACACGTGTAGACATGACTCCGATGGTGGACCTGGGTTTTCTTCTGATTACCTTCTTCATGCTTACCACTACAATGAGCAAGCCCAAAACCATGGACTTGATCATGCCAAAAGATACCAAGGATGAGAAAGAGCAGAACAAAGTAAAAGAAAGTACTGCGCTGACCATCCTGCTGGGAAAAGATAACAGAGTATACTATTACGAAGGTTTGGCACAAGACCCGAATGCATCAGCAAATCCGGAATTCTTCAAAGCAAGTTCCTTTGCCAACAAAGGAGGTATCCGCGATGAGATCATCAAGAAAAGGGATGAAGTGTCCAAAATGAGGAATGCAAAAGGAGAACCAGAAGATGTGGTTGTCATCATCAAAGCTGACGACGACGCAACTTACGCCAACTTCGTGGACATTCTGGACGAGATGGCCATCAACCGCATACAGCGTTATGCGACTGTTGACATCAGCGACCAGGACAAAACATGGATCAAGCAGACAGAAGCTGCTAACGGTGTTAAATAGCTTTTGTGGAATTAATCAAATTTTTGCATCCATATAAAAATTACAATTAACAATGGATTCAGCTAAAGTCTTAAAGTCCGATTTTCTTGATATCCTGTTTGAAGGCAGGAACAAGGATTATGGGGCTTATGATCTGAGGAGAAAGTATAACGCGCGGGTGCGGAATGCCATTCTGGGTACCGTGTCTTTGTTCGTCGTGTTCTTCCTGGCTTATATCATCACCAACTACGTAAAAGCTTCTGAAGGTGACAACAACAAGAAGCCGGTGATCCAGGAGATCAAGATGGAAGACGTGAAACTTCCGGATGATCCGAAAACGCCGCCACCGCCTCCTCCTCCGCCGGCACCACCGCCGCCGGTTAAACCTTCAGTGCAGTTCACTCCTCCGGTGATCAAGAAAGATAACGAAGTACCACCGGACGAAGAACCGCCAAAACAGGCAGATATTAAAGAAAAATCCATCAGCACTAAAACTGTGGAAGGTGACCCGAACGGTATCGATGCGGGCCTGCTGGAAGACAGTAAAGGTACTGGTGTGGTAGAAGCGCCACCTGCTCCTGCAAAAGAAGAGATCTTCACTTTCGTAGAGCAGCCTCCTACCTTCCCGGGTGGTGAGGACGCACTGGCCAAATACCTGAGCAAAAACATCCGTTACCCACGCGTTGCGCAGGAAAACGGTATCTCCGGTACTGTATTCGTACAGTTCGTAGTTGACTCAGAAGGTAACATCAAAGATGTGAAAACAGTAGGCGCTGCAAAAGGTGGCGGTCTGGAAGAAGAAGCTGTCCGCGTGGTAAGAACCATGCCTAAATGGAAAGCTGGTAAGCAAAACGGCCGCCAGGTTTCTGTACAGTTCAACCTCCCGATCCGCTTTACACTGCAAGAGTAGTACTGCTTCGAGATATTACACAAAAGCCCCGTTTCAAGCTACTTGAAACGGGGCTTTTGATTTTTAGTACCTTTGCCTTTCGTAAAAAAACTCGTACCGGTATGCTGGGAAAACTAACAGGATTTGATGACACCATTGTGGCAGTCGCCACCGCGCCGGGACTTGGCGCTATCGCCGTTATCAGGCTTAGCGGCAGTCAGGCATTTCCTATCTGCAACACCCTCTTCCCCGGTAAAGACCTGCTGCTGCAGGCCAGCCATACCCTCCATTTCGGCAGCCTCGTACATAACGGTCACGTGATCGATGAAGTAGTGGTCAGCCTCTATAAAGGGCCCCGTTCCTATACCGGAGAAGATGTTATAGAGATCTCCTGTCACGGTTCCCCCTATATACAACAACAAATCATCGAAGCCACCATCGCAGCAGGCGCCCGCCTCGCCAAACCCGGCGAGTTTACCCAGCGCGCCTTCCTCAACGGAAAACTGGACCTCACACAGGCCGAGTCGGTAGCCGACCTGATCGCCAGCAACTCCGCTGCCTCCCATCAGACAGCAATGCAGCAAATGCGCGGCGGCTTCTCCAAAGAACTGCACACCCTTCGCGAACAACTCATCACCTTCTCTGCGCTCATTGAACTGGAGCTGGACTTCAGCCAGGAAGATGTGGAATTTGCCGACAGGAGCCGCCTGTATGAACTGGTGACCAATGCCGCCACCACCATCCGCCATCTCATCGACTCCTTCCGTATGGGCAACGTCATCAAAAATGGCGTCAACACCGCTATCGTTGGGAAACCTAACGCCGGCAAATCCACCCTGCTCAATACACTCCTTAATGAAAACAGGGCCATCGTCAGCGATATCGCCGGTACCACCCGCGACACCATAGAGGAAGTCCTCAATATCGACGGCATCCTCTTCCGCCTTATCGATACCGCCGGTATCCGCGACAGCGCCGATACCATCGAAACCATCGGCGTACAAAAAACCATGGAGAAAATCCGTGAAGCCGGCGTGGTAGTCTACCTCTTCGACGTGAACGAACTCTCAGCCGAAGATATCCGGCAACAGGTGCAGTCCTTCGAAGCTGACAATATCAACTTCCTCCTCGTCGGCAATAAAACCGATGTCACCGGAGAAGCCGCTACCCGCGCCAAATTCGACGGTCTCCCCATCCTTTTTATCTCTGCCAAAAACCATGAACATATCCAGGACCTGAAAGATAAACTGGTGCAGAAAGTGATGGCAGGCGATATCAATACAGAAGATACCATCATCACCAATGCCCGGCACCATGCCGCCTTGCAGGAAGTGCAACAGTCACTGCTGGATGTGAAAAACGGGATGGACAACGGGCTGCCCGGGGACCTGCTGGCACTGGACATACGACGCGCACTTCATTATCTTGGTGAAATCACCGGGGAAGTGACGAATGAAGACAGGCTGGATTATATTTTCAGTAAGTTTTGTATCGGGAAGTAAGGACGTTTCCCTTCATTAGCTTATTCTTTCTTGAATGCTGTGGCAGAAAGCTTCACTTGCTAATAGTTATGCTTTCATTGGCTTGGATTTGCGTTTCTTATTATGAGTAGAATGATACGTAATGATACTTAAACGATACATATGATGCGCAATGATAAGTACTGCTCCTTCTTATTAGTGACCTCACATAAACAAAAGAGAGGGCCAACGTTGGCCCTCCTAACTTATTTCCCTAAGTACTTTTGCACCGCAGCAGTAAAAGTTCCTACAGCTCGAACAGCTTCTTTCAATCTCGCTTCGGTTACACCGAACTTATCACACCAGTACTTAACTTCCCAAGCCTCATGAATATTGATTTTACTTGAGTCTTGGGGTCTTCTTTTAGAAAGATCATCTGACATAAAAAAGTGTTTTTTTAGGGCCGATTCACACTCCGGTTGATGAGTGCCTTTTGAGGTGTCGGGATTAAACGGCTCAATTTTTATTCCTAAAGAGGAGCTTGCCAAGATGACGTGGCTTCAATCGATAGCAGCCATTTTTGTTCATGACAAATTGCATTACTATTGAGTTTTTATGAAATAAATTCGGGACTTGAGGCATAAAGTAGAGATTGAATTTATACTGATTAGTAACCCCAAATCAGATTTATCATAAGCAGTAATATGCGACTGAATAAAGACCTAATTATAATCGAGCAAACGTTTCACCACATCGGTGTAACTGTACCCATATTGCCGGTTAATCCGGTCCAGACAAGCGTCAATAATATACAAAGGCTGCTGCCGGTCATAACTAACCACTACCGAACGATCAACTAAAGACGTGATTTTCGCTGGAAGTTTATCCGGGTTTAAAACATGGAGCTCATCGGGATGAAATTTATCCAGACCGGCTGTGGGCAATAACGTGAGCCCATAGGCGGTGGTAATACTACTTTTCAACGCTACACTTTCCAGCAATTGAGGAAAGGTCCGGTTATACGTATCTAATATTGCAGCCAGCTCCAGCTCATTTGCACCATCCTGTAATAATACTCCGACCTGCCTGTTCTTTCCAAACAGAACTTTTCTGCCGATGGTTATTTTATCACCGAAACCAATGGGAATACTCTTATGTGCCATTTGTTCAGCAGGCGGGGTGTAGTGGATTAACTGGCTTACCCGTAACATCGTTTGACGACCGAAAAGGGTGTCAATGATGGACAACGCCCCGTCAGTAGCGTTAGAGACCCCCGCGGTGCTGTATAAGTTTCCGCTATGAGTTACCCGAATATTGTTAACCCATAACGGCTTATCATATTGCTTCCGGATAGCATTGAAATCAGATGCATGGGCAGTAAGCGGTTTACCATCATAAATACCGGTTGCCGCTGCTGTCAACGCGCCGTCGCAAACAGAAAGCATGATCGTGGTATCATGATAATGTTTTTTGATCCAATTAATAATCTCCGGATTTTGATGGCGGGCATCCATCGCAGACAAATTGGGAATAACGATCACCCGGGCATTGATGCCGGCGGAATCGAATTCATCGAAGGAAAAATGAGGCAGGAGAAAAAGCCCCTTTCGCATGATAATCGGTTCTTTTTTGGGGGCGACAACATACACATTTAACATCCCGGTGGCGCTGAACAGGTAATATGGTGCCATCAGGTCGAAGATCTCAGTTCCCTCATTATCTGCGATAAGTAATACAGTCTTTTTGGTGGAGTCAAAGCCCGGACGTTGGTCGCTGAAAGTGGAAGGACCATTAAATGTTTTCCATCTCGTAAACTCCCGGACAGGGGCACAGGCGTGAAAAAGCCAGATCGTGGTCATAGCAGTAATCAGGAGGATGCAGTAAGTCACTTTATTATTTTTCACTTTTGCGATGTTTTTTTTGTATTCTTTGTAATTGCCGGGCAGATTTGAATCCGCATTCCGAGGCTATTTTAGTCATGGTGTATTCAGGATTATTACGAAGGGTGAGCGCTTTTTCGAGCCGAAGACGGGTAAGATATTCGTTGATTGTTATGCCTGTGGCTTCTTTAAAAATCCTGGTGAGGTTTCTGGGGCTGCTGTTAAAAAGGTCTGACAACCGCTCTACTGTCAGGGACTGGTCCAGATGGCTGATCATATAATCCTGCAGCTGGTGAATCTTTGGGTTGATGTGATTCCTGTAATCCAGGTAGACATGCTGTTGGTTATGTTTAGCGCCTCTACGGTGATATATCACTAATCCCCTGGAGACCTGGTTAGCGAGTAATGGCCCCTGCCATTCTTCCAGGATGGACAAGGCCATATCAATTCCGGAGCTGATGCCCGCGCTGGTATAGATATTTCCGCTCTTTACGAACAAAACATTGGTCAGTACGCGGGCTTTAGGGAACATGCTTTGCAGGAGGTCCGTACTTCTCCAGTGAGTGGTACATTCACGGCCGTCCAGCAACCCGGCGCTGCCAAGGATGAAAGCCGCGTTGCATACCGAGCAGATATTAACCTCCCGGGCGGCACAATCGCCCAGCCAGCGAAAGAAGGAAGCTTCAATGTCAGGGCGTCTTTTCAGGCCTTCAAAATAGAACCCGGGAATGAAAAGAAAATCACCTTTCCCCAGTACCGCTTTCCGGTAATTCCTGATTTTTCCCAAAGGCAACCCCACGGCGGTGTCGTGTTGCTGGTCTATAGCATAAAATGCTATGTCCATTTCAACGCCCATCAGACTTGCTTCCCTGAATACCTGGGCGGGTCCCGCCAGGTCTAAGAGCTCCACAAGCGGAGGCAGGATAAAAGCAATTTTTTTAGTCATCCCACAAAAGTAGTCTTGTTACGCTTTCCGTAAAGGACAATGATGCGTCATATTGAGCCATGCCTGAATGGCGAAGCAAACCGCGACCGGGTTCTGTCCGGGGGGAGCTGGCATCGCAGGCTTTGGATGCAGCTGCCGGTATACATCTGTGGCGCCATCATCTGCCCATGCACAGCACATGCCTTCGCATATCTTACACGGCTCGGACTGTGGGATGAGAGCATCCAATACAATCTTGCTGCTGTATCCTCCGCCAGGTGTTATGCTGAAGAACATTGGATGAAGAACTTCATGCCATTGACTACCTCGTATATGCTTATCTGCAAAAAGGCGATAACGTTTCCGCCAAAAAAACAGGTAGTAAAAATGTGTCGGCCTGAAACCTCCATTCCCAATTGCGAAACGTTGATAGGAGTGCGTCCGTCATAGGCTGCTTTCGGTGACTTTTGCACACCTGAAAACTGATGCAAATCCCTGAAAAAACTAATAGGGGACCATGCCTGGTTTCTACAGGCGTGGCCCATTTTTTTTGAATGCTTCCCACCATACCAGGTATATAGACCATATTAATGATTCTATTTTGATAAAAATCAATTCTATATTGACCTCTTTGTAAAAAAAATGCTTGAAAATTACGTCACTTAAAAAACTTTATATAGGTTTGAGAAAGAAGAGAAAGAGCATTCGGAGCAAAGTAAAAAAGTGGATCACTTTTTTTTTAATTTTTTAGCTAAAACGTTTAACTAAAGAGCGAAAGAACGTTTAGCATATTTCGTCCAGCGCGAAGGAACCTACAACATTTACTTCCTAAACAATAAACTCAACTAAGATCAGCAGAAATTTGAAAGATCGGACTGCCTTTAAGTAATCAACCAGAGTTATCACTAAATCAGTTTTTTATCAATCACTTGTTATTCCAGGTATATGCACGTTAAAATGTTTTTATCGTCAGGTAGCGTTGGTGAGCAGTAAGTAATGTCTTTCAGGCACGGCACCTTTATCCCGTATATCAAAACAGCCGGACATGGGCTAGGGAGGTTGAAATAGCGCATAGCTACCGCTTTTGCAAGAAAGTATGGACCAAAAAAAGAGCACCGGTTCCACAAAAGAGCACTCCAATAGATCCAGTCATATCAACGGGATTAAAATTGCCCGGGAGAATGGGTAATACCCTTTATCCGGCGGGGAAGCCAGTTTCGCCTGAATGCCTTAATGCACTATCTCTATTTCTCTGCCTACTGTCAGTATCATCAGCACTGTATGTTTGATATGATAGGTTTTGACCACATCAATCGCTGATTGATGTAACGGATGCCTGCGCCCGCAACCGGCAGATCTCTATGCTTGATATTACACTAAAACCATTTCTATTCAATTCTAAAAAATAAGATGATGCAGTCAACCAAAAGATGTCTTTTGCTTTTTATGCTTTTTTGCATAGGGAGCATGTTTGCCTATGGGCAAGGAAAAATGGCAGTTTCAGGTACGATCAAGGACGCCACCGGCAACGTTCTTGAGGGAGCCACCGTGAGTGAAAAGGGTTCCTCTAACTGGGTGCCTACCGGTAAGGGTGGTCATTTTACCATCAATGTACAACCAAATGCAAAGTTGGTCATTTCTTATGTTGGGTTTGTAACCCAGGAACTGCCGGCCACATCTTCGATGCAGATAACACTGGTCGCCAATGTCCGGACCGCTGATGAAGTGGTGGTTACCGCCCTGGGTATCAAAAAACAAGCTAAAGCCCTGGGATATGCGGTATCCAAAATCGATAATGACAGGATCATGGCCAGCGGCACACCTACCAATGCCTTGCAGGCGCTCTACGGGGCCGCTCCCGGCGTACAGGTGGCAGCTACGGCAGCCGGTCCTTCTGCCGGGATGAAAATCAACATCCGTAATGCGGTATCTTTTGATCAGAATTCATCAACGCGCCCGCTTATCGTTGTAGATGGTGTTCCTATTCACGATCAGAATACGCAAATGGGTTTCGGGGCCACCGACCGTGATAATGGAACTGGTATTAACGATATCAACCCCGATGACATCGCTTCCATGGAAATTTTGAAAGGAGCGAAAGCATCAGTACTGTATGGTAGTGAAGGGGCCAACGGCGTACTGTTGATTACCACTAAAAGCGGCGCCAAAGGCAAAGGACTGGGCGTGGCGGCTTCTTTTACAACTTCATGGGACCGTGCGGCATTCCTTCCTAAATTACAAAATGAATATGGAACAGGCTCCAGTCCCAGCAACTCAAGGAATGACGCCCAGGGATATTATATTGATGCAAATGGAAAGAGAGCGCTGGCAACTACATTGGGAGATGGTTTTGGTGCAGCTGCCTTTGGACCAAAATTTGACCCGAGCGTGAAGCTGCTGTGGTGGGATGGCGTGGAAAGACCATGGCAGGCACAAACCAAAAATATTTATA
This sequence comes from Chitinophaga sp. 22308, assembly GCF_052045305.1. Taxonomy (NCBI): domain Bacteria; kingdom Pseudomonadati; phylum Bacteroidota; class Chitinophagia; order Chitinophagales; family Chitinophagaceae; genus Chitinophaga; species Chitinophaga sp. 22308. The sequence continues at coordinate 40,504 of NZ_JBQEOP010000003.1, read as the reverse complement.
ATGATCTTTACCAAACCGGGCATCAGAACACAACCAATGTGGCTTTAAGCGGAGGAAACGACCAGGGACAGATCCGTTTTTCATACACTAATTTAAGTATGACCCCTATCAGGCCAGGTTCAGATTATAACAAAAATACTTTCAGCCTGAATGCGTCCTACAAGTTAAACAATAACGTCACCCTTAAATATACCGGCAACTTTTATATCTCCAAAAACGTGAATGCCGCCAACCTGAGCACCATGAACGGGGAAGGCCAGCAGGCGGAGATCGGGGCATTTAGCGCTGATATCAATGTAGGCTTATTAAAATCGCATTTGCTGACACCTGACGGATATAATTACTTCGCCAACCCAAGCCTCAGAAATTTAATTTCCAATGGCAGGAAAGGAGTGGTTGGTTATCTATGGGACCAGCTCCAGAACAAATCTACCTTTACAAGACTGCACAATATCCAGTCTTTGTCTGCCGATATAAAACTCACCAATATATTTAGCGCTACGTTGATGGGCGGTATAGATTATAGTACTGAGAGGAATGAGTATAAAGGCAAATTGTTGGATCCGCAGTTAATTGGCCCTAACAGTGGCTTCATGTACAGCGATGTAACAAATGTCTATAAGAACACTTACGGCCAGGGTATGCTTAACTTCAATACCAAAATAAACAGCGATTTTGATTTGTCTGGTTTTGTGGGTGGCGTGATCAGGAAAAATTACACGGAAGGGAAAGGCGCATCCGTGAATGGGTATGGACAGCTGGTTATTCCTAACTATTTCTCATTTAATAACTTGCCATTGGGCGTGCAGCCCCAGTACCAGTTTACAAACGGGCAGGATATCCTATACAGCTTGCTGGGATCGGCGCAGCTGGCATGGAGAAACCAGGTGTATATAGAGGCACAGGCCAGACAAGACTGGTCATCTATTTTACCTCCAAACCAGAACAGTTATTTCTACCCTGGTATAAGCGCTGCGTGGATACTGAGCGAAAGCCTGAAATTGCCGGCAGTATTTGATTATGCTAAAGTAAGGGCGTCATGGGCCGATGTGGGACGTCCCGGACCGCGCTATTTCAGCAACGTGAACTATTCAACTTCTCAAACTGGTGGAGGTTATGTGCTTACCCCTCCGGCCGATCTTCCTCCTATGGGTACCGATGGCCAGCCCAATTTGAAACCTGAGCGTAAACGCGAATTCGAAGTAGGTTTTGAAACATACCTGCTCCAAAACAGAAGAATTGGTGTGGATTTCTCTTATTACAAATCAAATATCTACGACCAGATCATGGCGGTAGCCGCCCCTCCGGGAATGGGTGTTAAAAACGTGAGGATGAACGCTGGTAATGTGATGAACAAAGGATGGGAACTGGCGATTAAAACAAAACCTATTTTAACGAAAGACTTTGAATGGGATGTGAACCTGATGTTTGCACACGGTAAAACATATGTGGAAAAACTGGATGGAAAACTGCAATCGCTCACTTTATGGAATGCTTTCGGCGCAGTGAATGCAGTGGCGAATGTGGGTGAGGAATATGGCCAGCTTTACCTGACCAAGTCTACCTACACTTATAACAATCCAAATGATGCGAATGACCCGAACAATGGAAAAAGAGTTGTCAATGCCGCTGGATCGGCCTATGATTATAAGAGCACGGCGAAGTTGATCGGTAAAACGATTCCTGATGTGACAGGCGGATTTTTTACATCTTTTTCCTACAAAAAAATACGCCTTATCGCAAACATTGATTACCAGTTTGGCGCTACTTTCCTGTCCGGTTCAGAAACCTATATGATGGCTGCCGGCGCGTTAAACGAAACATTGAAATACAGAGACGAGGCACATGGCGGCGCTGCTTATTATTTAGATGCGAATTCCAAAAAAGTGGCGGGCACAAATCCCAATGGTGGCCCCACCTTCCACGATGGTGTGATATTGGACGGTGTTAGCACTGACGGTAAAACGAATACCAAAGTGGTTTCCGCTGACAACTATTACTATGACTCTTATTTTTCAAATGGCTTCTTCCCTGAAGACAGGATCTTTAAAAGCGATTATGTAGCACTGCGTAATATAGCTATCGATTACACCGTGAGCTCAAAGCTCTCTCAGAAGATCCGCATGAGCAGCCTGATCATATCCGTTTTTGCCAACAATGTGGGTTACCTCTATAAAGCCGCACCCAATTCAGTACCTGAATCAACTAACGGTACCGGATGGGGCGTAGGTTCCTATGGAACAACTGCATTACCCTCACAGCGTTCAATAGGTATTTCTATCAAAACTAAATTCTAAAAACAACTAAGATGAAATATAAACACTTAAAATCATTTTTCTTGCTTACGTTGTTACTATCTTCTGTGGCATGTAAGAAGAAACTGGACGATCTGTATCAGAACCCTGATGGCTATTCTAAAGACATGGCTGATAAGTCCGGAGTAAGCGTTATCGCCGGGTTCTTCACTTCCCAGCTGACCCAGGGCTTCTTTCTTAGTGGTGATTATGGTTCTGTTTATCACCAGGTAAGAAGCGGGGACAGGATTATGGCGAATGCCGTTCAGATTTATAACGTTACCACGGAAGGAAGCACCTACACGCTTGCAGATGTTGAGCATGACTGGGGCACGGGCGGTTTTAACGAATCTGTTTTTAATTTTGTTAATACACAATGGATCACGCCGATACTTTGGGCACAACGTGAATACAACCTGACGCCGCAAGCTAAGCGGACCAATCTGGATAGCCTGTATATCACGTTAATGCATGTGTTAAAAGGTTATGCCTATCAAAGGGCAACCGATATGTACGACAAGATCCCCTACATAGAAACAGGTTCTGCGGGCGGACTTGATGGCGTTAAAGCAAAATACCTGGGCCAATCGGACATCTATCCGAAAATAATCAGTGATTTTAAAGCTGCCGAAGACGTGTTGACGAAGCTGACGCTTACCACTACCGAGCAAGCATCATTTAACCAGCAGGATGTCCTTTTCGGCGGAAATATTTTAAAATGGCGCAAGTATATTAACTCATTAAGACTGCGTTGTGCGATGAATGTCAGTGAAGTTTTGCCTGCTCTTACCAGGCAGGTGCTTACCGAGCTGCAAGGCAAGCCGCTGCTGACCGACTATAACGATGTAGCTGGTGTGGCCGACGTAGCCGTTATTGCGCTTAACCGGATTTGTAATGAATTAGGTATTACCCGCGCATACAGGGAAAGGGCGGACGACTGCCGTGCCGGGAAAAAATTCCTGCAGGACGTGATGTATTGCCAACCGACCATGGGCAGCAAGGTGGTAAACGGACAAACCCTGTACTATTTTAGCGGTGATAACTCTACGACCGGTTTATTGGATGGTACCGTTGATCCGCGTGTTGCCTACATTTTCGCTCCAGACTGGAAAGGCAGATACCTGGGAGTTGATACAAAATGGGATGGCAATACTGATCCTAACAGCTATTTAAATAAAGTGTTGCGTGGCTTGTATATCAATGATCCTATCCTGACTGATATTTCAAAGACAACATTTTATTATGGTGTAAATAACAGCCAGTCAATTGTGTTGGATGCAGCCTCCAAAGCGGACCTGAGTAAACGGGAAGCATTCCTGTTAAATACACTCCGCAACAGGGTTGCCAACTATGATGACAATGGTTGGAACGTAGGTACTGAAAACAACCTGGTTGCTGAGTACAACGTACGCTCCCAATTTAACTTTGCATTGAAGTATCCGACCATTCATGCGGTTGAAACAGAGCTTTCCCTGGCTGAAGCTGCGGTAAGAGGCCTGGGGCAATTGAATGGCGCCGCCCGCGATCACTATAAGAATGCGATTATCTTATCCTGCAAATATTGGTACGAACTGAACAATTCTAATCAATATTCCAAGACCACTCTGCCGGCCATGCCAACAACGATGGATGATTCGAGGATCAATGCCAGACCTGCCATGGAATACAATGCCAATGTATACGCTGAAAATGCAGCACAGAAATTCGATGCCATGTCAAGTGCGCAACAAGTGCAGGCAATTTTTAATCAGCTCCAGTTGCATTATAATATGTTGAACTTCGAAGTGCCATATACCGCTGCGCGCCGATTAATTAAATACCTGGGTACCAATCCTGCTTCCATGTATGAAAGATTCAAATGGAAAGAAAGAATGACCTATCCAAGCAGTATTCAGGCTTCTGATCCGGACGGTTGGTCAATTATCAGCGCTTCCAACAATCCGGACCTCCCTGTATGGTTTACCGGCCGGACTACAAAATGGAAGAATGCATTGGAATAGTAGCCTTAAAAACATGGGGAAATGAAGACTTCTCAAAAATAAAATGCACGTAAAAACAAGTTCTTCTGGCAGGTCGGTAAAATCCTGTCATGAGTTTAAATAATAGATGATGACAAAAGATAGGGCCGCATTCCTGCGGCCCTGCTTTTTGAAGTATAGTGATGTTTGGAAGTAGTGCTCATTTCAAACCTATTTCTTAACCCAGGTTCATTCACCCGGAGCTGTCTGCCCATTACTTTTGCGATAGAAAAAATAATAATATATGGTAGCTCAATATCTCTGGGTGACAGGTTCGGCCATTATCGGCCTGGCAGGACTTTCTCATATCCGCGCTACATTGTGGACAAACATGCTATTCCCCCGCAATGAAAAACTGATAGCAGACATGAAAATTTCGCCGTTGCAAATGACAGAAAAATTGACAATGTGGAAATCATGGATGGGATTTAATGCCACACATGGCAGCGGCGCCGCCTTTGTCGGAATCATCAATTTTTATCTGGCGTTGTACAATTTCACCTTCCTCAAGTCCAGCCAGTTTTTATTGTTATTGACGTTGCTGACCATGGCGTTTTATGTTTGGATAGCCCGAAAGTATTGGTTTAAACCGGTGTTCTTGCTCATTACGGCAGCATGGACCTGTTTTATGGCTTCTTATATACTGCTGATGATGTGAGATAAGGGGTAGTAAATACCCCTTTCCCGGCTGTCTATTGTTTGTTCTTAATTAATTGATTTTGAGATAGATATAATTTTGTTCCGACTTTGTCTGTACTTTGTCCCGCCTTTTGAGCCTGTTTAATTTGACCCCGCCTGCCTGCCATTCTATTTTGCGTGGAAACGATTGAGTTAAAGTCAGCCTCAATTTCTACGTATATGAAAAAACTAAATGCCTGCTGTGGTGAACAGCGATCAAATCCCTATGGAATTATTTTTCCACGAATGAAAATGTACAAGCTCTTTAGCCTTGTATTGCTCCTGCTAACATTGTCCGCGAGCGCACAGGAGCTTCCTGTTGTGGTGAAGGGAGTTGTTGTTTCGGAACAAAATGAGCCGGTTCCCGGTGCTACCGTCATGGAGGACGGAACTTCCAACGGAACGACCACAGATGCCAATGGACAGTTTACCATCAGGGTAACCAAAGATCCATCGGGTCTGATCATCCGTAGTACCGGATTTGCAGAGTATAAAGTAGCAGTAGGGCGGCAGCATGCCACGGTGACCATAACATTGACTGCCACATCCAAGCAGCTGCAGGACATCGTGGTGATCGGTTACAGCGCGCAGAAAAAAGCAAACCTGATAGGCGCTGTTTCATCCGTCAATACAAAGGATATCTCCAAAACAGCCGTCACCGGTGTGGCCAGCCTGCTACAGGGGCGTGCCGCCGGGGTGCAGGTGACCAACGGAAGCGGTGACCCGAGATCTACCGGAACAATAGTGATCAGGGGCGTGGGAAATATCCGCGGCATGTCGCCATTATATGTGGTTGACGGGGTGCCCGCTATCGGTAATACCGGCTTTAACCTGAACCCCCGGGACATTGAAAGCATACAGGTGCTCAGAGATGCTTCTTCAGCAGCCATTTACGGTGCCAGGGCGGCAGGCGGTGTGATCCTGGTGACTACCAAAAAAGGCTCCCGCAAGGAAAGGATGAATGTGGACGTGTCGATGAACCAGGGTTTCAGCCAGGGGACTTTCCTGCCTAAACTGCTGGGTACACCGGATTATAAGCGGGCCTGGGCTGCTATCAAGCCAGCGGCGCCCGACTGGGATGAATCGGTCAATACAGACTGGGTGGATTATCTGTACCGCACCGGAAGGGAGCAGAACTACAATGTGTCCATCAGCGGCGGCAGCGCCAAACAAAATTATTATGTCTCTGCAGGCTACAGAAGAGCGGACGGAATTGTCATCAATTCCTGGTCAGAACGATACAGCCTGCGGGTTAACAGCGACTATGATCTCGGAAAAAGGGTAAAGGTAGGAGAACGACTGAACCTGTATTCCTATTCGGAAAATCCGCCGGTGATATCCGGTAACCAGGTGGGCGCATATGCGCTGCCTTTCAGATCGACCCCACTGATGCGGATGAAAAATGACGACGGTTCCTGGGGCGGCCTGCCTGCCTCCAATAACTATAACGGCGGCAATTGGGCCACCTATGTCAACACAATCGACAGAAGATATACAGCGCCGGAAATCGAAGGTAATCTGTATATCGATGTTGAACCCGTAGACGGCCTCCATGTACGTGCCACCGGTGGCGGAAATTTCACCACTACGATGGCCCGTCAATTTGAAGCTAAGTGGTATGTTTCCGGTCAGTCCAATCAGCAGAAAGACAACCTCAGAAAACAAAGCAGCCTGTCAATGGCGTATGTGGGAAACATTGTGGCGTCCTATGACAAAAAGATCGGCGCCCATGAGTTTAAGCTACTGGCAGGCATGGAAGGACGGCGGTCTTCTGTCGATAACCTCTCCGGCTCCATTTATGCTGTCAACTCAGCCTATACGATGCCGTTAATACCCGATGCTTTTCCTGTCGGATTTTCAGAATCGTCTTTGTTGAGTAATGTGCCGCCTAATACGAGCGGACGTTCCTCAGAGATGGATTATGGTATCTCCCGTATGCTTAGTTATTTCGGAAGGGTGAGTTATACCTATCAGGATAAATATCTTTTTGAAGCCAACCTGCGCCAGGACAGAAGTGACCGGTTTGCCCCGAAATACAGGACAGGTAATTTTCCGTCTGCCGCCGCCGGCTGGAGGATATCAGAAGAAGGTTTTATGAAAGACAGGTTCAGGCAGTTGTCTGACCTCAAACTGAGAGTGTCCTACGGCAGCCTGGGCAACGATGGCGTGGGCAGCTATGTATATATCCCGTCGCTGGCCAACTATGATAAAACACAATTCAATGAGTTGCCTGGAACCAGCGCTGTGAACGGATGGGGAATCGGACGTGTGGCGAATGAAAACATTCGCTGGGAAACAGTTACCACCTCCAATATCGGGGTAGACGTAGGACTGTTTAATAACAAACTAAACCTGACACTGGACTATTACATCCGGGACACGAAAGACATGCTGTACCAGCGCAATCTGCCTCCCAGCTCCGGTATGGCCAACGGCCACTCCTCTCCGGACACCTATGTGCTGGATATGAACCTGGGTAAAATGAGGAACAAAGGGTTTGAAGTGACTGTCAACTACAAAGAGCGGTTCGGTCAGTTTAGCGTGGAGCTTGGCTTTAACGCTGCCATCAACCGCAATAAAATATTGTCTTTCGGAGGGGAAAGCCTGCCCATTGATGCCGGCTATGCAGGGGAATACAGGTCAGGGACCGTTACCCGCACGCAACTGAACTCACCTGTTTCACAATTCTACGGGTTTAAGACAAAAGGGATCATACCGGACCAGAAGACCATCGACGAGTTGAATGCAAAAGCAAAAAATTCGGGCGCCGCATGGTGGTATTCCAGCGGTTCAGGGCCGGGAGACCTGTGGTATGAAGATCTGAATGGTGACAATACAATCAATGAGCAGGACAGGACAGTGATCGGCAGCCCGCTGCCTAAAATGACCTATGGGTTTAATATTGGCCTGTCCTACCGGAATTTTGACCTGTCCTGTTTCTTTAATGGTGTATATGGTAACGATGTCTATAACGGGATGGATGGATACTTCAATAGCATCTACAGCGATTTTAACACTACCGCCAATGTATTCAACAGCTCGTTTATGTATGGCAACGGCCTGACAAGCCAACCAAGGTTTGGCTATATGAACGGAGGCAGCTTCCTCTATGATCCCAACGGCAACTATATGAAGATCTCAGACTACCACGTACAGAAAGGATCTTTCCTGCGGCTGCAGAATCTGCAAATAGGTTATAATCTACCGGAAAATCTGTTGAGCCGCCTGAAAGTAAGGCAGCTCAGGGTTTATTACAGCGGTCAAAACTTATTTGTGATATCAAAAGTGAAAAACGCCGATCCGGAAGCGGGTTTTGCCGGTCCTAATTCCAGCGCCCTCGCGCAGGGAATTATATCACCCGAAGTATATCCGAGAACAAGAATTCATTCCTTCGGAATTGAAATCGGGTTTTAATCCATTCTATCAAGCAAAAAAATACGATTCATGAAACGCTCCATGATAAAACTCACCCTGTTCCTTGGCTTAAGCGCATTGCTATGGGGATGCAACAAGGACTTCGTAGACGGCTCCAAACCGTACAATGTATTAAACCCGGATATTTTTCCTGAAAGCATGGCCCAGGTGGATTATTTCCTGAATTCCCCCTACGCCAACATCCACAGCGTGGAGCTGTTTGGATTTACCGGATTAGGCAGATTTATGTACAATATAGATCACACCGGAGACCTGGCGTGGCTGGGCACCAACGAATGGAATGACATACAGCTGTTCAGGATGAATTCGTCCAATACCTACTCCGGCGCCCAGTGGCGGGGCCTGTACAGAGGAGTACAGCAGTCCAGGACATTTATAGATCAGATCGTTCCCAATTTCAAACAAAAGAAAGGGAATAGTTTGTCTGCCGCTGACACGCTGGCATTGCGGTATAAACTGGGAGAAGCTTATTACCTCCGTGCGTGGCATTATTTCTTCCTGATGAATTTATATGCGCAGGAAGTGGTAGTAAAAGGAAATGGTGATAATGCCAATCCTGGTGTTATTCTTTTTACATCAGACGTTAAGATTGGCACCCGTGAAGATGAAATGCGTCCCCGCAGCACTGTTAAACAATGCTGGGACTACATTATATCAGATCTGAAAAGTTCAATGGCGCTTTTAACCGATCCGTCCGGCGGCGCTAAGAAAACCTGGACTGGCGCAGACAAAGGCCGCATTGACTATTACGCTGCAGAAGCCCTGTTAGGCCGTTCTTTAATGTATGAAGAGCGCTGGAGCGAGGCCCGCGATGCTTTTCTGGATATTGTTCAGCATGCCGGCAAGTCGCTGATGAGTTTTCCGAATTACTACAATATGTGGAATGGTAATCCACAATATGCCAATACAGAGATAAATAATACGGAAGCGCTGCACCAGATCACAATCGTAAGGTCTGGTGATAACGCGATGGCTGGCCCTTCCACCGCTTCCGCCGTGAGCCTGATTTTTACCCCCTTCTATGACAATGGCGCCCCCGGCGGCGTGACGCCCGGTTATGGCAATATGTTTATGCATGACCGGAACCTTGGCCGTTTCGGGTTCCCCCAGCAATATTATCCGGTGATGAAAAACCTGGGCACTCCTGGCCGCACTGTTGAACCTTCGTATATCGATTCCTGTTTGCATATGAAAACGATGAAGCGATATGCCATTGACCCGGACCCTCGTTTATGGGTATGTGCTTATCAGCCATGGGTCGACTCTGTTATGAACAATACCAGCAGGGTGGCCATATTGCCTTATGGTCAAAGCGTGGAAACAGAATACCAGGAGAACAGGAAGTTAAGCAGCGATGTTATCAAACATGGATGGAGCCTTCGCAAATTCAATTTGTATGATGTGCAGGCAAGCCAGGACCCGCGGATGCACGGCGCAGATTTTTATTTTACCCGGTTGCCCGAAGTGTACCTGAACCTGGCTGAATGCTATTGGAGGCTGAGCGGGAATGACAACGATGCACAGGCGCTGGACTATATCAACCGGGTACACCGTCGTGCATGGGAGCTTTCCGATGGTACCGGTCAGCCTGGTGTAGACTATACCACCATTGCATCCGGTGTAAAGATCACCAAAGCGCAGCTGAACCCTAATACTACAGATCCCGCCTTCAGAGATCAGCTGGCCCTGAACGCGCTGTATTATGAAACGTGGGCGGAAACCTTTGGTGAATCAAAGTGGTGGTTCAATGTAAGGAGATGGGGACTTGGCCCGAACGAAGCAAAGGTGTACGAGAAAAGCAGGGCCGGAACGATTGGTTGGAACTCAGATAATCAGTATGCGCTTCCGGTTTTCCAGACAGAGTTAGACAGAAACAGCAATTGTGTACAGAATAAAGGTTATTGATGAAGAAATATATAAGCACCTTATTGTTTGTTCTTTTAGTGCTGGCCAATGGCAAGGCACAGCAGGGAAAAGAAAACCCGCGTCCGGTAGATAAAGTAAAAAAGATAGGTGATAAGCTGATACGTGAAACACCGTTTGCCTACCGGTTGATATCACCTGCGCGTAATGAACGTTTTAATGGTTTAAGTTTTGTTGATTTCGGGGCGGCGTTTGGGAAGGGAAAGGCAGCTGTCGCATATGCCTATACGCAATTGACAGTATTGCATGATACCCTCTTTACCGTACAGACAGCGCATAATGACGCCTGTACGATCTGGTGTAACGGCGCACTTGTTTATGATAAGCAGGGCAACAGCAACATTGCTATAGTGAGAGATGAGAGGAGTATGGCGATGTCGGACTCCTTCCGGGTGTTATTAAAAAAGGGAAGCAACGATCTGCTGATAAAGTCGGCCACCAGTGGAAAAGAGTGGTGTGTGTTTTTACAGCCTCCCAGTGAGCATGACGCTGTATTGAATGGGCGGCAGCCGTATCCTGAAATTGGATTAAAGTATGTAAAGCATGTTGATACCAGCGTGGCCGCGCTGAGCAGCTGGCTTGTCTGCGGTCCTTTTGCTACTACTGCCACCGCGGGCCATACGCCGGAAAAGGAATTTATTTTTGGCGCTATGTATCCGGGGCTTGAGGGGCCGGTAACATGGACTATTCCTAAAAAGGAAGTGCTGGGGGATGTAATCGGCGCCAAAGCCTGGGGGACCACCTACCAATGGAATTACCATAATGGCGGCGTGGCATGGGCGATGCAGCAATTGAGCGAGCTGACCGGCGAAAAGCAATATCGTCAATGGGCGGTGAACTTCTGCGATTTCCAGATGAATGGGACGCCTTTTGTGGATTACCAGGTAAACGGCCTGCGGGCGTACAACTCAGCCAACGCGATGGTCATCGGTTCCAGGCTGCTGGACTTTACACTGGCCCCCTCTTTACCGCTTATTTACCGTTTGCGTAAAGAGAAAGGTTTTGCAAATGAATCCATCTATAAAGCGTATATCGATAAAATGATACACTATGCACAGGAAGGACAGATCAGAAGCGAGGGGTATTCCAACTACACCCGCACTACCCCTGAAGCATATACGGTATGGGTGGATGACATGTTTATGGGCATTCCTTTTTTGATGCAGGCTGGACTTTATGCCGGCAGCCCTGAACAAAGGCAATTGTTTTTTGACGATGCCGCCAGTCAGGTGCTGGATTTCGCCAAACATGTATGGGATAAAGACGCGCGACTTTTTATGCATGCCAATTACTCCCGCCGGCCGCAGGTGAAATTGCCTTACTGGTCCCGCGCTAATGGCTGGGCTATCTGGGCAATGACAGAAGTGTTGATGGCTTTGCCCAGGGAACATGCCAAATACAAAGCGGTCCTGGACCTGTACCGGGATTTCGCGGGTTCACTGGCCCGTTATCAAAGCCCCGGTGGTTTCTGGCATAATGTTATCAACCGGGCAGATTCTCCGGAGGAAGTTTCGGGTACTGCCATATTTACGATGGCGATGGCCAGGGGTGTCCGGCTGGGATGGCTGGACCGGAAGAAATTTGCCCCTGTTGTAGAAAGAGGGTGGAAGGCAATTGCTGGTGAAATCGAAGAGGATGGCACCGTGCATAAGATTTGTGTTGGCACGATGTGTTCCGAAGATGTGAATTACTATATGACCAGGCCTTTCTATGACAATGATACACATGGCTCCTTTGCCGTGATATTTGCCGGTATGGAAGTACAGAAGATGCTGGACCAGCAGAAGCAGCGGTAGTGCAGCTTAACGGGCGGCCTTGTTGTTACAGGGCCGCCCGTTGATTATTGGATCATTTCATCAAAATTTTGTTCGTAGACCAGCTGTCCATCCAGCTTATGCAGCTTTATGTAGTCTACCGCGCCACATCCCTTGAACCGTAAAATCAACTCATTGGCTGTTCCTATCGGTTTGGTGTAGGCTATCTGATAGATTTTTTGTCCATCCAGGGAAAATGTAGACGTCCCCTTTTCTACTTTGACGCCCATAATGTGCCATGTTGAAGCATCAAAATTAAATTTGCTCAGGTTGTAATCATCGCCTTTGATGCTCTTTTCGCCACTGATGAATTTTATATAGGCATAACCTGCTTCGTTTAAGGCAAAGCCATGTCTTCCGGTATCAGACGAAATGTACATCATAACGTCGGAACGTGGAATGGCAAAGTCTTTCGCTGAGTTACGGACCCTGGCTTCCAGCATGAAATTATCGCCATCCACCAGTCCTTCCTTATAGTACACATAACTTACGAACAGGTGTCCGGGGCGGGCTTCCGCCACTACGCTGTCCAGGGGAAGGCTCACATATCCTTCTTTGTGATAAGCCTGGCTAATGGGAAGGGTCCTGAAAATGCCCTTTCGTTCGTTGCGGGTGTAAACAGACCAGCCGGGTTTACGGTTTTCTATCGTGATGGTTTTAATGGTACGCCCGTTATATTGCAGGTGGCAGTAGCCATCGCCCTCGTAGATATACGTAGCATTTACGTTGCCTGTTTCCCTTGTCAGCCGTTTTTCAGAAGTATCGCCATTGGCCTCTTCGTACACCAGTTTGATGTCTTTTAGCAGGGGAGACGGGATATTATAAGACACCGTTATCGTTACAGGGTTAGCGCCTTTTGGGTCTGAAACGGAAAATTCTATTGCCGACAACAGGTAGTTGGTATAAATGTCTTTGAGCTTCAGGATATACAAAAAGTACCCGGCAACGATTAATAACAGCGCGCCCAACAGATAGAGATAGATGCGGTTTGATTTTGCTGCGCTGGTCACGGTAGGAGGCGGTTGTTCCTCGCTGGTCTCTGCCGGGATGTGGGCCGTCTCTTCCACCCGTATCCTTTTGGTGACAAAATCTGTATAGCCGGTGTATCCCAGAAAACGGCACAGCGCATCTCGTGTGGCCAGCTGTGGATTGCCGGTACGCTGCTGAAAGAATCTTTTTAATGTATTAGCATTAACAGTAATATCTGTTGCTTCCAGGATCATATTTTCCAGGGTCTTGAACTGGTCCAGGTCCCAGGACTCCGGCGGGCCCCAGGCATCAAAACGCGTGGCATATTCACTGATGATTTCTTTGATGTACCGTCTATCTCTTATTTCGTCCATAAGTAGCTACAAGATAGTTTTGGTTGATAAGTTATGCTGGTAAAATTGGGGAATATTATGGTAATTTCCTGCAGACTTTAGCACATTTATCTGTTGCTTATCCAGGAGCGTTGATTTTTCTTAAAATTGAACCGGGTGTGGAAACATTCATGTTTTTCCTGAGCCGACGTATCAAATTTGACAGTATTAACAGATAATACATTTGTTTTTCTATTACATATGAATATGAATCAAATTTTTATCTTTTTATAAAAACAGTTAGGCGCTCGAAAAAAAATTGTGTAAATTGATTTTCAGTTATTAGATTAGTGAAATCAAGTAATATTCAGAAAGCCTTATGCCAGAACATTTGTTTATTCAAAATTGGTTCTACTGTGCCATAATGTTAATCTTACTTTTCCTTGCCTGTTTCATTGGGTGGCTGTTGATTTTTTCTCTGACGGAGAAGTCATCCTGCGACCGCATAAAATTTGTTACCACAACCCTGAACCTTAGCAATTTAAGTAAGCGCTTGATTTTTAACCCGAAGAGCATATTCTGTTATATTCTTTTTTTATCGAGTAACAAGATAAATATACAGGCTGAGTGACCTGTATGGATTATTCATAAACCTGTCTGGTATTTAGATTTGTGACCTGATATTTTGTTCGTAGAAAAAGCATACTGTTGTTCTAATCTGTGGGGAATGCGATGGGTAATCTGATTATTACCCACCAGTGTAGTCTGTGAAGTTAATTTTAATTTGATTTTTTAATTGCAGAAAGTAACTGTTGCTGGCTGTAGCGATAGCTTTATCTACTAATTAAAAGTGGTCGCGATAATGACAACTTTTACATGATTGTTATACTCCCGCTATTTCTACCTCGAATAACGCCCTCGTTCTTAATAACCCTTGTATATATTTAAAAGGTTTGCCCATGAGTAAGTTTGCTTCTGGCTGGTATTTGATTTACACTATGTCGCAGCGTGAAAAAAAGGTTGCACAACTACTAGCTGAGCGCAAAATCAAATACTTTTTGCCAACAATTAAAGAGATACGGCTACGATGTGACAGAAAAAAGGTGATAGACACACCGCTTTTCCCTTCTTATGTCTTTGTTAATCTTGAGAATCAGGAAGATTTTTTTACCACACAGGCTGTTGACGGATTTTGTTGTTATGTAAGATTCGGTAAACAGTTGGCGAGAGTGGACCAATGTCTGATAGACCAGATTGACATCGCGGTTTGTTATGGTCATAATGTGAATGCGTCTGCGGAGCAGTTTTTGCCGGGGCAGAAGTTGCTGATAACATATGGACCCTTGTCTGGTCTTTTTTGTGAGGTCGTAAAATATAAAGGCACGAGGAAACTGGTGGTAAGAGTTGGCCTGTTGCAAAGAAATATAATGATGGAAGTATTGCCCGAATACCTGGACGTTGTTAACGATCCGTTGATGTTATCCAATATGGAAGCCGAATAAATATTGTCATGAGGCGGCTGTTGAAAATTAATCTGCATGTACGATCCCTGTTCACTAAGTTCTCTTGGCGCAAGCATTAAGCGCATACTGCATACATTTAACACAAAGAAAGTCCTGCTCATACACGGATATCAATCATTTAAAGACTATGAATCTGTTGTGACCGATGCGATAGCTCCGGACATCCTGTTATTCCGGGCATCAGGTTTTTCTCTGTACCCGGAACTGGAAGACATTCTGAATGTCGCCAATACGGCCCGCTTAGAAGGTATAGATACGGTCATCGCTATAGGCGGTGGTACTATTATAGACATTGCCAAATCGGTGTCGGTACTCTGGCAGCAGGAAGCAGCTACGATGCTTTCATTACTGGATACTGATATTGATTTTTTGGAGCCCCAAAGGTTAAAACTCCTGACAATACCCACCACGTGTGGCACCGGTGCAGAGGTGACACCTTTTGCCGTTATCTATAATGGGGCGGCCAAACATTCTTTTTATGGCAATAGCCTTATCCCCCAGCAATTTATTCACTGTCCACCGCTTGCTGTTTCCCTTAGTAACGAACAAATAGCTGTAGGTGCCTTTGACACCCTGAGCCAGGCCATTGAAAGCATCTGGTCCAAAGGCTCTGTGACAGCATCCAGGGAATATGCAGGAGAAGCGGTACGGCTGGTCATGGACAATATAGATGAAGCTGTCCGGACGCGTTCGCCGAAAGCGATGACTTGTCTGATGAAGGCGTCGTTCTTGTCCGGCCGGGCGATTGCTATTACGAAGACAACAGGACCCCACGCACTTTCCTACCCGTTAACAAGGAAGTTCAGTATTCCTCATGGACTGGCTGTCATGATTACGCTTCCTTATTTTTTCCTTTTCCATGACAAGATTTTAAGTTTAGAGGATGAAAGTTATCCAGTGCTCAGACAGCATCTGGAATATATCCTGGGCCTGCTTAATGTGAAGTCAGGCCGTCATGCCTTCGAGGTTTTATGTGGTCTGGCTGCGCGCATAAATGTTGATATTTCATTGTCGGCATACATCAGTGCCGGTGATCTGGCAGTCCTGCAGCAGTGCAACTTCAACGAAGACAGGCTGCGCAACCACCCCGTAACCATTAACAGATCTGATATTCAGCAAATATTCACCTCTTCATTTGACAGATTATCAGCAATTGCCTGAATGCATCACTACGCAAGTGATGATTATTAACCTATAGTATACTTTATTACATGGATGTCTTTTTAAACAGAATCAAACAAGGGCAGCATATCCGCTTACTGGAGGCCCATTCCGCGTTATCCGCCATGATTATTGAAAATACGGCAGTCGTAGGCAACAATGGCTCAAAAAAAGCATTTGACGGCATATGGCTTAGCAGTTTGACCGTTTCAACCATCAAAGGGCTTCCGGATATAGAGCTGGTGGATATTACTACTAAAGTGAATCTTATACAGGAGATCAAGCGGGTGTCTTCCAAGCCGATCGTAGTGGATTGCGACACTGGTGGGCTGAACCAGCAATTTTCTTTTACGGTGAGTGCTTTGGCTGGTGCCGGTGCAACGGCTATTGTGATAGAAGATAAGGTAGGGTTTAAACAAAACTCACTTTTTGATGATCATCACTCGCAGGTACAGGACACAATAGAAAATTTCTGCGATAAAATCCGTATTGGTAAAAGTACGCCTACGCCTCATCCTATAGGCATTATTGCGCGGATTGAAAGCCTGGTGTTGGGAAAAGGCATGGACGATGCTCTTGAACGTGCGGCTGCCTATATTAGCGCGGGCGCCGACGGCGTCCTGATCCACAGTAAGGACAAGTCCCCTGAAAGCGTGATCAGCTTTGCGGAGCAATTTGTGACGGCCCACCCCGGCGTTCCGCTTGTCTGCGTGCCATCCAAATTCAACAGCATTTGTGACGAGCAATTGTTTGCTTCAGGCTTTCATATTGTAATCCATGCTAACCATCTTTTGCGGGCAGCTTATCCGGCTATGTTTAATGTAGCGGTTGATATCCTGACCCATGACAGGTCTTATGAGGCCAGCGACAAAATTATGTCAATCGACAAAATACTTACGTTAATCCCCGGTTCTCAATGTTAAACACAGCGTTATTTGCAGGCATGCTGGACAAGCATGGGATTAATTTTTTTGCAGGCGTACCAGACTCCGTGCTGGAGCCCTTTTGCAGTTACCTGGATGATACCCTGGGTGCGCAAAGCCATGTCATTACACCTAATGAAGGAAGTGCCGTAGCGCTGGCAGCCGGGCATTATCTCAGTACCGGCAAGTTGCCGGTTGTATATCTGCAGAATGCGGGTCTCGGCAACGCGGTAAATCCGCTTACTTCCCTGACCAATACAGATGCCAGCAGAATTCCTATGCTTCTGATGATCGGCTGGAGGGGGTTCCCGGGAGAAAAAGACGAGCCTCAGCACAGGTTAATGGGAAGTATAATGGAACAGTTGTTGGCATTGATGAACATACCTTATGAAATCCTGTCGGCAGACTTTCAGGAGGCGACGGAACAGGTAGGCCGCCTGTCGGCAACCGCGGCTTTATCTTCCACGCCTGTGGCCCTGTTGGTGAAGAAGCACACATTTGAGCCATTCCGCAGAGAGATACAGCAGGCATACAACCTATATCGTGAAGATGCCATTTGCGTGTTGCTGGAGGAACTGAGAGAGTCGGTGTTCGTTTCCACCACCGGAAAATGTGCACGGGAAGTATATGAATTGCGTCAATTGTCCGGGCAACCTCATGAGCGGGATTTTTACAATGTTGGCGCTATGGGCCATGCTTCCATGATCGCATTAGGAATTGCCATGGGCAGTCCGAAGCAGCATGTTTGTTGCCTCGACGGTGATGGAGCCTTACTGATGCATCTTGGGGCGTTGGCCAATATTGGCAGCCTGCAGCCGGCTGATTTCATTCATGTGATACTGAATAACGGCGCGCATGATTCGGTAGGAGGACAGCGGACGCTTGCTATGGATATTGATATCCCCGCAATAGCCCGCGGCAATGGGTATAAATATGTGTACACCGTTTCCGGGGCAGCTGACCTTACGCAGGCGGTACGTGAATTAAAGGCACTGGGAGCATTGGGGCTGATTGAAGTTAAAATAGCAAACGGCGTCAGAAAAGAACCGGTACGGCCGGATGAAGCTCCGCATCTGTTAAAAGACCAATTGATGAAGCATCTCCGGAATAGAGACCGCGCTGCATTGTAGAAGCGTTCTTCCCGGTGGTAGGAAATTTTTCAATATGACAAGACCGAATGTATACCTTGGTATGTGTGCCGATCTGATCCATCACGGCCATATCAATATTCTAAGGGAGGCAGCGAAATACGGAAATGTGGTTGTTGGGCTGCTGACAGACGCCGCCATGGCCTCCTATAAGAGATTTCCCCATCTTCCCTACGAAAGCAGAAAGGAAATCGTGGAAAGTATAAAGTATGTACACAAAGTACTGCCCCAGTATACGCTGGATTATTCCGACAATCTGGAATTGATCAGACCTGAATTTGTCATGCATGGGGATGACTGGAAAGATGGGGTACAGGCAACTACCCGCATGAACATTATCCGGCAGCTGGAAAAATGGAATGGGAAGTTGATAGAAGTCCCATACACTAAAGGAATTTCTTCTACCATTATCCAGGAGGCTCTTCCGGGGCCGTCACGGTCCGGCAGGCTGAAAAGCCTGCTTGTCTTGCTGGAAGGCAATCTTCAGGAAAATCCGTTGACTATTATAGATATCAGCAGTCCTCTTTTTGTAGATGTCATCAGGAATAAGATGCCCCATGTATCTGTTCATGCCTTACGCTACTATCATTATAAGCAATATCCCTACACAGACACGGATTTTGTGAATTTTTCGATTTTGTCTATCCAGGAGATATTAAGAAATACGAGTTATCCGCTGTTGCACAGTATCGGACTGGTGACTGACATAAATGCCACCAGAGACTATCTGATACATCTACAGGCACTCGGCGTGTCGGGAGTGACGTTTGAATTGGATGACAGAGATGATCAGCGGGATGACTGTTTGAAACTCATTGCCGGAGTCGTGGCTGGTTTCAGGAAAATATCAACGGCAAGCGATTTTTTACTCTTCGCCGAAATCCCGGCTACTGTTCCGGAAAAGGAAGTGCTGGCGGCAATTGCTGTGCTGGCCGCGAACGGTGTCAGCGGAATAGTTATTTCCTACATGCCAACGGGCACTGACCAGCCCGATTTATTGACGCGTATAAAGGACCACTTCCCCGAAATACTGATAATGCGGGGCATTCAACATCCGGATACCCTCACCAGAATGTCCGGTACGGGATACGATGCTTTTTTTATGGAGAAATATGATCGCAGTATGTTGTATGCCTTTTCTGCAGAACATGATTACGCGGGATAATGGTAAGGGAACGATTAATTTAAATAAGCATGGATACACCTGCAGTTATATTTAGAAGTCAACAGCTGAGTTTTCGTGAGCTGGAAAGCCGCTCCAATCAGCTGGCACATCATCTCAGCAGACTTGGTATAAAGCCCCGGACAATGGTGCCGATCATGGTCAGCCGGGGAATTAACATGATCGTGGGATTATTGGGCATTATGAAGGCCGGTTGCGCCTATGTTCCGATTGACGGCAGTTTCCCGGCAGAACGGGTGGATTTTATATTGAAAGATATTAATGCCGGTATGATCATTCTGGATGATACCGTGGCAGATCTGTTCCGTGGAAATAATCGTGTGTCCGTTACTGTTAATCTGGATGCTGACGGGGATAAGATAGCGCAGGAGAACGTGGAAAGACTTCCGGTAGATATAAGTCCGTCTGACCTTGCATATGTAATTTATACGTCCGGTTCCACAGGGACTCCCAAAGGCGTAATGGTAGAGCACCGTAACCTGGCCAGCCTTACCCACAATCTTACGCAGCGGTGGGGTATGAGGAAAGGCATGCGGATTGGCGCAATGGGACCATATACATTTGATCTGTCCGTATTGGAACTGGTGTGTGTGTTAGCGATAGGGATTACAATTGTGTTGATAGATGAGACTGACCCTGCTGTTATATGGAGGCAGCTGGAGGAGCATCAGGTAAATGTAGTGCAGCTTACACCATCAAGACTAAATCTCCTGACCTATGCAGAAACAGACCTGTCGCCCTTACGTCGCCTCGAAATACTCATGGTTGGCGGAGAGCATCTGCAGGAACGAACTTTCCGACGGCTGAAAGAAGAATTAAAGGAAGTACGCATCTATAACGTGTACGGACCGACTGAGGCGACGGTCTGGAGCAGCTCTCTTGCTATTCATGAAAGCGAGATACTGGGTATAGGCACGCCCCTGTTGTATGAGCGACTATATATAACAGACGATCAGGGGAATTTGCTTCCTGTAGGCTTAACGGGCGAAATCTGTATCGGTGGCAGCGGTGTTGCCAGAGGATATCTGAATAAAGCGGAGCTCACGGCGGAAAAATTCGTGCCTGACAGGTTTGGCAGAAAACCAGGAGCCAGATTGTACCGCACCGGCGATATAGGCAAACAAATGGCCGACGGCACTTTCGTATTCCTTGGAAGGAAAGATGACCAGGTAAAGATCCGGGGATACAGAATTGAAATAGGAGAGGTGGAAAATGCACTGTTGCGGGTAACAGGTATTGAACATGCGGCTGTAAAATGTGTGACAGACAAAGGTGGGAATAACCTGCTCGTTGGGTATTATGTGTCACAGCAGGAATTGAGCAATCAGGATATTATTGCTCAACTGAAGGACGTGCTGCCCTCTTATATGGTTCCGTCCGTATTGACGAAATTGTCTGCCATACCACTTAACAATAACGGGAAAATAGACAGGAAGGCGCTTCCTGACCTCAAGGACCATCATAATAGCGAGCGGAGATACGTTGCGCCTGAAAATGAGCTGGAAGAGCGATTGGTGGCAATATGGAAGGAGCTGTTGGGGATAGAGCAGATAGGAACAGCAGATAACTTTTTCGAGATTGGTGGCCATTCCCTGCTGGTCGTTGACCTGATTGCCTGTATCAAAAAGGCGTTTTCCGTGGAGATATCACTCCCGATGATCTTCCAACTGAAAAACATCGCAGCTATTGCTGCGTATATGGAGATTTCGGCAACAGCAGCCAATGTGCCGGTTGAGGAAGCAGCTTATGACATTTATGACTTGTAAGATCTTTGAATGATGAATAATAGTATTGATTTAAATCCGGCAATGGGGGTAATAGCAAAGGCGACACGGGCTGGAATACGTTTTTTCCTCGAAGATGACAAGGTAAAGTTTGGGGTACCCAAAGACGTTGCTGTCAACAAAGCATTACTGGAAGAGATCCGTGCATACAGAGACGAGATCAGGGCAATTCTGGCGGGGGATGCAGTGTGGTTTGAGGAAGCTACGTTCCGCGGGACCAGTTTCCCCGACGACCAGGACACTTTTGATGTTACCATACAACAGCGGAAGGCGTACCTGAAGTTTCTTCTGCTGGGAGATTCCAGTTTCAATGTCTCCTTCAATATAAAAATTGAAAATCCGGACAGAGAACTTTTAGAGGAAGCGCTCAACGCACTGATTGACCGGCATGAGAGCCTGAGGACAACTTTTATTACCCTGGGGGGTAAACTACAACAGCGGATTCACCGCAGTGCGCCGGCCATTCCGCAGATCAGGTATGTACATGCTGCTGATACGGCGGGTGGTGGCGATCTCCGGAAAATCTATCTGGAGTGTATGGCTATCCGGTTCAATCTGGAAAAAGGACCGTTGCTGGATGTGATGGCCGTTGTGTATCCGGATGGGTCAAATGTGTTGTTCTTTACGGCCCATCACGCTATTTCAGACGATATTTCTTCCAGGATCTTTGAGAACGACTTCACCCGGCTCTATCATTCAAAGTGCAGGGAAACGCTGCCGGCTTTAAAACTACAATACAAAGAATATGCTTCCTGGGTAACAACGTTTGCTGCAACAGAAAAATTCAGGGTGGCAAAGCGTTTGTACCTGGATAAAATCAAGGCCAGCCTGTCAATGGAAAACGCCGTAGCGCAACGGTCGTACCGGAAGGAATTAAAAACGGAAATGGAAAGCATTCCGGGGAATGCTGCGGCACTGTATTATGAAGAGGCGTTGGGAACGATGGCCAATATTAACCCTAAGCCGGGATCTTCCTATATATCCTTTATGCAGAAAGCGTTGTTGGAAAAAGCCAGAAAGCTGGCCGTTTCATGTGACTCTTCCTTGTTTATGACATTGATGGCTGTCTTCGGGCTGCTTTTTATCAGACAACACCGGCGTAAAATGCTACGAATGGGCATCACCTTTAATACCCGGGTATTTGAAGATCTCACTAAAGTAACCGGCTGGTTTACGGGAGACGCCATTGCTTGTCTGGAAGCTGATGAAGATCTCAGTATTTACCAGTTTATCAGAAGCAGCACTATGTTGATGCTGGATGTCTCCAGGTTTCGTTTCTATCCCTATGAGCAAATCATTCACGAGCTGGATGTTCCGCTGGATGTGTTAATTCCACTCCAGTTAAATCTGATCCATAAAACGGATATGGAGTATAATGATCTTACCCCTGTGCATATGGAAGCCACTTATAATCATTATGATTTCAAATGCAACCTTATAGAGTTTGGCAATTGTGTGTTAATGAAGACGGACTATAATCGCAACACACATTCAAAGGAAGATATTGAACAGGTGATGGAAGCGTATCTGTCGCTAATTGAATTATTGTCCGATAAAGACGTGTTGTCCACGAAGCTGGCTGTTTGTTATTAAAAAAATGAAAACATGAAAGCAGTTATATTTCCCGGTCAGGGAGCTCAATATAAAGGAATGGGGAAGGACCTGTTCCGGGTATACAGAACTGAAACGGACAAAGCTTCTGAAATACTGGGTTATAACCTGGAAGAGCTTTGTCTGCATGACCCTCGCAGGCAACTTGGAAGTACGGCGTTTACACAGCCGGCGTTGTATGTGGTGAATGCGTTACATTATTATGAATATGAGAAACGGGAAATCGCCTATTTCGCAGGGCACAGCCTGGGGGAGTATAATGCACTACTTGCTGCGGGAGCTTTTGACTTTGAGACGGGACTAAGACTGGTGAAAAAACGGGGAGAATTGATGGCTGCAGCCTCCAATGGAGGAATGGCGGCAGTATTGGGCCCTGATGTTGCCACCCTTAAGCGGAAGCTGGAGGAAGCCGGTTATACAGATATAGATATTGCTAACTATAATACGCCCAGTCAAACAGTTATCGCCGGTCGGCAGGAGCAGATAAAAAATGTCATTAAACAATTTGAGCAGGAAGGTATCCGGATTATCCCACTCTATGTGAGCGCTCCGTTTCATTCCCGTTACATGAAACCTGCAGCTGATGAGTTTGGCGTCTTTCTGGAAGATTTCCGTTTTTCCCCGTTACAGGTGCCTGTAATATCGAATGTTTCAGCAAAACCATATACTGATGACGATATAAAATCGCTGTTGACCGTACAGATAGCGAGTCCTGTCCGCTGGATGGATTCAATCCGTTTTTTAATGGGGCGGAGGGTAACGACGTATGATGAAATAGGAGGAGGAATTTTAACTAAAATGGTAAATGAGATCCGGGAGAAAACCACGCCGGTAATGGAGGTGCCCTTATCGGCAACAGCTCCTGAACAGCAGGGAGGACTGGCTACCAGGCTGGGCAACGCGCGGTTCAGAAAAGAATATGGTCTGAAATACGCCTATCTGGCTGGTGGCATGTATAGGGGAATTGCTTCCCGGGAGCTGGTGGTGCGTATGGCAAAGGCAGGTATGTTGGGGTTTCTGGGCACTGCGGGTATGGGATTGCATGACATCGAAGAAAATATAAAACATATTCAAAGCGTACTGAACAACGGCGAAGTTTACGGGATGAACCTCATACATAATTTGACAGATCCCGGGTTGGAGATGGAGACCGTACAGCTTTATATAAAATACGGAGTCCGCAAAATAGAGGCGGCGGCCTTTATGCAGATAACCCGGGCGCTTGTCTATTATAAATTAAAAGGAATAAGGAAGGAGGGAGAAGATATCATTTGTGATAACAAAATCTTAGCGAAGTTGTCCCGGCCGGAAGTAGCGGAAGCATTTATGAGCCCGGCTCCTGAAAAAATAGTGAATGAATTGCTGGATGAAGGACTGATCAATGCAGAGCAGGCCGCACTGGCCCGCAGGGTACCTATGAGTGCCGACATCTGCGTGGAGGCCGATTCAGGAGGTCATACAGATGGAGGCATTGCGCTGGTACTACTGCCAGCTGTTCAGGAGCTCAGGGCTGTGATGGAAAAAAGGTACCACTATGATTGTCCGATACACATTGGTTTGGCGGGTGGTATCGGCGCACCCCAGGCCATTGTATGTGCTTTTATGATGGGAGCCGATTTTGTGCTCACCGGATCTATTAATCAATGCACTGTTGAAGCCGGTACAAGCGATACGGTAAAGGACCTGTTGATGGACATGAATGTGCAGGATACAGCATATGCTCCCGCCGGAGATATGTTTGAAATTGGCGCGCAGGTGCAGGTGTTGAGAAAGGGCGTCCTGTTTCCTGCAAGGGCCAATAAATTATATGCACTCTACAATCAATTCGCCGCATTGGAGGAGATACCCGAAAAAACGCTGCAACAGCTGGAGAAAAATTACTTTAAAAAGCCAGTTGCCGGTGTTTGGGATGAAACAGTGGCATATTTCCGCAGACAAGGGAATGAGGCCATAGTCACCAAAGCTTTGCAGAACCCCAAAAGCAAAATGGCATTGGTATTTCGCTGGTATTTCGGCTATTGTGCCAGGTTGTCTTTTGAGGGCAACAGAGATGATCTGGTCAATTATCAGGTGCACACAGGACCAGCTATGGGAGCTTTCAATCAATGGGTGAAGGGAACAGCACTGGAAAACTGGAGAAACAGGCATGTCGATGAAATCGGTATCAAACTGATGGAAGCTGCTGCACAGCTGCTGCTGGATAAATTAGCCCTGTTTGCGGAAAGCGGGCATCATATTAAAAATAACTGAAAATGAAAGATAAGATCATTAATCTGATAAAGGAGAATCTCATAGAAATCATTCCGGAGCTGGAAGGTACCACAGTGATGAGTGATGTAAGTCTGGTAGATCTTGGCGCGAATTCGATTGACAGGGCGGAACTTATTACCGTTACGCTGGAACGATTGCAACTGGACATTTCACGTGTTGAATTTGCTACTGCAAACAGCATTGAGGACATAGCAACATTGATCGAAAAGAAGCTGCCGGCATGAGCGGAATGTCTGTACGTGTAACGGGAATGGGCATCGCAACACCGGTCGCCACGGGTTGCCGGTCATATACAGCCGCCATCAGCAAGGGAGAGACCCGGTTCTCGATATTATCAATGGAATCAGGAGGGGAAATATTCAGATTTCCTTTCAGCGGGTTGGAGACAAGCTCTTTTCAGCCGTTGACGGAGACGCTGCAGCTGGATGGAGATATTATCCGGAAGGCCAAACAGTTCAGGCATATTTCCCATAGCACCCGGACTGGCTTGTATTGCGCGCTGGAAGCCTGGTCAGACGCTGGTCTTAACGGGGATAACACAGATCTGTCAAGGGTGGCTGTCATCTCTTGCGGCAGTAATACGCAACATGCGATGTATAAGGATATCATGGACAATTACCATGACAAGCTGCGGTTTATCAACCCGGCTTACGGATTTGGTTTTTTTGATACGGATATCGTGGGGGTACTGTCTGAATTACTGAAGATACGTGGTGAAGGGCATTGTATAGGCGCGGCTTCCGCCAGTGGCAATATGGGGATCATAAACGGCTGCCGGTTGCTGTTGGGAGGTGAATATGACGTCGTGTTGGTGGTGGCGCCTCTTATGGACCTTTCCGTGTTTGAATACCAGGCCATTGCCGCCCTTGGTGCGATGGCTCCTGTAGCGGATGTTCCGTCGGCTATCTGCCGGCCCTTTGATAGAATGCATAACGGGTTCGTGTACGGACAATCTGCTGGCTGCATGATATTGGAATCGGAGACGCATGCAGCCGCCAGGAACAGGAGCGCTTATGGAACGATCAGGGGGTACGGGGTATGTATGGATGCGAATAGGAATCCGAACCCATCGGCAGCAGGTGAAAAAACGGCGATTATAAAGGCGATTACCGCGGCCAACCTAACGCCTGCGCAGATCAGCTATGTTAATACACATGGCACGGGCTCCAAGGCCGGTGATCTGGCTGAAGTGGAGGCCATACTTGGTGCTGGCTTGGCAGGTGTCAGGGCTAACAGTACGAAGTCGCTCATTGGGCATGGATTGTCCGCAGCCGGAGTGGTGGAAGCTATTACCACCCTGTTACAAATGAATGGCGGCTTTCTCCATCCTACGTCTAACCTGGACAATCCGGTCAGTAATGAAATAGACTGGGTAAGGGGCACAATGATCGAAGCCGGGATTGAATACGCTGTCAGCAACGGTTTTGGCTTTGGTGGAATAAATACCGCCATTGTTTTAAGTAAGGACTAATATAAATGAAATTGAAAAATGAATGCCGGAATTGAAGCAATGAACATCTATTGCGGTATAGCCTCGCTGGATGTGGGCTTATTGGCAAAGGCAAGAGGTTTGGACAATCAGCGTTTTGAAAATCTGTTGATGAGAGAAAAATCAGTGCCTATGCCCTTTGAAGATCCCGTTTCCAACGGTGTAAACGCAGCATGGCCTATTATCAGCCGCCTTTCGAAGGAGGAAAGGGACCAGATAGATATGGTCATTACCTGTACCGAATCAGGGGTTGACTTTGGCAAGTCGATCAGTACCTATCTGCATCATTATCTGGGATTAAACAGGAACTGCAGGTTGTTTGAACTGAAGAATGCCTGTTACTCAGGTGCAGCGGGGCTTCAGATGGCGGTCAACTATATACTCAGCCAGTCTTCACCGGGCCGCAAAGCGCTGGTGGTTTGCACGGACATGTTGAGAATGGGGGTGGTAGAAGAGTCGCTGGAGATGGCATTTGCTGAACCCAGTTCCGGCTCAGGGGCGGTGGCTATGCTGGTCAGTGATTATCCGGTTCTATTTAAAGTAGACAGGGGGGCCAGCGGGTATTATGGTTATGAAATTATGGATACGTGCCGCCCGGTCCCCGACGCGGAGGCCGGGAATGCTGATCTTTCCCTGCTTTCTTATCTGGATTGTTGTGAGAACACTTTCAGGGAATATCAGAAAAGGGTGGAAGGTGCCGATTATCAGTCTTCTTTCGATTATCTCGTTTTTCATACGCCGTTTGGCGGCATGGTGAAAGGTGCGCACCGAACCAATATGAGAAAATTCAGAAGGGCAAAACCTGAGGAGATAGAAGCGGATTTCACCAGTCGTGTATTGCCTTCATTGATGTATTGTCAACGCGTAGGCAATATCATGGGTGCTACAACTTTCCTTGCGCTGGCCAGTGCCATTGATAACGGCAGTTTCCCACAGCCGAAAAGGCTGGGTGTTTTTTCCTATGGTTCCGGCTGTTGCGCTGAATTTTTCAGCGGCACAGTAACGGGGCAGTCAAGGGAGAAACTACGCCAGTTTGAGCTTTCCAGGCATCTTGATGAACGGATGGCCCTCTCTATGACAGAATATGAAGAAACGATCCGGGCAAATGCAGGCCTTAAATTTGGAACGAGAAATTATAAGGTGGACAAAACTGCATTCAGCGGGATTTTCAACCGACTGAAGGGAAATAACCGGTTGGTTTTCTCCGGTATAAACGACTATCACAGACTATACGAATGGGTGTAAACAACTACGCTACCATAAAGGTGTCCAGAGACAGGGCTGCGCTTACGATACAGCTGAATCTGCCAGAGACGGCGAATGCCATCAGTGTTGAACTGATGGACGAGATGATGTCGGTACTGCTGGACGTAGAAAAAGAGCCGGACATTAAGTGCATTATTCTGGAAGGTCTGTCGGACGTATTTTGTACAGGAATGGACTTTGGGAACGTACAGGATGAAAACGCGGCGGCATCTTTCGAGGATTATGCAAATAAATACTATGACATTCTTGCTTTCCTGTCATTATGCTCCAAGGCTGTGATTGCAAAAGTAACGGGAAAGGTGCTTGCAGGAGGTATTGGATTAGTGGCGGCAAGTGATATTGTTATTGCCGGGGAGGAGGCGGTATTCGCGCTGCCGGAAGCGTTGTTCGGCCTGCTGCCTGCCTGCGTAATGCCTTTTCTGATCAGACGTACGGGTGCGCAAAAAGCCCAGTGGATGTCGTTGATGACCCAGGCTGTTGATGTCGAAAGGGCTTTGCAGATAGGATTAGTAGACGAAGTCAGTAAAACGCCCGCGGACTCGGTACGTCGTTGCCTGCTTAGGTTAGGCAGACTGGAGACTGGGACAATAAAGGAGTTGAAAAACTATACATCCAAATTGTGGCTGATCAATGAAGAAACCCGGCAGCTGGCGGTCAGTAAAATTTCGTCGCTGGCACTTTCAGAAAAAGTGCGACAAACAATAGGCGGTTTTATATCAAATGGTAAACTGATATGAGTAAGGTAGTTGCATTACATGAGCTGGAAGATGGTATTGTGCTGATCGCCATGGAAGACAGGGTGTCCCGTAATACGTTCTCGAAGGAATTGGTAGCGGGATTATTAGAGGCTTTTCAGCATATCGCGGGTAATCCAAATTACAAAGTGGTGGTCCTTACCGGTTACGATAATTACTTCTGCTGTGGAGGTACTAAAGAGGAGCTTATAAGTATTTTTAAGGGAGAGATAAAATTCAATGACATTGATTTTTTTACGCTTCCACTGGAATGCCGGTTACCGGTGATCGCTGCGATGCAGGGTCATGGTATCGGCGCCGGGCTTGTATTTGGCTTGTATGCGGATTTCCCCGTAATGGCCAAAGAAAGTATTTACAGCGCAAACTTCATGAGATATGGGTTTACCCCAGGCGTGGGTGGCACAATGATGCTGCCCTTAAAGTTGGGTGAAGTATTGGGCAGTGAAATGTTATACACTGCCGGGAATTACAGGGGGGGGCAGTTGAAAGAGCGTGGTGTTCAGCTGAAAGTTTTTCCCAGGGCGGACGTATTGAAAGAAGCATTGTCGATGGCCAGAGAGCTGGCGGAGAAACCCCGTCAGTCGTTGATTATTTTAAAGGAACATTTAACCCGTCAGATTAAGGCTGGTCTGCCTGAAGTGATTGAACGGGAGTTAAAGATGCATGAGATCAGTTTCCATCTGCCTGAAGTTGGAGAAAGGATAAACACATTATTCGGACGATAAAGCTTTTCAGATGGGGAAAAGTCAATTGAAGACAGTATTTCTGTTTACCGGCCAGGGAAGCCAGTACAGGGGCATGGGGGAGCAGTTGTTCCGGTCTGAAAAAGTCTTCAGCGACAGCCTGGAAAAAAGCAGCGCTATTGTCCGGAAACAACTGGGGACCGATCTTATAGCGGAACTATATACAGTGAAAGGACCCGTTTTTGATGACCTGTTAATCACCCATCCTGCTATTGTTGCTGTTGAAATAGCTATGTACCGGTTGTTATGTTCAAAGGACATTGTTCCGGACCTGGTAGCAGGGAACAGCCTGGGCGAGTTTGCA
The DNA here is from genome assembly GCF_052045305.1 of Chitinophaga sp. 22308. Classification (NCBI taxonomy): domain Bacteria; kingdom Pseudomonadati; phylum Bacteroidota; class Chitinophagia; order Chitinophagales; family Chitinophagaceae; genus Chitinophaga; species Chitinophaga sp. 22308. The sequence continues at coordinate 10,880 of NZ_JBQEOP010000003.1, read as the reverse complement.
GCTGCAGTAGTGGCTGGTGTATGGAGTGATGAGGATGCATTGGAAGCGGCTATTGAGCAGGCCAAAGCACTTATCAGGCACTGTGCAGACGGTGGCATGACAGCCGTCATCAATTGCAGCAGGCCATATCTGGAGCAGCTGTGTTCACAATACGGCTTATCTCTCGCTTCAGACAATACAAGCGGCCATTTCACTGTATCTGGAGATGCGACATGCCTGGTGAAGCTGGAAGAGGTCTTGAAAAGCGCAGGGATACCATATATAAAACTGCCTGTCAGGTATGCATTTCATTCGCCCCGTATTGCGGAGGCGGCGGGAGGATTTGCCTATTATATGGCCTGTGCGCAACAATTACGGCCTGCCCGTCGCGGATTTATTTCTGCGATGACCTGCGCATCACAAGAGCAGCTACCAGCAGATTATTTCTGGCAGGCTATAAGCAATCATACAAGTTTTCCCGCGCTTTGTCATTATATGGAACAACAAGGACCGTGCGTATATATCGACCTTGGCCCTTCCGGCACGGCTGCCACTTTTTTCAAGCATAATTTAGGCTCCGGAAGCCTGTCCCGGAGCCTGCCAATAATGACCCCTTTTCAAAAGGAAAAGCAGCAGTTAAATATGTTACACGAGCTGCTGGTGCGATAGCATGCAGATTTATACCACTTACCTTTAACTTAATATTATGGAAATTAAAAGCATTTCCGGAAATGCCGTGTCCGGTGAGGATGTTGTCACCATTGAGACACTGATTGTTGGCGGAAACTTCTCTGCCATTCCACTAGTGAGGGAGCTTGAAAAGGAGGGTAAAGCGTTTATTATTATTGCCGACGGTTATTCGATCTGGGAAAGGTTGGAGAAGAGCGGTCGCCTGGACTTTGATCTGGTAAGCAGCAAACAGTCCAGTATGTATTCCTTTGAGCTGGTGAATCATGATACAAAAGATGTTTATCCGACGTCTAAAGAGTTTCTGAGTTTCCACAGAAAGTACTTTGCAACCTATCAGCGATATTTTGTAAAAGACTGGGTAACGGAAGTGCATAACTATGACGATTTTTCTCTGGTCTATACAAGAAGCGGAAAAATATACCGTGCAACGCATGTGATGATAGCTACCGCCTTCCGGCGGAAGATTCATGATTCCATTACCAATTTTGACTTTGGGGCAGCTACCAATAAAACCATTGCGTTTACCGCCTATGGCGATTCCGCCAATCTGATCGTGTCCAAACTGATGCCGGGAAATAATCGTGTTGTGCTGTTGACCAATGGGTTTGTATGTCTCGATAAGCTTGCTTTTTTTGAAAAAGACTCCTATACGCTGGACCAGCTGGAAATGCACAACTTCCGGTATGTGTCTAAGTTTATCTATAAGCGGCTGATCGGCGGAGGGTTCAACTTCAGTGTGATGCTGCCTAAAACCGTTGGAAAATGGTTTTTCGGCGAAACGCTGCATGTTAAATATCCTATGGCAAACAGGAACTGGAAGCTGGCAAAGGAGTTGGGATGGGACGCTACAAGCCCGGTACCTAACGGATATATTGTTATCAAATACTGGCCTATCGACGCCTATCAGCGATTATATGATGATGGTCAGTTGGAGCAACATATTGAGGACGGATATCTGATGAATGATATCGGCTACTTTGTGGAACAGGGAAAAGTTGACCTTTGGTCCAAGAGTCAAACCACTATAGACACTGACACCAAGACGATTAAATGGGGAGATAAAATCGTACAATATGATGCTCTCATAGAAGGCGACCGCGAAATGCCTAACCTGCCGCTGATTATATCCAAACGCAGCGGAAGCATGGATAAACCGTATGAATATGTTTATCGCGATAATTTTATGGGTATTGCTCCCAGGGAGTTAAAGAATATTTACCTCGTAGGTTACACAAGGCCCACTTCGGGAGGACTGAACAACATCATTGAAATGCAATGTTTATTTGTTCACCGCATGATTACCGATAAAAGCTTTAATGACAGCATCTATCAGAATATAGAGGAGAGGATAAAGCAGTATGATATTGAATACTATGGAACGGCAGAGAAAAGACTGACAGACCATTTGGTGTTTTATGGGTTTTATACGCACGATCTTGCGAAATTAATCGGTATTGCGGGATCCGCGTTTGCCGGCAAAAGCGTCAAAGATATATTTAAGTACTACCTTTTCCCTAATAATGCTTTTAAATATCGTCAGGAGGGTAAGTATAAAGTAGACGGTGTAAAGGAAATGGTGGAAAAAATATGGCAGGAGCACAGCGGGTTCAGTTTGATGAAACATTACATCCTGAACTATTTGCTGATGCAGGTTAATATTTTGGCTTTTATCTGTCTGCTGCCCATGTCTGTCTTTATTAAGGTGCCCCTGTCACTTCTTTTTTTGTATAATCCGTTTATTGTACTTGTAGTGGCGCTGGCTACCAACCTGCACCGGTATCTGAACCTGTTTATTGTTTGTGCTATGGTAGCCACCTGTTTTTATCCTGGTCCGCTGATTCCCGGACTTAGCCTGCTGGCGGTGTTTGCTACCATCTTTATTGGCAGGAAAACCGGAATTACCCGTATTCCGTTTAATGATCTGAAAAACAAATCAAAGTACCACGATTTTTTCAAACGTTACAGTGAAGCTTTCAACAGGGTGGCTGAAAGGAAGAAAAGTACAGCGGTGGCCAATGCTGTTTTGACAGAAGAGTAGTTTACACATCTCATTATTTAACCTTTGATTTAAAATGTCCTATGAATAATCTGGACTTGTTTTTAGCCGTTCTTACGGCCATCATTGTTATTATGATTGTCTCCCAGGTATGTGGGAAACTGATTACCTACATTGGGCAGCCCAGAGTGGTGGGCGAAATGGTGGCAGGTGTTTTATTAGGCCCCACTTTTTTCGGATATTTTGCTCCTGAGATTTCAGACAGGATTTTTCGTGTGGAAGTGATGCCTTCCCTTTTTATTTTAAGTAATCTGGGGCTGTCGGTTTATATGTTTCTGGTGGGTGCCGAGATAGATTTTAAGCTGTTTAACAGGAAAACTTTTCTTGACGCAGGCTGGCTTTCGTTCTCGTCACTGATGATGCCGTTTGTGCTGGGAGTGCTCACGGCTTTTTGGTTTTCAGACGGATTAAAACAGCCGGCGGTACCGATGGCATCCTACATCTTGTTTATGGGGACGATGCTGGCCATCACGGCTTTCCCGATGCTGGCCCGGCTTCTGCAGGAAAAAAAGATGATCAATTCGCGGATTGGCGTACTGTCTTTGTTGTCTGCCTGTATCCAGGATGTTGTATCATGGCTGTTACTCGCTTTCGTGACTGCGATTTCTATGAATAAAGGATATGGCGAAGGTCTGAAAACGTTGGCAGGCACGGGTGTTTTTGTGGCAGTGGTCTTCCTGGTCGTGAAGCCGCTGCTGAAGTCGCTTGGAATGAAGGTTGAAAAGAGGGGATTTATGGAGCAGTTTGAATTTGGTATTATACTATTGCTGTTATTGGCGGCGGCAATGATTACAGATTACCTTGGCGTGTATTCTGTATTTGGCGGCTTTATCCTGGGCCTGGCTATTCCCCGTTCCTGCCCGACGATGGAAAAAGAACTTCGTAATAAACTCAAGGATATGGCAGTGGTGTTGTTATTGCCGATTTTCTTTGCTTTCTCCGGGCTTAAGACCAACCTGCTGGTGCTTAAGAATGCAAGCATCCTGTTACCTTGCCTCGCTATCATTGGTTTTGCTTTTATCGGCAAGTATGTTTCCTGTACGCTCACCATGAAACTGAAAGGTGCTTCCTGGCGGGACGCTTCTTCTATCGGAAGTCTGTTAAATGCGAGGGGACTGATGGACTTGCTGGTGGCTAATATCGGACTGTCTTATAATATTATTACGCCTGATCTTTTTTCTATCATCGTATTGGTCGCGGTCACTACCACTTTTGCTGCGTTGCCCTTGTATAATCTCTCCGTAGGGAAAAAGAACAAAAAGCGTGAAAGAGTTGCCGGAGAGGTCGGTGACTTGACGCTCAGCTCCTGAGCGATGCCTGGTTCACCAATGGCATGTAATAGGCCGTTATGGTTATTTTAAAAGATTTTGTTGATAAAACTGTAGGGATAAGCCGGTTTGGTTTTTATGCAAAAAGAGGAAAAAAAGAAATTTACCCGCCAGCAAAAATTAACGATCGTCATACTGGCGCTTCTCCAGTTTCTCATCATATTGGATTTTATGGTTTTATCGCCATTGGGTGCTATTATGATGAAGGAGCTGGAGATAACTACTGCCCGGTTCTCGATGGCGGTTTCGGTTTATGCTTTTAGCGCGTGTGCCGGAGGATTGGTCGCTGCGGGTTTTGCAGATATGTTTGACAGGAAGAAGTTACTTGTTCTTTTTACCGGCGGATTTATACTGGGAACATTGTTATGTGCCATGGCGCCCAACTATGAGGTATTGGTGGCGGCAAGGATTTTCGCCGGAGGTTTGGGCGGAATTGTCAGTTCTGTAAGCTATGCCATCATTACTGACTTGTTCGAGGCAAGACAGCGCGGACGCGCGATGGGCTTTTTCCAAATGGCTTTCGGGGCCAGTCAGGTACTGGGTATTCCTGTTGGCTTGTTTTTGGCCAACCGGTTTGGGTGGCATTCTCCTTTCTGGCTTATCACTTTGTGCGGGATGATGATTGCAGTTGCCCTTGTAAAATTTATTCCCTCTGTAGCGGGACATCTGAATGAAAAGCGGCAGCGCCGGGCGATACAACATTTGAAAGACGCAATTTCCAATCCCGGTTATTTAAGGGCCTTTCTTTCTATTACATTACTGACAACCGGTGGGTTTATGTTAATACCGTTGGGCAGCGCGTATGGTGTGCATAACCTGGGGCTTAAAATGGACGAACTGCCGGTGTTATATGGTGCATTGGGGGTGTTTATGATCATTGCAGCTCCGTTGAGCGGAAAGTTATGCGACTCCGTAGGCCCTTTCAGGCTGTTTGTGACCGGGTCTGTGCTGTGCGTCATACTTGTCCGGATCTATACCACGTTGGGCATCACGCCTTTATGGAGCTGTATAGCAGTGGTGATTGCGCTTTTTACCGGCGTTATCTTCCGCCAGGTTTCAGCCGGCGTGCTGATGAGCATGGTGCCTGAAACCGAAGACCGGGGCGCCTTTATGAGCCTTAATTCTGCTTTTCAGCAGATCTCCGGCGGTATCGCGTCTTATGTTGCCGGGCTCGTGGTGACACAATCCGGCAATGGTCAACTGGAACATTATTCCGACTTGGGTAATATCGTGATAGCGACGATGATCCTTTCTGTTGGTCTTATGTATTGGGTTGTCCTTTACCTCCGCACCAGGGTAACGGTGAAGGAAACCTATTTCAGCAAAAGCGTAAAAATAAAGGAGGCGCAGGAATGAATATAAACACCTGCTGTTTTACCGACAGGATTGCACTTACCCGGGACAACCGGATACTGCCGGCTGCTTGCTCGATGATCACAGCTAACATGAACGTGCTGGCCGCATATCTTCCTCAGTTGCATATTGTAGAGCGTGAATACTACGATGGCTTAAAGTCAGAGAGGCGAAAACAAAGTTATCTATTGGGCAGGGTAGCAGCAAAAAATGCTCTCGCTGCTATCGCCCCAGAAAACAAGCCCGACTCGGTTTTTATCGGCTTTGGTGTTTTCCATTTCCCTGTAGTTAAGGGACTGAAGACTCCTAACCTGCAAGTGAGCATCAGTCATACCGGCAACATTGGTGTGGCATTGGCATTTGAAGAGGAGCATCCCATGGGCATTGATATGGAAAAGGTAGATGACGATCATATTGACGCTATCAGAGACCATATCTCAGAACAGGAAAGAGCGCTTATATCGGCCTGTGGTATTGCTTTGTCAATCGGCTGTACAATTGTATGGAGCATGAAGGAGGCGGTATCGAAAGTATTGCGGACAGGTATGACGGCCGACTTTATTGTACTGGAAATAGACAGCCTGCAGCGCAACGGCATGTTTTATGAAGGAACGTTCAAATATTTAAAACAATATAAGGCTGTCGTAATCTATGTCAACGAACATGCCTGCGCCGTTGCGTTACCTAAAAAAACACAGTTCCCCCTGCTGAATTTCTTTAACGCTTTTAGTGCTGTGACGCAGAAAATTTAATATACAAACAAAAAATTTTTGAGCATATATGAGTTGGCTGAAGGATAAGGAAAGTTCTTCGGGTAAGGTCCTCTGTAGCAGGGATTACACGTTGAGCATGCCAGGTATGGTCTGGGGAGGGATGTCTGAAAACTGGCTGCTGAAAGAATTGGGTGACATCCATTGGTCTATGATCGGGGACGGACTGGGCGTGACATCAGACCGGTTAACGGACAGTAATGGAGAACGGCTCTATGCCAGTTTTGTACGTCTTTGTTGGGAAAGCAGCCAAAGCCTTGGTGCTTTTCGGGAGAACCAGCATTTGTCTGTCAACAGTGAACTATCCCGCTTTGGAAAGAAGATGTTCTTTAGTGATGCTGTATTGACTTCGTCGGAGTGTACTATTACGGCTTCGCTGATGTCCGTTTTTTCTGCGCGGAATACAGGCGACAACCGGGCGTTGAAAAATGCAGTTCCGTTGGTGCAGGGAGACGACAGAATTGCAACCCACGATAAACTACCCTCGTTTGCGCGGCAGTACTTTGATGTTAAAACGAGGTTATTCCCGCAGGAGGGACAACCAAAGGATGTGGAGTTCAGCCTGGCAGGCCATCCATTCGAGCTGGATACCACGCCTTTATTTAATATAGACTATACTATTGATCCTTTCGATGATATTAACGGCGTAGGCCTGATTTATTTTGCTGCATTTCCGAAAATCAGCGACAAATGCGAACGGCTTTATTTTAATCAACAATCAGCGGGGGCCAAAGACTGGGCGTACCGGAGCTCCTGCCTGGCACGTGATATCTATTATTTCGGAAATGCGAATCCCGGTGAGCAACTGGAATATCAGCTTGACAGCTGTGAGTTCATCACAACGCAATTGGTGCGGCTGAGTGCATCCCTTTTTAGAAAAGAAGACAAGCAGTTAATAGCGAAGATATTTTCTGTTAAGGTGGTGTCTGCCGGGGACAATGAAGATGAAGCCGAGGTGACGGCAACTGTTGATAAACAGTCTGCAGTTGATGTGGCGTATAACCGGAAATCCTTGTCTGAGGCCATTGCTGTATTCCTGTCGTCCATGTTGGGAGAGGCAACCCTGACCGGGTCTGCTAACCTCAGGTTGTATGGAATAGAGTCCGTAGTATTCCTGGAGCTTTCCGCCTTCTTACAGGATAAGTTTGGGCTGAAGAGCAATCCAAGCCGGTTTTACGGACATTCAACGATAGATGAAATCGTTTCCTATCTTTTAAACGAAGAACAGGTAACGGGTATTAAAACAGATGACCGGCGGGAAAGCCGGACAGAAGATATTGCAATTGTAGGAACAGCTTTTCGTTTGCCAGGTGCTGCTGACTGGAAAGCGCTATGGGATATTCTTGCAAATGGGCGGTCTGTTATAACCAATACGCCATCCGAAAGGTGGCGCTGGCCCTCAGGAACAGATCCGGAGAACACGCACAGGGGGCTTGGCCGTGGAGGATATCTGCCGGACATTGAAAAGTTTGATGCGACATTTTTCAGGATCTCACCGAGAGAAGCCGAATTGATGGACCCTCAGCAGAGATTATTACTGGAGTTGACATGGGAGCTGCTGGAAAAGGCCGGATATAAGGCCGGTAACCTGAAAGGTAGCAGGACAGGGGTATATATCGGTGCCAGCGGGAGTGATTATGAGCTGGTGCTGCAAAAGGAGAAAGCATTTGAGTCGGCGATCGCAACGGGTACTGCGTTGTCCATTCTGGCAAACAGGATATCGTATTTTTATGACCTGGAAGGTCCCAGCCTTCAAATAGATACAGCCTGTTCTTCCTCATTGGTGGCTATACATGAAGCGGTGAATGCAATAAGGTCTGGTGAGTGTATGCAGGCAATTGCCGGCGGAGTTCATCTGATGTGTCACTATGCCAAAAGCCTTTCTTACTATGAGGCCGGGATGTTAAGTCCTGATGGTAAATGCCAGACCTTCGATGAAAAGGCCAACGGATATGTAAGAGGTGAGGGTGCGGTGCTTTTCCTGTTGAAACCATTGACTGTAGCCTTAGCAGATAATGATCAGATACTGGGTGTTATTAAGGCTACTGCAGTCAATCATGGAGGACAATCCGGTGGTTTGACTGTTCCTAATCCCCATAGACAGCAGGAACTGTTGAAAGCGGCCTACCAGCAGGCGGGAATAGATGTGTCGACGGTAGGCTACATAGAGGCGCATGGGACGGGTACCAGTCTGGGTGACCCGATAGAGGTGACGGGATTAACGACAGCATTTAACCATCTGCAGAAACGCCATGAAACTGCATTACCTGCCGTGGCCTGGTGTGGAATAGGATCGATAAAAACAAATATTGGTCACCTGGAGGCCGCAGCCGGTGTTGCCGGTATGCTGAAGGTGCTGCTGTCAATGAAGAAGCAATATCTGCCGGCAACGATAAATTTCGATACGCTGAATAAAAAGATAGAGCTGGAAGGAAGCCCTTTTTATGTTCAGCATATCGCTCAGCCCTGGAAGCCTGCAAATAGCAGCTTACCACTCCGGGCGGGTGTCAGCAGTTTCGGTATTGGCGGTGTCAACTGCCATGTTGTGTTGGAATCTTTTACACAGACTGAAACGCCTTCCGCAAAGCTGGTTACTCCATGTATTTTCGTTTTATCAGCCAAAAATAAAAACAGGCTACTGGCGTATGTTATTGATATGCTGGCTTATCTGCAGGATATGCCTGAAGCCGACCCTGCAAGTATTGCTTACACGATGCAGACTGCCCGTGAGGAAATGGATGAACGACTGGCTATTGTGTATAGCTCTGTGAAGGAGTTAGTAGAAAAACTGCGCTGCTATACCGGAGGTACGGTGTTGAACGGCTGTTTTACCGGAAATGTGAAAACAGACGGCCAGCTGGCTGGTGCTTTCAATAAAACATCTTCCGTTGTACAACAATGGATTACTGACCGTAATCCTGAACAGCTTGCAAAACACTGGTGTTATGGAACGGCGATTGACTGGAACCTGTTATATGGGGCTAAAAAGCTTGACAGGACCGTCCTGCCGGGTTATCCTTTTGCCCGCGACTCCTACTGGGTGTCCACGTCCGAGAAGGTTGAAAGTGCAGGTGCCCAACAACTGCATCCCCTGGTACATAACAATACCTCCGACTTAAACGAACAAAGATATACCAGCATATATACCGGGAACGAACAGTTCCTGTCTGACCACATTGTAGACGGGAAAAAAATGCTGCCCGGAGTTGCTTATCTGGAAATGGCCAGAACAGCGGGTTTGTTGGCCACGGGAAAAAATGCGTCCCGGATCAGCGAAGTCTATTGGTTAAGCCCCATACGCGTAAATGATGCGCCTCAGGCGGTACATGTCCGTGTTTATCCGGACAGAGAAAATATTGGATATGAGGTATATACGAATAATGGGACAGACAGCATTATACATGCAAGAGGTCTGCTGGATTACCGGGAGCCGGCTGCCTGCCCTTCTCCTGACCTCATTGCCATCCGGCAGCGACTGGAATATTCAGCAGACAAAGATGCGTGTTATCGTTTTCTGCGTCAGCAGGGACTGGATTATAAACAAGGTTTCCAGGGAATAGAACAATTGAACTATAACGGGACCGAGGCGTTGGCAATCATCAGCCTTCCAATTGAAGCAGGTTACGGGTTGCCCCCCGGACTGATGGATGGTGTTCTGCAAACATGTCTGTGCCTTAATCTTCCCCTGCAAAAAGCAGATTTGTTACTGCCGTTCAGCATAGGAGAAGTATTGATTTATGGAGATATAGCATCACAGATGTATTGCTACGCGACGAAAAGAGGTGGTGAAACGGTATATGATGCAGTGCTGTTGACCATGGATGGAGAGGTCCGACTATTTTTCAGGGGAGTGAGTATGCTGCCGGCAAAAGGCACTGTTGCCGCTAAACAGCCGGTACTGTCAAGCTTTAATAAAAATGTTCACCTGTTTGACGCGATATGGCAAATAAGCAGTCTTGCTGAAAGTAAAAAGCAGCAATCGGTTGGCACTCATCTTTTACTGCTTGCAGGGGGGCCGCTTGGCTTGGATGAGAAGTTGCGGCAGACAATACCGGAAGCAGAAGTGATTGTTACGACTGCTGTGGAAGCAGAAGAATATTTTGTGCAGGTGTTCCTGGAGATCAGGAAAAAGATGGAAGGGAAGGCTGTAGCAAATGTGCTGGTGCTTTTTCCTGAAGAGGAGTCTTTGCGCTACAGATTTATTGGAGGATTGTTGAAAACGGCCAGCCGTGAATATCCCAGGCTTAAAAGTAAAACGATAGGCGTGGAGCGCTTGTCCCTTCAAGATATTGAAGAGCTGGCGCAGCTGGTATCTTGCGAGCTGGATACGTCAGATGCTGAAGTGCGCTACCGTGGCGGTGTGAGAGAAGTAAAGCAGTTACAGGAACTGCGATCTTCATCGTCTTCTCCTTCACCAGGGATAGGTATCCGTGCAGACGGTGTGTACCTGATTACCGGAGGAGGTGGCGGTCTTGGCCGGTTGCTGGCGTCACATATCACGAATACGCCTGGCGCCCGCGTGGTGCTTTGCGGCCGTAGCGAGGCGCCGTCGTGGGTTGCAGCGTTGCCGGCAGTGAGCTATCGCCGCTGCGACGTGGGGGATGCGGCCTCAGTGGCATCGCTGATCAGCTGGGTGCAGGACAACTACGGGGAGCTTCACGGTATTATCCACGCGGCAGGCGTGGTGCGGGACAGTTTTATCAT
>NZ_JBQEOP010000002.1:983026-1211777 GCF_052045305.1 Chitinophaga sp. 22308 | reverse complement strand
CAGGTACCCGGATAAAATTGGGTAAAAATTACTTTTGAGACAGCCTCATTAAGTTCGAAACTATCCGGGGAATTAGCAGGAAGAATAATTTATCCTGATAAGTTTAGTATGCCGGACTAATCCTCCGCCGGAGATACTTTCAACGGGCTACTTCCGAACTGCCCCAAATCCGTCTCCTTCATACGTTTAATCCACACATTCCTTCCCGGAAATGCTGCGTCACAAATATTATCGCCAATAGTTACATGCCGGCATCCATCGAGGTACACATTCACCTTACGGGAAAATGGCGGATACGTATTCGTATATATTATCTTGTTAGATGAAAACACCAGTGTATCTACGGAACGGGCGTACAGCAACGCATAATCGTAATGCTTGAAGGTATTACCGGTGATACGGATGTTGTGATGATATGCCGGAGAGACTGAATCTTTCGGAGTGATAGATGGTGTAATGGTAATAACTCCTTCTCCCCACTCGGAGGTATAACAGTTCTCAAAGACATTGTTTTCAATAGCTACATCCCTCACTGCACCTGATTCATAATACACGGTCCGGTCGCCTTCAATGAGGATGGCTGAGCCCGCAGTATTGAAGTAGTTATTGGATATACGTACTTTGCCTGGACTGGTTACCAGTATCCCCCTTGCGCGGTGGCGCTTCATCACGCGGCAATTGGTGATCTCCACATCCGGGTTCTTGTCTATATTTTCCAGCAGATCTCCAATTTTGAGTATACCGGTGATATTCTCGTTGAACTTAATCCGGTGTCCTGTAACATCGTCGTTTTCCAATTCATCCTCCTGCCCTACCACGGATAAAATCTGCCTGCGCTGCATGGTAGCTGTATCCACACGCCAGGCTTTTTCGCCCTGCTCAAAGCCTATGTACCTATCATGCTGCGCCAGCAGCACTTCATGATCGCTCAATACTTCGACTACCGGGGCATACATACTATGTATATTGACAAAATCATCGCCCGCGCCGGTTACCGTGCATCCGTCGATCACAATGCGGCCTTTACAACCACTAAAATGCGTGGCGTCGGCTACGGTACTGAATACACGATTTTTCTTTTCATTGGCTATGATATTCACCTGCTTCAGGGTGATGTCTTCACATTCGGAAGCGCTGACCCCAGCACTCAGGGCATGGTAAATGTTGATTTTCTCCAGCCACAGCCGGCTGCTCTGCATCAGCTGTATACCATCGGTGATGTAATAGTCGTGGTAAAGGGCAATCAGCGTTCCGCGCTCCGGCTTCCTTTCAAGCGGGAAATGCAGCCGTACCAACCCATTCTCACGCAATTCAGCCGTGGCGTTCCAAATTTCCCCCAGAGGATTATCGGTGGTCTCGTATACGAGGTCTTTATTACCTGCATTGAAGATATTGTTGTAATTGGTGCCAATCTTACTTCTCCATTCCTCTCCTGTAAAGTAAAGTGTATCGTTCTTTATCTCGTACGGATATTCGTTTTTGTCTATCTTCAGATCCAGAAAGGTGTCGCTGTATCCCACAATCTCCGCCTGCGAAATTAAAGGCCGGTCCCAGTCGATGCTGAAATTCCGGAGCGTTATATCCTTCGCATTCTGTACGTTGAACGCCATCATCTTTTCATGAAATACAAACTCCGATCCCTGACCGTCGATGCATACACCCGACCTGTCGCGGATCTCAATCCCAACGGGGGCGTCGGACAAATCCTCCCTATCTTTATTCGGACAAAAGTCGTACCTGCCACGGGGAAAAACCAGTTTCAGGTAGCGCGCGTTCCTGTTTTCTTTCAACAGCTTCCTGATCTCCGGTTCTACATTGACCCGGCTGTCAGGATGGATGCCATAATCTGTTACGTTTATCTCAACAGTATCCTGCTGGCCAAAACACGAGCTGTTAAGGACCAGTAGTAAAAAAGATATCAATGTAACTCTCATCTTGTTAATTATTAAAGATAAATCATCAGAATGCACCGATCTCAGAAAAGTACAACACCTTGTTAGTGCCGTGAATAGCGGTGACCACCAGTTTCAGGTAACGTGCATTCACTGCTGCAGGAAATGAAAGCCTTGTTTTGCTTTCATCCACAGGGCCTTCCGGTATTTCGATGTTAGTATAAGTAGCCGCCGTTTGCCAGTTAACGTTATCCTCGCTCACCAATACCTGCATATCTTTGGGCTGGCCGCTGGAATAGTCGATATCAAATTTGCGATTCTTAAATGTAATACCATGCAACGATTTTGCCGATTTCGTATCGATGGTAATATGATGCGGAAAAGGCGCTTCCCCGTTTACCCCGGCGGTAGACCAAAACGTATATGGATTATTGTCCAGTACATAAGCAGCACCTCCTTCCTCCGGCGCTGAAGGCCAGGGCTCCTGAGAGGAAAAGTCGATCACTTCCCAACCAGTCCGGTCATATTCTTTCATATCGAACACGATATGGTAATCATACCCGTGCCGGGCCTTGGTAACCAGATTTAACCCGGCTGTATAGAGCTTGAACGACTGCCCCATGACATGCTGGTTATTGTTGGTTACATTCACAAACCAGTTGTACCACCAGGAGATTTGCGGAAAACCGAAATCCCTGGGGCTCCAATCCTGTGTTGGCATACTATTGGCAAAAGAAATAAATGTTTTACCATCGGTATCATTGCCAATGCAAACATATTTTTTGAGGAATTTATTGTAACATACATTGGCAATATTCACGTCCGGTATAATGATGGTTTCATGGCCACCAATGCCGGCTTCCACCCAGCTACCGTTGTAGAATTTCTTCCAATACCCCGGTGCAAGTTTATCACTGAGCCGGCACCTGGCCACACAAATATCCTGCTCCGTTCTGTGCCCCGAACTATCTGAATAGAAGCCTTTTTTATAATAGACATACGCATACCCATCGCCCGGAATGAAAAGATCAAGATCACCCGCACCGTAATATTTTTGCCCCGGCGGCGGTGGGATGGATTTGTCCTGCGTGATGATATCGCCCTGATAGGTCCATGTTTGTCCATTGTCAACCGACGTAGCAAGCCCCATGCGCCGTTCCTTTGCTTCGGTTTCCCATTTTTTCATGTAGTTGTATTCACTGTAGGCAATGGAGTAGAATTTACCATCAGACGGATCTATCCAAAGTCCCATCAGCCAATAGTTACACCAGTCGTCGTTTCCTTCCGTAGTATAGTAAGGAAAGTTAGCTGCAGGTTTTGGCTGCTGCAACTGCTTCACGGCATTGTTGACATTAGCGCCTTTCCATAGCTCCCATAAATTATACTCGCCATCCCAACTAGCACAGTTTCCGCCGAGTATATAGAGCTGCCCCTGGTATCTGTCGATGCCCGCCATCTGATCAAACTTGTACGCATTTTCGTTTTTTACGGTATCCACTTTCCAGAGAATAGAATCATAGGTAGCACTGGAGCCTATCACACCTGCTGTGAGCGAGCGTTCTGTGAGCGAGCGTTTAGCAGTATTTTTCGGATCCGGGGCCACTGTTTCCTTTACCATTTCTTTGTTACACCCCATCCCTCCAATACTCAAAAGTATAATCAACAATAGTTTACGGTACATATATGTATGTGTTTAAGGTGAGATAATAAAAGGTTGTTATCCCCCGCGGCCAGCGCCGCAGGGGGGATAAGGTAGTGTTTGTTTTTATCGAATACGCGGCTTGTCCTTACGGGATAAGAGAATTTCCCGCTGAATGCGTCATTAAGTATCTTTATTGATTCCGCGACATCAGCATCAGAATAAGCGTCTGGGTCTTCATTCACAATATGTATAACTACAGGTAATGTAACTAAAGTCAGAGGAGGCGCCAGTTGACCAGGGGCGGCCATGTAATGCCTTTGCAGGATAGCTTTGTTGGCAGCTTGCTCCCTTCCCCGGAAAATAGAATTCTTTCGCCATTCCTTTTGTAGTATCTCTGTACCACAAGGACGGACAAATACAGGCATCCCTTCCTGAGCATAAGTAATAAAAGGCAATAAAAGCACCATCAAAAGCGATAGCTTATGTCTTTTTAGCATAGGTATGATCGTTAAAAATATGGTCCAGGTCATAATAGGTATGATCGTTAAAAAATATGGTCCAGGTCATAAAAGGAATCTGCCAAACTAATAAAACACCGATCGACTACATTCTTCCTATGCGACAGCTGATTTTTTTTATTCTTCGGAAAAAATCTGAAAAATGAAAGCGTTTTGAAGTAAAAAAGAATCAGTTTACAACAATCCCGCCCGTTTTTTTTAAGATGGCAGCTCAGGATGGTCGTCAGCTTAGAAGATACAAGCGCAGATGGAAGATAGAACGTTTTTTTTACATGGCTCAATGCCTTCAAACGTGTAATCGCACGATATGACAGAGAAATAGAACGCTATCAAGCACTTATTCATCTTGCTTTTGCTTTAATCCTGATGAGAAGAATTATATAGTATTTATGAAATAACCTCTAGTAACAATGCATAAATTCTCATAGAGATTCATTTTTTTGGTGAAAAATCATGCACCGATTCGTCTTATCTGACCAGGGTTTCATGGGCAGTACGTTATATCCGCACGAAGGTTTTATTGCGATACATATAATAAAGTAAGAGCCAGAGAACGCCAAAAGTGCCAGCGGTCAGCAGAAAACCACCAAATTGCCCGAGATGTTTTGCCAGACCTGCGAACAAGGTATTACTGATGTCGCCAAAGGGGATGATACCCGGCGCTATGTAGGCTACAATAGCATTTGTGCCGATAATGATGAAGACAAATGCCCACCGCCGGAAGCCTAAAATGTCTATCACCCAATAAAATAATGCAAGTAACAAGAGGCTCCAGCCTCCCGCCCACAAAACCATCGAGCTGGTCCAGATATGCTTGATGATTGGAAATTCAAAACTCCAAAGCCAGCCTGCCAACAGGCAGGCCAAACCTGATATAATTAACCAGAACACTTTGGGCAATTTAGGCCCCGGAGCGCGTAGCAAATGGCCCGCCAGAACGCCTATCAGCGTCGTAGCGCCGAATCCTATGCTGCTGAGTATCCAGGTGTAATCATTACCGTCCCGAAAACGGCCTAACAGAGACTGATCAACCCACATTGCCAGATTTCCCTCGGGCGAAAGCACCCCAATTCCATGGCCCGGCACCAGTACAAAACGCATCAGCCCCCAAAAAATCAGTAGTAAAATGCCTGCCAGCACAGCCTGTCCTTTTACCGGCAGCTCTACCAATGCAATTGCGGAAATCAGGTAGCCCGCCGCAATTGCCTGAAGGGTGTTGCTGTAAAGCAGCAGGTCGTCCATGCGGAAATGAAGCAGATTGCCTTGGGCAACCATGCCAAGCGCCCACAATAGCAGCACGCGATAAATGACTTTCAGGTAAATGCGGCGGCGACCATCCCCCTGCGCCAGCCGTTTCCCTATCGAAAACGGCATGGCGGCCCCCACGATAAACAAAAAGAGCGGCATGATCAGGTCCCAGGCAACAAAACCCTCCCACGGAACATGATCGAATTGTTCTTCCAACCAGGATGGAAGCGGGTTGGCGAAAAGCTTGAAAAATTCATATACCATAGGGCCGCCGCCCGCAATCCAAAACATATCAAAACCCCGTAGCGCATCTATTGAAACTATACGTTCTGCAGGCGCAACAGTATGGGACAAGCGCGTACCTTTCATTTGAGTGGATTCTTTCGTCATTAGTGATTTGAATAAGTTGCTAAAAAAAGAAATATCTGATTTTTGGGGCCGTTGTTTCCCGGAAGCTGAACGAGACTGATCAGATATCGCCATATTAGTTCACGTCCCATTTTACGTTCCATCTGGCAGAAAAATATTCCAGTGCTTTGCAAAAATTGCCAAAATTTTTGTTGGCAACCAATGTCCAGCCATCTTCCGCATAAGCGGCCAGTCTTGGGTACACCTGCTTATTCATACTGGCTTCATCGGGTATCCATTCGCCCCACATCTGGCAGCCAGTGCCGAGTATTTTTGCATGATATTTTGGATCCAGCCCTTTGGGGATAGGATCAAAGCCATAGGCTTTTTCCAGGGAAATGTCTTTGTAGGAATAATCAAGGTAGGTAAACTCACTGAAGGAGTTCACCACATCGTAACCTCTTGAAACAGCCTGGTCAATGATTTTAAGGTCGCCTGTCCAGAACTGTATAATAGTGCCGGGCGCTAATTTTTCTCTGTTGGAAACCTTGCCGGCATCAACATCCTCCAGCATGCTGTTCATGATTTCATTCCATCCGGCCATCCTGCGGTATTTGCCAGCCAGGAAGTTGGATATCCCGTTGGTGAACGCAATCTGGAGGTCTCCAGGAGACACAATGTGATGTTCTTTCATGTAAGCCTGTACGCCGGCATCTGCCTTCCACTGGTCAAACTTCACTTCATCCCCACCTATGTGTATTACTTTAGAAGGAAATAGGTTGATCACTTCCTCTAAAACATCATGCAAAAAGGCAATTACCTTTGGATCTGCTACGTTGTATACATCGTATTGTATGCCAAATTTGCATGGTACCCGGATTTTTTTTTGCGATGTTCCGAGCCAGGGATAGGAAGCAATGGCTGCAGCGCTATGCCCTGGCATTTCTATTTCCGGGATAACAGTGATATGTCTTTCAGCAGCGTAATTGATGATTTCTTTGATGGCTGCCTGCGTATAGAAGCCCCCATGAGGCTTACTGTCATAGGTATTGCCGTCAGCATCCCCGCCAATTTGCGTAGAGTCGCGGTGGCTGCCGATGGCAGTGAGCTGCGGATATTTGAGTATCTCAATGCGCCAGCCCTGGTCGTCGGTAAGGTGCCAGTGAAAAGTGTTCATCTTGAGCAAGGCCATTTCATCCAGCAGACGCTTCACGACTGTGCTGCCTTTGAAGTATCTGCCTTCGTCGAGCATGAAGGCTCTCCACGAAAAGCGAGGCTTATCTTTGATACTGACCGCATTTAACGTATATGTGTTACCATTACCATGAATGAGTTGGCGCAAGGATTGAATGCCGTAAAAAATGCCAGTTGAAGCAGGGGCAGTGATAGAGATATTATCCGGATTTACTTTCAACAGGTAGCCCTCCTCTCCGAGTTCTTTTTTCAATTTTTCATCGACAATCAGCCGAATAGAGTTGTTTTTCGAAGATGTTTTCAATTGGATGTTCAGGCCAGATGCTTCCTGTATTGCCTGTTGCAATTGACGCGCTTCCACAATATTGTTGCCGGCGTTTATGACTGTGGCGCTGGTCAGTTGGAACACGCCGGTGCCGGTTTTTACTTCAGCTGGCTGAGGTATAATGTTGATCGCGTGAAGAGGAATACTGATAATCAGTAGCATGCACCCATATACCCCAAAGGCAAATAATTGTTTCATCAAATATTTTTTTTTGTTTATTGAATATTGCTAAGACTGTGGCAAAATGAATGCTCGTTTATTTGCCGGCCGTTTTTATTGCATATATTTTAGAATAGTTATAGTAATTCTGCGGATTGATACTGCTTGTGGCAGTGCTGCTGCCTGCCCTTATGTAATAAGTGGTATTGGGAGCTAACCCTGTGAATACTACAGTAATAGTCGTATCTCCATTTACAGGCTGTATTTTCCGGTACCGGGTGTCTCCCTTATTCACCCCCCGGAATTCCTGAACATCCACAACTGAAGCGGTATTTAAAAATGCTCCCCCCTGAGCAATTTGTTGAGCGGCGTCATTGCTCTTGATACTATAAGTAAAAGTTGCGGAGGTGTCGGTTATATTACCCGTCTTCAACGTCACATAAATCCAGGGGCGTACTTTGAGATCCAGTTTCGTATCTCCATTCACAGTCGCAATAATAGTATCTGCATAGAATGGTCCTGATGGCGCCACCTTATAAGTTCCGGAGAAAATACTTGCATTTTTATATGTTCCGTTGGTAAGAAAGTTGCTTCCAATAGCACCAGATGCTGTTGAACTGTAGTTCATCTGAAACAAATTAAGTATGCCTCCCTGTCCTATACTGCTCGCCATAGGAACGGTGTCGTTCGTTCTGCTGTCTATTATTGCGCCAGACAGGGATGCCCGGGGAGGCTCATAGTTATCCAGCTTATTACTACAACCGCTCTGTATACATGCGGCAAGGAATATCAGGTAAAAAAGGATTTTATTTTGGTTCATATTTTTAAATTTTAAGACACTCAATAACCTGGATTTTGCGCCAGGTAGCTATTTGCTCCACTGACGTCAATTTGCTCATAGTACAGCCGTGGTGGAAAAGTACGACCGGGTTTAACAGGTATGGGAGCAATGGTGAACGTGTATTGCATTTGTGCCGGATTGGTATTTGCTTTCCAGTTTAACCAGGGAAAGAGTGCGTGGAATGTGGTGGCATTTAACACCTGGTCTGCAATATGCCATCTCCGTAAATCCCAGTAACGATGGTTCTCAAAAGCCAGCTCCACCCGCCGTTCATGTCTCACCTGACTGAGGCCAACCATTGATAGTAACTTTATTCCGGCCCTGGCTCTTATCTGGTTAATAGCGGATAAAGCATCACCTGGTTTTCCCAGCTCCACAGCCGCTTCCGCAAAATTCAGCAACACTTCACCATACCTGAATACGAGCCACGGCTGGTGTGACTGTCCATCATTTGGCGTAAAGTTCGCATCTTCTATCAGGTATTTCTTCTGATAGAAACCAGATTTTGTTGGATCTGCTGTTGTAGTAGGTCCGTCTTTCCCTGTGAATGCAATTGTATATGGAGCAGTACCATAAGTTTTGGTCAGATCCTCGTTAATGAGTGTGTCAGTTCCGTTCACAATTCCTCTTCTTAACTCAATATATCCACCCTGAGGGTCTTTATTGGCATGCCACTCAGCACCAGGATACTGAATGGATGCGAAAAAACGCGGATCCTTTCCTTTAAACAGATCGGCCGGATTGTTATACCTGATCGGGTTGCCTCTGTCGTCTACTATTTTTAGTTTACCCGGTGTGCCATCTGTATATTCGAACTCTTCAACCAGCTCAATCACAGGATTCACAGAGTTGCCATAGTCAACCCTAAAGCTTTGAGGGGAATTATAGTAGTCGAAACTATGTCCTCTGTTTGGTAATGAATAGGCTTCAGCCAGAATGGCTTCCGGATTGGTGGCAGCATCCCGGCCATTGAACAATAATTGAAAATTTTTGGCCGGATCGCTGCTGCCCTGAAATAACTTAAATTTGTCAGATGTAATAATAGCCCTGGCTGCTTCATACGCTTTTTGCCAATATGTGTTTGCCATAGATGAGGGGATACCTACCAGACCATTCAGCTGCACATGCCCATATTTGGCTTCTGAGGCGGCATATAACATTGCTCTGCATTTCAACGCAAGGGCGGCAGCGTTAGTGACTCTGAGTGGTCCGCCAGCCTGTAATCCATTACTGCCAATAATATCATCTAACTCACTGGCAACAAAATCATAAATCTGTTGCGCTGTACTTCTTGGTATTTTCAGATTGTCAGCGGTGGTCAGTACTTTGGTAACCAATGGTACGCCTCCATAGCGTTTAACCAATCCGAAATACGTGAGCGCGCGGAGGAACCGTACTTCCTGCAAATATTGATTGCGGTCAGCGGCTCCCAGATTTGTGGCATTAACGATTTTGGCAATAAAGTCGTTTTGCCGGCGTATAAGATCATACGGCCACCAATTCCCAAATTGTCCATTAGGTATCACGCCAATGATTGACGGATCCGACCAGGCATAAGACTGAACGGCTTCGTCTGTCCAAACACTCATATAGTTGCTTCCCTGCCCGTAGGTAAAATCTTCGTATCCGGCGCCGGAGAGATCGTTATAGAGCGCCGCAACAAGGGCCTGCACAGCAGCAGAAGAAGCATAAGCCTGGTTGTCCGCTATCAGGTCCTGAGGCTGAAGCCTCACAAAGTCTTTGTTACAGGCCAAAAGTATGGTCATCCAAATCAGGCATAATATATATGTACGTTTCATGACTTTACTGAATATAAAATGAAGGATTTTAAACCTAAAATTTTGCATTTATTCCAAATACAAATGTTCTCTGCTGAGGGTAATACGCCGCTTCAGCATCACCAACTTCGGGGTCAAGATATTTTACTCCGGTGATAGTAAATACATTCTGACCTGAAGCAAAGAACCGTAAACTTTTTATACCTGATTTTGCCAATATTTTCTTTGGAATGGCATAGCCAATCTGTACGGTTTTCAGGCGCAGATAGGTGCCTTTTTGCAGCCAGAAGCTGGAGGTTAACCTGTTATTTGGATTGCCGCTTATGATGGTAGCCGGGAATTTTCCAGGTACCCAGGGACTGTTCGGATTATATATATCTTCACGATGCCAACGATCAGTAAAATAGGCATAGGAATTAGCGTTATTCCAAAAGGGATTTTGCAGCACGCCGCTGTAATTCACATTAAAATTGCCTGCGCCTGCAAACAGCAGGGAGACGTCAATACCCTTATAACTTGCATTCAAGGCAAGTCCATATTGAAGTTCGGGGTAGTCGCCCCTGCCTATTACTGTTTGATCCCGGCTATCAATTACACCATCTCCATTTATATCTTCGTATTTAATATCACCGGGATGTAAGGTTGCATTACCACGGCTGTCCTGTACAGGAGAACGATTTATTTCTTCCTGTGACTGAAACTGGCCGATGGCATGGTAACCAGTTAACCTATTTTGCCATCTGTAAGCGGTATTATTCAGATAGTTCTCACTTGCGCTCCCGTAAGGAGGTTGTTCTATATATGCATTCCTGCCCCGGGTCCATGATATATTGGGACTTACATTTAATACAAAGTCACCTATCCGTTTATAATATCCCAGCTCCAGTTCAAATCCCCTGTTATTGGTGCTGTTCAGATTCTGCTGGGCTACGGGTATCGCGGCAATGCTGGGAAAGGAGGCGGCAGGATAGGCCGGAATACCTGTCACATTTCTGTAGAATACTTCAAAGGTACCGGTAATAGTATTGTCAAATAATCCAAAGTCAAGCGCTGCATTAAAGATATTAGCTGTTTGCCATGAAAGGCGTGGATTGGCAAGAGTACCTACTTGCAGACCATTAACAACTGTACTGCCCGAGAAAATATAGTTACCGCTGGGATAGTTGTACCCACTCAGATATTTAAATTCGTCGAATGAACCGTCATCTGCCACCTTCGCCCAGGAAGCACGCAATTTCAAATTACTCAGGAAGGCGAAGTTAAAAAATGGTTCTTTATTGATCACCCAACCGGCAGAAATTTCCGGGAAGAAAGCACCATTTAAGAATTTGTAAGAGTAATCATATCTTCCTCCCAACTCTAACAGGTATTTAGCCTTATAGTCGTAGTTGATACGACCTACATAGCCCTGGTACGCGCTTTGACCGAGCTGGTAAGTCCCTGTGGTTTGATTGGCAGCGTTGCCCAGGTCCAGATTGGGTATAGCATCAACGGTAAACTGCTTCGATCCCTGTATGCCGGTAGAATTGGTTTTTCTTCTCTCCAGCAGCAACAAACCTGTAAAGTGATGGGCGCCGTTGAAGGTATGATCGTAATTAAGCGAAAGTTGTACATTGGAAGTGGTCCCTCCCTGTGAATAACCCTGCTTTAAGGTGGAAGGCGCATTTCCGGTGTAAGTGGGGGTATACTTTTTTGTTGTGGGATCATAGCTGTACAGGAAATACTGTTTGCTCCAGGTCGAATACCTGTTATTATTCGATTCATAGTTGAAGGAAAGTCTGGCATTCAATCCTTCAATATACGGGATACTATATGTTAAAGTGCCAATACCAGTAAAAACATCCCAGACGCTATTGTTATAGCCAGAATAGGCGGCCTGGGCCATGGCAGCAGGATTTACCTGAACATTTGTAACCGCAAAGTAATTGGGATCGTTGTTGGCATATACCGGCGTTATAGGATAAGACCGCTGAATAACATTGACGATGTTAATGGCATCGGTGCCAGGTATAGGGGCGTTAGGGGAAAACCTGTTTTCCTTTCTGCCCCCCAGGTTTAATTCTGCAGTCAATCTTTTATTAATCTGCATACTGATATTACTCCGAAAATTATAACGCCTGAACTTCACATCTCCTGAGCGAAGTAACCCCTGCTGGTCTAACATCCCGCCTGAAACAAAGTACTTTACCTTCTCCGTGCCACCCTGTATATTGAGATTAACATTGTTCATAGTGGCCCATTTTCTAAATACTTCGTTATACCAGTCTGTGCTCTTGTAACCGGAGTCAACTCCCATTTTCCATTTCTGCACCTCTTTCGCTCCGTAAATTGGCGCATTCCCTGCATTTACGCTCGCTTCATCCATGAGTTCAGTGAATTCCCCCGCATTCATTAACCTGGGGTATCTTGTGATACCCTGGATGCCTGTGTAAGCATTTAGCGCAACCACTGGCTCCCCTGTTTTCCCTCTCCTGGTAGTAATAAGTATTGCGCCATTTGCGCCTTTGAAGCCATACATAGCGGCAGCGCCGTCTTTCAAAATGGTAAAGCTTTCAATTTCATTAGGATCAATCTGGGCGATGTCGGATGGAACGCCGTCAACAATTGTCAGAGGAGATCCAAATCCCCTTATATTAAACTTCGCTACATCGTCTCCGGGCTGACCGCCGCCCTGGCGAAACGTTAAACCCGGCAGGCGCCCCTGTAAACCATTGATAACATTGGCAACAGGCGCTTTTGCTATTTCGACGCCGCTGATCTGCGCTACTGATCCCGTGAGGGTTGTTTTCCGTTGCTTTCCATATGCCACTACCACCAGGTCTTCTAATTTATTTTCTGAAACAGCCAGTATGACCTGTAAATAATTACTGCCTGAAAAGGCTATTTCCCGCTGTTTAAACCCTATGGAGGAAATAATAAGTATGCCGGCGGGTTCCGGTGATTCCAGGAAGAAAGTTCCGTCGTCTTTGGTCACAGTACCTGTTTTGGTCCCTTTTATAAAAACGGTAGCCCCAATAACCGGACGCCCGACTGAATCTGTGACCTTACCCGAAATCCTGGCTGGAGGGGTGACGTTGTGAATAGTAGGGGAAAAGGGCAATGCCGGGGCCTCCCCGACCACGATCATTTTGTTAACGATTTTGTAGGTGAGGGGCTGACCTGCAAAACATATATCCAGCGCTGTTTTCAACGATTGATTATTAATGTCTGCCGTAACCGGCCTGGCATTCTGAATATGTGTTTCATTATAGAAAAAAAAGTAGCCGGATTGTTGCTGTATTCTGGAGAATACCTCGCTTAATTTTGCATTCTTCACTTTAATAGTGATGACCTGACCGGTTGAGGCCCTGGATTGCAGGCAGGCAATGACAAGCAGGAGAGCTGTGAGTTTCATGAATAAAAGGAACGTGGATCGTTTTACCAATATTTGTATTAAATAAAATAATAATACAAATTTCGTGATAAGAAATTGCATATCTTTGATAGATTAAGGCTGATAATAAGAAGGTCTGATTAAATCTTGTTTACGCCTTTTAACGTCCCGGTGCTGTCAACACTGGGATTTTTATTTGCATAAGGCGTCCATGAAGTCATGTATACATCTGTCTGTTTGATTTTGATAAAAAAATTATAGGGATAAAACAGTTAATTTATTCCCCTCTATTTTGAAACGGATATTTGCATGTTGCAATACCATCAGGAGCTCTGAAAGGGGTAATGTCCTTGGCACAGTGCCGGTAAACAGATCCTTTGCCGGCGCACCTTCATATTGCACATCAACATTATACCAGCGGCTTATCTGGCGCATCAATGTGGCAATATCGGTTCTATGAAAGCGGAAAAATCCATCTTTCCAGGCAATGATTTCTTCAGTATTTACTTTTTCTACGCTTATATTTCCCATTTTATCCAACCTTGACTGCTCACCGGGAACAATTATTCTTCCATGTTGGGTGAACGTTTCTATTATTTTGACGCTTCCCTCCAGCAGCGTGGTCCGGATTGTATTTTCATCAGCATAGGCATTGACGTTGAAATGCGTACCCAACACACTTACCTGCATGTTACCAACGGATACAATAAAAGGTTGTGCAGCATTTTTAGCTACTTCAAAGTATGCCTCCCCCGATACTTTTACGGCTCTTTCTCTCGTCTGGAACAACGTAGGGAAAGTTATCGACGACGATGCATTCAGCCATACCTTCGTACCATCGGGTAAAGTGAGCCGGTATTGGGATCCACGGGGCGTGGTTACCGTATTATTCACAACAGTGACGGCCCCCTTTCCTTCTTCATAGGTAACACCATCTTTGCCGGATTTGACGATCCGGGCACCGCCTTCGTCAGCCAGCATACCGCTTGTTGAATCATCAAGCGTTATCTTTCTCCCGTTTGATAATGTAAGAATAGCTTTGTTTACACCGGGGGCAATGTCATTTTTGAAATATGGACTCTCTGTCAGGGTTTCAGGATCCTGCATGGAATCCTTACTGCTACTATACCGGTAAAAAGAAATAGCTATAAAAAGCAACACCACAGAAGCCGCGGCAAAGTATAATTTCTTCCTTTTTTGAATGGATAAGGCAGGACGATGCAAGTCGGCAATCCGGGAAATCTTCACAAAGATCCGCCTTTTCAGCTGTTGTCTGGAAGCGGCAAAATCCGGCTCCATCTTAATCTCTTTATCGTCTGATACGCTGTCATACCAGTCATTATACTCCCGCTCTTCCTCTGGAGTAAGCGTTCCCTTTAACCACTTCCTGGCTAATTCACTGTATCTCCTGTTATGGTCGTGTTCTTGATTATTGAAAGCACTCATCTCGCTGAAGGGAAGTTTTCCGGAAGCCCCTGTTAATAGGAAGTCAATCAGGGAATAAAAATCCCCCCTTGTTTTTTGCTTTTTTTTGGGGTAATATTTTAATGAAAGTGTTCCTTTATTTGTAAGTTATTAAAAATCAACTTAAAATTTCAGAAAGCGGGGAAATATCAAAAGAAGCTGGTAAAATGCCTGAAAGAGTTCATCAATGATTGAATGGCGCGGGCAATACTTCGTTCAACGGCCTTTTCAGACACTTGCATTACGCGGGCTATTTCTTTATGGCGTAACCCTCCTTTATGATTAAGTTGAAAAGCTATTCTTGCTTTCTCAGGCAGGGAGGCAATATGAGTTTCCAGGCGTTGTTGCAATTCTTTAAAGTCAAGCCATTCTTCCTGGCTTGAGCATGAGACGTCGATGTTTCGGATAATTTCCTGCCCGTAGCGTGTAGCATGGTTCATTTTAGCCTGGATATTGATTATCCGGTATTTCACTGCAACGGCGAGATAAGCGGGAAAACTATTTTTCACTTCCAGTTCGCCTCGACGTTTCCAAATGTCTGCAAAAACATCTTGTACAGCATCTTCTGCACAACTGGCTATCTTCAATCTTTGCATGGCCATATAAAAAACCTTGTCCCAATACCGGTCATATAGTGCAGCAAAAGCCTGCTCGTCGCTATTGCGGAGCAGCAATAGCAAATCATTGTCACTATAAGTATCATATGTCTCTCTGTTGGGCTTCACGAGCTACTTGTTCTCAGAAGGGGAAATTTATTAACCCAGGATCTGGCAAAAGATTTGGTTGCTACTTTTTAGGTAACTGGTATTAAAGTGCGATGTTAAGGTAATGAAATTTCTTAAAATAATATTAAGGCATGGATGTTTTTTTATAGGCACCCTATTACCGCCGGCGTCTACCAACTCCTCCATTCATGCGCACCGGGTGCAACCATCGAGGTTGTTGTATGGGGTATACATGCCTTCAGCGATATTTGAACGATGGCCGATAGAGATTGCGATTCAAACCATTGTACGAGGCATCATTTTCGGATAAGTGTAAGCAGGGTTCCTTTCTATTTTTAATTTTATATTTTCGCATAACTTATCCCTCAACCGGTAACATAAGTATATATTGTGTACGCTAAATATGGTTATTAATTATGAACAGCATCCAAAAACTCAGCCTGATTGTTGTACTGATGGGAGTTACATTACTTGCAAATGCCCAGCATCCCTGGAAGATACGTACCGACAACATCAATCCGGCGAGTTACTACGGCGTCACAGTAGCTAACGGCATGATTGGCCTTGTATCTTCACCCGAACCTTTTAAAGTAAAAGATGTTGTGCTGGCAGGAGCCTATGATCTGTATGGACGGGGACGGGTAAGTAATTTTCTGCGCAGCTTTAACCTACTGAACATGCGTATGAGCATAGACAACCAGAATATTGAGGGCGCTGCTGTCCGGCATATGCGACAGGAGCTTGATATGCAGCATGGCAGTTTTTCCACGTCGTTCGATTACGGTGATAAAGCTACCATTACCTACACCTATTATGCGCTGCGCCATCTTCCTTTCACCGTGCTGATGGATGTGAGCATCACTGCCGGGAAATCCATTACGATTACAGCAGGCAGTGTACTGGAAGCGCCCGATGCGCTGAAAGATGTACAAAACTATTATAATGAAATAGACCGGCCCCATGTCCTTATCAGCCTCCTGAGCTCATCAGCAAAAAGCCCTACAGGAAAACTGCAGCTTTGTGCCAGCAATACTTTCCTTTTCAGTGAGCCTCATGGTAAGGAACCCAGGGTAGTTCACGAAATGTGGGACAACAGCATGCACCTGATGAAGTTCAGTAAAACACTGCATGCTGGGGAAACTTACCGCTTCTCTATTGCAGGTTCTTCCATCACATCCGCACACGATGACGATCCGCTGAACCAGGCCGAACGTTTAACCCTGTATGCCAGGCTCGAAGGCCGTGAACGCCTGCTGAAACTACACAACAAGGCGTGGGAAGAGCTATGGAAGAGTGATATTCGCATAGAGGGGGCAGCACAGGCGCAGCAGGATGTACATAGTATGTTATATCACCTGTATTCGTTTATACGTGAGAACAGCGCGCTATCGCCCTCCCCTATGGGACTCAGCGGCCTGGGATACAACGGCCACGTATTCTGGGATACCGACCTGTGGATGTACCCGGCATTGCTGGTACTACACCCTGAACTGGCCAAATCTATGATAGAATACCGTTATCAGCGATTGGAACAGGCAAAGCGCAATGCTTTTGCCAAAGGCTTTAAGGGAGCTATGTATCCGTGGGAAAGCGCCGGCAGCGGCGCGGAAGAAACGCCGGTATGGGCGCTGAGCGGTCCCTTCGAACATCATATCACTGCCGATGTGGCCATAGCTGCATGGAATTATTTCCTGGTAACAAAAGATACGGCATGGCTGCGGGAAAAAGGCTGGCCTATATTAAAGCATACCGCTGATTTCTGGAGCAGCCGCGTGGAGCGCGATGGCCCGGGACATTATAACATCAACAACGTAGTGGCTGCGGATGAGTGGGCGGAGAATGTAGACAACAATGCCTTTACCAATGCCGCGGCTAAAGCCAATCTTGTGTTTGCCACCGAAGCAGCCCGACTGCTTAATACAAACGCAGATCCCGACTGGCAACATGTAGCCGCCAACATACCGTTATTAAGCCTCGACAACGGCGTAACAAGAGAACACGCCACCTACAAGGGCGAACCTATCAAACAAGGTGATGTGAACCTGCTGGCATACCCGCTGAAAACAATAACGGATACTGCGCAGATAAAGAAAGACCTTGCCTACTACGAAACAAGAGTACCTGACGAAGGCACACCCGCCATGACGCAGGCCGTGTTTGCACTACTCTACAGTCGTCTTGGAGATTCCCGTAAAGCAGCGCATTGGTTCAAAGAATCCTATGAACCTAACCTCTTACCGCCCTTTCGCGTGATCGCAGAAACAAAAGGAGGTACCAATCCCTACTTTGCCACCGGCGCGGGAGGAATATTACAAAGTGTTCTGATGGGATTTGCCGGATTGGACATTACTGACAATGGCATCAGACAGATATACTCCGTGCTGCCGGAAGGATGGAAAAAACTCACCATCACCGGAGCCGGCACTGAGAAGAAAACTTTTGAACGGAAATAGTAAAAAGAGCCCAAAGGGATAATTTTCCCTTACCATGTTGGAGACCGGCTCTGCCGGTCTTTTCATTTAGAAGGAACTTCCCCCAAGTGCCATAGTAACAGCAAAAGGGCAAAAATCGCAGTCTCCACTTTCCTGCCGACCAGAAAATATTTTTCCCCAATATATCGGCTATTCAATGGGTCAAATGTAATTGACCGGTGTTATGTCTAAGGAAGAGAGTTCCTGAAAAGTAAACCTGAGAAGACCTGTGGTTTGCGCTGTAATATCTGCCCCTCTTTACGATCGCACCGTGTACTTTTTCATTTAAAGCGATAGGGGGTAATCAATCGTCGTGCGTTTATAGATTACAGGAGGAATTTCCGAATAAAATCTGCTATACATCTCCGGCCGCAAATATATGATTACTAAGTATTATATTTATAAACTTCATCAGTGAGCACAGAGAAACTTTACAGACACTTTCAGCAAGTTTTCGAACAGTATTATAAGCCACTTTGTAAATATGCCTTCAGTTTCATAAAGGAAAAGGAGGTGTGCGAAGATATTGTACAGGATATTTTCGTGAAAATATGGGAAACCCGCAAAGACCTCCTGATGGTTGCAGGTATAAAATTTTACCTTTATACCGCTGTTCGCAATAATTGCCTTAACCACCTCTACCGTGGACAATGCCGCCCTGTGTACAGCCTCACGAACATGGACATAGAAGCAGCGTTACCGGCAGAGGCAGAAACAGGTGAAGGAGAACTCATAAATTATAAAGAATTGTTAGAAAAAGGGATTGAGCAGCTTCCCACTAAATGCAAAGAGGTCTTTCTATTAAGTCGTATCGGTAATTTCAGCAACCAGGAGGTCGCTGACAACCTGGGTATATCCATTAAAACAGTGAATAACCAACTTTGGAAGGCGCTAAAATTCCTAAGAATTTTCGTTAAAGCTACGCCATAAATTTTCTTTGAATTATTTTATTCTGCGTGTAGGAATTTTACCAACAATTGTGTTTTAGTAAATAGGGGAAGATAACAAATGGAACAATTACCTGACTATATAAAAGAAATACTGCTCAAAAAGCTTCAGGGCTTGTCCTCCGAGGCGGATGATAAAATAATCGACGACTGGACATCGCCGGATCCTGCTAACAAAGAGTCAATTGCGCAATTGACTGCCACCTGGCGCATGGCAGACCAATGGCTGGAGGAAAAAGAGTTTGACATTAGCCGCGCATGGTCAAAAGTAGATCAGCGAATTATGCTGGCCACAGAGCAGGAGACCGACACAGCTAAATCCGTGTTCCGGATAAACACGTTCCAGAAAATAATGGTAGCCGCGGCTATTATAGGAGGCTTCATTTTCAGTGGATGGTGGTGGTACAACAACCGGCAGGAATCCCTTACCGTCATCACAGCTGCTGCCAATCAGCAAATAACATTATCCGAAGGCACCACGGTATGGCTTAGAAAAGGAGCTACTATCCGGATTCCCAAAATATTCAAAGCTCATGAGCGGAAGATATATCTCTCAGGCGAGGCATATTTTGACGTAAAAACAATCACACAGCAGCCATTCCGCATCGAAACCGGAAAGGGACTGATCACGGTACTCGGCACCGCTTTCCTGGTAAATGCCGGGCGCCAGCAGGAAAGAGTAGCTGTCGCTACCGGCAAGGTGTTGTTTGCAGATAAAAACCATCCACAAAAAAAGTGCATCTTAACAGCCTGTGAAGAAGCTATCTACACAGGAGATACATTTGAAAAAAACATATTTTTCGGCTCTCCCCTGCAATGGCAACAAGAAGAATTAAGTTTCAGAAGTATTCCGTTAAAAGAGGTACTCCAAACACTTGCAATTTATTATAATCATCCTGTCAAAGTTGATACCACACAGACGCCAGGGGCAGGTAAAATATCTATCACCGCCAGCTTTGGAAAGGAATCTTTATCTCAGGCAGTAGATGAAATAGCAAAATTAACAGGGCTTCATTACCGACGACAACAAGACACCCTTATTTTATACTAACATTTATTCGACTTATTGTAAGGAATTTTAAACATAGCAAATACATTCACATTTTCGGCCGTCGGCCGTTATGGCATTGCTGTGTCAATCGTTGCCAAGCTTTAGGCTTTCTCATATCCGTGGTACTGCTTTGTAGTGCATTACACTCCTATGCCCAACAATCCCTTACCAGGAAAATATTCACATGCCATGCTGCCACCGGCAGCATTCCTTTCTTACTATCCAAAATAAGCAGCTATAGCGGCACGATCATCGAATATTCCACCAACTACCTCACTACAGACAGTACCTATTCTATTGCTGACGGAAATGTCATGCTGGGTACCGTACTCCATAAATTACTGAACGGGCAGCAAGTAACAATAGAAGAAATAAACAACAAGATCATCCTTCTGCCTGCAAAAAAAACACCTGAGCAGTATCCGCTCTACGGATTCACGATGGAAGAAGGCAGTATGGAACCATTGGCCTATGCCACAATACAAGACCTGGCGTCCGGTCAGATCTGCCAGGCCAACAGGTTTGGCTATTACAACATGATGTTGTCTCGGGGCAAACACTACCTGGAGGTAAAACACAGCAGCCTCCCTCCTAAAACAATCACCATCTTGCTTGAGACATCTACTCAAAAAAACCTCATCATCTCACCAGTTAAACTACCAGAGGTAAAAATTGACGCGGGCAATACACTTCAACCCGATGGCGGCTCCCGGATGGATAAATACCAAACTGATGCCTACAACAATTTCATGGGAGAAACAGACCCCGTGAGATCTTTATACTTGTTGCCGGGCAATGTGGAAACACAGGAGACTACCGGAAAACTGGTGGTTAGAGGTGGTGATCCGGACCAGAGTATTTTCCTGCTGGATGGCAACCAGGTGTACAATCCCAGTCACCTGCTGGGTGAAATTTCAATCATCAACAGTACGCTGGTTAAATCAATCAGGCAATATAAAAATGACTTCCCCAGTCGTTTCGATGGCGCCATTTCTTCTATCACGGAAGTTAATACCCGGGATGGAAACATGGACAAATGGACGGGGGAAGCCAATGCGGGACTGCTCGCCGGCGCCATGTCCGTAGAAGGTCCATTACGCAAACAATCAACCGCCATGATGTTCTCCATGCGCCATAGTTGGTCCAATCCACTGTTGAATATCCTGGATGACAAGTACCAACTGCGGTTTTATGATATCCATTTTAAGTTAACCCATCTCCTCAATGCCAATAATAAGCTGATGCTTACCGGCTACCTCGGCAAAGACCACCTGAATATCCATAATTCGGATTATCAACGTCTGCAGGCTTGGGGAAACCGGCTGGGAACGCTCAACTGGATCCATTTGCTCGGCGTCCGCTCATTTGTAAGTACCACTGTAAATGTCAGTAACTATACCAATCTTGCCGGTATTAAATTCGCGCTGTTCAACGATTCTACCCAGCAGGCTGAAGATAGTAAGGCGTTTAACAATTATGCATCCATTGACAAACTGGAAGCAAAAACCCAATTTGAATACAACGCATTACCCAATTCCCGGTTCCGGTTTGGCGCCAGGTATGCCCATATCACGATCCGGCCTTTTAATACCACCATTTCTCCCGAATTTCTGGAAGAAGAGGGTTATTATCGGCCCATGCAACCGCTTCGCTTTGGCGAGTTCGCCCTTTATGCTGAAAATGAATTGCGCATCGGAACGAATATATTAATCCGACCGGGCCTGAACTACGCCACCTACAAATTCCATAGCTACACCCATCGTTCCCTTCAGCCCCGGCTATTTGCCGCATGGCGGATCAATCATGACCAGCAGTTTACTTTTTCGTATGCCCGCATGATACAATACCTTCACCAGGTAACTACACCGTTTTTAGGCATCAACAGCGAGTTTTGGGTGCCTAGTACCGGACTGTTGCGCCCTGTGGAAAGCCATATGGTAAACCTGGGATATAATTTCAATGACAAAAAAGGGTTGTTCCTCTCTGTAGATGCTTACTACAAGCAGATGAGCAACAACACCAACTTCGCAGAAAAGGGAAATATCTTCTATAATGAAGATACCTGGGAAACCGATATCCTCGCGGGGAAAGGCTGGAGTTACGGACTGGAAGTACTGGCCAGGAAACAAATCAATAAATGGCAGTTTCAGTTTTCGTATGCGCTTACCCGGAGCGAAAGACAATTTCCAGACATTAACGAAGGGAAAAAATATCCTTTCTGTTATGACAGGCGGCATAATTTAAATGCCACCATCAACTATAGCCCGCTTAAAAACTGGAACCTCGGCCTCGTATGGTATTTCAGTTCCGGCGATGCAGAGTTCCTTCCTCCGGGAGTCAATGATGACTTTGATACTCCCGCTCCTGTGGATCCTGGCAATAAAGAACCCGACGAGAAAAATCCCTTTGTCTTTGACAGAACCGGGTACAAGTCCAGACGACTGCCGGCCTACCATCGACTGAACTTTAACACCAGCTTCTCATTTCATACCGGTCAGCAGCTTACGCACAAGTTATCTGCCGGCCTTTATAATGCCTACCAGGCCCGTAACAAGTACATTCGGGATGTTTGGAACCTGGAAGACAATAGCTATAATACTACATCATCAGGAAACCGCTTATTTGATCTTACTTTTTATTTATCCTATACCCTCAGATTCTAGTTTTTTTATTCTTTTCTGTAGGAAGTTTCATTTTTTTGTTGTTTTCATAACAGATATGGTTAAAGTCAACCCCAATCGCAGATTGTAGCTCACATCATACCTATAATTAACCCGGAGGCGCTTTATAGCGCCTCCTATTTTTATTTATATAAGCCTTTTCTGAATAGCTACGAAATAAAATGTTAAAGATCCTGCATTCTCCCCAAAAGAATAGGAAGGTCGTTCTACTTCCGGTTTTATTAAACGTAGACCTAATTAAAACAACAGCAGCACCACTCTTCTATCAGTAAACAAAAAATAATGGAAATGAATATAATAATAAACATTCAAAAGCAGTATGTATATGCTTTTTTAGGCAACAGCAAAGTAGATGCTACCATTAATTTACAACTATGGCTGGATAAATAAAATCCGCATATATGAACTTATAACGCTTAACAATGGCACAATGAAACAAATACAGGCATTTTTTTATGGTACATTACTCATGACATCATGTACACAAAAGCCTTCTCGTACAACTGTCAACAGCTGTGAGCTGCACGGCGACACTGTAATCATTAATTCACAATCTGCACTGGCAAAAAAAATCCATATTGACACCATCAGCAGACAGCTGTTACGTCAACAGATGTCTGTAGCAGGCGTGGTAAAGGTGATCCCCAATAAGTTTGCAGAAGTAGCGCCGACTTTTTCGGGCAGGGTCCTTTCAGCTTACCTGAAACTTGGCATGAAAGTAACGCCTGCTACTCCCCTTTTTTCCATGAGTTCGCAGGATTTTATTACAGCGCAGAAAGCATTCTTTCAGGCGAAAGAACAACTGCTGCTGGCAGAGAAAAGACTGGCACGACAGCGTAATTTAGTGGCCAATGGCGTAGGCGTTCAACGGGAGCTGGAAGAGGCGCAAATGAATTATGATGTAGAAAAAAAAGAATTTGAAAGCGCCCGGTTGAGTATCCGGTTATACAAGGCCAATCCCGATGAACTGGTCCTGGGACAGCCCCTGATCATCTACGCCCCTATTACAGGTGAAATAGTAGAGAATAAAGTAGTAGTAGGCCAATTGATAAAAAATGACGGCGCCAGTGTGGCCTCAGTAGCGGAACTATCAAAGGTATGGGTAGCTGGCCATGTCAAAGAAAAAGATATGGGCGCTATCCGTCAGCTGAGCCATTCACAGATCACCATTGCCGCGCTGCCAGGTAAAATTATACGGGGAACAATCTTTCATATCAACGAATTGATCGAGGAAAGCTCCCGCAGCGTGGAAGTATTAATGGAGTGCAAAAATGACGACCATGCACTTAAACCGGGTATGTATGTGAATGTTAATTTTGAAAACACGCCGCAACCTACCATCCTGATTTCCCCCAAATCACTGCTGCAGCAAAGCAATACCTCCTTCGTTTTCCGGCAGGTCGCTGCTGGCAGGTACGTACGCCAACAGGTAGAAACAAACGGTGTCCTCGGCAACAAGGTGGTAGTAAAGTCGGGGCTTTCAGAAAACGATACCGTCATTAGCGATGGCGCCTATTATCTATTGGACGCCAGGTAGCCATTATTTATTAATTGAAAACAACATGATGAACCTGATTTATATAACCATCCGGAAAAGATGGTTACTGATAGGCTTTTTTATAATGCTGGCACTATTTGGCTATTATTCGTGGAAACAATTGTCTATCGAAGCATACCCGGATATTGCGGATGTAAGCGCCCAGATTATTACGCAGGTGCCCGGACTGGCAGCGGAGGAAATGGAACAGCAGATTACCGTCCCGGTAGAGCGGGTACTGAATGGGCTTCCCGGCATGAGCGTCATGCGCAGTAAAAGCACCTTCGGCTTATCTATCGTTACCGTTGTTTTTCAGGATGGTTACGAAGACTACTGGGCCCGGCAACGTATCAATGAAAGACTGAACGCATTAACACTTCCCTATGGAGCCAAACCGGGATTGGACCCGTTGACTTCCCCTATCGGGGAAATCTACCGGTATGTGATAGAAAGTAAAGGCCATGACCTGAGGGAATTGACCGACCTGCAAAATTGGGTAATTATACCCCGTTTAAAACAGGAAGCCGGTGTAACCAACGTCACCAATTTTGGAGGCATTACCACCCAATACCAGGTAGAACTAGACCCCGCACGGTTGGAACAATATCAATTGTCGCTCGGCGATGTCCAGGCCGCCATCACTAACAATAACGCCAACGCCGGCGGAAGTATACTCAACCAGGGCGACCTGGGCTATGTGATCCGCGGAATCGGATTGGTGAAAACACTGGAAGCACTTGGCGACCTGGTTATTAAAACCAACAAAGGCGTTCCTATTCTGCTAAAAGACGTAGGTGAACTCAGATATGGCAACCTGGAGCGGAAAAGCATCCTGGGCTTTACAGACCGGGAGGTAGATTACAATGAAAGCATCGAAGGCGTAGTACAATTACTAAAAGGGCAAAACCCTACGCTGGTATTGCAGGGAGTACACAATGCCATTGATGATCTCAACAACCACCTGCTGCCTGAGGGAGTACGGATCCGGCCATATATGGATCGTACAGACCTGGTGAACACCACGCTGAATACGGTTTCACACACCTTGATAGAGGGCATGATGCTGGTCATTATAGTGCTCATCGTATTTCTTGGCAGTTGGCGGGGGGCATTGATCGTTGCTATTACAATACCATTAGCATTGCTGATTGCCTTTATATTGATGTATTTTACCAACATTCCGGCCAACCTGCTTTCCCTGGGCGCCATTGATTTTGGAATTATCGTGGATGGCGCCATTGTGATGATGGAAACGATCCTGAAAAAACGGGAAGAAAATGAACTGGCACCGCTGGACGAGCGTTCCATAGCGCAACGGGCGGCGCTTGTTGGCAAGCCGGTATTATTTGCTACCATTATTATCATTACCGCCTACCTGCCTTTATTTGCTTTTGAAAGAGTAGAACGTAAGCTGTTTACACCAATGGCGTTTACGGTGAGCTACGCTCTGGCAGGTGCCTTGATAGTAGCAATGTTGCTAATTCCAGGTCTCGCTTACAGCGTATACAGAAAGCCGCGCAAATTATACCACAACAAATGGCTGGAAAAATTATCCGTAGCCTACCTGGCCCGTACCAGAAAGATCATGCAAAAGCCTAAAAGGGTTTTGTGGCCATTAGGCATAGTGCTGATAAGCGCTGCTATACTTTCCGCGACCGTAGGCAAAGACTTTCTCCCCTCTTTAGATGAAGGCTCTATATGGCTACAGATACAACTCCCCACGGGCATATCACTCCAGAAGTCGAAAGAAATGAGTGACTCTTTACGTATGGTAACCCTGAAACACAAAGAGATCACCTATATGATGGTGCATGCCGGCAGAAATGACGATGGAACAGACCCCTGGTCGGCCTCCCATTTTGAATGTTCTGTAGGGCTCCGGCCTTATAAAGAGTGGCCCAAAGGAAAAACCAAAGCCGATCTTATTGAAGAACTGGCGGCCGACTATGCCGCAATGCCAGGTTATAATGTTGGCTTCAGTCAGCCGATGATCGATAACGTGATGGACCGGATATCAGGCGCCCATAGCGAGCTGGTTGTAAAAGTATATGGCGACGATTTTGCAGAAACCCGGCGGATAGCGCAGCAGGTGCTACAGTCCCTAAAAAAGATAAAAGGCGCGGTAGATCTCTCTATCGACCAGGAGCCCCCTCTGCCACAACTGCAAATTAAAATCGACAGAGCGGCTTTGGCGCAATACGGGCTGAACGTGAGCACTGTGTCGGAGCTGGTAGAAGTAGCCATTGGTGGTAAACCGGTGTCCCAGCTTTTTACCGGCAATAAAGTATATGATATCACCTGCCGGTATAAAGAAGACAGCCGAAATACGCCGGAAAAAATTGCCAATCTGATGCTGGCATCTCCCACTGGGGCCAGGATTCCTTTGTCGCAGGTAGCTGCTATCAGCACCACTACCGGGGAAGGCATCATTACCAGGGAAATGAACAAAAGGCACCTGACTGTAAAACTAAATCTCCGGAACGTGGACCTGTCTTCTTTTATGGAACAGGCCAGGCACAGTATAGAAAAAGACATCTCTTATGATCACGGAAAATACCGGATTGTATGGGGAGGGCAATTCGAGAATCAAAAGCGCGCCTACGCAAAACTGGCGGTGGTGGTGCCTGTAACGCTGCTGTTTATGTTCCTTCTGTTATACGGCGCATTCGGACGATTCCGGCAGGCGGGGCTGATCCTCAGCATTGTTCCGCTGGCACTCTTTGGCGGCATGTTGGCGCTCAATATAAGAGGTATGACCCTCAATGTATCTTCTGCGGTTGGCTTTATTGCATTGTTTGGCGTAGCTATTCAAAATGGAGTGATCATGATCTCCAATTTCAATGAGCTGCGCATACAGGGAGCTACCTTACTGGAAGCCGTAATTGCCGGTGCGGCCAACAGGTTCAGGCCCATATTGATGACCGCCACCGTTGCCATTCTTGGCTTATTGCCAGCCTCATTGGCTACCGGCATTGGCTCAGATGTTCAGCGCCCACTGGCTACCGTAGTAGTATACGGCCTGCTGGCTGCTACCGTCATTACGCTATTTGTTTTGCCGGCATTGTATTATCTGTCTGAAAGCAAATGGGGTGCTACAGACTATCAGCAAAAGGATGAAAAAAAATAAACAGATGGCTATCAGATATGGTAATATCCTGCTATTGCTTTTCCTGGCAGTACGGGGAAATGCACAAGTAACTGACTCGTTGACTTATACCCGCTTCCTGGCGGAAATAACAAATAACAACCTGGCGTATGTAACAGAGCGGTTCAACGTCAACCTGGCTGCCGCAAGGGTTGCTGCGGCAAAGGTTTTCCCAGACCCGACGCTGTCATTTGGCTGGGTGGATAACGGGCAGAAAAGAATGAAAATGGGGTATGGATTTAGTACCTCTGTCAACTGGCTGCTGGAATTGGGCAATAAACGACAAGCCAGAAGCAGCGTAGCAATAAGCCAGCTGGAACTGACAAACCTGTTGCTGGAAAACTACTATCGCCAGCTCAGGGCAGATGCCACGCTGGCCTACCTGCAAACCACACTACAGGAAAACCTGCTCAAAGTAACCACGGAATCTTATCAAAACATGTCGCTGTTTGCCCGGGCAGATAGCATCCGATTTCAGCTGGGAGAAATAAAAGCAGTAGATGCGCGCCAGAGTAAACTGGAAGCCGCCAACATGTTGAATACAGTGTATAAGCATGAAGCCAGCTTTAAGGCCGCCTTATTACAATTGGGGATGCTGATGGGAAAATCATCAGATACGCTTTACTACCCTGCTACGTTCAAATCCGGATTTGACAGGGAATTTAGTTTAAAAGACCTTATCAACACCGCTGTCAGCAACCGGGCCGATGTCCTCGCTGCCGTGAAAGATAAAGAAGTGGCCAACAACCTGGTGAAGCTGGCACAGGCCAACAGGATGCCGGACCTTGGACTAAGCCTGGGAATGGCGCAAAACTCCGGTGCTACCAACACCATAGCACCAGCCCCTTCCACGAATGTTATTTCCGCAGGTATTAGCATACCATTGAAGTTTTCCGGCAGGTCGAAGGCGGAGCTGTTATCGGCCCAATACAGCGCAGCCCAGGCAGCTGCCCGTTACCAGCAGGCGGCATTACAGGTACAAACCGAAGTGGCCACCAGCTATTATAATTACCTCGCTGCCCGCAAACAAGTAAGCCAGTTTCATACCGGCATACTGGAAGATGCGCAGAAAGCACTCGACGGTAAGATATACAGCTATCGGTCCGGCGAGATCAATCTGCTGGAAGTACTGAATGCCCAGCGCACCTACAACAGCCTGAAACAGAGCTATTACGAGGCACTAAATGGATATGCCGCGGCGCTGGTGGAAATGGAAAGAACAGCCGGCATCTGGGATATTAACTTATAAACGAATGATATGAAACATATTCTGATAATGATAGCTTTCCTTGCATTACTTCCGCCTGTTTGCGCCCAGCAAGACAGTAGCGGATACCGGGAAGTATCATTTGGCATAAAAGCAGGGGTATCTTCCAGCTCACTATATGGTGGGGACCTTCATTTATTGTCGTCCGGCAGCTACGTAAAACCTCTGCCCGGTATGTTTGCAGGAATTACGGTGCACTCCAGGCTAAGCAAGTATTTTGGCATCCAATCCGAATTATCAGTTGGGCAAAGTCCGGTGATGTTGCATCTCCTGGACAGCAACAGCCAACAGGTATACAACAGCCGTTTTAAGAGCACTTATCTGATGATAGCCCCCATCTCAACTACTGCTTACTTTCACCGGTTCCGGTTATCTGCCGGCCCTTACGTTAGCAGCTTGCTGCACAGCAGTATAGAACGAAAAGGCGCCGATGGACAAATAACAACAGAAAGAAACATTTTCGGCACCGCTACTGCTCCGGGAGGATTCCGCTACAAATTTGATGCTGGCATCGTGGTACAGCTGCGCTATGAATGCAACAATGGCTGGAATATAGGCGCTGGCTATTCCCGTGGATTTATACCGGTTATAGAAGACCCACGCATACAGCATCAATGGAAAATATACAACCAGCAGTTCAACCTTTTCCTGGGTTACCAATGGCGGAGAAAATAAACAGGAAATCGAGTAGACAGTGAGGGATTATTTCCCTCACTGTCCTTTCACACCACCGTACGTACCGGCCTGGTATACGGCGGTTTGTTAGAATAATTTCTTCCGATGTTCTGTTTTCATATCTTAGTGATGATAGAATCCTAAGTAACCTTTCTTCCTAAAGTACTTGCTGGCGAGTATGCTACACAATATCGGACTGCGTGACATGCAGCTATATCCCGAACTGGCGTTACTCCACTGCTATCCGTCACCTTTAGGTCGCCTAGTTTTATGAGATGCCGGCACTGCCCTTTGATTGTCTTCCATTGCTTCCAGGCACACATGCGTAGCCGCCCATGCACTTTGCTGTCCAATTTGTACATCAACTTCTTAAGGAAGAGCTCTTTTAACGTATAACCATATAGGTTATCACACATAAAGGCCACTCTCTGTATTCAGAGGTGGCCTTTTCCGTTCTCTACATCCCAAAAAATTTATTTATGTTGTGATACCTGGAGTGCAACTTTGGTGGTTCCCGTCCCCTTTGCCAGACCACTCAGGTACAATGTTGCCACTTTTCCATCCTCCAGTTTAACAATAGGAATATCGAGTATCGTCGTTTCTTTTCCACCAACCTTGGTTTTGACTTTCACATGATAATCACCCGCAGCAACAGATTTGAATACAGATAGTGATTTAATATCGGGCTTATCCCCAACATAAGTAGCATTACTTACCAACCGCAGACTGTCTTTATTCTTAAAAACATCAATATCAACAGCGGTAGCATCAGGTGACAGGTGCAGGAAACGTACGTTGGACTTCCCTTTTGCCGGGCTGCTGCGGTCATCCGTTAACAACAATGCCTTTACTTTGTTGTTCAACAGCGTGTCATACACGAACAACGAATAACTCACTTTGTCTGTCAACGCATATTTCCCATCCACTATTAACTTACTTCCGTCCAGTAAGAATTTCAATACCGCTTCTTTGTCAGCCGGCACAGGAATGTACCCGTTTGACTGTCCAAGGAACTTCAGTTTATCCTGGTGCTTTTTGCCATTGATATCTGCGGTCAATTCACCGGTCTTTGGAGAAGCATGCACGAATTGCATAGTTGCATTCCTGGCTGGTGGCGGTGGCGGAGCCGGATCGTCTTTCTTTTTGCAGGAGGTCACCAAAGTGGCGGCTAACAGGGTAAAGGCAATACCTTTCAGGGGCATTCTTACTTGTTTCATATACTAATTTTTTTTGAATAAATACTACTGTACAGACTACGTTTCGTTCACCGGAAGGCTGTTCTTCTTCCTGATAGAAAACAACAGATTGCGCATTCTTCCTATGGCAACCAATGTTATTTTTAATTTTTTTGAAAGAAAATATTTAATAGCTGCCTATAAATGTCATCAATAGCCTATCTAAACAAGGAGGCTGGCCGCTGAAGAGCCGCCTCCGTTGATTAATGCACCAATAACTGAAGCGCTTCCGTAGTAAACATTCTACTAATATTTCACCATTTGCGACATCAGCAACTTCGTTGGTATGACAGGTAATAGCCCAACATCAATAATATACCGCTACGGACCCTGGTAAAGTTATTGCTCTCCCCATTCCAGGAACTACAAACAGCGGCCGCAACCTTCCGGTTTTCCGGAACAGCAAATGTTCCTGTTTTATTACGCTCCTGTTTCTACAACATTCAAATGAACACGCCGGTACACCGCTGTCTGCTTGCAATAACGTTTCCTATTCTGCCTGGTAAATACAATATTGATAGAATCAATGTTTTTTGCCTGTCTTCTTCGCAGTATCTACCTTTGCTGGTTTTAATACCGGTGCTGCGGGACGGGATCCAGTTTTTTTACTGGTATCTGCCATCTGTTTGCGTTGTTCTTTTGATGGCTGCTGTGCCATTGCACCTGTAGTAGAAATCACGGCAACAACCACTGCCAGCATCGCTGAAAAAAATAATCTGTACTTCATCATTTTAATTTTTGCGTTATTAAATATTAACCGGTAGAATAACCGATACGTACAATTGAAAAACATAGGATAGGAATATTTTCCTATCCTCCCCAGGACGGAAGATTGTTAAAGTAGCGTTAAAGGAAAAAACATTAATAGCCAAAATACAAGCCATTCATATAAGGGAAGTCGAAAAATTCAATATAACAAACAACTGTTGGCTATTACCCGGTTACGTCTGTATCAAGCTAACTCCCGATTCCTCCTACAGGAAACCATATACCATTAAACTTATTCATGGCTGAACCTCCTTCTTAATTTTCCCAAAATTGGTTAATGCGCCTTTGCGTAAATGACCTTGGCAACTTCCCTATAAGCATTCAGGCATACCCCGCTTCTCAAATACATCGTTTGCCAATAATACGCCATCAAAATTACCGGCTTTAACGAGGCTGCGGGTATAGTTTCCAGGCTGGCCCATAAATACCGGTTATTGTTCGGCGCCTGGGGAATCATGTTGGTCATCAAAAAGTAGCGGAGTTAGCTGTCTCATCTGCGGTTCTGTCGCCCGAAGGGCAATTGTGACCTCGAAATTCATTCTCATAATGCCATTGTTACGCACAATGTCTTTACGAATGATAGGGAATCACAGTACCCTACAATGCCATGGGATTAATGTTCAGCGTACTTGTACAGGAAAAGTCAAGGTGATACGGCTAACAGAAAATAGGTTGTCTATAGGCTACAATAGGGCAACTCATCCATATTTCACACGGGCTACCCACCGTTCAATTCATCACGAACGAATTAAATATCTCACCCAACTATTTAAGCCGGTTACTTAAAAAATTTAACCGGCTAAAGCACACAACAATTCATACACAGTAAGTAAAGCGATCGAAAAGGCAAAAGAAAAATTGTCGGCAACCGATTTATCTGCAAGCGAAATCGCATATAAACTGGGCTTCGAGCATCCACAGTCATTCATCAAACTATTCAAAAGCAAAACGAATGTCTCCCCTTTGGCTTTTCGGAAGTCGTTTAACTGACAAAGCGAAAAGATCAAAGAAAGCCGGCGGGATAGCCCGGCCGGCCTCACTTCAAACAACATAAAAAGCCCTATGGCAACATCCGTTTAATAGTCATCAGTAACAAGCGCAGATCTTCCCATCACCCGCATAAACAATTCTTCCTCCAGCAGGTCTTTAATGGACCGGATCACAAAGTCAGGAGCATAGCCGAAATGTGCCAGGTCTTCTTCCCGGGTCACGCCTGTTAAGGTAAGTACGGTAGTAAAGCCCATAGAGCCTGCTCCCAGTATATCTGTCCCCATGGTATCCCCTATCATCACTGTTTCATCTGTGGTGAGCTGCAAGGCTTTCCTTGCCATACGCATCATCACCGGGCTTGGTTTCCCTACGCTGAAAGCTTTGATACCCGTCGCAAATTCAAGCATAGCCACCAGTGCGCCGCAACCTACCCGGTACTTACCGCCTCCCATCGGGCAATTGGGGTCCAGGTTGGTGGCAATAAGCTTGGCGCCCTTCATGATCATATTAATCGCCTTATCCACAGATTCCAGCATGATCGTTCTGCCTTCGCCGATAATCACGTAATCCGGCTGATCATCTACAATGGAATAACCCGCATTATGCAGTTCTGTCAGCAGGCCACCTTCGCCGATCACATAGGCGGTACCATTTTCCTTCCGGGATGCCAGGTACCTGGCTGTGGCCATGGCACAGGTGAAAATATCCGTATCATTTACCCTGAAGCCCATTTTATTGAGCTTGTAACAAACATCCCTGCTGGTCCTTTGGCTGTTGTTGGTGAGGAAGAGGAAGGGCAGCCCTTTGTCTCTGAGCCCGTTGATAAAATCAACTGCGCCGGGAATGGGCTCACTGCCTTTGTAGATTACGCCATCCATGTCGATTAAAAATCCCTTTTTTTTCATAGCAATCAGATGTTTGGTTAGTTATATGCGAATTAAATAAGCGAACGCTATCAGAAAAAAAATGGAATAAATAAAGGCAGGATGGAATGTATAAAGGCAGGAAGAAAGATGCGCTATCATAAATACAGGCATCTGTCTTAAAGATAATTATTAATTCCGGATTGTTTTATTTATTTTCAAAAAGAATACCGTTGCAACATTTAGGGATACCATTTGTTACATATAATAGGGCAACAGAATTGTGAGAAGCAGCGAACAATTCATTCTTTCCTCCGGCGTAGCGTTTTCCTATACTTAAACATAGTACCGATAAATCTGTCCCCTTATGAACACAGCAAATCAATAGCACGCAAATCATTACACTTGTTATTTTTTAACATCAACCATCAAAATCAAACGTATGTGGACATGTTCACACCCCTACAGATCCGGGGCCATCGTATTGTACCTGTTACTTTACTGGAGCACTGCCATGGCACAAACCAGCAAAATCATCGGAAAAGTCAGCTCCGTCCGGGGCGAACCTATTCCCGGAGTATCCATCATGCTGAAGGATTCCAAGACCGGGGCCGTAACCGATGCCCAGGGTAACTACATCATCACCGCGCCCGGCAACGGCACCCTGATATTCAATGCCATTGGCTTTCTCAAACAGGAGGTGCCTATCAACAACCGGAGTATTGTGAATGTCATTGTTGCAGAGGATAACAAACAGCTCGGAGAGGTGGTCGTAACAGCGCTGGGGGTCACCAAGACGAAAAAAAGCCTGGGGTATGCCACCACTGAGATCAAAGGAGCCGACCTCGCCGTTACCAACGAGGTAAACCCGGTAAATGCCCTGCAGGGCAAAGTGGCCGGGGTGCAGATTGACCAGGGCGGCGGAGGGCTCTTCGGCAGCTCCAAAATTGTGATC
Source organism: Chitinophaga sp. 22308 (assembly GCF_052045305.1). Classification (NCBI taxonomy): domain Bacteria; kingdom Pseudomonadati; phylum Bacteroidota; class Chitinophagia; order Chitinophagales; family Chitinophagaceae; genus Chitinophaga; species Chitinophaga sp. 22308. Next base: position 1,177,685 of record NZ_JBQEOP010000002.1, on the reverse strand, counting down.
CGCGGTAACTCCACGCTGGGCACCAATAACCAGCCCATATTTGTGATAGATGGGGTGATCGTGGAAAACAATACCTTCAACGGCACGGGCCGCGATTTTGGTAACGATCTGAAAAACCTCAACATGGAAGACTTTGAGTCCGTCACCGTGCTGAAAGGCTCTTCTGCCGCGGCTTTGTACGGCTCCAGGGCTATCAACGGCGTTATCCTCATCACCAGTAAAAAAGGACGGGAAAGAAAAGGGATAGGGGTTAACGTTAGCCAGACCTTCAACACCTTCCGCCCCTACGCCGGCCCGGACTTCCAGAATGAATTCGGAGGCGGCACCGTAGGTTATTTCTTTACTGACAACCGCGACCCTAATTATAAATCGAACGAACGCTGGAGGACCAAGGTATTCCCAACAGACCCCACTACCGGCAAACCATATATTGACAGGCAGGTAGGACGCGAACTGGAAAACTGGGGACCCCGTTTCGCCGGACAGGAGGTGCTGAATTACGATGGTACCCCCACTCAATATGTAGCACAGCCCGATAACTTCATGGATGCATTCCAGAACGGACGCGGCTCCGCCACCAATATTGCGCTGGACGGAGGTAACGACAGGTCCACCTTCAGGGTGTCCTACACCCGCGATCAAAGCCAGGGGATCGTCGCTAAAAACAGCCTGTTAAAAAACAGCTTCGACGTACGGGTCACACATACCATCAACAGGTTCCTCAGTGCCGATGTCAGCGCCAACTACACCGACTTTGCAGGTAAAAATCCGCCCCGGCTCGGCGGACTCGACGCTTTCGCTTCCTATAACTTCGGGAAACTGTTTTCGTGGATCCTTCCCCGTAACTATGATACGAAATACTGGATGCAGAAAGCCCATTACACCAGTGTATTCGGAGGCGCTCCCAATCCGGCGGACCCTAATGAGCCCAACAAAGCGCCGGAATCCCGTTTCTGGTTCAGTTTATTTGAAAATGAATACCTGCAGAATGAACAAACCATCCGCGGACGTATAGCCCTCACCGCCACCATAACGCCCTGGGCTAAACTGCTACTGGAAGGTAACGTCAATAACCTGTATACAAAGAATGAAAACAAGGAACTGGGACAAAGCCCCGATTTCAAAGGTGGTCTTTATGGACTTGGACATACCAGCAAGGAAAGCTATTTCCTCAAATGGATGCTGATGATCAATAAAACCCTTGCAAAAGACCTGGACCTGAGCGGTTATATAGGCGGCGAAACCCAGCGCTTCCAGACGACCTTTAACTACAGCGAAACTGTAGGCGGATTGAACTACCCCGGCCAGTTTTTCCTGGGTAACTCCGCGCAAAAAATGGAACCCAAAGGTGGACTTAAAACCAAAAAAGCTTTTAACTCCCTCTATGCCAGCGCCGATCTGGCCTGGAAAAACCAGCTGTTCCTGCAAGCCACCTTCCGGGGCGACTGGTCCTCCGCGCTGGCCTACACCAACGGCGGCGGTAACTTCTTTTACAACTACCCGGCCGTTAGCTTATCATGGTTGTTTTCCGAAACATTCAAACTGCCCTCCTGGATCAGTTATGGTAAGCTGAGAGGAAATCTTGCAGCACTGGGTAACGATACCGATCCGTTCACCATCAACCCCGGATTCACCTTCAACGGCTTCACATCGTCCAATGGGACCGATATCCCTATGTCGACCTATAGCCGCTACCGTGACCCGCTCACCGGCAAGCTGATGGTCATACAGCCTAACCTGAGGCCACAACGGAAAATAGCCAAGGAATTAGGCGCCGAAATGCGTTTCCTGCAAAACAGGATCGGCTTTGATTTATCCGTATACCAGGATAACACCCGGGACCAGATCCTCGACGTAGCCACCCCTCCGGAAAGCGGACAGGATGGTATTATCATCAATGCAGGTAACATCCAGAACAGGGGACTTGAACTGATGATCGACGGAACACCGGTTAAAACAAAGAATTTTGAATGGAGCACCAATCTTAACTACTCCTTCAACCGCAACCTTATCAAGGATTTATACCCCGGCCGGACAGAATACGACCTGGGCGCCAATATCGGCGAAATAAGCACCTGGGCCGTAGTAGGTAAGTCCTATGGCGTATTACGCACACTGATTCATTCCAGCCCCTACCAGGCCAAAGATGCCAATGGCAACCCGGTAGATGACCCCAACAACGGTAAACCGGTACTGGCCTGGCGCTCTGATGCCCGTGCCGCATTCCCGGCCCGTAGCAATACCTGGCAGGATGTTGGCGACATCAATGCCAAATTCAGGGCAGGCTGGGGCAATACCTTCCGCTATAAAGGCTTTTCGCTGAATGTACTGCTGGATGCTAAAATAGGGGGCGATTTTGTGCTCCTCACCTACCGTTACGGTACCCACACCGGCGTATTCCCCAATACCCTGGCAGGAAGGGATGCCGCAACCGGCGGTATCACCTGGACCAGCAAATACGATGGCCAGACCTACGACGACGGCCTGATCCCCGATGGCGTATTCCCGAAAGGCCAGACAATCACACAGCCCGACGGAACACAGGTGGACGTAGGCGGCATGTCCTACGCACAAGCCTACGAAAAAGGATATGTAGAGCCTACGCATGCTCCGCAGTTTTATTATCGCTATGGTTCCTCCTCCACAGGTGTAGCCGATTACTGGGTCAAAAAGAACACCTGGGTATCATTGCGGCAGGTATCGCTGGCGTACCAGTTCCCGGCCAGTATCTGCAAAAAACTGATGCTCAATAACCTGAGCGTGGCTGTTGTAGGCCGCGACCTGTTGTACCTCTACAACAGTCTCCCCTACAACTATAACCCTGCTTCCAACAACTCTAACAACACTGCTTATTCCGGTGAAGAAGGATTTTTACCGATGATCCGCTCGATCGCAGGTACTATCAGGGTAGGGTTCTGATGAACGGTTTATTGCTACATCAAAAAACAAGATCATGAAAAATATAAAACACCGATATATAAAGGTTTACATAGCACTGGCCCTGCTGGGCGCCGGCTCCTGCTCCAAAAATTTTGGCGATATCAACACCGACCCAAGCCTGGTGAGTAAACCGGATGTAAAATTCCTGCTCAGCTATTCGGAGGACAAAATCTTTACCTACCAGGGCACCGAGTGGGTATGGGAAAGCATGGAACAGCTGATGCGCTTTACACAACATGTCACTTCCAGCCCGTACGAAATTACCAACAACGTAAATACCCGGTACAATAGTTACTACCTGCAGATACTACCCAACCTGAATGAGATCAGGCGGCAGGTGGATGCTATGCCCGACAAGGAAAAGTACCAGAAAATAAAGGTAGTTACCAACATCCTGATGGTGCTACATGGCATCAAGGTAACAGACATGAATGGCTCTATTCCTTTTAGCGAGGCCGTAAAAGGACGGTACGAACAGAAATACAATCCCGTTTATGATGAACAGCCAGCCCTCTTTGCCAACTGGCTGGGGCAGCTCGACGAGGCCATTAAAGTACTGTCCGATAATTCAACGGTAGCACAAATGGTTTACGGACCCTCTGACATTTTTTACCAGAGCGACTGGGTAAAATGGGTAAAACTGGCCAATACCCTTAAACTTCGTATAGCCGCCAGGTTAGAGAATGCAGACAAAGCAAAATGCCAGGCCATCTTCCAGGAAGTGATGAAAGACGCGATAGGCCCCATTAGCGACAATGATTCGCAGGTGAAATATGTTAATGCCACCTATGTGCCATTCGGGACCGGGGGAGATATTGATTACCGCAGCCGCAGGTACGCCACCACTTCTATTATGAGTTTCCTGAAGAAAACCAATGATCCCCGGTTACCGGTATACTTCGAAAAAAATGACCTGGTGGGGAGTTATAAAGATTCACTGGCCAAATATCAGGTATCCCTTCCTTCATTCATTGATCCGAACGATCCGCTGATCATGTACCAGGGAGGACCCGCCGACTGGACCACCAATCCCGATGTGGCATCCTATATCGGGAACCCGCTACCGGTAAGCCAGTTCACAAAATACTCCCTGATCTCTCCCATTAACCGCAGGTTTTTCTCGCCTCAACTCAACCAGGCAACCGGTAAGTTCATGGACGTTGCCGTTACCTATGCGGAAACCTGCTTTTATATAGCGGAGTTCATCCAGAAAGGTTACGCCGGCGGCGTAAATACCAAAGGCAGCGCGGAAGACTGGTACAAAAAAGGAGTAACCTCCTCGATACAGACCATGAATGCCATAGCAGCAGCCGCAGGTTCCACCACCGCTTATTCCGGCGATGGGACAACAGAGATCAACAACTACCTGGCTAACCCGTTGGTGAAATTCAACGGCGTAAACAACCTGGAAAAAATTTACATCCAGCAATTCCTGGGCATGTACCGGCAACCCAATGAAGCATATGTATTTTGCAGACGTACGGGGTATCCTAAAACCGGTTCGGCCTACTACGGCAGGGAACCATTCAACGAGTTGATCCCACGCCGTTTCTGGCTGATAGATCCCGGAGAAGTGAACAGGGCCAACTGGTCGGCCGCCATGCAGCAGCAGGGATTCACACCCAATGCGCAGGACTTGCCAACCCTCAGTTCACAGCGGGTCTGGTATGATAAAGCTGCTCCCGGTTTCGGAAAAGGACAGTAAACTAAAAAAAGGGTGTCTCAAAAGTAATTGAGGCACCCTTTTTTTATTTTCAGTTTTTCGGGTGGTTTTATGCACATTTTGACTGTATAACTAAAGTGTGTCAGAATTGGTCTTTTTGACAATTTTTGTTGTTATATAAGTATGGCAAGAGGAAAAACACTAAAGGTTGTCTTTAAGGCCAACCACCAGAACCAGGGGATGTTATTACCCCCTGATCTCAACGACCTGATCGCTGCCGATCACCCTGTCCGGGTGGTCAACGAGGTACTTGACAAGATAGATATAACGGCTTTGCTGCATCAATACAAACCCGGTGGGACCAGTAGCTATCATCCCCGCATGCTATTAAAGGTGCTGGTGTACGCTTACATCAACAATGTCTACAGCAGCCGTAAGATCGAAGAAGCTATAGGTCAGAACATATTTTACATGTGGCTGGCAGGCATGAGCAAGCCAGATCACAATACCATCAATCGGTTCCGGGGACAACGATTACAGAAGACGCTGCAGCCTATTTTTACGCAGGTTGTTTTATTGTTATGCGAAGAAGGCTTACTGAGTATCAAGGATCTCTACACCGATGGCACCAAGATCGAGGCCAATGCCAACCGCTATACTTTTGTATGGGGCAAAGCCATCAAGAGCAGCCGTGAGAAGATCAGGACACAGCTCAATGAACTCTGGCAATATGCCCAATCAGTAGCTGCAGCAGAGTTAGATAATGACACCGATCCTTCGGGTTTTAAGAAGATCGAAGCAGAGAAAGTGCAACAGACCGTCGAGTCGATCAATACTGCCCTGAAGGATAAAAAGATAGATGCAAAGGTTCGGCAGAAGTTAGCCTATGCCAAGAAGAACTGGCCTGAAGCGCTGGACAGGTATGAGGCCCAGGAAAAGATCCTGGGAGAGCAACGCAGCAGCTTTAGCAAAACTGATCGGGATGCCACCTTTATGCGTATGAAGGAAGACCACATGCGCAATGGCCAACTCAAGCCTGCATACAATGTGCAGATCAGTACCAACAATCAATACATTGCCTCTTACTCTATCCATCAAAGCTCCACTGATACCAATACACTGATCGATCACGTGGGACAACACATCCGCTCTTTCAAACAAAAGCCCAATACACTTACAACTGATGCTGGCTATGGTTCCGAACAGAACTATCAATGGCTGGAAGGCAAACGCATCACAGCTTTTGTAAAGCACCAGCAGTTCGACCGCAAGCAGCGCAAGAACTGGAAAAAAAAGAAGCCTTATATAACAGACAACCTGGTGTATGACGAAAAGAAAAAACAGTTTATCTGTCCCAGTGGCAAACCCATGAAAAAGATCGGGAAGTTCAAGAAGGTCACTAAAAACGGCTACCAACAAACGATCACAAAATACCAGGCTGAAAACTGCAGGAGATGCCCATTACGTAAGCTGTGCCATGACCAGAAAGGCAACCGAATAATAGAGGTCAACCACAACTTGAGACGCCTAAAACAGCAGGCAGACAAGCGGTTAAATACTACTAGAGGTATACAGAAAAGAAAGCAGCGATGCTATGATGTTGAGCCAGTCTTCGCCAGCATCAAACACAACCACGCCTTTAAACGCTTTATGTTGCGGGGAATCGAGAAAGTGGCAATAGAAACAGGATTATTGGCGCTGGCACATAACCTCAGAAAGAAAACAGCCTGAATAGGCAAGCCTCCCAGTTCATTATTTTATAAACTCCCCTCTCCCCATAAAACATCTATAAAAAAAATCTACTTCCTAGCTATTGCACGCCATCAACCATTACTATTGCACGCCACACAGGCCTATAAAACGAAAAAAGGGCGCCTCATACTTTTGAGACACCCTCTTTTTATCCTGCGTAACTACAGATCAGTCCGCTTGATTAGAATACAGATTTCCGCTGCCGGATATTCCGGTCACGTGAGCTGTAGTCCCACTTTGGGTAGCGGAGATGGAAACTCCAGCCAGCTCTGTAGGACTGTTGGGGTCATCCACATAATCGGCACTCACCAGCACGCGGCAGGCCTTCTGATTGATATTAGCGCAGCCGCTCAGGTTTTTGCCTTTGTACTCCCAATAAGCGTTTGAGGGGTTCTGCACATTGGCTTGAGTGTAAGGCTGGCTGCTCCGGAACTCGAACACGTACATATCAGCACGCTTTGAGCTTTTGGCTTCCTTGAATGCAAAACCAGTAAATGCGACCACAGCGGCAAGTATGCCGAACAAATACTTTTTCATGACATGAAATTTTTGTTGTTATCAAAATTGTTTACGATGAATACCGGACAAATTACCCCTTCATGCAGGAGGCGCTCGGCTACCTGTACTGGATCGTTTACCGCTGGCCACTATTCCAAGTATCGCCAGAACGATCATCAAAAAATTGAACACGATGTGCGACTTCCACGACAAAGATTCCAGCAAGCCCGCACACATACAGGGCAGCTTCGGCGCAAAGGCCATCATATAGCTCAGGTAAACGATAAATACCAACATTACTATGATGGTCGCCTTAAAACCGACCTTACGTGTTACGGGAATGAACAGCGCCACGGCTATCATGATTTCCGTTACAGGGAGTGACCATGCCAGCACATTCGCTATGTCTACCAACAGGGGAGACTTACCCAACGCATCTTTGAACTGATAATAATTATACAATTTATCAAGTCCAGTAAATAGGAAAAGGCATATGAGCAAACCTGCCGCTACCTCTGCCACTATGTGCCAACGGCTATCTGCGGATATGTATGAGCGATATGTTTTATGGAAATTCATAGTTATGATAGGCAATACAATTCCCTATAAGGGTTATCCTTATTACTATACGCTCCATTCTGTTGTTGGTAAGTTAGAGTTACTGTCCTTTGGCTAAACTGCGGTCTTCAGGATTTCTATTGTGTCTGCTAAATCTGTACTAAAGGTAGGAAGCCGCCACATTGCTAACAATATCGGAAAATTGAAATTTCCTTTTTGATGTAAAAAACTGCTTTTTTGACACATTGTATTTTTTACATCCAATCGAACAACATCAGCTCTACCAATAATTGAAAAGCCATTCCGATATTTTTATCACGCCATGCAGACAGCTTTATTTTCTCCATCGGAAAGAAAGCACGCCGCAAATTATTGTATGTACGGAATCCGCATTGTCTCGCCACCTCACTAAGCGGTAATTGTGGATTGGACAGCATGATGTGCTTCGCTGCTTTCACACGTTCGTACATCAGGTAGCGATACGGCGTAATACCGAACACCTGCCGAAACTTGTACTTAAAATCCGTGGTGTTCATGCGTGTATCTTTCGCCCATTGTTTCAACGTCATAGCCTCCGGGTATCTTTTCCGGATCATCTCCCGGACGAGATATAAGTTCTCCACCTGGTCAAAAGCTATCTTCTTATCATGCTCCTTGTTTTTGATAAGTGTATTGACTACCTCTTGTAAAATGTGCTTCGCTACAACTTCTCTTGTGGGATCTTTCAGCAGGTCTTCCATTGCTTCTAACACTGTATAACTACTCCACGCCGGCCTGTCCGCAATCCACACGGGCCGATCTGATCCTATCTGTGCTGCAAAATTCTCAAACGTGCGCCCGCGTTGTTTTAGCTGACTGAACAAAGCTGGCGATACCTGCATATCCACTACCTCATATACCTCGTTCCCCTTTAGGTGCAATTCAACATCTGTTAAAGGAGAATAGGCAAAGTGCATCTGGCCCTGCATAATTCCAATAGGCTTGCCCAGGAACACATGCGCTATGTGCTTCTTCAGCATTAGCCGAAAACCCAGCCATCGCTGATCCCGCCGCACACGCAGCGATACATCCTCGTAAGGCTGGTAGGTACTTCGCCAGATAGTGAAATGTTCCTGCTGTACTTCCTGATAAAAAAAATCGCCAAAATTGTTAGTAGACTGGAAAGCTAGACTTCCGGGAATGTGGGACTGTGGTAAAGCGTAAGGACTGTTTGGCATAAAGCTAACCACTCCGTTCGTTCGTTCGGACAAGGTAAACATATAGGGTGGGTTTAAATGATTAATGGGTTACCTACTATTAAGTTGCTGGCATCTTTCCGTATTAATTTAAAATGGTTATTGAATACGGGGTATTGTCCGGTTGAGCTGCCCCTATATAAATTTACTAAACTCCAACCATTTCAGCATATAGGCTTCGTCTACTTTATTTACATATTTATCTAGTAGCAGATTGAATTACAGGAGAAATCAGCCCAAAGCCTGTAAACATTTCTATTTACATCATTCTACCGGTAATAGTTAGGGTATTTGGGTAGTCGGCGTAAGAACATCAATATAGCATCCGTTGCGTCGCACTCTTGTACGTCCTGCTTTCCTATTCACCAGCGCCATTACTCACAGCATTTTTCCAATCACGATTACATACCACTTGTTAATAACGTCTACGTACACACGATTGTTACACAATTACAACAATACTCCAATAGATGTACTGTTTTCAGGATGCAAAAAGAACAGCCCTGGAAAAAAATCTCCACCCTCGATGGCTTTTATTGTTACGGGCCTCGGGTAGTATTTTTTTCTGGCAGGCAGTTCTTTTCTTTCCTGAAAACACTAATACGCTTTGCGTGCGAAAAAGAAGAAAGCGGCGCACACAGTAAGCCGCAATGTTTAACTCAAAACTTTTTCGTTATGCAAATTCCCAACAACTTATCAGAAATCGCGAAGATCATCCGCGCAGATTGGAAGAACGTACACTATACCGCTAAACCCTACCTGTCCGCACTGGAAACATTGGACAGCATCAACGATCACTTTTTTGAAGACAGCGCCCGCAGCATTGTTTGTTACTTTCTCGCCAATGCACACTCATGGCACGGCGAGACAGCAAGAGCGGTAAAACAGAAGTTAAACGACTTGTTGAAAAATCCCAATCAGTAGAACCACCGCCGGGGAAAGCCCCCGGCTTCCTTCCTCACTATAAACTTTTTATCGATGAAAACAACAACACTTAGCCGCCTGATGCGCATGTCATGGGAAATACAGCGCCGCCGCTGTACCAACCGTTCTACGGCCCTGCTGTCTGCGTGGGTAATCTTTAAAAATGACGATGTAGCCGTAGGCTACCTGCGCGCTAAACACAGCACCCGCAACAGTAAACCCGCACCCGCTGCAAACTATTCCCTTTTCAACTTTTAAAAATATCAGTCATGAAATATTTCAATAGTTGCAAAACCATAGAAGAAGTTAAGACACTTTACCGCGAGCTGGCAAAAGAACATCATCCCGACATGGGCGGAGATACTGCCACTATGCAGGAGATCAATAAAGAATATGCTTTTGCCTGTGCCTTCATTGCGAAGGGTTCCGGCCTCACCGATGAACAGGTAGACCAAGAGTTAAAACTGTCCGAAGAATACCGCGCAGTGATTGAAAAAATCATTCATCTGCCCGGCATCACTATTGAGCTGGTCGGCAACTGGATATGGGTTACCGGTGATACCAAACCAGTCAAGGAAACCTTGAAAGATGCCCGCTTCATATTCGCTTCCAAAAAGGTAGCATGGTTCTACAGAAATGAAGCCTTTAAAGTGCGCGGCAACGGCGCACCCCTCGAACAAATCCGCGCCAAATACGGCTCGCAGACTGTACACGGCAAATCCAAAAAAGAACTTACCGAAGCATGATTATACCGGGGCGGCACAACCGCCGCTCCGCTCATCTTTTCTTTTCACTCAAAAAATTTATCTCATGAAAAAGATCAGTCAACAGGCTACCGAAATATTTAGCCAAATCTTGGAAAAATTGGGAACTCAATCGCACGTAAAACTCGAATCCTCCGGCTTCATGCCTTTGACGGTGGAAGTGTTAAACAGGTTCATAACTACTGCCGCAGGAGAAGGCACTATCTACAGCCTTTGCCACTACTACGAAATGAACGGCGACCTGATGCGTGACCCCGAAATGTGTTTTCTCGTCGTTGATTGCCGGAAGGAACCAACAGACTTTAAAAACCTTCACGTCTGCCCCCAGATGTTCCAACAGGACAGCTTTCCACTATATGAGGAAAGCATCGAAATAGAAAATAATACAGTTGTAGCATTCTGGCCAGGCTACCAACATCAGCACTGCCTTTTTGCAAACCAATGGCTAAAGAATATCCAGCAACAAGGCTTTTTGAAATAACACCAGCGCGGAGCAATCCGCGCTTATTCTCTCACTCTAAAATTTAATCACATGCCCGCACTTAATCAAATGTACAATGTTCACAAAGCAAAATTAATCTGTGAACTTTTTCCCGAAGAAATGCCGTCGTTCCTCGATTTTACAAAGGCACTATCCGACAGGATAACCGCCGCGCCCGATGATCTCCGTAAGGACTGGAAAGAAAACCCAATCATCGGCCCCGATCATTGGTTGCGCTATGCTGCGGAAACCAGCAGCATTATTTCAGAGTACGGAAAAAAACTGGCAAAATCACCGAAAGCGTTTTCCGATCAGCTTTTCGATGGAATGATAGCACTGTACACCTGCCACTGTTTGGATCAGTACGTCCAGCACGAAACCACTAACGAGAAATTCAAGTTCGCTCACCAGCTCATTTTTTAAATCATACTTAAATACAAACGATATGCAACCGACAATATTTGTACGGCCTGAAATGGTATTGCCTGATAATGACCAATGGCAACACAGATTCAACGTAAAAAGCGAAACATCCAATCGCCTCTATGTTATCGCACAGAACAAAAAAGGCAGGTATTGGGGCTGTTCCTGTCCGCGCTGGAGAACGCACCGGACTTGCAAACACCTTTCCGCCCTCGGGCTACCGGCAAACTGTACACCGTATGAAGTGAATCTAATAAACCATTAGACTATGGCAAAGAAAAAAGGCTTCCTCGACGGTTACCAGACATACGATACAGCAGGCGGCTACGGCAATGCTCAGAGCTGGCGGGATGCGTTCAAACAGACTATGAGCAAGGAAGATGCTACCGTACTAATGAATGAAGCTGTGCAAACTCCGCATGAGATACTAGGCATATCACCGGCAGCTTCCGCAGCAGAAATAAAAACGGCATTCCGTCAACTGATACGGCAATGGCATCCTGATACCAACCAGCACCGGCTTGCTGAGGCCGAGGCTATGAGCAAAAAGATCATAGCAGCCTACACACTTCTTTCATAGAATTTCCTCAGAGACACTTTTTTCCTTAACCGGTCTGCCTTCCGTGGACATGGAGGGCAGGCCATTAAAACACATCATTATGAAACACAATTATGAAGAACGCCGACAGAACCGCATTGACTACGCAAACGAGCAGGCGGCTAAATTGAAAAAGGAATCTGATAACCTGTATAACAAGGCTATGGATATGGCCTCTTATATTCCTATGGGCCAGCCAATACTGGTAGGGCATCATTCTGAAAAGAGGGATCGGAGATACCGGGAGAAAATTCACACTACACATGGAAAATCCATTGCAGCCAGTGACAAGGCCAGGTACTATGAAAACAAGGCTGCCACAATAGAGGCGAATGATTCTATTTCATCAGACGATCCGCAGGCAATCGCCAAACTAAAGGACAAACTTGCAGTATTGGAAAGTACCCAAGCATTTATGAAAGCAGCTAATAAATGCGTCAAATCCCGTAACAAAGCGGCATTTATGAACCTTCCCCACGCCACAGAAAAAATCTGGCTGGAGATTACAACGCCTGACTATTTAAAGCGTACTGGCTTCGCAGATTACACCCTCCGAAACAACAACGCCAATATCCGTAGGGTAAAACAACGCATTGCCCAACTAGAACGTTTGGAACAGCTTATAACCGCTGAAAAAACGATAAATGGCGTTCGTGTAGTAATAAATACAGAGGCAAACCGGGTACAGCTTTTCTTTCCGAACAAGCCGAATGAAGATATTATAAACCGTTTGCGTAGCAGGGGTTTCCGCTTCTCCCGTTCCGAGGGCAACGCCTGGCAACAGTTTATCAGTAGAAGCGCCGTAGATCACGCCTATATGGTAGCTGGCCTTTATGAAACAGGAGACGGCGCACAGTAACTAGTAATCAGCGGCGCCCCATCCGGCGCCGCCATTTTCCCACTTAAAAAAAACCATATGTCAATACCTAAAAGGAAAAACGCTTATAAGGTTTTCTGCCGGTCTGCGAGACGAGTAACTATGCAGGAGGCACTTTCAGATCCGGATAAATACCCATATGCAGAAAACCTGAATGAAGACGGTGATGTTTTAGCTTTTCATACATACCTTGATGGTTACTTTTTCTTTGAAACCAAATGGGACGGAAAAATAGTTTACGAAGTTCCTACATCAACCATGAACCCAATTTTCTTCGATCCCAAAGATGCAGAAAAGGATCTATTTGATATGTGGAAAAAAAATAGAACATGATCCAAAAGAAGCTGCCGCCATGCGTTAGCTCATTTGATAGAAGACAACGCATGGCGGCAGCTTGCAATTACCTAAATAGACAATGATCTACAACTCCAGGCATCGAATGCTTTCCAAAAATGGTCTGCCTTTCCGTATTCCGATTTTCAATTCATACCGATAATCTACTGGACAAAATGCAAAGTCCAACGATTCACTGTTCAAGGTATAGTTTCGTAACCGTTTGTTGAGAAATACCGTCAACTGGAACCTCAAGCCTCCTTCCTGTGAAAAGTAACCATTAATCCCCATCACCTTCTTTGCCCATATTTTGAAGTCCAAACGGGCAACCACCAATCCGGTAGGAATCATTTTTGATTCATAAGGATAATCCTTTGGACGCAGCCCGATCTCTAGGGCTTTCCCCCACGCCAGCACATTGTTCTCCATCTTCATTTCATTTCTGCGTTAACAAGGATATTTTTTCGTTCAGTTCAGTTAGCCCGGCTTTCTTCAGCAACTCATCCGCAATGCCTTTTATCTCGCCAGCAGTATTTTCATCCATACCTGCTAGTAGACTATCTTCCCTGTTCTTTAAGCCTGAATCAATCACTTTCACCAAAAGCAGGATTAGTCTGCGCGGTTGGTTCACAGACAACTTCACCGAATCACCCATTCCAGGGCTTGCGAGTAATGTTTCAAACACCACCACTACGTCTTTTGCACTTAACATACACTTGCGTTTTTATGAACAATATTTTTCTGTTGTAAAAATATTTTCTTCCATCATCACATCCATGCTTATCCTACTTCCTTATTTGCAGGGGTATGTTCCCCGCTGTGCCACAGAGTTACTTTTGTATCTGCATTATTGATTAGTGGATTTTGAAAACTGTGAGTTATGACAATAGAGCAAGCGAAAGAGCTGGACATGGTAGACTATCTTGCCAAAATAGGATTCCAGCCCAAGACGATTAACGAACCTCATTACTGGTATATTTCCCCGCTACGTCCGGATGAAAAGACACCCTCTTTCAAGATCAATCGGAGCATGAACAAATGGAAGGATTGGGGTAGTGGTGACCACGGCAACCTGATCGACTTCGGCATCAAGTTCCACCAATGCTCCGTGAAAGATTTTCTGCAAAAACTGGATGCAAACACTCCGACGTTTAGACCAACCCAGCAGAAGGAAGATCCAAACGGGCCACAGAGTGAAATTACTATCCGCAGAGTTCAGCCGATAACATCACTTCCATTGATCCAGTATGTGCGACAACGCGGCATTCCCTTGGATACCGCAGAACGATATTTGAAAGAGGTGCATTACGATCTCAAAGGGAAAAATTACTATGCCATCGGATTCAAAAATGATGCTGGTGGATACGAGCTGCGCAACAAGTATATCAAAGCCAGCTCCGCACCCAAAACGTCCACGTTTATAGACAACAAATCAGGTGAGCTTGCAGTATTTGAAGGCTTTTTTAATTTCCTCTCCCATCAAGCCATTAATCGCAACAAACAACAGCCACCAACCAATTTTTTGATACTAAACTCTCTCTCTTTTTTCGGCAATAATATTTCCCGCATGACAGCCCATGATCGTGTCAAATTATATCTCGACAACGACAAGTCAGGCGACAAGGTAACTAAGCAGGCAATGGCTATCGACTGCCATAAATTCAGCGACGAACGCAAGCTATATGCACCTTCCAAAGACCTCAATGACTGGCTGCTAACAAATCATCCACAACAACAGCACCAGCACAACCAGCACCAACAGCGCCGAAGCCCTTAGCATTTCCCGGCGATAGGTACTCTACTCACCTGGGCAACGGCCCATGTTTGCCATAGGCCATTGCTGCATCCAGTACTGCACACCCATTTGTCACCCATGACAAAATCTGAGATCGCCTGCTGCGCCGCGATCGGCCAGATGTACGGTTGTGGCACAAGCCTCAACCGAATCTGGCCGGCCCTCTCCGAAGTCGGGGCCGGGAATCGCCACAGGCGCTAAAAGAACCATTTTTTCCCATTCAAAATTTATCAAATGAAAGCGCAAAAGATCAATCGCGACAAGCACCTCCATGTGCGGCTCACGCCGGAGGAATACAATAAGCTATACGCACAATTCACCACTTCGTCAAGCCAAAAATTCAGTGAGCATATTCGGAAAATCCTATTGGACAAGCCCATCAAAATGTATCACAGAAACCAGTCGCTCGATGACTTAATGGCAGTATTAATTCTGCTCAAAGACGAGCTGAATGCCATCGCCAACAACTACAACCAGGTCGTCAAAAAACTCCACATGCTCAATGATAAATCTGACCTCGCAGGTTGGCTCTCACTGAATGAAGCTGGCCGTAAAGCCTTGAACGAAAAGATCATCGAGATCAAAGAGAAAATCGCTCAAATCAATGACAAATGGTTGCAAGAGTAAACGCCAGCAAGTCCCTGCGCAATGCACTCCACTACAATGAACATAAGGTAAAGCAGTCCGCTGCTGTCCTCATTCATTCCCGGAACTTCGCAAAGGACACGCATAAGCTAGGCATCACCGACAAACTGGGAACATTACAGAACCTCGCGGCTCGTAACGAGCGCACGAAAGTAAACAGCGTCCATATCTCTTTGAATTTTGATCCATCGGAAAAAATCGACGACAGTACGCTGCAAAAAATTGCTGATTCTTACCTTCAGAAAATCGGCTTTGGAGATCAACCGTACCTCGTATATCGTCACAACGATGCCAGCCACCCGCACATACATATCGTCACCACGAATATCAGGCGAAATGGAAAAAGGATACCATTACATAACATCGGCAAAAACCAGTCAGAAAAGGCGCGAAAACAAATAGAAAAGGACTTTAATCTTGTCCGGGCAGATTCAAAACAGCGGCAGCAGGTACATGAAGTAAAGCCGGTAAATGTTGAGAAAATCTTGTACGGAAAAAATGCCGCATCAGGCACTAAACGAGCAATCGCCAATGTTCTCGATGCAGTCCTTCCGAAATACAAATACACCTCGCTACCTGAACTGAATGCCGTCCTGCGACAATATAATATCACCGCCGATCAGGGCGGTAAAGAATCCCGCATATACAAAGCTGGCGGACTGGTTTATAGGGTGCTTAACACCAATGGCGAAAAAGTGGGCGTGCCTATCCCGGCAAGCCATATCTACAACAAACCCACACTTAAAAATCTGGAAAAAAGATTCCAACAAAATCAAATCGACCGCCGCCCACATATGCAGCGTGTTCGCAACGCCATAGACTATATCATCGCGACAAAAGGTAAAATCACCATACCCGAGCTGCAAACACATTTACAGAAAGAGCGGATCGCCCTTGTGGTTCGACAAAACGCGGATGGTATCATCTATGGGTTGACCTATGTAGATCACAAAACCCAAACTGTTTTTAATGGTTCTGATCTCGGTAAAGCCTACAGTGCAAACCAAATGCAAAATCGCCTCCAGCAGATCCTGCCTACGCCTCAGAATGCCCTGCATCTCAAACCCGCAACATCCCTTTCACCCAAGCCAGAGCAGACGCCCGCAGAGGTAGTAAAAGGCGCTATCGAATCGGTATTGGAGATAGAAAAGGAAACCTCTCCGCAGGCTGAATTTGACGAAAGAAAACGGAAAAAGCGAAAAAGACTATTTCATTAAACCTGCTGGCAACCAACATTCCGCAGGTGCGAATCCAGTAAAGAATACTTCGGAAGCCAGTAGATCAAGTACAAAAATATTTTGTTATGTCAATGCGAACAGGTGAAAACGAACAGGGGTTGAAAAAGATCATTGACCTCACAAGAATGATAGCAATAGTAATTCTTCTCCTTCATTGCTACCACCACTGCTATTACGCTTTTAAGCTCGTCGGGTGGACGAGCAATATATCAGACCAATTACTGAAAAACATTATAAAGACTGGGCTACTATCAGGGTACTTCAAAAGTAAACTCATAGCACTTTTGTTCCTGTTTCTTTCCTTACTCGGAGTGCGCGGCAGGAAGGATGAAAAAGCTGACGCTAAAGCCGGTGTAGCCCTTCTCTTTTCCGGATTAATAATCTACTTTATCAGTGGTCTGATATTAATTGTAGACAGACTTCCGGCGCAAGTTGTTGCTACTGTATACATATTATTAAATGCACTGGCGTTTATACTACTCATTACAGGAGGCAGTATAATAGCCAGGTCTTTAAAAAAAAGACTGAGCGGAGATATTTTTAACAAGGAGAATGAAACGTTTCCGCAGCAGGAGAAACTACTTGAAAATGAGTTTTCGATTAACCTACCTGCGTTCTATTTTTACAAAGGCTCTCGGCGGGATTCATGGCTGAACTATGTTTCGCCTGCGCGTGGCCTACTCTGTGTGGCATCGCCCGGAGCAGGAAAATCCAGATACCTAATTGAGCCTGCAATCCGGCAACTTCTTGCCAAACACCATGCAATGGTGTTGTATGATTTCAAGTATCCCGACCTCACCATTATTGCATACAACCACTATCTGAAAAACCGGAATAAGTATCCGGTGAAACCCACATTTCACGTAATAAATTTTGACGACCTCCCGCACAGTAACCGCTGTAATCCGCTATTCCCCGAGATGATGCACGACATTTCTGATGCCGTTGAAGCTGCGCGCATACTCATGCTCGGTACCAACAAAAGCTGGCTCCGCAAGCAAGGAGATTTTTTCGTGGAGTCTGCAATTAATTTCACCATTTCTGTCATTTGGTTTCTACGAAAATATGAAGATGGCCGCTACTGCACCTTGCCGCATGTCATAGAATTTATGCAGGTGAAAATGGATAAGCTGTTTACGGTACTTCAAACAGAGCCGGAAATATCAGCTTTCATTTCACCTTTCATTTCTGCGTTCGTTGAAAACACAATGGAGCAACTGGAGGGCCAGCTTGATGCTGCCAAAATTGGCCTTGCCCGGCTGTCATCACCAACCATATACTACCTATTAAGCGGCAACGATTTCACGTTAGATATTAATAACCCTGCTGCACCAAAGATTTTGTGTTTGGCAAACAACCCGCAGAAACAAGAGGTTTACGGGCCACTATTGAGCTTGTTCATGACGCGGATCAGCAAGATCATGAACCAGCCAGGGAAAACCAAATCCGCAGTAGTACTAGATGAATTTCCCACCCTCACATTTTTGGAACTCAGCACCCAAATCGCCAGCGCGAGAAGCCATCTAATTTCTACCATTTTGGCTATGCAGTCGGATCATCAGTTGAGGCTTCAGTACGGGAAAGAGTGGGCTGATGTTGTGTTGAACATTTGCGGGAATATTATGATCGGTCAGACCAGCGGGGAACTCGCCAAACAGGTATCGGAGCGCCTCGGCAAAACAATGCAAGATAGAGAGAGTATCTCCATTAACAGCGGTGACACGTCCATTTCCCGAAGCAAGCAACTGGAAATGGCCGTGCCAGTGAGTACGATTTCAAACCTATCGAGTGGTGAATTTGTTGGAATTTGCGCAGATACACCTGAGCAGCCCATTGAACTAAAACGGTTCCATGCTCATGTGAAAGTCGATAACGCCGTCTTGAAAAATGAGAAGGAAAGTTATCTACCTGTCCCGGTGGTTAAACCTGTAACCCGCAAGGATATTATGGACAATTACGCCATCATCAAGCAGGATGTGCAAGATATAGTCGAGGCAGTGTTACAAAGCGTCTTAAATGATCCGTCGCAGGAAGGGCTGATCGTGAAAAAAACTTAATTGGCTGTTGGAGCATCTGCCACGTCATGTTCGGCAGTAGGTTGAAACAGATAAAAGGTTTCGCGACTGCGTTTTTCTGATATGAATTTTCCACCTCCGTTGATGTTCAATATAAACTGATCCTCACGACTGAGGTCTGACAGTTTGCGCGCTACCGTGTTTTCGTTATAGGCACCGTTCAACCTCTTTGCTACAAAAGATGCAAGCTCCGCACGAGAATATTCTCGTCGTTCGCTAAAGGCTTCAGCCAGGGCAGCGTGTAATTCGTTCGCCGAACTGGAGCCTTCCTTTTCGCTTTTATCTTCATCCTTGTAGTCCACTTTAACCAATGTTTCCAGCTCTTCATCATAAGCAATATAAATCGGTTCATACCGTCTTTTAAAACGCATTTTCTTAAACACCAATTGGAAAACATCTTTGTCCTCTTTATCATTCACACGACGTATCTGCAATTGAGTAGACGCCTTCAATGTAAGCTCCGTACCTACGTGTCCGCGGGCTTTGTCATTTCCGCTCAGATTCTCATGTATCAACAGCAGGAAGGTCATATTAAATTCAGTTCTCATGACGTTCATCCAGTCATGGATCTTGTTTGCACTTGTAGAGGAGTTAAAATCATCGATACAATCCGTAGAAACATCAAGAACGACCAACATATGTTCCTTTACTTTTTTCCTCAGTTTTTCGACATATGACTGCAAAACTTCCAGCCTATTATCCCGGGAAATATTCAATATAGGAACAGGAGTAAAACGGGATGAAATGGTATTTGGTTTGTGGCCCGCATTCCTATTCAGGGATTGAATAGAAGTAGGAAACTCGTCCTGCATGTTGCGTTCAGTGTCAACATACAAAACATGGCAGGGCATATCCGGGTTTGCGACAATATTCAGTTGATTGCCACCCGGATTACCGACAGCGTTATTTCCGACAATAGCGGCAGTGCAGATGATCTCCGCCAACCGGCTTTTATGACTACCTTCTTTACCTTGAATAGCATTGATGGTATAGGGCCGAAACAGCGGCTGTCCATTTATATTTAACAACGCTGGCGGCTGTGCAATTGGATTTCGCGAAGCCTTTTTTACTTGCGCCACATTTGTTTCAAGAACTTTTAATTCTTCGTCAACGGTTTTTCTTTCAGTGAAACTCATAGTTACTATTGATTAGGAATGTCGTAAAATACTTTGATTCCAAATTCCAAATGTTAATTACTTGTAAACGCCAGTCTCTTTTTTTTGGAATCAGTCCATCATGTTAGTGTAACGAATGCGTGTATGTGTATATGTATATATAGCCATTGAAACACGCATACATTTTTATCGCGGGAGAAAGTCTGATTGGAGGGCACGAATTTACGTCATCGGAACCATTCCAGCAAGCCTTTTCACCGGCAGTCTTTCATTCGGTAAAAATCAACCGCTGCTCCGTAAAAGTCAACACCTTCAAATTAATGAAAATCTGCTAATTCACGTACTTTTCGCGTATACCTTAACGCTATGCCCATACTCCCTCAAATAATTGCTGACTACCGCTATAATAGGTGGTCTTCAGAGCAGCTCCGCCAGCAGCTCAAAACAACTGAACTGCATCTTTATGAACTTGGAAATCGCATTGCTTCCATTAATCGCATCCAACAAAAAAGCCTACTGCGAAAGTTCAAAAGTCAGCTTCTTATTTATCAGATTGGCTACTACTTCGCTCTTTACGAGCATCTATACGACATTTATATGGAAAAGGAGAAACAACAACTAATCAAGGATCGCCCCGGTATGAAAGTGCTATTTGACGAGGGGATTGTAAAAGACATTCAGGACGTTATTTCTCTTCGAGAGAAAGCAAAAAACAGGCGATCAAATCCTCCATGAGTAAACGACAAACATTTAATTTTTTCAACGATTTATTAAACGTTTTCTAAATCTTTCAAATTTGTGGCACATAGATACATCTTGCTTTGTTCCGAACGATTATACAGAGATCGCCAGACCGCACAGGGCAACAAAACAATGCACTTTCATTAGTAATTTCGTTATATCCCTCTTAGCACTTGGAATTGTGAAGTATGAACAAGTGTGTGTTATGGACAAAAAAATGAAGCCGGAAACCGCAGTTAAAATACTGGGTGAACAGGGCATTACTGTATCTGTGGAAGAAGCCGCAGCCATCCTCGACATTATCTATCTATTTGCTGAAATTACAATCACCGAAATTTTAAGTCATGAAGAAAGCTGATTTATATATACGCGCAAGGAATGAGGTTTCCGCCCAACGGAATTGTATTGCGCACCAAGAAAAGGCACTTTTTGAATACTGCACCATCCACCAGTTAGAAATAGGGGAAAAAATATTCGACTACTGTCCCGCTGGTAACTTTAAAAGAAGCGGATGGTTAGCATACTACAAACGCTTACAGTCTTCTGCTGTCAAGCCCGATTTTATACTGTTCACGTCGTGGGACAGATTCAGTAAGAACTTTGAGGAATTGCTTATTGTAAAAGCTACTCTTAATAGAATGGGGATTACCGTTATGCCAATTGACGATTCGGAATCCTTTGCCGACGCCATAAAATTATACGGGCCTCAAAATGACAATTATGCGCGGATAGTTATTGCTAATCAATTTTTTTAAAAGTAACCATATGTTAGTAGCAGATTTATACATCAGAGTGAGTACAGACGATCAGCGAGACAAAGGCTTCTCCCAAAGAAGCCAGGAAGAAGTGCTGCGTAGATACTGCGACCACAACTTTATTCAAATACGCCAAGTGATTTTTGAGGATCACAGTGCCAAAACTTTCAATCGTCCACAGTGGAATAAGCTCCTGTTCGATTGGCGAAAAAAGAAGCATCAGGTTGATCTTGTGCTTTTCACCAAATGGGATAGATTTTCTCGCAACGCAGGGGATGCCTATCAGATGATTAGCACCATTCGTAAACTCGGAGTGGAACCGCAGGCAATCGAGCAGCCTTTGGACATGACGATCCCCGAAAGCAAGATCATGATGGCCGTGTATCTGTCCACGCCTGAAGTCGAGAATGACCGTCGCGCTCTCAATGTTTTTTATGGAATGCGCCGCGCTCGAAAAGAAGGCCGCTGGATGGGTACAGCTCCGATCGGGTATCAAAACAAAACGGACGAAAGCGGCAAGGTTAAATACATCTGCCCTAAGCAACCAGAGGCAGATATCATGAGGTGGGTATTTGAAGAAATTGCCTCCAACCGGTTCAATACAGAGCAGATCCTGCAAATGGCTCGCAAGCGTGGTTTAAAATGCAGCAAGAACAATTTTTGGGTGGCAGTACGTAATCCAATCTATTGCGGCAAAATTCACGTTCCTAAGTTCAAAGACGAGGAAAGTATCTTTGTGCAGGGGAAACACCAGCCTATCATATCTTCAACCCTTTTTTATCTGGTACAGGAAATTCTCGACGGACGGCGTAAAAAGCAACGGACAAAGATTGTTGTTGATGACAACCTGCCGCTGCGCGGTTTTTTAGTTTGCCCCCGCTGCGGCAGGATGCTAACCGGCAGCGCATCGAAAGGCAAATACAAGCATTATCACTATTACCATTGCATAACATCATGCGGATGCCGCTTTCCAGCAGAGAGGGCAAATCAGCTTTTTTCAAAAGAGCTTCGCAAGTTTGTGCCACGATCTCCATTCCGTGATATTTTCCGGCCTGCCCTCGAATACTATTTTAAGGCCCAAACTAAAAGCACCAATGACGAAAGGGATAGTTTAATGTCACAAATAGACACCTATACAGACCTGATAAGGGAGGCACGGAAATGTCTGTTCCAACACAAAATCACTGACGAAGATTTTAGGCAAAGTAAAGAAGAGTATGAAAAAGCCATTTCAAAGCTAGAGGATCGGCTGGCGGAGATTCCTAAGAAAAACTACAACATTGAGGGGATTCTCGAAAAGGGTATGCGAAACCTTTCTCAGCTTGATAATTTATATGAAAGTGGTGCAGTAGAAACCCGGCGACAGATCATAAGTTCGATATACCCCGATAAACTGGTATTTACTGGTGACGCATATCGAACTCCTAGAGTAAATTATGCAGTTCAGCTAATATTCAGCATGGATAAGGCTTTGGCAGAAAAAGAAAATGGGACAAGCCTATCTGTTTTAGACTTGTCCCATCAGGTGATCCCGCTGGGACTCGAACCCAGGGCCCATACATTAAAAGTGTATTGCTCTACCAACTGAGCTACGGAATCATTCCCTTTTCTGAAGGGAGTGCAAAAATAGGAATAATTTATTTTTAAACAAGTTTTTGTCAAAAAAATTCTGAAGATCCCCACCAATAAGGCTTATAAGCCAATAACAGCAGTACAAATATGTATCACACCTATAATAAAATGCTGTTACTATGAACTTCTCGCCTATTTTTGCAGTGCAAAAATATACCCATGAAAACTTTCTTTCAGAACAAGACAGTCGTTATTACCGGTGGATCATCGGGGATTGGCAGGGCTATGGTGGTGGAGATGCTGCAACACGGCGCTAATGTGGCGGTATGCGGCCGCAAGCTGCCGGCGCTGGAAGCGCTGCGCAATGAGCTGAACAATCCGAAGGGGCTGTTCATCTTTGTTGCGGACGTG
The DNA here is from genome assembly GCF_052045305.1 of Chitinophaga sp. 22308. Taxonomy (NCBI): domain Bacteria; kingdom Pseudomonadati; phylum Bacteroidota; class Chitinophagia; order Chitinophagales; family Chitinophagaceae; genus Chitinophaga; species Chitinophaga sp. 22308. Next base: position 1,154,292 of record NZ_JBQEOP010000002.1, on the reverse strand, counting down.
AGTAAAGAAGACGATTGTAAGGCATTCATTGAAGCGGTGAATAAACAGTTCGGCGGTATCGACGTGTTGATCAACAACGCAGGTATTTCCATGCGGGCACTGTTCCGTGATCTGGATTTGAGTGTGCTGAAGTCGCTGATGGATATCAATTTCTGGGGGACTGTTTATTGCACCAAGTATGCGTTGCCGGCTATCCTGGCGTCGAAGGGCACTATCGTGGGGGTATCTTCCATTGCGGGCTACCGCGGCCTTCCGGGGCGGACCGGCTACTCCGCTTCCAAATTCGCGATGCAGGGTTTCCTCGAGGCATTGAGGACCGAGAATCTGCATACAGGCGTCAACGTGATGTGGGTATGCCCTGGCTTCACGTCGTCGAATATACGGAATACGGCGTTGAACCCGCAGGGACAGGCACAGAGTGAAACGCCGCTCGACGAGGACAAACTCATGAGCGCTGAAGCCGTGGCAACAGCTATCGCCAAAGCTATCGCTAAGCGCAAACGCACGCTGGTACTGACAGGACAGGGCAAGCTCACCGTATTCCTCAGCAGGGTGATACCCGGCATGCTGGACAAACTCGTTTATAACCACTTTAAGAAAGAACCCAATTCCCCTTTACAGTAAAAATCAAATTTTCTGCTTAAAATAGGCGCCATCGGTATTTTTACCTTTATTTGCAATGAGATTGCATTTAAAACCCCATGGCATCTTTTTTGGAAGGAAAGCGGACATTTAATTATGCCATTCAGATGTGATACCGGTAACTGTTAGCAAGGAAGGGCGTTGAAATGTGAATTTAGAGCGGGATTTAGAATTTCTGGCATGTCCATTATAACATTAACATCAGACATAGGGATGCAGGATTACCTGGTAGGTGCCATCAAAGGGCAGCTCTGGCATTACTGCCCGGAATGTCATGTTACGGACATCACCCACCATATCAGCCCGTTCAATCTCCCCCAGGCCACTTACATCTGTAAAAGCGCTTTCGCCTGGTTTCCGCTTGGCACGTTCCATTTTGTATTGATCAATCTGTTCGACCGGAAACCGGACCACGTCCTGGTGGCGGAACATAACGGCCAGTATATCGGCTGTGCCGATAACGGCCTGCTGACCATGATCGCCGGAGGTATGCCGGAGAAAGTGGTGAAAATACCGCTGCCCGCCAATGCGCCCAAGACCACGTTCACCATGATCCAGCTGCTGGCCATGGCTGCCCGTGAACTGAGCAGAGGCAAAGCGCTCGGGGAAATAGCGCCCCTCACGCAACAGATCCAGGTAAAACATAACCTGCAACCCCTGGTAGGCGATGACTTCATCGAAGGCCAGATCATCCATATCGACAGCTTCGAAAACGTAGTGGTCAATATCACCCGCGACCAGTTCGATGCGCAACGCAAGAACCGCCGCTTCCAGATATTCTTCCGCCGCAATGAAGTCATCAACCAGATCAGCGAATCCTACGCCGACGTGCCCGAAGGCCAGAAACTGGCCCTCTTTAACGCTGCCGGCTACCTCGAAATAGCTATCAACAAAGGAAATGCCGCCGGCCTCTTCGGCCTGCAGGGATTCCGCAGGGACCAACTGACCCAGCCCACCGGCTTCCAGCAACTTTCATTTTACCAAACTGTCAGAATAATATTTCAATGATCAACAGACTCGTTAAGATGGAGTTTGCGCCCGACAAGGTAAACTCCTTCCGGGAACTGTTTTCCCGTCAACAAAATCTGATCCGGCACTTCCCCGGATGCCTCCACCTCGAACTTTGGGAACATCCGGCCTCCGGAAACACCTTCTTCACCTTCAGCAAATGGGAGTCCGAAACCGCACTGGAAGCCTACCGGCAGTCAGACCTCTTCCGGGAAACATGGGCGGCCACTAAAGTGCTTTTCAGCGCAAAACCAGCAGCATGGACCGTTACAGAGGCTTTCAAAGCCTGAACGCCCGCCGGGCGGACTGGGAATTCTAATGGTATTTTAATTCCCCCCAAACCGGCTACTATTCAAGCGGATAGCTAACAATTAAAAAGATATTTACAAAAAGTTAAAACTGTTCGGCAGATTAGCATAATTTGCTACTTTTTATATTTTTGTCGGACCTTAAAACAACCTTATGAATTTTAAAAGGACCAACAACATAGTTGGCTGGGTGATTTGCATCATAGCCTGCTCTGTTTACATTATGACTATGGAGGCCACGGGCAGCTTGTGGGACTGCGGCGAGTTCATTTCCAGTGCGTACAAAGTACAAGTCCCCCACCCTCCCGGAGCACCCCTGTTCGTGTTGCTCGGAAGACTCTTCAGCATGTTCCTGAAACCCTCACAGGCCGCCCTGGGCGTAAATACCATGACTGCCCTGGCCAGTGGTTTCACCATCCTGTTCCTCTTCTGGACCATCACGCACTTCGCCCGTCGTCTAATGGTTAAAGCCGGTGAAGAAATCTCCCGTGAAAAAATGATCGCTATCATGGGCGCCGGTATCGTAGGGTCTCTCGCGTATACCTTTTCTGATTCATTCTGGTTCTCCGCTGTGGAAGGTGAAGTATATGGTATGTCCTCCTTCTTTACCGCCATCGTGTTCTGGGCCATCCTCAAATGGGAACATGAGGCCGACGAACCTTATGCCGACAGATGGATCGTGTTGATCGCTTACCTCCTGGGCCTCTCCATCGGGGTGCACCTGCTCAACCTCCTCACCATCCCGGCCATCGTTATGGTGTATTACTTCAAAAGATTCAAACCCACAGCATGGGGCACTTTCTGGGCTTTCATCATCGGCTGTGCCATCACCGGTATGATCCAGAAATACCTGATCCAGGACACCGTAAAAGCCTCCGGTTATATGGACGTTATCTTCGTCAATAACCTCGGCATGGGCTACTTCTCCGGGTTTATCTTCTACTTTGCAGCGATTACCGCAGTACTGGTGCTGGGTTACAGAAAACCCAAACTCGGCCTGTATGCTCCGCTGATCGTGATCGCTTCCGTGATCCTGGTGCCCGCCTACAATGACACCAGCGGCGGCGTGGTATTCTTCAAAGTATTACTGGCAGCGTTCTTCCTGCTGATACCAACCCTGCTGAAAGCATTCGGCGTTAAACTCGACGCGGGCAAAACACTGCACTTCAGCCGGTTGACCATCCTTTTCATTCTCTTCACTCTCCTCGGATATTCTACGTATATCACCACCATGGTGCGTTCTACTTCCAATCCTTCTGTAGATATGTACAACGTGGACAACCCGATCTCCCTCGTAGGTTACCTCGGCCGCGAACAATATGGCGATTTCCCCCTGATCTATGGTCAGGTGTTCACCGCCCGCCCCGAACGGTATGACGAAGGCGGCAACATCTACGCCCGCGGCGCTAAGAAATACGTGGTGGCCGGCAAAAAGATGGAGCCTAAATACGCTTCCGAAGATATGATGCTGTTCCCACGCGTATGGGACGCCAGCAACGATCAGGGCCACGCGGACTTCTACCGCTCCTGGCTCGGACTCGACGCCAACGAAAAACCAGGCTTCGGCGATAACATCAAGTTCTTTGTACAATACCAGATGAACTTCATGTACTTCCGCTACTTCATGTGGAACTTCGTCGGAAAACAAAACGATACCCAGGGCTACGGCAACGTACGTGACGGCAACTGGATCTCCGGTATCCCCTTCATCGATAACATGATCTATGGCGACCAGAGCATGATGCCGGACAGCCTGAAAGAAAACAAAGGACACAATACCCTGTTCTTCCTGCCGTTCATCCTCGGTATCATCGGTTTCTTCTTCCAGTACAACAACCATCGTAAAGATACCCTCGTGGTATCGCTCCTGTTCTTCTTTACAGGCATCGCGATCGTACTGTACCTCAACCAGGCCGGTAACCAGCCACGTGAACGTGACTACGCTTATGTAGGCTCTTTCTACGCTTTCGCTATCTGGATCGGCCTCGGCGTGCTCGCTGTGTACAACTTCCTGAAAAAGAAAACCAAAAGCGCCCTGTCTCCCACCATCGCTACCGCCCTCTGCCTCCTGGCCGTGCCGGTACTGATGGCCGCTCAGGAATGGGACGACCACGACCGCTCCACCAAATACATCGCCCGCGATATCGCGAAAGATTACCTGGAATCCTGCCAGCCTAACGCTATCCTCTTCACCGTTGGAGATAACGATACCTACCCACTGTGGTATGCACAGGAAGTGGAAGGCATCCGCCAGGATATCAGGGTGATCAACCTCAGCCTCCTGGGCGTGGACTGGTATATCGATCAACAACGCAGAATGGTCAACAAAAGCCCGGCCATCCCGATGAGCTGGACGCCTGAGAAATACCAGGGCGAAACCCGCAACTACATCCGCTTCTTCGATCCGGGAAATATTCCGGCAGATAAATACTTCAACCTGAAAGACATCATGGACTTCATGGGAAGCGATGATGAACACAACAAGATCAACACCCAGGACGGTGGCGCAGAAAACTTCCTGCCTACCCGCCAGTTGTTTATCCCGGTTAACAAGGAAGAAGTGCTGAAATACGGCGTTGTAGGTGCAAAAGACGCAGATAAAATCCTGCCGCAGGTGCCCATCAAGGTCACCAAAAGCTACCTGCTGAAAAATGACCTGGCTGTTTACGATATCATCGCTACCAACAACTGGAAACGCCCGATCTACTTCACCAGCCCTACTGACCTCGGTCTGAACGATTACCTGCAAACCGATGGTCTGGCTTACCACCTGGTGCCGTTGCCTAAACCAACAGCAACCGACCCGCTGGGCATGGACATCAACGCCAACGTAGGAGTGATGTACGATAACCTGATGCACAAGTTCTCTTTCGGTGGTGCCCAGACACCAGGTACTTACTTCGATGAACCGAACCGTAAGATGCTGACCTACCTGCGCCAGTCCTACACCCGCCTCAGCGTGGCCATGACTCAGGGCGGTGCTTCCAAAGACAGCGCTATCTCCGTGCTCTCCTATATGGACAAAAACCTCAAGGAAGTTAACTTCCCGTATGCGATGACCACTCCGGGTAACATGCACAACTATACGTCGCTGCAAACCGTGTACGCACACTACATTGCCGGTGATGTAAAACGCGCGGAAGAACTGAGCGCCCAGATCATCAAAGACTGCCAGCAGCAAATCCGCTACTACCAGTCCCTGCCCGCCAGCAGACTCACTTCCGACCTGCAGCGTGACGGACAGACCGCTGAACAGTTCGTTCAATGGCTGGAACGTATGAAGGTGGATTTCGGCCCTGGTGGCCAACACGCCCGCGAAGGCATGCAAAACATGAACACAGAGGATTCCAACGCAGCTCCCAAAGCAGCCCCCGACTCCTCCAAATAACTGAACAAGGAAAGACCAAAATTCCAATAAACCAAGAGCCCCTCTGGCAACCGGATAACACCGGACCAGAGGGGCTCTTGGTTTATTGGAAAAATTAAATGATTACAGGTTGCTTACCATTGTTCTCCAGAAAGCAGCGCTTTCTTTTACTTCCGGTACGTTAGTGTCCCAGTTGTACTCGTATTCCGCAGAGAAAAGGCCTTTGAACTTCTGTGCTTTCAGCGTCTCCAGTACTTTTGGTATCTGACAAACACCGTTGCCCCAGATCACGTCATGTCCTTTTTCAGATTTTTCATTCAGGTCCTTGAAATGCAGGCTTACAATGTGGCCGTTCAGTTTCTTCAGGCATTCTACCGGATCGAGGCCGGAACGTACCCAGTGACCGATGTCAGCGCAGGCGCCCATCAATTTGCTTCTGCCTTCGATAGCTTTCAGCACGGCTTCAGGGTTCCAGTAAGGGCTTGGTTTCGGATGGTCATGGATCGCCAGTTTGATATTGTAGCGGTCACAGAGCGAAGAAATCAGGTCCAGGTACTCCGCCTGCGGCTCACTGGTGATGCTCTGGATGCCCATCCTGTTGGCAAAGTCGAACAACATACGCCATTCTGCTTCGGAATTGGGCACTACCACGCCAAAAGCCATCAGTACCTTGTGTTTCTTCTTAAACAGTTCTTTTACCTTTTCCTGTTTGTCGGGAGACATATGATAGTCCAGTTTGCCTTCAATGCCACCGCCGATGGTCTGGCCCGGAAAGGCTTCCACATACTGGATACCACAGCTGTCCATTTTATCCAGCGCTTCCGCCAGCGTAAAATGGTTGAATGTCCATGCCTGGGCACCCAGTTTCCAGCCCAATGCATCTGCCCTGGCCTGGCCCTTAGCAGACTGTGCAAACATTGCCACCGCTAAACCTCCCGCCAGCAGCCACGCATTTCTCAGTTTTTTCATATTGTTATTTTTTTGATGATTGAAAGTAATAGCTTTCAACGGAAAATACAAGAGTTCTGGTCATTTCTCCCCGAAAACCACTACCAACGGCCATTTCCCTTAGGCTTAACGGAATCATAAAACCCCGCCCGGAAATGGAACACCCATGGGAAATATTTTTTCGCTAATTTTAGAAACGAACTTTGATTTGATTTTTGTGCTATGAGAGGAATAATTTTTTCCCGGTTCAAACCGGACGAAGATACCCGATCTCCCTTCCAGAAACTGCTGGACCTCTTCACCCAACTACTCACTTACACCAGCGGAGACGTTACAGAAGCCCTGCAGTGGCTCACGGAACTGGACAAGGAATTCGGGCTGACCAACGATGAGTATGGCATAGGGGACTTCATTCAGGAACTCCGCGAAAAAGGGTACCTGAAAGAAAACGAGGAAACCGGCAAGATAGAACTGACTGCCAAAACGGAGCAAACTATCCGCAGAAACGCACTGGAAGAGATCTTCGGAAAACTCAAAAAATCCACTGTCGGCAATCACAATATCCGGAAATCGGGCATGGGCGATGAGCTCAACGCGGAAACAAGGCCCTTCGAATTCGGTGACAGCATCGATCAGCTCGATGTGACCGCCTCTATCCGCAATGCCCAGATCAATCACGGCATCGACAGTTTCTCCATCCATCAGGACGACCTGGAAATCAAGGAAACAGACTACAAAACCCAGACGTCCACCGCCCTGATGATCGATATCTCCCACTCCATGATATTGTACGGAGAAGACAGGATCACCCCCGCCAAAAAAGTGGCCATGGCCCTCAGTGAACTCATCACTACCCGCTATCCGAAAGATACGCTGGACATTATCGTTTTTGGCAACGATGCCTGGCAGGTGGAGATCAAAGACCTTCCCTATCTGACAGTAGGCCCCTACCACACCAATACGGTGGCTGGCCTGGAACTGGCCATGGACCTGCTGCGACGGCGGCGTAATCCCAACAAACAGATCTTTATGATCACAGACGGGAAACCTACCTGTCTGAAAGTCGGGAAAGAATACTACAAAAACAGCTTCGGCCTGGACCGTAAAATCCTTAACAGGACGCTCAACCTGGCCGCACAGTGCAAAAAACTGAAAATACCCATTACTACCTTCATGGTAGCTACAGATCCATGGCTGCAGAAATTCGTGCAGGAGTTTACCGAAACCAACAACGGTAAGGCCTTTTTCTCCGGTACCGACAATCTGGGCCAGTTCCTGTTCTACGACTTTGAAAACGGGAAACGAAAATTATTCTAAAAACCGGCAAGGAATTGCGTAACTTTTAAACATGGATACGAGCATCAAGACGTTAGGTGAACTGAAAAAGAGTGGCTATCAACCCGTTTCAGTCAAAGAGGAAATCAGACGCAACCTGATAACAAAACTGCAGAAAAAAGAAACATCCTTCCCCGGCATCATTGGCTACGAAGATACTGTCATACCAGACACCGAAAGAGCCCTGCTCTCCCGGCACAATATCCTGTTCCTCGGTCTCCGCGGACAGGCCAAAACCCGCATGGCGCGGCAGATGACAGACCTCCTCGATGAATACATCCCCATCGTGGAAGGCTCTGAAGTCAATGATGACCCTTTCCAGCCACTGTCACGCTACGCGCGTGACCTCATCGCGGAAAAAGGCGATAAAACGCCTATCACCTGGCTCTCACGCGACGAACGCTATGCCGAAAAACTCGCTACGCCAGACGTGTCCGTGGCCGACCTCATCGGGGACATAGACCCGATCAAGGCCGCCAATCAAAAACTGAGCTATGCGGACGAACGTGCCATTCACTTTGGCATCATTCCCCGCTCCAACCGCGGCATCTTCGTCATCAACGAACTGCCCGACCTCCAGGCACGTATACAGGTGGCCCTGTTTAATATCCTCCAGGAAGGCGACATCCAGATCCGTGGCTTCAAAGTAAGGATGCCGCTGGATATCCTGTTTGTCTTCACCGCTAACCCGGAAGACTATACGAACCGCGGCTCTATCGTTACTCCGCTGAAAGACAGGATCGAAAGCCAGATCATCACCCACTACCCGAAAAGCGTCGAAAACTCCCTGCTCATCACAGAACAGGAAGCCAATATACATACCGACCAGGAAGCCCGTGTGGCCATCTCCGATATGGTGAAACGCCTCATAGAACAGGTGGCCTTCGAAGCACGCAACAGCGAATATGTAGACAAAAAAAGTGGCGTCTCCGCCCGTCTCACTATTGCCGCCTTTGAAAATGCCGTCAGCTCCGGGGAAAGACGCGCCATCATCAACAAGGAAAAAGAAACACACGTCCGTATAGCCGACCTGATGTCCATTATTCCGGCCATCACCGGCAAAATAGAACTGGTGTACGAAGGTGAACAGGAAGGCCCGTTACAGGTTGCGCATAACCTGCTCGACAAGTCCATCCGCACGCTCTTCGCTACCTATTTCCCCAATCCTGATTCGTTCAAGAAAAAGAAACAGGCCGTGCCCGTGGAAAACCCTTACCGCAGTGTTATCCAGTGGTTCGACAAAGGCAATTCACTGCAACTGATGCAGGACATCAGCGACAAACAGTATGAAACCACGCTCAATAAAGTAGAAGGGCTGAAAGACATGGTGAAGGCCCGTTTCCCGCAGGCCAACAACCGCGAGGCCCTGCTGCTCATGGAATTCGTGCTGCACGGACTGGCATCGTACTCCCTCATCAGCAAAAAAGTAGGGGAAAACGATACCCGCTTCAGCGATCTGCTGGGCACCATGATGAACTTCAGCCTGAGCAACGATGACGAGGATGACAACAGCGACGAACCCGAATTTTAATCTTTATCAATAATCTGACAACAAAGGCTGGTCTTTTCTGACCAGCCTTTGTTATTTTTTATTATTTTGTTGACCTAAAATTCCACATTATGAAACACACACGAAGGGACTTCCTCCGTTCCGCGTCCGCCTTGGCAGGCGGCGCCGGCCTGGTGTCCATGATTCCAGCCGGTTTACGGGCTGTTGCCCCCTCCGACCGCGTCCGTATTGCCGCCATCGGCATCAACGGGATGGGTTGGTCCGACCTTACCGCCATGCTCAAACATCCGGCCGCACAATGTGTAGCCCTCTGCGATGTAGACCGCAACGTATTGGACAAACGTGTAGGCGAGCTATCTCACCAAGGCATCAAAGCCAAAGCGTATAGTGATTACCGTAAGCTGCTCGATGACAAGTCCATCGACGCGGTGATCATCGGCACGCCGGACCACTGGCACTGCCTCCAGATGACGGACGCCTGCTCCGCCGGTAAAGACGTGTACGTAGAAAAGCCGTTGGGCAATTCCATCATGGAATGCCGCGCCATGGTGGCCGCACAGCAGCGTCACCGCCGCGCCGTACAGGTAGGCCAGTGGCAACGCAGCCAGCAACATTTTAAAGACGCCGTTGCCTTTGTGCATTCCGGTAAACTGGGACAGGTACGCCTGGTAAAGGCCTGGGCGTATATGGGCTGGATGAAGTCCATCCCCGTTAAGCCCGACAGCGCCCCACCTGCCGGCGTAGACTACAAAGCATGGCTGGGCCCTGCTAAAGAGCGCCCTTTTAACGCCAACCGTTTCCATTTCAATTTCCGCTGGTACTGGGACTATGCCGGTGGCCTGATGACCGACTGGGGCGTTCATTTGCTCGACTATGCCCTGCTGGGCATGAAAGCGGAAACACCCAAATCCGTGATGGCCGCCGGGGGCAAGTTTGCCTACCCCGACGACGCCGCAGAAACGCCCGACACCCTCACCACTGTGTATGAATTCGATGGTTTCAACATCCAGTGGGAACAGGCACAGGGCATCAATGGCGGTCCTTACGGGCGCGACCACGGTATCGCCTTTATCGGCAACAACGGCACGCTGGTGCTGGACCGCGGCGGATGGGAAGTAATCCCTGAAAAAGACAAAATGGAAGCCGTTGCCCGCCAGAAAGCCGTGGACAATGGCCTTGACCTGCATACGCAGAACTTCATCGATGTAGTCCGTTCACGCCGGCTGGACGACCTGCGCACGCCGGTACAGGCAGGCGCGCATATCGCTACCATGGCTCAAATGGGGAACGTAGCCTTCAGGACCGGGAAAAAATTGTATTGGGACAAACACGCAGGACAGTTTACCGACAGCGACGCCAATCAAATGCTGGCTGCCGGATATCATAATGGGTACAAACTGCCGTCTGTCGGCTAATTCATTCAAAGGCGCAGCGCAGCAAACATGCATAATAAAAGCACTTGTTGCCTGCGCCCTTCTACACTGATCAGGAAGCTTTCTCCAGGCTCAGCGACAGGTATACCGCGCTGCTGATAGGGTTGTCGTAATACGCTGCTATAGGCTGGAATCCCAGCGACGTATATAATTCAATGGCCGGCCGCATATGTGCCAGCGTATCGAGCAGAATACGTTTATAGCCCAGGTTACGGCTCTCTTCAATGGCTTCAGCCGCCAATGCCTTGCCTACGCCATGGCCCTTGAAAACGTCCCTTACGAAAAGACGTTTCATTTCAGCGGTAGTGTTGTCAAAAGGACGGATAGCCACACATCCTGCCACCTGGCCATCTACTTTGGCCAGTAACAGGGCGCCGCCGGGGGCGGAATATACGCCGGGCAGGTGGGCCATCTCATCTTCAAACTGCTGAAAGCTAAGGTCAACATTTAACCAGTTGGCATATTCTCTGAAAAGTAGTTTTACCTGTTCCAGGCTTCCGGTATCTGTTGCGGTTACTTTAATGATCTCTGTCATCGCCACAATTTTAAAAATTATCGGGAAAACGCAAAAGCCTTCCGGAATAGGGCGTTCCTATCTCTCTGACTGGTTTCCGGGAACACCCCCAAACTTTTGCGGGATAAGCAATTTACGACAAATTCACAGGTAAACGATCAAACAAAAAATTAATTTTCAGAGAAAAAAAATGGCTGGATAAGAACCAATATGCGGGGAAAAACAACCTGCTTCCATGCGTTGCACCAACCGGCTGAAAACAGCCATGGGCAAGAAAACAAAAAAGCCGCTACAAGAGCGGCTTCTTACTTTCCCATCTGAGGTTCCGAGCGGATTCGAACCGCTGTACGAGGTTTTGCAGACCTCTGCCTAGCCACTCGGCCACGGAACCATACAATCCGACCAAAACACTTGCTGATGCTTGCCTTCAGCGGGCGTCCCCGTCGTTTTGTGGGATTGCAAAAGTAGTAAATTTCTGATAACCACCAAATATTATTCAAAAAATATCTAAAAAAATATTTTGATAATTATACAGAACGTGGGAATATTGAGGTGCCAACAAGGAATGTTGAATTAAAAATTAATAACATGGAGAATAAACGTATTGCTGAATCTGAGCTTATTATCAACAGCCGTGGAGCGGTATATCACCTGGACGTAAGACCGGAAGAACTGGCTCATACCATCATCACTGTGGGCGATCCGGACCGTGTTCCGGCAGTGACCAAACACTTCGATAAAATAGAACACAAATCGCAACACCGCGAATTTGTTACCCATACCGGTTATATCGGAAACAAAAGACTGTCTGTCGTATCCACCGGCATCGGTACAGATAACATCGATATCGTGCTCAATGAACTCGACGCCCTCGTTAATATCGACTTCCAGACACGCCTCGTGAAAGACCAGCTGACCTCCCTGCAGGTAATCCGCCTGGGCACTTCCGGCGCGCTACAGGACAGCATTCCGGTAGACAGCTTTGTCGTTTCTTCCCATGGCCTTGGCCTTGATAACCTCATGGCCTACTACGCTTTTGAAAACACCACACAAGAAAAACAACTGCTGGAAGCCTTCCGCGGCCAGGTAATGCTGCAGCCAGGTGGCGCCAGCCCATGCCTCTTCACCGCCGGCGAAGACCTGCGCCAGCGCTTCACCGACGGATTTCATACAGGCATCACCGTTACCTGCCCCGGCTTCTACGCGCCACAAGGCCGTATGCTGAGAGGACCGCTGTCAAACCCGAACCTGATCGACAACCTCACCGGCTTCTCCTATGAAGGACATCGCATCACCAACTTCGAGATGGAAACATCTGCCATATACGGCATGGGACGCGTACTCGGCCACCAATGCCTGTCTGTCAGCGCCATCGTGGCCAACCGCATCCGGCAGGAATTTTCGAAAGACGGCGGCGCAGCCGTGGAAGCATTGATACAGAAAGGACTGGGGATTATTGCAACGTTATAAAACGGCTGCTTCGCAGCTCCGTCCCCAGGGCTGAAGCCCTGGGCTACGTTGTGTGTTCCGGGCGTGTTTTGCAGGGGGGCCATAACTGACAGCTTAAGCCTTTCCATGGTGCATATTAAGATGAAGCTTTTTCGTGCTGCATATGGAGATGAATGCCACAAATGCACATAAGGAGATGAATACTATAAATGCTACATGTAGAGATGAATGCCGTAATAATGGGGTCTTCCCTAAAAAGCCTGAACTAACCGTCACCCAGGGCTTCAGCCCTGGGAAGCGGGAACTTCCCGTTAAATTTTCCCCCCGGGCCGCAGCTCCGGGAAAACCATCACCATTCTTTTCTATCTTTGCCTTATGCAACAGATCCATTTCTATAAATACCAGGGTACCGGCAACGATTTCGTTATCATGGACAACCGGCAGGGACAGTATGACTGGCTCACCAACGAACAGGTGAACGAACTGTGCGACCGCCGTTTCGGCATCGGTGCCGACGGCCTGATGCTCCTGAACAAAAGTGAAGACTACGACTTCGCCATGAAATATTATAACTCCGACGGCCGCGAAAGTTCCATGTGCGGCAACGGAGGCCGCTGCCTCGCCGCTTTTGCCCATAAAATGGGCGTTGGTGACGGTAACCTGTACTTTATCGCGGTGGATGGCGAACACGAAGCCACAATGGACGGAGAGAACTGGGTCAACCTGAAAATGCAGGACGTCGACTTCGTGGAACAAGGCCCGCTGCATTATTATCTCAATACCGGCTCCCCGCATTTTGTAAAATATGTGGACGATGTGCAAGCGGTGGACGTATTTAACGAAGGCCGCCAGATACGCTATAATGAACGTTTTGCGGCTGAAGGCACCAATGTCAACTTCGTACAGCCTTTTGAAAACGGTATCTTCGTACGTACCTACGAAAGAGGCGTGGAAGATGAAACCTATTCCTGCGGCACCGGCGTGACAGCCGCCGCTATTACCTTCGCCGGCAAAGAAGAGAAAGAATATGTAGTGCCCGTTCAGACACTTGGTGGACAACTGGAAGTACGCTTTACCCGTACCGGCGAACGCACCTTCTCCAACATCTGGCTCTGTGGCCCCGCCACCCTGGTGTTTGAAGGACAGATAACCATTGGCTGATAACGCTTTTTTACCCCTGCAGATGATCCAATACTTCAAAAACATAGATTCCAAGACAGTGGCTATCCAGGCGCCTGAAAACGACGCCTGGGTAAACATCACCCCTCCGCTGAAACAGGCTGAATTTGAACAGCTCTCCGAAGCACTGGACATACCGCTGGACTTCCTGACCGACTCGCTCGATATCGATGAAAAATCACGCTATGAGCTGGAAGACAATGTAAAACTCATCGTTATCAAAACACCGACGGAGAACAACTCCATCAATGAAAGCGACGCCTATTACATCACCATCCCCATCGTGATCATCCTCACACATAATCAGATCCTGACGGTCAACTCCTTCGATAACGCAGCCATCAAACGGTTCCTGGACACCTTCCACAACCGCTCTCCTGAAAAAAGAAACATGATGGTGCTCAAAATCTTTGAGAAAGTCGTGGTCAACTTCCTCGATTACCTCAAAGAAATCAACCAACGCAGAAACATGCTGGAAGCAAAACTCTACGATTCCAACCGGAACGAAGAACTGCTCGCCATCATGCGTATACAGAAAAGCCTCGTTTACTTCGTCACCGCCCTGCGCAGCAATGAACTGCTGCTGATGAAACTGGAAAGGACCAACTTCCTCGGCCTCAATGAAGATGAAAAGGAATTCCTCCATGACCTGGTCGTAGATACTTCCCAGGCCCTCGAAATGGCCAATATCTACACCAATATCCTCAGCAGCACCATGGACGCCTTCGCCAGCATCATCTCCAACAACCTGAACGTGGTCATGAAAAGATTGACCTCCATTACGATCATCCTTACTTTTCCCATGCTGGTGGCCAGTATCTACGGTATGAACGTAGAGCTCCCCTACCAGCACAGCATACACGCTTTCTATATACCCATTATCCTCTCAGTCGTGATCTCCGTGATCATCAGCATGTATTTCATGAAGAAGAAATGGTTTTAGCATCGTATATTGCTATACAGTAGCTTTTATTTCCTATACAACCTATGTCTGTTCGTTTCATCTGTTGTATCACCCTGATCATATGGGTGATCTGTCAACCACTCACCAGCACTGCCCAGAAAGAGGGCAACATCTGGTATTTTGGCGATTATGCCGGTCTTGATTTTAATACCCTTCCACCCAAACTATTGCTGGACGGTAAGCTGAAGACCCGTGAGGGCGTGGCCACCGTGTCCGACGCCAACGGTAAACTGCTGTTTTACACAGAGGGCACAAAGGTCTGGGATGCCTCCCATAATGTAATGCCCAACGGTTACGGCCTTCAGGGCAACTACACCGCCAGCCAGTCGGCCATTGCAGTTCCTTTCCCCGGCCATCCCGGACAATACTATGTCTTCACGTCTGCTGAAGGTAGCGGCATGCGCAGCTCGCTGGTAAATATGACGTTGAACAATGGCCTGGGGGATATTGCGGCCGCTTCCAAAAACATCTCCCTGATCCCCAACAACCTGAGCACGGAAAAGGTCATGGCCACCAAACACTGTAACAATACGGACTTTTGGGTCATCTCCCATTCCAAAGGCAATAACAGCTTTTACGTATGGCCGCTCACAGCAACAGGCATAGGCACCCCCACGATATACAACGTCGGACTGCCTATCGCCGACGACGGCGGCTGGGAAACCATTGGCTGCCTGAAAGTATCCCCGGACGGGCAATGGCTCACCCACGTAAAAGGTAATACCAGTACCTCCACCACCTCTACCACGGAAATTTTCAGGTTCAACAACCAGACCGGCGCCATCACCGGCCCCGTAGCGGCACTGGACAATCTCAATCAGGGCTACGGCATGGAATACGCCCCCGGCGGCAAATTCATCTACGTCACCGCCACCAATGGCCGGGACCTGTTCCAGTTCGATCTTACCGCTACCAACATCAACGCATCCCGCGTACTGATCAGCCGCTCTCCCACCATCAACTACGGGTCGCTGCAACTGGCGCCTGACGGACAGATATATGTGGCCGGAGAAGCAGGTTATGATATAGCCGCCAATGCCATCAGTATCATTCATAATCCCGACATGCCCGGACTGGCCTGCAATTTCCAGGAAAGCGCCCTGAGCGTGCGCCCCTCCGGTGCCAAACTGGGCCTGCCCACCCTGATGAGCAGCTATGTGTATGACGCCAACAGCTTCACCGTGAAAGATACCTGCCTGAACGCCGTCACACAGTTCACGCCCAACAGCACCGCCAATATCACTACCATCAACTGGGATTTCGGCGATGGCCAGACTTCCACCGCCACGCAACCCACACATACCTACGCTCAGGCCGGCAGTTATACGGTCACCCTGAAAACAACAGGCCCATGTCATAACAACACCGTCAGCCGCGTGGTCCATATTGCGGCCCCTGATATTCGCAGTGAAACGGCCAGCCTGTGCAACCACAGTTCCTATACCCTGCCAGACGGACGTGTAGTGCGAACTCCCGGCAGGTACACCAGCAACCTGAAAAACAAAGCCGGCTGCGATAGCATCATCACCACTATCCTCGCACAGAACCAGCTATATACTGTCAATTTAAATACCACCATCTGCTCCAATATCGTTTTCAAATTGCCGGATGGAAGGCAGGTCAGTACCAGCGGGGACTACACCAGCAGACTCACTACCATATATGGCTGCGATAGTACCATCAATACACACCTCACTGTGCTGAAAGCGTACAGCATAACGGAAGCAAAACAGCTGTGCAAAGGCAATAGCTATACACTTCCCGATGGCCGTACCGTCAGTGCTGCTGGCTCCTATACCTCATCACTCCGTACCTTTTACGGTTGCGATAGCATTATCACCACGACCATCGTTGTGAATCCAACCTACAACATAAATGTGGACACAGGCATGTGTAAAAACGCGTCTATCCTGCTTCCCGATGGAAAACCGGTAACCGTTCCGGGAGATTATACTACCGTACTTTCATCACAAACAGGCTGTGACAGCATCATCCATACCCATGTTGTTTATTATCCCGATTATCAGATCAGCAAAGAAGCCGGTATTTGTAAGGGAGACAGCTATCTACTGCCGGACGGCCGCAGTACAAAAGTAGCGGGCGTATATACCTCCAACTTGCAGACCACCCGGCGTTGCGACAGTATTATCACGACCACCCTTACTGTATGGGACACCTATGCCATAACAGAAGATAAATTACATTGCCCTGGTGCGCCGTATCGTCTGCCCGATAACAAGACGGTCACCCAGGCCGGAACATATACCTCGCAGCTGCGATCTGTTCATGGCTGCGACAGCATTATTACCACCGTCCTCACCGATGCGCCCGTTTACCGGTTTTATGCTACACAGGAAATTTGTAATGGCGCTTCCGTTCGTTTGCAGGATGGCACCATGGTCACACAAGCCGGCGACTACACCGTTCGCTATACTACCTGGCTGGGTTGCGACAGCCTCTTTCATACAAAAGTGAAGGTGATGTATCCACCGATGATCAACCTGGGGGCAGACACCTGCCTGTTTGATAATAAGCCTATTGTCTTTTCGCCCGGACCGGGATTTGACAGCTACCTGTGGCAGGATGGCTCTACACGCCCTACTTTCACGGCACATCAGCCGGGCCGTTATGAAGTGACCGTTAAAAACAAATGCGGTTCCGAAACGTCCTGGGTAACGGTAACAGAATGTTCCCCGGAATTATTCCTGCCGAATGCGTTCTCACCCAATGGAGACGGGAAAAATGATATTTTCAGAATTGTTAATTATCACGGTCAGCAGCTGGTAGAATTCAGCATTTATAACCGCTGGGGAGAATGTATATTTTTAACAACAGATCCTAAAAGAGGCTGGGATGGCACTTTCCACGGGCAATTGCAGCCGGTGGGCGCTTATGTGTACCATGTCCGTTATCGTAACATGCTGGGCCAGGAAAAGCTGCTGAAGGGCACGGTGACCCTCTTATTGTAGTGTATTCTTACTTTATTCTGTTATATTTACACCCGGACTAAATTTATAACCTGATCTCCGCCCATGGCAGCTCTGTTAAAAAATATCATACGAAAAGCCAAAGCGCTGAGTGGCTACAACGCCATGAAAGCCGCCGCCGCAGAAAAGAAACTGATAAAAGCACTTAAAGATACCAAAGACTGGAAACTGGTTATCGGCGCCAGTTCCGTGTTTGAACAGGGATGGATTCCTACGGAAGTGGAGCAGTTCAACCTGCTGGACCCGGATTCCTGGAACAAATATATTCCCGATGCATCCGTGTCCGTTTTCCTGGCCGAGCACGTGTGGGAACACCTCACGTACGAACAGGGCCTCACCGGCGCACGTACCTGTTACCGCTACCTTAAGCCAGGTGGTTATCTGCGTATAGCCGTTCCTGATGGTTTCCATCCGGACGCTGATTATATCAACAATGTAAAGCCCGGCGGCGCAGGCTGGGGCGCAGACGACCATAAAGTCCTCTACACCTACAAGCTCATGAGCCAACTGCTGACGGAAGCCGGCTTTAAAGTGAAGCTGCTGGAATATTATGACGAAGCAGGACAGTTCCATGCCAATGAATGGAACAAATCCGATGGCATGATACACCGCTCTATCCGTTACGACGAAAGAAATGTGGGCGGCAAACCGGTCTATACTTCCATCATCATCGACGCTGTTAAATAAGCATATGCAAACAGGATTCAACGTACGTGTTTACGGCATTATGATCAATGACCGTAAACAGGTACTGGTAACAGACGAATATATCCGGGGCGGTTACTATACCAAATTTCCCGGCGGCGGGCTGGAATTCGGGGAAGGCACACTGGAGTGCATGGTACGGGAGTGGCGCGAGGAACTGGCACAGGATGTCCGTGTAGTAGAGCATATTTATACCACTGATTTTTTTCAGATCTCCGCATTCGACAACGAAACACAGATCATCTCCATTTATTACCTGGTAGAACCATTGTCTCCCTTTACCGCACAGGTGCTCAACAAACCATTTGATTTCAAGGTACCGGAAGGGGTATCTGAAGTAGAATACGCACGTTGGATCGACTGGGAGGAGTTTTCAGCCGAAGCCGTTACCCTCCCGATCGATAAAGTGGTGGCAGATATGGTGAAAGCACGCTATTAATCGTGCGGCACCACGTCCATTACAGGCATTTCGTCTTTGCCCATGGCGGCCGCTTTCATACGGGCAGCCGTATCATGGCCGAGGTAACGCACGATGCGGTGTTCCAGCAGATAGATCAGCGGGGTTAACGCTACCGCCACTACGAATTTATAACTGTAGTTCACCATACAGATGGCCAGCACCCGCTGCCAGCTCCAGTCCTTGCCCACCTTAAACGCAATAAACAATACAATGAAACTGTCTACCAGCTGAGATACAATGGTAGACCCCGTGGCACGTAACCATACATGTTTTTCGCCGGTACGTTTTTTTATCCGGTGAAACACGGTCACATCCACGATCTGGCTTACCAGGAAGGCCGACAGGCTACCCAGGATGATCCACATCCCCTGCCCGAAAATCCCCACAAACGCTTTCTGCATGTCGGGCACGCCTTCAGCACTGCTGCTGCCTATCCACCAGCTGTCTGCGGGCACTCTCATCGCCACAAAAAACATCAGGAAAGCATAGGAAATCAGCGCTACCGCTGTATACGAGATACGACGCACCGCCACCGGCCCGTAAAACTCATTCACAATATCTGTCATCACAAACTCCAGCGGCCACAATAAAACGCCGGCCGTCAGGGTGTAGGACAACCCGCTCTCCCCAAACAGGGAGAACGTATGTACAGGCAATCCGAATAAGCGTTCCAGTGAAAACAATTTGCCACCGATACATTCCGCGATCAGCGCGTTAGCTACAAAAAAGCTGGCAAATATGACAAAAAGCCGTGTAGGCTTATCATTTAGTAGTTGCTTGACCATTTTAATAAGAGACTATAAGTTGAAATATTAAAATACCTACATTACACAGGAATAACCACGGCGGTAACTGTTTCCACTGTATTTTTTTTATCATCAGCAATACGGCGGTGATCAGACATACGGCCAGATTCAAAGGAAACGCCACGCCCACGCCCAATACCAGCACATGTTCCACTATTACGTCCAGCCTGTGGTCATATGCGGTGATCCGGAGCAACTGCCCCAAAATAAAGCACAGGTTGCAGATAAATACAAATTTTAACACAAATCGAATCCAGCGCATATTGAAATTTCGGATAAATTACAGTTATTTTTGTTCCTTTAAAACTAAATACAAGATATCCGATGAAGCAAAACTGGCTAAAAGCCATTCTTCCGCATCTGGCAGCAATTGGCATCTTTATATTGCTGGCAACGGTTTACTGCTCTCCTGTATTGGAAGGCAAGATAGTAAACCAGAGCGACATGATGAGCGTAAACGGAATGGCCAAAGAGGCGAGAGACTTTTACGAAGCGACGGGTGAAGCCCCCTTGTGGACTAACAGCATGTTCTCCGGGATGCCTTCCTATGTGATCTATACAGGCCCCGGCAAAAATGCGCTCACCTTCGTCAACAAATTAGTTACGCTCGGCCTGCCCTCCCCTGTTAACATGCTGTTCCTCGCTATGATCAGCATGTACCTCCTCGCCTGTATCCTGGACTTTAAATACTGGATACGGATATTGGGCGCCATCGCTTTTGCCTTCTGCTCCTACAATGTGATCCTCATCGATGTAGGGCACATCACCAAAATGTACGACATCGCCCTGATGCCCGCAGTACTGGCCGGCATCATACTCACCTACCGCGGACGCCTGATCGGCGGCTTTGGCCTCACCGCCATCGCTACCGGCCTGCTCATCTACAACAACCACCTGCAAATGATCTATTACACCCTGATCATGATACTCATACTGGTAGCAGGTGCGTTTATCCACGCGTATAAAACGAAGACAATACCGCAGTTCTTCAAAGCGTCCGTACTGCTGGCCATCGCCGGCATCATAGGCGTACTGCCCGCCGCAGACAACCTGCTTCCCGTAAAGGAATATACCGACTATACCATGCGCGGCAGCAAGTCCGAACTCACCCTGGGCAAAGAAGACGCGAAAGAAAATAAATCCACCGGCCTGGACAAAGACTATGCTTTTGAATGGAGCTATGGCGTAGGTGAATCCCTCACCTTCATGATCCCCGGCTATGTAGGCAACTCCTCCGGCCAGAAACTGGGCACCGGCTCCCATGTGTACGAACAAATGGTCAGCCTCGGCGCTCCCGCCGCCCAGGTGGAACAATACATGGACCAGATGAAATTCCCGCTCTACTACGGCGCACAGGAAAAAGGCACCTCCGGCCCCGTATACGTAGGCGCTATCATCTGTTTCCTGTTCATCCTCTCGCTGCTGGTAGTGGACAGCTGGCATAAATGGTGGTTGCTCGCCGTTACCATCGTGGGCTTTATCCTCGCATGGGGCAAAAACTTCGGCTTTATCAACGACTTCCTCTTTTATCACCTGCCACTGTACAATAAATTCAGAGCGCCGGCACAAGCACTGGTACTGCCTTCGCTCACGTTTGTAATACTGGCCTGCTGGGCACTGCAGGAAGTGGCCAACGGCAAGCACAGCAAAGACATACTACTGAAAAAACTGAAACAGGCCACTTACATCACCGGTGGTATCGTCATTGTAGTCGGTATCCTCGGCAGCATGTTCATGAATTTCAGCGGCCACAGCGACGAAACCATGCTCGGCTACTTCGCGCAGATGCTGGGTGGTAAAGAAAACGCGCAACTGATGGTCCGCGCACTGGAAAAAGACCGTAGCTCCCTGCTGCTGAAAGACAGCATCCGCTCACTGGTGTTTATCCTGATCGCCGCCGCCGCTATCTGGGCCTACCTCAAAGATAAACTGAAATGGCAACCTGCCGCATTGATCATCGTAGCCGCAGTAGCGATAGACCTGATACAGGTAGACCGTAACTACCTCGGCAAAGACAGCTATGTGGATGAATCAGTGATGAATGCTCCCTTCCAGCCTTCTGCCGCTGACCTGCAAATTAAACAGGACCCGGACCCGTACTACCGTGTGTTCAACCTCACCTCCGATCCGTTTAATGACGCTGTCCCCTCTTACTTCCACAAAAACATCGGTGGCTACAGTCCCGCTAAACTGTGGATTTACCAGGACCTGATCACTCATCAGATCTCTAAAAACAATATGGGCGTGCTTAACATGCTCAACACCAAATACTTCATCGTTCCGGACCAGAAAACCGGTCAACCTGTAGCACAACGCAACCCCGACGCTAACGGTAACGCATGGTTCGTAAAAGGTATCGTATGGGCACCTGATGCCAATACAGAAATGAAAACGCTGGACTACCTGCACACCAAAGACTCCGCAGTAGTGGACAAACGTTTTGCGAAAGAACTGGGTGCCAACTACCAGCCTGCCACAACGGACAGCAGCGCTGCCATCAAACTCACCAAATACGGCCTCAACAGCCTGGAATATACATCCACCAACGCGCAGGAAGGTCTTGGCGTATTCTCCGAGATCTACTACCCCGCCGGCTGGAACGCATATATTGATGGTAAGAAAACAGACATCGTCAGAGTTGACTATGCACTGCGCGGCCTGAAAATACCTGCCGGCCAGCATAAAATCGATCTGAAATTTGAGCCTGCCACTTTCTATAAGGCCCAGAAAATTTCATCCGTTACCTCCATCATATTGGTGCTGGTGGTAATTGGATCGTTTATATGGGAAATCATTGGTGCGGGCAAAAAAGAAGAAAAAACAGCAGCATAAACGTTGCATAATACAAATACAAAAGGCAGGCCTAAGCGACCTGCCTTTTTTTTGTTCCCCAGGGCTGAAGCCCTGGGCATGCGAAATACAATTAATATTTTTTCGAGAAGATATACCGTAACCCAATAAACAGGTGATGCGTGAAATTAGGGATATGCCCGTAATACCTGCTCAGTATTTTGTACCGCTCCTTCCATGCCAACTGTTGCCGTTGTTTGGAAGTGCCTCCCACCCTGAACTTCGACACGGTGATGTGCGTATTGCAAATATGACGGGAAGCCTTTAATGTTCTGATCATCCAGTCGATGTCTGCACATACTTTATATTGCAGATCGTAGAGCGGGCTCAGTTTCCGGCGTATGATATATGCCTGGTGAGACACCACCATGCCATGTTTCAGGCTTTTCCAGTTGAGCTGCGCCGGTACTTTATGCGGCGTTTGCTCAGAGCGCAACCCCAGTTCATTGCCATGCTCGTCGATGAACATCGCTTCTCCGTAATATACGTCAGCATCCGGGCAGCTGTGCATCATTTTTTCGATCACGGTATCATCCGCAAGGACATCGTCTGCATTGAGGAACAGCAGGTATTCGCCGGTAGCCAGCTGCATCCCTTTGTTCATGGCGTCATACAGGCCGTTGTCTTTCTCTGATACCACCCGGGCGATGCGGGAGCGGTGTGGTGCTATCACTTCCAGCGTATTGTCTTTCGACGCACCGTCTATAATGATATATTCGATATGCGGGTACGTCTGTGACAGCACGCTTTTGATGGTGCTTTCAATAAACCTGCCTGCATTGTAACATACCGTAATAATACTGACAACCGCTGATGATCGTTTATCCGACACAGTTATAGCTTTAAAATTTATTGATCACTTCCACTACCTTTTCTATGTCTGCGGTGGTATGGCAGTAGGAACATGGCAGGCTGAGGGTAGTACGGTGTATCTCTTCGGAGATCGGGTACGAATCACCTTCAATAATGCCTTTCATCGCTTTCTGCCGGTGCGGCGGCAACGGGTAGTGGATATCTGTTTTTACGCCATTGTCCAGCAGGAACTGTTTCAGTTCATCGCGGCGCTCGTGACGGATATTGTAGATATGGTACACATCAAAATAGTCAGGGTGTACCACTGGTTTGATAAAATCGTTTTTCAGCCCCTGGTGATAAACATCGGCCAGTTTTCTTTTATGTTCGGTGATCTGTGCCAGGTATTTGAACTTCACGCTCAGAAAAGCAGCCTGTACTTCATCCAGGCGGGAGTTGTAGCCTACCACTTCATTGTAGTACTTAACATCGGAGCCATAGTTGCGCAGCCGGCGGACAGCGGTGGCCAGTTCATCATCATTGCAAAGCACAGCGCCAGCGTCGCCGAGGGCGCCGAGATTTTTGGTCGGATAAAAACTGAATGCGCCGAATTCACCGAAAGTACCGGTCAGCTGCCCTTTGAAAGAGGCGGCATGTGACTGGGCGCAATCTTCTATCAGCACCAGGTTATATTTTTCCTTGATGGCCATGATCTTGTCCATCTCACAGCTTTTACCATACAGGTGTACCACCATGATGGCACGGGTACGGGACGTGATCGCTGCCGGAATTTTTTCCGGGTCAATATTATAGGTATTGATGTCCGGTTCCACCAGTACGGGTTTCAGGCCGCACTGCGCTATAGACAGGATGGTGGCGATATACGTATTGGAAGGCACGATCACTTCATCGCCCGGGGCGAAGTTGAAGGCGCGCAGGCTCAGGATCAGCGCATCGAGGCCGTTGGCCAGCCCGAGGCAGTGTTTTACACCATGATAAGCAGCGTAATCGGTTTCAAATTCCTTTACTTTATTGCCCAGTATATACCAGCCGCTTTCCAAAGTATCATTGAAAGCCGCTCTGAATTCATCAAAGAAAGGCTTGTTCAGTAAGCCGAGGTTCTCATAATCGATCATAACCTGTCAATTGTCGTAAGGTTCGTAAATATAATCCGCCGGGTCGAAAGGGGTGGACGCCATCACCAGCAATACCGCGTCGGGCGTAAAGTGGTGCATGGTGTGCCAGTCTTCCGGTTCCAGTATCAGGCATTTGTTGGGATGGTCCAGCACGAAGTCGGTCTGCTCTCCTTTGCCATTGTTGTTGGACACAATACAGCTGCCATGCACGCAGATGGCGGCCTGTATGGTACGGTGATGCCGGTGGCCGCCTCTTACGGAATCATCCACGCCATAGATATAAAAGATCCTTTTGATATCGAAAGGGATCTGTTTTTCTATGACGGTAAGGTTCCCCCGTTTATCGCTGTGTGTCGTCAGATTGATGATATGTGCCATACGTTGTATTTAAATCCCGGATTCCTTCAGGGGATATATATGATAAACATTTCTCAGTTTACGCCAGATGGTGACCAGCGTAGCTTTCAGGCCTGATGGCCGGGGCCTCGCGCCATGCGGGTCAAATGACGGGTCTACCGCCTGTATCCTCCGCTTGCATGCCTCCAGTTCCAGGATATATGGTTCATAGAACAACTTTTTTACGGCCGGCGTGATAATACGCCTGCCCAGTTCTATGGTATTATCGGTAAAATACTTCAGGTAATGGAAATGGTAAAATATCGGGTCAAATTCCTTACCGGTGCTGATTTCACGGCAACGCAGCCTGTCACCGTTTTTAAAGACGTCGTACTGCTGGATATTCCAGAGGGCAAGACCGCCGCCCAGGTTTTCCATCACCCATACGTTCAGGAAACGGGAAGGCCAGTCGTCCAGGTACTTCTGGTCGCCGAACTTGCCGTCTTCATGGCGGTCGTAACACCAGTCGAGACAGGCGTTGCGCCACCACTGCAATGCTTCCATGCCCCAGCGGTTGTTGCGGAAAGTGATGTACTGCACGCAATACTTGCCGCTCAATTTACTTTTATCGTACTGCGGCGTATAACGATGCTCGGTGATCATCACGGAATGGTTGCCCATCTCCTCCATCAGCACATGAGGATCGTTATAAAAAAGCAGGTCCGCATCGATATAGGTACAATGCGGCAACTGAAACTGTTGAATACAATATAAAATCGTGGAAGAGCTACAGGTCCAGCAGTATTCCGCACGGTTGCGGCCTGGCTTCACCTTCAGCAGCTCCGGGTCTTCAAATTCCGCCAGGGAGATCACTGTCAGGTGCGGCAGCGCCATCTTCCGCAATACAGACAGACATTTGTCGTCAAAAGCAAAAACGTACAGGTGGAAATCGGAACATACCGCTGCCAGCGAAGTGTACATGGCCAGCCCACGGGACAAATAATTACTGTCAAACAGCGTACAATAATATAATGTAGTATCTCTTTCGTTCATAATCAGGTTTTATTCCTTCTCCGTTTCCAGGATAATGGTTTTGCGAAACCACCCGGGAAACAGCCCTCCAAGCACATCTATCAGCTTAAAGCCGGCCGACACGTACAACTTCCTTTTCACATGCAGTCCGCCTACTGCCTGCAGCAGCTCATAAAAATCGCGAACAGACAGCTGATGGATATGCCCGGTATTGTACCAGCGATAGCCAAACAGCATCCGGGTAGGCATTCTGCCGTTGACCAGCATGTCCAGGCGGTTCATAAAGTAGGCAAAGTTAGGAAATGAGACGATCTGACGGCGGGAAACCCTTTTCATCTCTGCCAATAACTTCTCCGGGTACATCACCATCTGGATGGTCACGTTGCATACTGCCACATCAAATTCGTTGTCTTCATAGGGCAACGTTTCATCAATGCGCCCCACTATCACGTCCAGTCCTTTCTGCCGGCATATCTCCACACCAGACCCGGAAAGTTCCATGCCCTTACAGCTGCATTGTGCCTCCTGTTGCATGGCCTCGATCAGCAACCCATTGCCGCAGCCCAGGTCCAATACTTTGTTTCCCTTGTCCAGTAAACTGATAATTTTACTGTATTCTGGTCTTCTGTTGACTGGAATCCCCGAATAGTCATAATTCCGGTTGTCATTGCGCATGAATATGGTGTTTTGATCGTTGATGCCGGCAGCCGGCCACATATCCGCTCACCTCCTTAAATGCCCGGCATTCTTATCTTTTTTTGATAAATCGTTTGATCTTCTGGACCAGGCCCAGTTTGGTGGACCTGAAATAGTCCTCAAAGGCTGCCGTTCCCTGCACACTGGCCTCCAGTGGCAATTTCTGCAATTGTATCGGTGTAGGTGACATCACCACTTCGTACTTCTCAGTATCCGCCTCATCCATATGCGTGGCAGATTCATCACCTCCGATGTTCTGCACCAGGGAACGGGACGGATATAAAGTCAGCATATTCTTCAGAAATGCGGAAGCATTCCAGCGGATAGCCCAGGAGTCGTTCTGGCCGCTGATCTGCTTGCGCAGCATTTTCATATAATCGTAGGTGTTATTAAAGTTAAATGCCCTACCCTCTCCTTTCAGGCGGATGGCATCATACAGTTTCTGTCCGTCGGGCTCAAACTGTTTCCAGGCGCGGGCCCAGGTGGCCCATCCCCAGCAGTCGGCCCCGCGGATAAAAAATGTTTCCGGCATTTTCTCCAGCAACGGATAAAGGTATCCGTGGATAGAAGCTACCTGCGGGTCGTCTTCATACAGGTCCAGCCCCTCGTTCATATACCGGAGGAAATAAGGCGACAGTACCAGGTCATCTTCCACGATGATAGCTTTGCCGTGTTTTTCAATGACTTCCGTTACGCCGGTGATCACCGATTTGGCGAGGCCGTAGTTCTGTACCCGCTCGGCAATATGTACCGTGCCGCACCACTTACGGCTGCGGATCACCTCCCGGGTGGCGGCAATCTGCTGCAACGTTTCTGCAGTAGCTCCTTCTTTCGGCCCATCCGCAAAAACATACAACTCACTCTCCGCCGCTTCCGGATTGAGCGCCAGGCTCTCCAGGGCTTTTCTGGTGATCTCCGGCCGCTTAAATGCGAAAAAAATAATCGGTGCTAATGTAGACATACGCTATTGATTATAATACTGCCGACAAGGCCGGCACTATTAGTACCTTACAAAATAAATTCATTATTGGGAGAACTGCAAAAACCATGAAAAAAATTACTTACTTGTTGTTCTTTCATACACAATTCCTAATACAAACCACCCCCGCTGGAAGATTCTTTCTATATTTGCGCTTCATAAAACAGGTAATGGGGATCATCCGAAAACAGAGCTTTTATTCATCCATATTCATCTACATAGGGTTTGCCTTCGGCGCCGTTAATCTGATCATGCTGATGCCGAAGATCTTCTCCAAAGAAGAAATCGGCCTTACCCGCGTACTGATCGACGTCAGCACGCTGCTGGCCACGGTGGCCTCCCTTGGCGCCGTTCCGGTGATCAATAAGTTCTTCCCCTTTTATCACGACTATCTCAAACCGGAGAAAAACGACCTGCCCAAACTCACCCTCATCGTGTCCCTTATAGGGTTTATGCTGTTTGTGGCGTTCTCTGTTATATTCAAAGGACTGATTATCCGCAAGTTCAGCGGCAATTCCCCGCTCTTCATCACTTATTTTTCCGCGATCTATCCCCTCACCTTTTTTATACTGGCCTTTAACATGCTCGAAGGCTTTGCCTGGGGCCTGCACAAAACGGTGGCGTCCAATTTTCTGAAGGAAGGCGGTATCCGTATCATCTCCACCGTGATGCTGCTGGTCTTTGCTTTTGCCCATATCAGCTTTGCGCAATATATCAATGTATTCAGCCTGCCTTATGCTGTTGCCGCTATCGCGCTGTTAGTCATATTATGGCGTACCGGTCAGCTGAAATTCAGTGGTGGCGGTATCAGCAATGTTACCCGCCGTTTGGGCAAACGTATGTTTATCTTCAGCAGCTATGTGTTTTCTTCCAATGTGTTCACCCTGCTGCGGAAAACCAACGATATCCTCATTATCTCCAGCATCAGCGGACTGGAAAATGCGGGCCTTTTCTCCTATGCCACATTTGTGATCAGCTTTATGGAGGTGCCGCAACGCAGCATGTACGCTATCACTACGCCCATTCTGGCCACCGCCTGGAAAAACAGGGACATGGCCAAAATACAGGAGCTGTACACCAAAAGCTCTATCACCCTGTCTATAGCCGGCGTCGGCATTTTCGGGGCCATATGGCTCTCTGTCAATAACCTGGTATTGTACCTGGGTCCCGGATGGCACCTGATCGTTCAGATCATCTTTATTCTCGGGCTTGCTAAAATGATCGACCTGGTGACAGGCATCAACAACCAGATCATTCAAACTTCCAACTACTGGCGCTTTGATTTTGTCAGTTCCATTGTGGTGGTGTTTATTTCCTTTTTCTGCAACCTGTACCTCCAAAGACGCATTGGCACGGTGGGCGCGGCTTACGCGGACCTTGTCACCGTAGCGATCTTCAACCTCGCGCGTTATCTTTTTATCTGGATACGGTTTGGTATGCAGCCTTTAAGCCTCAAAACCCTGTATGCGCTGCTGTTAGGCATCGGAGGCGTGTTGCTGGTGCAACAGCTCCCCTTCATGTTCAACATGTATGTAGACACCATCGTCCGCTCAGTCCTTTTCATGGGCCTGTTCGGTGTTGCGGTGATCAACACACGCTTGTCGGAAGATGTCAACAATGCCTGGGAAATAGTAAAAGGAAAGATAGGGCTTCGCTACTAAAGCCTGCCGCCACCGGCGAAATACCGCTTCCAGTAAGGCTCGTTCAGATCACTGATCATCACGCCGTTGCTCGTGGACGCATGCACAAATTTATCATTGTCGAGGTAGATGCCCACATGCGAGATACGTTTATGGTGGATCTTGAAGAAGACCAGATCACCTTCCCGGAGGTCACGCTCTTTTAAGTGTTGTCTTACCTTACTGTACAGTTCCACGGAATTACCCGTCAGCGCATACTGGAACACGGCGCTCACCAGCGTATTCACAAAGCCGGAGCAATCAATACCGTCGCGGGTTTTACCACCCAGCCGGTAAGGCGTGCCCCACCATTCTTCAATAAAGTTATACAGACTATAGTTTAATACGTTTTCCACCGGCACGTCCAGCAACTGCGCATATTTGAACTGCCAGCTCTGGGCATTTTCCAGGTTGGCGCTGGCATAGGTAACATTTTTACCGATGCTCACATTTTTGTTGCTGTTATAGGAAGAAGAGCCGTGCGTGCGCCCCGGGGTATTGATATGGTCCAGGAAGGTAATGCGTCGGGATTCAGACACGGTCGGCGTGTTGCCATGCTTCACGGTACTTTTTTTGATGGTAGAACAGGAACCTAATGCCATTGCACAAACCGATAATTTCATCCATAAATGTCCCTTAATACTCATCATAGTGTCTGGTTAAAAAAATTTTGCGCTAAAATATTGATTTATGACTAATTATGAACGCAAATAATGGATTTTTATTGAACCAAATTCTATCGTACTTTTGACGCCTGACGAAACAGCTTAGCAGATGATCTTTTCCCACTTACATGTACACACGCAATTTTCCTTACTGGATGGTGCAGCCGATATCAAATCACTGTACAAAAAAGCCATGGCCTCCAATCAGCCGGCACTGGCCATCACGGACCATGGAAATATGTTTGGTGCCTTCCAGTTTGTGGCAGAAGCGTATAACAACAAACTCAATCCCGGTGATCCAAAGGATAAAAGACTCAAAGTAAAACCCATCGTGGGGTGTGAGTTCTACCTCGTGGAAAACCGCCACAAACGCGCCTTCACACGCGAAGAGAAAGATATCCGTTACCATCAGGTGTTACTGGCCAAAGACGACGAAGGATACCGTAACCTGATCAAACTCTGTTCTCTTGGTTATATGGAAGGCCTTTATGGCAAATATCCGCGTATCGACAAAGAGCTGATATTACAATACCACAAAGGCCTGATCGCCACTACCTGCTGCCTCGGCGCCTCCGTGCCTAAAACCATCCTGCGAAAAGGAGAAGAAGAAGGCGAAAAGGAATTTAAATGGTGGCTCGATATCTTCGGTGACGATTTTTATGTGGAAATGCAGCGCCATGGCATCCCTGAGCAAGACCAGGTCAACCATGTGCTGCTGAAATACGCCGCCAAATACAATGTGAAAATCATCGCCTCCAACGACTCCCACTACGTGGACCAGGCAGATGCCAACGCACACGACATCCTGCTCTGTATCAACACCGGCGAGAAAAAAAGCACGCCTACCAACAAAGAATTTTCTGACGACGAAGCGGCACCTAAAAACACCCGCTTCGCATTCTATAACGATCAGTTCTATTTTAAGACCACGGAGGAAATGACCGCGCTGTTCCATGACCTCCCGCAGGCAATAGACAACACCAACGAGATCGTGGACAAAGTACAGCTGCTGGACCTGAAGCGCGACATCCTGCTGCCCAACTTCCCCATCCCGAAAGAGTTCCTCACGCAGGACCAGTACCTGCGGCACCTCACCTACGAAGGCGCCCGCACCCGGTACCGGGAAATGACCGCGGACATTGAAGAACGTATCAACTTTGAATTGCAGGTAATCGAAAACATGGGTTTTGCCGGTTACTTCCTCATCGTATCGGACTTCATTAAAGCAGGACGTGACCTCGGCGTATTCATCGGCCCGGGCCGCGGTTCCGCCGCCGGTTCAGCCGTGGCCTACTGTATCGGCATCACCAATATCGACCCGATCAAATACAACCTCCTGTTCGAACGTTTCCTCAACCCGGACCGTAAGAGCATGCCCGATATTGATACGGACTTCGATGATGAAGGCCGTCAGAAAGTAATTGACTACGTAGTACAGAAATACGGCCGCAACCAGGTAGCGCAGATCATCACCTACGGTACCATGGCCGCCAAAATGAGTATCAAAGACGTTGCCCGTGTAATGGACCTGCCACTGGTGGAATCCAACTCGCTGGCCAAACTGGTGCCGGAAAAACCCGGCATCCAGCTGGACCGTATCTTCAACGCCCCGTTGGAAGGCGACAAGAGCCTGGCAGATAAAGAAGGCCTCGCTGGCGAAGACATTGAAAACGTAAAACGCCTTCGTGAACTGATCAAAGGAGAAGACCTGCAGGGCGAAGTGCTCCGCGAAGCCTGCGTACTGGAAGGGTCTGTCCGTAACACCGGTATCCACGCGGCTGGTATCATCATTGCCCCGCAAGACCTGTACGACCTCATCCCCGTATCCACCGCCAAAGACTCTGACCTCCTCGTTACCCAGTTCGAGGGCAGCATCATCGAATCTGCCGGCGTAATCAAGATGGACTTTTTGGGCCTGAAAACCCTTACCATCATCAAAGGCGCTCTGGAACTGATCCGCATGAACCATGGCGTGGAAATTGAAATCGACAATATTCCGCTGGACGACGCGCTGACATATGAACTGTACCAGAAAGGCGAAACCAACGCCACGTTCCAGTTCGAGTCGCCCGGCATGCAGAAATACCTCCGCGAACTGAAACCGGACCGTTTCGATGACCTCATCGCGATGAACGCCTTGTACCGTCCGGGACCGCTCGAGTACATCCCGTCCTTCATCCGCCGTAAACACGGCCTGGAGCCGGTTACATTCGACCTACCGGACATGGAGGAACACCTCGCGGAAACCTACGGTATCTGCGTATACCAGGAACAGGTAATGTTGCTCAGCCAGAAGCTGGCCAACTTCTCCCGTGGTGATGCGGACATCCTCCGTAAAGCGATGGGTAAAAAACAAATCGCGGTACTGAACAAGATGAAGGCCCAGTTCATGGAAGGTTGCGCCTCCCATGGCTACGACCTGAAAGTCTGCGAAAAAGTATGGACCGACTGGGAAGCCTTCGCCTCCTATGCGTTCAATAAATCGCACGCCACCTGCTACGCCTTCGTGGCCTACCAGACCGCCTACCTCAAAGCCCACTACCCTTCCGAATACATGGCGTCTGTACTGAACTGCGCCAGTAACATTGAGAAGATCACCTTCTTCATGGAAGAATGTAAACGCATGGGCATCGACGTATTGCCGCCGGATGTGAACGAATCCCTGAAAGGCTTCGCGGTGAACAAAAAAGGACAGATCCGTTTCGGCCTTGGTGGCCTGAAAGGCGTGGGTGAAGCCGCCGTGGAAAACCTCCTCGAAGAAAGGAAAAAAGACGGCCCTTTCAAAACAGTGTTCGACTTCATCAAACGTGTGAACCAACGCGCTGTCAATAAAAAATCACTCGAGGCCCTGATTATGTCCGGCGCTTTCGACTGCTTCCCGGAATTCCACCGGGCACAGTATTTCCACAAACCGGAAAACGAGCCCATGAACGGGCTTGATAAAATCGTGAAATTCGGCCAACAGGTGTCGGCAGGCTCTTCCAACCTTGGCAGCCTCTTCGGTGCTGAAGACATGCCGGACGTGGAACCACCCAAAATTCCCAACTGTGACCCCTGGCCGCTGATCATGAAGCTCAATAACGAACGGGACATTACCGGTATCTATATCTCCGGCCATCCGCTGGACGATTACCGTTTTGAACTGAAGCATTACCATATGAACACCGTGCAGGAGCTTGTGGAGTACCAGGCAGAGATCAGCGCGCCCGGCAGTTCCGGCGGCCGCTCCCGCGAACGGAATTTCCGCCTGGCGGTGTATGTCACCAATGCCCAGGAAAGGATTTCCCGCAACAACCGGCAGTTTGGCGTTATGACGATCGAAGACTACAGCGGCAAATTTGAATTTGCCCTGTGGAGCGAGGACTTCATCCGGTTTGCACCTTACCTGAAACCCGGCCTCTGCCTGTTTATCAACGGCGGCTTTAAATCCAAGCGCTTTAATGACAACGAATACGAGTTTAAGGTAAGTAGCATCCAGCTGCTGCAGGAAGTGAAGAAAACACATACCAAACAGGTGTTCCTGGCCACTTCCCCTAAACTGCTGAACCGCGAAACGGTAGACTTCCTCGTGGAAAACATCAACCGCTATCCCGGTAACAGTCAACTGCATCTGCAGCTCGTAGATATAGACGATAATCTGCAGGTAAAAATGCATACTTTCAACAGAAACATCGAGATGAATGACGAGTTGGCGCATTTCCTGCGAAAACAACCGGACCTCGATGTCTATATCGAGATAATCAATAAGTAAGATGTCAAAAAAGCAGTAATTTGCACTCGGTTCAAGTTTTGATCATATACACCAGTAGACAATCAAAAACAATCATTAATAAACACCTTTAAATTATAATATCTTATGGCTTTAGAATTCACAGACGCGAACTTCCAGACGGAAGTGCTGGATTCCGATAAATTAACAGTAGTTGATTTTTGGGCAGAATGGTGCGGTCCCTGCCGGGCTATCGGACCAGTTATTGAAGAACTGTCTAAAGATTACGCTGGTAAAGTAAACATCGGTAAAGTAAATGTTGACGTGAACCCGCAAATCTCTATCGACTACGGTATCACCAGCATTCCTGCTATCCTGTTCATCAAAGATGGCAAGGTGGTAGACAAGCAAGTAGGCGCAGTTCCGAAAGCTGTTCTGGACAAAAAAATACAGGCCAACCTGTAATGATATAAACGAAACTGAGTGATGAAAAAGCCCTTCCGTTCGACGGAAGGGCTTTTTTGTGCCCTTCTCTGTACACTGTGACAAAATTCCGGTTCCACTGCGTATATTACACTATCATCAAAACCAGAAAAACCATCTGATTCATCTCTAATAACAACGATCTTTGCGCCACACATTTATTATCCTGTTTACCTTACTTTACAGCCTGGCCGCCATTGGCCAGCGCCAATGCGGCACCGCCGTTGCCCTGCAGCAACGGGTGCATGAACATCCTTCCCTGCAACAAGTGATCGACAACAATGAAAAGAAAATGCAACTGCTGCAACAGCGCCGCATGATGCGCGTGCAAACCGAAGCAGTGCCGCAAAATGTCACTATCCCTGTAGTGGTGCATATAGTACTGGACAATCCAGACCTGGTCACCGATGCGCAGGTCATGTCCCAGATAGCTGTGTTAAACCAGGATTATAACGCCACCAATCCGGACGTTAGCCAGGTACCGCCAGTGTGGCAACCCATTATTGGCAATTCGCGGATCAATTTCTGCCTGGCCCAGCGCACGCCCGGCGATGAGCCCACCACGGGCATCGTCCGCGTGAAAACAGCCGCAGGCCAAAGCTTTAGTATCAGCGGCGGCGCCCCCGACGCGAAATATGATCAAACCGGCGGCTCCGATGCCTGGGACACCCAAAAGTACCTCAACATCTGGGTGACCCGCCTGTCGGGCAACTACCTGGGCGTGGCCGCTCCTCCGGGCAATGGTTACCCTGCCGAACAACTGGGCGTAGTGGTGCTTTATACCGCTTTTGGCACCACCGGCAGCGTAGGCCGTATCTATAACCTCGGTCGTACCACCACCCATGAAATAGGGCATTTCTTTGGCCTGAAACATATCTGGGGCGACGACGGCGGCACCTGCTCCGTAGATGACGGCATCGCCGATACCCCGTTGCAGGGCGACAACACCTACGGGTGCCCCTCTTTTCCAAAAACCGACAATTGCAGCCCCAGCTTCCCGGGGATTATGTTCATGAACTACATGGACTATAGCGACGACGCCTGTATGCACCTCTTCACCGCCGGCCAGACCGGCAGGATGCGCGATGTGCTGGAAAATATCGTCAGCAGCCTGATGACGTCCAATGGCTGTACGCCCGTTGTGCTGCCGGCAAACGACGCCGCACTGACGGCCGTCAGCGGCGTCACCGGCAAACTTTGCGATAACCGTATCCTGCCCCGGGTGACCCTGCGCAACAAAGGCACCAATGCCCTTACCGCTGTGCGTATTTTGTACCGGCTCAACAATGGCGCGCTGGTCAACTACAACTGGCAGGGCAATCTGCCCAGCCTGCAGAGCGTAGACGTCCCCCTTCCTGCCTCGCAGGTGGCCGTAGGCGCCTATAACCTGCAAGCCTATACGCAGTCGCCCAACGGTCAGCCAGACGCTAACGTGGCCAACGATACCGCGGCCAGCCGCTTCCACTTCGATGCGGAAGTGCAGCTGCCTTTTGAAGAAGGCTTTGAACAGGACAGTTTCCCGCCGCCGGGATGGGACATCTATAACCCCGACCGCAGCTTCACCTGGGAGCGTGACCGCAACGTGGGGCACAACAGCAAAGCATCGGCGCTGGTACGCAACAAAGGATACAACGTCAACGACCAGACAGATGACCTCATCACACCCGTGATCGACCCGCAGGCGCATGATTCCATTTTCCTGTTCTTTGACGTGGCCGCAGCCGTTTATTCCGATCCCAATATGACCGGCAACGTGTGGGACACCCTGCAGGTGCTGGTCACCAAAGATTGTCACCAGACAGGCGCCATCGCCTACAGCAAATGGGGCAAATACCTCATCACCCGCCCTACCGCCGTACAGGATGAATTCATCCCCAACAACAACGAATGGCGCCGCGATTCGGTGGACCTGACAGCGTTGGTGGGCAAAGACAAATTCCAACTGGCTTTCCGGAATATCTCAAATGCGGAGAATAACATATATATCGACAATATCAGGATCGTTACCAAAGATATCAATCCGGACCTGCGCCAGGCCGGCGTATTGATTCATCCTAACCCCACTGACGGGCTGGTATGGATCAGCTTCTATGAACGGCCTTCCGACCTTCAGCAGGTGAACCTCTACAATGCCGCCGGACAACTCGTCGCTTCCAAACCGGGTAATGCTGTTGGCGCCAACAACCGGATGACCTTTAATTTGGTAAATGAGCCAAATGGTGTTTATTTTGTAAAATTAATTTACAGGAACAGGGCCAACACCATTAAATTAATGAAAGTAAGATGACGATGAGACAAGATTACCCGGCAGTTCAGACACTTCTTCAGCAACCTTCTCTGGACACTGACCTGAAGAACATTGCAGAAAAAATCCTGCGTCAGGAAAGAATTACGCCCGCAGAAGGGCTGACCTTATTTGAGAAAGGCGATGTCGGCTTTTTAGGCGCACTGGCCAACCATGTGCGGGAACGCATGCACGGCGACAAGACTTACTTCAACCGTAATTTTCATATTGAGCCTACCAACGTATGTGTTTTCACCTGCCATTTCTGCTCCTATTCCCGGCTGTATAAAAACCGTGAAGACGGATGGGAACTGAGCATCGACCAGATGCTGGACATCGTGAAAAGCTATGACGGGCAGCCTGTTACGGAAGTCCACATTGTAGGCGGCGTACATCCCAAGATGCAGCTGGACTTCTTCGTGGAACTGATCAAAAAAATCAAGGCGCACCGCCCTGATCTTCATATCAAAGGGTTTACCGCTGTGGAACTGGACTATATGTTCCGCAAAGCCAAAGTAAGCGTAGAAGAAGGGATGCGCATCCTCAACGAAGCAGGCCTGCAATCCATGCCTGGCGGCGGCGCTGAAATCTTCCATCCGGACGTACGGGCTAAAATCTGCCATGACAAGGTAGATGCTGATGGCTGGCTGGCCATCCACCGCGCTGCGCACAACCGCGGCATGGTCACCAACGCCACGATGCTCTACGGCCACATTGAATCCTACGAGCACCGTATAGACCATATGGAACGTTTACGGCAGCTACAGGATGAAACACATGGCTTCAATACCTTTATCCCGCTGAAATTCAGGAACAAGGGCAACGATATGTCCGATATCCCGGAATCCTCTATAGTGGAAGACCTGAAGCTGTACGCAGTGGCCCGGTTGTATATGGACAACTTCTCCCACATCAAGGCTTACTGGCCCATGCTGGGAAGAAATACCGCACAGCTGACCCTCTCCTTCGGCGTAAATGACCTGGACGGGACCATCGATGATACCACCAAGATCTACAGCATGGCCGGCGCGGAAGAACAAAACCCTTCCATGAACACCGCCCAGCTGGCACAACTGATCAAACAAGCCGGCAGAAGGCCCGTTGAACGCGATACTGTGTACAATGAAATCAAAGATTATACAGACGTCGTTTTCTCCGATGAGGAGCTACTACTGACTAAATAATATCCTTATGCAGCTACCGTTCAAATACCTGTTGATAGCCGCCCTGTATGTGTCCGGCTGTAACAATAATTCCGGCAACAACAACAGCGCCGCCACCACGGACACCGGTACCGGCACTACCGCCGGCACGGAATCTCCAACACAGGTCACTTCCAACGGCAGCGAATTCAAAAAAGAAGCGTCCCTGGTGTTCCTGTCCAAAAACAAGGCAGACACCATCCGCAAAATAGATATCCAGCTGGCACAAACCGATCAGCAGCGGGAAGACGGGCTGATGTACCGTAAATCCATGACCGATGACCAGGGCATGCTGTTTATCTTCCCGGATATGGAAGAGCGTTCCTTCTGGATGAAAAACACCTACATCTCCCTCGATATCATCTACCTGGATGATAAACTGGAGATCGTGTCTATCCAGAAATATGCCACCCCGCTGTCAGAACAAAGCCTGCCCTCCTTCAAGAAAGCACAATACGTGCTGGAAGTCAACGGCGGCTTCTGCGATAAATACCACGTCAATTATGGCGACCACGTTGTTTATCACAAATAACAATATAAAAGAGAAGCCCCGGCAGACGCCGGGGCTTTTTTTGCTTGATACATATTTGATCGCTAACATTATAGCCTTTTAAAACTATCCTTCGTTCGCCACCCGCAGAATGTGCAGCTGGGTTTTGCCCGCAGGCACTTCCCAGTCGATGGTGTCACCGGCGCTATAGCCCAGCAGGGCCGTGCCTATAGGTGAAAGAATAGAAAGTTTACCCAGTTGAATATTGCTGGCGGCAGGTAATACCAGCTGTACTTCCCGCACAGCGCCGCTGCGCTCATCCCTGAACTGCAGCGTGGAATTTACCTGTACCACATCATCGGGTACTTTTGTTTTCCGGATAACCGCCCTGTCCAGCTCCTCTTTCAGTTTAGCCGTACCCGGGGCGTGGTAACAAAGTGTTTTCAGAATGTCATAATCATGTTGGGACACTACAATCTGTTTCTTTTTCATAAAAACAGGTTTTAATCAATTAATTAACTGACTGCCCCGGAATAAGTGCCGCTCCGGCAGAACGGCCGTTGTCCGGTGCGTAAATTTCTTCATATGATCGTATATCCGTTCTCGTTACCCTTCTGTAAAGTGCGGCAGGATTGACTTGTTCAGGCGTTGCGAAACCGCAGGCGCCCATCAGTTCAGCCAGTGCATATATGGTGTTGCGGTGGAAATTGGCCACACGCTCTTTTTTATCGGTCACATTTACGCCCTGGTATAAGGTCGGGTCTTGCGTGGCCACACCTACCGGGCAGCTGCCGCTATCGCATTGAAGCGCCTGTATACAGCCCAGTGCCAGCATCATGCCCCTGGCGCTGTAGCACGCGTCTGCACCTAATGCCAACACTTTCATAATGTCGAAACCGGTGATGATCTTGCCACTGGCCATGATTCTGATATGCTGTTTCAGGTCGTACTTTTTCAGCATGTTCACTACAAAAGCCAGCGCATCATACAAAGGCATACCGATACTGTCCGTGAACTCCAGCGGAGCCGCACCAGTACCACCTTCTGCACCATCTACCGTAATAAAGTCGGGGTAGATGCCAGTGTTGGTCATGGCTTTACAGATACGCTCAAATTCATCCTTGCGGCCTACGCACAATTTGAAACCCACCGGCTTACCACCGGAGAGGGTACGCAGCTGCTGCACAAACGCCAGCATCTCATATTCGTTGCCAAAGGCGGTATGTGCTGCCGGCGACAGCACGCTGACGCCTGGTTTCACCTTACGGATAGCGGCAATTTCCGGCGTATTTTTCGCTGCCGGCAGTACCCCGCCCTTACCGGGCTTGGCACCCTGGCTCAATTTCAGTTCCACCATCTTTACAGCTGGTTCTGCAACCGTTCCGGCATATACCTCCGGCGAGAAATTACCTTTCTCATCGCGGCAGCCGAAGTAACCGGTACCGATCTGCCAGATCAGGTCACCGCCATGTTGCAGGTGATACGGACTAACGCCACCTTCCCCGGTGTTGTGGGCAAAGCCGCCCACCTGTGCACCACCATTGAGGGAAAGGATAGCGGTTTTACTCAGCGCACCGTAACTCATTGCGCTGATGTTGAGCAAACTTGCATTGTAAGGCTGACTGCATTGTTTGTTGCCGATGGTTACCCGCAACGCGTCCGGTTTTACTTTCGTCGGGAATGCTGTATGGGCGGCCCATTCGTAACCCGGTTCGTACATATCGGCGAGCGCGCCGAAAGCAACGGTCTGTTTTACGTCTTTCGCACGCTGGTACACTACCGCACGCTGACGACGGCTGAACGGCCGCCCGTCTGTGTCCGACTCGAAGAAATACTGCCGCATTTCCGGTCTGATGTGCTCCAGCAGGTAACGCAGCCTGCCCAGCAGCGGGTAGTTGCGCAGCAGGGCATGTTTGCCCTGGAAACGGTCAATCAATGTCAGTAATGTGACACCCACGGCCACCGGTAATAAAATCCATCCTGTTAAATAACCGCGATAAAGGCTTGCAGCCACGCTCACATCCAGCAACAGGCATAAAAGATAAACTGCCCATCGTGCTATCCGATGATTCATAAAACTTATTTTATAAGATTGTTTTGGAAATTGCTATATGGATTATACTACCAATACAAGCGTACAGGTATCATCCCCCCGGGTACAACTGTTACGATGCTAGAAGTTGCCCGGGCTTAATTGTTGAAGTCTTTTGGACAGGATAAAAACGGCAATAAAAACCCGCCCGTACAAATACGGAGTTGGCTACAGCAGGTCAATATGTAAGTTGCCTTGTTCACTTGTTGTAAATGAACAGCAAAGATAGGCCTTTTATTTATATCCGCGCACTATTTGGTTAATTCCGCCGCGGTAAACGGTTTTTGACGGCCGTTGAATTGTTTGCGGACAGCTTTGATATCATCAACGGACACCTTTCCGGCTTTGTTGTTCCACGCGCTGCGTAAGAAAGTAAGCAGTTCTGCAATGTCACTGTCATTGAATTCGTCGCTGCCACCGATACCTGGCATATCTCCGTTGATCTCAGGCGCTTTATACAGCTTACCATGTACTTCCACCGGGCCGGTAAGGCCATACAGCACAATGGCGGCGAACTTGTTTTTATCGCCGTTCACCCAGTTGCTTTCATTCAGCGGCGGTGCCATAGAAGCAATACCATTACCGTTTTTACCGTGACAGGTCTGGCAAACGGTGTTAAATATTTTATATCCCCTGGGATATTTCTCCGCCAATGCGTCCATCTTTTTGGCGCTGGCAGCATTGTCCATATTTTTCAGCACGTTGTTCAACTGTTTGTTCAATGCCAGTGCAGTATCCGGATTAAATGCCACCAGTTGTTTCAGCAGTGCAGCTTCCCGATTGACTGCATTATTGACCAGCGCCGCGGCTATATAACGGTCACGCGCATACGCTTTCATCAGTTTTTCTTCGAGACGGCCGGCCGCAGCTTTATCCGTCTTGCCCAGCGCGGGCAACAAATACGCGACATACGGCGCAAAGAAAGGTTTGTCTGCCAGCGAGTCCAGCTTGCCTGCCGCGGCTTTGGCAGTCTTGCTGTCCAACACGGAAGGCAATGCGGCCAGTGCCTGCACTTTGTAATCGTCGCTGCCTTGTTCCAGTATCACGGCCAGGTCGGCGTATGTCAACTGGTGCAGCCCTTCCAGCGTCCAGAGGGCGTGTACCTGCATCAGCGGCGTAGCGGTATTGGACAGCGCGGTGCGCAGTTCCGGTACCAGCGCGGTTAAACGATGGTCTATAATATATTGTTGGGCTTTATCGCGCAGCGCGCCATTGGGATCATTCAACAACTGCAACAGCTGGTCCTGTTGCACCACGGTTTTCTTCGGACGCTGCCCAGCCGGAACGATGCGGTAAATACGGCCACAGCTGAGCGGCTGCGTCAGTTCCCGCATCTTGATTTCGTTCTTGAGGTAAGTGGTAATATATGTTTTGTGCTGCAGGATGCCGCGGTACATATCGGTGATATACAGCGCCCCATCCGGACCGTTATATAATCCTGTGGGCCGGAAACGCTCGTCGGTGCTGGCCAGGAACTCTTTGCCCTGGTAGGCTTGTTTTCCGGTAACGATATAACCACTGTCTTTTAAAATATTCCGTTTGATGAGATTCGCCGAAGGTTCTGCTACGAAAGCGTTACCCGCATAGTCAGCCGGAAGAAGATGGCCCCGGTAGATCACCGGACCGCAGGCGGCGGTGAACTCTACCAGCCGCAGGCTGTCGTCCAGTATGCCTTTCATGTAACCTCTGTTGACACCAGGTGTAGGATGCGCCGGATATACGTGGTTGTCTTTCACTATTTTCTGGTCATAGCCGGCAGCGTTCTGCTGGTGCGGGTTTTTACCGCCCAGACCCGCCGGGAAATAATCTCCCAGCAGATTTTCAGAGTTGTTATTATAGAACAGCCTTCCTTTGTCGTCCTGTGTAATGCCCCACTGTCCGCGGAAAGTAGTGGCTTCTTTCAGCCATTTATCGCCAACTTTGCGGTAGCGGCGGTCAGATTTGGCGTTGTATATCCAGTTGTCCAGCCCCCGCAAAAGCCCGTTAGGCTGGTGTTCCACATTACCGCCTGCAGCGTACATACTGTCCACCAGTACCTTTTTGCCGGGTTTGTCATTGTTGTTTTCGATAAACCATAATTGCGGCGGCGTAGCCACCAGCACGCCGTTTTCCACGAGGCATACCGCTCTGGGCAGCACCAGTGAATCGAGGAACACGGTCCTTTTGTCCATTACGCCGTCACCGGTGGTATCTTCCAGTATCACGATTTTGCCGTCGGGTTTATCTTCACCGGTACCGCTGGTATCCGGCATGAAACCCATCATTTCCACCACCCACATCCTGCCACGGTCGTCGAATACAGCGCTTACCGGTGCTACGACCATTGGTTCTGCTGCCACCAGCTGCACCTCCAGTCCTTTATCGACCGTCATGGCGCCAATGGCGGCCTTACCATCCAGCACGGGGGATTTGTCGAACTGCTTGCGCATGGCCAGCGAATCCTGCTCGTGTTTACTCATCCGGTCTTGTTGTGATGTTTGTCCGCAGGCAAACCATGCCAGGGAAATCGTGGAAATGATCAGGTAATGAAAACGGCTCATGTATTTAATTCGATTGCAGAAACTAAAAATACATCTCTCGCGGTTTTTTGCAACTATTTTTTGATCAGAGGCTAAATCATTGGCGGATTTGGTGATTTAGAAATTTAAGAGAGTTTTGTCCGGCTACATGCTCCTATGGAGCAACTACCTTTTTTACTATTATGGTGAAAATACTGGCTGTTATTGGGAAATCACTATAAGAAACCGCCTCGCCTGATAGCTAAATTTGCAGACGGCCCGATTTTCAGAAGGGTATGTAGCATATAAACGGCCCGGTTAAATAACAATTTCCAAATAACCCAATATCCAAATGCTTTCCACGTCATCAGCCAAACCGCATTATGAAGTACTCGACGGATTGCGGGGCACCGCTGCCATCACCATCGTTGTATTCCACTTTCTTGAGCTTGTCTGGAACGACTATAGCCAGAACCCGCTGGGGCATGGCTTTCTGGCGGTTGACTTTTTCTTCTGCCTGTCGGGCTTTGTGATTGGTTACGCCTATGACGGCCGGCTGGCGCAGATCGGGTACCGCGGATTTTTCCGCGGACGTTTATTAAGATTGCACCCGCTGGTACCGCTGGGCTCCGTACTTGGTCTGCTTTCTTTTCTGTTTGACCCGTTTGGCGGCGATCCTTATGCACAGGGCGTTTGGCCTATCGTGGCGGGGTTTCTTTGTTCCCTGCTGCTGATACCTTTCCCGTGGCTGCCGGGAAGGGGCGGCGCACTTTTCCCGTTTAACTCTCCCACGTGGTCCTTGTTTATGGAGTATTGCATCAACGTCGTGTATGCATTGGTGCTAAACCGGCTGCATAAGGTCGTCACTTTGTTACTGACCGTGCTGGCCGCTGGCTGGCTGGCCGTTACCGCCCGGCATGCCGGCACCCTGATCGGAGGTTGGGCCGACGCCAATATTATGGACGGTTTTGCGCGGGTGAGCTTCTCGTTCCTTGCAGGGTTGAGCGTGTACCGCTTTCAATGGACACTACGTACGCCGCTGGGTTTTGTGGCATTATCACTGTTATTGCTGGCCACTTTTATGTGCCCTTATTTCGGGCAGAACTGGCTGACAGAGTGGTTGATCGTAGCCGCCGTTTACCCGCTGGTGATCGCGTTAGGCGCAGGCGCCACGGCCACGGGCTGGTGGTTGCAGTGCTGTCGTTTTATAGGCCGGCTGTCTTATCCTTTATATATGACCCATATCTTTTTGATATGGCCATTCGGTAACTACTATGCGCAATACAAACCGGGGCCGTTGCTGCTGACAATAATTGTGGCAGTGGGCACCCTGGTATTGATGGCCATCGGTTACCTGGCTATGCGTTGGTACGATGAACCAGTGCGCCGGTGGCTGAGCGGCCGGTTAAAGTCAAAGACAGCCCAATCACTTGCTGGTGGCCGGCTGACAGAGATTCCTACAAGACAGCT
The DNA here is from genome assembly GCF_052045305.1 of Chitinophaga sp. 22308. Classification (NCBI taxonomy): domain Bacteria; kingdom Pseudomonadati; phylum Bacteroidota; class Chitinophagia; order Chitinophagales; family Chitinophagaceae; genus Chitinophaga; species Chitinophaga sp. 22308. The sequence goes on along the minus strand of NZ_JBQEOP010000002.1, from coordinate 1,110,284 downwards.
TTAAAACCACTGCGGAATTATGTCGTAAAATGACCAGGAATCGCAAAATAACTTATCTTCGTCGCCTTATTGCATACATTTTACGATTTATTTGCATTTATGGAACGCTTTCAGGGCTTAATCGGCATCGTCCTTATTTTGGGTATTGCCTTTTTGTTTTCCAACAACAGGAGTAAGATCAACTATCGACTGGTGATAAGTGGTATTACGTTACAGGTAGTGATTGCGCTGCTGGTATTTAAAGTTCCTCCTATTACCTGGTTTTTCCAGCAAGTAGGCCACGCTATGGGTAAACTGGAAGCGTTTGCACGTCAGGGCGCCGCTTTCGTGTATGGTGGCATCGGGGTGTCCCAGCCTCCCACCGGTACAATAGCCGACTATGCCAGTGGCGGGTTTGTTTTTGCTTTTAACGTGACGGCCACCATTATCCTGGTATGCGTACTGGTGGCGGTGTTATATCACTTCGGTATTATGCAGCGGATAGTAGCCGTGATTGCCCGTGCCATGAACATAGTGATGCGGGTGAGCGGTGCAGAAGCACTCAGCAACGTGGCCAGCGCTTTCGTAGGCCAGGTGGAAGCACAGGTAATGATCCGCCCCTATCTCAATTCCATGACCAAAAGTGAGATACTCGCCTCTATGAGCGGCAGCCTTGCCTGTATTGCCGGCGGTATCCTCGTGGTATATGCCAATATGGGCTTCCAGGCCGGCATGGACATCGCGCCGTTCCTGATCACCGCCAGCCTGATGGCCGCCCCCGGCGCGCTGGTGATCTCCAAGATCGTCTTCCCGGAAACAGAAGAAAGCGTGACCATGGGCCGTGTGAAGATGGAAGTAAAAAGTAACTACACCAACGTGATCGACGCCATTTCCCATGGCGCCGGCGACGGTTTTAAAATAGCCATGAACGTGATCGCCATGCTGATCGGCTTTATCGCACTGATAGCGTTGCTCGACTGGTGCCTGATCCACCTGGGGCACCTGGTAGGCCTGAGCTTCGACCTCAGCCTGGACTGGATCTTCGGTAAACTGTTCACCCCAATGGCATGGGCCATGGGCGTACCCAGCCAGGATGTGAACAACGTGGCCACGCTGCTGGGACAAAAACTTACGATCAATGAATTTGTGGCATTCAAAAGCATGACCAGCCACAGCGTTAAAATAGAATCCGCCAAAGCGATCACCATCGTCACCATCGCTATTGCCGGCTTTGCCAACTTCAGCAGCGTGGGCATGCAGATCGGTGGTATCGGTGAACTGGCGCCGGGCCGTCGTACGGACCTGGCCAAACTGGGGCTGAAAGCCCTGCTGTGTGGAACATTGGCCAGCTACCTGTCAGCTACGATTGCCGGTATTTTGCTGTAAGTGTTTAGCTATTTAGTCTTTCAGTTACCGCGCGTGTAATACCTCAATATTTAAATAACTATATACCAAGTATAAAAGGCAAGGCCCGTATGTTGATTCATACGGGCCTTGCCTTTTATATCTTTTACATATTTTGATCAAACAGACTGCATGAATGGGCTGAATAAGACGCAGCACAATCCCTGCTTAAAAAGTCAATTGTCCTTAAGCATTGTTTTCCTGCGATCAGATCAGTGTTCGCCTCCGGGCAGTCCCGGTCATTACAGGTTAGAGTTCCAGTCTTTTCACCAGGGAGGCCTGAACAGCTGTCCATGCGTCGAGGCTACCGGCTTCTTCCCAGTAATTTTTCATTTCTGATGCGCTCAATATTTTGTTTACAGCAGCAACGGCCTGGCTTCTTAAACCTTTTGTTGCGATCAGGTTCAGGATGTCCAGTTTGTCCAGCGGATCTTCGGGGAAGTCTTCGCTTGGCTTGCCCATCAGCGCTGCCACCAGTTCAGCGGCGGCTAATCCTTCTTCGCAATCAGATACTTCCAGAGTTTCGGTGTTGTTGATGATACGTGCCAGCGTATCAGTTACCAAACCACCATCTTTGCTGTCGATCACGTCAAAAACCCAGTCTTGTGATCCATCATTTTCAAAATTCCTGGTGCCCCATGCGCCCATAGTGTGTAACGTTTTTTATTTTTTTAAAATAACGAAATAGAGAATAAAATTAATAGTCTCTCTTTACAACAACAAAAACCTTTCATCAGTTTAAACTCCTGAAGTCCACCGGCACCAGTTTGCTCACCCCGGGTTCCTGCATGGTAACCCCGTAAATCACGTCCACGGCGGCCATCGTTTGTTTATTGTGAGTTACAATAATAAACTGTGAATTATCAGAGAATTTTCTGATCATGTTGGTGAATTTGCCCACATTGGCATCATCGAGCGGCGCGTCTACCTCATCCAGAATACAGAATGGCGCGGGTTTGATCAGGTAGATGGCAAACAGCAGGGCGGTGGCCGTGAGGGTTTTCTCTCCACCGGAAAGCTGGGTAATGGCTGCCGGACGTTTGCCTTTGGGTTTTGCAATGATTTCGATTCCGGTATCGGCCAGGTTCTCAGGATCGCTCAGGATCATATCGCACTGGTCTTCCTCGGTAAAGAGGGCTTTAAATACGCGGATAAAATTCTCTTTAACGGTGTTGAATGTATCGAGGAATTTCTGGTTGGCAGTGGTTTCCACTTCCTGGATGGTTGCCAGCAGGGAATCTTTTGCGTTTACCAGGTCTGTTTTCTGTTCCAGGATGAACTCGTACCGTTTTTTCATTTCCTGGTAGGCTTCAATGGCGGTAGGGTTGATTTCCCCCATGTTCTCGAGGCGTTTTTTCAGGCGTTCTGCGCTGCCCTGCAGTTCATCTACCGGCAGTTCAGAGGTACGTTGTTCATCGATGATCTCGTCCAGGTTAACCTTAAACTCCACGCTCAGGCGTTCTTTCATGGAAGCCAGTTGTAACTTCAGCTCATTCACCTTGTCTTTGATGACATTGAGTTGCTGTTCCAGCTGTTCGCGGGCCCTTTGTTTGGTGCGCAGCGTTGTTTCCAGTTCCTGGAGGTGGTTACGGAAATTATAGTATTCCTGGTCTTTTTCGTTGAGTGCTTTTTCTTCTTCCTCACGCTGACGGAACAGTTCTACCAGTCCGTCTTCAGCCGCGCTGCGTTTCTCGTCTGCCGTCGCAATATTGGCCACCGCGTCTTCCAGCTGGGCTTTATTGCTGGTGATCTGCGCATGCAGGTCTGTAAGTTGCTTGCGTTTAAATTCCAGTTCCTGTTTGAGCGCCTGCACTTTACTATGCTGACGGGTATGTTGCAGGTTCTGGTTGTTAAACTGCACATTGGCCATATTGAACTGCTGCTCCACTTCCAGGGCCGTTCTGTCGGCCTCCGTGATGGCATCCTGCAGCTCTCCCACCCTGTCGTTGAGGTTTTCCAGTTCCTCGCGTACACCGGAGATGCTCTCCTGGTTGGTAGTCAGTGATTGCTGCATCTCTTCCAGCCGCTTGTCGCCGCTTTCTATCAGGTGATGGAAGTTTTCGATCCTGTTCTGAAGGCCAAACAGCTGGTTGTTCAGCTGATTGATCTTTTCACGGGCGGCATTGATATTATTTTCATTGAGCTGGCTGTTGTAGCCGAGCACCTGGTTGTGTTTGTCCTGTATCTGTACGCGCAGGCTGCCTACGGTAGCCTCCAGATCTTTGATCTCCGCTTCCAGTTTCTCCAGGTTTTTGGCGCGCCCCAGCTTTTTGCCTTCAAACAGGCCTACGGAGCCACCGGTGATATTGAATTTGCCCCGGTGCATGCGGCCTGATTTCTCCACCAGGCAGATCTCATCGTCGGATACCTGGCTGAATTCGAGGCGGGTAATGTCTTCCCCTATGAATACTTTGCCCAGCAGGTGATAGCCGAGGCCTTTGTATTTCTCTTCAATTTCCACTACGTCCAGGGCCGGTATAGTGCCGGCGGGCGCCAGCAGGCCGTTGGCCGGAATCCGGAACTGATCGAGGATAAAGAAATTGGCTTTGCCTTTTTTATGGGTGTCCAGCAACTGGATAGCCTGTACGGCTTCCGCCACATTATTAACAACGTAGTAGTTCAGGTAAGGCTCCAGGAGATTTTCCACGCAGGTGCGATACTCCTCCTTACAGAAAAAGACGTCGCTCAGAATAGGCGCTTCATTGTTCCATTCCGGGTTCTTTTTCAGGAATTTGATGCTTTCAGGGTATCCTTCCAGGCTGTCTACCAGGGACTTCAGCAGGTCAAATTCGTTCTTTTTGGAGTCCAGCTTACGGTTTTCATCCACCAGCTGGTCCCTCAGTCCTTCGATATCTGACTGGGTGGCCAGTATCTTGCCTTTTGTTTCTTCCTGGAAGCGGACCATCTCGTCCAGTTCTGTTTTGCTGGTGGTGATGGTTTGCTGCAGTGTTTCCTTTTCTGCTTCCAGTTGGGTGATTTGTTGCAGGCGGCTGTTCTTTTCTTCCTGCAGCTGCTGGATACCCCGTTGCAGGTTCTGCACAGAGGTGTCTGCCACCGCTACTTTCTTTTCCGCCTCAAACTGTTGGCGTTGCCAGCGTTGCTGGTCGTTTCGCAGGGTTTCGAGGGCCAGTTTCTTTTGCTGGAAGCGTTCTTTTTTCTCCTCCACCATTTCGCGGAGGGTTTCCAGTTCATCTTCCATAGATTCAAAGACTTCCGCTTCTTCCACTACCTGTTTCTCGGTAAACTCGATGGAGGTGGTGAGTCCCTGCAGTTGTCCTTCTGCGTTGCTGAGGAAGTCGGTAATATTTTTTTCGCGTTCCCGCAGGTAAGTCAGCTGTTGGGCGGCGAGGTTCTTGTCATTTTCTTTGGTACGGATGGTGGCCACCAGTTCGTTGAACGATTTCTGGAGCACCTGCAGTTCCCGTTCTTTGGCCACAAAGTGCAGTTTATCCTGCTCCACGGCGGCTTCCGCAGTGGTGATCTCTGTTTCCAGCTGCAGTTTGCGGTCGCTTTCTTCCTGTTGTTTATCAGACAGTTCCCGGAAGGTGACATTAAATCCTTCCAGTGCGGCTTTGGCCAGTTCGATACTGATTTCGCGGTATTCCTTTTTCACCTCGTAGAAGCGTTCTGCTTTACGGGCCTGGCTTTCCAGCGTTTTCAGGTTATTATTGATTTCAAACAGGAGGTCTTCGATGCGGTTAAGGTCGCCCTCTGTAGCTTCCAGTTTGGATTTGGCTTCTTTTTTACGTGTTTTGTATATGGAGATGCCTGCCGCTTGCTCCAGCATACGGCGACGGCTGTTTTCCTTGTCTCTGATGATATCGTCCACCATCCCGAGCTCGATGATGGCGTAGGAGTCCGTGCTAACGCCGGTGTCCATGAAGAGGTTATGGATGTCTTTGAGGCGGCAGGCCACATCATTGAGGCGATACTCACTGTCCCCGTTTTTATAGAATTTACGGGTAATGGTCACCGTTGTGAATTCGGTGGGAAGTACGTTTTTGGTGTTTTCAAAGGTGAGGCTTACCTCTGCCATACCGCTGGCAGAGCGCGTTTTGGAACCGTTGAACACCAGCCCTGACTGGTTTTCAGACCGCAGGTTGCTGATTTTATGTTCCCCGATCACCCAGCGGATGGAGTCGATGATATTACTTTTGCCGCAGCCGTTGGGCCCGATGACACCTGTTATCCCTTCGTCAAAGTTCAGAACGGTTTTATCGGCAAAACTTTTAAAGCCTTTAATTTCTAGTGTTTTTAAGCGCACGACTTACTCCGAGGTTTTTTTAAGGCGTCAAAGATATAATTTTACCCGAATGAAAAAGTAATTTAAGTGAGAAGCAGGTATCTCCCGTAATTATTTATACACACTCCGGGCGAAAATAACTGTCACACGACCATTCCATCTCCTTTAAAGGACTGATTATAAATATAGTAAAAAGCGCAATTATAATTTAATTCCCTGTGAGAAATTATTGGCCGTTTATCCCAACCGCTCTGCATTAGCAGTAACATTTTATAGCTTGTGTAAGTAACCCGGAGGCCACCTATGTAGCTATGCCACTGTAACTTATGCCATTTACCACATAGGCGGGGCCCGGGACGATACCTCAAAATAATCCATCCTGTTCCATGACGCAAAAAGGCATATGGCTGTTGCTCCTGTTATGCATTAGTGTGACCCTGCAGGCCCGCCAGCAGGGAGGCTCCATCACCGGCCAGGTGGCCGACAGTGTTTCCCGTAAACCCGTGGAATTTGCTACGGTAGTACTCATGCAGGCGGCCGACCGCAAAACGGTGGCCCACACGCTGACGGACAACAAGGGCGATTTCCGCTTTACTGGTGTGGCCTACGGCGTTTATCGGATCGGGATCACCATGCTGGGTTATGCCCCCCTCCTCCTGGACACCATCCGGGTAGACGCCGCCAATGCGGCCCACCGCCTCAGTCCCCGTTATCTTTCCACCACCACGCAACAGCTGAGCGGCGTCACCGTCGCCGGCAAAAAGCCCCTGATAGAACTGCAAGATGAGAAACTCATCTACAACGTGGAAAACGATATCGACAAAGACAACAGCTCCGCCTCCGATATCATGCGCAAAATCCCGATGCTGACAGTAGATGCCGACGGCACCATCAAACTGAAAGGCCAGACCAACTACAAAGTGCTGCTCAACGGCCGCGCCACCTCCCTCATCACCAAAGACCCCAAGGAAGCCCTGAAAGCCTACCCGGCCAGCATCATCAAAAAAATAGAAATCATCACCGAACCGTCCGCCAAATACGATGCAGAAGGCATCGGCGGCATCATCAATATCATCACCCAACGCGACGTAATTGGCTACAATGGCAGCCTCTTTACCAACTATAACACCATCGGCAGGTACAGCGGCGGCGGCTCCATCAGCGCCCGCAGGAAAAAAGTCGGCATCACCGCCTACGCCGGCGGCAATATCGACCAAAGCCACAACAGCAACACCATCAGCCGGCAAAGCCTCCTCCCCGGCGACAAAGGCCTGCTGGAACAAAGCACGGAGTTCAAACGCAACAACAAAATGCTCTACGGCAGCCTGGAAATGACCTACGACATCGACACGGCCAACAGCCTCACCCTCTTCGGCAACGGCAACATCAGCAAAATGACACAGCTGATGCCGCAGATCAGTCACTGGGCAGACAGCACCGGCAAACCCATACAGTCCGGCACCAACAACAGCGACTCCTACAGCCAGGGCCATGGCACCGGCGCAGGACTGGACTACCAGCATAAATTCCGGAAACCGGGACATGAACTGTCACTGGTGTTTAACATGGTCAACAGCTACGGGGACGGCCATACAGACAACAGCCAGGTGTATGTGCCCGGCACCGACAGCTTTTACCGCAACAACACGGTTTTCACCAACCGCGCCATCGTCACGCAGGCCGACTATTCCCTGCCACTGCCACATGAACAGTTCTTGGAAACAGGCTTCAAAGGCACTTTTCAATATAACACCAACACCGCCACCCAGGAAGTACGCAATAAAGAAGGGGCCATGGTGCCCAATCCCAGCCGCGAAAATATTTTCAATACAACCTTGAACGTCCTCGCTTTTTACGTCACCTACCGCTTTAAAATAGGTACCAAACTAAGCGTGAAGCCAGGCTTCAGGCTGGAACAGACACACCAGACCGGGGATTTTGTGTCTACCAAAACACGGATCAACAGCGACTACCTCAGCCCCATTCCTACCGTAAACATCACCTGGCAGCTGCAACCCATGACCAGCCTGTCGTTCTCCTACAGCCGCCGCTTGGAACGGCCCAATATATTTGCGATGAACCCCTATGTCAATGACAACGACCCCTATAACATTTTCTATGGCAACCCTAACCTGAAACCATCTTACGCCAACAGCTTCGGGGCCTATTTCAACAAGATCATGGAGAAGATCACCTTTAACGCAGGGCTGGATTACACTTTCATCAACAATTCCATCCAGAACATTATCACTGTAGACCCGGCAAAAGGAATCTCCGCTACTACCTATGACAACATCGGTAAATCCAACAGCGTAGGCATCAGTACCAGCATGCGTTTTGCCCTGACGAAAAAATGGAACGTCAGCATCAACGGACGTGGCAGCCACAGTAATTTCAGCGATGGCAACACTATCCGCAGCAGCGGTTTTTCAGGCAGCGCCTACTTTAATACCGACTATAATTTTGGCCACAGCTTCCGGGCAGATGGGTACTGCTACTTTTATAGCGGCTCTCCCAGCGTGCAAGGCACCAGCGGCTCCAACACAGGCTATGGCTTTACCCTGCGCAAGGATTTCCTGGACAGGAAACTGTCTGTCAGCATCGCCGCAGACCAGCCTTTCCGGAAACAAAGACCGGCCATTTCAGAAACCAATGACCCCGCCTTCCATAGGGTATATACCTCCTATTTCCCTGCCAACACTTACACCTTCTCTGTCAGCTGGCGCTTCGGCAAACTAACGACCAGCGCTACACGAAATAAGAGCGTTATAGATACAGGGATGTAATTACGAATTACAAATTACGAATTACGAATTACGAATTACGGTATGCCTCATAAAGCGGTCAATAAGTAGCCGTTCCATAAGACAGCCCTCCATTCGTAATTCGTAATTTGTAATTCGTAATTGCCTTGTATCTTTGTGCTCCAAAAACCGATTAACGTTTGCGAATAGAACAGCGGATCAACGATATCAAGAGTTTCCTTTACAGTTATCATTTTAGCAACGGCATGCGCACCACCATCAGCGTGGTGGTCCCCTCCCTGATTTTTGCCGCCATCGGGCAATTAGGGCTGGGCATTGCCATGTCGATGGGCGCTTTGTGTACGGCCCTCAGTGATGTGCCTGGCACCATTGTACATAAACGCAATGGCCTTATCATCAGCACCGGCCTCATTTTCCTGACAGCCATAGGCACTGGCCTGCTGCTTCCCTACCCTTTCCTGATGGCCTTGTGGATCGTAGCATGTTGTTTTGTTTTTGCCATGATGCTCGTATACGGCAACCGGGGTGGCAATATCGGTACGGGCTGTCTGCTCATCCTCGTGTCTATCCTCGGTGAATCCAACCTGACACCCGGCATGGCAGTGGTCTATGCTTCCATGGTGCTGCTGGGCAGTATCTGGTACGCACTGCTGGCGCTGATACTATGGCAGATACGCCCCTATCTCAACGTACAACAGGCACTGGGCGACTGTATACAACAGACCGCCCGTTATCTTGAGCTCCGCTCCAACTTCTATACACCCGGCGTAGATGTGGCCGCCAACTATAAAGCCGTGCTGGCCCAACAGGTCATCGTCAACGAAAAACAGGAAAATGTACGGGAACTGTTATTAAAAAGACGTTCCGCCCAGCAAGGCACCACCAGCATCAACAAAAGCATGGTGCTTATCTTCCTGGACATGGTGGACCTGCAGGAGCAGATCATGGCCTCCCAGACGGATTACAACGCCCTGCAACGTGATTTCAAACAGGACGATATCCTCCGGAAATTTCATGCGCTGATCACCGAATTTGTAGAAGAACTGGAAAATATCGGGCTGGCTGTTGCGGCAGGACAGCGCTCCCTGCCTAAGACCAATCTTAAATATGAGATGGAAAAGGTGAAAAAAGCGATTGCGGACATCACCCTGAAGCTCCCCACCCTGGCGGAAAGAACACGAACCATCCCACTGACCAACATTCTGCAGAACCTCCAGGACATGGCGCAGCGTATCTACAACCTGCACCGCCTTACCCGGCTGGAACGCCTGAAAGATGAGACCATCGATCCCAAACTGGAACTGTCGAAATTTACTACCCGCCAGAAATATGACCTGGAAACATTCCGCGACAACCTCACTTTCAAATCCCATATTTTCCGGCATGCCATCCGTGTAAGCCTTGCCACCGTGACGGGTTACCTGCTGGGACTGGCCCTGCACCTCGACAGGGTGTACTGGATATTGCTGACCATCGTAGTGATCCTCAAACCCGGTTTCGGGCTCACCCGCTCACGCAGCATACAACGCCTTATCGGCACGGTACTGGGCGCGCTTTTCGCAGCCGGGCTGCTGTATATCACCCATAACGACACGGTGATCTTCATCAGCATGTTGCTTTGTATCCTGGGCGCCTACAGCTTTATGAGCTTCCAGTATACGCTCAGCGTTTTCTTTGTGACACCGTTCATCATTTTCCTGCTGCATTTCCTGCACCCGTCAGATCTGTACAACGCCACCCAGAGGGTACTCGACACTTTCATCGGCGGAGGCATCGCCTTCTTCGCCAACATGCTGCTGTGGCCCTCCTGGGAACATAACACCCTGCCGGGATATATGCAGAAAATGTTGCTCTCCAACCGCAAATACTTTGAACTGGTATTAAGGGTATATGCCGGCGAAACCAATACCATAATGGATTTTAAACTGGCCCGCAAAGACACTTATGTCAGCACCGCCAATATGATGGCCGCGTTCCAGCGCATGCTCTCTGAACCCAAAAGCAAACAGAAAAATGCATCAGAGGTGTATCACTTTGTAGTGCTGAACCATACCCTCACCTCACATATCGCCGCGCTGGCGGCATACAGCATGCATCACGGCGTGCAGTTCCCCAGGCCGGAGTATAAGGAAATCACTACCTACCTGCTGCAATACATTGACCAGCTGTACCTCATGATAGACCCTGCCACCCGCAGCCAGGCGCAACTGGAACCGCCTATTCATGCTTTCGACACACTGGACGAGCACCTGCATAACCTCGTACATCTGCGCCAGCTCGAAATCAACGAAGGCAAAGGCGCTACGCCTGTCCGTGACGAAATGCTTGAAACCAAACAGGTACATGACCAGCTACAGGCAATTCTGTCGTTGGTAAAGGATATGGGTAAAGCGTTAAGCTGATTGATATTCCAATTATAAAAAAGCCCCGGGCCGTAAATGGCCCGGGGCTTTTTATATATCGACAAATAACTAGCGTACTATCGTAAACTGGTCTGTCACCGGCGTCAATGCAGCCAGCACCCTGTCCAGGAAAGCCGGGCCTTCTGTTGCGTACCAGGGCATAAAATTCTCTTTGCGCTCCTGCAATGACCCTCCGGGGAACAGTTTATTTTTCACCTGTTTGATCTGGTCTGTCTGCCATGCGAATTTTTTCTTTTCCGCCCGGAGGAATTTATGTTCCAGTTTTCCGACGGACTTCAGCGCACGGCTTCTTTCCGCGCCCACACTGGCCACCAGTGTGACATCTATGCTACGGGCCTTTTCTTCAAGGCTGTCATACAGTTTTTCAATGGCCGCATATTCATCTTTCAGCACCAATGCCGCATTGGTATGTTTTTTCACATAGGCGTTCACGATATCGTCGGTGGTGGCAAACAATTCAGCCGTAGTGATGCCCAGTTTATCGAGCCGCCGGGCCGACAGTTCATCGGTCAGCAGCAGGGAATTGCGTAGCAGCAATACCGGATAAGGTACGCCGTAGTGGGCAAACAGTGCTTTCAGTTCCATCCAGTAGGCGATTTCGCCGCCGCCGCCGATGAAAGCGATGTTAGGCAGGATCGTTTCCTGGAACATGCCCCGCAAAATAACGTTAGGGCTGAAGTGTTCCGGATGTGCGTCCAGCTCTTTTTCGAGGCCGGCAGCGTCAAATTTCAACGAGGTGTGTAATACTTTCCACTGGTCGCCCTCCTGCACAATACGTTCACGCATACCATCCTGCAGGTAAAACAGGTTGATCTCGCGGGGATTGGCCTGCACTTTATAATGCGCCCCCAGTTGTTCCAGGGTATTGTTAACGATATGGTGTGATGCCTGATGAAACAGTTCATCTTTCATCACCGGAATATAGAGGTGTTTCAAGGCAGGGCTGTCAGGCACCAGCACCACCAGCCCGTAACGTCCAAACAAGGCATGCACCAGGTAAAGCGTGGCCTCCTGGATATTACGGTGTTCCAGGTAAGCTTTCTGCAACAGCGTTATCAGCTCTCCCGCGTGGGGCGCGTACCCCAGTGTATCTTTTATCTGTCCGATCAGCTGCTCCAGCCCATCGGGGTGCATGCGTCCTACAGCGCCCTGCTGGCCTGCAGCCCAGGTAAGGGTTTTGCCTTCCAGGTAAATGCTGCCCAGTTCATCAAGATCAGCGTCTTCGCTGCCCATATAGTATACCGGCACAAAATGATGCTGCGGGTACTGCTGTTGCAGCTCCTGGCATAGTTTGACGGCTTGCAGTATCTTATATACAAAATACAGGTAACCGGTAAATATATTGGGTTGGTGAGCGGTGGTCACCGTAAAGGTCTGTGGATCGGCGAGCCGGGCGATATTATCCTGGACGGCCTGTATTGGCTCCAGGCTTTCGTATTGTTGCTGCAATGCAGCTACCAGCGCAGCTCTCGGGGTGTTAAACTGTTGCCTCGCGGCTATAGCGGCTGTAAAATCCGGACGAACGGAGGAATAGGTATAGAAAGGTCTGATCTGTGGCGCGTCTGCTAAAAAATCTGTTACCAGCTGATTAAAATAGCCTGTCTTCCCGTAAGGAATATACTCGAGCATATTACGTGTCGAATTACAAATGATCAATAAAAGTAGCGATATATCTGAATACATCGAAACTTTTGAATGTACGAAGTTAGAGAAGAAAAAGCGATTTAAGGATTTTTACCGATGAAATTTGATGGGCGGATGATTATGGATTAGAATTTGCCATGATACCGGACCGGAAACCGGAACACTATGAAGATCGCAATTCTTTCGCCTGTAGCCTGGCGGACACCGCCCCGGCACTACGGCCCCTGGGAACAGATGGCCTCCAACCTCGCTGAAGGCCTGATAGCCCGTGGCGCAGACGTTACCCTCTTTGCCACCGGCGACTCACTCACACAGGGCAAACTGGCATGGACCTGCCCGCAGGGCTACGAGGAAGACCGTCATGCAGACGCTAAAGTCAATGAGTGCATGCATATCAGTTACCTGATGGAACAGGCGCATCATTTTGATATCATCCACAATCATTTCGACTTTCTGCCTCTCACCTATTCCCGCCTCATTGGCACACCGATGGTCACCACCATCCACGGTTTTTCGTCAGAAAAGATTGTTCCGGTATACCAGCGTTACAATCATGTGGGCCATTATGTGGCCATCAGCAACGCCAACAGGCACCCTTCCCTGCACTACAAAGCCACGGTATACAATGGCGTCAGGCCGGAAGACTTTGCCTTCACGCCTGCGCCGGACGATTACCTGCTGTACTATGGCCGCATCCATCCCGACAAAGGCACGTACGACGCTATACAGATAGCCCTGCAAACAAACCGGCAGCTACTGATAGCCGGCATCATCCAGCAAAAAGAATATTTTGATGAAATGGTGAGACCTTATATAGATGACGACCAAATCCGGTACCTGGGCCCTGTGGGCGGCGCTGCCCGCAGCGAACTGCTTGGCAGGGCCAGCGCACTGCTGCACCCGATACATTTCGATGAACCTTTCGGGCTGAGCGTAGCGGAAGCAATGTTATGCGGGACGCCGGTGATAGCGTTCAACAGAGGCTCTATGCCGGAGCTGATACTGGACGGGCGCACCGGTTTCCTGGTCTATACGGTAAACGATGCCGCTGCTGCTGTGGAATCTTTGAAGCAAATAGACCGCTATGCCTGCCATCTGCATGCACAGGAAAATTTCACCACCGGCAGGATGACGGAAGATTATCTGAAAGTATACCGTTCTATCGGGTGAGGTTATGCGCCATCCGCCTTGATCTGCGCCAGCAGCTTTTCGAGATTGACAGTGGCAAAGCCGGACGCATAGTCAGACAGGCCGTAAGGGATGATCAGCTCTTCGTTGTGTACAATGGAACCGCAGGAATAAAGCACGTTGGGCACATATCCTTCCCTTTCGTCTTTATTGGGCATAAGCAGTGGTTCCTTCAGACGGCCGATCTCTGTGCCGGGGTCTTCGAGGTCCAGCAGGCTGGCCCCAACACAATAAGTACGCATAGGCCCCACCCCGTGGGTGATCAACAGCCAGCCTTCCGGCGTTTCTATCGGAGAGCCGCAGTTGCCCACCTGTACAAACTCCCAGGGATATTTGGGGGTTTGCAGTATTTGCGGGTTTTCCCAGATATTGATTTTATCGGAATACATGATATACCCGTTGATGCCGTCAATACGGGATATCATCACATATTTCCCTTTGATCTTGCGGGGGAAGAGGGCCAGGTTTTTATTCTGGGCCCCTTCTCCATACAAGGGCATAATTTTAAAGTTATAGAAATCTTCGGTAGATAATAATTTGGGTTGAATAGCCACCCCGTCAAACGCAGTATAGGTAGCGTAATAGGTAATGCTGCCGTCTTCATCCCTGTATTTCACGAAGCGGGCATCTTCAATCCCCCTGCTTTCCGCGTCAGAGTAAGGGAAGATCACGCGGTCGGAAATATCCGTATCAAGGGAAAAATTCAGTTCATAATACGAATCCGCCAGCCAAAGCAGCCTTTCCAGCGCTTTTTTCACGAGATGATCGACCTGATAGCGCTGCTGCATTTCACGGATGACCTTTTTCAGCGACATGTACTCAAACTCGTCCGAGAGACTGTTCATCACCTCCAGCATTACCGGGTCCGGCAGTTTGATGGAGACAGCGTTCTGAAAGAAGGTGTCTTTCTTATACATGGCGTTGCGGATCACTTCCGCTTCATCCACATAGTTGCCGGCTGTTTGCAGGGAAATCTGATTGTTACGGTCGATGACGCCGCTGCGGAAAGCGATAGATGAGATATGGCCTTCGCCTACGGCGCGGAAGCTGAGGATCACCCTTTTCTGACCTTCTTCCAGCCCGCTCTGGTCCACATCTTCAATCATCGACGGATTAAAAAAGGCAGCAGATTCAATTGAATATTCATTGGTAAAATACGAGCCTGTCAACAGTTTTCTTTTCAGGGACAGTTCATCGTAGTTGACCTGCACTGCAGCAAAAAGGTGCCTGATCCTGTCTGCATGTTTTTCAAAAATGCGGGTGATGTTACGATGGCGCCGGGAGAATTCTCTCAGTATAGGCGTTATCGTTACCTCCACCTGATCATCGGTCATGGCGGCAACATGTTGGATAATAGACTTGGCCCTGGCTTCGCCATTGAAAAAAAACCTGGCAACCACTCTTTTCAGATCAGGATATATCTTGGTAGGTTTCCGCTCAATTGACAGTCGCATGTGTATTGTTTTGTTAGATATTGAATCCGTCCGGCAGGACTACTCCTTTTTTAACAACAACAATGCCGTCTTTCACCGTATATTTTTCAAAGTCTCCATCCGGCAGATGGTCTCCGCCTTTGATATGTACGTTGTTTCCGATACTGCAGTTCTTATCAATGATAGCCTTGTCGATCACGCAGTTTTCACCTATCCCCATTGGTGGGCGGCCTTCAGCACTGGCCCTGTCCAGTTCGTCGTGGGTCTGGTAATAGTCGCTTCCCATGATATAGGTGTTGGAGATCACCGAGCCTTTGCCGATACGGGTACGGATACCTACCACGCAGCGCTCCAACCGGCTTGCCATAATAATACAACCATCGGCGATGATTGTTTTCTCCATGGTACCGGATATTTTGGCGGGGGGAAGCATCCTGGCCCTGGAGTAGATGGTCTGTGATTCGTTAAAGAGGTTAAACTGCGGGATATCATCTGTGAGCCCGATATTGGCTTCCCAGAAAGAGGAGATATTACCGATATCTGTCCAGTAGCCTTCATACTGATAGCTGAATACACGCGCTTTGGCCTCTATCGCTTCCGGGATGACTTGTTTGCCGAAGTCGGCCGCTTCTGGTTGTTTGCCCAGCATATTGAAGAGCACGTCGCGGCTGAAGATATAGATGCCCATACTGGCAAGGTATACCCGTCCGGCATTTTTCATCTCTTCACTTACTTCTGAGGCCCATGGCGGCAGAACGTCTTGTGACGGCTTCTCTGTAAAGGAAACGATGGCGCCGGAATCATCGGTTTTCAGGATACCAAAATCCGAAGCATCTTTGGCAGATACCGGAATAGTGGCAATCGAAATTTCCGCACCGGTTTCTATGTGATGCTGGATCATGTCCCTGAAATCCATCTGGTACAACTGGTCACCGGAGAGGATCAGCACATATTTAAAATCGAAATTCTCCACATGGTGCAAACACTGCCTTACGGCGTCTGCGGTGCCCTGGTACCACGTAGGGTTATCAGGGGTTTGTTCCGCAGCCAGGATATCTACAAACCCTTTGTCGAAATGACTGAAATGGTAGGAGTTTTTGATGTGTTTGTTAAGCGAGGCGGAGTTGAACTGGGTTAAAACGAAAATACGGTTCAGTTCCGCGTTCAGGCAGTTGGAGATGGGAATATCCACCAGTCTGTATTTACCGGCAAGGGGCACGGCCGGTTTAGACCTGCGGCGGGTAAGGGGATATAAGCGGGTACCTGCACCGCCTCCGAGAATAATGGATATAACATCTTTAGTCATAGTGTGGACGTTGGTTTAGATTATGAATTCGCAGTGCGTTATAATAATGATTTAGCCTTTCATGCTCTGGTAGACATCGAGGTACTGTTGGGCCGAGCGTCCCCACGAGTGATTGAGCCGCATGCCACGCAGGCGGATTTCCGACAGGTGGGCGGTATCGTTGAACAGTTCCACTGCACGTTTTACGGAGTAACAGGCGTCCCATACCCCTGCCTGATTAAAACGTATGCCAAAACCGCCGGGATCTCCAAAATCGGTCACGGTATCTTTTAATCCGCCGGTACTACGGACCATGGGCACTGTTCCGTAACGCAGGGCATAGAGCTGGTTTAACCCGCAGGGCTCTACTCTGGACGGCATCAGCAGAAAATCGCTGCCGGCATATATCAGGTGTGACAGTGCTTCGTTGTAGCCAATATGGAGATTAAACCCATAGCTTACGTCATGCCGGGTTTGTTGTAGTGACCATTCCACATATGGATCTCCGCTACCCAGTACGAGGAAGTTTACCTCACCTGGCAGTTCACGCAAAGAGCGGCCAATGATCTCAGGCAACAGGTCGGCGCCCTTATCTCCTACCAGCCGGCCAATAAAGGATACCAGCGGCAGCGAGACATCGAAACCGAACCGTTCACAGAGGGCTTGTTTGTTTTCTTTCTTTCCCTGTGCTACCGTCTCCAGATCATAGTTGGCCTGTACCATGTGGTCCGTTTCCGGGTCCCATACAGCCGTATCGATACCATTGATGATGCCCGCCGTTTTGGCTTTTTCATGACTGATCAGCCATTCGAGGCCGTTAGCGTTCTGATACAGTTCTTCCAGGTAACCCGGCGACACGGTGGTTACGCGCCAGGCACATTTGATGGCAGCGGCCAGCGGATTGATGGCCCCGCCCCAGTCCAGCAGGCCGGCCTTCCACAGGTCGAAAGACGGGATGAGGTACAGCCTGTCCCATCCAAACTGGCCCTGATACTGGGCATTATGAATAGTCAGCACGGAGGGGACTTCCTTCATGCGCTCATACTTGTAGCCGTAGCTCATCAGAAAAGGAATCAGACCAGTATGATGATCGTGACAGTGAATTACATCCGGCTGATGGTTCCACTCGTTGATCCAGTCCAGCACAGCGATCTGGAAAGCGAGGAAACGCTCGGTGTCATTAGGGTAACCGTATACCCCGGGGGTGTCCAGCAGGCCGGGGATGTCTACCAGGTATAAATCGAAGCCCAGTTCATTGTTGCGCTCCTTTAAAACATTGAAATGGTACCAGTCGTGTCCCAGCCACATGCCAGCCTGGTGCACCACGTCAAATTCATGCGTATCATAATATTTGTTCCTGTAGGCCGGCACCACCACTTTGGCGATGGCCCCCAGCTCGTATTGGTATTTGGGCAATGCCCCTACCACGTCACCGAGCCCACCTACTTTGGCTACCGGGTAACATTCCGCGCTAACGTGTAAAATCTCCATGCTAAATAATTGATAATCTAATTTAAGTTAATTGGTAAAAACAAGAAAACAAAGGGTTTCGGCCATTTTATTTTAGCAGTGTGTTTTACCGCCGCAGCCCCCGGCTTTTAGTATATTTGCAGTACCTACACTTATCCTTTACCGGTGATTGTCATGTGCATCCGTTAAAACCTCCTGTTATGGATTTTGGCCGTGTTACACCTGCGGAGCTGGAAGAACTGGACTTCAAACTGCCCGCTGAACCGCTTTTCAACAAAAAAGTGCTGAAAGGCAAGCCCGTTAAGAAACCGCAGGCCTGGCTGGGCTGCGCCAAATGGGGACGCAAGGAATGGATCGGGAAAATATATCCCAAAGGCACCAAAGAAGCCCTTTTCCTTCCGGAATATGTGCGCCATTTCAACAGCATTGAGCTCAATGCCACCCACTACCAGATCTACGGGCCGGACACCATCTCCAAATGGGACGCATCGGCCAAAGGCCTGGAGTTTAAATTCTGTCCCAAAGTACCACAGGCCATCAGCCATTTCAGCAATCTCAGTCCCGCTACGGCCGGCCCCAGGACCACTTCTTTCCTGGAAGGCGTGCTGGCCTTCGGCAAACACCTGGGACCTATCTTCCTGCAGCTGAGCGACAAGTACGGCCCCGCCAAACGGAAAGCCCTATACGATTACCTGGCCTCGCTGCCTACTGACTTGCAGTTTTTCCTGGAAGTAAGGCATAAGGAATGGTATGAAGATGAAGCCGTCCGGCTGGAACTGTTTGACAAGCTGAGGGAACTGAAAGTAGGCGCCATTATCACCGATACCGCCGGCAGAAGGGACTGCGCCCATATGCACCTGACCGTCCCTAAAATATTCATCCGTTTTGTGGGCAACAGCCTGCATCCTACCGACTACACCCGTATCGACGACTGGGCCAACCGCATCAAATACTGGCTGGACAACGGTTTACAGGAAGTCTATTTCTTCATGCACATGCACGACGAAGCCCTGTCGCCCGACCTGGCCGCCTACCTGGCCGACAGAATAGAAGCCGTCTGCGGGCTACAGGTAAAAAAGCCGCAATTTGTAAAGGAATAGTGTTTTTTTTGACGAATACATTACAAGAGATAAAAAAGCCGGACTGAAATATTAATTTCGCCCTCTCTAAACCCGGTACATACCATGATGCGCGAAAAGCTGGAACAATTGGCCCAGGAACTGGAAGGAACGCTTTATACAGACGATACCATGCGGACACTCTATGCCACCGATGCGTCGGCATACCGTGAGATGCCGCTGGCCGTGGCCATCCCTGAATCAACAGACGACCTGAAGAAACTCATCTCTTTTGCGCGTACCAACAAAACATCGCTGATACCCCGCACGGCAGGCACCTCGCTGGCAGGCCAGGTGGTAGGCAACGGTATCATTACCGACGTGTCCCGCAACTTCACGAAAATACTGGAGCTCAATACTTCCGAAAACTGGGTACGGGTGCAGCCCGGCGTCATCCGCGACGAGCTGAACATGTACCTGAAGCCGCACGGCTTTTATTTTGGCCCTGAAACATCCACCGCCAACCGCGCCATGATTGGCGGGATGGTGGGCAACAACTCCTGTGGCTCCAACAGCGTTGTGTACGGCAGTACCCGCGAACACCTGCTGGAAGTAAAAGCATTACTGAGCAACGGTGAAGAAGTCACCTTCAGCACCCTCAGCCCTGATGCCTTTCATGCCAAATGCGAAGGCCCCGACACGCTCGAGACCCGTATCTACCGGCAGATACGCAGCACCCTCAGCGACTATCGCAACCAGGAGGAGATACGCCGCGAATTTCCCAAGAAGAGCATCCCCCGCCGCAATACCGGCTACGCCGTGGACATGCTGCTGGAAACAGCTCCTTTTACCGCCGGCACCGAAGATTTTAACTTCTGCAAACTCATCGCAGGCTCCGAAGGCACCCTCGCGTTTATCACAGAAATAAAACTGCACATCGATCCGCTTCCCCCAAAAGAAACCGGCTTGCTGTGCATCCATTTCAACAGTGTCGATGAATCCTTGCGGGCCAATATCCAGGTGATGGAATACAAACCCAGCGCCAGCGAACTGATAGACCATTTCATCCTGGAATGCACCAAAGACAATATCGAACAACGTAAAAATCGCTTTTTCGTACAGGGAGATCCCGGCGCCATCCTCGTGGTGGAATTCTGCCGCAACACCCGCGAAGAAGTGAAGGAAATAGCCGGCAAACTGGAAGCCCAGCTGCGCGCCGCCGGACTGGGTTACCACTTCCCGCTCCTCTTTGGGGACGATACCAAAAAAATATGGACCCTCCGCAAAGCGGGACTGGGACTGCTCAGTAACCTCCCCGGTGACGAAAAAGCCGTTCCGGTAATTGAAGATACCGCCGTGGCCGTGGAAGACCTCCCCGATTTTATTCGTGACTTCAACGTCATCCTGCAGCAGTACAACCTGCATGCGGTACACTACGCCCACGCCGGCAGCGGCGAAATCCACCTCCGCCCTATCATCAACCTGAAAACGGAAGAAGGCAATCAGCTTTTCAGAAAAATCGCGGAAGAAATCGCGACCCTCGTCAAAAAATACAATGGCTCTCTCAGCGGTGAACATGGCGACGGCCGCCTGCGCGGAGAATTCATCCGCCAGATGGTAGGCGAAAAAAACTATGAACTGCTACGGCAGATCAAATACACCTGGGACCCTGAAAATATCTTCAATCCTCATAAAATCGTGGACACACCGTCCATGAACAGCATGTTGCGCTACGAGCCCGGACAAAAAACACCGGACTTCCATACCATCTTCCATTTCCCGGAACAGACCATTCTGCAGCACGCAGAGCAATGCAACGGTTCCGGCGACTGCCGCAAGACGCCGCTCAGCGGTGGCACTATGTGCCCCAGCTACATGGCCACCCGCAACGAAAAAGATACCACCCGTGCCAGGGCCAACATCCTGCGGGAGTTCCTGACGCACTCCACCAAAGAAAACCGCTTCGACCATAAAGAGATCTACGACGTACTGGACCTCTGCCTCGCCTGCAAGGGCTGTAAGTCAGAATGCCCGTCCAACGTGGACATGGCCAAACTGAAGATGGAATTCCTGCAACATTACCACGACGCCAACGGCGTCCCCCTGCGGGCCAAAATGATAGGCAATTTTTCCAAACTGTCCGGTCTCGCTGCTATTGCGCCAGGCATCTACAATGGGCTGATCAACAACAGCTTTACCGGCGGCATTATCCGCAAGTTCAGCGGTTTTGCGTCCAAACGCTCACTGCCGGAACTGCACCATACCACGCTGCGGAAATGGTTCCGGCAAACCTGGCCAAAAGAAAAGCAAGGCACCGGCAACCGCACCGTCTATCTTTTCTGTGATGAGTTCACCAACTATAACGACACGCCTGTTGGCATTAAAGCCGTGCAATTGCTGCAACGCCTCGGCTATGAAGTGAAAATGATCGACCACCCGGAGAGCGCCCGTGCGTATATGTCCAAAGGACTGCTGCGTAAGGCACGTGAACTGGCAGAAGAGAATGTTCGTATATTCAGTGCCGTTATCAACGACAACGTTCCGCTGCTGGGCGTAGAACCTTCTGCCATCCTCAGCTTCCGCGACGAGTACCCTGACCTTGTCCGCGAAAACCTTCGTCAGCAGGCGCAAACATTGGCTAAGAACTGTTTCCTGATCGATGAATTTATTGCCAGCGAAGCAGAGAAAGGAAATATTACCGCAGCACAGTTCACCACGCAACCGCAGCAGATCAAGCTGCACGGGCACTGTCAGCAGAAAGCCCTGTCCTCTGCGCTGCACAGCAAGAAGATGCTTTCTATCCCGCAGCATTACACCGTGGAAGTAATCCCTTCCGGCTGTTGCGGTATGGCCGGCTCCTTTGGCTACGAAAAAGAGCACTACGACCTTAGTATGCAGATCGGGGAAATGGTGCTGTTCCCGGCAGTACGCAACGCCGCCACCGGTACGCTGATAGCCGCTCCCGGCACCAGCTGCCGCCACCAGGTGAAAGACGGCACCGGCGTAAAAGCACAACATCCGGTGGAAATATTATTTGACAGCCTGATTTAAAAAGACGACGATATACTATTAAACAAAAAAAGCGAAGGGACCAGGTCCCTTCGCTTTTTTATGTTGGTTATACTAAGTTTTACCGAAGACCGATATTGTTCACCACCTCATCGGGGTAACCATAAAATTTTGCATACAGAATTTTGTTCAGTTCCACCGCCGTTCCCGGTTCCTTCACTTTACCTATTACAAACGGATTACCGCCGCCAATAACATGGTCCGGCACATCTCTGCTCACCGTGGAGTTGGCCCCGATGATCACATCATCTCCTACAGTGACAGGGCCTGCTATCACTGTGCCGGCACAAATAAAACACCAGCTGCCTATTACAGGGGTGGTCCTGTTGCCTTTCGTTTTTCCGAAATTGCCGCCGAGGGTCACATGCTGCCCGATAGTGGTCATAGCCCCTATTTTAACATTCCCCCCAATGATCACACCATAGGGATGTGGCAAACGGAGCCCGCCGGCAATGTCTGCAGTATGCGCCAGCGTAGAACCATAACGGCGCCGGAGGCGGTTCGAATAATAAAAAGTCAGTATTTTTATCCGCTTACTATGGAAGTAGCTACATAATCTGAATAACAACACTGCATGGAAGGCCTCGCTTTTTAAAGCCCTTTGGACAACGAGTAACAACAGCTTTCCTTTTCCACCCCGGGGTGCGGTAGGTACGCCGTTTCTAACGTTATACCATGACAGGTCCATCTTTATTTTATCCCAAAAACCCATATTGTTTTGATTAATAATAGTGTGTGCCACTCAGGTATTTTCATTGCCGGAGGAAGGAAGCCAGCCATGAGATGCTGCTCCTGATAAGATATGGCATATAAAAAAGACCTGTGTTCAGCAGGTTATTAAAGGTTTTTCAATTTTCTGTTCTACTATTCTGACGGCAGCAAAGATAGAAAACAATTTCACATTCAGCGTGTGTGCGCTATTAAGCCTGTGTATAATTTTGTTTCATACCGGAACAGGACCATCCCGTTTTCCTGGTACTTTTCAAAGATATCCTCCAGATCCTTTACCATGGCCGTATAACCGGAATGTGTCTTATCCGGCATATACGATGAAGAGGATAACAGTCCTTTCAGCGCAGGAAAATCAAAACGTTGCACATTTTGAAAAGTTTTCTCCCGGAAGCTGCCTGCTGCAAAAAAGATGCCCAGCTGTGCCGGCCCCACATTCCGGTGTTTCATGTCTTTATAGTCAATCCCATGCTGATGCAGCAGGTTTTCATAGGCTTGTTCAAAGGGAGTGTTCATCTGCCGGAAGTTCCACATCAGTACGCCACAGGCATTTTCTTTTGCGATACGCCGGAACTCTTCGCCGGCGGCTTCCTGATTGAACCAGTGAAAAGCCTGCCCGGCAACGATCAGGTCTGCTGAGCGGGAAGGCAGGGTGGTACGTTCTGCCGTTCCCGTTATACTCCGGAAGTTAGGATACCGCTGCAGCAGTTTTTCAGCAGCCTCCCGCATTTCCTTATTAGGCTCCACCGCATAAACGACATTGCCGTTGTCCAGAAAAGGTTCTGCAGAAATACCGGTACCGGAGCCTATATCGGCTATTACTGACTGTTGCGTAAGCCCTGCTTCGGCAGCCAGGTATGGTATGATTGCTACCGGGTAATGCGGCCGGTACTTTACATAGTTGTCCACCCTGTTGCTGAAGCGTTCTGTACTTTTCATGGTATAAAACTATGTTATTCACCCAGACCTTTGGGTTTCTTTTCTTCATTGCCGTGTGCTTCCAGCTCTGCCAGTTTCTTTTTACCGTAAGCCAGTTTGGTGATGAGCACATACAATACCGGAACGGTGAACACGCCAAGGATAGTGGCGGCCAGCATCCCGCCAATAACGGTGAAGCCTATATTAACACGGGAAGCGGCGCCTGCGCCTTTCGCGAGGCACAGCGGCACCACGCCAAGGATAAACGCAAAGGATGTCATCAGGATAGGCCTGAAACGCAGCTTCACGGCTTCCAGCGTGGCATCCAGCAATGGCATTCCCCTGTCTACACGCTCTTTGCAGAACTCCACGATCAGGATGGCATTTTTAGCGGCCAGACCGATCAACGTGATCAGACCAATCTGGGAATATACGCTGTTGGCCTGTTTGGTGAGCGCCAGCGCGGCGATGGAACCAAACAACGCCACCGGTACGGCCAGCAGTACGGAGAATGGTACTGACCAGCTCTCGTACAAGGCGGTGAGCAGCAGGAACACAAACAGGATAGACAACATGAATATCAACACACTGCTGTTACCCGCTTTGATTTCCTGCAACGACACGTTGGTCCACTCGTAACCGAAATTTTCCGGCAACACCTTGGCAGCCACTTCCTGTAAGGCTTTGATGGCGTCACCGCTACTGTAGCCTACTTTACTGTCCCCGTCTATTTCCACGGAGCGGTAGAGGTTAAAGTGGTTGATTACCGGAGCGCCTGCGCCTTTTTTGGAGGTGATGAGCGCGCTGAGCGGCACCATCTGCCCCAGGTTATTACGGACGTAATAAGTAGCGAGATTATCAATGCTGGTGCGATATAGCGAGTCTGCCTGCATCACCACGCGGAAACTGCGACTGAACCGCGTGAAGTCGTTGACATAGAGGCCGCCGAGGAAAGTTTGCAAGGCATTGAACACGTCGCTGACGGCCACGCCCAATTGTTTACACTTGTCCCTGTCCACTTCCACATTGAACTGCGGCGTATTGGCGCTGAAGAAAGCGTAGGCCCGCGCAATTTCCGGCCGCTGGTTGGCGGCCATGAGGAACTGTCCCATTACCTGGGTGAACTGCTTAATATCCGGATTGCTTTTCTGTTCCAGCACGAACGAGAAACCGCCCGAAGTACCCATACCACGCAGTGTGGGCGCGGGAATAGCAATGATCGTGGCGCCTATGATACGGGAGGCGGCTCCCTGTATGCGGCCCAATACCTTACCGATATCGTCTCCATGCGCATAGCGCTCGTCCCATGGTTTGAGGCTCACGAAGAAGGTGCCGGAGTTGGGTTTCACCGCATTGGCCACAAAGTTCATCCCGGTGATGCCGAAGAAGTGGTTAACGGCGCTGTCAGCGCTGAGGATATTCCCGATTTCATCCACCACTTCTTTCGTTCGTTCGGTGGAAGAAGCTTCCGGCAGTTCCAATGCGATAAAGAGGGCACCCATGTCTTCCTGGGGCACAAAGGTGGTGGGCGTCTTCTTAAAAAGATAAAAAGCGGCGACAAACAACACGGCCAGCAAAATGAGCACTACCGGCGTAAAACGGATGGAACGCATCACCATGTTGCCATAACGGTTGGTAACACGGGTAAACCATTCGTTGAACTTATAAAAGAACTTATTGAGCCCGTGGGATTTTTTAGTGAGATGTGCCGGCCGCAGCAAAATGGCTGTGAGCGCCGGCGTGAGCGTTAACGCCAGGAAAGCCGAGAGCAACACGGAGAACGCGATGGTGAGCGCAAACTGCTGGTACAAGCGTCCGCTTACCCCTGGAATAAATGCCACCGGCACAAACACCGCTGCGAGGATCAGCGCGATAGCGATTACCGGCGCCTGCACCTCGGACATGGCCTTGAAAGTAGCTTCCCGTGGCGACATCAGGTCGGCATCTATATGGTGCTGGACCGCTTCCACCACCACGATGGCGTCGTCCACCACGATACCGATGGCCAGTACGAAACCGAAGAGGGTAAGGGTGTTGATGGAAAACCCAAGTAACTGGAAGAAAATAAAGGTACCGATCAGCGAGATGGGAATTACCAATATCGGGATGATGGTGGCACGCCAGTTTTGCAGGAACACAAACACCACGATCACCACCAGTGCGAGCGCTTCGAGGAAGGTGTGGATCACCTCATTGATGGATATTTTTACGAATGAAGTCGTTTCAAAAGGAATGAGCCAGTTCACATCTTCCGGAAAAGACTTGCTTAGTTCTTCCATTTTAGCGATCACCCGGTCGTTCACATTGAGCGCGTTGGCGCCGGGCGCCAGGTAGATGGCCAGACCGCTACCGGTTTTACCGTCCGCTTTGGCGTCGATGGCATAGCTGAAAGAGCCGAGGTTGATGCGGGCCACGTCACGCAGGCGAACGAGGCCGCCGTTCGGGTTTTTCGCTACCACTACGTTGCCAAATTCTTCTGAAGTGGCCAGACGGCCTTTTACGCTTACCGTATATTCAAAAGCCTGTGTACGTGACATAGGCGGCGCCCCGATACTACCGGCAGGCACCTGCTGGTTCTGTTCGGTGATGGCCCGGGCAACATCGGCAGCGGTCAGGTTGAGCGCCGCCATCTTGTCGGGGTTGAGCCATATACGCATGCTATAGTCCTGTGAGAACACGTTCACATCGCCGACCCCTTCGATACGGGCCAGTTCCGGTTTGAGATAGATATTGATGTAGTTGTCGAGGAATTCACGGGTATGTTTGCCTTTGGGTGAGTTAAGCCCGATCACCATCAACATGTCATTAGAACGTTTTTTAACGGTCACCCCTACACGCCTTACTTCGTCCGGCGTACTGGGGAGTGCGAGGCTTACCCTGTTTTGTACGTCGAGCGTAGCGATATCGGGATCGGTGCCGAGGTTGAACGTAACGGTGATGCTCATGGAGCCGTCGTTGGCGCTTACGGACTGTATGTACATGGCGCCGGGCGTACCGTTCACCTGGTTTTCGATGGGCGTGGTCACCGTTTCTTCCACTGTGGTGGAGTTGGCGCCCACATACACAGCCCGCACGTCTGTCACGGGTGGCGCAATATCGGGCAACTGGGCAATAGGCAGGTTAAACATGCAGATCAACCCTACAATCACCAGGATGATGGATATAACTATCGTAGTATTCTTGCGCTCTATAAAAGTTTTTGAAATCATACTGTGATGGCGATTTTAGGAATTAATGTTTACCTGCCGGCGGTGCTGCCGGTGTGCCCGGACCGGCCACATTCACCGTATCTCCGGGCCTTACTTTCTGAAGGCCTTCCACGATGATCCTGTCGCCGGCCTTGAGGCCGCTTTCCACGATCAGCATGGTGTCGGCGACGGGGCCGGGCGTGATATGCACCGGCTGTACGACGTTGTCTTTCGTGAGCGTCATCACGGAAGTTTCGGAGAGGGTTTCTACAATTGCTTTAGCAGGAATGGCCACCTGTGTGGCGGGGGTGGCGTACTGCATGACCACTACGCCGCTCATGCCTGACTTCAGCTGGTTGTCTTTATTATCAAATACCAGGCGCACCCGGATGGTACCGGTCTGCGGGTCCACGATATTATTGATGGCTTGTATTTTCCCCTGTTCCCCGTAGGTTTCGCCGTTGGTGAATTTCAGGAAGAATTTTTCATCGCCCTGTCCTTTCTGAATGCGCAGGAACTGCGGGATGCTGGCTTGTGGCACGTCGAAGTCGGCGAAAATGGGATGTTCATTGACGAGAGTGTTGATCAGTGTCTGGCCGGCGTTGACGATATCGCCTACTTTGATCTGTACGATACCGATGCTGCCGCTGACGGGGGCACGGATAACAGCGTGGTTGACGTCCGTGCCGGCGCGGGCCACGGCTGCCTTGGCGGCCGCCAGGTTAGCTTTGGAAGTCATCACGGCGGTGTACGCCTGGTCTACCGTCTGCCGGGAGATAGCGTCGTGCTCCAGCAGGGTCTTATACCGCTCATAATCCTTTTCTTTCTGGGCGAGGTCAGCTTCGGCCTGTTGCTGGGTGGCAGCCACCTGGCCGTAAGCGGCCACATAACGGCTTTTATCTATCTCGTATAGTGGCTGTCCTTTTTTCACCATACTTCCGTCTTTTACTTTGATACCGGAGAGATAGCCGGTCACGTCCGAGCGGATAGCCACTTCATCATGCGCCGTCAGCGTGGCCGGGAATTGAGAGTGCACGGTATAGGAAGCCGGCACTACTTCCTGCGCTACAACGGTTGCCTTCATCATGCCCATCATGGCCGCCTGTTGCTGTTGTTTTTTTCCACCGCCACAGGCAGTACCCAGCAGTGCAACCACGATTATGATCCAATTTGATTTCAGGTGCATATGGAGAAAAAATTAATAATTGTTGTATGAGTTGCTGTATTATTTAATTCTGCCTGTGGCCTTGTCCAGGTCTGTTTTGCTGATCAGGGTATTGAGCATGGCATTGACGTAGTCTGTCCGGGCCTGTGTAAGCTGGCTTTCCGCAGAGATCACGTCCAGGCTGGTGGCCACGCCCTGTTCAAACTTCAGCACGATGCGGTCGTATATGCCCTGCGTTAGGGCCATATTCGTCTTCTGTGTAACGAACGTGGCTTTATTGCTTTCGTAGGCAGTATTAGCGCTCTTTACCTCCAGCTTGATCTGTTGTGACAGGAAGTCGAGATCATTTTGTGATTTTTTCAGGGTGATCCGTTCTTCCTGGATCTGATGGAGCCTTTCCGTGCCGGTAAAAATGGACCATGATAAATTGAGACCCAGCGCAGAAGCCCCGAAACCTTCTTTATACAGGTCGCCGAAACGGGTAGAGAACCAGTTGACCCCGTAATTGACGAAAAAATTCAGTTTAGGCAGATAGGCCATCTTCTTGCTTTTCAGGCTGAGTTCATTCAGGGCTATCTGGGTGTTCTGAATGCTGTATTCGATACGGTCTTCCACTTTATAGTTGAGCGTATCGGCAGAAAAGGACTCCACATTGAGGTCCTGTACGGTTTCCCGGAGTTCGAGGTTGCTTTCCTGCGGCATGCCCATCTGGAACTTCAATAACTGCATCGTATATACGAGTTCCCGGATCTGGTTTTCGATCTGGGTGACGCCGTTATTATAGGACACCTGTATCCGGTCCACATCTACCCTTTCGGACACTCCGGCATCGTAGCGGGCTTTGGTGTCGGTGAGGGTTTTACGCAACTGGTCGAGGTTGGATTTCGACAGGCGGATATTTTCCTGGTTGGTGAGCACCGCGTAGTAGGCCTTGATGATGGCCACTTTGGTATCGATTTCCGTACGTGTCAGCGTTTTGGTGGCCAGTCCGCGATATACGCGGGAAGCTTTCAGTCCGAGGAAATAATCGCTTTGAAAGACGGTCTGGTTTACCTGGCCGGTGGCATTGGAACTGAAGCGGGTACCAAACTGCACGGGAATTTTCCGGTCATAGTTGCCGCTGGCGATATCGGGTATCAGAGAGGTGGCCAGTTTCAGATTGTCGGTGAAGTTAGCATTGATGTCCGCATGGGGAAACAGCTTTGCGGTGGCTTCCTTTACCTGTTCCTTCGAAAAATCCACGTCCAGGTTGGCATTGACCATATCATGATGATGCGCGGTCCCGTATTGTATGCAGTCGGCCAGGTTAAAGGCGTAGTTCCCCCTGGTTGTATCCATCTGCCCGTAAGTGGTATTTATTCCTGACAACAAAAAAGTAGAAATCAATATAAGGGTACAACGCATACTTATAACATTGAAAGTATATGATGATTGATAGATACCTAACAAACGAAAAAAGAAAAGGTTGTAAAGCAGCGATCGGCGGTTGACAGGGCCGCAACGCAAAAAAGAATCTGACCGGAGGCGGTCGCACAGGAAATGCTGCTCCCCGAATATACGAAACTGTTAGATTAAAAAAACCGTGGCAGGATGCTTTATTCAGCTTTTCGTATATTGCCGAAAAGCCATACGTTTTTATTATGTCTATGTCAGTTATAAAGGAAGCAAAACCTGCACACCGTGAGTTTGAGCTGGACCGGACGGTGTTGTTCAGCGATGCTGTGTTTGCCATTGCCATTACGCTGTTAATCATCGAAATCAAATTACCGGCCATGCCGGCACACTTGCCTGCGGGCGGTTACCGGGAAGTACTGAATCCCTTTCTGATGGAGTTTTTCACTTTCGCGATGAGTTTTCTGTTCATCGGGACTTTCTGGAAATGGCACCTGCACCTGTGCCGTTTTTTACAGCATTATGACGATGGACTGATCCATCGCAATCTTTTTTTCCTGTTTTTTATTGTCACCTTTCCTTTTTCCACCGGCGCCATGATGCATACGGGAAACCATTTCATGCTACCGTTATATATTTATCTATTTAACCTGGCCGGCTGTCTGGCAGGGCTGTTCTGGATAAGCTATTATATTTTCCAGCGCAAGCCGGGACTGGCGGTGGCAGGCCTTCACACCGAAAAGGAATTGCTGTACCAGCGGCTGAAATACAGTTTTCTGACGATGGCCTTCGGGTTTACAGCCCTTGCACTTGCCTATTTTATTTATCCGGACAATACGACCATACAAAATCTCAGTTTTTGCCTGATCCCGCTGTTGATCTTTTTCAACCATTTCCGGTTGAAGATCAAAAAGCGTAATACCCTTCGCCTGGTACATGTAGGCGATAAACCCAGTTAACCATGATCGAAGTAGATAAAAGAGACGGTCAGTTTTTGCACCGGGTCATCCGGCAGTGGCAGCAGGAAGGGCGTCTCAGCGACGCGCAGGCGGATGATCTGCAGAAAAGCTACACTGTACGCACCAATGACTGGCAGACGATCACGCTGTATATTTTTATTGCCGCCATTTCCTGTGCCCTGATGGCGTTTGGATCGCTGGTGCTGGACGAGAAATGGATAGAGGTGTTACGGAAGAAATTTTCGCTGACCGACGGGGTGATCGCTTTTTTGTTTGCCGGGCTGACCGTGTTCCTTTGTTACCAGGGATGGCGCCGTAACAAGCACCAGCCTGCCTTCTCTTTTAACCGTGAACTATTCTGGCTGTTACCGATTCTGAGTACAGGCGTTACCGTAGTGTACCTTGGCAAAAGCATGGACTACCTGGGCGGCAATTATGGCATTTTCTGGCTGCTGGCCACGGTGGTGTACGCGGCTGTAGCACTGACGCTGCATTCACGGCTGTTGTGGATTGCCACGCTGCTGTGCCTGATACCCGCCTATGTGAAGCTGACCTATTATGTTACCGGTGATGCGCCTTATTTCCTGGGGATGAACCTCCCCTGCCGTATGGCCTTGCTGGGCGCCGTAATGACAGGCGCCGGCTGGCTGATGAAGCGCACCGCCATATTCCTGCCGGCAAAAGAAATCACCTGGGGCGGCGGCTGGCTGCTGTTTCTGCTTTCCGGCTGGCTCATCTCTGTTTTCGGCAATTGCGGCACCTGGCAGGAATGGCAGGCACTGCGACAGGTACATCTGTTATGGTGGGTGGCAGTGTTCAGTGCGCAGTGTATCCTTACCCTCTTATTGGGCATCCGCTTCAAAGATGATCTGTTGCGCGACCTCGGCGTTATCTTTCTTTTGCTCGACCTGTACACCCGTTATTTCGAATATCTCTGGGACCGCACCAATAAGGGCCTGTTTTTCTCCATCCTGGCTGTTTCCTTCTGGTGGCTGGGCAAGCGGCTGGAGAAATATATGAACAAGCGTAAGGGAACCCCGGGCTAAAGCCCGGGGCTACGGCTGAATATTTTTCTCTCAACTGTTGACATACTCTTTCATCATCGCGCTATAGCGTCCGGTATCGTGCAGGCTCCATTCGAAGTTGCCGGTAATCCAGGAACGCAGTACCGCCACGTAGCGCAGCAGTTCGTAATCTTTCTCACTGCCGCTGAGTGGCAGCAACTTTTCCAGCACCACAAATATGGCCACTTCCTCGTTGTGCATGCGGGCCGCTTCATCTACCGCCTCCTGCAGGGAGCATTGGCGTTCATGCTGTAGTACCAGTACCAGGTTATGTACGTCACCGGCCTTATGTTCTTTCGGGAAAGAAAAGAGGTCGTTGGCCCAGCATACGATGTTATTGCAGGCTTGCACCATGCGTTTGAGCAGGGCATGCTGCAGCATATCGGCAGGCAAATATATTTTCTCAATGATATCTATCGCCTCCACGTCGGCGAGAAGGGCGCCGGTATAGGGGCGCATCCGTACATAGTCGGCCACGGTGGGGACTATACGATTTTCGCGGTTCTGCGCTTCCCAGAGGCAGGAGTTGAAATAATCTTCCATGCTGCGGATAAAGCGTTGTTGCCATTCCGGTGAGCTGATGGCCTTCATCCGTTCCCAGATGCTGATGAGCGCTGCCGGCAGCGGCGCGTTGTTGGCCGGTGTGCGGGGATCGGGATGACGGAAGATGTCCATGAAACTGGTCATGACACTGCGCAGAAAGCCTGATTTTTTACCGGCTTCCGCCTCATCACACTGATCATCGAGGATAAACAACCAGGTATTGAAATCTGCGATGATACAGAGCTCGTGCAGCCCTGCGTCCGGGAAAGCACGGGCCGCCAGCCAGGCAAAACGGGCTTTGGCAAAGCGGGCCTTCGCTTTGTCGGTAGACAATAAACCATGATGATGCACCCAGTCTTCTACATGTTGCTGGGCGGCTGCCACATGGGAATTCAAACGGGAAGGAAACGGATACTGGACCCGGGGAAACTGGATCGTTGTCATGTGTCTGAGGATTTAGCAGTTAACTATTAAGGGTTATGAAATGGCATAGGCGAATCAGGGAAAACGGCGGCAGGCAGGCATATCAATAGCCCACCATACCTGTTGGCACAGTAAAAAGTTGGCTAATTTCGGTTAACAGCAAATGAGATGTAACAATAAAGTACAGGGTGATCACATACCAGTCGTGGTGACGGATACATTTAAATGTTTCAGCACCCTGGGCAATGCGAGATGGAACCAGCTGGTGAAGCGGTCTGGTTCCTGCTCCATCAACGCCAGGACCTGAGTGGCAGACATATACCTGTAATCATTTACTTCCGTGCTGTCGGGGTGAATCGCACCATTGTAAGTACCTATAAGCACATGATCAAATTCATGCTCGATAAGGCCGTTGGCAAAAGCTGTTCTGTAAGTAAAAGCAAAAATTTCCTCCAGCGGGCAGTCAAAACCCATTTCTTCCATCAGCCTGCGGTGAGCGGCATCCGATGTAGATTCGCCGGGAAACTGATGGCTACAGCAGGCGTTGGTCCACTGACCGGGAGAATGGTATTTGCCCAATGCCCGTTGTTGTAACAAAATATCTCCGGCATCATTTAAAATAAATACGGAAAACGCACGGTGCAACAGGCCCCTGCGATGCGCCTCCATTTTTTCCATGGTACCTATAGCTTCATCGGATTCAGTCACTAGTATTACTTCAGGTTGATTCATAGTGTAGCAAAGATAATTTAATAAGCTGTTAGCTGTCTGAAATGATCGCGAATTACTAAAAATGAGCCCTGTTCTCTATAATGGTTACTTCAAATAAATATACAATAATAACGGGAAAAGTGAAAAAAAATTACACTTCAACAGGCGCAAAGCGGCGATACGTCAGCAGTGCGCCCGGCAGGCGGCAGACACGGAATGGAAAAGGAAAACGGAATGGAAAAGAAGGTCCGGTGACCACCTCTTCGTCCGGCACCTTTAAGTGCCGGATTACCGTATCTTTGCAGCAAAAAAGAAATGGCAGAAGACTTACAGATCATTCAGGGAGATAAAACCGCACAATATCAATCGCTCATTC
Organism: Chitinophaga sp. 22308; assembly: GCF_052045305.1. NCBI lineage: Bacteria > Pseudomonadati > Bacteroidota > Chitinophagia > Chitinophagales > Chitinophagaceae > Chitinophaga > Chitinophaga sp. 22308. Next base: position 1,076,855 of record NZ_JBQEOP010000002.1, on the reverse strand, counting down.
CGCAGATAAAGGGACTGCTGGACGGAGAGCCTGATCTGGTGGCCAATCTGGCCAATGTGGCGGCAGCATTGAAAGAACAATTCGGCTGGTTCTGGGTAGGATTTTACCTGGTGAAAGGGGAAGAACTGGTACTGGGGCCTTTTCAGGGGCCGGTTGCCTGCACCCGTATCCGTAAAGGACGCGGTGTTTGCGGCACCAGCTGGGCACAGGCGGCCACACTTATTGTACCGGATGTGGAAGCCTTCCCGGGGCATATTGCATGCAGCAGTCTTTCCAGGTCTGAAATTGTAGTTCCCCTGATGAAAGCAGGTGAAGTGGCAGGTGTGCTGGACGTGGACAGCGACAGGCTTTCCTCTTTTGATGAAACAGACCGGCAATTCCTGGAAGAAATTGTGGCATTGATTATGATATAGTTCTGTGATTTTTTTTGCCATATTCTTTAGAGGAAACCTATTATGTTTTTATTCCGCAATAAAACCAAGGAAAGCGAACAGCTGGCACAGCTGCTGTCATTCATGGAAACAGATATCCATTCACATCTGTTGCCCGGTATTGACGATGGTGTACCCGACACCGATACTTCCGTGCATTTTATAGAGCAGCTCCATAACATGGGCATCAAAAAAATAATTACCACTCCTCATGTGATGATGGACCGGTACCCCAACTCCGTACAAACAATGGCAGGCCCTTACCGCGAGGTATCTGCCGCACTGGCGGCGAAAGGACTGTCGGTTCCGTTTCATCATGCCGCGGAGTATTTTATGGATGAACAGTTCGAAGAGCTGATGCAGCGGCCTTTATTGACACTGACGGGTAAACTTGTGCTGGTGGAAATATCGTTCATGTCTGCACCACCGCAGATGCACCGTTGGATCTTCGAGCTGGAAGCACAAGGCTACCTGCCGCTGTTGGCGCATCCGGAGCGTTATAACTATTGTCACAGCGATTTCGAGAGCTATCACCGGTTCAAACAATGGGGCTGTCTTTTTCAGGTCAACCTGCTTTCCCTTGCAGGGTACTACGGGAAACATATTCAACAGGCGGCAGAAAAACTGATGGAGCTTGATATGATTGACTATATAGGCACGGACCTGCATCATGAAAGGCATCTTCATGCCATTACACAGATCAGCAGGAACAAAAAGCTGCGGGCCATGCTGGATAAATATCCGTTTAAGAACCGTACCCTATAGGCGTAGGCGTTATCTTATCAATACCAGTGGCCCTGTTTGTTTCCGCGCCTGCTTTTTACTGTCGGTGTAGATAAGCACCCACACGTAAGTCCCGTTGGGCTCCTGTGCTCCGTTCCAGCCGGCTTCGGGGTTGGTGCTGTCAAATACAACAGCTCCCCATCGGTTATAGACGGTCATCCTGAATGCAGATACGTCATCGTTCACCCTGGCACGGAACAGGTCATTGACACCGTCGCCATTAGGGCTAAAAGCGGTAGGAACATATACCGCACAGGTACGGTCATTTCTTGGCACCTCCGTATTTCCGTTGGTATGGCATCCATTCTTATCCTTTATCTCGAAATAATAACGACCGGCATCCAACTGGCTCCATTGATTATTATCCTGCCAGCTACCAGGCTGCAGGCTGAATGAGTAAGGAACAACGCCTCCCGATACTTCCAGGGTGATACGGCCATCTCTCGTGTCACTGCAGCTCAGCGCCTTTACATTTACCGCTGTTACCAACAGGGGTTCAGGTTCCCTTAATTGTACCGGCGATAATTTATCCTCACAGCCATGGTCATCTTTTACGATCACGGTGTAGCTTCCGGGACGCAGTTCTTTAAATGTCCCGACATAGGCGGGGTGCTGGGAACCATTGAAATAATAGCGATAAGGAGGGACACCGCCGGTGGTGTTTAAGGTGATCTCGTTTTGATTGTCTCCGTTGCAGGGAGATGGCCGGATGACCAGCTCATTTTTCAGGTCAGTTTCTTCGATCATGACCTGCGCTTTGGTGCTGGTTCCATTAGGAGCCGTAACAGTCACCTCATAGCGGCCGGCAGCAAGGCCTTCAATATGGCTGCTGGTTTGCCCGCCAGGCTCCCATTTGTAGGAACACTTCCCCACGGAACTGCTCAGCAGCTTCAGGGTAGCCTCTCCCGTAGCGGCGCCTTTACAGGTGCGGACAGTGGAAATAACCACCTGCGGCACCTCCCGGATGAAGGCAGACAGATTGTCTATCAGTACAACAGACCCATAGGCACTTTTATCGCAGGGAATACCGGCATCGGCCCAGAACGAAATGTATTTGTAATCCTTTGACGGATTAAACACAGCCGTATATCGTTTCCAGTCGGTATGAGAAAACGGGCCCGAACGCCAGAGCAATTCCGCAGAATCACCCGGAGCATCCCCTGCGTAAATGGCCATATTTCCATAACAGGCCCGGTATGCATAAAAGGCGGTAAATGCCAGGTCCATGGAAACCGTATAGCTGCGGCCTCCTTTGAGGGATAGTTCCTGTGCAATAGCTTCAGGCCACAATGACCCGCTGTGTAAGCCGATGTAGGTGTTTCCGTCAGATGCTGGTAAAGTAATGTCAAAAATTCCCGGCTGAATATCAGGTGTATTCATGGCAACAATCCAGGACGCAGGAACCTTTCCCTGTCCCGGTACCCCTTCCAGTGAAGGATTTCTCAGGTTGATATCCTGAGCCCGCCCTGCTTTACCCCATAGGAAGAGTAAAACAACTAACAAGGTTTTCCAGGAAAGATACCGATGGATGGATAAACTGCTGCAAAAAGCATCCCTATAAACATTCCAGCTATGACAACATAGCAATTTTTTCATAAGATAATAGTAACCACGTCACTTAAAACGCCCTGTTTTCATAAGTTGTTTTGTTTGTTAAAAACCAAACAAACATATATTTATTACAAATAAATAAAACATTTGAATACCAAACAGATAAAAATGTTATTCTTATAAACTTAACATTGCAGGTTTCGTTGAAGCAGCGTATTCAGGTAAGGGAATGATAAAAATAAACCTCTGCCTTTTAAGTCAAGGCAGAGGAAACACAATTGAATTTAGTCCTGTATGCTCATTTTACTTTCACTGGAGATCGTTTTCTTCATCAGCATAAATTTCTCTGCATCCGGTTTGTCCCGGCCGTCCCTGTCGGTTTTCAAAACAGAAACTTTGGTGAACTTCACAGTAGGTGCGTAACCGTTGGGTTTATAGCTTCGGAAAGCCCTCTCCTGGTTATTCTTCCACACCGGATCAATGATCTCTATAGTGCCCTGTATAGGCGGCACATCGTAATGCGGTTTTAATCCACCCATGGCAAAGGCAACGGCGGAGCCGTCGTCCTGGTGATTGCGGATCGTTACATTAACATCTTTCGGACTGGAACCGATGAGCCTGAACAATGATATATTGATACCATGTTTTGCATTATTTAATGTTACCGGGCTATCCATCATTACATTATTGACAACATCGGTATTATTGTTTGGCTCAATATCAATACCGCACATCGGCGCCTGGCCAAAGGTGTTGGCTATAACCGGCTTTACCAGCTTCAGGCCGTCCACCGAAGAAATGGACATCCCGTTACGCCTGTTGAAATTGAGCCACGCGTTGTAAATGTTGATACCGGAACTGGTAACACCTTTAAGGCCGCCAACATAAATACCATCACCCCAGCAATTGGACACCTGCGGAGCATAGACATTTACATTTTTTGAAGCCCGGATGGCAATACCCATTCCCCATTGTCCGGTACTTCCCTGATGGCCTTTACGGTCGCCTTCGAGTACAGGACAGTATATGTTTACATTTTGCACATTATGCACCCTTAACATTTCATAGGTGTCTTTTGAAGTAGGCTGTAACAACAGCCTGGAACCGGGCTTAAAAATGATATTGGCTCCGCTCCCGACAGTCAGTCCCTTGTCGTTGATCAACACCGGGAAATCAGGGAATACCACCGTTTTATGCTGGTCCATTCCCGTTTGCAGATAGCTGGTGTAATCTACGGTGCCATCCTTTACATACCCCGCCGGCAACACGCCGGTGAGATCAAATGCACCGGCAGACAAAGCTGCGGCTTTGCTTCTGAAAGCAGCCGCATCCTGTTTATTCGCATATTTAGCTACTATGCCCTCGTTGTATTTAAAAGGCGGAAACTGCGCACTGGACGAGAGACAGCCTAAACCTGATAACAGCATCAATGCTGCCAGTGTAAAACTTCGCCGTTTCGTACGGAGAAGGGCGGTATTAATTTTCAGTCCCATAACTTTTTAATATTTATAACAATACTTTCCAATTGCTGTATTGTAAGATTAGAGCCGCTGGGTAGACAAAGACCGTCATCAAAAAGTTTTTCCGAAACGCCATTCACAAAAGCCGGAGCACCGGAGAAGACAGGTTGTATATGCATGGGCTTCCAAAGCGGCCTTGATTCAATATTCTCTTTTTCCAACGCCAGCCTGATTGTTTCCCGGCTTATCCCGCCGGTTGCTTCTTTGTTGACCAGGATAGTCGTGAGCCATCGGTTGCTGAAACTGCCTTCCGGCTCCTGCAGGAAAGTAATTCCCGGCAAACCTGCCAGTTCTTTTACATAATAGTCGAAATTCCTGCGGCGTTGCTCCACACGGTCATTCAACACGAGCATCTGTCCCCGTCCTATACCCGCACAAATGTTACTCATCCGGTAGTTGTAACCAATGTGCGTATGTTCATAGTGCGGTGCGTTGTCCCTCGCCTGTGTAGCCAGGAACCTGGCCTTTTTTATCTGGTCCCCGTTCCTGCCGATCAACGCCCCTCCACCACTGGTAGTAATTATCTTATTGCCGTTAAAACTAAGGATACCTGTTTCTCCCAGTGTGCCGCAGGCTTTTCCCTGATAAAGAGATCCCAGCGCCTCTGCCGCATCTTCTATTACGGGAATTTCATATTTGGCAGCTATAGCCAGTATCTCAGTCATTTTCGCGGGCATACCATACAGATGCACCGGGATAATGGCCTTTGGCTTCTTTCCTTTGGCCATGCGGTCTTTAATAGCTTCTTCCAGTAACACCGGGTCCATGTTCCAGGTTTCTTTTTCGCTGTCTACAAAAACCGGGATAGCGCCCTGATATGCGATCGGGTTAGCAGATGCAGAAAATGTCATGCTCTGGCATAATACTTCATCCCCTTGTTTTACATCCAACAAAATTAGCGCCAGATGAAGCGCCGCCGTACCTGCAGACAATGCCGCCACAAACGGAGAACCGGTATATTTTGCCAAATCTTCTTCAAATCCGTCAACATTAGGCCCCAGGGGAGCGATCCAGTTACTCTGAAAGGCATCTTTCACATATTCTAATTCCTGTCCGCCCATATGCGGGGATGACAACCATATCTTTTCGTTCATATTCTTTGGTTTTTCAATAATTCAATGGTCTTTTGCCGGTTATTCAGCAGTACGAAGATGCCGATCGCCTGTTCCTGTAAACCGTTCTGCGGTAACGTGCCCGTTCTGGCTGATACCTTCCGATTTAAATACTTTTGCGACGGTCATCCACATGATTTTTATATCCAATAGCAGAGAGAGCCGGTCTGCATACCATACGTCATATTCAAATTTCTTTTCCCAGCTGATCGCATTACGGCCATTCACCTGGGCCCATCCGGTAATGCCCGGTTTAACCTCATGCCTTCTCAGCTGTTCCTTATTATACAAGCTCAGGTAATCCACCAGCAATGGCCTTGGACCTACCAGGCTCATATCTCCCTTAATAACATTCAGCAGTTGCGGGATCTCGTCGAGCGAAGTTCTTCTTATGAGTCCGCCGATTTTTGTCATCCTTTGTTCATCCGGCAGCAGGGTCCCATCCGCTGCTTTTTTATCGTTCATCGTCTTAAACTTGATCAGCCGGAAAATACGGCCATTCAGCCCGGGGCGGAGCTGGGTAAAAAACGGTGTTCCTCCGTTTGAAATCCAGAGTATAAGCATTACCGTAAAAAAAACGGGCAACAGTATGATAAAGGCTGACAAGGCCAGCAAAAAATCGATCAGTGGCTTAAACAGTTTACGATACAACATCATTTAATATTTTCAGGTAGTGAGCCGCGGCAATATCCAGCGAATAGGATTTCTTCGCCAGCGCCACCGCGTTTTCCCGCTGCTGTTCCAGCAACCGGTCATCGTTGATATAAGTACAAAAACGTTGCGCTTCCCCGGCGATATCCTTTATATCGTAGTTCAATACAAAGCCTACATTCTCCTGTTCTATCACAGCAGCCTGCCAGCCGCGATGATTGATCACCACCGGGCGGCCGGCAGCAAGGCAGTCAAAAAATTTATTCGCCGAGTTGGCCCACAACTGGGGGACCGGTATCACAAAAGACGAAGCCACTGTACATTCGTAGTACAACTGTGACAGCTGTGATTTGGGCACCGGGTCGAAAAAATAGATATTTTCATTCAACACCCCTTTCTCACTGGCATATTGCATCAATTTTTCCTTCTCCATCCCGTCCCCGAAAATGATGAACTTAATGGAGGGGTCTATCTTATAGCTATGAATGGCCAGGTCCGTCATATATTTCAGTCCATTCACCATCCCCAGTGTACCGGCGTACAGCACCACTTTACGCGGGGCATATCCCAGCAGTCCCGCCAGCATCCCTTCTGACCGGGTATATCGTGAAAAACGTTCTGTTTCTGAAATATTGGTAATGACAGACAATTTTTTGTCCGCGATGTTTACACGCTGTTGTACTGAGGTCTTCATATCATCAGACAAAGCGACAATATGCGCAGACTTCCGGTAGATATATTTTTCAAATCCTTCCAGGAAGCGTATCACCATTTTATTTTTGATGATCCCCATGGCTACCGGCACCTCCGGCCATACATCCCTTACTTCGAAAATAAAAGGCCTCCGTTTAAAGATACGGGCCGTAATGGCAGGAACTGCCACGGTAATGGGAGTAGACGTGGCAAGCACTACATCTGCCTTGACTTTGAAGGTGCGCAGGGAAGCAAATACAAGAAATTTCAAAAAGGCGGATATCCGTTTTGAAAAGCTCATTTTATTACTGTATTCCACATGCAGCACATGCAGCTCTATCCCTTCATGCTCCACCACTGTCCAGCCTTTCGGAAATTCGCGCATGCCTTTCAGAAAAGAACTGCTGGTAATGACCACTACCTTATGGCCTGCCTGCGTAAAACGCTTTGACAGGTCATATGAGCGGGTACCGCCGGCAGCGGCAGGTAACGTAAAATATTGATGTATATACAGAATCCTCATTGTAATTTCTTTATAAGCACTGCCGGCGCACCTGCATACAGGCCCCGTATTTCCGTAAATGGTTTATTAAGCACAGAACCCGCTCCCAATACAGACATGGGAGGCAGTACGCCGCCGCCCACCACTGAACAGTTACCGGCAATCCAGGAGCCGCTGCCTATTTTTGCGGCCCGGGGCGCTGATTTGCCAAACCGGTACGCCCCATCCTGGAAAGTATGGTTAGCGGATGAAATAATACAGTTGGGGCCTACCAGTACCTTGTCTCCAATTTCGATATCCAATCCTATCAGCACACAGTTGTGCGCTATATACACATCGTTCCCCACTGCAAGGCCAGACAAAGAATTCAGGATAGCCGTTGAGGTCACCTGAAAATTACGGCCGCAACGTTTCATCATGAGGGAATACAAAAAACCTCTGAAACGCATAAACACGGGTATGTTGGGCAACAATAAAGTGATTGTACGCACCAGCCAGGCATATAATATAGACAGCTTAACTTTCATAGGAAAAAATGTTTTTGATAAAATGCTGGATAGTAAATCCTCTTACTTTTTCCTGCGCCCTGTTCCTGACAGCATTTGCTTCTTCAGGGTTTTCCACCAGATAACAGATCTTCCTGAAAAAGCCCTGGTCATCGTTGAATCCGGCATAGGTAATGTCCACCCCGTCTTTAAACACCGACGGCAATGAGCCTACCGGTGTACTAAGCACATTAATTCCATTGGCCATTGCTTCCAGCACGACTCTGGGAGAGCCTTCAGACAAACTGGCGAAACAGAAAATATGATGGGTACGGAAAAGCGTGTTAAGTGTGTCCCGGTTATCCACGTGGCCCAGAAAGGTTATTTTACCGTCCATTCCTGCTGCTGCCGCCATTGCCTTCAATTCTTTTTCAAACTCACCCGAGCCTGCTATGGTAAGGGTGGCGTCGGGATAACGTCGCAGCACTTGTTCAAAAGCACGGATAACCACTTCTACGCCTTTTGCCTTGCGCAGATATCCCACATACAGCAACTTCAGACCTTCAGCGGGGATCTGTCTGGCTTCATCTACATAAAAATCTTTATTATTCAGCGTTGTTGAAATAACGGCCTTTGCATTTATCCGCCATTTACTCAGCTTCTGTTGAAGATGATAACCGTTGGTAAATACCTTTGCGCCTTTACAGGCCCACATATAGGCCATATGCTCGGGCAGAAAGAAAGATATCAGCGTGAGTTTTTTAAGTAACCTGAAGTTGGGATTCACCCAGGCAGCATCAATCGGGTCTCCGACAAAATGCACGATCCGTTTTTTGTGCTTCAGGTAGCGTTTGCTCAGCCACCCCAACGGGGTGGGGTAACGCAGGTACACCACATCGTAGCCGGTAAGTTCCCTGTAAGCCTTTTTGTAAGCGCCGTAGTGTTTTACGGCCGACTTATAGCTATCGGAGTAGGGCAGCTCGTGAATGGTCACGTTGGTGAAATCGGCAATAGAGACCAGCCCCGAATCTGTTCCGTCAGCATACTGTTTTACCGGCGAAAGCAGACCTACCTGATCATAGTACTGTACAATCTCCTTCAGGTATACCCAATGCGTATACGGAAGGAAATATTCATTTCCCTTTTTTGATACCACCCAAGCTTGTAATAAAATGTTCGCCATAAAGAGTTGATAGAATAGTTAATTAATTCAATTGTGCTTCAAGTGGCATCAGTTTGGTTTTACCTGTATTTTCGGCAGTTTCGGCGGCCGTCTCATTTGCTCTGATTAACTTTTCGCAGATCAGCATAAACAATAAATATAGCTGCATGCATATGGTATTCTGAAAGTCTTCGATACTCATTCCCACAAACAACATAAATATCAATGCCAGCGGAAAATAATGTCCAAAAATATCTGACAGGATTTCTTGTTTATGCCGGACCAGTTTACTGCTGTATTTGATGGACCTTATCACGATTACGAAAAACATACACACCCCCCATATGCCATTATAGATAACTGCACCGAGGTAGGTGTTGTGCGCGGTGGCGTGATAGATGTATTTGGACATGACAGCTCCTATTCCATTGAAGAGGAGTACCGGATCAAATTTTTCCATGAACATGCTCCATACTTCCGAGCGTTTGTCCAGCCCGCTGTCTGCCGTAGCCCCTGTGGCGCCGGTAAACCTCGCTGTTACCAGTTCCCGCACGGGGTTGTCTGTTACCATCAGCAACAGTCCCACCACCAGCGCACCTACCAGTATGCCTTTGTTTTCAGACCGGAAAAGGATGATAGATCCAGTCAGTGCAAAGGCCAACATGGGGCCGCGGCTTTGGGTATATGCCAATCCGAGCAGTATAATGATGAAAACCGGGACCAGGAACTTTTTGCTTTGGAAAGCATAGTATTTCATCGCCAGCAGGTGCAGTGACAGCACCGACAGAAAAAGGCAGATAGCCGAGGTGGCCATTGTGCCAACGGAACCTCTGGCCCTCCTTGCCAACTCCATGGCGCCTTCCATGTTGTCCAGCATTTCACCCGCAGAGAGGTCCTGATTAGGAATCAGGAACAGGCCAAACGCGCGGGGCGCCACTACAGTGCCGGCTCCCAGCAACGCGGCAGCAGCACCGGCTATCAGCAACCATTTGATAAACAACTTTACATCCGCAAAGCTGTTTAATAAAGAAGCCGCAATAGCAACAGTCATCGGCACATAGGCCGCTTTCAGCAGGAATTTCACTACTTCCTGAACAGCGCCCCATCCACCATACAGCATCCCGTTGATATTTCCGAGCAGATGCAGCAGCCACCACACCAATGCGAGCCGGAAAGTGCTTAAACCCCAAACCCTGACACCGGCAGGCTTTTTATAGACACATACTACAAACGTAAAGAACACGAATATGTCATCGAACCGTATATTCAACGGCAATGTTCCATACAACAATGAATTAGGGTAAAGCCATATTGCAAACCACATAAAGATGAACCCTGTCATTGGATTCAATGCAGTTCTGTACATCATGAACAAAAAAAACAATATCACTACAATAGCCATCCCAATATATAGTTGATGTTAATATTTAAACCAGGCGTTCATATAGCTGTTCCATTTTTCTGCTGGTACCTTTTATGTCAAAATTTTCAGCAATATGCTGCCGGGCAGCTGTTGCTATATTTTTCCTTTTGGGTTCATCCGCCAACAGCTCCATGATAGCGGAAGCCAATGCGTCAGCATCTTTCGGCTCAGTTAACAGGCCATTTTTCCCATGCTCAATGATTTCCGGGAAAGAACCCAGCTTAGTAGCCACCACGGCCACTCCTGCTGCCATACATTCGGCAGCGGCCAGGCCAAAGCCTTCTCCCAGAAAATTCATATACGGAATAGTTGGCGTGCAGATGATTTTACAGTCCCGGAGGTACTTATAAGGATCGGCAACATACCCCAGGAACAGGATTTCCTGTTCCCTGTTCATTTCTTTTACTTCCTTTCTCAATTGCGCTTCAAAGCCCACTTTTATTTTTTGCGTAGCAGACTCGCGGCCGATGATCACAAAGCGGACATCCGGATATTGCCGCAGCACGATATCCGCTGCTTTAATAAAATAGGCATGTCCCTTGAATGGAGACACCGTTCCGAGTATGCCCACCAGCGTAGTATTTTCGTCTACACCTGCTAATTTCATTAAGTGACCATTGACAACGGAACTGGAAATTTTCGTTGTGTCCACTCCGTTATAGACCAGCTCGGACTTTTTCCTGGCCACTTCCGGCAGACTGTTATGTACAAAGTGGGTAATGGAGGCGATCTTATCGCAGAAGAACCGGGCGCCAAAGGCGGTCATGTTAGCCCGCATTCCTGTTGGCCTGCCTGCACCATGCCAGTGCCACAGGCAGGGAACACCTGTCATGCGGCTGGCTATTCCTGCCAGTATATGCAGCGGGAAATAATTTACGTCCATAATATCGATACGGTGCTTTTTCATGGCACGGGCCAGCAGGCGGGTCCCTTTAACGGCGGTGAGCAGTTTGGAGGTATTCATTTTCAGCCGCTGCATCCGGGTTTTACCACTGCCTACATTTACCAGGCGTTTATCAGTTAATATGGCCGTTTCGTCGAAGATATGTTTCAGCGCCTCATGACTGGGGCCATTTCCCAGGTAAATACCGATAGCCGTAAACCTGCTCCTGTCGATATTCGTCAACAGCAAACGTACGTATTCCACTACGCCGCCGCCTTCTCCTCCATCGAAAAAGAAACCTAATCTAATCTTTCCCTGACCATTAGTTTTACTCATACCTGTTAGTATTTGTTTTTCCAACAGAAAAACATCATTTAAGTTTTAATGATTTCATCATGGTTTTCACATCGGAAGGCCTTATCACCACACATTTGGCGAAGTTGAGCCCATAGTGCCTGTTGCATACGACCAGATTGGCAATAGCGGAAAAAATATTACCGCACAGCACTCCCAGGGCTGCTCCTTCTATGCCCAGCCTGCCTACTGTGAGCCAGGTTACCCCGGCCACTATTGTAAAAGTGATTGCCAGGATATACATAGTTATAATTGCTTTGCCATCGCCAGCCAGCAGGTTATTGCAGATACTGGTGATGGTGATAAACACCAGTGAAGGCGCAAGAATGCGTAATGCAACATTAGCGCCATAAAATGCAGGACCATATAGCAAATGGATAATCTGCCGGCTAAAAATGAACACTATCGCGGAAATGGTGAAACTGATCGAAGAGCTGACCCTCATGGCAAACTGAGCTTGGTTAGCCAGTAATTCACCTTTCAGACCAGCCCATTTTGCATATAGCAAGGGGCCTACCGTAGAGGGTATGATGGTGATCATACCACTGATGGCCACCGCTCTTGTATATAATCCCACCTGGTTGAAATTTTCCAGCTGGGAATAACGTAGTAACATGACCGTGACATTGGCCGTGAGCACGTACAGGAAGCTGGACGCGGACAGTTTAATACTGTACTTCAGCAGTGCTCCCAGCGTTTTCCAGTCAAACGGCGCACGCAGATTGATGTGTTCGCGGAGAAAATAAAAAAGCGCACAACAAGCTGCAGCGTTGCCTACTCCCAGCGCCGTGATCGCAAATCCGGGGCTTTTCTGATGGATACAGAGCATCAGCACCCCGCTCAGCAAGATGATGATACGGGGCAGCATATCTACCAGCACCATCCTTTTGGAAGCGAGTTGCGCCACCAGTACCGGCCTTAGTGTAGTAATATTTACAAGGGCGGCAGATCCCATCGCAAAAAGTAGTGCTACTATAAAAGAGATCTTCCCGAAGTAGGCGGGATTAAAAAAAATGGCCGCAGTGAACCCTACTATCAACAGTAAGCCAAACAGCAGGGACACCTTTGTTGTGTTGGATACAATATGGCTTGGCGCGTATTTAAGGTTATTCAGAAAATAAATGCTGGCATTACCCATCCCCAGTGAAAGAAAGGTCACTACCACCATTTGGGAAGAGCGAAATAGTTCATACTGCCCCATACCGCCGGGGCCCAAAGCCCTGGAGTATATTACTCCGCCCAGCATGTTCAGGAGGATGCCTGCCATCTGGCCGCCGGTAACAAATATACTTTTCCGTAAAAAACTCATAAACTATTTAGCATATTTCTTATAAATCTGAACGATCTTTTTAGCCCAGGTTTCGGAAGAATAATCTCCTTCTACTTTCTCCGTAGCGTTTTTTATCAGCTGGTTACGCAGCCCGTCGTCTTTGAGAAGCAGGTCCATCGCGTTGGCCAGGTCCTGTGCATTAGCAGGCTTCACCAGCAGGCCGGTATCATTGTGTGCAATCAGCTCCGCCAGTCCGCCGATACCCGATGCCACCGGCACAGTGCCCGCAGCCATGGCTTCTGTTACAGCCAGCGAAGTGGCCTCAATAACACCACTTGCCGGCACAGAAGGTACTATGACTCCCTGTGCTTTAGCAAACAGCGGTAATAACCTGTTTCTCGGTACCGGTCCCAGAAAAACCACGCGGGAACCAATATTGAGGCTGCCTACCAGGTCTTCCAGCTCCTTTCTTAATGGCCCCTGCCCTGCTATGGCAAGCTGGCAATGCGGATCTTTCACCTGTGCCAGTGCTTCAATAGCATAACGCACCCCTGTTTTTTCCACCAGGCGCCGGGGAACCAGGAAATAGGGCTGCTTCACCGGCAGGTCTATCTGTGCTTCCGCCAATCTCCTCACCTCTCCTACATGCACACAGTTGAACATCACATCAATTTTGGCAGGTGATACGCCGTAGTCTTTTTTCAGGATATCTGCCTGGCCGCTGTCTACCGCAATAAAGTGCTGCGCTTTTTTAAATGCGAGCGCTTCGCAGTCCATGATCAATTGTTTATACGCCGGCAGTTTATCTGCCCCGCCCATCTGTGCTTCGTACAGCGCCGGGCCATGAACCGTCTGAACAACGGGCAGGCCGTTGAGGTTCCTGCATTGCAGCACAGCATAGGATGCATATACATCATGCGTATGAATAACATCCGGCCTGAACCGGTCAATCTCCTGTTCTGCCAGCTGGCGGAGACGAAGAAGCGCCGCCCGGAAGTTTCCGCTCACAAACTTATTCTGATTACCGAGCGTCAGCAGCATACGGATGCCTTTTTTCCATTTGGGTGGCTGTATCATGCCGCCCTGAATCATTCTGACTTCGTGCCCGTTTGATCTCAGTTCCTGTATCAGGATTTCGACATGGGTACTTAGTCCGCCAGAATGAGGTATCCGCTGTTGTGTCGTTATTAACACCTTCATGATTTCCTATTTTGTTATTTTTCTTAAAACGAATCTGAAAGGCCTTTGCAACTGTACGCCGAAACCTTTCATCAACAGTTTCCCGATCCATCCCAGAGCGGCCAGTTTATCCTTCCGGGAGTAGTTTGCTTTATTATCCAGCACTTCCTTCACCACCGTAAAATTGTTACGGGAAAGCTGTTGCTGTATATCAAATGCGCCCGCCCATGTTCTACCAGTGTCTTTTACTTTCAGCTCTTCCAGTATTTTATCAGCAAATTCCACAGAAAGTGCGTCCATGGGAATCATTCTGTCTTCGAGGGACAGTCTGCGCATAAACTCAGTAACTTTATGATCATAGGGCACTGCATAAAAACCGGTACCTATCGCTGCGGCAAAAACACATCCGTGCAAACGCATGGAGAACAGGAAGTCTGCATTCTTTACTTCCTGCATGGCGTCTTTCAGGTCGGCAGGAAGGTGTATGCTGATTTTTCCCTGATGCCGGGGTTCAAATTTCAGGATCAGCTGTTCATAAAATTTCTTGTCCTGGGAAGATTCATATCCCAGCATCCTGATATGCACGCCGCTTTCAATCAGCCTGCTGCAAATAGCCACCAGCCCGTCCTCATCAAGATCAGGCCATTTTCTGAACGCCAGCGCCACCACCGGAGCCGGGGCCGGCACCTGCTGAGCAGACACGTGCTGCTTCACATCCAGTGAGGGCACCACGTCTGCCGTTACAGTTATTTTATCGGCCTGTACGCCGCATTCGATCAATACTTTTTTACTTTTTTCGTCTCTTACCTGGACCTTTGCCATCCTGTTACAGGTAAAGCAGATCAGTTCCTTCAACCACCTGTTTTTAACAGGACCTACACCGATTCCCACGGTGATGATGTTACGGTTGTACAGTATCCCGATACAAGCAGGAATGAGGAAAGCCGGAATGGTTGTCCAGCTGTGTACATCCTGTAATATTCCTCCACCTCCGATCACGATCAGGTCACTTTTTTTTACGCTGCGGACATGACTTGACATCCGTAGCCAAAAATCCTGCGACGGGTAAAACCCTTTTACAGCTTTCGCTGCCGTAATACCTGTAAAGTTTCTGGTATAGGCCGGGCTACGTGTGACGATGCTGAATTTTGCACCCGGTAATTGTTCTTTTACGCCTTCGTAAACTGCCAGGGAAACAGCTTCATCCCCTACGTTTCCGGCGCCGAAAAAGCCAGTCAGCAGTATGTTATCCGTGCTTTGTTTCATTGTTATGTAAGTTCGTTTCAGGTCCTGTGGAAGATTCAACAGGATCACCCCTCTGTTTCGAAATATTTTATTTGCCCCCGTTCTTTCAGGTGCATATAAACTTGCTGCTGTTGTTTTAATTGTTGATATGTTTCCTCATCCCTCATCTTAATCACCTTAGCCGGGTTTCCGCCAACGACTGCCATGGGCGGAACATCCCTTGTAACGACCGCGCCGCCGCCCACGATAGCGCCTTCCCCAATTGTTACGCCGGGCACAATCATCACACTGCCTCCTATCCATACGTTTTCCTTAATATGGACAGGTTTCAGAATAGTGGCACCATCGTAGGGTATCGCCGTCGCACCTTCATAACGGTGGTTAGCGGTATAAATGCTGACATTGGGACCTATTATTACGCCGGAACCTATATACAGGCCGCCCTGACTGGACAGGAGGGCGCCGGGACCTATGTATATATGATCGCCGAAATGCACCCTTTCCGGAAAAGTAGCTTTGATCCCCTGCGCAATGACCACATTCACCCCCGGTTTAAATGAAGATAGCGGAGTATCATTGGCCCAGCTATAGATCTTTTTTATAAGGGTTTTCAGTTTTCTGCTTAGGATACTCACTGTTATGAAAATTATATGAATTGTTCAATGACCGCCTCTTTATTCAGCATCCTGACTATACGCTGACATGCCTTCCCATCTCCATAAGGATTTACGGCCTGGGCCATCTGGCTGTAAGCAGTTTTGTTGTCCAGCAGCATGCTCACTTCATGATATATTTTGTCTTCATCCACCCCTACCAGTTTTACCGTGCCGGCTGTTACCGCTTCCGGCCTTTCGGTGGTATTACGCATTACCAGTACAGGTTTGCCAAGACCGGGCGCTTCTTCCTGTACGCCGCCACTGTCAGTCAGAATAAGGGTGCTTTTGTTCATCAGGTAAACAAAGGGAAGATAATCGAGCGGTGCAATGATATGCACGTTGGGCAATGCCGCCTCTCCCAGGATTTCATTCACTGGTTTACGGACATTGGGATTAAGATGTACCGGGTAAACAAAATCCACTTCCGGATATTTTTCCGCCAGTTTTTTGATGGCCTGGCAGATGCTTCTGAAGCCGTCGCCGAAGTTTTCGCGGCGATGCCCGGTGATGAGCACCAGCCTTCTTCCGTTGCTGTCATTGCCGTTCCAGTCAGACAATAAAGACGAGGCAAGGCCATGCTGCACCAGTACATCTTCTATACCTGTCTGTACTTCCTGGTCATTTTTGACTCTTTCCAGCACGAGGTGTAAAGCATCCAGCACGGTATTGCCGGTAACAAATACCTGCTCGCTGCTGATGTTTTCATCCAGCAGGTTTTGGCGGGAAATTTTCGTCGGTGCGAAATGATAGGTGGCAATACGTCCGGTGATGCTACGGTTCATTTCTTCCGGCCATGGACTGTACATATTATGCGTTCTCAGGCCGGCCTCCACATGGGCAACCGGGACCTGTTTATAGAATGCGGCCAGGGCGGCTGCCGTAGAAGTAGTAGTATCCCCGTGTACCAGTACGATGTCTGGCTTAGCATTATCCAGTACGTCCCGCATGCCGGAGAGTACGCCCACCGTTACATCGAAGAGGTCCTGTCCCTGTTTCATGATCTTGAGATCATAATCAGGTTGTACATTAAAGATATTCAGTACCTGGTCAAGCATTTCACGATGCTGACCGGTTACGCACACTTTCACTTCAAAGATCTCCGGATATTTTTCCAGCTCTTTAATCAACGGGCACATTTTGATAGCCTCCGGGCGTGTACCAAATACCAATAGTACTTTATTCATTTCTGTTTTCATGATAATAGCTTTAGTCAGATACTGTTACGTTCCAGCCAGCTGTAGGTAAGCTGCAATCCTGCAGCAACGCTTACTTCCGGATCATAGTTGATGAGCTGCCGTGCTTTGGAGATATCAGCGAGGCTGTGTTTCACATCTCCTTTTCTTTCCATGCCGTAGTCGGGTGCAATGTTGATTTTTGCACACTCGCTCACCATCTGCCATAACTGGTTGAGGGTAGTCCTTTCACCAAAGGCGATATTGATGATCTCAGCGGTATGGATGTTTTCAGCCAGTAATGCTTTTATGTTTGCCTGCACCGCATTTTCAACAAAAGTGAAGTCCCTGCTGGTTTCGCCGTCACCATTGATTACCGGCGCCTTTTTCTGCAAAGCGGCATCGATAAACAGCGGAATAACGGCTGCATAGGCGCCTTTAGGATTCTGCCGGGGGCCAAATACATTAAAGTACCTCAGTCCTACCGGATGAAAATCATATACCCTGGAAAATACGGATGCATACAGTTCATTGACATATTTGGTCACAGCATATGGCGAAAGCGGATTTCCAATGAGGTCTTCCACTTTGGGCAGGCCCGGATGGTCGCCATAAGTGCTGGAGCTGGCTGCATATACCATGCGTTTCACTTTGGCATCGCGGGCGGCCACCAACACGTTCAGGAATCCGGAAATATTTACTTCGTTGGTTGTAACAGGATCATTGATAGAGCGCGGCACAGATCCCAGTGCCGCCTGATGGGTCACATAATCCATTCCTTCCAGTGCCCTGCGGCATACGTCGGCATCGCGGATATCCCCCTCCAGCAACTCAAAGGCCGGGTTATCGAGAAATGGTTTTATGTTCTCACGGGAACCTGTGGAGAAATTGTCCAGTACACGCACTTTTGCAGCTCCATATTTAAGCAGGTATTCAACTATATTGGAACCAATAAATCCTGCGCCCCCGGTTACAAGAAAGGAGGACGCAGAAAGATCATGCGTATGGAATGGTTTTTCGTACATATTCGGCAGATATAGTATGTCCTTTGTTTTAGGTATCGGGATTAGAGCCTTGCGTCTACCAGTTCTTTCGGCAAAATGCCTTTAACATCATAGATCACCGCATTGTCTTTACACATGGATTTAATGTTCAGCGCACTGAACTCATTGTGTGCCACAGCCAGTAATACTGCGTCAAATTTATCTTCTGTGCTGACAGACTTCACGCAATCCCAGTTGTACTCATGTTTCACATCTGCAGGATCAGCCCAAGGATCATAAATAGAAATATTAACATCGTACCCTTTCAGTGTATTGAGGATATCCACCACTTTGGTATTACGTACGTCCGGGCAGTTTTCCTTAAATGTAACACCAAGCACGAGGATATTGGAGCCTTTTACCCGCACTTCTTTTTTGATCATCAGCCTCACCAGTTCGTGCGCCACATAGGCACCGATACCGTCATTTACACGGCGACCTGCCAGGATGATTTCGGGATGATAACCCGCCTCCTGGGCTTTTTGTGCCAGGTAATAGGGGTCAACACCAATACAGTGCCCTCCCACCAATCCTGGTCTGAACTTCAGGAAGTTCCACTTCGTACCGGCAGCAGCCAATACATCTGCAGTATCGATTTCGAGCAGGTTAAATATTTTTGCGAGTTCATTTACGAAGGCAATATTGATATCACGCTGTGCATTCTCAATTACTTTCGCCGCTTCTGCTACCTTAATAGAGGTGGCTTTAAAGGTACCGGCAACAATGATTGACTTATACAGCTGATCGATTTTTTCCGCCACTTCAGGAGTAGAACCGGAAGTTACTTTCAGTATTTTAGTAACGGTGTGTTCTTTATCGCCCGGGTTAATACGTTCGGGAGAGTAGCCTGCAAAAAAATCCGTATTAAACCGCAGTCCGGATATTTTCTCCAGCACCGGCACACATTCATCTTCCGTCACACCAGGATATACGGTGGATTCATAAATCACAGTATCCCCTTTCTTCAGTACTTTACCAACTGTTTCACTGGCTTTGTATAGTGGCGTAAGGTCCGGACGATTGTGTTTATCTACCGGTGTAGGTACGGTAACAATAAAGTAGTTCGCTGATTTAATGGCATCCAGTTCATTGGTACAAAACAGTCCTGTAGCGGCTTCCGGATCAGCGGTAATTACTTTTTTCAGATCTTCTTCCGCTACTTCCAGGGTATGGTCTGACCCGCTCATTAATTCCGCGATCCTGGCTTTATTGATATCAAAGCCGAAAGTTTTATATTTTTTCGCAAATTCCACTGCTAAAGGCAATCCCACGTAACCTAATCCAATGATTGCAATCCTAGTTTCCTGATTCATAGTTTGACTATTATTTTCCAGATTTTTCCAGATTTTTTTCAGATAAAAATATTATGATTTTCCGATCAACTTTTTAAAGCGTCCGGCCACGCCTCTACGTTGCGTTTCACTGTAGCCGTAGCCGTAACCATAACCGTAGCCGTAACCATAGCTGCGGCCAGCCTTCACATCGTTTACGATCAGGTTTATTCTGGGCATTTTTCGCTGTGCTGCCAGATCGCCCGGAATTTGCAGCTGTTGTTTAAAGGTAATGCCCTGACGGACAAGGTAAAGTGTGGCATCTGCAAAACGCGCTAACAGTTGTGCGTCCGTCACCAACCCTACCGGCGCAGTATCTACTACGATATAGTCAAATTTTGCCCTGAGTTTGGTAAACAATATTTCTGTTTGTTCCAGCAATAAGAGCTCTGCAGGATTGGGCGGTATCGGCCCGGAGGAAATAATACTGCAATTTTCGTGTATGCCGGAAGGTTTGATAACTTCCTCCAGCATACTTTTGCCGATGGCGTAGGTGCTAAACCCTGTCATGTTGTCTATACCCAGTTTATCGGAGAGCTTTGGCTTACGAAGGTCCATTTCCAGCAGCACTACCTTTTTGCCTGAAAGCGCCAGCACGGCTGCCAGGTTTGCGGCCACGAAGGACTTCCCTTCACCGCTCATGCTGGACGTCAGCAGGATCACCTTTTGCTGTGGCCCCGACAGTATGAACTGCAGGTTAGTACGCAGCGCCCTGAACTGTTCTGCAACAGGGGTCACATTATCCCTTTTGGCCACCACCAGTTCTTTATTCTGTGTATGTCCGATTTCACCAATGATGGGCACTTTGGTGCCGCCAGTGATGTCTTTCTTATTGGTTACCCTGATATTCAGGAGTTCTTTTACATAAAGGCCCAGTGAAGGTAATGCCAGTCCTGCCACCATGGCCAGCAGGTATATTAACAGGCGCTTGGGTTTAAAAGGAAGGGCGTCGCTTTTTGCCGGATCGATGATTCTTGCTACTGCCAGATTAGACGATTTCGACAACGCAGATTCTTCCCTTTTTTTCAACAGGAACAGATAGAGCTCCTGTTTAATAGCCTGTTGCCGCGAAAAATCCAGGAAGAGACGTTCCTTGGCGGGTACCTGTGCTATCTTTTTGTTCAGGCTTCCGGAGCTGCGTTGCAGTTCGTCGATACTAATCTGGATACCATTCTTTAATGAGCCGAGACTGGTGTTCAGGTCTCCGCGTAGTCCCTGCAATTGCTGATCAATGTTTTTAATCAGCGGGTTATTTTCCGTGGTGGACAGCAATTGCCTTTCCCTTTCCAGCTGTAATGTGTTATAACGCTCTACCAGCCCGAGGAAGGAAGGGTCCTGTACAACAAGGGAGGAAGGTACCACACGTTTGTTGTTGGCCTCGTCCTGCATGTACTTTTGCATAGACTCAACAATGTTTAACCTTACCTGTTGGTCCAGCAACTGTTTGGAAAAATCCCCGGTACTGGAAACCAATAATTTTGCCTGTTCTTCCAGGTCGGCCACCTGATTTGACTGTTTAAACTGTTGTATGTCTTTTTCAACACCGGAAAGCTCTTTGGTCACGATCACCAGCCGGTTATCGATAAAGGCGATGGTGCTGTCCGCGATCCTGTTTTTATCTTCCACGCTGGCCTTCATATACGCTTCAATCAGTTTGTTAAGCACCGCTTCGCCTCTTTCAGGTATACCATCCGTGATGGTGAGGTCTACTGTGCTTACCTGCTTGTTGGGGACAGCCATGGTCACCAGCGACCGGTATTTTCCCACGGCCTGGTCCACAGAAACCACTTTCACATAATATTCCGGATGGACGAACGCGTACAATGGGTTCCGTTGTATGAACACGACACCTTCGGGCAAATGCAGCGTATCGTTCCAGGTCCCCTCTCTGGTAAGACCGGTACGGCTCAGTGAAAATTTCTTTTCACTGATCGGATGGATGGTATAATTCATCGCAGCGAGGCTGTCACTCAGGCTAAGCCACTTAAGTGAAAAAGGCATGTTGCGGTATTGCTCTGTTTTCTTCACGCGGCCATCAGCGACATAGCTCACATTCAGCTGGAGGTCTTTCACTACGCTTTCCATAATAGAACGCGAGCTAAGTATTTCCACTTCATTATCCACGCTGCTTTTTGTATTGAACAATTCCAGCTGACTGAGGATCTCTTCACCTGGCAGGTTCCCGCCTTTTTTATCATCCTGCACCAGTATTTTGGCACTGATCTTATAGCTCGGCGTTGCGTACCGGAGATACAGCCAGGCGGCGGCACCTGTCAGGATGAGGCTCAACAGGAAAATATACCAGTATGATCCCAATATATCCAGTATTTTTCTTAAGTCAAGTACATTATCCGGTTGCGGTGCAACAGGAGTGTTACCGTTTAAAGAAAATGGATTATTTGAATTGTTATTCTCGTACATGTAAGTGCTTTAAAAAATTAAAACTTGACCCTCGTTAGTATTACCACCAGCAACGTGATCGCAGATGTGATAATAGTAATGTTCTTCAATCGCGATGCGTCCGTTGCAACAACCTTCGACTTATTCGGTTCAACATATACCACGTCTCCCTGTTGTAAATAATAATAGGGAGATGTAAACAGGTTTGTATTGTTCAGGTTAAATCTGACAAATTCTTTTTTACCATCTTTATCCCTGATCAGTAATACGTTTTCGCGTTTTCCATAAATAGTAAGATCACCCGCCATGCCGATAGCATCCAATAAGGTTACTTTTTCATTGGGCATCACATAGGTTGATGGCCTTGCTACTTCACCAAGCACTGTAATTTTAAAGTTAACGAATCTTACATTAACAACAGGGTCTTTGTAAAACTGGGCGGCCTTTTCGGCAACCGCTGCTCTTACTTCTTCTGTTGATTTACCTTTCACCTGCATCTTGCCAATCAATGGCAACATGATATTGCCATCCTTGTCAACCAGATACCCGCTGATATTAGAGCCACCTCCGGGAACGGTTCCTGCGGAAGGCCATGATGGGGCGTTCTGTTGGTTTAACAAGGCGGTGGTGCCCGGGTCCAGGGTTTGAATATTCACTTGCAGAATATCATCCACCTGGATGAGCGGCGTTTTATACAACGCCTGTTCCACTTCCTTTGATCCCAACGAATCCGGGATATCCCTGAAATAGGTCACATTTTTAGGCGCCGAACATGAGAACAGGAAAAGGCAAATTATTCCTGCTAAATGATAATACGTGACCCTGCACCTTTTGACAATGGTGTTTAAACGGGAGCCGAACTCCCTGTTGATAAGACTCATATCTAATTGACAGTTTTGCAAATAGGAAGCTGCAGCTGGGCAAATTTTATGCCCATCAGTAACAAAAGCTGCGCTTTCGCCTGTTACATTTTAATTTTATCTTTATCCAGTTCTTCGTACGCAGAATTCTTACTGATAAACTCTGGTACCAGCTTTTTCATCAAAGCAACCGTAGGTGTTAAATAGTGCTTTTCGGCAGATGCGATCAACTGCGTTACCTTTTCGTCTACTTCCGTAAAACTATAGCTCCGCACCTTTGCAATCAGTATTTTTTCATGATAGGTGGGCAATGTATTTTCGGCATTATTCAATAACTCTTCATATAGTTTTTCTCCTGGTCTCAAACCGGAGTATACGATGTGAATATCCTTTCCCGGTTCCTTTCCGGCCATCCGGATCATCTTCCTGGCCAGATCAGCAACTTTCATCGGTTTACCCATATCAAATACAAAGATCTCCCCGCCCTGTCCCATGGCGCCTGCTTCCAGTACGAGCTGGCAGGCTTCCGGGATGGTCATAAAATACCGGGTAATTTCAGGATGGGTAACTGTGAGCGGGCCACCGTTTTCCAGTTGTTTTTTAAAGCGGGGTATCACCGAACCGTTAGACCCGAGCACATTCCCGAAGCGGGTGGTGATAAAGCGGGTAGGTGGCAAGCCAAATACCGGACCTGTTTTTTTAAACTGTTCGTTTATCCTGTTATTGTAAGATTGTGTGAAGATTTCTGCGATGCGTTTGGAAGCGCCCATCACATTGGTAGGGTTCACTGCTTTGTCTGTAGACACCATCACAAACTTTTCCACGCCGAAATCTACCGATAATTCCGCCATGACTTTAGTGCCCAATACATTATTCATCACTGCGATAGAAGGATTTTTCTCCATCATGGGCACATGCTTGTAAGCCGCGGCGTGATACACGATAGCGGGCGCGTATATTTCAAACAGCTGCTGCATACGGGACCTGTCGCATACATTCCCGATAAATGGAATGATGGGAATGTTGGTCCCCATTTCCGCCATTTCCAGTTCCAGTTCATGCAGCGGTGATTCCGCTTTATCGCAGAGCACAATAACTGCCGGCTGATAACGGATCACCTGACGGACAATTTCGCTGCCAATAGAGCCCGCAGCACCGGTTACCAGGATACTTTTATCACGGATCTCTGCATCCAGTTTTTCATTTTTGATATCGATGACAGATCTTTCCAGCAGATCTTCAATATGGATGTCTTTCAACTGTATTCCTTTATTTTGTGTACCATCTATCCATTGATTCACAGAGATGATCTTCTGTACTCTTATGTTCAATGTGATACATTCTTCTACCAGTTCATTGAGATGTTGTGCATCCAGGTGATCATCCGGTATCAGCAGCAGGGATACTTTCACCTCTCTCAACATTTTAAACAATTGCCCTTTACGCGAGGCATATACCGGCAATCCCTCGATGGATTTACCTGCATGCGCATTGGTATCTGCCAGGAAGGCCACAATACGTATATCCGCTTCCGGGTTGTCGTTGATAGCCTTACGCAGCATAATACTGGTGAGACCTGTATGATAGATGGCAGCCCTGGTCCTGTTGACAGCACGAAAGTTCTTATAATACTTAAATACCCATTTCACCATCAGGCGATAGGACAACAGCAGGAAAGAAGATATAAAAAAACCGATCAGGATTACTGACAATGGGAACAGGTTAATTTCCGCGTCCAGCACATGACTATAGTTGATGCTCACAAAAATGACGCTGGCAATAACATTCATGCAGGCGATGTTCCCAATATCCGCCATACTGGTATGCCGTACGATACCACGATACGTTCGTAACAGTAAAGACAACATCAGGGTCACACCTAATACAATAAAGGAGATTTCTTCAAGCGGATACGGAGTGAGGGCCTCCATATCAAAATTGAGCCTGAGCAGAAAGGCAAGATTGATGGCGATAACGGAGCACCCAAGGTCAAGCAGCAGAATAAGCCATGACGGGGTAATCCATGATGATTTGTTCACCATAGGTTTCAATAATAGATACGGTTAAGAAATATATGCTCGTCCAATCAGGTAAGTAGCGCGAGGGTGGTTTTCATAGAAGCGCTTTACTCTCCGGTCAGATAGCGTAAGGTTTGGTTCGCATTTTTCGGTTTTTCAAGTTATGCAAAGTAAACACTAAATTTTGATATCTTACTATTATGAAAAAGTAAACTATTAAAATTTTTTTACTGTGCGTAAATGATAGCTTCCACCAATCCAATATTGATCTGATACTGACAAGAAGATAAAGGCAAGTATGAACCCGCCCGCTGCAAGGAAGTTCGTCTCCTGTGTTCGCATACAGGTAATCCGGACGACTAACTTTACAGGTTATATTAGATGCTACTTCAACAGCAGTTGTTGATATCGGGACAGGACAAGTGCAATAGCTTCACACATGATTGATTGTGCAGTAAACAGTCATTCTCGTTTCTAATACCTTCATGCGCTGGCACACAAAATAATTGATACATGGTCTTTCAATTTTTCCGGTTAACTAAGTTCGTTCGCTATATGGTTAAAGTAATATTCGCTATATGGTTAAATAGAACTACTAAAGTTGTTTGTGATGGCCAGTGGAAACAAACACCATACCAACTTTATAAAAAAAGATGATTTTTGGCGGTCGGATCATCTTTTCATTTATAAAAGTAAGTGATTTTTTGAATAAATATACAGTTAAAATGAATTTAACCTAAAACAAACACGACCAGGCTTTTTGCACCATGGGCGCCTAATACGAGGGATTGCTCTATGTCAGCGGTTTTGGATGGGCCTGCAATAAATACACCGAAACCGGTTTGAGGCGCACCGATTTTTTCATACGCATCATGCATGGTTGCCAATATGCGTTCCCGTGGTAATATGATGGCAAGATGCTGGCAGATAAAAGGTAAAACCCTCACGGCTATATCATTTTCCGTTAGCCAGATGGCGCCGTTTTCAGCGACACCCCATTGTCCGGTCACCACGGCCATGTCTACGTTTTCCAGCTGGTGTGGGTCTTCGTGTGCCCATCCCCGTTTATCATCAGCAAACACTACCCTTTCAAGATGCGGGTAATGTTGCGTCAGCAACGCAGGCACCTGCACCGCATCAGCAATTTCAAACAGGCTGCCACCAAGGCTTTCCAGCACTTTGCGATAGGCCTCCAGGGTGGCTGGCATCTCTCCTGCCAGGCCCTGTAATGATGGCAACGCAGTTGCTTCCGGTTGATTTTTTTTCACGGCGGCCAGTATCTGTTCCCTGCTACTCATATCAATATATTATTTACGGCTGTTTATTTTTTTGTTGATGACTGTTGTGCATACCATTCAGAAAATGATTGTGCAGGCGGCGCGGGCATCTCCCGTTGTTTATACCACGGGTTAAAGCGGTTGTTGACCATTCCCGGGAAAGCACGTAACACCCAACGGCCCATCTTACCTGCTTTTTTATAGTTGCTAGGTTTGGAAAGTACTGCATTCATCATTTTCATACCGGCGGTTTTTGCAGCGCTGGTATGACCTTCCCTTACCAGCACCTGTCTCCATTTATATAACTGCTGATGGATATCTATTTTCACCGGGCATACGTTGGAGCAGGAGCCGCAGAGCGTAGAAGCAAAAGGCAGATCGGCATAATCCTTCATATCAAGGTTGGGCGCCAGGATACTGCCGATAGGCCCGGCCACGGCGGTATGATAACTGTGACCACCGCTTCGGCGGTACACCGGGCAGGTGTTCATACAGGCGCCACAACGGATACATTTCAGGGAGTTGCGGAAATCTTCCCTGCCCAGTTGCCGTGAACGGCCGTTGTCCACAATCACGATATGCAATTCCTTACCAGGGGCCGGTTTTCTGAAGTGGCTGGAATAGGTGGTGATGGGTTGACCAGTAGCGCTGCGTGCCAGCAGCCGCAGGAACACGCCTAAGTGTTTCCGCTCGGGGATGATTTTTTCAATGCCCATGCAGGCGATATGCACATCGGCGAGGTGAGCGCCCATATCGGCATTGCCTTCATTGGTACACACCACCATCTCACCGGTTTCCGCCACCGCGAAATTAACGCCGGTGATGGCGGCTTTGGATTGCAGGAATTCTTTGCGCAGGTGCAGCCTTGCCGCTGCCGTCAGAAACTGCGGGTCAGCATTGCCGGCCGGCGTGCCCAGGTGCTCATGGAACAGCTCTCCTATCTCTTCTTTCTTTTTATGGATACAGGGCAACACGATATGGCTGGGCGGTTCTTTCGCCAGCTGTACGATCCGTTCACCGAGATCGGTATCGATCACGTCGATGCCATGCGCTTCCAGGTGTGGGTTCAGGTGACATTCTTCCGTTAACATGGACTTGCTCTTCACCATTCGTTTTACGCCATGCCTTTGCAGGATTTCCGTCACGATGCGGTTATGTTCCGCGGCGTCAGCGGCCCAGTGGACAACGGCGCCATTCTGTAGCGCCTGCTGCTCAAACTGTGTCAGATAGTCATGCAGGTTACCCAGCACGTTTAATTTTATCTGTGAAGCGGTTTCCCGCAGTAGTTCCCATTCAGGAATGCTCCATGCCTGGCGGTCACGTTTGGCGCGTACCCACCAGAGGGTTTCATCGTGCCAGTTCACCCTGGGCTCATTTTCGTTGAACTTGTCCGCCAGCGTGGCGTGATCAGTGGTTGGCCTGTTCATGGATCTGTTGATTAAGGATTTCAGCAATATGCATCACTTTCACCTGCTGGTGCTGACGGCGGAGGATACCTTCCAGGTGCATCAGGCAACTGACATCCGTGCCGGTGATGATTTCCACGCCGTGTTTAACGTGATCGGCTACACGGTCTTTGCCCATTTTCACGGAAACGGCCTCTTCTGTTACGCAGAAGGTGCCGCCAAACCCGCAGCACTCGTCTTTGCGGTCGAGGTCTACCAGCTCCAGGCCTGCCACCATACGAAGCAGCTGCTCCGGTTTGGAGAAAGGCGCTGCCACCAGCTCGCTCATCTGCGCCAGCCCGAGGCCGCGCTGACCATGACAGCTCTGGTGCAGCCCTACTTTATATGGAAAGCGTGCAGGCAATGCCGTTACCTCTAATATATCGGTGAGAAAGGCCGTGAGTTCATATATACGTTCCCGTATGCCGGCGGCTGCCGGTTCATGGGCGGGGTCGTGCAGGTGTTCTTTGATATGCAGCACACAGCTGCCGGAAGGGCCCACAATATAATCGTAAGCCGCAAAATTACGGACAAAGAGGCTGTTGCACTCATGTGTCAGATGCTCATAGCCGGAGTTGGCCATCGGCTGGCCGCAACAGGTTTGTCCCTGCGGGTATTCCACCTCACACCCCAGTTTCTGTAACAGCTGCAGCGTGGCAATGCCTACCTGCGGGTAGAACTGGTCGATATAACACGGTATAAATAATCCTACTTTCACAGTGGTAGCGATTTTAATGGTCATTCCTAACGTGCAAATTTAGCGGCAGCCACCGTAGTAATCCTACCTCTTTTTTACCGGTTACTGGCTTATTTTTCACTGATACAAAATAATAAGGCCGGGCAGCTTTAGCAACCCGGCCTGTTATGGATGGAACGTATTTGTTTTATGGTTGTACTTTGATGGTGACTTTCAGCCGTTGTCCTTCGGAACGGGACACCTTGATGACCCCTATTTTTCCTGCGGCATTTTTGAATAACACTACGCCATCGTAGGTGGTAGAGAAAAAATTGTCGTCCTCCTTTACCGGCAGGTTATTCAATGCAGAGCCGTGCGACAGGGTATCGAATTTCAACGGATCAAAAACCTGTACGGACGGAGCGTTCATGATTTCCGTAAGGGTGGCGTTATCAAATGTAAGGCTGTGAGACGCCGTGGCCGTAGGACTGCTGAAGAACAACCTTCCCGGGTCTACGCCGGCAAACACCAGGTCTATGTTTTTACCGTCTTTAGGCAGATTGCCCCGGTAGTACATCTTGCCGTCTTTTGTGGAGAAAGCGATGCCCACTGTAGTACTGGTGCCACTGATATCAAACTCCAGGTCTTTGTATATCGTCAGGGAATCTTTGGGCGTTACCGCTGGTTGTTCCGGTTTAGGTGCGTTGTCATCGTTGCTATTCTTGTCTTTTTTGGAACAGGCGGTCAGCATGGCGGTAAGAATAACCGCGCCTAAAATGAGTTTTTTCATAGGGATGATGGTTTTAAGCTGGCATTTTCAGGTTTTCACTGTATGTGATCGGTCATAAAAAAAACGGCTATATGCATAGCCGTTACAAATATAAAAATAATTAAATGATAAATATCGATAATTTATCTGCCTAATTGGAAGACCTCTGCCAGCAGCTCGTATGACCGGAGCCTGTCGGCATGGTCCTGCGTAATAGTGGCGATCACCAGTTCGTCCACCTCATAGTCGGCTGCCAGCTGTTCCAGGCGGGCCTTTACCTGTGGCGGGGTACCGAAAACACGCCGGCCGCTGTTGGCGCGTATGCGTGCCAGTTCTTCTGCGGTGTATTCAATGTCTTTGATTTCTTCGTAGGTAGGAAATATATCGTACCTCCCTTTTTCAAAGCTGAGCAGGCGATAGTCCATCACTGCCGCCAGTTCAGCCGCTTTTTCTTCCGTATCGGTACAGAAGACAAAAATGCCTACGCTAGCCTGTGGGGCAGCGAGATGTTCCGAAGGACGGAACTGTTTGCGGTAATTAGCTACCGCCTGCGGGCCGCCCACCGGATAGATAAAATGGGCAAAAGAGAGCGCCATCCCGAAATGGGCCGCCAGCAGGCCGCTTTCGCCGCTGGAGGTGAGCATCCACAGATCAGGCGAGGACGGTATGACCGGAATGGCCTTTACTTTTTCCTGCATACTGCCGGGGGTGGCTTTATCGGTAAGCCATGCCTGCAGGTCTACCACCTGCTGCACAAACTCTTTAGGGTCAAAGGTATTGGAGGGATTGAGGATATGCGCCGTGATACGGTCGCCACCCGGCGCGCGGCCGATGCCCAGGTCTATACGGCCGGGATACAGCGCTTCGAGCAACCGGAAATTTTCCGCTACTTTAAGGGTACTGTGATTTGGCAGCATCACCCCTCCGGAGCCGATTCGGATACGCTCCGTTTCAGCGGCCAGCCGGGCTATCAGTATCTCCGGAGAGGCGCCTGCCAGGCTGTTGGTGTTATGATGCTCTGATAACCAATAACGGGTATAACCCAGTTTGTCTGCCAGCCGTGCCAGCTCAACGCTTTCCTGCAAGGCTTCCATGGCATTGCTGCCTTTTCTGATCGGAGATTGGTCTAATACGCTTAGTTTCATCGTCTGTCGGTTTAATCTTTCATAATCTCGTCTTCCTGCTGTTTTTTAAGATACCATTGTACTGCCCGTATTTCTGCGAAGGTCACGGCAGGGCCTACACGTTCTTTGATAGGACCGGCTGCTGTAGCGCCCAGTTCGCGGATATGGGACATGATCAGTTTCACCGTCGGCTCAGACACGAAGCGGAACAGGTCCAGCTCTCCGGCTTCCACACACTGGGCCAGATGGCTTTCTACCGTACTCACCGCCAGTTGCCGCGCCACGGCTATGTCGGGGATATTCTTACCGCCTAAATACAATTCCAATGTACCCCTGCGGCTACTACCCTTTTCTACTTTGCCTTTGGCTTCCGGTTTGCCGCCTTTTTTACCGGCCACACCTTCTGCTTCCGCATTTCTTAGTTTCGTATAGTCTTTCAGCCCTTTGGTAAAATCCAGGTCGGCATAAGACACTTCCCATACCTGCTGCAGCTTCTGCCAGCAATCCGCTTCCAGCGACATGAGCTGTAACAGGTATTTTTTTGATTTTTGTTTTTTGACCGCTGCAATATGTTCCTGCAATGGCACTATCAAATCTTCGTATATGCTTTTGGTGAAGTAACCGACAGCCTTGGTGACACGCTCTTCCAATTGGTCGGTTTCACCAGTTTGCACCGTTGTATCGAGCAGCTGATGAAGCTGTACCACAAAGCGGTTGGCCACTTCCTGTTGCTGTTCCGTTTTGGCCGTCAGCTGACGGCTTACCTGCAATGCCGCATCGATGTCCGGCACTTTTTTGTCCTGTATCCATACTGCATGACTGCGGATATTGGCCTGCATCCGGTACCAGTCGAACAACTGCAGCAGCGAGGTGGCCTGAAACTTTTTCCGTTCCATTTCCAGCAACACCACCAGCTCGTTGGCCTCCACTTCTTTCTCTGCAAACGCTATCACCTGGCGGTCCGTTTTGATGGCGCCATAATTAATACGGGAATGCAGCACCAGTCCTTCCAGTGAGGTACAGCGGCTCAGCGCCACATATACCTGTCCGGGCGCAAAAGCGTACCCCGCATCGATAATAGCCCTTTCAAAGGTCAGCCCCTGGCTCTTATGGATAGTGATGGCCCACGCCAGCCTGATAGGAAACTGTGTGAAACTGCCGATCTCCTCTTCGTCGATGCTATTTTCCTCCTGGTTATAGTGGTAACGGATATTGCGCCATGTTTCCTTGCCAAGTTTCAGCTCTTCATGCGAGCCGGCCAGCAGCAAGGTGATCTCTTCGTCATCGATATCTGTCACCGTGGCCAGTTTACCATTGTAATAACGGCGGGGCTGCGCCAGATCGTTTTTCAGGAACATCACCTGCGCGCCGATTTTCAGTTGCAGCACCAGTTCCGTAGGCAGGGCCTTATCACTGAAATCCCCCTCTATCTTGCCTTCAAAGCGAAAGATCTTTCCCGGCATTTCGGCCAGCCGGCGGGCGTTGATATCATCCGCCTTACGGTTATGGGTAGACAGCACAATATATTCACCGTCTTCCCCTTTGAAATAAGGATCATAACGGTCATTGAGCAACATCAGGTCATCTTCCTCCACTTCACTGTTACGGATACGGTTGAGCACATCGATGAACAGCTGTTCGTTCTGCCGGTATATCTTTTTTAATTCGATATACAACGGAGGCGCCTGTTCAATCACCCGCGCATCAAAGAAAAAAGAGCTGTTGTAATACTCTGAAAGCAGCTGCCATTCGGAATCCGGCACTACCGGCGGCAACTGGTACAGATCACCAATGAATAGCACCTGTACACCGCCAAAAGGCAACAGCGGTTTATTCCGGAAATGCCGCAGGATAGTGTCGATGGCATCGAGCATATCACAACGTACCATACTCACCTCATCAATAATGAGCAGTTCCAGTTCCTGTAACAGCACCTTTTTATCGTTAGTAAAACGGATGTTACGGAACAGGCTGTGTTTATCCGTGCTGCTGATTCCATCCATGCCAAAACCGCGCTTGCTGCCCGGCACAAAAGGTCCGAAGGGCAACTGAAAAAAGGAGTGCATCGTCACCCCGCCGGCATTGATGGCTGCCACGCCGGTAGGCGCTACCACCACCGTATTTTTCTTCGTATGTTCTTTGATATATTTCAGGAACGTAGTCTTCCCCGTTCCGGCTTTACCGGTCAGGAACACATGGCGGTTTGTCTGGTTAATGAAATCTGCCGCCAGGTGGAAGATGATATTTGTACTATCAGGTTGGGGCATGATATTTAAAATTGAAACCGCAAATATAATTTATTTTAAGCAATCCCAGGGCTGAAGCCCTGGGCTACGTTTAGCGCCAGGGTCCATAATGTGGTGTAAGCTGTAAATGGGCTGATTAGTCTTTAAATATGAACGGCCAGGACGCATGATGTTCATCTGGCTATAAAAAGGAGTAGCGATCAGAGCGTAGTAATTCATGAATGGAGATAAGCTCCGCTACAAAACGGGAATCAGGATATGAGAGGACTACCAAGTCAATAGCGCACTTGCGCATTAAAGAAACCTGAACCTCAATGTAACCCAGGGCTTCAGCCCTGGGGCAAAAAAAACTGCCCCGGCTCATCGCCAGGGCAGTCCTCAACAAAACTATTATTCAATAAGTTATGCCAATCTTACGTTAACAGCATTCGGGCCTTTTCTACCATCTTCCACGTCGAATACTACGCGGTCATTTTCGCCGATGCTTTCTTTGATACCAGAAACGTGAACAAAAATTTCTTGTCCTGTTCCTTCGATTTTAATGAATCCAAAACCTTTAGCTTCATTAAAAAATTTAACTACACCTGTTTGCATTTTTTATTAATATTTAATTGTGAACGTGTTCTCGCCATTTTTTAAACAGGCGGCTACCTGGGGGCAACTAGAAGAAAAAATGTAAGAAAAAAGCTGAATGTACCCGGAGATCACCAACAAAATGAAATACAATATTCTTAAGAAGCAGGACGAAGATAACTGTTTAGGCTTTACCATCCAAACTTTTTTGTATAACACAGAAAGCAATTTTATTTATATATTTTTGATACCTATATGAAAAACACGGACGCATGGCGTATTAAGGCTATTTTAACCGGCTCTGCCGGCAATCTCGTGGAATGGTACGACTGGTACATTTACACCACCTTTTCGCTCTATTTCGCGCCTGTATTCTTCCCGAAAGGCAGCTATACGGCGCAGCTGCTCAATACCGCCGCCATTTTCGCGGTAGGTTTCCTGATGCGTCCCATTGGCGGCTGGATGTTTGGCCGCATTGCAGACCAGAAAGGACGGAAAACCGCCATGACGCTGTCTGTGCTTCTGATGTCGCTGGGTTCTGTGCTGATAGCCTGTACCCCGTCGTACGACAGTATCGGGGCGGCAGCGCCGGCCCTGCTGCTGATAGCCCGGCTGTTACAGGGACTGAGTGTGGGCGGGGAATACGGCACTTCCGCCACTTATCTGAGCGAGATGGCCACTGCCGGCCGTCGTGGCTTTTTCTCCAGCTTCCAGTACGTTACGCTGATAGGTGGCCAGCTGACAGCCCTGGGCGTGCAGATGCTGCTGCAACGCGTGTTTCTCACACCAGAACAGCTGCATAACTGGGGATGGCGCATTCCCTTCGTGATCGGTGCCCTGCTGGCTTTTGTAGCGCTATACCTGCGCACCCATATGCAGGAGTCCGGCTCCTTTGAGCAACATAAGTCTTCCAAAAACAAAGGCTCGGTAAAAGCCCTCTTCCGGCAATATCCCCGGGCGGCCTTCACCGTGGTGGGACTCACCATGGGCGGCACCCTGGCTTTTTACACCTATACCACCTACATGCAGAAGTTCCTTGTCAATACGGTCCACCTGACCATTGAAAGGGCCACTACCATTACATTTTTTGTGATGCTCATATATGCTTTTTTACAGCCTCTGTTCGGCTGGCTGTCAGACATCTTTGGCCGCAAGCCGCTGCTGATAGGGTTTGGCGTCCTGGGCACCGTCCTTACGGTGCCTATTCTCACGGCTATCAGTCATACTACCTCCGAGTGGGCCGCTTTCTGGCTGATCCTGGGAGCGCTGGTGGTGGTGAGCGGATATACGTCTATTAATGCGGTGGTAAAAGCGGAGATGTTTCCGGCGGAGATACGGGCGCTGGGCGTGGGCTTCCCCTATGCAATTACAGTGGCGCTTTTTGGCGGAACGGCAGAATCTATTGCCCTGTATTTCAAAAAAATCGGCCACGAACCATGGTTTTACTGGTACGTGACCGTTTGTATCTTTATTTCCCTGCTGGTCTATATCACGGCACGTGATACCAAACACACTTCTTACCTGGACAAGGATTTCACGGAACCATCGGCATAACCGATGATAACGCGGCTGGCATAGTGGAGGAACAGGCCGTTCTCCACTACGCCGGGAATATCATTCAATTGCTGGTGTAATGCCACCGGGTCTTTGATTTTCTCATAATGACAGTCGAGTATATAATTGCCGTTGTCGGTCACGACGGTGCGGCCGTTGCTGGTACGCAATACTGGCGCGGCATCCAGCGCCAGCAGTCTTCTGAAGGTAAGTTCCCACGCAAACGGGATGATCTCCACTGGTAGCGGAAAGCGGCCCAGGCATTTTACCACTTTGGACTCGTCTGTTACCACGATCATTTCTGCTGAAGCAGCTGCCACGATCTTCTCGCGCAACAATGCTGCGCCGCCGCCTTTGATGAGCCGCAGGTGCTCGTCTACCTCATCGGCGCCGTCGATGTCCAGGTCTATCTTCTCCACTTCACTGAAAGGGATGATGGTAATACCCTGCTTCCTGGCCAGTTGTTCGGACTGCTCAGAGGTAGCTACCGCTTTGAGCGGCATACCCCCTCTCACCATCTCGCCTATACGCATAATAGCATAATAAGCGGTGCTGCCCGTTCCCAGCCCGATGGTCATATTCGGTTTGATGTATTCGGTGGCTTTTTCGCCGGCGGCTTTTTTGGCCAGGTCCTGTTGTTGCATGCAACAAATATAAGGAATCAGAGGGAAGACAATACCTCGTCCAGATGAGCCAGCAAAGCGTCTGTATTCGCCTTGTTGAACGTCATGGGAGGTTTAATCTTCAGTACGTTGTGCAGCGGTCCGTCGGTGCTCAGCAGGAAACCGCGTTGCTTCATTGCTTCCACGATCACGTCTATCTCGGGAACAGCCGGTTCCAGCGTGTTCCTGTCACGCACCAGCTCCGCCCCAATGAAGAACCCATGTCCGCGCACGTCGCCGATGATGGCATGTTTATCTTTCAGCTTACGCAGCCCTTCCATAAAATAGTTGCCGGTAACTCTTGCGTGCTCCTGCAGGCCTTCTTCTTTAATCACGTTCAGCACAGCAAGCCCTGTGGCCATGGACACGGGGTTGCCTCCGAAGGTGTTAAAGTACTCCATACCGTTGTTGAAAGCATCTGCAATGGCGCGGGTGGTCACCACCGCTGCCAGCGGATGGCCGTTGCCAATGGGTTTGCCCAGCACAACGATATCCGGCGTCACCTCTTGTAATTCAAAGCCCCAAAAGGCGTCGCCCACGCGGCCGAAGCCTACCTGTACTTCATCGGCGATACATACGCCGCCGGCAGCTCTCACCGCGGCATATACCGCTTTCAGGTAACCTGGCGGCAGCGGTATTTGTCCGCCTACGCCCAACAGCGTTTCGCAGATATAAGCGGCTACGCCCCTGCCCTGTTCTTTCAGGCCGGCAATGATATCGGAAACATCTGCTGCATATTTTTCTCCTGCCTGCGGATCATCCGCACGGTAAGGCCCGCGGTACATATCAGGATTGAGCGCTTTATGCGTATGTTCCGGTTTACCGAATCCGCCTTTGCCGTCAAACTTATACGGGCTCAGTTCCATGGCTACCGTGGAAGTGCCGTGGTAGGCATGGTCCAGCACGATCACATCTTTCTGCTTCGTATAATGACGGCTCATACGGATAGCCAGGTCATTGGCTTCGGACCCGGAATTGGTAAAGTAACAAACCTCGAGGGATGGCGGCAGCGTAGCGATCAGCTGATTGGCGTAATCCACCAGGTTATCGTGCAGGTAGCGGGTATTGGTATTGAGCCGCGCCGCCTGCTGCTGCAGGGCTTTCACCACTACCGGGTGGCAGTGCCCTACGTGGCAGGGGTTGTTCACACAGTCGATATAGGTACGGCCTTTATCATCGTAGAGATATTGTAATGCGCCACGGATGATCTTCAGTGGCTCTTTATAGCTGATGCTCAGGTTACGGCCGATGTGCGCCTTACGCTCCGCCAGCAATGGCGCGTAGTCGGCGGTGTCGTTGATCACCGGCGCAAAGCCGCAGGCAGTACGGAAAGCCTGTTGCATCGCCAGCGGATTGACCGTGATCAGGTGGAAGAGCAGTCTCCACGCGCCATTTTCCGTGATGAAATGAAATTCATTGTCGCTGCCTGTTGCTGCTTTTTCTGCGGAGGTAGTCACGCTGATGCATAAACGTGCAGCGATCAGGTAATACAACAGGTCTGTTTCTTCCGGCGTAAGCGGATATGCTTCATGGTACCCTTTCACCACTGCCACGGCAGCTTCCAGCGGGTTTGTCGCTTCCAGCATGGCATAGGTGCAGGCGATGGCCACATTGTTGATCAGCTGTGTATATACCATATCGCCGAAATCAATCAGGCCGCTGACCAGGTCATTTTGTACGAGGATATTGTAGTCGTTGGCGTCGTTGTGGATATAAGCCTTGCGCAGACGATGTTTCACCGGCTGCACTTCTGTTTCAAACTGCAACAGGAAATAGGCAGCCAGCCGTTTCTTTTCCGGGTCTTTGATGCAATGCAGCAGATCGCGGGCATCGAGCGCGTGCGCCAGGTCCCAGCGGATATCGCGGTGCATGGCCGGATGTGAGAAGTTCTCCAGTGTTTTGTCCATTTTCCCGAGAAGACTTCCCCAGGACCCATACAGATCGCGTGTGCCCTTCACCGTTACAACCGGCTGTCCTTCTAGCCAAGTGTATAAACGGATATAGTACAGTTCTTCCGGCGTGGCAATACGGGTAACCGGTTCATCTTTCACATTGCGCACCACCTGTTGAAAGCGGCCTTTGGTATCACCATTGGCCAGATGTTCCAGTATACGCACCTGCGCATCGAGGAAAGCGGGATGCTGGGACTCGCCGGCAATTTTGCATATCCAGGCGTTACCCTGTTCATCTGTCACATAAAAATTGGCTTCATCATAGCCTTCCAGTTCTCTGGCGGTAACGGTAAGACCGTAGTGCTCCTTCAGCAGGTTAACCACCCCGGTGGTAGAAAATGTATAAAACATAGCGTTTGTATTAAAATTTGTCGGCCAGCAGCATCAGCACATGCGCTGCTGTCCAGCTGAAATTCTCCGCATTGAGGCCTTTGCCTGTACGCGGGTGATAGTTCTCGTGCAACGGCTGGTCATCTTTCATGCCGCCGGCGTGTTGCCATAGTTTGTTGACCAGCGTTTGTGCGGCGGCCTGCTGCTTATATTGCTGCAAACCTTTTACACCAAAGTAAAACTGGTCGATCCATACCGGTCCGCGCCAGTACCCGCGTTGCGGGTCAAAAGCTTTTTCGCTGGCGTCCAGCACGGGCAGGGGCACTAAAGTATTAAAAACAGTGGTATCCAGCATGTATTGTGTCATCTTTTTTACGCGGGATGCCGGAGCGATGCCCGCCCACAGTGCTACCCAGGCTTCCGGTCCTTTTACGCGCACCAGCGCTCCGTTCAGACGACGGTCATAATAATATCCACTGGCAGTATCGAAGAAAAGTTGGTTGATCTGTTGGTTTAAGATGGTAACCTGTTTGCGGAAGGCAGCCGCCGCAGCTGGTTTGCCTAACACGATCGCCATTTGTGCGAGTACCGTTTTTTCCTTAGACAGATAGACATTGAGATCGACTGACTCCTGGTCGAGCGACCAGGCGCCGGGGCTGTTTTGCAGCATCTTTGCTTTATCGAAGCGCACGGCGTTGTCCATGCCGCTTTCCCAGGCTGCCGCGATGCGGGTGCCGTCCGTAGAGCCAAACTCACAGAGGCCGTTGCGGTCGTGGTCACGCTCCGCGTACCACCAGTGGTGATAACGTTCCAGCGCGGGGAACATCTCATGGAGGAAAGCGGTGTCGCGGGTGGCGGCAAACACTTCCCACACGGCCCAGGCGGCCAGTGGCGGCTTGGTATCGCGGAAGTTGTTCTCTGTGCTGTCTGCATACACGCAATCTGGCACCATACCGTTGACGGTTTGATAATCGAACAGTGAGCGGATATTGTCCTTCGCCAGTGCAGGCGCAAAGTAAGCCAGTCCTACGGCCTGCTTCCAGCTGTCCCACGACCAGAAGCCATAGAAACCCTGGTACGACGCCGAAGGGAATACGCCATCGTGCCGTAAATGCCCGGAAGCACTACGCCAGTTGGTGAGCAGCGTGATCATACTTTTTACGGCCAGCCTGCTTCGGAAGCTGTCTTTTTCATTAAAAGGCATGCGGCGGAACAGCTGTTGCAGATAGCCGTTCCAGCGTTGTTCATTATGTTGCAGCACGATGTCAAACTCCCGCTCCGAAGTCGTCACCATATTCCCTTCCGGCCAGAAGCCCTGTGTTTGCAGGTCTTCCAGTTGACCGCCTGCCGGTATGGACACATTTCTGGCGGCCGTGTATCCATCGGCGGTAGTCCGTATGTCCCATGGAGCCAGAGCACACCAGTGCAGCCGGAAAACATGTTTAGTACCGGCCAGGCCTATACGTACAGCATTACCTTCGCGGGAAAACTGTGCTCTTTTCAGCAACGCAGCTCCCTGCCATTGCAGCCGCAGCTGCAGCGGTTGCGCACCGTTATTACGAATAATGGTTTGTACTGCGGTTTCGCGGTTACTGCTAAACACCAGCTGCATCTGTACTTGCACCTGCCCTGAACGAAAGCCCAGTTTTAACATGCCCGGATAATAATGCGTGGCCGTTGTGTCCTGCTCCAGTGGCAGTTCCCGGCCATCGGCGTACAGGTGAAGCTGTGCGATGGAGGTAGACAACCACTCCCCTTTCATGTCCATCAGCAGGGGACCGGTGAAGCCGGTAGCTGCGCCGGCCACCGGCAACGCATAGGCATGCCAGGCGCCGTTATCTGAAAAGAAAGAAGCAGCGATGCGGTTGGTATCTTTTACTGTATAGTGGATGTCCAGCACATCCGCAAAATGGTCCCGTTGTGCGCTGGCCGTTTGTTGCATCAGCAGTAACGCCAGCAGCCATTTGATTTTATTCATATCTCTCTTTCGCCTTTTCTGTTGGTTCTTCGCCAGCCCCTAAAGGTCTTAACGTAAATTGATATTGATAAGGTTTGTACACCAGCGTATAAGGCGCATGAGGCTTTGCCCCCCAGCTATTATCACCGCCCAGGCCTGCCTGTTGGAAGTCGATGTTCCACCAGATCAGCGGGTCGTTGTTCATGGAGCCGCCATGTACATTGTGTTTACGGTTGAAGTTGAGCCGGTCCATATCGAAGTGCAGCACGCCCATGTTCAGCAGGGAATCGGTGCGGGCCATCCATCCGTTGCCGGAGGCGGAACGCAGCGCCAGCCAGTGTACATCGGAGCGGTAGCCGCTTTCCTGCGCGCGGGGATAGGGATGGAACAGCGAGTCCGCCGGCAGCGTGTATACGTCTACATCAGCAGCATACTTACGGTCCTGGTAGTTATCGAATGGGCCGCGGCCTAGCCAGGTCACTTTGTCCAGCGCAGGATTGAGCACCATGCGCATGCCCATGCGAGGCAGCTCAGGCATGGTAGTATCACCAGGCTGGAAGTTGACTTTTACGTTCACGTCTCCATTGGCGAAAATCGTATAGTCTACCTCGAAAGTGGCGGCCACCAGCGGCAATGCGTGTTTGGCAAGTATCTGCACCTGCTGCCTGTCCTGCCGTACAATGCTGGCAGACAACAAGCGGGTACTGTCGCCGGCATGTTGCCATACTGCACAGCGCATCTGTTGACTGTTACCGATGTCGTTATCAGTGGCGGCGCGCCAGAAATGTGGCTTCAATGCTTTTTGCATATAGGCGGTGCCGTTAGCAGTAAACTGCTCCAGCCAACCGTTTTTAATGGTAGCAGTAAAAGCGGGGTTGCCTATCTCCCAGCCACCATCCAATTGTTTTACCTGTAAGGCAGTCCCGACAATCGGCTGTTTTTTTACCGGCGCATACCACGGCAGCTCAAACTGATCGGTGGCCAGCGTGAAGCCGGCAGGCAACATGCCGTCCGCTTTCTTCAGCGCGGCTTTCAGGTGCAGGAAATAACGCACACCTGGCTGTGGCTTCACTACCGGCAGGGCTATACGCAGGGTGTCCTGTTGGTGAGGCAGCAATGGCCGGTGCGGCAAATCAGCTGAAGCGAGCACTTTCCCATCTCCCTTCAGTACCCAGGTCAGGCGGATATTTTCGAGCTGGTTAAAGTCATACCGGTTGGTGATCTGCACGAGATCGGCGGACAAACCAACGGTGGCAAACTGCACCGGCTGATATACTTTCTTTACTTCAAATGCCTGCGGATGCGGCGTACGGTCGGCAGCCAGCATACCGTCTGCACAGAAACTGGTATCGCTGGTAGCGCCCACGGTGCCCATATCAGCGCCGTAAGCCCAGATAGCCCTTCCCAGCGAGTCGCGCTGCAGGAAAGTCTGGTCAGAGAAATCCCAGATAAAACCGCCCTGCAACTGGTCATATTTATTGATCAGGTCCCAGTCATCGCGGAGGTTACCGCCGCTGTTGCCCATCATGTGTGCGTATTCGCACTGGACCAGGGGCCGGTCGCGGTACTCTTTCACATACTCCTGCATCCAGGCGATGGATTTGTACATGGGCGCCACGATATCGGTCCATGGTGTATTACGGGCCGGCTCATATTGTACCGGACGGGTATTATCTCGTTGTTTGGTCCATTTGTAGGTGTTGATGAAATTGTCGCCGAATTCACTTTCATTACCGAGTGACCAGGTGATGATGCTGCAATGGTTCTTGTCACGTTCCACCATTCGGCGTGTACGATCGAGGTAGGCCGCCTGCCATTCGGGTTTATCGGAAAGGGTTTTCAACGGGTGCATGCTCATGCCGTCGCACTCGATGTTGGCTTCGTCCACTACATAAAGACCGTACTGGTCGCAGAGCGCGTACCATTCTTCCCGGTTGGGATAGTGGCTGGCCCGCACCGCGTTGATGTTGTATTGCTTCATGGTGAGGATGTCTTTCAGCATTCCTTCACGGTTTACCACCTTAGCGGTGTGCATATCATGCTCATGGCGGTTCACGCCTTTGATGGTAATAGGCTGACCGTTGACCATCAACAGGCCTCTTTTAATTTCCACGGTACGGAAACCGATAGCGTGCGTAATGCTTTCCACCGGGCGGCCTTGTTTGTCTTCCAGTGTGATGAGCAGCTGGTATAGGTTGGGCTGTTCCGCTGTCCAGGATTTAACGCCAGGCAGCAGCTGTTGCATATGTAACATGCTGTCACGACCTATGGGCAATACTTTGGTAAAAACGGGCGCACCGTTGTCCTGCAAGGTTACGCGGATACGTTTATCCTTGTCCGTTGCAACGGGTATTTTATTAAGTGCCAGGTCCAGTTGCAGGGAACCGTCTTTGTAATTATTGACCAGCAATGGTTTGGCGAAGAAATCATAGATAGATAAAGGAGCACGGGCTACCAGGTACACGCTGCGTTCTATGCCGCTCAGCTTCCACATGTCCTGCCCTTCGAGGTAGGAGCCGTCGCTGAAGCGGAACACCTGCAGTGACACCGAATTATTGCCTGGCTGTAGCAGCGGCGTCACGTCAAATTCGGCTGGCGTTTTACTGTCTTTGCTGAAACCGGCGTATTTACCATTTACCCATACGTACACAAATGCGTTGGCTGCGCCGATGTGCAAAATGGTCTGTTTGCCTTTCCAGGTGGCGGGCAGCTGGAAACTGCGGCGGTAAGAACCGACGGGATTTTCTTCTTTAGGGACAAACGGCGGATTGGGCGTGAAAGGGTATTCCACGTCCGTAAAAATATAAGGGGCATAACCTTCCGTTTGCCAGTTGGCAGGCACACGGACCGTTTTCCAGTTTGTTACATCATAAGCGGGTTGTTCGAATCCCTGTGGCCGGGCAGCTGGATTGGCTGCGAGGTGGAATTTCCAGATGCCGTCCAGCGAGAGGGTGAAAGGCGAGCTGTCGCCTTTTATGGCGGAAGCGGCGTCCGGGAAAGGAATAAAATGTGCGTGCGGGAAAAGCGTATGCTCGGAAGGTTTCTGCGGGTTTTCCCAATCGTTGGACTGGGCCAGCAAAGTAGCGGGCAAACACATCAAAGCAAGTAATACAGTTTTCATCATGGTACCGTTGTATAAAACCACCGGCGGCTGCGAGGCCGCCAGTGGGATCATTTAACCGTTATGTATTCTAAAAATTACTATTGTGCCAGTGGGTTGTTCAGCGTTTCCTTCAGTGGCAGCGGGTAATAGCTTTTATCCAGGGTGAAGGTCCTGCCGGCTTCCTGCATCTGTTGCGTCAGCAGGCCCCAACGGCGAAGATCGTAGAAACGGCTGCCTTCCAGGGTGAACTCCATCACGCGCTCATGTACCAGCTGCTTGAACACATCGGCGGTGCTAGTCAGGTTCAGTGGCGGCATAGCAGAACGGGCACGCACATCGTTGATCTCCGCCATCGCTGTAGCGGTAACGCCGATGGCGTTCTGCGCTTCGGCGTACAACAACTTCACATCTGCGTAGCGGATGATCGGGATATTGATAGCGTTGGCGTTTCCCAGTTTATCGAGGCTGGCCGGTATCCATTTACGGAAAGCGATGGTGTTGTTTTCAAACACTTTACCATACGTATAGCCGTATACGCGGGGATTGGCGGCATCGTTAAAATAATCATCGTTAAAAAATACGGTATTGTATACACGATGATCATAGAGTCCGTCGGTGGCCACTTTTCCTTCTTTCAGCATTTCGGTCAGCAGCCGCGGAGCGCCATAGATCTCACCATAACCGCCCAGTTCAGAAGCGGCCATCCAGTCGCTGAGATAGGATTTGTAGTAAGCGCCGTTGGACTCGTCCATGGTTTGTTGCAGTTCAAATACTGACTCCGCGGTATTGGCCGTGGTACCGTTGAACATAGACAGGTAGTTGGGCACAAGGCTATATTGTTTGGAGTCGATCACTTTCTTCAGCCACGCAGAGGCCTCAGTGAAGTAAGTGTTAGCGTTGGCTTTGTCTTCACCGGCACGATAGATGAGCGCTTTACCAAGGTAAGCCTGGGCAGCGCCTTTGGTGGCACGGCCCAGTTCCGTGGCGGCTCTTTCGCTGCGCAGCGGCAGGTCTGGTTCTGCAGCTTTCAGGTCAGCGATGATCATGTCCCATACTTCAGGACGGGTAGAGGGGGCTTTCGGCAGATCTGCTTCACCATTAGGTACTTTATCACGGATGATCACTTTCTCGAAGTTGGTGATCAGCTTAAAATAATAATAGGCGCGCAGGAAGCGGGCTTCCGCCAGGATCATTTTTTTGCTGGCATCATCGATCTGTTTATCGGTCATCATGCTGACATTCTCCAATACCTGGTTGGTGAAGTTGATGCCGCGGTAGTTGTCCCGCCACAGCAGGTCGATAGCATAGTTACCGGAGTTATAGCTATAGTTATAGATCTCCATCCACCAGCTGTAGTTGTAGGCGTCGGCGCCTGGCTCTACATAATCTTCGCGGTAGTATTCGCGGCAGGAACGGGCCTCCACGAAGTTATCCCAGCCGGCGAAGCTTTCTATCCTGGAATAGGCCGCGGCCAGGCCGGTGAGGGCGCGGTCGCGGGAGGTCCAGAAGTTATCCGATGTGAGCTTGTCGGGCGATGCCTGTTCAAGCAGCTCTTTTTTACAGCCGGTATTAAATACCATGGCTGCGGATAATAAGGATATATATAACAAAGATTTTTTCATAACCATTTTTTTAGAATTCCAGCTGTGCGCCAGCCATCAATACTTTGTTTTGCGGATACATCAGGCGGTCCAGGCCACTGTTGAGAATGTCTGTACGGCCAATCTCAGGATCTGGTCCTGAGTATTTGGTGAACGTGAGGATATTCTGTGCGCTTACGTACAGGCGTAACCGTGTGACTTTTATCTGTTGCAGGAGTTGCGGCGAGAAAGCATAACCGAGGGTTACGTTTTTCAGGCGCAGGTAGCTGCCGCTTTCGAGGAAGCGGGTGGATTCGCGGTTATTGTAGTTGGGATCGCCCAATACGGCGCGAGGCACGTCGGTGTTGGTATTCTGCGGCGTCCATGCGTTGAGGGTGCTTACGTCGAAGTTACGGCCGGCGTCCATGCCTTGCAGTTCATATTTATTGCCGTTGTAGATTTTGTTACCGCCTACGCCCTGCCAGAAGAGCTGGAGGTCGAAACCTTTCCAGGCCACGCTCATATTCAGGCCATATTCAATTTTCGGAAAAGAGCTGCCTTTGTAGGTTTTATCTGCGTCGTTGATCACGCCGTCGCCGTTGCTGTCTTTAAAGCGAACGTCGCCCGGTTTGGCATCCGGCTGCAGCAGTTCACCTTTGCTGTTTTTATAAGCCGCCACTTCAGCAGCCGACTGGAAGAGGCCATCCGCTTCATACAGGTAGAAGGCGCCCACTTCGGTGCCTACCTGCGTGGTGTTAGGAACGGGACCGGTGCCGTATTTGAGGCCGGTGCCATACAATTTCTGTCCGTCGTTGGCGAGTGCCAGTACTTTGTTTTTCACCTGGCTAACGGTACCGGTTACACTGTAGCTCCAGTCGCCTTTTTTATCAGCCCAGGTCATTTCCAGTTCCCAACCGCTGTTTTTGAAGCGGCCTACGTTCAGGATCGGGTTGTT
This sequence comes from Chitinophaga sp. 22308, assembly GCF_052045305.1. Taxonomy (NCBI): domain Bacteria; kingdom Pseudomonadati; phylum Bacteroidota; class Chitinophagia; order Chitinophagales; family Chitinophagaceae; genus Chitinophaga; species Chitinophaga sp. 22308. The sequence continues at coordinate 1,031,928 of NZ_JBQEOP010000002.1, read as the reverse complement.
CAGTCCATTGCTGGGGGCCAGCTCTCTTCTGATCAACACGTCGGAAGTGATGTTATTGAAGTAGTTGAACGCACCGGTAAGTTTGTTTAAAATAGCGAAGTCGAAACCTGCGTTGCGACTGGTATTGGTTTCCCAGCGCAGGTCTTTGTTACGCAGCTCCCAGGCGGCGCCGCCGGGCCATGCTGTGCTGCCGGAGCCCTGTACAGAGCCACCGCCCCACAGGTTGTTGATTAAGATCAGCTGCTGGTGGTCATAGGCGTTCAGCACTTCTTCATTGCCTAGTTGGCCGTAGCTGGCACGCAGCTTCAGCATATTAAGCCAGGTAAGGCTTTGCATGAATGATTCGCTCTGGATATTCCAGCCCACGGACACGGAAGGGAAAGTACCATAACGGCGGTTGACACCAAACTTGGAAGATCCGTCGCGGCGAACAGCCAGCTGCAACAGGTATTTACCATCATAGGCGTAGTTGACACGGCCCAGCCAGGAGAGGCGGTCAGTCTGCCAGCGGGTGCCGGTAGCGCTGAAGGTACCGCCTTTGGCGCCGTCCATAGTATTAAACAGCGGATCGAGGAAACCACCCGGTACGATGTCGGAAGAGATCTGACCATCTTTCACAGAATAGATGGTGGTTTTACCGTCAGCAGTAGTGAGTACGTTATTGTAGGTTTTTTCGAGCGCGGTGTAACCGGCCAGCAGGTTCAGGCTGTGTTTACCGAAGCTGCGATCGTAGTACAACAGGTTTTCCATCAGACGCTGACGTTCATTGCCACGGTTGTCCTGCAACTGTGCGAACGGAATCAGCGGATCATTGGCGCTGGCACGGTACGGCGGATGATAGGCATAGGTGAAATAGTTGCTGTTGGCCAGGCTCAGGTTGGTGACGAACTTCATGCCTCTCAGCAGTTCAAGCGACAGGCGTGCGTTACCATTAAAATATTGTGTTCTGTTGCTGTTATCATTGTAGAAGTTCACCCCTACCGCGTTCTCAAACTTAGGCAGCTGGTTGATCTGCAAAGCATAACCATATTTTTCCTTCTCGTCGTATACCGGTAACAGCGGTGACTGGAAATAGGCGTCTTTTACGCTGTAAGGCACGTCGCGGCGGTCTGTTTCTGCGTATACCAGGTTGGCTTCCACGGTGAGGCGGCCTTTTTTGTATTCGTTACGGGAGCGGATGGATTTCTTCTTGAAGTTGGAACCCAGGAAAGTGCCTTTCTCATTGGTGATGTTACCACTGAGGCCATAAGTGAAATATTCGCTGCCACCAGTGAGGTTAAGGCTGTAGTTTTCGCTGTTGCCCTGTTGCAGGATTTCATCCTGCCAGTTGGTATTGGCGGTGATACCGCTTTTCAGGTAAGCAGGTCTTTTGGTGCTGGGCGGTGCAGCGTCGTACATCATGGTATGTACCTTCAGGTAACCATCGGCATCGAGCAGGTGTTGTTTGCCGGTAGGGTTTACAATGCTGTACCAGGTGTTGAATTCAATTTTCGGCGCACCTTTTTTGCCTTTTTTGGTGGTGATGAGGATAACGCCGTTGGCAGCCACGGAACCGTAGATAGAGGCTGCGGCGCCGTCTTTCAGTACTTCAATGGAAGCAATATCGTTGTTGTTGAGGTAATAGGGATCTGCGGGGCTGCCGTCTACGATAAACAGCGGCTGGTGTGAGCCGAAGGTGCTGATGCCACGCAGGCGGATATCGGCCATGGCGCCGGGAGCGCCGCCGGTGTTGGTAACGGTGAGGCCTGCCACTTTACCTTGCAGGGCATTAACGGGGTTGTTGCTGGCAACATTGGAAATTTCGTTTCCTTTTACGGAGGTGATGGCACTGCTCACGTTGCGTTTGCTTTGTGTGCCGTAACCTACCACCACCACCTGGTCCAGCACTTTGGTAGAAGCAGCAAGGGTAACGGCCAGCGGTCCGTTTCCGTTGACTGTTACCTCTTGTGTTTCATAGCCGATGAAAGATACTTCCAGCACCGCGCCTGGCTGCAGGTCGGTGAAGCGGAAGGAGCCTTTCACGTCTGTGAGCATACCGCGGGGCGTGCCTTTTACCCGAACGCTGACGCCGGGCAGGGCTTCGCCGGTATTGGACTTCACCACGCCTTCCACCACTTTTTCCTGTGCCGGTTGCGCGGCTGTCAGGGAAGAAGTGGCCGGCGCCGCTTTCACCAGGATGATGTCTTCTGTCATCCTGAACTGCAGCGACGTGGCATGGCCTATTTCCTGGAGTAAACCTTCTACTGTCCTTTCTTTTTTATCGATGGTTACAGGTTTCAATTTTTCCAGATCATCAAGATTGTACGAGAATTTCAGGCGGGTGTTTTTCTCGAGGTACTGAATAACACTGAGTACCTTTGTCTGCCTGAATCCCACGTCAATCTTATCTTTCAAGCCCTCTGCTATTTGCGCCCAACTTAGCAAAAGGGATGATAGGAGCATGGCACAGCATGCCCTCAGAAGGGATGTCTTCTTCATAACGCATTTTGGTTGTTTAGATGTACCTGTGTGGACTATTTACTGATTGGTTGCACAAATAAAGTGTCGTTTTTTGTCACAGACTGCAGTCCATTGACAAAGCAAACTGCTGCCAGCACTTCATTCAGCGGTTTGTTGTTGAATACGCCGTTAAAGCGGATAGGTTTATTTTTACGTGTGATTACTTTTACATTGATACCATACCAATATCCCAGCGTGGCCGCTATCTCGTCAGGAGATGCGTTGTGGAAAACGAGGCGTCCGCTGCGCCAGGCTTTTTCTTTTTCAGGATCGAATTTGTTTTTTACGAAGCGGGCGTGTGCTTTTCCTGTAGTCAGTTGTTCACCGGGTAATAATTCAGCGACGGCTGTTTCCTGTGCCACGCGCACTTTCCCTTCCACGAGGGTGACGGCCGCCTGTTCATCATAATGATAAGCGCGCAGCTTAAAAGCTGTTCCCAGCGCCTGTACCTGCAGGTTGCCGGTATATACCGTAAAGGGCTTGCCTTCCGCTTTGGCCACTTCAAACAGTGCTTCTCCTTCCAGTATAAGGTCGCGTTGCTGCCCGTTATAGTTGGCCGGCACTTTCAGCGTGCTGTGTGCATTCAGGACCACGAGACTTCCATCTGCTAACATGACATGGCGCCGGAGACTGTCGCCGGCTTTGAAAAGCGTATAGGACCCGACATCTTCCCTGGAAGCAGCAGTACGGTTTGCGGCCAGCCACCAGGTAGCGGCGGCCAGTGGCAATACCACAGCGGCAGCGATACGGGTTATCCTTTTCCAGGAAATCCTTTTTACCGGCGTGTCAGCAACGGCAATAGCAGCTTTCAGTTTACCGAATTCGGCTTCCTTTTCATCCGGCGTGATACGCAGGCCTAAGCGGAACAGCCATTCGCGGGCTTTAGCCGCTTCCTCCTGCTTATGCGGGTAGCGTTCCAGCCAGTCTTCCCAAAACAGCACGTCCTTTTCGTTGCTGCGCAGGCAGTAACGGACGAATGAATCGTTCAAAATAAAGTCTTCCGCCTTATACTGCTGTAAGTCCATGCCAGGCATTTAACTATAAAGAGGGGGGTACGTTTGTTTTTTTACCAAAGAAATCAGGAAAAATTTTCCAGATCGATCAAAAGCAGCAGCAGTGCGACAAACGTGGCATCAGTGTATACCTCCCTGATGCGTACGAGGGCATTGTGAATGGTATTATAAATGGTGCGGGGAGTGGCGGCCGTTTTAACGGCTATTTCTTCTATGCTCAGGTCTTCGTAAAAACGCATCCTGATAAATTCTTTCTGGCGGCTGGTGAGCAGGGCCAGCATTTTTTCCAGCTTTTCCTTTACCAGGCTGTCTGTTTCCTGGCGTATGAGCACTGTTTCGTAAGGTTGCTCTTCGGGCTCGGGGAACAGCTGACTATCGGTCAGCACCGTGCCTTTCTGGTTTTTGGTTAACAGTTTATATAGTTTTCTCTTAAAGCAGATAAAGAGGTAGGCCTGAATGTTTTCAGGCATGCCGAGCTGATGGCGCTTACGCCAGATGTCTACAAAAACATCGTTGATGGCTTCTTTCACCATGCCTTTGTCCAGCACAACGGAGATACCGTAGTGATAGAAATTGTCATAGAGGTCGTGGTAGATTTTATACAGTCCCTGTTCATTGTCCTGCTGCATTTCGTACCAGAAGCCGGCATAATCCTTTTCACCGTACCGGCCAGCGCTGGATTCGGTTGAGCGATGTGCATTGAGCATACAGCTGAGCATTTTGGTTGGCCCGTGGGAGCAATTGTTGTTCTGATTCCGACGGCAAATTAATGGTTTAGATTGAAACAACCACCTCTTTTCTTGCAGGCGGCTGACAAAACCGCATCGGGCTTTTCGTATTTTTAATTTTGTTATTTTTATCAAGAATGGTTTTTGTTTATTATCAATCCTCTTAATTTGAAAGCACCCATCATCTTTAGCATGGCCGCCTCCCTGTTGTGGCAGGGCGTAAAGGCCCAGGATTCGTCCGCCATCCGGGCGATCAATGCCAACAGCTTCGCAAGACACATACAGGTATTGGCGTCTGACGCCTTCGAAGGCCGTAAGCCCTTCACCCGCGGGGAAGACAGCGCCATCCACTACCTGGCGGCCCAATTCAAAGCGCTGGGACTGAAACCCGGCAATGGCAACAGCTACTTCCAGGAAGTGCCCATGGTGGCCATCGGCTCCAAACCTGCCGGTAATATGGTGATCAAAGGCGCCAGCGGCGAGGTGTCCCTGCAATATCTCGACGATTATGTGGCCGCCACCCGCCGCGTGCAGGAACAGGTCAGCATCCGTAATTCAGAACTGGTATTTGCCGGGTATGGCATCGTGGCACCGGAATACGGGCATAACGATTACGCGGGCCTCGATGTGAAAGGCAAGACCGTCATTGTGATGATCAATGATCCCGGCTTCGCAGATAAAAGTCTTTTTAAAGGCCGTACCATGACCTACTACGGACGGTGGACGTACAAGTTTGAAGAAGCATCGCGGCAGGGCGCCGCAGGCGTGATCATCATCCACGAAACAGCCGCCGCCAGCTACCCCTGGAAAGTGGTGCGCAGTGGATGGTCCAACTCCAAACTGCATCTGCAGACGGCCGACAATAACATGTCCAGGACCACCATGGAAGGCTGGATCACCCAGGAAGCCGCCAGAAAGATCTTCCAGCTGGCCGGTATCTCCCCCGACATCATGGAAAAAGCAAAACAAAAGGACTTCAAACCGGTAGACCTGCACCTGCAAACATCGCTGGTGATCAACAATACCATCAAAAAATCCACTTCGCATAATGTGCTGGCCATACTCCCAGGCGCCAAAAGACCGGATGAATGCGTAGTGTTTTCAGCGCATTGGGACCACTTCGGCATCGGTGAACCGGTAAAAGGCGATTCCATTTACAATGGCGCCGTAGATAATGCCACCGGCACCGCCGGGCTACTGGAACTGGCCACCGCCTTCACCCAACTGAAACAAAAACCGGCGCGCTCCGTGCTGTTCCTCTCTGTCACTGGTGAAGAACAGGGCCTGCTGGGCTCCGAGTATTATGCCGCACATCCGGCGTTCAAGGCCGAGAAAACCGTGGCCGACATCAACCTGGACGTGCTCAATACTTTTGGCCGCACCAAAGACGTGACCGTCATCGGCATGGGCCAGTCAGAACTGGACGAATATGCACAGCGGGCTGCCGCCAAACAGGGCCGCGTTACGGTGCCGGAAGCCAATCCCGAAGGAGGTTGGTTTTTCCGCTCAGATCACTTTAACTTTGCTAAAAAGGGTGTCCCCGGTTTATACCTGGGCCCAGGCAACGATATAGTGGGCAAAGCTCCCGGCTCCGGAAAAGAAAAAACGGCAGAGTATAACCGTTTACGTTACCACTCCCCCGCTGATGAGTTTAACCCCGATACCTGGGTGATGGACGGCATGGTAGAAGATGTACGCCTCATGTTCGACGTTGGTTATACCCTCAGCAACGAAAGCACTTTCCCGCAATGGAAAAAAGGCTCTGAGTTCAAGGCGTACCGGAAATAAGGTAAAATGATCATGGTACTATTCGGATTAATTATGATAGGGCTGATCCTGTTCTTATACTTCAAGAACCTGGTCAACCGCCACCAACTTAAGAAAACAGCAGTTCCCGATGCCTACCGGGAACTGCTGCAAACACATGTACGCTATTACCAGCAACTCACCGACACGGATAAAAACCGCTTTGAGCAACAGGTACAACGCTTTCTCAAAAGAACGCATATTGAAGGCGTAGGCACGGAAGTAGAACCGCTCGACCGCGTGCTGGTGGCTGCCAGCGCCATCATCCCCATCTTCGGCTTTAAAAACTGGGAATATTTTAATCTCACCAATGTGATCCTCTACCCCGACACGTTCGATGAATCATACCAGTATGAAGGCAACCGCCGCAATATCCTGGGCATGGTGGGCAGCGGCGCGCTCAACGGGCAGATGATCCTCTCCCGCTCCGCGCTACGGGAAGGCTTCTCTAATACCACCGACAAAAGCAATACCGCCATTCATGAGTTTGTACATCTGCTCGACAAAGCAGATGGCACAGTGGACGGACTGCCCACTAAACTGCTGGAACACAGTTATAGTATTCCCTGGCTCAAACTGGTACACCAGACCATCCAGGAAATGGCAGAAGGCCGTACAGATATTAATCCGTACGGTGCTACCAATGAAGCCGAATTTTTTGCAGTGATTTCAGAATACTTCTTTGAACGGCCGGACCTGCTTTCAGAGAAACATCCCGAGCTGTATAAAATGCTGTCGCATATTTTCCAGCAGGACCCGGCTAAAAGCACCGTTTGATCAGGGTTTGCCAGCTTTATCCGCGAGCGCTTTCACGGTGGCTTTCAGTACTTCTATTTCTTTTTGTTGTTGAAGGATATACAACGTAAGCTCTTCGATTTTCTGCATTTGTTTGCGCTGCATATCGCCAAGGTCCAGTCCGTCCCGTTCTATGGCGGCGGCGGAAGGAATGTCAGGAAGGTGTTTGTGCGTGTTGATGTGCTGCTGCACTTCCGCGAGCGATGGCAATTTGTAATCGGGCTCGAAAACATAATCCGCCCAACCAGTTAAGGTCACTTTCATTTTTTTTGCGGTGACAGTTCCCACTACTGCCAACTCAGATTGCGGCCTGGCTGTGCCGATACCAACACGGCCATCATCCGTGATTGTGAAGCGGCCTGCGCACATTCCGCCACCTGTACATCCGGCGTTGTCATAAGCCCAGAACTGCAGGCTGTTTCCATAACCACTGCCGGTCATGTTGTAGATGATCCAATCTTTTGCCTGGCCGGGTTGATTTTTTGCAGGATTAGAGATGAAAACGCGTCCTCCGATGTTGGCGTCGCTAATAGTGCTCATCAGCGCACCTCTGGCAAGAATATTTCCATTTACATCCAGTCTTTGCGTAGGTGCTGTAATACCACCGATACCAACGTTGCCGTTAGCATCTGTTTGGACTTGCGCAGACAGGAACACAGGAAATAACATTCCTAAAAAGGTAAGGGAATACTTCATAGTTGAATACGGGTTATATTGTGATTAATCAAACTTCCTGTAAGATCTATTATTTCCTTCGGAAATCCAAACGGTAAGATACGCCCAGCTGCACGCCTATCCACGCTTTCCGGCTCTTTGGCTCTCCGGCGTTAAAGTTATCACTGATGGTGTATAATGGCTTAAAATAACGCACGTCTTTCAGGGCTGTTTCTTCAGGTCTGCCCAGTGGCATAAGGTCTTTAAAAGTGTAATATTCCGCATTCAGTATGTTCAGGGATATGCCTCCCTGTACAGCAAAATGATCGTTCAGCCGCCTTTCCCCGAGGAGGACCAGCTTATGCCAATGCATACGGACCTGTTTTTGAACAAACGTCGAAGAATCATAGTCAAATTCCATTCTTCCTGTGGTGGCCTGGAAATGTAGGCGCCAATCCTCGTTCATTCGTACGGAAGTACCGGCGCCATAACGCAGCCCGGATGCGCCGCGCCCTGTTCCCCAGGAGGCGATGGCATACAGGAAAGGCATGCCTGCCTGCAACCGGCCGTTTATATAAAAGGATTCTTCCAACGTGATACCTGCGCTTACAAAGGGAATGAGGCCAGGCCCGGGGCCGTCGCCGGCATTGCGGATGCCGGTAAAGGAACTGTTGGAATGGCGGAACCAGTTGGTGAGAAAAAACGAATGTTCACGTTTATTCTTAGCTGTTATACGTTGGGAAGCGGAAACGTCAGTCGTTTTTTGTGGCGGATTATTGGCGGCCGGCTGTTTTCGTATAGCCTCAGCAGTTAGAGGCGGGGCGGCTTCTGCTCTCACACTGGTATCGGGCCCGGGAAGGATGCCAGTGTACCCTTTCTTTTCTTCGCGGGAGAAACTGATATTTACTATCCCATCTCTGCTTTTTTCTTTTTGCCCTTCGGGCGATTTCCTTAGCGATAAGTTTAAGAGGCCGGAATCCGGCCTGTAAAGCACAGTATCTTTCTTATTGACAGCCATGGCGGCTTTCAGGGTATCTGGCCTGATGATGACAGCATCGGGAGATTGTGGAGGACGGGCGATGACGGAGTTTTTAGTCAGCACCGGCATTTGTGGCATAGCAACGTTGTCCGCCGTCTGTGCATTATTTCGAACAGCTTCCGGTATTTTCCGGGAAACGGCCCGTTTTTTCACGATAGCCGTAGCGGGTTTTAGTGTCGCCGCAGCGAGTGCCTGTTTTACCGGTGGCGCATCTACGAAAATAACGTGCCCGCCCAATAAGCGGTAACTGATGCCGGTTTGCTGTTGGATGTCCTCCAGCAAAGCGCCCAGCGGCTGTATTTTTTTATGGAGATGAATTAAGCGGGAAGGCGGGAATTTGCGGGTGTTCAGCGAGAAGCGGGCCCCGGTCTGTTGCCCTACTGCCTGTAACAATTTATCCAGTGGCATTTCCTTTGCCTTGATGGTAATATTTTTTTGAAGGTCAACGGCAGATGACTGACTATAGCCCCGTACAGCTCCTGTCAACAAAAAAACGGTCAGCAGCCATCTACCCACCACAGCCGGCGCCGCTGATAAAAACCTGGTCCTTTTCAATTCTGCATGTGACATTCAGCGTAACAGATATAACCTCAAAAACGTATTCGATAGGTTTGTTTTCAAATGTGCTGCTCATGGTACAACCTTCCAGTGCCTTATTTTCAAATACCACACGAACGCCGTACGCCTTTTCCAATTGTGCGGCAATCTCTTTCAGTGTCATATTTTCGAAATTAAATACCCGGGTGGCATATCCCAGCTGATTGGTATGAAACGCACCGGCAGTGAGCCCCAGTTCCTTCCGGGCGATGTGATAAACACCTTCCTGGCCGGCTTTCACCTGTATGCTGCTATCGCCCCGCGACATGCGCACAGCACCGGTCTTCACCATGACAGCAATGGTGGTGTCGGACTGCCGTACGTTGAAGGAGGTGCCCAATACCTGCACCCTGACATCTCCTACTGACACAATAAACGGTTTATCCGGCCGCGAAGTTACATCAAACCATGCTTCACCCAATAATTTAACGGCACGAACTGTATCTTGAAAACCTGATGCGTATTGCAAAGAAGAATGACTGTTAAGCACCACTGTTGACTGGTCCGGTAATGTGTCCCTGCGTATAGCCTCATCCGTGCGTTCCAACACCTGGGCCAACGTGTTACGCGTATGGTGAGACCGAAGAACGAAAAACAAAACAGCGGCAACGCCTGCCAGCAAAGCCACAGCCGCTGCGACACGGCCTATTCCTGTCATACGGCGGACGGTCGGCCGGGGCGTCAGCCGCGCCTGCAGTTCCTGTAATGCCGTGGCCCTGTCGGGCAACTGGTAGCGTTGTTGTAACGCCGCATCATCCCATATCGCCGCCACCTGGTCATACACCTTCCGGTGGTCGCGGTGTTCCCTGATCCAGTCATCCACAGCCATCGCCTCTTCCGGGGTAGCTTCCCCGGAAAAATATCTCCCTAACAACTCATATGGCAGGTTTTGGTTTTCAGCAGTGCTCATTTTCTGTAAAATTGTAACTTATAAAAACAAACAGGCAAACAATATCATCACCATCACGTCAAACAGCTTGGCTCTCAGTATTTTCAAAGCCTTACCCATCTGTACTTCCACGGTCTTGACCGACAAGCCCAGATCAGCCGCTATCTCAGCATACTTCCGTCCTTCAAAACGGCTTTTGCTGAAAATGAGCCGGCATTGCGGGGAGAGATTATCTATATGTTCCATGATCCGCCGATGCGTTTCTTTGCTCACCAGCTCATTACGGTGCTCAAAAACCGGCGGACGTTGCGCCAGGTAATTGTCTTTCACTTTCTCATGCCGCCTGACATTGAGACAATAATGATATACCGCCGTGTAGAGGTACGACTTGATGGACTGTTGTTCATCAATATCCGCCCGTTTTTCCCATAACTTCAGAAAAACGGCCTGTACGGCGTCTTTTGCCTCGTCATTATCTTTCAGTATCGTGAAGGCATAACGGTGCAACCCCTCAAAGTAGGTATGAAAACATTCTTCCACCAGTTTATCCTGGTCATTTGTCTTGCCAAAATGTATATCCACCTTAATTGTTTCAATAACTACCGCTAATACACCTTCACTTTAAAATACCCTTATCCGGCGGCAAAAATAAATTAATTTCTTTCCCGTAAGGGGAAATCCAGGGCAACGTGTATTATGGGAAACCCAAGCACACCATGCGTTATTTAACATTATCATCGCTGTTTTTGCTGTTCCTGTTATTTGCCTGTAAAAAAAATGATCCGGCACAACTGCCGGGCCATGATGGAAACGGTCAGAGCCAGGAGCCACCTGCCAACACATCCGGCGTTCCTCACCTGCCGACTGCCCTGTATGATTATGTGGGCACCATCAATAACATGCCGCCCTATATGAAGGCGTTCCTTGCCAGCCGCACTGACCTTGACAATACGCCCGGCGCCAATCCTATCACCAATGCCGGCGCCACGCTGGGCCGCGTATTGTTTTATGACAAAAACATGTCGGTCAACAATACCCGCTCTTGTGCTTCGTGCCATCACCAGGACAAAGCATTTACGGACGGTGTGGCCCACTCCTCCGGGTTCGACAACCAGGTCACCCGCCGCAATGCCATGCCGGTGGTAAACCAACGTTTCTTCGGCGCCAAAACCATGTTCTGGGACATGCGGGCCGCCGACCTGGAAACACAAACGCTGATGCCTGTACTGGACCATATTGAAATGGGCATGCCCTCGCTCGCCGCACTGGAAACAAAGCTCAATGGTATTCCCTATTATCGCCCGTTGTTTAAAGCGGCGTTCGGAGATGAAAATGTGACTTCGCCCCGTATTGCTAATGCACTATCTCAGTTTATCCGCAGCATCGTGTCTTTTCAGTCCAAATACGATCAGGGGCTTGCCAGTAATCTCAGTAACCTCAGCGCCGATGAAAAGAACGGGCTACGGCTGCTGCAGGTCAACTTCTGTACCGAATGCCACAGCGATTTTGCTACTGCGCAATATGGCAAGCTCCCCTCTTTTCTCGTTTCCGACAATACCGGCATCAATACCGGCTTCGGTTCCAACAACGGACTGGAAGCCGATTATACGGACAAAGGCATCGGTGAAATCACGCACAAGTCCGCTGACCAGGGTACATTCAAAATACCCAGCCTTCGTAATGTGGCGCTCACTGCACCGTATATGCATGACGGCCGCTTTGCCACGCTGGAAGACGTATTGGAACATTACAACCATGGTATCAAAGGCAATCCCAACCTGGGCATACAACTCAGTGCTGTGGCTGGGTCTGGCGTCCCTTTAACCCCAAAAGACAAAAGCGATATCATCGCATTCCTGAAAACATTAACGGACGGGCAGCTGATCAAAGACCCGAAATATGCAGATCCGTTTAAATAAATATGTGTGTATGAATTTTTAAAAAAGGGCCAACCACTACAGGTTGGCCCACTGACAACAGTAGTTTCCATTCTTATTTCACACCGGTATACCAGTCAGGTCTTTCCGTTTCCTTCAGCCAGAAAAGCGCCGCCTGCCCCAGCGGTGTTCCGTCTTCCTGCGTTAACCGCCATACCACGCCGTCATAAATGGTAAAAGTATTACCGTACTTGTCAACGCGCGGACCAGTATAATGGTAGGCAATACCATTGAGCGTCACATCGTGCAACAGGCGTTCGCGTTCGCTTCTGTCCTGCGGCGCCGCGCTTAAGCGGGAAGGCAGTTGTAGCAGCTCTTCCGGAGTGTACTTAAAACAGGACAACGCATATTGATTAGCATAAATAAAATGCGGATCAGCACCGGTGCCATGTGCCAGGATACTATAGGGCGCCTTTTCGTGCAACCACTGCGCCCTGGCTGAAACATCCGGCGGCGACGGAAGCGCCTTGCCGTTCCTGGTGAAAAAATTATGATCTATCTGTGTGATTAAAGACAAAAAAGAAGGCATGATATATTGGTTATAGATTTTTGAGACGAGGATTCTGGCCCAGCTCCTGCTGGTGGTCTACGGGCACTTCTATGAGCAGGGAACGTTGCCCTTGTGTTTCCATCCGGAGTAACAGCTCTTCCAGGTTGCCCAGGTCAGGTTGCAATCGTGCTGCGTCCCAGCCACATGCCCTGGCGATCGCACAATAATCGATGGCGGCAACGCGCGCGTGATAATGCGGCGCTGCGATATCAGGCAGTACTTTTTCCAGTCCCTGTTCCACGATAGACAAGGATTCATTGTTCAGCAGAAAAATGACAATGCCCAGTTGGCTCACCTCTCCTAAAGAGCCGGAAAAAAGGCGGAAACAACCATCTCCCGTAAACAAAAAAACAGGACGGTCCACATCCGCCAGCTTCGCGCCCACCGCTACGCCAAAAGCGCCGCCCATAGCAGAGCCGCGGTAAAGAGAATAGAAATTGATATTATCGTTGGGGCGTTGTGTTACGTACTGACGGTCTTTATAAGCCAGGCAAACATCATCCACTCCCAGTGAATGTGCCGGCCACCATTTGTTGAGCCGCTGGTATAACGTAGCCATATTTACATAACCTTCCCTTGGCATGGCAAACGGCCTGTCGTTCAGATCTGCCGGCGCTTTTGCAACGGGCCTGTTCACAAAGGGGTAACGCTGCTCTGCGCTGATCAATGCGCTTAATAAAACATCCAAAGGACCGTGAACATGATCATAGCCGCCGGTGGCCACATGGCGCAGACTGTTGTCCACCAGTCCGTACGCTTCGAAAATGTTGCCCAGGAAATAAGTATGGGCCGCCTTAAAACCGCTGAAGTTAATAGTGTATTCATCCGGGCAGGCGCCCAGTACTACCAGCACATCCTGTTCACCGAGCGAATTGAACAGGGCCATTGCCTTATCGTTTCCACCGAAGGAAATATAGCCGTAACCGTAAGGGTTGTCATTGCTTACGGCGTTGGCGCCGTTGATGCTCCAGATGGCCGCAGCCTGCAGTTGTTCGCACAACTGCGTTGTGAGCAGCTTCGCCTGGGGATAACGCGCCATTTCTTCTCCTACTAACACCACCACCCGTTTATCGGCGGTTGCTTTGCGGAAGGAGGCCACAAAAGCATCCAGGTAATCGTCTTCTGCAACGGTCTCCTCTTCAGGCAGGGGCATGGAATATTCCATCAGCGGGGCGCCTACTGCTTCGTTGTCCAATACCAACACCACTGGCCGGGAACGGTCCAGCATCGCTTTGGCAGCGGCCAGCTGTGCGGTCAGTGACGACGGATCATTCAATACAAAAACAGCATCTCCCAATTCCGCGCGTAACTGCGCTACGGCATTACTTCCATATACGGAAGTATCCTGTAAGGGAGAAAAACCCTCGGTATGACTACCGGAAACAGGTACAATAAAAACCGCTGGTATATCGTGCAGCTTGGCATCACTTAATCCACAAGTGATCAACTTGGTAGCAGCCCCTGTAGTGGCCACCGCAGCGGCAATCCTGCCACTGGCCAGGTAATAGCCCAACGGAACAAAGCCCGCGCTGTATTCCCCCAACGTTAAAAATGAAGGATCATGGGAAGGCAGGTCTTCGAGGGGCTTAAGATATTTTAACAAGTGAATAACGCCGCCGCCTGTAACGCCGGTGTACAAATGAATACCCCATTCGGTAAGGGTGTCAATAATAAGCTGATAATTATCAGCCACGCATGGAGGATTTCCATAAAGGTTACTGAAGGTCATAGAATACGGATTAAAATTGATGTATCGCGGTTTTCTTAAAAGGTCTGCATGAGGATATAAAAGAGGGATTTTTAAGAAGAATGATAGATAAGGTTTTCAAAAAAAGATATACGGTGCATTGCTCACACTCACTGATAATACAAGATAAATTAGTATTTCTAACAAAGCAAATTTTCCATGATCAGCATCATGATCATTAACGCGCATATGCCTGATTTTCTGCGCTATGGAAGGCTATTATTTTTTTTGTTATGCGGAGATTAAGTAGTTATCCTTACTTTTTTCGTCACATCAGTTCTACACAATGTAGTACAACTACTACATTCTTTTAGTGGTATCCGGCTGAGCGTATTGTTTGTCTTCTGCCGACACGGGCCCTGTGTACCTGAACTTCCTTTGTTCATCATTCAGGTTGATAACGCAACTGTCTTCCAGCAGAAAAGGCATGTTATGAAATACCGGTTTACCTAATCCATCACCAGGCGCGATCACAACTTTATTGACATTTGCCGGCAATACATACTCAGAGAACTCCGCATCGTACATGGTATGGACCAGCCACAGCTGGCGGGAAGCGGGCATATCGACCAGGGTTTGAAAACCTTCTGCCACTTGTGTCATCCCAGGATGCGCTGTCACTAGAGGTTGTGAGGCAAAACTAAAGTTGATGTACGGTGCGTGTTGATAACCGAATTTAAATACCAACAACATTTTACCAGCAGGTACTTTTTTATCTAAAGAAAAAGCAAGAAAATATTTGCTCTTCACTTTATCAGTAGAAAGATAAATAGTATCGTGCTGCTGTGTCCATGCTCCTCTCACAAAAATATCCAGGGCGCCATAACTCATGGCGTACACAAAGCGGTTGTTTTCAAAAATACAAAGCTCTTCGGCCACTTCCATCCGGCTGGCATTGTAATAGCCGGGTATTACCCGGGGCTGCTTTTGCCCATGTGCAGTATTTTCCATGGTCAGCAAAAATAAAATCAGTAAAGCGGTCAGGTATCTCATGTTGAAGTGTCTGCCGTTGGGGTTTACAGTTGTTGGCAGACGATCAAAGGTACGAAAGACGGGCGATGTGGTATGGTACAGTTTCCTAATGGCAGAATAACATAAAAAAAGCGCCGGCTGAAATTTCAGCCGGCGCCTCACAAATCGTGTAGTATAAATACTACAATTCTTTCACCCTGATATTACGGAAACGGACAATAGATCCATGTCCCAGGAAACCGATATGGCCGGTTTCATTTTTCAGGCCGGGATGGTTTTTATGGTCCAGTGTGCCTTTTTCGCGGGCTTCAGCGATATCGCCATCAAGGATAACAGTACCGTTGAGGATGACTTTAATATGAGTACCATCTACGATAGCCTCTTCGTAGTTCCACTCTCCCACTGGTTTAAGGAAACCTCTTTTAGCGGGGATTACACCATACACGGAGCCATGGTACTGGTAGATGTTCAGGTCTTTGTAGATATCTGCTTCGTTGTCCAGGATTTGTAATTCCATGCCCTGGTAGGCGGCGTCGCCGGTCAGCGGGGCACGAACGCCCAGACCATTGTTGGCGCCGGGAGTAAGCTGGAATTCAAAACGGAAAGAGAAGTTCTTGTATTCTTTCTTCGTGTAGAGGTTACCGTGACCACCATTAGTAGGATAGATCACCAGGTCACCTTCATCGATCACATAATCTTTGGTATTGCCAGTCCATTCATGCATGTTGGTGCCATCGAACAATACCTTGTAACCTGCTTTCTTTTCCTCGTCGCTCAGCACGAAAGGTTTCACGCGGGGTAGTTCTTTGATGTACAGGTTACGGTAAGCCACGTAAGTACCGTGTGCCTGCAGTTCGATCTGGTCTTCCGCGGAGACAGGCAGATTGCGGTCCCAGTAGTTTTCCAGGATGGTATTGTCTGTCACCAGCTGACCATTGAGGTAAACGGTCACGCGATCTCCTTTCATAATGATGCGGAAGTGGTTCCACTCCCCGATGGCGTTATCGGCCAGTTTCAGCGGTTTGCTTTCATTCTGCTGGTTGTTGTACAGGCCACCGGAGCCTACCTGTGCGCCCACATCAGTACGGGAAGTGTCCCATATCTGTACCTGCGGCGTACCACGGAGATAGATACCAGCGTCGCCGTTGGGTGTAATTTTCCAGTCCACCAGCATTTCAAAGTCGCCATATTTTTTATCGGTGCAGAGGTTGTCGCCCTGACCGTTGAAAATAAGCAGGCCGTCTTTTACGGACCAGCCTTTGCGCATGGTCTCGTTGGCTTTCTCCTGTGCTTTGCTCAGTGTTTTAGCGTCCATTTTAGCGCGCGCGACAGGATTTTCCACCAGTCCTTTCCAGCCGCTGAGGTCTTTGCCGTTGAACATAGACACGAAGCCGTCGCCTGCAGGCATTTCCGCGAGGTATTTGCGGATGGACTGGCGCTGGTAGTCGGCGTCGCCACCTTTCAGTGCAGCAGCAGCTTTGTCGAGCAGCTGACGTACCGTATTGCCGTTATAGGTTTTGTTGGCCAGCGCGATGTTCATCACCGCCATGGCAGCTTCCTGTTGAACGGCTGCTTTATCGAGGTATTCACCTGCCAACAGTAAGGCCGGGAAAGTTTTGCATTGTTCCAGTGCCGTCAGCGCCTGTTTTTGCACTGCGTCAGATGGATTCAGCTCCAGCGCATTGCGCAGCATTAACACTTTCTGGTCAGCGGTGTATCCTGATTTTTTAGTCAGGCCGATATAGCCGTTCAGTGCTTTTTCGCGATAGGCGCTGTTGGCGGCGTCACGGGCTATTTTCAGCAGAGCCGGTGCGGCAGAAGCGTCTTTCCAGTCGGAGAGCGCAGCCACGGCTGCATTTTTCGTAGCATCGTCGCCGTTAGCAAAGGCAGTCATCACCGGTTCCAGGGCAGCAGGCTGACCGATGCCTGCCAGCACGCCGAGGTAGCGCGACTGGTTGGCAGCAGACGCTTGTTTCATCTGCGCCATTACATCACTGCTGGTGGCACCGGCGTTGATGAGGGCAGTCTGGATATTACTGATCTCCTGTGGAGCGCTGGCGTTATTTAGCAGGGAGAAGAGCGCAGGCAGGTTGTTTTTACCGGCAACGTCTTTCAGTGCTGCGAAGGCGGCAGCTTTCACGTCAGCATTGCTGCTGGCGGCCAGCGGCAACACATCGTTTACGCGGTTGTCTGCCTTGCGGGCGGCGAGCACTTCGAGCAGCGCTGTTTGTGCGGGAGCAGGCATGGTGGCCAGCGCGGCGCCGGCCTGTTGGGTGACTTCTTCTCCAGGTATCAGGCGCAGGGCTTTTTTCACCGCGTTGATATCAGCAGCTGAACCGGTCTTCATGATGCCCAGCAGCGTTGGCAGCGTCGAAGCGCCGCCGATGCGGGCGGCGGCAGCGATAGCAGCCAGTCTCACCGCATCGTTGCTGTTTTTGGTGAGGGCGGTAATAGCAGGCAGTGCGGAAGTCACTTTATTTTCGCTCAGCATGTTGATGATGGCCGCTTTGGTACCATCAGTCGCTTTTTTCAGTTGCGCCTGCCAGGTGAGTGACGAAGCACTGGCAAACGGAGCGGCAAACTTCAAGGCAGCATCGCGGTATTCATCGTTTTTATCAGCGACGGCCTGATTGAGCCAGGGCTGGCTTTTTTCACCGAGGATATCGACCAGCAGTTTGAGGCCGGCGGTGCGGGTATGTACCTGTCCATCGGCGGTGCATTGTTTCACCAGGGCTTCCGCGATTTTTTGCGCGGCAGCTTTATTGCCGTTGGCTGCCAGTTGATTGGCATAGTAGAGGTAAGAGGAAGTAGCGTCTGTAACATCGTAGGAATAACCGGCTTTGGCAGCAGCGTTGCCCAATGCAGCAGCAGATGCCGGGTCGGCGATCTGGGCGAGGGCGTACTGTGCCACTTTCACCAGTTTTTTGTCGCTGCTGTTCAGTTCAGCGTTGATAGCCGGTACTGCTGCGGTATAACGGGCATCGCCCAACGCTTCCGTGAGGGTGATGCGGTTAGCAGCGTTAGCAGTGGCGAGGGCGCCGAGTAATGTCTTCTGAGCAGCTGTTGTGTTGATCTTCACCAGCACCCGGGCGGCAGGGTCGCAGAAGCGGTCTGTTGTCAGCAGAGGCAGCAGTGTGCTTACCGCATCGTTGTCACCGGTGGTTTGCAGTTGAGTGATCAGGAACACTTTGTTTTCCGGGTCTGCAGCTTTGGCGATAGCCTTACAGAAAGCAGCTGCTGCTTCTTTCCGTTTGGCTTCCTTGCCAGGTTGTGTAACGTAATAGGCGTAACCGGCGAGGGCGTATTGCAGCTGGGTATTATCACCTTTTCCTTCAGGCACCAGCATACCGGCGATGGTCACCACGCCTTCTTCGCCGAGGGCGCTGATGGCTTCCATATTGGTATTGAACTGTCCTTTATTGGGAGCGGGCATAAGGGCCAGCACATCGGCGATTTTGGTATTGAACGCGCGCTGGTCTGACGGCCCCTGTGCGATGGCCAGGCTGTTCCAGCCAACCACCAGTGCAGTAAGTATGTATGCGATCTTTTTCATGTGTTCATTTTCTTGTTGGAGACAATTACTATTTAGTCATTCTAATATTTAAATATTGAAATGACTAAATGGTCCAGGGGCCGCGCATGGGCTGGAATATCAGGGCATTGGCGCCGGCGTCATCGATAAACTCCTGTTTCACCGGGTCAAATTTGAGGGAGCGGTTCAGGCGAAGCGCTATTTTGCCCATGTTCACCAGGGTGCAGGAACGGTGGCCATTCTCTTCATTGAGCGCAAATTTTTTCCTGTTCTTCACGGCGTCCACAAAGTCGGTCTGTTGCGGCAGCGGGTCAGGGAATGCGGCCAGTTTTTTCTCCAGGTCTGGTATATCGGATTTGAAGCCGGGGTACAGCTTACCTTTTGGTCCTTCGATGTAGGCGGCTTTTTCGTCTTTGCCTTCGCCATCGAGGATGATCTGGCATCCGTCGGCGTAGGTGTAGGTGATCCTTCTCCAGGTGCCTACCGCGTCGGGATGCTGTTGTGGCGCGTCTATTTCCACGCTGACCGGGCTGGTATCGTCTTTACCGAGGAAATATTGAACCGGGTCGAGGTAGTGCTGGCCCATATCGCCGAGGCCACCACCGTCATAGTCCCAGTAGCCGCGAAAGGTCTGGTGTACGCGGTGGGGGTTATAAGGGCGGAACGGTGCGGGCCCTAGCCACATATCATAGTCCAGTTCTTTGGGGACGGCTACTGTTTCCAGATTGGTTTTACCCACCCAGAAAAATTTCCAGTCGAAGCCGGTATGTTTGCTGACGGTGACTTTCAGCGGCCAGCCAAGCAGTCCGCTTTCCACCAGTTTTTTGATTGGTTTTACCGTTGTTCCCATGCCATAGAAGCGGTCTTCAAAGCGGAACCAGGTATTGAGACGGAAGATGCGGCCGTGTTGCTGTACCGCTTCCACTAGGCGTTTACCTTCGCCGATGGTGGCCGTCATGGGTTTTTCGCACCAGATATCTTTGCCTGCACGGGCGGCGTCGGCAGCGATAATTCCGTGCCAGTGCGGCGGAGTGGCAACGTGGACGATGTCCACTTCAGGGAGGGTAATGACTTCACGGTAGTCGGAGAAAGTTTTGACGCCTTTGTCGCCGAGCTGGTCCATGGCCAGTTTGAGGTGATTGCGGTCCACGTCGCAGATCGCTACCACGCGGGTGCCGGCATAGCCGAAGTGGCCGCGGCCCATGCCACCGGTGCCGATCACGGCTTTGGTCAGCTGATCGCTGGGTGCCAGATAGCCACGTCCCAGCACATGCCTGGGAACAATCGTGAATGCAGCAAGCGCTCCCAGGGAATTTTTAAGGAACGCCCGCCTTGAATCGCTGTTTTGTTTTGCCATATATATGTTTGATTGAATACGTGTACGTGTATTGATCTCCGTTAGTTCACTGGATAATTATTCACTGTAAAAAACAAGTTCCTGGTTGATGTTTGGGTAAGATAGAAAGTCGGTAGGGCAATTGCAAGCGGAGCGGCTGAAAATAGTGATAAACGGCAAAAGGAGGACGTTAGCCATGGAGGATGGCCTGCGCAGCTATATATAAAGCAAAATGAAGCCCGGCGCGGACATGGTTGTCTGAATACCGGCTTTTTATATTGGATTTAGGGAGATGAAAAAGCCCGCTATTTTTTTTATGGTCTTTAGGGAGAAATTTATGCAGATGCCCTGCCACAAAGCGTATCAGATACGCTTATTGCTCCCGGAAAGGGCTTTTTCATCTACCGCAGGGGGCTGCTGACAGCAGGAGGCAAACCCACCTCTCCATAAGCAAACCCATCAATCGTCATTAAATATATTATTCGTACCAGATGCTGGCAGCGCCGAGGATAGCGGCTTGTTCGCCGAGGGAGGCAACCAGCAGTGGCAAATGGTAGTTGTGTTTCGCCAGTTCACGTGTGACTGCAGGGAAGAACAGGTCTGCAGCCTGTGCAATATTACCTCCGATAACGATGGCTTCCGGAGATTCATCGCGGATAAAACCGGTCAGGAAGGCTGCCAGATTAAAGGCGAATTCGTCGAATATCTGCTGAACAGTAGCGTCTGTATGAATATAGGTGGTCAGTTCTTTTACGTCTTTCACTGTTTTACCGGTCAGTTCCTGGTATCTTTTCACGAACCAGCGGGTTGACAGGTAGTCTTCTGCGATGCCATCGCGGTAGGGTGTGCACCAGCGGTCAGCATCCTGTGCCAGGCCACCGTGGAAAGTTGCGGAGCCGAGGCCGGTGCCGAGGGTGAGGCCAATCACATGCTGATAATTGCGTCCCGCGCCACTAAAAACTTCTCCCTGCAGGAAACAACCTGCGTCATTGATAAAACGTATCCTGGATGGGTCCAGCTCCAATTTGGCCGCCAGCATATTCTTTACGTTGAGATCATAGAGCGCGTCATATTTATGCTGGTCTTTCATTCGGCTGATACCCAGCTCATAGTCAAAAGGACCGGGCATACCAATACCAATGTACCGGTCGCCGGCAGGTGTATCCTTAAAAGCGTCATTGATCACGACCGCCCATGCGTCAATTATTTCCGTTGCGCTGCCTTGTGAGTTGACGCGCGTACGGTGCCAGGAATGCGTATCAATTGTTCTTTTTTCCAGGTTCACCAATGCTGCTGTGATATGAGACCCGCCGATATCAATTCCTAAAGCCATGGAACTTTTCATAAACAGTTTTAAAAGTATAAAAAAGCTAAATCGTTTTAGCCTCGACAAATATAAGATTGTTTGGTTGACAATGTCAAATAAATCGTTTTAGCAAAGCGAAAATATGAGTCTCAATATAGTCTCTTTTTTGAAAATGCAAAAAGAAAAATATCAATCCTGCGGCCGGCCCGGGGAGAATTACCTCTCAAATTATCCCGGACTGTGCCAACAGTACTGCAAACGATTGCTTAAATGCCGATTTGCCATTCCTGTTCAGGCGCTGCGAAAACACTCCAAATATTGGTTTATACCTTCGAGCTCAACATGAGCGAAAACACTCCAAATATTGGTTTAAACCTTCAGGCTTAACATGTGCGTAAACATTCCAAACATCGATTTATACCTTCGGGCTCAATGTGTGCGAAAACACTCCAAATATTGGTTTAAACCTTCGGGCTTAACATGCGCGAAAACACTCCAAATATTGGTTTAAACCTTCAGGCTTAACATGCGCGAAAACACTCCAAATATTGGTTTAAACCTTCAGGCTTAACATGTGCGTAAACATTCCAAACATCGATTTATACCTTCGGGCTCAATGTGTGCGAAAACACTCCAAATATTGGTTTAAACCTTCGGGCTTAACATGCGCGAAAACACTCCAAATATTGGTTTAAACCTTCAGGCTTAACATGCGCGAAAACACTCCAAATATTGGTTTAAACCTTCAGGCTTAACATGTGCGTAAACATTCCAAACATCGATTCATACCTTCGGGCTCAACGTGTGCGAAAACACTCCAAATGTTGGTTTGCCTCCCGGCCTCAACAGCAGTCCCCTTTTCAAAGCCGCTACCCTACATCACTAACCTGAAACACCAGGCCACTACACGCAAAGCCCGCATTTTTATTCCGGTAATGACTCCCGGGTACTAAAGCTCAACACGAAAAAAGCTTCTCGTCCGCTATACCCAACAATATGTCATAACGCTGAAACAGTAACGGCCGGAGCACACTCTCTCCGAGGCTCCGGCCGTCAACGGTTGACGTAGTCAAATTACTCTGCCTTCAGACTCTTCACCGGGTTCACTACCGCCGCTTTCACCGCCTGATAGCCGACAGTCAGCCACGCAATCACCTCCGCACTGAGAATGGTCAGTAAAAATATACCGACACCAATATTTATCCGGTAGGCAAAATGCTGCAACCATTGATGCATGAAATAATAAGCCAACGGTGCGGCAATTAAAAACGCGATGCCTATCAGTAACGTGAATTCTTTGGAGAACAGGTAAACTATGTTGATGACAGATGCGCCCAATACTTTCCTGATACCCACTTCTTTGGTACGCTGTACTGCCATAAATGACACAAAGCCATACAAGCCAAGACAGGAAATAAAAATGGCGATGCCTGCAAATATCTTGTACAACTGCGAGAGCTGGCTCTCCCGCTTGTAAAAGCTGGCAATCTTATCATCGAGGAACTGGTATTCGTATATAAAATCAGGACTCGCCCCGGTCCAAATCCGCTCAATGGCGGCCAGGGTTTGCCCCATATGCCCGGCTTCCATCTTGATATTGATTAAGCGGTATGTTGTTTTGTATGAGGCAAGCACCATAGGCATCATTTCATCCTTCAGCGACTGCCCGTTAAAATTTTTCACGACCCCTACCACCGGCGCCTTTATAGTGCCATCCCAAAAGTCAATTTTTTTCCCAAGAACATCTTCAGGATTCTTAAAGCCTAATTTCTTCACCATCATCTCGTTGATCACAAACCCGCCTACAGTGTCGGCCTGGTTATAAGGTACTCCTGCGATGAAACGGATATTATACGTTTTAAAATAGTCAGCATCCGCCCATTTCAGGTCCGTCATGAAGCCCGATTTTTTTAAAGCGTTATCAAACCTGAAATCACTTTGCCAACTGGCCAGGTCCATTGGACTGAAAGCACTTAAACTCACGCTTTTAACACCGGCCTGTTGTTGCAGCCGGGCCTTTAATGTCTCCATTTTTGCCTGACGGGCCGTGTCGTTGGGAATAGGTACCATTACAATGGCGTCTTTATCAAACCCCATGTCTGTGTGCTGGAAAAAATCCATTTGACTGACAACAATGAATGTCCCAATGATCAAAGCCTGTGCAATGGCAAACTGGAAAATCACCAGTCCCCTTCTCAGGGAAAGTCCCCCGGTGGCCCTGTTGGTAAACTTACTTTTCAGCGCGGTGACAGGATTAAATCCGGACAAGACAATCGCAGGATAAATACCGGACAAAAGCGTAACAGCAATGGTGATGCTAAAAAGAAACGCCACCAAAGAAAGATCGGGCTGTATTTTTAGCGGTGTTTGCAGAAGATTGTTAAGCAATGGGATTACGAGCAACGCTATTAAAACAGCTATCGCTACCGAAATAAGCGTGATCAGGAATGTTTCACTCAGAAACTGTATGATCAGTTGCGCCCTGCTGCCTCCCAAAACCTTCCTGACACCAATTTCCTTGGACCGGCCTACGATCTGGGCCGTAGACAGATTGATAAAGTTTATGCATGCAATCAACAACAGGAACAAACCTATTGAACTGAGCGCGGTAATCAGTTCCCTGCTGAAAGTGGCTCCGCTGTAGGTCCCAAACGCACTCTCATAGTGGATATTACTTAACGGCTGCAATAAATACCCCTGATTGCTATATTCGGGAGGCGTATGTTTTTTTACAAATTCTTTCAGGTTATCATCAAAATGTGGCACTGTCATATTCCGGGGAAGTACGACAAAAGTATTTAACGATCCATCCTGGCTGACCCAGTCATTAGCGATATCTTCCTGCCCGGCATTTTTAAAGGAAAAAACCACTTGCACGGGAAAATCAGTGTTAGCCGGGATATTTTTCAGAATGCCTGTTACTTTGCAAACCTGGCTGTTATCATACCTGATGAATTGCCCAAGGGCTGCATGCCAGTCTCCAAAGTATTTTTCCGCAATAGCCTGGGTAAGCACTACAGTATTGGGTTCTGACAGGGCAGTCTTTGCGTCGCCGGACAGGAAAGGAAAATTAAAAATGTCAAACAGCTGCGGTTCGGCGAAGAATATATTTTCCTTGAACTTTTTCGTAGTGGCGTGGGAGTTATCGTTTACCACCGCTACCTGTTTGCCCTTTCTTTCATAGATGCGTGCCACATGTTCCAGCTGAGGATAATCAAGCCGCAATGCTTCCGCCACCGGAAAAGCGCTGCCCATGGAATAGTTTATACCAGCCGGCGTTTGGGTTGCCGATACTACCCTGTAAATGCGGTCCCTGTTGTGATGAAAATTGTCAAAGCTGGTTTCATATCGAATCAATATAAAAATAAGCAGACAAGCAGCAATGCCCACTGCCAACCCGATCGTGTTAATTACAGCATATGACCTATGGCTGCGTAGTTTTTGCCAGGCTGTTTTCAGGTAATTTTTAAACATAACAGGTGCAATGTTAAGTGTTAAGCTAAAGAACGTACCCCAAAAGCCAATAAAAATGCCACTTACTTATTATACTAAAAATCAATATAATAGAAATATAAAAAATAGTAACCTGTGCGTTTTTGGTACACCGGACGTTCATTTACAAATAACTCCTACTCCCTACCGCCGGAGAGTCAGTCCACCATCATCAATTCCGGCCGCCAACGTTTTTTCCATTACAAACCGGGAGCATAGCCGTTTTACGGGAAGCACCCGGGCATCGCCAACAAAAGACCGACACCTAAAACATCCGGCGTCACCTTATATATCCGGAAGCCTCATCCGCTGTAACCCGCAGTAAATAAGGGAAAAATATATTTCACCGCTCTTTTTTGAAAATTTCATCAATAAAATCATCCTTTTTTGCAACCGTGAAAAAAACAAGGCCACTGCGTCCATCATTTTATCAATCCGTTTAATCGCCTGCCAGCAGGGCATTTTGACGGATGAAAAATTATATCCATTTTTACATCCTCAATCAACATCACGATGGCACTCCGTCAATTCCTGTTCAGCATTAACCTGACAGACTACATAGCGACCAACTTCAACACTTCTCCTCCAACCTGCTAAATTATTTTTCGGGCAACTGACCGGCTGTTTAACGGCATTTCATATGGCCGAATGACTATTGCTGTGCCACTGTATCATCTGTGCTGCCATGGCATCGCCGTGTCTTGTCTGTAATCTTCATACGCACATACCTAAACATCTAATACCAACAACATGGAAAACACCCCTGTATTAAAATGGGCATTGCTCATTGGCCTGCCTATTCTATGCCTGATTATGTACAAAGTTATTCTTCGTATATTCTTCGGCGTTGTCATTGTCCCTGAAGACCGTATTGGTCTGGTAACGAAAAAATTTGTGCTGTTTGGTAAACAGGAACTGCCTGAAGGGCGCATCCTGGCCACTCAGGGCGAAGCCGGCTTCCAGGCGCAAACACTGGCCCCCGGCGTATATTTCTGGAAATGGATGTGGCAATACGCCATCACCTTTCAGCCTTTTACCATTATTCCCACCGGTAAAATAGGACTAGTGCTCGCAAAAGACGGCGCAGAACTACCTACCGGCTCGATCCTCGCCCGCAAAGTCAGCTGTGACATGTTCCAGGACACCGTGGCCTTCCTCGAAAATGGCGGCTGCAAAGGCCGGCAGACAGGTATTATGACACCCGGTTCTTACCGTATCAATACATTCATTTTTGAAGTGGAAATCACTGATATGGTGTCCATCCCGGAAAATGCCGTCGGTATTGTGACCACGCTGGAAGGGAAAGCCCTTGAGGTCGGCGCGATCGCTGGTAAAACCATCCCGCAGCACAACAACTTCCAGGACGTGGACGCTTTCCTCGAAAAAGGCGGCTATAAAGGATTACAAGAACAAGTCATCCTCGCAGGTTCCTATTTTATCAACCCCTGGTTCGCTAAAATGGAGATCGTTCGCATGACGGAAATAGCCATCGGCCACGTAGGCGTCGTGATCTCTTTCGTGGGCAGCGACGGTGTAGACATCAGCGGCGTTGAATTCAAACACGGCAACATCGTGGCGAAAGGCACCAAAGGCGTATGGGCAGAACCGTTAGGCCCTGGTAAATACCCGATCAATCCGTACATCATGAAAGTGGAACTGGTGCCAACCACCAACCTGGTGCTCAACTGGGCCTCCGCCAGAAGCGAAGCGCACCAGCTCGATAAAAACCTCTCCACCATCACTGTACGGAGCAAAGACGGTTTTACTTTCAACCTCGATGTATCACAAATCATTCACATCCCTACTACGGAAGCACCGAAAGTGATTGCCCGCTTTGGTAATATGAGCAACCTCGTCACACAGGTACTGGAACCCACCATCGGCAACTACTTCCGCAACTCCGCCCAGGGCGCTGACGTGATCAGTTTCCTGACCAGCCGTAAGGAAAGGCAGAACGCAGCCAAAGAACACATCGGCCAGGTGCTGGACCAGTACAACGTTTTCGGTGTAGACACCCTTATCGGCGACATTGTGCCACCGGAAAGCCTGATGAAAACACTGACCGACCGTAAAATCGCGGAAGAACAAAAAGTAACCTACGAAACACAGCGCCAGGCACAGGAAACACGGCAGTCCCTCGAAAAGGAAACAGCGGTGGCAGAAATGCAGAAAGAGATCGTGAAGGCAGACCAGGGCGTGCTCATCGCGGAAAGAATCGCAGACGCCTCTGTGAAAAAAGCCACCGGTGACGCCAACAGCGTACGCCTGCAGGCCACCGCTGAAAGCGACAGGATGAAACTGCTGGCCAGTGGCGAAGCCGAAAAAGTAAGGCTCCTCGCCAAAGCCGATGCAGACCGCACCGAATGGACAGCCAAAGCGGAAGCGGAAAAAATATCCCTTACCGGTAAAGCGGAAGCGGAAAAAATCCTCGCTATCGGCCAGTCCAGCGCCGAATCCTATAAGCTCGCGGTGGAAGCCATGGGCGGTGAAAATTTCACCCGGTTAAAAGTGATGGAAGCTATCGGCAACCAACATATCCGCATCATGCCGGATGTGCTGATCGGTGGCGGTGAGGGCGCTAACGGCCCTATCAGTGGACTGCTGGGACTGAAATTACTGGAAGAGATATCCAACAAACAAACGACGATAGCCAATGCTTCTCCTTCCGCCGATTCAGAAACTAAATAAAGCTATCGTCCCTATACCCACTTTCACCATTCATGTTACCCTGAATTTCAAAAAAAGGCTGTCTCCTGCGAGACAGCCTTTCATGTTTTATCAAGGTCTCTTGTCTATATTACCTGAACTGTTATCTATACTCAGTGGCCCTGCACCGAAGTAAGCGATCAGCAGCGCACTGCCTATGAGCGCCACATTTTTCATAAACATGGCCATCTGCATCTGTGCTGCCATTGGATCAGGTATACCCCAGAATTTGTGCATGGCAAATGTGACCGGCACCAGGAATATCACGACCAGCCAGGCCCCGATTCTGGCCTTATAGCCCAGCAATACGCTCAGGCCGCCTACCAGCGCGAGCAACCCTGCCAGCCGGACCATAATGTTAGCTGCCGGTACGCCGGAAGCTGCTGCATAGTCGGCGCCGGCGCCGCCAACGTGATTGATACCTGACATTACAAAGATGAGCGCAAACAGGATACGCCCCAACAGTGGAACAATTTTCATAGTGAACAGTTTTATGATATACAAACGTATAGATATTCAATAATGTTTTATAGTAGAGTTACCGGAAGGAAAGCACTATCCTGTGGGATAGCGTTCCGTGAAATCGTATATTTATGTCAGAAACAAACCAGTATCTATGCGGAAAGAAAACTCAACGAATGCGATCAATGAACGGATACTCAATGGCTTATGCCAGACGGCCCATACCCTTTCCGTGATCGGCGGAAGATGGAAACCAACCATACTCTGGCGATTGCTGGAAGGCAAAATGCGCTACCATGAACTGAAAAAATCTATATCTGGTATATCTGAGAGAGTGCTGGTGCTGCAGTTAAGAGAGCTGGAAAATGATCAGCTGATAAAACGGATTATTTATCCGGAAGTGCCGCCCCGCGTGGAATATGAATTAACCCCACTGGGACGGTCACTCGAAAGTTTATTGGAACATATGTGTACCTGGGGCGAAATGCACCGGAACGCCACCCGGCAGGCAGGGGAACTGGCAGTCAGCAAAAACTAGCTCTTCAGGCCGGCATCTTCCAACGCACCCATTGCCAGAGCGGTCCAGTCAGCATCTTTTACGTCCCGCGCTACCACGGTTATGAGCCGGGACTGTACCAGCTGGGCCAGTGGCATCGGGGTATGAGAACGGGTAGCAGTCTGCAATACCAGGTTCATGTCTTTTAATCCCAGCGGAGCGCTGAAAGCCGGATTACCTACATACGTACGGTCTATCACCATGCTGCCGTAACCACGGAAAATGGGCGTCGCAAACAAGGTAGTGGTCAGCATTTCATAAGCCACTTTCGGGTCTACGCCGTTTTTCTCTCCCAAAGCAAAAGCTTCCGCCATCATTTCGATAGCCCCGGCAATCATAAAGTTGCCCATCAGCTTCAGCACATTGGCACTTCCCACATCTTCCCCCAAATCAAAAATATTTTTGGCAAAGCCAGCTTCCAGTAAAGGTCTTATCCTTTCTTTAGCGGCCGCAGGACCGGATATCACCGAATTGCCCACCTTCGCCGCCGCCGCTTCCGGACGGGCAAACACCGGCGCCGCCACATAGGTAACACCCTGCTTCTGGTGATGTGCCGCCAGTACACGGGAAGTATCCGGCGAAATAGTACTCATCGATACGTGAATACCGCCATGACCGAGGGCCTGCAATAACTCATCCCCCGCCACGCTCTCTACCGCCTTATCGTCGGCCACCAAGCTGATCACAATACCTCCCGGCACAGCCGTCGCCGCCGGGCTGCTCACCAGCTCCGCCCCCAGCGCTTCCAGTGGCAACGCTTTCTCACGGGTACGGTTGTATACTTTTACTTTATAGCCTGCTTTTAACAGGTTGGTCACGATCGGCGTTCCCAGATTACCGGCACCGATAAATCCAATGGTTTCCATGCTTTTGTAAGATTTGTAGGGGAAAGTTATCGATAATTGTTAACTTAAACTATAACCCGTTAAATACCCTTTGCCTTGAAACATTTATTGCTGTTACTACTATGCTGCTTTTGCGTGCTCACGCACGGATTTTGTCAATCAGCCAGTGGTCGGCCCACGTCGATGACTAACCGAAATCCCGATCAGACCGCCGCCCGGAAAACAATAACGGACGAGGTAAAATCAGAACGGCCACCCACCCCTGGAGGGACAGGGCTCCCTCGTAACCCGGGAGACACCACCAGGAAATGGAACGGTTGCAGATGCCTCGGCAGCTACGCTGCAACATTGCCACTCATTATTTTGGATGGCAAAGTATATGAAGGCACACTGGAATCCATCGACGCCGCTACCATTGCCCAGATCCTCATCCTAAAAGAGGTCACCGCCAAGGCACTTTACGGCACAAAGGCCGCCGCCGGAGCCATCGTGATTCAATCATCCACTAAAAAAACACCTGCGCAACGGCAATAACCTGCTGCAGTTGCGCAGTAATACTATAACGTCAACGATTAAACGACTCCCTGCGATCACACTACAGTCTACCGAAACGGTCCGCTTTTTTCTGTTGCACCGGAATGAAGCAGCTAATAATCACAGGCAAATAAATTATATTAGTAACAGCGTAAAACAGCTTCCACCATGAAAACGATCCAACAATGGCTGGATGACTACGGCACCAGTCATCGCAACGAGACCAACAAACTCATTCACTGGATTTGTGTACCGGCTATATTCTTCAGTATTGTGGGCTTTTTATATGCTATCCGCATTCCGCTGCCCGGTACAAGGACAGTGCTGACAGTAGCGCAGATAGCGCTGGTATTGCTCATCATTTATTATGTACGGCTGTCGGCCTCGCTGGCGGTGGGCATGACTATCATCGGCATCCTTTGTTTGTGGCTGTGGCGGCTGATTGCAGCCACCGGCTCGCCTATCTGGCTGGTAGCTCTTATCATTTTTGTGCTGGCATGGATCGGGCAGTTCATTGGTCATAAGATAGAAGGCGCCAAACCCAGCTTTTTCAAGGACCTGCAGTTTCTGCTCATCGGTCCGGCATGGCTGCTGAGTTTTATCTACCGGAAAGCGGGCATCAAACTATAATTATAATAAAAAAGGACTATATGGGATTTTTTCCTTAAATTAAAGGAAAGTCCCCTCTTATGCACCTCAAACTCCTGTTTTTTTTAACCAGCATCCTGCTATGCTCCCCTGCATTCAGCCAAAATCAACATGTTACCGGTAAGGTAACAAATGCTTCCACCGGCACTCCCCTGGAAGGCATCACCGTCAGAATCAAGTCTGTTGCCAAAGGCACGCAAACCAACAAGGATGGTATCTATCAACTGGATGTGCCCGCGGGCGCAAGCCTTGAATTCAGCGCCATCGGATTTAACACGGTGGAAACCAACGTAAACGGCCGTACGGAGATTAACATCCAGCTTGTTTCCACTGCCACCGAGCTGACACAGATCGTACTCGTCGGCACCCGCGGCGGTGGACGCGCCAAAACGGAAACGCCTGTGCCGGTAGACGTGATCAGCGTTAACCAGGCAGGACTGCCCAGCGCTAAAATGGAACTGACGTCACTGCTCAACGCAGCAGCGCCTTCTTTTAATTACAACAAACAAAGCGGCAGCGACGGCGCCGACCAGATAGACCTCGCCACCTTGCGCGGGCTGGGCCCGGACCAGACCCTGGTGCTCATCAACGGAAAACGACGGCATCAAACCGCTTTCGTGTCCGTATTCGGTACCCGTGGCCGCGGTAACTCCGGCACCGACCTCAACGCCATCCCGGAAGCGGCCATCGACCGCGTGGAGATACTCCGCGACGGGGCTTCCGCCCAATACGGCTCTGACGCCATCGCCGGCGTTATCAACATCATCCTGAAAAAAGACGTCAACCACCTGACTTTCAACGCCGGTTATGCCGGTTACTACGACCATAAATACAACACCTATTTCAAACGTGAATTACAACAATATGAATACAATAACGCGATAGACGGTAACACCGTTACCCTCGGCGCCAATTACGGCGTGCCTATCGGTAAACACAACGGATTTATCAATTTCTCCGGTAACTTCCTGAGACAGGGTAAAACCTTCCGCCAGGTGCTGGACACCAACCTTAATAACACCAACGGCCTGCCCATCAATACCGGCCGCCGCGCCCATGGCGACGGCTCCGTTACTTCCGGAGGAGGCATGATCAATATGGAAGTGCCGGTTGGCAGCAGCAACACTACCGTATATGCCTTCGGCGGCTACAACTATAAATCGTCTGACGCATACGCCTATACGAGAACATTCCACGGTTTCAATCCGCTTTCCAGCGGGCATGCCGACAGGTTTCCCACCAACCCCAACGGCAGCCTGATATTTTACCCGGGCATTATGGAAAGTATTCCTACCCCCGGCGATGTGCCCGACACCGTTTACAATCCGCATATACAAACGCATATACAGGACCTCTCCCTGGCGGCAGGCGTAAAAGGCAGCACCGGTAACAACTGGAAATGGGACCTCAGCAATACTTTCGGCAGGAATGACTTCCGGTTCTTCGGCGACAAAACCTTTAACGCGTCCCTGGGCAGCAGCACCCCTACCCATTTTAAAGATGGTGGTTTCTCTTTCACCCAGAACACGGCCAATCTCACTTTCTCCAAAGATATTCCACACATCGGCGAAGCGTTCAACCTGGCCATCGGTGCAGAATACCGCTATGAACAATACAAAATATACGCCGGCGAAGAAGCCTCCTATACCAACTACGATCCCACCTTCAACAAAGCCACCGGCGCACAGGGCTTTCCCGGATATCGCCCCTCGGACGTGGTAAAAGCAGACCGCTCCAATTTCGCGGGATTTGTAGACGCCGAATGGGACATTACCCGGAAATTCCTGCTGGGCGGCGCCGTAAGAGTGGAAAACTACAGCGACTTCGGTTTTACCAGCAACTACAAACTGGCGGCACGCTTTAAGGCAGCACGCGGATTTAATATCCGCGGCTCCGTCAGCACCGGCTACCGCGCCCCTTCCCTGCAACAGATCAACTACAGTTCACAATTCACTAACGTACAGGGTGGCCGCATCACCGAAGTAAAAATAGCGCCCAACAATAATCCAATTACCAAAGCCGCCGGCATCCCGGACCTGAAACAGGAAAAATCCGTTAACGCCAGCCTCGGCTTCTCCCTTAAACCCATTTCTGATCTTACCATCACCGTGGACGGTTACCTGGTAAAAGTAAAAGACCGCATCGTACTGTCCGGACAGTTCAACGCCGGCGACTCCACGCTGGACAAAGACTTCCAGAACGCGCTGAAGGTCCTCCACATCGACAATGCACAGTTTTTTGCCAACGCCGTCAACACCACCAACTACGGCCTCGACATGGTGGTAGACTATAACAAAAAATGGAACAACCAGCACTTCCGCATACTGTTTACCGGCAACATTCAACACATGAACATCGACAAAATCAATGTGCCCGATAAACTGAACGACAGCTATCTTCACCGGGGCGAATTTTTCAGCGAAAGAGAACAACACTTTGTACTGGCCTCCGCCCCACCGGCCAAGCTGGGCCTCAATGTGGAATACGGCATCAAAAAAGTCAGTGTAGGCGCCCGCGTTACCTACTTCGGTAAAATAGTACTGCTGGGTTACGGCTTCGCCGGCGACCCCGCCAAAGAAGGCACCGGCCTGCCCGGCGATCCCAACCTGGAAGGCACCGGCATCAGCCCCCTCGTAGCACTGGACAAAGACGGTACCCTGGTGCCAGAACAGTTCAACTATAAAGGCAAGGCCGTTACCGACCTGTATGCCAGCTACCGTTTCTCTTCCCATGTCAGCTGGTTCCTGGGAGCAGACAACATCTTCAATGTACACCCGGACCTCGGCTATGTCCCCGGTGCTAAACTGTCAGCCTATGACGGCGAAACAGGCGGCCCCTGGGATGCCGTGCAGATGGGCTTTAACGGCATACGGCTGTTTACGAAAATTGCATTGAGCTTTTGATCGCGCAGGCGTGATGCGTATAACATTTCCGTTGTCCCAGGGCTGAAGCCCTGGGCTACGCTTTGTGTTACGGTTTTTTTTCGGCATAATGCCCGCTTTAATGAGGACTTTCAATAGTCAGGCAACTCATCCCTGTTTACTTCTTTTCCGGAAGACAGCATCTCAACAAGGCTGGCCGGAAAGATGATGTTTAATAGAAAAATAGCTTTTCTATGAACGTGTTAATAGAAAATATATCTTTTCTACAAGCATTCAACTGCAAAAACAGCCCTAACACAAAACGTAGCCCAGGGCTTCAGCCCTGGGACAACGGATTTTTTGTATTTTTCCCTCATGAAGGCAAAGGAGCAGTTTCCGGTATTGGATATCAGGGCATTTCAGGGCGACCAACAGGATGCCTGCCATTTCCTGTACCATGAAATACGCGGGGAGCGGCTGATCGAAAAACCGCATAAACATGATTTCTTTGTTTTTCTGTTGATAGAAAAAGGAAGTGGCACCCACTCGATTGACTTCATTGATTACGATGTGGCGCCTTACCAGATACACCTGTTGTTTCCTGATCAGGTACACAAATGGGAGTTTAGCAAAAAGATGGTGGCCTATCAGCTGATGATCACCCGCCCCTTTTTTGAAACGTTTTCCAATGCGCTGCAATTTCCTTTTGCCGTGTACCAGCATCATCCGGTGATAGACCTGACGGCAGAGAGCTTCCATAAACTATTTTACGAGTTCCGTGCTATACAACAGGAACTGGGGCAGTCAACGGTGTCATGGGAGATCATCCATCTTCGCAGCCGGCTCATAGCCCAGCTGGTCACCCGGGAGGCGGAGCGTAAGTTTGATGACCTGCTGGTGTACAGGGCTAAACCAGCCCTACAACAGTATCATGCACTGATTGACCAGCATTATAAAACACAAAAGTCGGTAGCCTTCTACGCCAGTCAGCTCAACATCTCCCCTAACTACCTTAATATTCTTTGTAAAAGACATCTTCAGCTGTCGGCCATGTTTCTCATACAGCATCGGGTGATCCTCGAAGCCAAGCGCCAGATACAGGCTTCAGGAAAATCGATCAAAGAGGTCGCTTTTGATCTGGGGTTTAATGATCTCTCCTATTTCTCCAATTTCTTTAAAAGCCAAACCGGCATTTCACCCCGGCAATTCAGGGGCCAGTTATAAAAATTACAAGTTCTGGCATAATTCATCCATCATTGCATTCCGCCTGCGTTTTATTTTTGCATAAAACGATCGTATGGCTTCTTCTATTTCACGCAAAGACTTTCTCAAAAGCTCTTCCATATTACTGGCCGCAGGCGGCAGCCTGTTGACAGGCAACGCTGCCGGCGCCACTTCCGGCGCAACCAATACCGCCACTGCCGGCAAAAGCTTCACCCTTAAAAATGTGCGGCTGGAAACAGGCTTCCAGTATGAAGAAGGCGAAGTGACCGGCACTACTACTGATCTTTTCACCATAGAAGTCAGCAATGGAAAAATAAAATCCGTATTGCCCAATCAGCCCGGCGCCAAAGCCATTGATGCCAAAGGATGGCTGCTGCTGCCCGCCTTCCGGGACATGCATATCCATCTCGACAAAACATTCTACGGCCTTCCCTGGAAAGCACACCTGAAAAAGAACAAGTCAGTAAAAGACATGATCGCCTTTGAACAACAGGTGATACCCGAGCTGCTGAAAACGTCCACTGCCCGCACCGGACAACTGATTGAGCTGTTGCAGTCCAAAGGCACCAGCTTCGCCAGAAGTCATGTCAACATAGAACCCTCCTCCGGGTTAAACTCGCTTAAACATCTTGAGAAAGCGCTGGAAAATAAAAAGGACGGTTTCTCTGCGGAACTGGTGGCCTTTCCGCAGCACGGCATTTTTTATACGCCCTCGGCCGAACTG
Source organism: Chitinophaga sp. 22308 (assembly GCF_052045305.1). Taxonomy (NCBI): domain Bacteria; kingdom Pseudomonadati; phylum Bacteroidota; class Chitinophagia; order Chitinophagales; family Chitinophagaceae; genus Chitinophaga; species Chitinophaga sp. 22308. The sequence goes on along the minus strand of NZ_JBQEOP010000002.1, from coordinate 996,476 downwards.
ATGAAAGAAGCCGCCAAAATGGACATCGACTATATCGGCGGCCTGGACCCTTACAGCATTGACGGCAGTATCGAAAAACATATGGACTTCGTGGTGCAACTTGCACTGGACCACAACAAGGGCATCGATATCCACCTGCATGAAGCAGGCGAATCCGGCGTAAAAACCATCGAATACCTGATCGATAAAGTCAACGAGAATCCGGTGTTGAAAGGTAAGACCTATATCAGCCACAGCTTTGCGCTGGCCAAAATGGACAATAACAAACTACAGGAAGTGGCCGAAAAACTGGGCAATGCACGTATCGGGATTATGACAACTATTCCTTTCGGCAGCACTATTATGCCGATTCCCACGCTGTATAAATATGGGGTGGACGTACAGGCCGGCAACGATTGTATCATTGACCACTGGAGCACTTTCGGTTCCGGCAGCATCCTGCAGAAGGCCAACCTGATGGCGCAATTATATGGTTACCGCACTGAATTTGATTTATCCAGATGCCTGAAGATAGCCACCCACAATATTCTCCCGCTGGATGACAAAGGCGTCCGTCAGTGGCCGAAGGCCGATGATGCCGCGGACATGGTACTGGTAGATGCCAGCTGTTCAGCCGAAGCAGTATCCCGCATTTCCCCTGTGAAGTCGCTCATTCATCAGGGCAACGTCGTTTTCTGATTTTCCTTCTCCTGATAAATGTTGTAGAAAAAAATAAAGCCCCGATGAATATCGGGGCTTATTTACCTAAACCTACAACTGTTACACTGTTATTGCAACAATAATTTATGTCGAAAAACGAGACCGTTAGTGCATAGCTGACGGGTCCAGTTTTGCAGCTTTCTTAGCTCTTACCATCAGTACAAACGGGATACAGATGAGGAACATCAGTCCCAGGTACAGGAACACGTCCATGTAAGACATTACAGCCGCCTGTTTGGCGATGCTATAATCCAGTACCTTGTATCCGCTTCTGACAGCAGTGCCGGCGTCCATACCTTTGGCGGCGAAGCCATGTGCCAGGCCGTTCACGCGGTTCATGACGTCTGGGTTGTTGGTGTCCAGTTTAGACACCAGGTCGCTTCTGTGTACCATGTTCTGACGGGCCATAAAAGTGGTGATCAGTGCTACCCCAAAGGAACCGCCGAGCTGACGCATCATACCGGTGAAGGCAGCGCCCTGGCCAATCTGCTGCCCTTTAAGGGAAGACAACGCCAGTGTGGTGATTGGGATAAAGAGCAGCCCCATACCTACCCCACGCACGATCAGCATCCAGAAGAACGCGTCCGCGCCGGTATCAGAAGGGGTGATGATCAGGTATCCCCAGAAACTATAGACAAAGAACAATAACATTCCCAATGCCACCAGGTACTGTTGCGGTACGCCTTTCTCCAGCAGTTTGCCGATGATCGGCATCATAAAGGCCGTCGTAAGCGCTGCCGGTATCATCAGCATACCGGACTGGGTGGCGGTCCATCCCAGGGTACTTTGGGTGTACAGCGGAATAATGAATGTAGATCCATACAAACCGAAACCCAATATAAACGAGAGGATGGTACCGACCCTCAGGTTTCCGTTCTTCAATACCCTCAGTTCCACGATCGGGTTCTTATAGGTCAGCTCCCGCCAGATGAAGAAGAACAGGCCCAGGGCGCTCATCACAGATAAGAGGGTGATCGTTGGATCACTGAACCAGTCATCTTCCTGGCCACGTTCCAGTACAAACTGGAGACAGCCTACCGTGATGGCGAGTAATATGATACCTAGAAAGTCGATTTCATTGATGGCTTTCTTCTCTGCATATTTCGGGCTGCGTACAAACTGCAATGTGAGCAGGGTAGCGATGACACCGATAGGGATGTTGATATAGAAGATGTAAGGCCAGGAATAGTTATCGGTAATATAACCGCCCAACGGAGGGCCCAATGTAGGGCCGATGATCACGCCGAGGCCGTAGATGGCCTGGGCAACACCGCGTTTTTCGGGAGGATAACTTTCTGTAATAATTGTTTGTGATGTTACCAGTAGCGCACCACCTCCGAGACCTTGTATGAAGCGGAAAAGTATCAGCTCCCACATGGCCGTTGCGTTACCACAGAGGAAAGAGGAAACGGTGAATATGATGACAGAAGCAGCGAAGTAGTTACGGCGGCCGAACTGTTGGGACAACCAGCTGGTCATCGGTACAATGATTACGTTACCGATCGCATAAGCGGTGATCACCCAACTGATCTCACTGAGTGTGGCTCCCATGTTGCCGCGCATGTCGTTCAATGCCACGTTCACGATGGTGGTGTCCACGATTTCCAGCAGCGCGCAGAAGATAGCGGTGATCGTGATGATCACCCTGCGTGAGCCGTATTCTACCAATGATTCTTGTTGCATGCAGCGATTTATTTTGAATGAATGCAGGTTGACCAGGAATTAATAATCAAGCCGGTGGTTCCTGTCTTTGAGGTCTTTTGTTGAAGCTGATGGTTTCCGCCGAAAATAACTTGGACCGGTTCAACTATTAACCCCTGGTCATGATGCATTCATATATGATTAGTTGAGATGCACGTCTACCAGCACGTTCATGCCCGGGCGCAACTTTTTGATCAGTTCGTTGTTCGGGTCATCGAATTCGATTTTCACCGGAAGGCGTTGTACTACTTTTACGAAGTTACCGGAAGCGTTGTCCGGAGGCAGTAGTGCAAACTTAGCGCCGGTGGCTGGTGAGAAGGAAGTCAGTTTGGCTTCCAGCGGAGTACCCGGGAAAGCGTCGATATGTACGGTCACTTTCTGCCCGAGCTTCATTTTTTCCAGCTGTGTTTCCTTGAAATTGGCCACTACCCATGGAGCGGTGTCCATTACCACGCTGAAGAGAGACTGGCCGGCAGTGATATATTGACCGGGCTGTACGAATATTTTTGACAGCACGCCATCTTCCGGAGCGGTGATCACGGTGTAGGACTGGTTCAGTTTAGCATCGTCCACATCGGTTTCACGTTGTTTGATCGCTGCGTTGGCGAGATTGATCTGTTTGCCGGTAGCGCTGCTCTGGGAGCTTACTACGGAAGTCTGGCGAACAGCGGCCGCTTTTTGTCTTACCAGTACATCGAGCTGGCGCTCAGCTGTTTGTTTGGCAGCCAGGGCCTGTTCGTATTGTTGCTGGGTGATGGAGTGGTCTTTGATCAGGTTGGCGTAACGTTCGTAATCCTGATTGGCTCTCCAGATGTTCACCTTGGCGGCTTCGATCTGGGCGTCGATAGTACCGACATTGGCCTGAGCGGTGCTGATGCCTGTTTCCGCTGCGCTGGTGGTTGCTTCTGCAGCACCCAGGTTAGCTTTAGCGGTAGCGAGGGCGTTTTCAGCCTGTTGTACTCTGATAGCCAGGTCACGGTCATCGAGGACCACGAGGGTGTCTCCTTTTTTCACATGCTGGTTATCTTTTACTCTTACTTCTTTTACAAAACCTGACACTCTTGGAATAACGGGGCTTACATTCGCATCGATCTGCGCGTTGTCTGTTTCTTCGTGATGCAGACTATGGATGTATTTTGAGATACCGAACGCGCCGCCACCCAGCACCAGAGCGGCCAGTACGATCACGAACCCTTTGCTGCGCTTTTTAGGCGCGGATGTTTCCTGCATGGTAGATATATTATTAGTAGCTTTTGTTTGCGTTTCCACAGCTTTGTAGTTTATTGGTTTGTTGTTATTTGTTGTTGTCGAGTATTCCCGATGCCTGTAACAATTTGTTGTAGGCCACCAGTGCATCTGCTCTTGCGAAGGTGTAGTTCAGATGAGCCTGGAGGTTGGCCACGTCCGCATCCAGCAGGTCAGTGGTGGTAGCCAGATTGTTATCGTGCTTGTTCTTCGTGATACGGTAGTTCTCTTCTGATTGTTCTATCGCCTTGATATAAGTGTCCATTTTTTTCCTGCTCAGGAGGTAGTTTTCGTAAGACCTCACCACATCGAGGTGGATAGCGTCTGTCAGGCTGGCCTCATTGGCCTGGAGTTGCGCGAGCTGTGCTTTTGCGCTGGCCACCTTGCTACCTGTTTTCCAGAGGGAGGAAAGGTTGTATTTCAAGCCTACCCCGCCCATTACAGCGTTGGTGATGGTCACTACGTTTGGAATGTAAGCGGCCACATAACCACCGGTTACCGCGAGAGAAGGATAGTATTCACCTTTCACTCCTTTTATGTTGGCGAAAGCAGCTTTCTCTTTAGCACCGAGGGAAGCAGCGTCTTTACGGTTCTGGTAAGCCAGTTGTTCAAATTCCGCTACGCCTCTGCCGTCGGTTTTATCGTCTACTTTAAACACCGTGGTGTCCAGTTGCAGCGTTGTGTTGTCTGGCAGGCCCAGCATGATGTTCATGTTGAGGTTGGCTACTTTCAGGCTGTTCTGTGCGTCCATGAGGGACAGTTCATAGTTGGACTGTTGCAGCTCTGCCTTTAAGAGGTCATTGCGTGCCAACAGGCCGTTCTTTTCCAGGTTGGAGAAGTCTTTGACGCGCTGGGTGGACTGCTTCAGGTTTTCCTCCATCAGTTTCACCGCCTGAGTGGCTTTATAGAGGTTGCTGTAAGCGCCGATGGTGTTTTCGATCACGTCATCGCGGTCTTTGTCGGCGTCCAGTTTGGCTGCCTGTGCGAGGTAGCGGGCTGCTTCTTTGCCGCTTTGTATCATCATGCCGGCAAACACAGGGATGGACACATTGGCCATACCATAGGCTGCCTGGTCTACTTTTGGCGCTTCCATGCCTGAACCGCCGCCGGGGTTACTACCTCCTTTGCCGAGTTTCAGATCAAGATTAGGCTGTGTCAGTCGCAGGTAAGAGCCGGATATGCTTACGTCTGGCAGCTGTCTTTCGTTGGCTGTTTTAACGTTAGCGTTGGCCTCTTCAATGCGGGCCTGGCTGGCCTTCAGTTGTTTACTGTTTTGGAGACTCAGCGATATGGCTTCATTTAACGAAAGCGGTTTTACGCTTTGTTGTGCGGATGCTGCCTGAAAAACCAGCGTCAGCACGATTCCGGATGTAAGCGCATATAATCGTTTGTATATGCTTCTAGAATTCATGTGTAAGGATTGCTTTAAACAATTTTTTCAAATGGTTGCTCAGTCTGAGCCTTAAATATTCTTTAAACTCCTCGTCGTTCATGTGTGCGTTTTCCGGGTACGTCCGTAACACATGCTGAGCAGGTATTGTCTGGTGAATGGTGCCAAACAGGGTTGTCAACAGCATTTCCACGTCCACATCGGTGGTAAAAATACCCGCGTCCTGGGCGTTGGTCACGATGGGGCGCATCAGACCAAGCATTTCTGCTTTCAGCTGCCAGATCAGGTCTCTTACCGGGCTTTGTTCTTTATTGAGCTGTTCCCGGCTCATGATGCATTGAAAGTTTTGTTCATTCAGCATTTTATTGATAAACCTGTCGATCAGGGAGTATATTTTTTCCAGGGGGGCCATGGTATCGTTCTGTACCAGTTCGTTGATGAATATGCGGGACGCATTCATCCGTAGCCTGAAAACCGCCTCCAGCAACTTGTCCTTCGACCCGAAGTAGTAGGATATCATGGCAATGTTCACATCTGCTTCCTGTGCGATATCCCTTACAGAAGTGCCATGAAAACCTTTTTCTGCAAACAAACGTTCCGCCACCGAAATGATTGAAAGTTGCTTATCGTTATAGTCTTCCATGTTCCCTTTGTTGTTTTGACGAAGCAAAGTTAAACAAACGTTTAATTAAAACAATCGTTTACTTAAACGTTCATTTAAATTTTTCTTTTTATAAATTTTAACAAACTGATTAACAATGTTTTATAAAATAATTTTAAGAAGATTTTAAGGTAGATGACCAAATCGGGAGATAATTGGGTGAATATTGTATGATAAACACAAATGGCCAAGGGATAAAAACGGGGCCAAGCGGACGGTCAGGGTCGAGGGCTGAAGGCTGAAGGCTGAAGGCTGAAGGCTGAAGGCTGAAGGCTGAAGGCTGAAAGTTGAAGGCTGAAGGCTGAAGGTTGAAGGCCGAGGGTTGAGGGTTGAAGGTCGAGGGTTGAGGGTTGAGGATTGAGGGTTGAGGGTTGAGGGTTGAGGACTGAAAGCTGATAGTTAATAGTTAAGAACCGAGATGCGCAGCACTGACGTAGAACTGCCTCCTCAAAATTTCCTTTGGTTTTTTATGAAGAAATTTTTTAATTTAAAGGATACTATTTCTTTAACACTATGGCTAACACTCGCGCTTTTCCTGTCGGCATTATCTTCCTCACCTGGCTGATAGCCGGTACGCTTGATTTATTCTCCGCCTGCCTGCAGTTTGTATTGGTAACGGGCAAAAGTTTTGTCAACGTGCTGTTGTTCGTTGCCAGCGGCGTTTACGGCACGGCGGCATTCAGTGGCAACCCCGTCATGCCCTGGCTGGGAGTATTGTTCCATTACATCATCGCTCTGGGATTTACGTTGCTGTTCTTCTTCCTGTATCCGCGCATACCGGAGATGCGGAAGATACCGTCGGTATCCGGACTGATATACGGCATCTTTGTCTGGCTGGTGATGAACCTGCTGATATTACCATTGACCAATATCCCCAAAGGACCGTTCCACCTGGTAAACGTACTGGTGGGCATGACCATCCTGATGGTGGCTATCGGCCTACCGATGGGATTGATGGCGGGAAGATTCTATCAATATAAAAGCGCATCATAAGAAAAAAAGGGCGGGCGCTGTCAACATATAAGCCCGCCCCAGCACATCTCAACAAATTGCAAGATGTTGTACCTGTTTATCAACCGTTAACTTTAAATGATTTTACAGTACAGTATGCCCGCCGGCATTCCAATGTATGCCGGTAACAGTATTTTCATGAAAGCCGGGGAACGGCAGGGCTACTGCGGTGATCATGTACGCCCTGATCCGGATTTTCACAGGTAACCTAATTAACAGAACATACGATTAAAATGTTCGGGAGATGATCAAATCATGCATCTGATATCCGTAAATTAGCACCCTGTTATGCAGGCAATCGAATTCATTAACCAGGAATATTTCAACGGCCAGTACCGGTATATCAGCCCGTCGCCTGACCTGGAGCGGCATGTGGTCTACTACTGGCTGCTGGACCTTCGCAGGCCGTTACCGGAAGATGAAGAGTTCCGCGAATTATTGCTGGCCAACATGAACGCTTCGCTGGTATTGAACCTGGGTGCTCCTTTCGATATCTGCAACGCTAAAGGACAACTGTTGCATTCTTGTCACCACAGCGAGTTGATAGGTTACCAAACCACACCTGTCACCTATCGTCATTACCCGAATAATTTCCTCGTCGGCATTAAATTCAAACCTGCCAGCCTGAACTACCTTTTTCATGTAAAAGGCGCCGACATGCAACGGCAGACACTTTCCGCCCATGATGTAATGACACGCCTGCCAGAACTGGAATCCGCAGTGTATGATGCACCGGACATGCAGGTCATCAAAACCCTGCTGGAAAAGTTTCTGCGCCGGCACACCAGCACCACCACCGACAACCACCGTTTTGATTATGTGCTGCAATCCCTTAACGGCCCTGCCTTACAGCAATCAGGCTTCCAGCTGAAAAAACTGGCCGGCCTCCTCTACGTGTCGCCCCGTACCCTCGAAAGATATTTCTCCGATTCCCTGAGCATCAGCCCCAAAAAGTGCCTGGCTATACTGCGCTTCCGGCACGCCGCCGCGCAGTATGTACTACATGGCTACAAAGCCGACTGGGAAGAACTGGGCTATCATGACTTCTCCCATTTCAGAAAAGAATGGAACAAATGGTCGGCATAAAACTGTCGCCTTTTTACACCACTTATTCCCTACCCTCCCGCTAAGTTTGTGACTTCACCAAACTACGTCACCCTTATGTTTTCAGATCACCGTCAACGCCTTATCCGGCAACTGCCTGCCGGTGCCGCGGCTCTCCTGACCGCCAATGACGTCATGCCGACCAACGCCGACGGGACCATGCCCTACTATCCCAATGTGAACGTGTATTACCTGACAGGCCTCTCCGAAGAAGACGCGATGCTCGCCCTCTTCCCCGGTCACCCTGATCCTTCCCTGCGGGAAATACTGTTCATCAAACGGGTAGATCAGATGTTTGTCAAATGGATGGGCAGAAGAGTGGACAAAGCCACTGCCTCCAACATCTCCGGTATCCGTACCGTTTTTTATACCGACGAGTTCTGGGCCGTCATGAAGAAAGTACTGCCGCTGTGCAATAGTATCTATCTGCACACCAATGAACACGCGCGTTCAGAAAACGAAACACAGACGCGGGAAGACCGGCTGCTGCTCGCCTGTAAACAGTACTATCCCCTGCATCGGTATGAACGCCTCTACCCTATTCTGGCCCGGCAACGTAATGCTAAAACACCGGCAGAAATAGCACTGATACGCAAAGCCAGCGAGATCACAGAGAGAGGCTTCCGCCGCGTGCTGCAGAGCATCCGGCCCGGACAGACCGGCATGCAGGTGGCAGCGGAAATGATACACGAATACATGCAGCATGGCGCCACCTGGGCCTATGAACCGATTGTGGCCTTCGGCGCAGACAGCACGATACTGCATCTCCGCGCCAACGAAAGCATCGGCAAAGATGGAGACATCGTACTGATAGACGCCGCGGCCCAATACCGGTACTACAACACAGACCTCACCCGCACCTTTCCGGTGAACGGCCGCTTTACGCCACGCCAGAAAGCATACTACAATGCTGTATTACGGGTACACAAAAAGGTAGCGCAGGAAGTAAAAGCGGGCATCCTCATAAAAGACCTCTGGAAAATTTCCAACAACCTGCTGCTCGAAGAACTCGTAGGACTGGGCCTCTGCACCATTGCCGATATTCAGACACACGGTGCGCAGTATTACCTGAACAAACACTGCTATCATAACGTGTCCCACTTCCTCGGACTGGACGTGCACGACACAGGTTACTATGATGAGCCCATGCCGGAAGGCGCTGTTATCACCAATGAGCCAGGTATTTACAATGAAGAGGAAGGTATCGGAGTGAGAATAGAAAACGACCTGCTGGTCACCGAAAACGGATTTGAAGACCTGATGAAGACAATACCTAAAGAGGCAGAAGAGATTGAGGAGATAATGAACAGCTAGTCATTTGTTTATTTTGATATTTAGTTATTTACGGGCTCCTGTTGTATCAGCAGCCTATAAATAACTAAATATCAAATGACCAAATCAAAAATTATTTGAGTGAGTTGATCCACAGGGCAATCTTGGTGGCATCAGCCTGGGGCACCTGCGGGAACGGAGGCATCGGTGTAGCGTAACCCGGCCAGTTTTCCGGCTTCGGATTTTTAATCAGCGACAAAATTTTGGCGACAGAGTAATTTCTTTTCGCTACTTCCTTAAAGCCAGGTCCTACCTGTTTCTTTTCTGCATTATGACAGGAAGAGCAGGTATATTTATTTAACAGCGGCTGTATCTGCGCTAAAGTAGGCGCTTTGGCCGGTTCGGCTTTTCCTGCGGCAGTTTTAGCCGGTGCTTTAGGTTCCGCTACCGGCGCTTTCGCACTGCTTTTGGTGCTTACTTCAGACATGGCCAATGCCGCGCCTTCAGGAATATTGTTCAGCGTATAATACGCATCCGGATGTACCAGTGAGTAAGATCCTTCCTGGGAACGGATACCTGTCAGCGATAATTTATGAATGTAGTAACGACGTAGACCGTTGACAATAATACGTGCGCTCATGCCGTCAGCAGCCACTTTCACGCCTTTAACAGTCAGGTTTTCCGTATTCACGGTCGGACTGCCGTACACCGGATGATACTTGTAGATAAAGCTTTCCACATGATAGGACGCCAGGTCTTCCGCATACTTTTTGTCTACCGGTTGTGTGAAGGTAATTTCGAAACCATCCGGTCTGGCGCTCACGGTCCTCATTTCGAAAGGCACGCGGTTGTTCCATACCAGGCGTTGCAGGCCCTGGTTGGCATCGCCGGCGGAACCCCATCCACGGTTGGTTTCACCCACAAAGAGCGAACCGTCTTTCGCCCATGCCAGGCGCAGCACGCCTGACTGGAAACCGCTTCTGAAGTCCCAGGCAGCACCCTGATATTCACCATTTACTTTTTCAAGATAAACACGCATGATTTTACTTTGTCCCTGATCGCCTACCAGTACCTGTTTGGCGAACGGGCCGAACGCACCTTCGGGGATGGTCACCACCTGTGAGTTGGAAATGCCCAGCACGCCGTGTGGCAGCCATACTGCCGGCAGTTGCACTTCCGGGAAATATTGTTTCATGTCGAACAGCGTCACGAATTTTTCGTTCTCCACGTTTTCCGGTTTGATAGCGCGGTTGTTTTCATCTCTGCGGAAGCGGGGATCTACTTTGCTGTACAGCTGTTCGGTGGTGAGTTTTACCGGTGAATTAGGCAGGTTGGTCCAGCGCAGGCCGGCAGGATGCCCCACGAAGCTGCCTTTTTTCACGTGTACCAGTCCGCCGGAGCCCATCCAGTCGCCCTGGTTTTCGGTATAGAACAATTCTCCGTCGATGATGCCGAGGCCGCAGGGAGAGCGGAAGCCGGTTGCCCAGGGTTCCATTTTCCCGTCTGCGCTGATGTGCATCATCCATCCGCGCCAGGGAACGCGGCTTTCACCGCGCCACCATTCTTCGTTGCCGAAGGCCACGTTGCCGGATACGAAGAAAGAGCCGTCCGGCGCAACCACGGGGCCGAAGCTGTACTCATGATAATGACCGGACAACGGCCAGGAATATACGGTTTCGAAGCGGTCGATCTTACCGTCCATATTGGTATCGGTGAGTTTCGTCAGTTCACCGCGTTGTGCGCAGTAAAGGGAGCCATCTTTCCAGACGAGGCCCAGTACTTCGTGAAGGCCAGAAGCCACTTTACGGAAATAAGGCTGGCGGCTGGTCGGGTTTTCCACGATGAAGATATCACCGCGGCGGGTAGCGATGCCCAGGTCACCATTGGGCAGCGTACACAAACCACCTACTTCCAGCAGGGTTCCTTCCGGTGAACTGATACGGGCGATCCGGAAGAAGTCCTCTTCTTTGGGCGACTCCTGTGCCAGTACCGGTTGAATAGCAGTCGTCATCATCAACATACCGGCTGCTATCCCGGTAGTTAATCTTTTATAGTTCAGTTTCATAATGTCTTGTGCATGTTTCTGCTTAGAAGATAATGGCGTAACCGATGGCGGTTTTTACCGGTACGATCAGTTCCATTTTTCCCTGTTGACGGCGGATAACGGGTTTCGCGCTGCTGTTGTCCATTTTCACATACCAGGCTTTGTCCCCTATCATGTAAGTACCGTCCGCCAGTTGGGAGATGCTATCGGCTACGGCTATACGGGCGTACAGGTTGTCCTGTGTGCCAGCCACCTGCAGGCTGCGGTGCAGTCCTGTATTGCCGGGCAATACGCGGAAGCTGTCGCTCGCTGCGGCGCCGTAGATATCGAACCGGAAGGAGGGCACTCCTTCTGGATCGAGGTCGTATCCTTTAGGGCGGTAAGCGGTGCCGGCAGTATCCGCAGGCCATTCCGCCTCAGCGGAGGCGAGGCGGGCCAGTGACATCGCCGGTTTGTTGTCCAGTATACGCACCATGCCCATCGGGCGGGAAGAGCCATCGCCACGGTCGTGCCACATAGGCGTGGTGTTGAGGAATTCGCCGCGCCATGCCTGTACCGGTGCTGCATGGTCCATATCGTAGGTGTAGTGCACCTTTGCCGGGCTGCCGACAGAAACGGCATGTACCACGCGGGGACCGCCTCTCAGGTCCATGAAGCTGCGCAGCACGGTATTTTCCGTAGCGGTGACGAGGATGGGATCAGTAGGATCATCTGCTGGCACGTTGAGATCACTGAGGGCAAACTCGCGGACAGCCGCGGAGCGGACGCTCAGCGTCAGCGATGGTTTGGCCCAGTCCACGGTTTTGCCATATAGCACTTCCACCGGGTAGCTACCGGGTTGCAAGGTAATACCACCTTTAGCGTCGCGGCTGTGGGAGCCGTTAAGCACCTGGTCGTTGATTTTGAGCTGACCACCGCCACCGGAGGTGTGCAGGTTGAAATCGTAAGTTCCCGCAGCTTTTACATCCAGCGTAGTGGTGTACCGTACCAGGAACTCGTTGTCCGGCAGGCCGGTAAGATTGGAGGTGAGTTGGGCGGCTTCACCGGTAGCGATAGGCTTGATGGTTTTAAAATCAGGTGGTTGCTGGAAAGAGCCTTTATAGATAGCATAGCGCACCGCTTTCAGTTCCGGTTTAGGTGCGTTATAGGATTGCATTTTAATATTGCGGAAGGCCACGGTGCCGTGGTCTCCCTGGATACGCAGCGGGCCTTCCGCCACTTCGTTGTTTTCCATGCCGCCTCGGGTGGGGCCGGAAAGGACTACGTTTTCCTGGATAGTGACGCCGTTGAGCTCTATTTTCAGGATGACGGCATTGGCAATTTTATTGCCGGCAGCATCGAAGCGGGGAGCCTGAAAAGCGATTTTCATGTGTTGCCACAGGCCGGGCGCGAGGCTGGCGTTCTGGCGGGGCGCATGGCCGTCGTAGCCCTGCTGCCCTTCCGGACGGCTGTTGTCCCAGCGTTCATAGATACCGCCGTTGTCTGACGGCCGTGGTGAGAGGACGCCCCAGCTGTCGAGCAGCTGTATTTCGTACCTGCCCTGCAGATAGATGCCCGAATTGGATTTGGCAGATACCAGGTAGTCCAGTTCGAGGTCCAGGTCCCCATGTTGCCAGTTGGTGTATAGGTCCTGGCCGTGTTTTCCTTTCTCCGGCAGGTTCACCAGGATACCCGTGCCACTGGTGGTGGTCAGGGTGTTTTCTCTTTGCAGGTCGGCATTTACGTCGCCGGCTATACGCCAGTTGGCAGCCGGCTGCTTAAATCCTGACAGGTCGGTCAGGGGAATAGTCTGCTGGGCTATCAGCTGCTGGCTGCAGCCAACGCCCATCATGAAGACCAAAGCTTTACCGGGACTGATGCCCAGTTGTTTCAACTTTGGACGGAACTCATACCATTTGAGCATAGATCTGTTTTGTTTTTTGTTTTGCTAAATCCTTTTAGCAATATGCATCCAATGAAAATAATAGCCTGACTATAAATGTTTAAAAAGATAGGAAGGGGCCTACAACAGACTGACCAAAGAGTATATACCTAACGTGGAAAATATATACAACACGCGCGCAAGCCGGGTTCCTGCACATTGACAGGAATGGCATTAAATAGCATCCTTCTTATATCCGGATTCCAAAATACAACAAAAAGGAAATCTTTCTTTGCAAAATCGATATAGCAGATTAAAAATTACACCAGCGGTAAATGCGGGGAGGTATGTGGCGGGCAAACGGAAAGAATCGGCATCAAACTAAAAACGATAACCGGAAGGTCAGGAGAAACAAAAACATGCAGGCATCAAACTAAAACAACAACCAGAAGGTCAGGAGAA